>NZ_JBXARH010000009.1:58324-321458 GCF_058808055.1 Pseudomonas sp. GW821-FHT11G12
GGAGCCGGATTTGAACCGACGACCTTCGGGTTATGAGCCCGACGAGCTACCAGACTGCTCCATCCCGCGTCTGTGTGGCGGCATTCTACAGGCGAACGGCGGGGTGTCAACCGTTAATCCCGCGAAGGGTCAAATAAGCGTGAAATCGCGTCAATCCGTCGCAGGAGGGCGGTAAGTTTCGGAATTGCAAAGGATTCCTGTTTGGCCCGGAAGGTTGCCCGAATGAAAAACAGACGCGCACAAAAAAGGCCACTCTTTCGAGTAGCCTTTTTTGATGTTTGGTTGCGGGAGCCGGATTTGAACCGACGACCTTCGGGTTATGAGCCCGACGAGCTACCAGACTGCTCCATCCCGCGTCTGTGTGTCGGCATTCTACAGAGGAACGCCGGGGTGTCAACCTTCAATCCGGATAAAATCTGTTCTGGTTCAATTGGTTAGCGACTTTTTGGTAGGGCTGATGGGGCCGCGAGTCAGGCAGGGCAAGGGTTTCAGCTCTATTGGTGGGTTGATTTCGATTGAGAAAATAAATTCAAGGGAAGTTTCCTACCGCTGGAAAAGAAGCTTCATACCACTGGTGCTATATACAGGTGTCAGTGAGATACTGCCGATCCGGCTTGCCACGTTTCCTTTTCTGCCATGACTCAGCGAAAAATCATCCACGTCGACTGTGACTGTTTCTACGCCGCCATCGAGATGCGGGACGATCCGCGTCTGGCCGGCAAGCCGTTGGCGGTCGGTGGTTCGGCGGACCGACGCGGGGTGATCGCCACCTGCAACTATGAGGCGAGGGCTTACGGCGTTCGTTCGGCGATGTCTTCCGGGCATGCCTTGAAACTGTGCCCGGACCTGACCATCGTCAAGCCGCGGATGGATGCCTATCGCGAGGCGTCGAAGGAAATTCATACGATCTTTCGCGATTACACCGACCTGATCGAGCCGCTGTCGCTGGACGAGGCCTACCTGGATGTCTCGGATAGCGCGCATTTCGGTGGCAGCGCCACGCGAATCGCCCAGGACATTCGGCGCCGGGTTTCCAATCAATTGCACATCACGGTCTCGGCCGGCGTCGCGCCGAACAAGTTTCTGGCCAAGATCGCCAGTGACTGGAAAAAACCCAACGGCCTGTTTGTCATCACCCCGGACCAGGTCGAAGACTTCGTCAGCGGTCTGCCGGTGAGCAAGTTGCACGGTGTCGGCAAAGTCACCGCCGACAAGCTGGGCAAGCTCGGTATCAACGACTGTCTGCAATTGCGCGAGTGGGACAAGCTGGCGCTGGTGCGTGAATTCGGCAGTTTTGGCGAGCGGATGTGGAGCCTGGCGCGTGGGATAGATGACCGTCAGGTGCATAACGACAGTCGTCGTCAGTCGATCAGCGTCGAAAACACCTACGACGTGGACCTGCCGGATCTGCGCAGTTGCCTGGACAAGCTCCCTGAACTGCTGGAAACCCTGAAAACCCGTATGGCGCGGATCGACAGCAGTTACCGGCCGGGCAAGCCGTTCGTCAAAGTGAAGTTTCACGATTTCACCCAGACCACACTGGAACAGGCGGGGGCAGGGCGGGATCTGGGCAGTTACCAATTGATGCTGACGCAGGCATTCAATCGCGGTGGAAAACCGGTGCGGCTGCTTGGGGTGGGCGTGCGGCTGGAGGATTTGCGCGGCGGTTTTGAACAAATGGAGTTGTTTGAGCGGTAGCGCGCATAAAAAAGCCCGAAACAGGTTCGGGCTCCTTTAAAGCGGCTTTCAGTTCGGACCTGGATCCGCCACCAGTCGCCCGGCATCCTTGGTCAGAGACTTGAGAAACTCAGCCTGCAACTCGGGATCGTTACGCGTCAGTTCGATCAGGCTTTGCTCCAGCTCACTGGCTTCTTCTTCAAGACCCAGTTCCGACAGACGCTTGACCCGGTGGACCCACTGGCTCACTTCGTCATCTTCCAGATCGTCGTAAATCAGCCCGTGTGCTTCCAGCAATTTGCCGCGCAGATGACTGCTGATCGTCAGGGACGAGTCGGAATGCACGTCATCCTTGGCGTCTTCGACGCTGATCTGCAGTTTGCCCACGTGATTCAGATCGTTCTCGGCGAACGGACTGTCCAGCAGGTTCAGGCGCAACACACCGTTACGGTCGGTGGTCATGTCGAAGGTCTGCTTGCCGGCCTTGACCTGTACCGGGCGCTCGCTCCACGGCAGGCTCGAATACTCCATGCGCTTGTCGCGCTGGACTTCATCGATACCGGCCAGGTTCTGCTGTGCACGACCATGGGACTGCACGTTCATGAACGGATTGAGCCCGGCGAATCCGTAGCTCAGCCAGTCCTTGGTCACGCTGTCCGGCAGGGTGCCGAGGGCGAACACGTTGACCACATTCGCGCCGACACCGGCCACCACCGCCACTGCACCCAGCGGAATCTCGTAGATTTCGCGCCAGGGTTGGTAAGGCGTGTAGCGGTCATAACGACGGGTGACTTCGAACTCGGTGACTTCGAAGGTTTTCTGCTCGTTGATCTTCACGCGTCGTTGCGGCAGCTCAAGCACCTTAGGCTCACCGACATCGATCTGCAGGCTGTGATCGAGCAGCTTTCGCTCGACCCGCTCTTCGTGTTCGCTGCGCTGTGACATGTGATTGGCACAGCCGCTGACCAGCAGGGCGCCACACAAGGTGGCGCCTCCGAGGCCTAAGGTGTTTCGCTTGAACATGAGGTCTCTATCTGGTTTCAGCGGCGGATACGGGCCTGAAGGAAGGACAGCACGTCGGCAACCGGCAGCGCTTGCGCCTGGCCTTCGGTACGGCTCTTGTATTCCAGGTTGCCTTCGGCGAGACCGCGGTCGCTGACCACGATCCGGTGTGGAATGCCGATCAGCTCCATGTCCGCGAACTTGATGCCCGGGCTGGTTTTCTTGTCGCGATCGTCCAGCAGCACTTCGAAGCCGGCCGCGGTCAGTTCCGCGTACAGCTTGTCGGTGGCTTCGCGCACCTGCTCGGTTTCATAGCGCAGCGGTACCAGGGCGATCTGGAACGGCGCCAGGGTGTCGCTCCAGATGATGCCGTTTTCGTCGTTGTTCTGCTCGATGGCCGCCGCCACCACGCGGGACACGCCAATGCCGTAGCAACCCATTTCCAGGGTCACAGGCTTGCCGTTCTCGCCCAGCACTTCGCACTTCATCGCCTTGCTGTACTTGTTGCCCAGCTGGAAGATGTGCCCGACTTCGATGCCGCGCGCGATGTCCAGAGTGCCCTTGCCGTCCGGGCTCGGGTCGCCGGCCACGACGTTACGCAGGTCGGCCACGGTCGGAACCGGCAGATCACGTTCCCAGTTCACGCCGAAGTAGTGCTTGTCGTCGATGTTGGCACCGATGCCGAAGTCGCTCATCAGCTCGACCGAACGGTCGATGATGATTGGCAGCGGCAGGTTCAGCGGGCCGAGAGAACCGGCGCCGGCACCGATGGCGTCACGCAGTTCAGCATCGGACGCCATGACCAGCGGGCTGGCGACGCCAGGTTGCTGGGCAGCCTTGATTTCGTTGAGTTCGTGGTCGCCACGGATCACCAGAGCGATCAGCTTGCCTTCTTCTTCGGCGTGCACGATCAGGGTCTTGATGGTCTTTTCAATCGGCAGATTGAATTTCTCCACCAGGGCCGCGATGGTCTTGGTGTCCGGGGTATCGACCAGACGCAGTTCTTCGGCCGGCGCCGCGCGGGAGGTTTCACGCGGTACGGCTTCGGCTTTCTCGATGTTCGCGGCGTAGTCGGAGCCGTTGCTGAAGGCAATATCGTCTTCACCGGACTCGGCCAGTACGTGGAATTCGTGGGAACCGGCACCACCGATGGAGCCGTTGTCGGCTTCAACCGGACGGAATTTCAGGCCAAGACGTGTGAACACGTTGCAGTACGCCTCGTGCATGCGGTCATAGGTGACCTGCAGCGACGCCTGGTCGGCGTGGAACGAGTATGCGTCCTTCATGATGAATTCACGGCCGCGCATCAAGCCGAAGCGTGGGCGGATTTCGTCACGGAACTTGGTCTGGATCTGGTACAGGTTGATTGGCAGCTGCTTGTAGCTGCTCAACTCATTGCGCATCAGATCGGTGATCACTTCTTCGTGGGTCGGGCCCGCGCAGAAATCGCGACCGTGACGGTCTTTGAAACGCAGCAGCTCAGGGCCGTATTCTTCCCAGCGACCCGATTCCTGCCACAGCTCGGCCGGTTGGGTGCTCGGCATCAACACTTCCAGAGAGCCGGCGGCGTTCATCTCTTCGCGAACGATGGCTTCTACCTTGCGCATAACCCGCAAGCCCATCGGCAGCCAGGTGTACAGGCCCGAGGCGAGTTTGCGGATCATGCCGGCGCGCAGCATCAGCTGATGGCTGATCACGACCGCGTCGGAAGGCGTTTCTTTCTGTGTGGCGAGCAAAAATTGACTGGTGCGCATGGTTGGCCGTTGTCGGTTGCTATGACTGGAAATGACGGAGCAGTGTACCGGCGAGAGCTGCCGACGTACAGAAGTGCAGGCCCGGCGGGAACCCTCCCGCCGGGTGCGAGATGTCTTACGATTCTTCGGCGACCGGCGTCGGCACGGGTTCCGGTGTCGGCGTCGGGCCTTCGCGGCGGCTCTCCTGGAACCAGTGCAAGGCGATCAGCACGAGCGTCGGGACACCCAGTAGTGCGGTGATCATGAAGAAGTTGTGATAGCCGAACTTCTCCACCATCACCCCGGAGTAGCCGCCGATGAGGCGAGGCAGCAACAGCATGATCGAGCTGAGCAGGGCGTACTGGGTGGCGGAGAATTTCAGGTTGGTCAGGCTGGACAGGTAAGCGACGAACGCCGACGTGGCCATGCCCGAACTGAAGTTGTCGAGGGAGATGGTCACGATCAGCATCTTCAGGTTCGGGCCCATGTCGGCCAGCATCACGAACAACAGGTTGGTGCCTGCCGACGCCGCGCCGCCAATGAACAGGATCGGCAGGATGCCGAAGCGCACGATCAAAAGTCCGCCCATACCTGCGCCGACCAGCGTCATGATCAGGCCGAAGATCTTGCTGACGCTGGCGATCTGGTCCTTGGTGAAACCCTGATCGATATAGAACACGTTGGCCATGACGCCCATGACCGTATCCGACATCCGATAGGTGGCGATCAAGCCCAGCAACAGCAGCGCCTGCCAGCGGTAGCGCAGGATGAAGTCGTTGACCGGGGTCAGCACCGGCGCCAGGCCACGGCGACCCATGGTCGAAAGGCACAGGCCGGTCAGCAGGGTATAGAGGATGGCGCGCAGGAAGGCCCGGTCTTCCAGCAGCAGGTCCAGCGGGCTCATGGTGCCGAACAGCACGCTGGCGAAATCGGTGTTGTAGAGCTGGGTGAACATGGCCGGTACGGAGACCAGCAGGACGATCAGCACGAACACCGACATCAGTTGATGCATGAAGGTATAGCGCCCGGCCTGCAACTGGGTGCGCAACGGCACGGGCGGCTCGCGCATCAGCAGTGTGGTGAGCAGGGCAGGGACCATCAATGCGCCGAACAGCACGTAGGTGCCGGTCCAGGCGGAATGCTGATAGTTGAACCCGGTGGAGCCGAAACCTTCGGCGAAGAACAGGGCGCCGGCGGTCGCGAGCAGGGCAGCGACCCGATAGCCGGACATATAACTGGCGGCCAGTGCGGCCTGGCGGTTGTCTTCGGCGATTTCCAGGCGATAGGCGTCGACGGCAATGTCCTGGGTGGCGGAGGCGAAGGCGACGATCACGGCGATGGCGATCAGCCAGGACAGGTGTTTCTGCGGGTCGCAGAAGCCCATGCCGATCAAACCGAGGATCACCAGCGATTGCGAAAGCACCAGCCACGAACGGCGTCGACCCAGCTTGCCGAGCAACGGCAGGCGCCATTGATCGAGCAGCGGTGACCAGACCCATTTGAAGGCATAAGCCAGACCGATCAGACTGGCATAGCCGATCGTCTCACGGGCTACACCGGCTTCACGCAGCCAGACCGAAAGTGTCGAGAACACCAGCATGTACGGCAGGCCGGCGGCGAAACCCAGCAACAACAGCACGAGCGTCGAAGGACTGGCATAGGCGGCGAGCGCGGCGCGCCAGGTTTTACGGGGCATGGGCTGAAGTCTGCCTCAAGATTGCGAAAACAAAGCGCGCACTCTAACCGCTGTGCTCTACCGGACGCCAGCCATGACGCCGAATATCCACACGATTGTTCAGGATGGTAACGCCTTCCATACGCAATCGTGCCCGCTGCTCATCTCCGGAAGGGCTGCCCACCGGCAGGCTGATCCGACCGCCGGCACCGAGTACCCGGTGCCAGGGCAGCTTCGTGTCGCCGGGTAATTGGCTCAGGGTGCGGCCGACCCAGCGGGCGGCGCGCCCCAACCCGGCGAGTTCAGCCAACTGACCATAGCTGACGACCTTGCCCTCAGGTACTTGGGCAAGGGTCGAGTAGAGTGCCGTGCGTCGGATTTGCGGATCGTTTTCGCAGGCTTGTATCGGGTCTGTCACGTGCGCCGTTCCTGAACAGGGTCGATTCATGGATTAAAGGTTAATCCGTGATCGGGCAATTGAGAAATGAACTCAACAGAAATAGCCGAGTCATTCCTTGTCAGGGGATTATTCCTACGGATAATGCCGACCCTTTTTTCGCAAACTTGAGCTCCCGATTCGCTTATGTTGTCCAGAACCCTGCTGTGCCTTGCTGTCTTCAGTGCGTCCACGCCCTTGCTTGCCGATACCGTCTGGTTGAAGAACGGTGACAAGCTGAGCGGCAAAATCACCCTGTTCGACGGCGGCAAGTTGCTGGTCCAGACCCAGTACGCCGGTGCGGTCACCATCGACTGGAAGCAGGTGAAGACGCTGGAAAGTGATCAGGAGCTGCTGGTCAAGCAGGACGCCTACAGCGGCGAAAAAGCCAAATCGCTGACCGCCGCCGAAGACGGCAAGGTCACCCTGGCCAACGGTGAAGCGCCGAAAACCGTCGAGCTGGCGAGCATCCAGCAGATTCTCAAGCCCAAGCCCGTGGTCGAGGATCTCGTGTGGAAGGGCAATGTCGACCTGGCCCTGGATTATCAGCGCGCCGAAAAGGACACCGACGACTACGACATCGGCTTCAAGACCTCTGCACGTCACGGGCGCTGGCGACACACCGCCGAGGGGGAGTACAACCGCGAAGTCCAGGATGAGGTGGTGACCACCAACAACTGGCGTGCCGAATACGCACTGGACCGCTTCCTGACTGATAAGTGGTTCTGGCAGGGGCGCCTGAACTACAAACGCGATTACGTCGAAGAGCTGTCGCGCCAGCGGGTGGTCGGTACCGGTCCGGGCTATCAGTTCTGGGATGACGAACTGGGCGCGTTCTCGCTCGGCTCGCTGCTCAACCGCACCGACTACGAGTACAGCGATGGCGGCAAGGACAACTTCTACTCCGTCGCGATGAAGTGGGACTACAACCGCTACCTGATCGGCAAGAAGGTGCAGTTCTTCACCACCGGCGAGATTGGCAAGCCACTGTCGGACGTCGCCAACTATGCCCTGGATTCGGAAGTGGGCCTGCGCTACAAGGTGACGGACTGGGCCTCGCTCAATCTCAAGGCCGAGCGTGACATCATCAGTGGTACCAAGGATGCTGATCTGAACAAGACCCGCTACACCGCCGGGTTTGGCGTGGCCTGGTAAGGTCATCCAGGAAAAAGAATCGCAACCCTCATCCGGTTGCGATTTTTTTGTCGGTACAAAACAGACGCCCACAAAAAAGCCCCGCTTTTAAGGGCGGGGCTTTTTACTAAAGAAGCTACAAGTTAGATAACTTGTACTTCTTCAGCTTGCATGCCTTTCTGACCGCGGGTAGCGATGAAAGAAACCTGTTGGCCTTCTTTCAGGCTTTTGAAGCCGTCGGATTGGATAGCTTTGAAGTGAACGAACAGGTCGTCACCGGATTGTGGAGTGATGAAGCCGAAGCCTTTTTCATCGTTGAACCACTTAACGGTACCGGTTTGGCGATTAGACATGGTGTAACTCCTTGAACAAAGATAACTGCGACTCAGGAAGAACCCTGGCCGAGACTGAGTGCAAAGAGCAGGAAAAATTCTTGTAGATGGTTGGATCGAAATTCAACATATCGTGTAGAGATTCTCAGTGACACAAGCAGCACAGTGGCGCCACCTTAACCCTTTTTCCGGAACGTGCCAATGCTTCTTGCGAAGGTTTCTCCGTTTTAAGGATCGGCGGTGTGACGGTTCGTCGCCAGGCCGCGTAATTCCTGCATGTTCGGCGAGAATTGCAGCCCGGACTTTGAACCCGGCGGCGCGCCCGGTAAGATGCCGGACAGATTTTTTCCACCTCGCTATTCAGGACACCCCGCCATGAGCATCAAATCGGACAAGTGGATTCGCCGCATGGCGCAGGAACACGGCATGATCGAGCCGTTCGTCGAGCGCCAGGTGCGCGGCAGCGACGACAGCCGTGTGATCTCCTACGGTGTGTCGAGCTACGGCTACGATGTGCGTTGCACCAATCATTTCAAGGTGTTCACCAACATCAATTCGGCCATCGTCGATCCGAAAAACTTCGACGCCGGCAGCTTCGTCGACGTTCACAGTGACGTCTGCATCATCCCGCCGAACTCCTTCGCCCTGGCCACGACCGTTGAATACTTCCGTATTCCGCGCAATGTCCTGACCATCTGCCTGGGCAAAAGCACCTACGCCCGTTGCGGCATCATCGTCAACGTCACCCCGCTCGAGCCTGAGTGGGAAGGCCAGGTGACCCTGGAGTTCTCGAACACCACCAACCTGCCGGCGAAGATCTACGCCAACGAAGGCGTGGCGCAGATGCTGTTCCTGGAGTCCGACGAGGAATGCGAAGTTTCCTACAAGGACCGCGCCGGCAAGTACCAGGGCCAGCGTGGCGTGACCCTGCCACGTACCTGAGCCGTCCATCCGGCAGTTACCGGGAATTCTTCGGCGGGTAGACACTCTATGGGGTGTACTGCCCGTTTCGCGAACAGCGCAACGGGCCTTCGCCGAGGAGTGCTCCATGAAGATCGATCCGCAAATCACTGCCGAACTGGCAAGGCTCGAGCCCAATCAGGTTGGCGTATTGGCCTGGTCGTTGCTGGCACACCCGCCCATCACCACGGCCGGCGGAATCCCTCACCAGCCTGATCCCGACACCCCCAACGAAGAGCCGACCGAACCCGGCGAGCCTACGTTGCCGGATAAACCGCCACCGGCGCCCGTTGCCTGATCCGTGAGTGAATGCATGGCCCGTCGGCTGATGTCCTGAAAGACTTCAGCCGACGGGCCATATTTTGTTATGGGGACCCTGCCGGCAGGGCTGCGGGCTTACTTGAGGTTGCCGCTGAGAAACTGCTTCAGGCGTTCGCTCTTCGGATTACCCAGCACTTCCTCCGGCGCGCCTTCTTCTTCCACCAGCCCTTGGTGCAGGAACAGCACCTGGCTCGACACCTTGCGCGCAAAACTCATCTCGTGGGTCACCATGATCATGGTCCGGCCTTCTTCGGCTAGGCCCTGAATCACCTTCAGCACTTCGCCGACCAGTTCCGGGTCGAGTGCCGAGGTCGGCTCGTCGAACAGCATGACTTCCGGCTCCATCGCCAACGCGCGGGCAATGGCCACCCGTTGCTGCTGGCCGCCGGACAGGAAGGCCGGGTACTGATCGGCCACCCGTGCCGGCAAGCCAACCTTGTCCAGATAACGACGGGCGCGGTCGTCGGCCTCCTGTTTGCTGCAGCCCAGCACCCGGCGCGGGGCCATGGTGATGTTCTCCAGCACGGTCATGTGGCTCCACAGGTTGAAGTGCTGGAACACCATCGCCAGCCGCGTGCGCAGGCGTTGCAGTTCATTGGCGTCGGCGACGTGCATGCCGTGGCGGTCGGTGACCATGCGGATCGCCTGGCCGTCGAGGCTCATCGCGCCGTCGTTGGGTTGTTCGAGAAAGTTGATGCAGCGCAAAAAGGTGCTTTTGCCCGAGCCGCTGGCGCCGATCAGACTGATCACGTCACCGGTCTTGGCCTTGAGCGAAACGCCTTTGAGCACCTGATGGTCGCCATAGCTTTTGTGCAGGCCTTCTACGGTCAGTTTGTACATGGGACAGGCATCCTCAAGGCGAAAGTAAGTAGCCGCTGCGATAGGCTTCGGCGCCCGCGACGTGGGCGATCACCATGCCGGCCGTCGCCATGCGCCGCAGCGAGCGGGCATAGAGAAGACCGGAAGCGGTGCAATGGACTGGCGTGACCCGGTCGGTGATCGGGTCAATGATTTCGGCGATTTTCTGCCCGGCTTCCAGGTACTGGCCGGGCGTGGCTGTGTACACCAATAGCCCGCCGAACGGTGTCACGACCGGCTCTACACCCGCCAGCGGCGTGGCGGGGAGCGGCAGATCCGGCAGGGGTTTCGGCTCGCCGGCGATGGCGCCGAAGTGAATCAGGTAATCGAGCAAGGCTTCACAGTCACGGCTGGCCAGCGGATGGGTGACGTCCCCCTGGCCGCGAAGTTCGACGGTGACCGAGAAACTGCCCAGCGGAATCTCGAAGTGTTCGCCGAAGCGCTCCTTCAATTGCCACCACAGCAGGGTGAAGCACTCATCGAACGACTGGCCGCCGGAATCGGTCGCCAGCAGGCTCGCCCGGGATTCGATGTAGCGCGCCAGCGGCTCGACCTGCGGCCAGGCCTCGGGCGTGGTGTAAAGGTGGACGACGGATTCGAAATCGCAGTGCAGGTCCAGCACCATGTCTGCGTCACAGGCCAGCCGTTGCAGGGTCAGGCGCTGGGATTGCAGCTGAGTCGTGGCGGTGTGGCGGGCGAGGGCGTTGCGCAGGCTGGTGCGGATCAGTTCCAGGTTGCGCTGCGGGTCGTCGCAGAGCTGCGATTCGATCTCGTTGCCGATTTCTTCGCTGAGGTCGACGAACCAGCGGTTGAAGTTCTGCCCGCTCTCCAGCTCGTAACGGCCCAGTGGCACGTCCATCAGCACTTGCTCGAGGCCGACCGGGTTGGCCACCGGCACCAGCACGATTTCGCTGCGCAGGCGGCCAGCGGCTTCCAGCTCCGCCAGGCGCTGCTTGAGGTGCCAGGCCACGAGCATGCCGGGCAGTTCGTCGGCGTGCAGCGAGGACTGGATGTAGATTTTGCCTTTGGCCTTGTCCGGGCCGAAGTGGAAGCTGTGGATCTGTCGTGCGGTCCCCGGCAGCGGGGCCAGCAGGTCATGTATCTGGTGGCGCATTGCAGAGAGGTCCTAGTGAGTCGGCCCGAGGAAGGCCAGCCATCGGCGTTCGGCGAGGCGGAACAGGCCGACCAGCGCAAAGGTGATGGTCAGGTAGATCAGCGCGGCGATGCCGAACGACTGGAACGTCAGGAAGGTCGCCGAGTTGGCGTCCCGCGCGACTTTCAGAATGTCCGGGATGGTCGCGGTGAAGGCCACGGTGGTCGAGTGCAGCATCAGGATCACTTCGTTGCTGTAGTACGGCAGCGAGCGACGCAGCGCCGACGGCATGATCACGTAGGCATACAGCTTCCAGCCGGTCAGGCCGTAGGCCTTGGCCGCTTCGACTTCGCCGTGGTTCATGCTGCGGATCGCCCCGGCGAAGATCTCCGTGGTGTAGGCGCAGGTGTTGAGGGCAAAGGCGAGGATCGTGCAGTTCATCGCATCGCGAAAGAAACTGTCGAGCAGCGGCTGGGCGCGCACGGCGGCCAGACTGTAGATGCCGGTGTAGCAGATCAGCAGCTGGATATAGAGCGGCGTGCCACGGAACAGGTAGGTGTAGAACTGCACCGGCCAGCGGATGTAGAAATGCGACGAGACACGGGCGATCGACAGCGGAATCGACACGATGAAACCGAAGAAGATCGAAGCGCTGAGCAGCCACATCGTCATCGCCAGCCCGGTGATGTTCTGGCCGTCGGTATAAAGGAAGGCTTTCCAGTAGTCCTGCAGGAGTTCGATCATCGTACGGCCTCCCGGGCACCGGCGGCGTAGCGGCGTTCGAGCCAGCGCAGGATGACGTTGGAAACACTGGTGATCAGCAGGTAGATCAAGGCGGCGAGTACCAGAAAGAAGAACAGTTGATAGCTGCTTTTACCGGCGTCCTGGGCAGCCTTGACCAGATCGGCCAGGCCGATGATCGAGACCAGCGCGGTGGCCTTGAGCATCACCATCCAGTTGTTGCCGATGCCGGGCAGGGCGAAACGCATCATTTGCGGGAACACCACGTAGCGAAAACGCTGTCCGCGCTTGAGCCCGTACGCAGTGGCGGCTTCAACCTGGCCACGCGGTACGGCGAGGATCGCGCCACGGAAGGTTTCGGTGAAATACGCACCGTAGATAAAGCCCAGGGTCAGGACCCCGGCGCTGAACGGATTGATTTCGATGTATTCCCATTCCATGTAGTCGGTGAGCGTCGTCAGCCAGGTTTGCAGGCTGTAGAAGATCAACAACATCAGCACCAGGTCCGGTACCCCGCGAATCAGCGTGGTGTAGAGCTGGGCGGGCAGGCGCAGCAGTTTGACTTTTGACAGCTTGGCACTGGCACCGAGCAGGCCGAGCAACACGGCCACCAGCAGCGACAACGCCGATAATTTGATGGTCATCCAGGTGCCTTCCAACAGCAAAGGACCGAAGCCCTTGAGGCTGAAGGCGGAGAGCCCCAGATTTTGTAAGAGGTTTTCGAACATAAATCAGCAACCTGACTGAATGAAAAAGGCGCCCATCGAGGATGGGCGCCGGGGCATTATTTGCCGCTGTACAGATTCAGATCGCCAAAGTGTTTCTTTTGAATCTCGGCGTATTTGCCGTCGTCGTGTAACGCTTTGATACCTTTATCCAAAAGCGCTTTCAGCTCGGTGTTACCTTTCTTAATACCGACAGCGGTTTTGGCTGGCAGCAACGGTGCGTCAACCGGCTCGCTGACTGCGTATTCGGCGCCCTGTGGCGACTTCAGAAAGCCCAGTTCGGCCTGCAGCATGTCCTGAATGCCCGCATCGAGACGGCCGGAAGTCAGGTCGGAATACACCTGATCCTGGTTGGCGTAGGCCTGGGTTTTCACGCCGGCCTTGTCCAGCACGGCTTTGGCATAGGCTTCCTGAATGGTGCCTTGCTCGTAGCCGACGGTTTTGCCTTTCAGGGAGGCCACGTCGTTGGTGATGCCCGAACCTTTCTTCGACACATACGCAGTCGGGCCGGAGAACAGCTCGCTGGAGAAGTCGATGACTTTTTCGCGGGCTTCGGTGACGGTCATCGACGAGATCACACCGTCGAATTTATTGGCCTTGAGGCCCGGAATCATGCCGTCGAAGTCGCTTTCGACCCATTTGCACTTGACCTTCAGCTCGGCGCAGATCGCGTTGCCCAGGTCGATGTCAAAGCCCACCAGACTGCCATCGGCCGCTTTCGACTCGAACGGTGCGTAGGAAGGGTCAACGCCAAAACGCAGCTCTTTGTATTCCTTGGCCAGTGCGGAACCGGCGGCCATGCACAACGCCAGTGCAGAAAGGGTCAGCAATGCTTTTTTCATTATTCAATCCCTAAGAACCAATATGAGCGCTTGTGGCGCAGAATTATTGTTACTGGAACGCTTACGACTTATAGAAAGTAGCAATTTCCGAACCAGAGTCCCGAACAAGTGTTTTAAAAGGTGTAGGAAGTGAGGGCGCAGCCGCAACAGTGCCCGAAAACGGGCACCGAAAAAGCGTTGCACCTTTTAAGCGCAGGAAGGGCTTTTACGGGACAGGAATCAGACCAGCAGATCCTGCAAGGTCGCCAGACTGTCCGCTTCGTCGACGGTCTTGTCCTGGCGCCAGCGCAGCATGCGCGGAAAGCGCACGGCGATGCCGCTCTTGTGCCGGCGCGACAGGGCGATGCCTTCGAAACCCAGCTCGAAGACCAGGCTGGGCGTCACGCTGCTGACCGGGCCGAATTTTTCCACGGTGGTCTTGCGCACGATGCTGTCGACTTCGCGCATTTCCGCGTCCGAGAGCCCGGAATAGGCCTTGGCGAAGGGCACCAGTGCGCGCGGGCTGGCGCCGGGCGGGCCGTCCCATACCGCGAAGGTGTAATCGCTGTACAGGCTGGCGCGCCGGCCATGCCCGCGCTGGGCATAGATCAGCACCGCGTCGACACTGAACGGATCAACTTTCCATTTCCACCACACGCCCATGTCCTTGGTGCGACCGACGCCGTACATCGCGTCCCGGGCCTTGAGCATCATGCCCTCGACGCCCAGTCGCCGGGAGGCTTCGCGTTGACGGGCGAGGTCGAACCAGTCGCTGCCGGTCAGCACCGGGGAGGGCAGCAGCACCGGGTTGTTGCACTGCGCGATGACGAGCTCCAGTTGTTCGCGGCGTCGGGATTGCGGTTGGTTGCGCCAGTCTTCGCCCTGCCATTCCAGCAAGTCGTAAGCGAGGACGACCACAGGCACGTCTTCGAGGATCTTTTTGTCCAGTGTCTTGCGACCGATCCGTTGCTGGAGCAGGGCAAAGGGTTGCACCGCGGGTGGCGCTGTCGATTGCGGGTCGAAGGCGTCTTCGGTGGTGGGATGCGGGTTTTTCCAGACCACGATTTCGCCGTCGATCACCGTGCCGTCGGGCAAACCGTGGACAAGGGTGTCGAGTTCGGGGAAGCGCTCGGTCACCAGTTCTTCGCCACGGGACCAGATCCACAGGCGTCCATCACGCTTGACCACTTGCGCGCGGATACCGTCCCACTTCCATTCAACTTGCCAGTTGCTGGCCGGGCCGAGCAGGGCTTCGAACTGTTCGACCGGTTGCGACAGACCGTGGGCGAGAAAGAACGGATAAGGCTGACCGCCCCGTTGGGCGTGCTCGGTGCTGGATTCGGGGGCGATCAGTTTCAGGTAACTGGCGGCGTTCGGCCGGTTGGACAGATCGGTGTAACCCACCAATCGTTGCGCCACGCGTTTGCTGTCCAGTCCGGCCATCGACGCGAGGGCGCGGGTCACCAGCAGTTTGGACACGCCGACCCGAAAACTGCCGGTGATCAGTTTGATGCACAGCATCAGGCTCGGCCGGTCGAGTTGCTTCCAAAGTGCCGGCAACTGCCGGGCCAGGTACTCCGGGGTTTCACCCCGTAGCGGCAGCAGTTTCTGTTCGATCCATTCGGCGAGACCGGCCTCGGAGGTGTGCGGATTTTCCGGCAGTACCAGCGAGATGGTTTCCGCCAGATCGCCGACGGCTTGATAGCTCTCTTCGAACAGCCACGGCTCGAGCCCGGACACCTCGACCGTCAGATCACGCAGAATTCGCACCGGGATCAGTTGCCGTGGTCGTCCGCCCGACAGAAAGTACACCGCCCAGGCCGCATCCTGCGGCGCAGCCGTGGCGAAGTAGCGTTGCATGGCCGCCAGTTTCGCCTTGCTGGAGGTGGTGGCATCGAGTTCGGCGTACAACCCGGCGAAGTCTTTCATGGTTGCACCTCGGCAACGGCGGGTTCGACGGCGATGTTGTCTTGTTCGTCGTCACCGTATTCGGTGTTGAAGCCTTGGGCGTCCAGCCCTTGTTCGCGCAGGTGGCGGACCAGCACGCCGATCGATCCGTGGGTGACCATCACCCGTTCGGCGCCGGTCTGTTCGATGGCCCACAACAGGCCGGGCCAGTCGGCGTGATCCGAGAGCACGAAACCGCGATCCACGCCGCGCCGCCGACGGGTACCGCGCAGGCGCATCCAGCCGCTGGCGAAACCGTCGCTGTAGTCGCCGAAACGTCGCATCCAGCTGCTGCCACCGGCCGAGGGCGGGGCGATGACCAGCGCCTGACGCAGCAACGGATCGTTTTTCTTCACGTCGCCGGCGTAGATCGTCGGCGGCAGATACACACCGGCCTCGCGATAGACCCGGTTCAGCGGTTCGACCGCGCCGTGGCTAAGGATCGGGCCGAGGGTTTCGTCGATGCCGTGCAGGACTCGCTGGGCCTTGCCGAACGAATAGCAGAACAGCACGCTGGTCTTGCCGGCCTCGATATTCGCCTGCCACCACTGGTTTATTTCGCCAAACACCTGTGCCTGCGGCTGCCAGCGATAGATCGGCAAGCCGAAGGTCGATTCGGTGATGAAGGTGTGGCAACGCACTGGCTCGAAGGGCGCACAGGTGCCGTCGGGTTCGATCTTGTAGTCGCCGGACGCAACCCAGACTTCACCGCCGTATTCCAGACGTACCTGAGCCGAACCCAGAACGTGCCCGGCGGGGTGAAAACTCAAGGTGACGCCGTGGTGGCTCAGGCGCTGGCCGTACTCGAGCGTTTGCAGGTTGATGTCCTGACCCAGTCGCGCGCGCAGAATCCCTTCGCCGGCGCTGGCGGCCAGATAGTGTGCGTTGCCGGTGCGGGCGTGATCGCCATGGGCATGAGTGATCACCGCGCGTTCGACCGGGCGCCACGGATCAATGTAGAAATCCCCGGCAGGGCAGTACAGGCCTTCGGGGCGGGCGATAACAAGGTCCATGGCGTTACCGGAATGGAGGGACTTGTTAGCTATGAGGTTTGCGCGAAGTCAGAAGTTCGATTGATTTTGCGGATACCGCATGATCGTTCCCACGCGGAGCGTGGGAACGATCATGGGGGGTTACTTGCCGGGAGTGAGGGTCAACCGCGTCTTGCCGTACACCCGGTCAAAGTTCTGCGGCTGCATCGGCAACCCGATGTACTGGCCCTTGAGCCACGGATCGATGCCGTTCAGGTAGTTCGGGCTCACCGGGTTACCCGATTGCCCCGTACCGTTCTGGCCCATCAGCGGTTCGCTCTGACCGAAGTCGACGATAAAGCGCATCGATGGCGCACGGGTGGTGTTGAAGTCCTGACCCCAGGCAAACGCCGCCGTATTCAGCGTCGTGTGATCGCCACCGGCCGCGAGCGGGCCGCGAACGGTCTGGCCGTTGGCATTCTTCCACTCGTAGCGGTGCAGTTTGCCCCACTGCCAGGCTTTGTGATCGCCACCCAACTGACTGTCGCCGGCGCTGATCGCCGCTGCCAGACTGCGGGCGAGGATGGCCGGTTTGTCTTCTTTCTGCGGCGTGCGGGCGTCGTCCCAGAACGGACTGTCTTCGCGGCCCAGCAGGTGGTCGGCCTGGGCGGCGTAGGACAGATCGCCATTGGCGATAAACGCTTTCCACGCCGGGCTGCTTTGCGGGCCGAGTTCGTCGAGGAAGATCTGCTTCATGCTTTCTTGCAGGAACAACTCGTAGATCGCCGCGTCGGCGGAGGTCGGGCTGAGCTTGCCGTCGAACGCCATCAGACGGGTGTAGGCCTCGCGCGCCTTGCTGCGGTCGGCTTCCGGCAGGGCGTCGATCGCCTGTTTCAGCGGCTGCGCCATGCCCGGGGCTTCGAACATCTTCTTCAGCTTGGCGGCGAAGGTGGTGGTCTGGTCGTACTGCATGGCGATCATGCTGCGGCCGTCATGCTTGGCGCCGCCGGCCAGTTCGGCCAGGCGCTCGCCACGTTCCGGCGCTGCCCAGGAGTTGGACAATTGCATGCCGTAGCCGTGAGGAATGACGCGCTGGTTGGCGGTGCCGAGCCAGCCCTGGCTCGGGTCCTGATCGTACGGGTGCAGCATCGGGTCGGCGTAACCGTCCCAGTCGTAGCGACCTTCCCAGCCCGGCGATGGCAGCAGGCCTTCGCCTTCGCGGCGGTTCGGGAAACGTCCGGTGACTTGCCAGCCAATGTTGCTGGCATCGGCAAACACCAGGTTCAGCGCGATGGCGCGGATTTCCCGGCTGGCGTCGGAGGCGCGTTCAACGGTTTGCGCGCGACTCAGATCGAAAAACGCATCGAGGGATTTGTCGTCGGTGAAGCTCGGGGTCTGTAAGGCCAGGCCGAAACCTGCGCCTTGAGCCGCGGCCTGGGCACTGTTGAGCAGCGCGCCGTGGCGGGTTTCGTATACCGCTTCGCGAATCGGCCGCTGGCCTTTGACGAAATAGGTTTCGTTGCGTACGCCCAGCGGCTGCCATTTGCCGTTGACCTCGTAGGTCAGGCTGCTGCCCTGGCGACGGATTTTTTCCAGGAACAGGTCCTGGTTGTCGCCGAACACGCTGGTCAGGCTCCACGCCACTTTGCCGTTGAATCCGCCCAGCACCATCGGCAGACCGGCGACGGTCACGCCGGCCGCCTGATATTTCGGTGCGTGAATCTGCACGAAACTCCACAGCGACGGCGCGGCCAGCGGCCCATGACTGTCGCTGACCAGCAGGCTCTTGCCGCTGCGGCTGCGTTGCGGGGCAATCGCCCAGTTGTTCGCAGTGCTGGCGCCGAGCAGGTTCATCGCCGCCAGTTGTTCGCTGGCGTTGCTCAGTTCGCTCAGGCCGGGAATCTGCCCGTTGAGCTTGATGCCTTGCAACTTGTCGGCTTCGGCTACCGGCAGGTTTTCGTCAGGGGCGGACGGGGTCAGCCAGGCGAGTTTGTCGGTGTTGACGGTCTGCGCCAGCACCAGCGAAGCAATTTCTTCCGGCAGGTTGGCCGACTGGCTGAAGTTCAACAGGCAGAAAATAAGCGCCGAATCTTCCGGTTTCCAGTACTCCGGCTTGTAGCCACTGGAGGCCAGATCACCCGGCAACTTGTCGGCGTAGCGGAACAGGTAGGCGTTGACGCCCCGCGCATAGACCTCGAAGAAGCGCTTGAGCCGTGGCGACGAGGCCTTGTACAGCTCGCCGGCGCTTTTCTTCAGGTTGACGGCGCGCATGTAGCGGTCGGCGTCGAGCATCGACGCGCCGGACATTTCCGCCAGACGACCCTGGGCCAGCAGGCGCAGGGTGACCATTTGATTGATGCGGTCGCTGGCGTGCACATAGCCGAGGGCGAACAGCGCGTCATGGAAGCTGTTGCTTTCGATCAGCGGCATGCCCATGGCATTGCGGCGTACCGAAACGTTCTGCGCCAGGCCCTTGAGCGGCTGCACGCCGGAGGTGGGCGGGAGGGTGTCCTGAGCGTTCCAGGTCTGGCAACCGGAGAGGCTCAAGACACCGGTCACTGCTGCGGCAACGCCGAACCGGGGAAGAAAATGTGAAAGGGCTGGCGAGGCCATGGCAAAGCTCCTGCGGGGGTGTAGAGGCTGGGGGCGCAATAAAGCCGCTACGTTAGTGAGCAGGAGGGGGCCGCGCAAGCGGGGCGAGCGGTTATTTCTTCCCGTTGATCGTTCCCGCGTACGGGAACGATCAGGCCGGGTGACTCAGGCCTTCGGCGGATTGATCTTCTGCACCAGCGCGTAGGCCTTCACGGTCGCCGGGCGATCCTTGATGTGGTTGAACCAGCGCTGCACATTCGGGAAGTCTTCCAGGTTCTGGCTCTGCCATTTGTGGGAGACGATCCACGGGTAGATCGCCATGTCGGCGATGCTGTATTCGCTGCCGGCGACGAACTCATTGTGGGCCAGTTGCTTGTCCAGCACCCCGTACAGACGGGCGGTTTCATCGATGTAGCGTTTGATCGCGTAGGGGATTTTTTCCGGGGCGAACTGGCTGAAGTGATGGTTCTGCCCGGCCATCGGCCCCAGCCCGCCCATCTGCCAGAACAGCCATTGCAGCGCCACCTGGCGACCACGCAGGTCCTTGGGCAGGAACTTGCCGGTCTTTTCCGCGAGGTACAGCAGAATCGCCCCGGACTCGAACAGCGACAACGGCTCGCCGCCATCGGCCGGTTCATGGTCGACGATGGCCGGGATGCGATTGTTCGGAGCGATCTTCAGGAAGTGTGGCTGAAACTGCTCGCCCTGGCTGATGTTGATCGGGTGCACGTTGTAGCGCAGGCCTGCCTCTTCGAGGAACAGGGAAATCTTGTGGCCGTTGGGCGTGGTCCAGTAATACAGGTCGATCATGGAAAGCTCCAAATCAGGAAAATGGCTTACGTGCGGACAGCAAACGCCGGCTTCAGGTTGTCCTGTGTGCGTTCGATAGCTTGCTTAGTGACAGGAAGTGATGCTCAAGTGCGGGAAATTCAATGACCCCGCGTGAGAAAAATCGCCATGGAGCTTAAGGCCAACGCTGCACTGATCATCATCGACCAGCAAAAAGGCATTCTGGAGCCGCGTCTGGGGCAGCGGAATAATCCGTTGGCCGAAGAGCGAATCCTCGACTTGCTGAACTTTTGGCGGCGCAGCGGCCGGCCGGTGATCCACGTGCAGCACTTGTCACACTCGCCGGAATCGGTGTTCTGGCCCGAGCAGTCAGGTGTGGAATTTCAGGAAAGGTTTTTGCCGCAGGACGGCGAATGGCTGATCCAGAAACAGGTGCCGGACGCGTTTTGTGCAACAAAGCTTGAAGCGAAGTTGCGTGAGGCGGGAATCGAGCAACTGGTGATCGTCGGCGTGGCCACCAACAATTCAGTGGAGTCCACGGCACGCACTGCGGGCAATCTGGGGTTTGATGCGTGGGTGGCGGAGGATGCGTGCTTTACCTTCGACAAGGCCGATTATTTCGGCACGCCGCGTTCGGCAGAAGAGGTGCACGGGATGTCGCTGGGGAATCTGCATGGGGAGTATGCGACGGTGGTCAGCAGCGGGCGAATTCTGGCGGCAGGCTGAAAGCCGCAGGTGACAGTGCTATCGCGAGCAGGCCCGCGATAGCGATCTAACGGGCGAAACGAATGTTCGCCCGAAACATCAAGCGCCGTGGCACTTCTTGAATTTCTTGCCGTTGCCGCATGGGCAAGGGTCGTTGCGGCCGACGTCTTTCAAGGCGTTGCGCACCGGTTCCTGGTGGGCGTGGCCGCAGTTTGGGCCGTGAACATGGCCATGGTCGTGATCATGGTGGTGATGGTCATGATCGTGGTTGCAGTCTGGGCCATGGACATGAGGTTGCTGGGTCATCGGGGTCACTCCGTAATCAAATCGGCGGGGATTATCACGCCATTGCGCTCCAGGTGCACGTAGTGGGCGATGAATAAACCGGTTTCCATCTCGCCCTGCAGGCGATAGGGAACCTGCTGGTGCGGATTCTTCAGCATTTTCACCACCTCTTTGACCTTCGGCCACAGGTTGGTGCGGATCGGCACTTTATAGAAAGCACTGCTTTTGGGACCGACCGTGATCCAGTGCTCATGCTCGCCCTCGGCCAACAACATGTCGGACAGATGCACGCGGTATTCCAGGCCGCGCACGGTCAGGTCACTGTCGTTGGGGTTGTCGATGCGAAAGTGCAGGATGAATTTCTGCTCCAGCAACTTGGCGCGCACCACTTCGACTTTCACCAGATGCACGGCAGGGTCGAGGGTGTCGTCGGCGAACCATGAAGTGCAGCCGCCGAGCCCCGAGAAGCTGATCCCCAGGAACATGAGCAGTGTGAAAGCCTTGAACGTGCGCCATTGACCGAGCATGGTTTAACTCCCTTTGATGCCCAGTCTAGCCTCAGCTGCCGAAATACCCCGCACAGCACTTCTTGAACTTCTGGCCGCTGGTGCACGGGCAGGCATCGTTGCGCCCCAGTTTGAGTTGCACGGTCGGGTCGATGAAGTACCAGTGACCGGCGTTCTGCACGAACGAGGAGCGCTCGCGGTGGCTGTGCTCACCCTGGCTGTCATGCCAGCGCGCAGTGAAGGTGACGAAGGCGTGTTCCGGCTGACCGCCGAAGACTTCCGAGCTTTCGACATCCAGCCCGAGCCACGTGCTCGAAGCGCTCCAGGCGCTGATCGACTGACGATCGAGCCCTGTCTGCTGGGCGGGCAGGGTGGTCGCCACCAGGTAATCGATCAGGCCCAGCACGTAGGCGCTGTAGCGCGAACGCATCAGGGCTTCGGCGCACGGTGCCGGATGGCCCGCATGATAATGGCCGCAGCAGGCATCCAGCAGGTTGCCGCTGCCGCAAGGGCAAATGGCTGTACTCATTGCATTACCACCAGTATTTCCCGAAGTTTTCCGGATTGGCCCAGAATCGCGAGTTGAGCCAGTCGGGGACTTGTTTGTAGTCAAGCAGATCATAGGTGAACAGGGTCAGAACCTGCTCGTCGCGGGCAAAACGCTCGCTGGCTTGCAGGGCCAGCGAATAGAAGTCCGTTTCCTGCCAGCCGCTGGCCGACAGGTCCGCCAGCACCGCGATGCGGCTGGCGTTGAGGTTGCGGATTCCGCCCAGCAGATTCAGGCCGTCGCGCTTGGGCAAATGTTCCAGGCAATCGACCACCAGCGCCAGGTCGAAACGGCGTGCCGCCAGTTCCGCCGGCAACGCGCCGGGCGCGGCGTGGGCGACGCAAGTGTCCGGGTGCGCGTCCTTGAACGCCGCCAGTGCGGGGAATTCGCTGGCGCCGATCAGCAGCAGACGGGCCGGGGCGTAGCGGTCCAGCAGGGCGGCCAGTGCCTGCTGTGGCGTGCGGGAAGACAGGGCGACGTTCATCGAAGTTCCTCAATCAGATCGCCAAGACTAGCCTGCCCGGGCGTCGAGGCCTAGATCTCTGTCCTGCGGGTTTGCGCCAAATGCGCCGAAGTCCTGTGAACACGCTCGCAAACAGCAGTGGCCTATTGCTGGCGGAGATTAAAACTCCGGTCTTTACTCCCTGAATCGGTTCTAAGCCGATCCCTCAGGAGAAAACTAGATGAGCATAGTTCGGACAGCATTACCCTTGGTTCTGCTAACCAGTGTGTTGACTGGTTGCGCAGGTTTGCAGAAAACCGACTGGCCGACCTGTGCGGCAGTCGGCGGTGTCGTCGGAGCGGGTCTCGGTGCGACGGAAAGCTCTGCATGGGCAGGCTATGGCGCATTACTCGTCGGCGGTACGGCAGCAGCCTATTGCTGGGTGCACGGTGATGGCGATGAAGACGGCGATGGTGTGCCGGACAGTCGCGACAAGTGCCCGCATACGCCTAAAGGCGTGCAGGTCGATGCTGACGGCTGCCCTCCACCAGCCCCTGCACCAGTGGTTGAAGAAGCTGTAGTGGTCAAGGAAGAAACCATCGTCATCCGCGATGTTCACTTCCAGTTCGACAAGGCCACCCTGACGCCTTCCGATAAACAGGTACTCGACAAGGTCGCCACGCGCCTGAAACAGGAATCGAGCACCGCGCGACTGACCGTGACCGGTCATACCGACAGCGTGGGCAGCGATGCCTACAACAAGAAACTGTCGGATCGTCGGGCGCACTCGGTGGTGGAATACCTGATCCATGATGGTGTGCCACGTTCCAGCTTCGTCTCGGTGACCGGTGCCGGTGAAAGCCAGCCAGTGGCGGATAACAAAACCGCCGATGGCCGTGCGCTGAACCGTCGCACTGAAATCAAAATCGAACGCTAGCCCCCTCGCATCCGCGGCTTGTGCAGTCGCGGATGCGGGTCTTTACTCCTGTGTAACCGGTATGGGCCGGTGACACAGGAGCTTTCACAATGAGTGTATTCTCAAGGTCCGTCTTGCCGGTGCTGCTGCTTGGCAGCCTCTTGACCGGTTGCGCTACTCACAGCGATGGCACTGCCCCCCTCAATCAACGTACCTGGCCGATCTGCAGCCTCATTGGCGGACTGGTCGGCGGCGGTCTGGGCGCGATTGAAAGCGGTGGCTGGGCCGGTGGCGGCGCAGCGCTGGGGATCCTCACCGGCGGATTGATCTGTTACGCCCAGGATGGCGATGAGGACGGCGATGGCGTGTTCGACCGTCGCGACCGTTGCCCTGACACTCCGGCCAACACCCCGGTCGATCACCGTGGTTGTCCGCTGCCGCAATACCCGGTCGCCGAGAAACCGGCCGAACCGGCCCCGCAATCCGAAGTCATCACCCTGAGCGATGCCGGCAACGTGCTGTTCGACTTCGACAAATCCGACCTCAAACCTGCGGCGAAAAGTCATCTGGATTCGCTGATGGACAAGTTGCGCAACGCCGATGTGGTGAGCATCAAGGTCATCGGTCACACCGACGGCAAGGGTTCGGACGCTTATAACCAGGCGTTGTCGGAACGTCGCGCGAGCAGCGTGGCGGCCTATCTGCTGAGCCAGGGGCTGGCGCCGGACAAACTCACCAGCGAAGGGCGTGGCAAACGGGAACCGGTCGCCGACAACGAGACTGAAGAGGGACGTGCGCAGAATCGTCGTGTGGAGCTGCACATCAATCGTTAGGACGTGTCTGTAGTCCGCAGGCTAGAGCTGTCGGGCGATGTTCATCGTCGCCCCGGCAGACATCCGACGAGTGCCCGGAACTTTTTTATTTCCCCCTCTGGCTTATCCCGTACGGAAGCCGTTACTGTGCGCCCAAAGAATAATTCGCAACACGGGGGAGCGTATGAAGGTGTTCTGTGGGCTGGGGCGGTTGTTGACCCTGGTGTTCTGCTGCGTGGTACTGGCCAATCAACTGGTGCCGTTTGTTCATCCGTTGCATCTGCTGGTCAATCTGGCCGCTGTTCTGCTGCTGGCGATCCATCTGCTGGAAGTGCTGCTGTGCAATCGCAGCCTCAAAGGTCGCCCGCACCCGTGGCGTGATCGCGGCCGTGTCCTGCTGTTCGGCGTTTTCCACCTGCAAACCATCCCGGCCCCGGCCGCTCCGGAGGCTTCCCATGCGTAAACTTTGCCTGCTCGCTGCATTCATCAGTCCTTTGGCTTGTGCCCAGGTGGTGAGTGTCGAACCCAATTCCCTGATGCGTTTGCCCAACACCGCCAGCACCTTGCAACTGGAAAAACTGGTGGTCGCCGATTACGGCACCTTGCTGGTGCCCTCCAACGTGACCGAGTTGAGCGTTGGCGAGTTGCAGTTGGGCCGCGAAGCGCGCATCGCCATCGTGCCGGGTGAACAGACGCTGGATCTGAAAGTCACTCGCGCCGCGTTAGCCGAAGGCAGCCGGATCACCGCTCGCGGTGCACCGGGGACCTATGAAAAAGCGGCCCGTGCCGGACGTAACCTGAATCTGCAATTCAAGGCGCTGAATGCACCGCAGCTGATTGTCGATGCACGCGGCGGTACCGGTGCGCCTGGCTTTGTCGGGCTCGACGGCGCCAACGGTCAGGAACCGGGTTGCACCTGGGGCCAGGCCGGACACGGTTTCGATGGCAGTGACGGCAGCAATGGCCAGCCGGGCGCACCGGGCGCGCTGGTGCGCCTGGAAGTACCCCGTGAGTTTCCGGCCGAGCTGATCAAGGTTGAAGTCGCCGGTGGTGCCGGTGGCCCGGCGGGGCCTGGCGGCAAACCGGGGGCGGGCGGCAAGTCGAAGGGGTGCCTGGTGTATCGCGCCGATGGCGGCAAGAGCGGCAAACCTGGGGCTGATGGTCAGCCGGGACCTGCGGGAGCGGCGGGGTCTGTCACCGTACAGCGCCTGTAAGCCATCCCCTGTCTGATCGTTCCCACTGAGTGGGAACGATCAGCCGCACTTCAGAACGACGGCCGCGCCGCGGCAATCGCCACCAGCGCCAAACCGACCAACAGATTGAACCCCACCACCTTGCGAATCCGCCCCAGCACTGCCGCACCCGCTGGCCAATCCTTCGCCTGCACCGCCGTGCGCAATTCGGGCAGCATCAATGCTTGAATCCGGATGAACAGCGCCGTCATCACGATGTACAAGCCCATCATCACCTGCACGTACTTCGGTGCCGTCTCGAAGCCGATGTGCTGCAGATGCAACATGCCCACCCCGGTCACCGGCAGCAGAATCACCGCGCCCCACACCCAGCGGAAAAAACCTTGAAACACTTCCACCCACAGGGTCAGGCGGCCGGGGCCGTCCAGAGCCTTCACGGCCGCCGGGCGCAGCACCATCCAGGCGAAAAACATGCCGCCGACCCACACCAGGGCGGCGAGGACATGCAGGGGGTAAACGAGGCTAAAAGGTGTCATTGGGGTACTCCGTTCTGCGCGGGACTGATTAGCGGGGTATGATAGCGGCCGATCCGAACCACTGAAAATTTATCCAGCGTTTTTTGCGCCCGACACTCAATGATCAGCACTGAACTCAAAACCACGATCCAGGGCGCCTATTCGCGTTTTCTAGAGGCCAAGAGCCTCAAGCCGCGTTACGGCCAGCGCCTGATGATCGCTGAAATTGCCAAGGTCCTCGGGGATATCGACACCGACGACGAAGGCCGGCGCAGTGGCGACCCCGCGATTGTCGCGGTGGAAGCCGGCACCGGTACCGGCAAGACTGTGGCTTACAGTCTGGCCGCAATTCCTACGGCGAAACTGGCCGGCAAACGCCTGGTGATCGCCACCGCGACAGTCGCCCTGCAAGAGCAGATCGTCTACAAGGATTTGCCCGACCTGATGCGCAACAGCGGGTTGAACTTCAGCTTCGCCCTGGCCAAGGGCCGTGGCCGCTACATGTGCCTGTCCAAGCTCGATATGCTGTTGCAGGAAGGCCACGCACAGACCGCCACGGCGCAGCTGTTCGAAGAAGAAGGCTTCAAGATCGAGGTCGATGAGGCCAGCCAGAAGCTGTTCACCAGCATGATCGAGAAACTCGCCGGCAATAAATGGGACGGCGACCGCGACAGCTGGCCCAACGCGCTGGAAGACGCCGACTGGGCGCGCCTGACCACCGATCACAGCCAGTGCACCAACCGTCATTGCCCGAACTTCGGCCAGTGCGCCTTCTACAAGGCTCGCGAAGGCATGGGCAAGGTCGACGTGATCGTCACCAACCACGACATGGTGCTGGCCGACCTGGCACTGGGCGGCGGGGCGGTGCTGCCCGATCCGCGCGACACCATTTATGTGTTCGACGAAGGTCATCACCTGCCGGACAAGGCCATCGGCCACTTCGCCCATTACACGCGTCTGCGTTCCACCGCCGACTGGCTGGAAACTACCGCCAAGAACCTCACCAAACTGCTGGCCCAGCATCCGCTGCCGGGCGACCTCGGCAAGCTGATCGAACAGGTGCCGGAGCTGGCGCGGGAGATCAAGACCCAGCAGCAATTCATGTTCACCGCCTGCGAGCAGATCGCCGATTTCAAGCCCGGCGAAGACGTCGAGGGCCGCGAGCGCCCGCGTCATCGCTTCATCGGCGGGGTGATTCCCGAGCACATGCGCGAGATGGGCATCGAGCTGAAAAAAGGCTACTCACGTCTCAACGACCTGTTCACCCGCCTGACCGACCTGCTCAAGGAAGGCATGGATGGCGAGGTCAACATCGGCATCGCCAGCAATCAGGCCGAAGAATGGTACCCACTGTTCGGCAGCCTGTTGTCCCGTGCGTCCGGCAATTGGGAGCTGTGGACCGCGTTCACCGCCGAAGACCCGGAAGACAACCCGCCGATGGCCCGCTGGCTGACGCTGGCGGAAAGCGGTTCGCTGTTCGACATCGAGGTCAACGCCAGCCCGATCCTCGCCGCCGAAACTCTGCGCCGCAGCCTGTGGAACGTGGCTTACGGCTGTCTGGTGACCTCGGCGACGTTGACCGCGCTCGGCACGTTCGACCGTTTCCGCATGCGCGCCGGCCTGCCGAAAAAAGCCGTCACCGCCGTGGTGCCGAGCCCGTTCCATCACGCCGATGCCGGTGTGTTGCGGGTGCCGGACCTGAAAGCCGATCCGCGTGATGCTGCCGCTCACACCGCCGCGATCATCCGCGAGTTGCCGGATCTGGTCGAAGGTTCGCGTGGCACGTTGGTGCTGTTCTCGTCGCGCAAACAGATGCAGGACGTGTTCGACGGCCTCGACCGCGACTGGCGCAAGCAAGTGTTCATTCAAGGCAACCTGTCGAAACAGGAAACCCTGAACAAGCACAAGGCGCGGGTCGATGGCGGTGATTCCAGCGTGCTGTTCGGCCTTGCCAGTTTCGCCGAAGGGGTGGACTTGCCGGGGGCCTATTGCGAGCACGTGGTCATCGCCAAGATTCCATTCTCGGTGCCGGATGATCCGGTCGAGGCCGCGCTGTCGGAATGGATCGAAGCCCGGGGCGGCAATCCGTTCATGGAAATCTCGGTGCCCGACGCCTCGCTGAAGCTGGTTCAGGCCTGCGGCCGTCTGCTGCGTACCGAAGAAGACCGCGGCACCATCACCTTGCTGGATCGGCGGCTGGTCACCCAGCGCTACGGCAAGGCGATCCTCAATGCGTTGCCTCCTTTCCGTCGTGAAATATCCTGAGACATCGGTGGGCAGTTTTGCCCGCCGCGTTGTCTATCTCTGCGCCATCGCTTTTCCATTGGCCATTGTTGGTCGTTAGGGAGAAATCCGTTCTCATGATTCGTCGTTCGTTGCCTGCCGTTTTTGCCCTGGTTTTCGCTGCGCCTTTGCTGGCGGCACCTGCCGGGCAGCAGACCTTGTTCAACTTTGTCCGCCCCGCCGACGTGGTGAAAGTCGCGACCGAAAACGCCGACCTGCCGCAAGCCAACGCCGAGCAGACCCCCGAAGGCGAAGTGCTGCGCCGGGTGACCTTCAATCCGGTGGCGCGCCCGACCTTGCGCCTGAGCCCGCAGACCGGTGCCTGGGACTGGTCGCAGTCCGGCATGATGAGCCTGCGCATCCAGAGTGCGATGAACTGGGCCGTGACCGTTTACGTACAAATCCAGAGCAACGACGGCAAGACCCTGGTCAGCCGCGTTGATCTGCCGGCCGGCCCGGCGCAGACCTTGCTCGTACCGTTGACCGCGACCTCGCCGCTGAGCCAGGGCATGAAGGCCGGGCCGCTGATGCCAATGACCATCGACGGGCAGCGCGTGTTGCTGGCCAGCAGCAACGGTGAACTGGATCGCAGCCAGGTGGTGTCCGTCAGCCTGTCGATGGACCAGCCGAAAGCCGCGCAAAGCCTGTTGCTGGAGCGCTTTGGCGTGCAGGACGAGGGCGAGGTGATCAAAGCCGCCTACGGCAATCTGGTGGATGCCTACGGTCAGTCGACTCGCAGCAAATGGCCAGAGAAAGTCGCCAATGACGAACAACTGAAATCCGCCGCCGCCAAGGAACAGCAACAGCTGAAAACCTGGCTGGCCGAGCGCGAAAAATCGTCGCTGGACAAGTTCGGTGGCTGGAGCAAAGGCCCGGCATTCAAGGCCAGCGGCTTTTTCCGCACCGAAAAACGTGATGGCCGCTGGTATCTGGTGACGCCGGAAGGCCATCCGTTCTATTCCCTGGGCGTGAACACCGTCAGCCCGGAGGTCAACCAGACCTACGTGGCCGGTCGCGAGTACATGTTCGAATCCCTGCCAAAACCTGACGAGCCACTGGCCAGTCACTTCGGCGAGGGCGACAACCGTGGTGGCAATGGTTCCGATCAGGGCCGTGGCTACGGCAACGGACGCTGGTACGACTTCTATGGCGCCAACCTGCAACGCCTTTACGGCGAACCTTGCGTGACTCCGGCGGCGACTGAGCAAGCGCCTGCCACCCCGTGCAAAGCCACCATCGACGAGCAGAAGTGGGCCAGCCACACCCTCGACCGTCTGCAGGCGTGGGGCTTCAACACCGTCGGCAACTGGAGCGCACCGCAACTGAGCGACGCCGAGCGTGTGCCGTACACCTTGCCGCTGTCGATCGTCGGCGACTACACCAGTATCAGCACCGGCAACGACTGGTGGGGCGGCATGCCTGACCCGTTCGACCCACGTTTCGCCATGGCCACCGAGCGCGCTGTGGCGATTGCCGCCCGCGATCACCGTGACGATCCATGGCTGATCGGCTACTTCGCCGACAACGAACTGGCCTGGGCCGGCCCCGGTGATGATCCGAAGTCGCGTTACGCGCTGGCCTACGGCACGTTGAAAATGACCACGGACGTTCCGGCCAAACGCGCGTTCCTCAAGCAATTGCGCGACAAGTACCGCAATCAGGCGGGGCTGTCGAAGGCCTGGGGCATCGATCTGCCGGCCTGGGAATTGATGGAGGATCCGGGTTTCGAAGCGCCGCTGCCGAATCCGGAGCATCCGGAAATCGAGGCCGACTTCAAATACTTCCAGAAGGTCTTCGCCGACACCTACTTCAAGACCATTTCCGATTCGCTGAAATGGCACGCGCCGAACCAGTTGTTGCTGGGCGGCCGGTTCGCCATCAGCACGCCGGAAGCCGTGGCCTCCTGCGCGCAGTATTGCGACGTGCTGAGCTTCAACATGTACACCCTGCAACCGCAGGACGGCTATGACTTCGCCGCGCTGCGCAGCCTCGACAAACCGGTGCTGATCACCGAGTTCAACTTCGGTTCGACCGATCGCGGCCCGTTCTGGGGCGGTGTGACGCCGTTGAACAAGGAAGAAGACCGTGGCCCGGCCTACGCCAACTTCCTCAAGCAGGCGCTGAGCGAACCGTCGATCGTCGGCGTGCACTGGTTCCAGTACCTCGACCAACCGGTGACCGGACGTCTGCTTGATGGTGAGAACGGCCACTTTGGTCTGGTCGGTGTGACCGACTTGCCGTACCAGGGATTTGTCGAAACCGTGCGCAAGAGCAATCTGGCGACGATCGATCAGCTTGGCAAAGAGGCCGCGAAGGCCGCTGCGGCGGCGGACAAGGCCGGTCACGAAACCGAAGGCGGACGCAAAGGCGAGGCCGGAAAAGGCCCGGGGCAGGGCGCCGGCCATACCGGCGGGCATTCCGGCAACGGCCACTAAGACAGAACCGCCCGGCCCGCCGCTGTTCCCAAAACCCTCAAGGGCTGGAACAATGCGGGCCACTTTGTAGAGCGTTTTCGCGGGGGAGTTGCGGGTGCAGATTCAGGGACATTACGAGCTTCAATTCGAAGCGGTGCGCGAAGCTTTCGCGGCACTGTTCGACGATCCCCAGGAACGTGGCGCCGCGTTGTGCATCCGGGTCGGCGGCGAAACCGTCCTCGACCTCTGGTCAGGTACCGCCGACAAGGACGGTGCCGAAGCCTGGCACAGCGACACCATCGCCAACCTGTTTTCCTGCACCAAGACTTTTACTGCCGTCACCGCGCTGCAACTGGTGGCCGAAGGCAAGTTACAACTCGATGTTCCGGTCGCCCGCTACTGGCCGGAATTCGCCGCCGCCGGCAAGGAATCCGTGACCCTGCGTCAACTGCTCTGCCATCAGGCCGGCCTGCCGGCCCTGCGCAAACTGTTGGCCCCCGAAGCCCTGTATGACTGGCAAACCATGGTCGACGCCCTCGCGACCGAAGCGCCGTGGTGGACGCCGGGCACCGGTCATGGTTATGCCGCGATCACTTACGGCTGGCTGATCGGCGAGTTGCTGCGGCGTGCCGACGGTCGCGGGCCGGGGGAATCCATCGTGGCGCGGGTCGCCAAACCGTTGGGGCTGGATTTCCATGTCGGCCTGGCCGACGAAGAATTCCATCGCGTGGCGCACATCGCACGGGGCAAGGGTAACGTTGGCGACGCCGCCGCCCAGCGCCTGTTGCAAGTCACCATGCGCGAGCCAACAGCCATGACCACTCGCGCCTTCACCAATCCGCCGTCGGTGCTTACCAGCACCAACAAACCGGAATGGCGCCGCATGCAGCAACCGGCGGCCAACGGCCACGGCAATGCACGCAGCCTGGCCGGGTTCTACGCCGGTCTGCTCGACGGCAGCCTGCTGGAAAGCGAAATGCTTGATGAGCTGACCCGCGAACACAGCCTCGGCGAGGACAAGACCTTGCTGACCCGCACCCGTTTCGGTCTCGGCTGCATGCTCGATCAACCTGACGTGCCAAACGCCACCTACGGCCTCGGCCCGCGGGCGTTCGGGCATCCGGGGGCGGGCGGTTCCATCGGTTTTGCTGATCCGGAGCACGATGTGGCCTTCGGATTTGTGACAAATACCCTGGGGCCGTACGTCTTGATGGATCCGCGCGCGCAGAAGCTGGCGCGGGTACTTGCCACTTGTCTGTAAAGCGTTACCAGAGGTTCCAGGGCCGGAACCTCGACCGGTTTTTCGATTCAAAGCGTCTGTTTATCCGGGCGAAAGTCCTCTGATTGTCCATTACTTATTTTGTGGGTTTCCAATGTCGTCCAAACAAACTCTCGCCCTGGCCCTGTGTTTCGCGATTACCGGTTGTGCACAGACTCCGAAGAATGACGCCGATGGCGGCAGCTGGTGGCCGTTCGGTTCTTCCGACAAAGTCGCGGCCAAGGAGCCGGCTCCGGCCCCTGCACCGTTGAAACCGGCCACCACCGCGACGGTCGCCAAGACCGAGAGCAGCAGCCATTGGTACTGGCCGTTCGGTTCCGATGACTCGGCGGACAAGGCCAAGGCCGACGTGAAGCCCGAAGTAAAACCTCAAGCCAAACCGGCTGTTGTCGCCAAGGCTGATGCCGACACGGGCAGCAAGTGGTGGTGGCCGTTCGGCGGCAAGTCGCAGGACACCGCCAAAGTCGTGCCGATGCCGGATCCAAAGGTCACTCAGGCCTGGCTGGATGACTACGAGCCGCGCCTGCGCACCGCGATCAAGGACAGCAATCTGCAACTTGAACGCCGTGAAAACGTGCTGGTCGTGATCGCACCGGTTGAAGGCTCGTTCAACCCGGATCGTCCGGCGATGCTGCTGCCGGTCACCCTTGGCCCGTTCACCCGCGTGGCAAAAATTCTCGAAGCCGACCCGAAAACCGCCGTGCTGGTGCTAGGTCACAGCGATACCACTGGCGCAGCCCCGGCAAACACCAAACTGAGCCAGGAACGCGCTCAGGCCGTGGCAGCGATCTTCCGTCTCAGCGGCTTGCAGCGTGATCGCCTGATGCTGCGCGGCATGGGCTCCGAAGCGCCGCGTGCGGCCAACGACAGCGTTGAAGGCCGTGCCCTGAACCGTCGTGTCGAACTGCTGGTGACCCCGCAAAACACCATGGTTGCGCTGCTGAGCAAGTACAACATGCCGGCTCCGGCACCAGTGACCATGGTCGCTGCCCAGGACGTCAAGCCTGTCGCCAAACCGGTCACCCCGGCGCCGGCGGCGAAGAAAGCCGCAGTACCGGCGACCAAAAAGGCTCCGGCCAAGAAAGCGGCTGCCAAGGCGCCAGCGAAGAAGGCACCAGCGAAGACTCCGGCGAAGAAAACCGCTCCAGCCAAAGCCGCCGCAAGCGACAAGAAAGTCGTTGCGACCGACGCGGCAAAACAGTAATCCGCTAACGAAAAGGAATGCGCCATGACCCAGGCTCTGGCAGATATGCGTCGTGATTACACCCGGGATGGCCTGACCGAGGCGCAAGCCCCGGCCGAGCCTTTCGCGCTGTTCCACCAGTGGTTTGCCGATGCGGTGAAAACCGAGCAGGCCCCGGTGGAAGCCAACGCCATGACCCTGGCCACGGTCGATGCGGACGGTCGACCGCACTGCCGCATTCTGCTGCTCAAGGGCCTGGACGAGCAGGGCTTCACCTTCTTCACCAACTACGAAAGCGCCAAGGGCCAGCACCTGGCCGCGAATCCGTTCGCGGCCATGACGTTCTTCTGGCCGACCCTGGAGCGCCAGGTGCGCATCGAAGGGCGGGTGGTGAAGGTCACACCCGAGGAGTCCGACGCGTACTATCAAGTGCGCCCGCTGGGCAGCCGACTGGGTGCCTGGGCGTCACCGCAGAGCCGGGTGATCAACGGCCGGGGTGAACTGGAAGATTTGCTCAAGGCTACCGAGCAACGCTTCACCGACACCCAGCCCGACTGCCCGGAACACTGGGGCGGCTATCGCTTGCTCCCCGAGCGCATCGAATTCTGGCAGGGCCGCGCGAGCCGTCTGCACGATCGCCTCAACTACCGTTTGCAGGGCGCCGACTGGATTCTTGAACGTCTGGCACCTTAAGCAGTCTACCGAGCGGGATAGCCTGCCGCAGCGGCCTCAAGCCACTTCGGCAGGTCCCGACGCCTGATCTTCTGCGATCGGGCTTGCGCCAGCCGTTCGAGCATGAAGGCGCGTTTGCCTTCATCCTTGCCGGCCAGTGACAATGCCAGATCGCGGTCCATCCAGCGTTTGATCCGCACGTACAACCACCAGTGGAAGTACAAACCGGCGACGGTTGTGACGACAATGATGAAGTAATCCATGAAAATCCTTGGGGTCGGCGGCGCAAGCTATGTATTTTGGCGCTACTGTTGGGTGAGTTCGTGGAGGCCCTGTACCGGGCCTGAATGAAACCAAATTTATCCGGGCGGCGCCGTGACAGGCGTCAAGCTGCGGAGTTTAATGAATACCTGTCCTTTGGAGTTGATCCTATGCGTAAGTCTGTTCTGCTGGTTGCTTCCTTTTCCACGATGGCGATGTTGCTTACCGGCTGCCAATCGAGCCTGACCGGTGACTCCTACTCCCGTGACGAAGCGCGTCGCGTGCAGACGATTCGCATGGGCACCATCGAATCCCTGCGTCCAGTGAAAATCGAAGGCACCAAGACCCCGATCGGCGGCCTCGCCGGTGCAGCGGTGGGCGGTGTCGGCGGCAGCGCCATCGGCGGCGGTAAAGGCAGCATCGTTGCAGCCGTTATCGGTGCTGTGGCCGGCGGCCTGATCGGTTCGGCCACCGAAGAAGGCCTGACCCGTACCCAAGGCGTTGAAATCACCGTGCGCGAAGACGACGGCAGCATGCGCGCCTACGTGCAGCAAGTGCAGGAGAATGAAGTGTTCCGCGTCGGTGAGCGGGTACGGATTTCGACTGTCGGCGGGACCAGCCGCGTTTCGCACTAAGCGGGAACGAGCGGTAAAAGAAAACCCCGATCAGGTGACTGGTTGGGGTTTTTTGTTTGGCGTTTACCAGTGATCTCGATAGACGAATGCGATTTGATAGTCATAAGAAGATGAATCAATGACGTGCTTAAAGTACGGTTGAAGAATACTCACCCAGTGTGAGAGCACATCGAATCCGCCGTTGTTTATATTGTTTTCAATTGGCATGCCGAGTGATTCGATTACAGAGCCGTCGTCACCGAAGTCCTTCGTTAATTCCTCTCCTACGCCCAGTTCGGTTTCCTTGTCATACCATTCGAGTCTGGCTTTCAGTCCCATAAAAACCTCATAAATATTTTTTGATGCTTCGCTTTTTCTTTTTGGGTGGATCTAGTTGCTTGCCGGTTCTATGGTCGTACGATCCCAAATGAGTACCGTCACTTGACCGGTACGTCTCAAGCTCACCGTGAAGAAAGTCCCATTCATATATTGTTCTCCCTTTCGCGTCTGTCCAGCGATCCCGGAGCCCACCCGAGTACGGGGTTTTCTTTTTTGCTCTCTTTAATCCCGGAAATGCAGTGATTTCGTCTGTCTCAGGAGCCGGGTGGTAGGTGTGACCAGCCTTGGCTGTGCCATGCCCGCGTACATTTAGAACAATATATAGCGGCTTAACTCCAGAATCCGCCGGAAACACCAATATGAAATCCCGATAATCCGGAGGATAAACCGGATTCACCAGAATCCCGTCCGCCGCTTTCGTCGGCGGATACACCCAGATATGCGGTGCCTGCGGAGCAGCCTCCAGCGCCGGGATGCCGAGGATGTCGGAGCCGTCCACAGCCGGTGTCCAGATCAGTTCGATGCCTTCGCCGAGGTCTGCAACAAACCGGTTACCGCGTGCAGTGAACTGCGCGACATCAACCATTTCCCAGTCGCGATTCTTGCCGGTGTAGAAACCGTAACCCTTGAGGCTGCCATCCGCCTGCTGTTCGACACGCAAGCGCACGCGGGTTCGAGCCTGTTTGAGGGCTAGCAACTGGTCTTCGGTGTAGAGGGCGCTGTCGCCCAGGTTCGATGGCATGAGCAACGCCACCAGCCCGACCAAAGGTGTCACAACGGCGGTAGACGCTATGGCGGGCAATGCCTTGAACGACTCACCCGCAAGGGCGAAGGTGCCCAGACCCGCCGGGATGGCAGTGCCGCTGATTTTCTTGAGCGCAACACCACCGCTGTCATCGGCTTCACGGCCACCGAGCAGGATCAGGTCGCCGTAATCTTTCAGGCTGTCAGTCGGCACCATCCCCGAAGGATTCGAGTAATCGATGATCGCGTCCGGCAACTTGCAGGACTTGGCGAACACGCAGCCGGCACGCACCGGCTCAGGCCTGTTCGACGCGACCTCACGGCTGCGTTCGAAAGCGTCCTGTCGCGCCAGCATGGCGTCGTACTTGTTTTGTCGTTCGTCCTGATCGGCCAGCTCGGTGGCCGTCATGTAGCGGTAGGTGACGTGATGCCCGTTGCCTGCCGGTGGGTTGGGAACCCGGGGAATGTCCTTTTGACCAGCCACTGATTGTCCTTTCGTTCATGCATCGGCAGCCCCTCGAAAGGGGCTGCACGACGTTAACGAAGCAGGAAAATCGTGGCTGTAGGACGCGTCTCTAAAGACGTGGGGATTGTTCGACGTGAATCAGGGCCGACGCTAAGAGAAGTCGAGAGGACTTGTAATCTAGATCAGTTTATCCAGTACAAACTCTTTAAACCAAGGTGGCTGAACGTCTGACTTGATTTCAATCAGCTCTCCGTCTGTGATCTCTGCTACTTGTGTCAGCCCTTCGCTACCTTCGTCGGAGTTATCAAAGATATAGGCTCTGTTCGAGGTGAGGATTGCGTCCGATAGAAGCGCCAGAGACCTCCAATAACGCTTTCGTATCTTTTCAGGAGGAACGTTGTGCCCACCCTGTGATACGCGATAGGCAACCCTGGCAACATTGATTTCCGGGTCTGCTGTTGCAACGTAATAGACGTAAACCCTATAGCCGGATCTCTGGGCTTCGTAGAGCAAGTCGACTTTATCTGATGAGGACATGACGGTTTCGAACGTAAAACTGATTTTCTCTTTGATCAGAGAGCGCCGTATGAAGTCGGAAAGAGCGGAGGCTACATAGGAGTCGATCTGAGTATCCGAGAAGCTGAGCCTGTCACCTTCAATCGTAATCGAATCCAATTTTGCCAATGACTCTGGAGCTTTTTTTAGCAGGGCGTGGTTGCGGAAAAAATCGAAAATGTCATTTTTGTGAGATTCGATGCGATAGGTGGTGAAATCAAAATAACCAGTGTCTTTGATTGCACGCTCTATATCATCTGGGTTTATGTAATTTCCCAATAGATGGGCAGGAACCAGCCGATTAAAGGTGCTTTTTCCTGAGCCATTTGGTCCGGCGAATATACGTACCCTCGGTGTGCTCAAGAAACGACCTGTTTAGACAGTTTGCTGATTTGCAGGCGAGTCCCGCTTTTCAGGTTTCCATATGTGCCGATCGAGCGCAGTGCAACCGAAGATTTTTCTGTCACTTCAAACAGCTGACCATCTTTGGCGACAAGCACAGCAGCCCCATTGGCAAGCGCCATTTTGTAGGCGTTGTTGAACGCTTTCAGGGCAATGTCTGGAATATAAGACTCCTGCACGGCAATCTGACTGTCCGTCATTGGGCGCTTTTCTGCTTTGCGTGACATGGAAGGCTCCGAAAAAACGTTCTGAGGTGACGCTGCTGTCAACAGAAGATATAGCACACTTGAAAGGCTCAGGTTAAGCGCTGCGAGCAGCACCAACGGGAGATTTACCATGTCTTTGCAAGGTTCTGGAGCCCAATCATGTGTGTGGATCTTTCATTGAGTCTTGGCCCCTCCAGAGAGAGGGCCGTAATGTGCGACTTAACTGCCTTGCATGGATCCTTTTCTGCTCGCGGCCAATGTCACCGCATAACCGATCAATGCAGCGAACACTGAGCCGGTGAGAATGCCCATCCGGTCCATCCCGGCGTATTCACTGGCACCCGGCACGAAGGCCAGCGAGCCGACAAACAGGCTCATGGTAAAGCCGATCCCGCAGAGGATCGCCACGCCAAGCACCTGGCCCCAATTGGCGCCCTGAGGCAGGGCGGCGATGCCGGTCTTGACCGAAAGCCAGGTCAGGCCGAACACGCCAACGGTCTTGCCCAGCAGCAGGCCGACGGCGATGCCCATCGGTACATGGTGCGTGAAGCTTTCGGCGGTCACACCGGTCAGCGACAGACCGGCGTTGGCGAAGGCGAACAGCGGCAGAATGCCGTAGGCGACCCACGGGTGCAGCGCGTGTTCCAGGGTCAGCAGCGGCGAAGGCTCTGCGTTTTTGGTGCGCAGCGGGATGCAGAACGCGAGGGTCACGCCGGCCAGCGTCGCATGGACACCGCTCTTGAGGACGCAGACCCACAGGATCAGACCAATGATCATGTACGGCCCGAGCTTGACCACCCCGAGTCGGTTCATCGCCACCAGAGCCGCGATGCACGCCGCCGCCAGACCCAGCGACAGGGTCGAGAGTTCGCCGGAATAGAAGATCGCGATGATCACGATGGCGCCCAGGTCATCGATGATCGCCAGGGTCATCAGGAACAGCTTCAGCGACACCGGCACTCGCTTGCCGAGCAAGGCCAGCACGCCGAGGGCGAAGGCGATGTCGGTGGCGGTCGGAATCGCCCAGCCGTCGAGGGCGGCCGGGTTGTCGCGGTTGAGGAACCAGTAGATCAGCGCCGGCACCAGCATGCCGCCAATCGCGGCCGCGCCGGGCAGGACGATCTGCGACGGTTTCGACAGCTGACCGTCGAGGACTTCGCGCTTCACTTCCAGGCCGATCAGCAGGAAGAACAGCGCCATCAGGCCGTCGTTGATCCACAGCAGCAAGGGCTTGGCGATTTTCAACGCGCCGATCTGCGCCACCACGGGGGTATCGAGCAGGCCGCTGTACAACCACGACAGCGGCGAGTTGTTGATGATTAAAGCCAGGATGGCCGCGGCGATCAGTAACAGACCGCTGGCAGCTTCCAACTGAAAGAAACGCGTGAAAGTGCTACGCAGAGGCAAGGTCGCTCTCCATCGATAAAGTCAAAAGGTGGGACACCCTAACCCGTACCGTTAGTTGTTAAAACAAAAGTTATATTCTTTTTTGTTATATGTGGTTACAGAGCGCCCAGTCGACGTGCAGCAGAGCCTAGCAGTTGCCCAAGGGATTGAAGCTCAGCTGTATCTGTCGGTGCCGTAGGTTTTTTCCTAAGCTTGGGGGCTGAGCCTGTGAAGGCACTTCTGCCCGATTCAACGAGATCAACAGCCATGAGCGACAACCGACAGTGGGCCCGCGAAGCCATCCGGATCATCGAAGCTGACTTCCAGCGCAGCGCCGACACGCACCTGATCCCCTTGCCGCTGCCGGGGTTCCCGGGCATCGAGTTGTACTTCAAGGACGAGTCCAGCCATCCCACCGGCAGCCTCAAGCACCGTCTGGCCCGTTCGCTGTTTCTCTACGCCTTGTGTAACGGCTGGCTCAAGCCAGGCGCGCCGGTGATCGAGGCGTCCAGTGGTTCGACGGCGATTTCCGAAGCGTACTTCGCGCGGATGCTGGGGCTGCCGTTCATTGCGGTGATGCCGGCGACCACGTCCAAGGAGAAGATCGCCCAGATCGCGTTCTATGGCGGCAAGAGTCACCTGGTGGACGATCCGACCCAGATCTACGCCGAATCCGAACGTCTGGCCCGCGAACACGATGGGCACTTCATCGACCAGTTCACCTACGCCGAACGCGCCACCGACTGGCGGGCGAACAACAACATCGCCGAGTCGATTTTCCAGCAGATGCGCTACGAGCAGCACCCGTGCCCGGCCTGGCTGATTTCCAGCCCCGGCACCGGCGGCACCACCGCAACCCTCGGCCGCTACGTGCGCTATCGCCAACATTGCACCCGCGTGCTGTGTGCCGATGCCGAGCGTTCGGTGTTCTTCGACTTTTACCAGACCGGCGATGCCAGCTTGCGTCTGGATCACGGTTCGCGGATCGAAGGCATCGGCCGGCCACGGGTGGAAGCGTCGTTCCTGCCCAAGGTGATCGATGCGATGGTCAAGGTGCCGGATGCCTTGTCGCTGGCGGCCATGCATTACCTGGCGCAGCGTCTGGGCCGGCATGTGGGTGGGTCGAGCGGCACCAATCTGATCGGCGCGCTGATGGCGGCGCAGCAGATGAAAGCGGCGGGAGAGTCGGGGTCGATCGTGGCGATTCTGTGCGATGGCGGCGAGCGCTACGCAGACACCTATTACGATCAGGCGTGGCTCAAGGCGCAGGGCTATGAGCTGGATGGATTGATGGCCGCTGTTGCGGCGAGTGCCGAGAAGGGTGAAGCGCTGCCGGCCTCGGTTCTGCGCGCCAATATCTGACGCCGAATACGACTGTGGGAGCGAATTCGCTCCCACAGGTTTTTGCATTGTTTCAGGTATTGCAGATCAGTCTTTCAGACCGAGGATGTCGCGTGCGACAGCTTCCGCGATGCGAATCCCGTCAACACCCGCCGACAGAATCCCGCCCGCATAACCCGCGCCTTCACCGGCCGGGAACAGACCTTTGACGTTCATGCTCTGCAGCGTCTCATCACGAGTGATGCGCAGCGGCGACGAGGTGCGCGTCTCGATCCCGGTCAGCACCGCATCGTGCAACGAATAACCGCGAATCTGCTTCTCGAACGCCGGCAACGCTTCGCGAATCGCTTCGATGGCGAAATCCGGCAAGGCCAGGGCCAGATCGCCCAGCGCTACCCCCGGTTTGTACGACGGTTCGACTTCGCCCAGTTCGGTCGAAGGAATGTCGTTGATGAAGTCGCCGACCAGTTGCGCCGGCGCCTTGTAGTCACTGCCGCCGAGGATGAAGGCGTGGGACTCCAGACGCTCCTGCAACTCGATCCCGGCCAGCGGACCGCCCGGATAATCGACTTCCGGGGTGATGCCGACGACGATGCCGGAGTTGGCGTTGCGCTCGTTACGCGAGTACTGGCTCATGCCGTTGGTGACCACGCGATTCGGCTCGGAGGTCGCGGCGACCACGGTGCCACCCGGGCACATGCAGAAGCTGTAGACCGAACGGCCGTTCTTGGCGTGGTGCACCAGTTTGTAGTCGGCGGCTCCCAACTTGGGGTGACCGGCGTACTTGCCCAGTCGCGCACGGTCGATCAGCGATTGCGGGTGCTCGATGCGGAAACCCACCGAGAACGGCTTGGCTTCCATGAACACGCCACGGCTGTGGAGCATGCGGAAGGTGTCGCGGGCACTGTGGCCGAGGGCCAGGACCACGTGTTTCGAATGCAGGGTTTCGCCGCTGGCCAGCTCGACGCCGACCAGTTGGCCGTCTTCGATCAGCACGTCGGTGACGCGCTCCTGGAAGCGCACTTCGCCGCCCAGGGCGCGGATCTCTTCACGCATGGTCTCGACCATGCCGGTCAGACGGAACGTACCGATGTGCGGCTTGCTGACGTAAAGAATCTCTTCCGGGGCGCCGGCCTTGACGAATTCGTGCAAGACTTTGCGGCCGAGGAATTTCGGATCCTTGATCTGGCTGTACAGCTTGCCGTCGGAGAACGTGCCCGCGCCGCCTTCGCCGAACTGCACGTTGGACTCGGGGTTGAGCACACTTTTGCGCCACAGGCCCCAGGTGTCCTTGGTGCGCTGGCGCACTTCGGTGCCGCGTTCGAGGATGATCGGCTTGAAGCCCATCTGGGCCAGCAGCAGGCCGGCGAAGATTCCGCACGGGCCGAAACCGACCACGATCGGACGCAGGCTCAGGTCGCTCGGCGCCTGGCCGACGAATTTGTAGCTGACATCCGGCGCCACGTTGACGTTGCGGTCATCGGCGAACTTGCCCAGCACTTTCGCCTCGTCGCGCACTTCGAGGTCGATGGTGTAGATGAAGCACAGTTCGGAGGACTTTTTGCGCGCATCGTAGCTGCGCTTGAACAAGGTGAAATCGAGCAGGTCATCGCTGGCGATGCCCAGGCGTTGCACGATGGCAGCGCGCAGGTCTTCGTCGGGATGGTCGATCGGCAGCTTGAGTTCAGTGATTCGTAACATGACAGGATCCGGTTCGCGGGGCGCACAACTGCGCCAGGGCGTTTGAAGGCGGCGATTATAAGCCGCAACGGCCGGATCCCGTGAGGGTAAAACGATCAGTCGTTGCGCGAACCGCCGAAATACCCGCAACCACGCTGCACCTTGCCGTCGATCCGCAGCTCGGCACTCATGTGCTGCACGCTGCCGGTGTTGCTGTCGACGCAACGCTGCGGCGCCACCCACAACTCGATGCGCTGGTTGTTGGCTTCGCTGCTGAGGTTGAAACGACCGTCGCCCAGTTGCTCTTCGACGTAAGGCACGGCGAGCGGTGGCTGGCCTTCGCGGTCGATGACCATGCCTTTGCCGCTGACCTTGACGTTCCATTCCTGGCCATGGCCGGCAGCGCGCAGGATCAGTTGCTTGAAGTTCGGATCATCGCAGGCAGTGCCGGAACGTTCGACGCGATACAACTGGGTCAGGTCGAGGCGGTCACCGGCGATCTTCCCGCGCACGTCGGCGAACAGCTTGCCCTGTTGATCGGCCAGCGTGGCGGCCTCTTGCAGGACGCTGGTACCGCCGATGTCGTTGACCACGTATTGGCGCTGCTCGCCGCAAGCCTGGAACACCAGTTTGCCGTCGGCAGCGGTCAGTTGCCCCTGCATCCGCGTCTGGCCGACGTGGGAGGCGCTTTCCCGCGCGCCATCGAACAACTGGCACGCGGCAAACAGAGGGAGCAGGGCAACAACGATCAAGGAACGGGCAACACGCATCTTTGGCTCTCCAGACAAGTGCCGCCACGTTACGCAGGCTGACCGTTCATCACAAGGGTTTAGCCCACGTGAAATGTCTGACCTGTCTGCAAGCCTTCGACACTTTTGGCGTAGGCCAATGCCACATCTGCCGCAGGAACTGGCTTGTAGCCGCGGAAGTACGGGGCGTAGCTGCCCATGGCTTCCACCAGCACGGTCGGGCTGATCGAGTTCACGCGCAGGCCGCGTGGCAGCTCGATGGCGGCGGCGCGGACGAAGCTGTCGAGCGCGCCGTTGACCAGTGCAGCCGAAGCACCGCTGCGGATCGGGTCGTGGCTCAGTACGCCGGTGGTAAAGGTGAACGACGCGCCATCGTTGGCGAACTCGCGGCCGATCAGCAGCAGGTTGACCTGGCCCATCAGTTTGTCTTTCAGGCCGAGGGCGAAGCTCTCTTCGTTCATTTCACCCAGTGGGGCGAAGGTCACGTTGCCGGCGGCGCACACCAGGGCGTCGAACTTGCCGGTCTTTTCGAACAGCTTGCGGATCGATGCGCTGTCGCTGATATCCACCTGGAAATCGCCGCTGCTGCGGCCGATGCGAATGACTTCGTGACGCTGCGACAGTTCTTTGTCCACGGCCGAACCGATGGTGCCGCCTGCGCCGATCAACAGAATTTTCATCGTGCTTGCCTCAAGTGATTGAACGAGGTTTCAGTCTAGAGTGGTTTTTTCTGCTGATAAGCGCACTAATGGGCAACCTTTGGTTTTCAAATGGAAACAATCCATGAGCGAGATGGATGATCTGGCGGCGTTCGCGGTGTTGATCGAGGCGGGCAGTTTTACCTTGGCGGCGCAGCAACTGGGGTGCAGCAAGGGGCAGTTGTCCAAGCGCATCAGTCAGCTGGAAACACGGTTTTCCGTGGTGTTGCTGCAGCGCACGACGCGTCGGTTGAGCCTGACAGCGGCGGGGGCGGCGCTGTTACCGCAGGCCCAGGCGCTGGTAGTCCAGGTCGAAAGGGCGCGTCAGGCATTGGCGCGATTGAAGGACGATATGGCCGGTCCCGTGCGTATGACCGTGCCGGTGTCGCTCGGGGAAACGTTCTTCGATGGACTGCTGCTGGAGTTCTCCCAGAAATACCCGGAAGTGCAGATCGAGCTGGAGTTGAACAACAGCTACCGCGATCTCTCCCGCGATGGCTTCGATCTGGCTATTCGCACGGAAGTCGCCAACGACGAGCGACTGGTAGCCAGGCCCTTGCTTGCCTGGCAGGAAATGACCTGTGCCAGTCCGGCGTATCTTGAGCGTTTCGGCGAGCCGCTGACGCCGCAGGCACTGGTCGAACACCGTTGCCTGCTCAACAGTCATTACAGCGGTCGCGAAGAGTGGCTGTATCACCAGCAGCACGAATTGTTGCGGGTGCGGGTATCGGGGCCGTTCGCCAGCAATCACTACAACCTGTTGAAGAAAGCCGCACTGGCCGGCGCCGGCATCGCACGCTTGCCGTCCTATCTGCTGCAGGCGGAATTGGCTGACGGCCGATTGCGCTGGCTCCTTCGTGATTTTCAGACCCGGCGCATGCCGATGTACCTGGTGCATCCGTATCAGGGCGGGTTACCGAAACGTACCCAAGTGCTGGCGGACTACCTGATCGGCTGGTTCAAGCGCAGCGGCGAGGCGCTGGACCGGCTTCAGCGGTAACGGCGGGCGATCAGATGATCGATCGACAGTTTGCCCGGCCCGGTGGTCATCAGGTACAGCAGAACGGCGGCCCAGGTGCCGTGAGTCGGGTAGGCGTCGGGGTACACGAACAACTCGATGACCAACGTCATGCCCAGCAATGCCAGCGCCGAAAACCGAGTGGCGAAGCCGACGAGGATCAGGATCGGGAAAAAGTGTTCGGCGAACGCGGCCAGGTGAGCGGCAATTTCCGGTGACACCAGCGGCACGTGGTATTCGCTCTGGAACAACGGAATCGTCGAGTCGGCCAAGTGCGGCCAGCCGATCTGGAAGGTGCCGTCGATCAGGTCGATGGCCAGACCCTCGACCTTGGTCTGCCCGGATTTCCAGAACACCGCCGCGATGGAAAAACGTGCGATGAAGGCGATCAGGCTGTGTGGGATTTTTTCCAGCAGTGCAATGGCACGGGCAACGAGGCTGTTCATGGCGAAACCTTTGGGTGGAAATGGGTGAGGGCATGGCGGCTGATCAACAGGGCCAGGGTCTGGCTGAGATCGAAGGCTTCTGCAGATTCCAGCGCCTGAGTGAGTGACAGGCCGGCCTTGAGCTGACGAATGAACTGGCTGGCGCCGTGATCCACGGCGAATACCTCGACCTCCAGGCCGTTGCGCAGGACCAGCGCCTGTTGGGCCTGATTCAGATCGATCCCGGCCAGCGTGTTGTCGTGCTGGTGCGCGGCCCAGATATCCACCACGGCAAAGGCTGAATCGAGCACATGCAGCGAAGGATGCAGACCGATTTGCAGATTGCTCAGAGCCTCTTGATCAGCGAATGCAGCAGCAATCTGTTCCTGGCTCAACGGCGATGCATCGGCGGCGTGATAGGCCAGCGTGCGCAAGCGCTCCAGCCGCGCGACATCGGCGAGGTAAGGAACGCTCGACGCCGGTTCGAATCCGCTGATGAAGTCCGCCAGATCACTGCCGTAGTCGCTCATCAACGGACTGTGTGGTGGATGGTTTTGAATGAAAACTCCGGCCATGGCGCGGAAGAATTCCTCTCCTACCAATTGCATTACCACGGGATAACTGTCGGCCAGTGCATTGCTCAACGAACCCTGCACGTTGTTGCGGTACACCGCGAATCGACTGGCCGGATCGGCCCCGTTGGCGCTGCACAAGCCGTCGGGGCAAGGCTGGCTAATGTCGAGGAGTGCTGCGCTGAAAGTGGCTTGGACACTCATGGCCGACCTCCTGCGCAAAGCAGAAGCTCATCGGCCTGTTGCGCTTCGGCCAGCAGCACGTTGAAGGCTGGCACCTGATTGTCCCGCTCGATCAACGTCGCCACCGGGCCGACGCGTTCCAGCGCTTGCCGGTACAACGACCAGACGGCCTGATCGATCGGTGCGCCGTGATCGTCGATCAGCAAGCGATCACCGAGGCTGTCGGAATCTTCGGCAAAACCCGCGAGATGAATCTCGCCGACGGCGTGCAATGGCAGTGCGTCGAGGTAGGCCAGGGGATCGCGCTGATGGTTGATGCACGAGACATAGACGTTGTTCACGTCCAGCAACAAACCACAGCCGCTGCGCCGGATGACTTCACGGATGAAGTCCGCTTCGTCGATCGTCGAGCGCTGGAATGCCAGATACGTCGCCGGGTTTTCCAGCAGCATCGGGCGCTTGAGAGTGTTCTGCACCTGGTCGATGTGATCGCAGACGCGATTCAGCGTCGGCGTGTCGTAAGCAAGGGGCAATAGATCATTGAGAAACACCGGGCCGTGGCTCGACCAGGCCAGGTGTTCGGAAAAGGATTGGGGTTGATAACGCTCGATCAGCGCGCTCAGGCGTTTGAGGTGTTGAACATCCAGCGGGCCTTCGGCACCGATGGACAAGCCGACGCCATGCAGCGACAGCGGATACGCCTCGCGGATCAAACCCAGAAAGTGATGGAAGGGGCCGCCGGCCACCATGTAGTTTTCGGCGTGGACTTCGAAGAAACCGATGTCCGGTAAAGAACCGAGCACTTCACGAAAGTGCCCGGTCTTGAGCCCCAGCCCGGCACGGGGCGGGAGCCCGGGGAGGGCTGCCCGAGTGCGGGTGGAGGCATGGTCGCAGGAAGTGATCATGGTCGACACTCGGACAGCCGCCGGATCAGGACTTGGCCTTGAAGGCTTCCATCTGACCGAAACCGGTCGGCGAGGTTTTGCTTTCGGTGGTGGCGCAGGTGCCTTTCGGAACGAACTTCCAGGAGTTGGCCTGGTAATCCATTTTCGCCGTGCCTGCGCAGGTGGTGCCGGCGCCGGCGGCGCAATCGTTATGACCTTTCATGGCCACGCCGAAGCATTTTTCCATGTTGGTGTTGTCGGCAGCCTGGACGGTCGAAACGGCGGCCATGCTCAGGGCGGAACCGAGGGCCAGAACCAGGGCGGTGGCGGACAGGGTGCGGGTGGTAGCGGTCATGATGTTTCTCCGGTTTCAACTTGGGTTGGAACAAGCGATGTGCGCTTGCTTACCCCACTAGAGAAACGACCTGGCGATGCGTTACAGCGATCGCGAAAATAATTTTCAAAGCGCAAAAAAAAACGGCCCGAAGGCCGTTTTTTGTTTAACGCAATCGATCAACCGCCGAGATACGCCTCGCGCACTTTCGGGTCGGTCAGCAGCGCTTCACCGGTGCCTTGCATCACCACCCGGCCGTTCTCCAGCACGTACGCACGGTCAGCGATTTTCAGCGCCTGGTTGGCGTTCTGCTCAACCAGGAACACCGTCACACCGTCCTTGCGCAGCTGTTCGATGATGTCGAAGATCTGCTGGATGATGATCGGTGCCAGGCCCAGCGACGGTTCGTCGAGCAGCAGCAGTTTCGGCTTGCTCATCAGCGCCCGGCCGATGGCGAGCATTTGCTGTTCGCCGCCGGACATGGTGCCGCCGCGCTGGTTGAAGCGCTCTTTCAGGCGTGGGAAAAGTCCGAGAACCTTGTCCATCTGTTCCTGATAGTCGCCCTTGTCGGTGAAGAATCCGCCCATGGACAGGTTCTCTTCGACGGTCAGTCGGGCAAACACCCGACGGCCTTCCGGGACCACGGCAATGCTTTTGCGCATGATCTGCGACGATTCCTGGCCGACCAGTTCCTCACCCATGTAGCGGATGCTGCCGCTGTGCGCCTGCGGCGAACCGCACAGCGTCATCAGCAGGGTGGACTTGCCGGCACCGTTGGCGCCGATCAGGGTCACGATCTCGCCCTGGCGGACTTCGACGTTGACGCTGTGCAGGGCCTGGATCTTGCCGTAGAAGGTGGAAACGTTTTCGAACTGCAGCATTTACGCTTCCCCCAGGTAGGCTTTGATCACTTCAGGATTGTCGCGGATCTGTTCCGGCGTGCCGTTGGCCAGAGGCGTGCCCTGGTTGATCACGACGATGTGGTCGGAAATGCTCATGACCAGTTTCATGTCGTGTTCGATCAGCAGCACGGTCACGTTGTGCTCTTCACGCAGCACGCTGATCAGCGCCTTGAGGTCTTCGGTTTCCTTCGGGTTCAGGCCGGCGGCCGGTTCGTCGAGCATGAGGATCCGCGGACGGGTCATCATGCAGCGGGCGATTTCCAGACGACGTTGCTGACCGTAGGCCAGGGTGCCGGCCGGACGGTTGGCGAATTCCTTGAGGTTGACCTTGTCCAGCCAGTATTCGGCGTATTCCATGGCCTCGCGCTCGCTTTTGCGAAACGCCGGGGTCTTGAACAGACCGGCCAGGAAGTTGGTGTTCAAGTGACGATGCTGGGCGATCAACAGGTTCTCGACCGCTGTCATGTCCTTGAACAACCGCACGTTCTGGAAGGTACGCACTACGCCTTTGAGGGCGATCTTGTGGCCCGGCAGGCCTTCGATCGACTCGCCGTCGAGCACGATGCTGCCGCCGCTCGGCTTGTAGAAACCGGTCAGGCAGTTGAACACGGTGGTCTTGCCCGCGCCGTTCGGCCCGATCAGTGCAACCACCTCTTTTTCCTTCACGGTCAGGGCCACGCCGTTGACCGCCAGCAGGCCGCCGAAGCGCATGCTCAGATTTTCGACTTTCAGGATCTCGCGGCTCATTTGCGCAGCTCCATGTGAGGACGTTGCATGGGCAGCAGACCTTGAGGTCGCCAGATCATCATCAGCACCATCAGGGCGCCGAACATCAGCATGCGGTACTCACTGAACTCACGCATCATTTCCGGCAACAGGATCATCACGACCGCGGCGAGTACGACGCCCAGCTGCGAGCCCATGCCGCCCAGCACCACGATGGCGAGAATGGTCGCCGACTCGATGAAGGTGAAGGACTCCGGCGTCACCAGACCCTGACGGGCAGCGAAGAAACTGCCGGCGAAACCGGCGAAGCAGGCACCCAGGGTAAACGCCGAGAGCTTGATGATCGTCGGATTCAGGCCCAGCGCGCGGCAAGCGATCTCGTCTTCGCGCAACGCTTCCCAGGCACGACCCAGGGGCATGCGCAGCAAGCGGTTGATGACGAACAGCGCGAACAGCGACAACAACACCGCGATCAGGTAAAGGAAGATCACCTTGTTCACCGGGTTGTAGGTCAGGCCGAAATACTCGTGAAAGGTCTGCATCCCCTCTGCGGCCGTCTTGTCGAAGGTCAACCCGAAGAGGGATGGCTTCGGAATGTTGCTGATGCCGTTCGGGCCGCCGGTGATGTCGGTGAGGTTACGCAGGAACAGACGGATGATTTCACCGAAGCCCAGCGTCACGATCGCCAGATAGTCACCGCGCAGACGCAGTACCGGGAAACCGAGCAGGAAGCCGAAGGTGGCCGCCATCAGTCCGGCGATCGGCAGGCAGATCCAGAAGCTCAGACCGTAGTAGTGCGACAGCAGCGCATAACTGTAGGCGCCGACGGCATAGAAGCCGACGTAACCGAGGTCGAGCAGGCCTGCCAGGCCGACCACGATGTTCAGGCCGAGGCCGAGCATCACGTAGATCAGCACCAGCGTGGCGATATCCACCGCGCCGCGAGAGCCGAAGAACGGCCAGACCAGTGCACCGATGATCAACGCAATGATGATCCAGCGCTGGGTGGTCGGCAGGGTCAGGAAGCTGCTGGCCTTGGCCGGCATCTTGGGCAGGTTCGGTGAGGATTTCCACGCCGCACCGATCTGCTGGTCGAACAACACTCGCAGGAACATCAGTACCGAGCAGACGGCAATGGTGATCAATGTCGAGGTACTGGTGCCATGCACTTCGAGGTTGATGCCGACGATGGTCAGCTTCAGACCGAGTACCGGGTAGGCCACCGCCCACACCAGCAGGGCGCTGAACAGCGCCTGTTTAAGATTCCTAGTCATACTTTCTCAACCTCCGGACGACCCAACAGGCCGGTTGGCCGGAACAACAGCACCAGAACCAGCAGGCCGAACGCCACGACGTCCTTGTACTGGTCGCCGAAGATATCGGCACCAAAGGCTTCCGCCACACCGAGCACCAGCCCGCCGAGCATGGCGCCGGGGATGCTGCCGATGCCGCCCAGTACCGCGGCGGTGAAGGCCTTGAGGCCGACGAGGAAACCGGCGTTCGGGTTGATCACGCCGTATTGCATGCTCAGCAGCACGGCCGCGATGGCCGCCAGCGCAGCACCGATGACGAAGGTCAGGGCGATGATGTTGTTGGTGTTGATGCCCAGCAGGTTGGCCATCTTGATGTCTTCGGCACAGGCACGGCAGGCGCGACCCAGGCGAGAGCGGGAGATGAACAGCGTCAGGCCGAGCATGGCGACCAGGGTCACCACGAACACCACGATTTGCATGTAGGAAATCAGCACTTCATGTGCGCCACCTGGCCCGATGGAGAAGTTGCCGGGGATCAGGTTGGGGATGGATTTGTCCTTGGAGTCTTGCGCCAGCAGAACCGTGTTCTGCAGGAAGATCGACATGCCGATGGCGGAAATCAGCGGGATCAGACGGTTGCTGCCGCGCAAGGGGCGGTAGGCGACGCGTTCGATGCTGTAACCGTAGGCACTGGTCACGACGATGGTTGCGAGAAAAGCGGCGGTCATCAACAGTGGAACACTGTCGAGTCCCATCATGGACAGCCCGGCGATGGCGATGAAGGCCACGTAGGAGCCGATCATGTACACCTCGCCGTGGGCGAAGTTGATCATTCCAATGATGCCGTAGACCATCGTATAGCCGATGGCGATCAGGGCATACGTGCTGCCAATGGTCATGCCATTAACCAGCTGTTGGAAGAAGTGATAGATGTCAGGCATTACAGCGCTCCTAAAAACCTGATACGCATTTCACTGGTGGAGTCATTTTCCCGCCCGGCCCCGTGGATCTTTATCCACTTCGAATCCGGGTTTTGCCAGCGAACCGCTGATGACGGTTTTGAGATTTTCAGGTGGGGAGACTGGCGGATCACGCCAGCGCGGCCCAATACATTCGTAAAACAAAGCCCACGGCACGCCGTGGGCTTTATTGGCAGTCAGTCAGGCAGCGCCTTACTGAGGCGAAACTTCGGTTTTAGGTTTGCCGAAGTGCCACTCGTAGACCACGAATTTGAAGTCCTTCAGGTCGCCCTTGGCATCGAAGCTCAGGTCGCCGGTCGGGGTCTTGAAGGTGCCGGCGTGAATGGCAGCCGCCACTTTCGCAGGGTCTTCGGATTTGGCAGCGGCGATACCGCCGGCAATCACTTCAACCGCCGAGTAGGAAGGGAACACGAACGGGCCGCTCGGGTCTTCTTTCTTCGCCTTGAATGCATCCGCCAGGGCAACGTTGGCCGGATCCTGGTCGAAGGACTTCGGCAGGGTCACCAGCAGGCCTTCGGACGCGTCCTTGGCGATCTGCGAGATGGAGTCGTTACCCACGCCTTCCGGACCCATGAACTTGGCTTTCAGGCCTTTTTCCTGGGACTGACGCAGGATCAGGCCCAGCTCTGGGTGGTAGCCGCCGTAGTAGACGAAGTCGACGTTGGCTTGCTTGAGCTTGGAGATCATCGAGGAGAAGTCTTTGTCGCCGGCGTTGACGCCTTCGAACACGGCAACCTTGACGCCTTTGCCTTCCAGGGTTTTCTTCACGGCGGTGGCGATGCCTTCACCGTATTGCTGTTTGTCGTGCAGAACAGCAACGATTTTCGGTTTCACGTGATCGGCAATGTAGTTACCGGCGGCAGGGCCCTGGGCGCTGTCCAGGCCGATGGTGCGGAACACCATTTTGTAACCACGGCTGGTGATGTCCGGGCTGGTGGCAGCCGGGGTGATCATGATCACGCCTTCGTCTTCGTAAACGTCCGAAGCAGGCTGAGTGGAGCTGGAGCACAGGTGACCGACCACGAACTTGACGCCGTCGTTGACGACCTTGTTCGCAACGGCTACCGCTTGTTTCGGATCGCAAGCGTCATCGTATTCAACGGCTTCGAGCTTCTTGCCGTCGACGCCGCCCTTGGCGTTGATCTGTTCGATGGCCATTTTGGCGCCACTGAACTGCATGTCGCCGTACTGGGCTACCGGGCCGGTTTTAGGGCCGGCGATACCGATCTTGATGGTGTCAGCTGCGAACGAATGGCTGGCAACCCCGGCCAGTACCATAGCGGCAAACAGTTTGGAAATCTGCTTAGTAGCCTTAGTCATAGTGCTCCACTCTTACTGTTGTATTTTTTTAGAGTCCTGACGCCGTAGCAGCAGAACCGGGCCAGATATCATCGCGATATCGTCCGGAAATGCCCCCGGCAACTGTACCGGTACAGTGTAGAGCGCCGGTTGTTGGCCTGGGAAGCTGGCGCCCAGGGGCAAATTCTGGAGATGTCGCTTTAATGAAAGAAAAAGACAGAATTGCGGCGGGACGTTCAGAGGGCTTATACCCCAATCATCAGCATTCCCTGGCCTTCCTGCTCTTTTCGTTCGGTACAGCCTTTTGCTACCGGGTTTTTCTGCCGGACCACCGACGTTATCATTCGCGCCGATTTCTTTTCCGGACAGTCCCATGAATCAAGAACCTAGCACCCTCTATGCCAAGCTGCTTGGTGAAACCGCATCTATTACCTGGAAGGAGCTGGAGCGCTTCTACGCCCAGGGTGCCCTATTGTGGGTCGACGCTGACCTGGATTTGATCGCCGTGGCCGAGGCCGTGGCATCGGATCAAGGCGAGAAAGTCGCTGCCTGGCTGGCCGAAGACAAAGTCGCCAAGCTGTCTGAAACGCGGGCGCTGGATATTTTTGAACGTGATCCGCAGATGTGGGCGGTCGTGGTTCGGCCATGGATTCTGGTCCAGGAAAGGGCGTCTGCCTGAGGTGGTGCACCTTGTTGGTGCGCGCGATCGCCGAGGAAAAGTGTGTAGCCGAGTAGCGTGATGGCACGTTGCCGTAGAGAAATGCCACAAGCGGGGGTGGCATAACGGTGACGTAAACGTAACGGGCACAGTTTAGTAAGCAGCCTAACGGCTGCTTAATTGTTTCTGGATGTTGGAAAGTCTGAATACATCGGGGAATTCGAGGGCCTCATCGCAAGCAGGCTCGCTCCCACAGGGAATGTTTTTCAATGTGGGAGCGAGCCTGCTCTCGATGGGAGAGCCTCGGTCTGGTGTCAGACCGAGTAAGTCTTGCCAGTATGGTTATTCAGCGAAATGACCTTGGTCTTGCCGATCCGGTGGCGGTAGATCTCGCGCAGGTACTTGATCGACTTCTTCACGCAATCGCGCGACAGGCGGATGTCGTTGATCGAGACAAACTTCTCTTTGTCGTTGATCAGCTCGCGGTACTTCTTCTCGTACATCGGTTTGATCGCGTACCAGTTGGTATCGAGGATCTTCGCCGGGTTCTCGAATTCGTTGAGCAGTTCGTCGATACGGTCTTCGTCGAATTCTTCATTGATGATGAAGTCGAGGATCGAGTTGTCCAGGGTCTCGTCGAAACGGTACGGGTTCTTCGCGAAGCAACGCTTGATGAACGCTACGATCAGGGTCAGGAAGTCGTCCGACAGACACGGGCTCTTGGCGATCAGGGTGGTCAGCGACAGGTTCGCCGAGGCGCCGATCACCAGTGCGTAACGCTTGAGCGTGGTGTTGGGGAACAGGCTGTTGAGGTGGGTCTTCAACCGGTTCAGGTCCATGTACGACAGTTTGTAGTCTTTCGGCAGCGAAACGATCGAGACCACCGACGAGCAGTTCTTGAAGAAGTGCAGGTCATGCAGCGCAGCGGCGTCGTAGCCGGAGTTCTTGTACTGCTCAAGCGAGGCGCGATAACGCTTGGATTCGATCGGCAGCAGGCTGATGCCTTCGATGGCCTGGGTGACCTTGTTGAAGTGCGGCAGGTCGATCGAACGGAAGAACAGGTCGTCGATGTTCAGGCGCTGTGGCTCTTTGTCGAACACCTTGAACTTGTCGCTGCTCGGCGGCGGGGTTTCCGGCACTACCGATTCTGCGTAGGCAATCGCCACCGGGCCGGCCAGACTCATGAACAGGTCGTTGGCGTCCAGGCGAATGGTCTCGCCGATGTCGATGCCGGCACGACGGAAATAGTTCTGGTCGTAGTCGGTCGTGACTGCCTGGGCCGTCAGAATGTTGAAGATCTGCTGCGAGATGTACTGGTTGGCGTGCTTCTCCATCGCATTGACATCAATGTTCTGGATGTTGCCGTCATCGCTTTCTTCGGCGTAACGCATGATGTCGTTGGAGATCAGCATCATCGCGTTCCATGGGCGGATACGGCCCATGACGCTGGCTTCGCTGCTGTCTTCGTTGGCGAAGTTGTACGAGAAATCCCATTCTTCCGACAGGTATTTGCACAGCAGGCGACCGGCGTTGATGTGCAGCGCCTCGGACATTTCGCTGCGGTGGTCGGAAATGTTCGGCAGCACGCAGATGCCGCTGGTGAAGATCGGCTCGAACACGAACGAATGACCGCTCTTGCCGTCATGTTCGTCCATCGGCTTGGTGTCGAACGTCTTGTTCATGTACGAGTGCTGCTGGGCCAGGCCGAATTCCGAGGCCATGCCCGAACCGGTACCGCCGCCGGCACTGAAGATCGAGAAATACAGGCGCGACTGGTTGGCCTTGATGCCGCAGCTGTCGATCAGGTACGAGTGAATCATTTTCCAGTCAGGGCTGGAGAAGCGCTGGGTGTCCTTGTTCAGGATGATCTTCGCCAGGTACTGGCCGAGGATCGGCGCGTTACCGGCGCCGCCGGCGTGGACTTCGGACAAGTCCATGATCTTCATTTTGCTGTAGTCGCGCAGGAAGCCGCTCTTTTCGCCCTTGCGCGAGAAGCGGATGCGTCCGGCGATGTCTTTGTCCAGGTCGCCGAGCATCACCAATGGTTCCACCAGGAACACCGGTTTGGTCGACTTGTTCGGGCCGATCCGCAGGTTCTGCTTGATCCACTGGGCCGGGCTGTAGCCTTTGTCGGTCGCCAGACGCCGGTCAGCCGCGCGATCTTCGTTGTTGAACTCGTTGAGGTAGAACTTGCGTGCGTTGTACACCAGCTCCGCCACGTCGAGGGCGATGTTGGAGCCGCAGCGACCGAGGCCGATCAGGCACACCGACGGGAATTCCTGATCGTTGTGCTGCTCGTTGTCGCCTTCCAGATGCGGCGGGCGCGGGAACACCAGGTCACGCAGGCCATCGAGGTTGTCGAGGATGCGGTCGGTGTTGGTTTCGGTGAAGTACAGGTATTGCTGGGTGCCCAACGGGCGCGAAGGAGGCAATGGCTTCATCGGGGCAGGGCTGTTCGCTGCTGGGCTCAGGGTCAGATCGGATACCGCAGTGGCCGGATTGTTTTTAGAAGTCATTGTGCGCCATATACCTGGACTGGTTGGTTCGGCGACCGGTGTCGTCGAGCCTCACGGAATGGGAATCTCGCGTCTTTTTACTGCGCGTATTTGGCCCGTGCGTCAGGGTTCTGGCCTGAGTGCCGCGCGGGGGAATCCTTTCCTGATTGATGATGGATCGGCCATTATTCGGCGATCTTTAATCAAAAGGAGGCTAAATGATGTCAACGCTACCTTCGTTGGGGTTTGCCGGAATCGGTCTGATGGGCCTGCCGATGTGCCGGCGTCTGCTGGCAGCGGGTTATCCGCTGACCGTATGGAACCGCAACCCGGACAAATGCGCGCCGCTGGTCGAGGCCGGTGCCCGGCAGGTGGCGACGCCCGCCGAGCTGTGTCGGCACGCCGATGTGGTGATGCTGTGCCTGGCTGACACGGCGGTGGTGCGTGAGGTGGTGTTTGGCCCGGCTGGTGTCGCCGAAGGGGCGAAGCGCGGTCAGTTGCTGGTGGATTTTTCCAGCCTGGAACCGACGGCGACTCGCGAGATGGCGGCTGAGTTGGCCGACAGGACTGGCATGACGTGGCTCGATTCACCGGTGTCCGGCGGCGTGGTCGGGGCCGAGGCTGGCAGTCTGGCGATCATGGTGGGCGGTGATGCAGCGAATCTTGATCGCGTACGCCCGGTGTTGCTCGCCCTCGGTCAGCGCGTCACGCACATGGGCGGCGTCGGCGCCGGCCAGGTGACCAAGGCCTGCAACCAGATGATCGTCGCGTGCAATGCGCTGGTGATTGCCGAAGTGGTCGCGCTGGCCGAGCAGTCCGGGGTCGACGCCAGTCTGATCGCCGAGGCACTGGCCGGTGGTTTCGCCGATTCGAAGCCGCTGCAGATCCTCGCCCCGCAAATGGCCGAAAGCCGTTTCGAACCGGTGAAATGGCACGTGCGCACGCTGCTCAAGGATCTCGACACGGCGGTGAAGTTTTCTCGCGAAGTGGGCTCGGCCACGCCGATCAGCGGATTGGCCGCACAACTGATGCGCCTGCATGGGGCGCAGGGCTTTTTGGCGAAAGATCCATCAACACTGGTGAAAATGTACCGCGAGCCAGCGTCAGCGGATTGACCGCGTGGGAGTGTTTGCGCTGATTGATCTCTTCCAGGACCGGGCGCAGTTCGTCCAGCGGCACCGGACGGCTGAGCAGGTAGCCCTGAATGAAGTCGCAGCCCGAACGTTCGAGGAATTCGTATTGCTCCAGGCTTTCCACGCCTTCGGTGACCACCTGCAAGTGCAGGGTGTGGGCCATGACAATGATCGCCTGGACGATTTCCATGTCGGCGGTGGCTTTGGGAATATCGAGGATAAATGAGCGGTCGACTTTCAGTGTGTTGAGCGGCAGTCGCTTGAGGTAGGCCAGCGACGAATAACCGGTGCCGAAATCATCGATCGACAACGACACGCCCAGGGCGCGGATCTGCCGCAACAGCACCAGCGTGTTGGCGATGTTGCCCATCAGGGCGTTCTCGGTCACCTCCAGCTCCAGCCGTTCGGGGGAAACGCCGGCGCTGCGCAAGGCGTGTTCGATTTCATTGGCCAGTTCTTCCCGGGCCAGATTCAGCGGTGAGCAGTTCCAGGCGATCTTCAGGTCATCACAGCCATGGCGCGACAATTCGCCAAGGTCTTCACAGGCCTTGCGCAACACCCAGTTGTCCAGTTCGGCGATCAGGCCGTTGTTTTCGGCGATGGCGATAAAGCGATCCGGGGTCAGCAGGCCGTGCACCGGGTGCTGCCAGCGAATCAGCGCTTCAAGCTTGGTGACCTTGCCGGTCTTCAGTTCGAAGATCGGCTGGTAATACAGCATCAGCCCGTTCTCTTCGCGCAGGGCAAGACGCAGTTCTTCTTCCAGTTGCAGCTCCAGGCTTGCGCGGTTTTTCAGGTTGGAATCGAAAAAGTGCACGCCGTTGCGTCCAGCACCTTTGGATTGATACAGCGCCAGGTCCGCGTGCTTGAGCAGTTCATCACAGGTGGTGCCGTCTTCGGGAAACAGGCTGATGCCGATGCTGGTGGTCATCACCATGCGCCGCCCGGCCAGTTCGATCGGCTCCTTCATCTTGAGCATGATGCGCTGAGCGAGGTTGCGTGCTTCTTCGCGGTCGCGCAGGCTGATCAGGATGCAGAATTCGTCGCCGCCGAAACGGGCGACCACGTCTTCATGGCCGCGCACCGAACCTTTGATGTGTTGGGCGATGACTTTGAGGAGCTCGTCGCCGGCATCATGGCCGAGGCTGTCGTTGATGCGTTTGAAGTGATCGATGTCGAGAAACATCACCGCGAGCATGCCGCCCTCGGTGGATTTCTGGCTGAGCTTTTCAGCGAAGAGCTGGTTGAAACCGCGACGGTTGATCAGGTTGGTCAGGGCGTCGTAATTGGCCGCCTGCTGCAGCGACATCCGCGCCTGATCGAGCTGGCTGAGCAACATGTTGACCCGGCGCAGGTCCTGTTCCTTGTTCTGCAGTTTCTTGTCGGCCAGTGCGGCGCTGATGGCGCTGCCGAGGATCAGCAGGGTGATAAAGGCGACGGTGAGCCCCAGTTGCAGATGGCTGGAGTCGACCTTCAGTGTGGGAATGCTCCCCTCCGGGAGGACCAGATGCAACGCCGCCATGCCGGTAAAGTGCATGCTGATGATGCCGGCCCCGAGAATCAATGTGGCCACGTATTTGAGCATCTGGTTGTGCAGGCCGCTGCCTTCACGCAAATTCCCGGCCACCCACAGGGCGGCGAAACTGGCACCGATTGCAATCAGGATCGACAGTCCGAACAGGGTCGGGTCGTAGTAGGCCGTGGCCGCCGATTGCATGGCGGCCATGCCGACGTAGTGCATGCCGGCGATGCCCAGGCCGATGACGATGGCGGTCTTGAGGTATTGCAGCAGACTGGGCTGCGGCTCGCTCAGCGTGTGCATGGCCAGCCAGGAGGCCAGCACGGCGATCAGCAGGGAAAACAGGGTGATGGACTGGTCGTACTGGATGTCGATCGGCGTCTGGAACGCCAGCATGCTGATGAAATGCATGGCCCAGATGCCACCGGCCAGGCAGGTGGCCCCGATCCAGCGCCAGATCCTGCGTGATCCGGGATCTTCGGCATGGCCGACGCGTTCCGCCATGTCGAGGGTAGCGAAGCTTGCGGCGCAGGCCACCAGATAGGCGATCAGCACCAGCAAGGGATTGTGTGTGCAATTGAGAATGACCTGCCCGCTCTCCGGCAGCTCGGCAACAAACTGCAAACCAAGCCACTCCATAGCATGCCCCGTCTCTGAGTGCTTCCTTACTGCGTCATCAACGCAGGCGAATGAATGCAGTATAGAGGCCGATTTCGGGGTGCAAGCGGTGGTGGCACATTGGCTCTAATGATTTTGGCATGAGCGTCATAGCGATTGGCGCTAAGCCTCGTACGCTCGGTAGCTCAGGCGACTTCGTTCCAGTGCGGTTGCAATGGCGGCAGGCCAAAACGGGCACGCGCCTTGTCGCAGTCGGTGTTCTGCTCGCCGTTTTCCCACGACGCCTCGAACTCGCGGCAGGGGCTGGAACGCTTGTCGTAGATCGTGCAGGCCACCGATTTTCCGACGTCGCCTTCCAGCGCGGTGCAGCGCGGCGCCTTGCGGTCGGTACCGATCATCGCGACCCGGCTGGGCGTGATCTGGGTGACCAGTTCATCGGGCACGGTCCCGCCGGAGGATGCGCATTCCCCCCAGAAAAATGAAACACGAAAATGGGAACAGCAGGCACCGCAACTCAGACACGGACTGACTTCGGACATTAGGGGGGCATCAAAGGGATTGATCGGCAGGATCCGGACGGATCCGGCGGCCATTCTAGGCTTTGCCACGGCGTTGGGAAGGGGGGCGTGAAAGTATTTTTTCATTGCCGGATTTTTCCGCAAAACCCCCGGTTTTCGGGGGATTCGAAGCATTTCAAGGGCTTACGTTTCGTTACACGGCCATGGCCCGTCATCAGGCTGACGAATGATCACAGACAGTCCCGACGAGCGTGACTAGATTGCAGGTTCCGGGCTCGGATGCGTCGGCAGTGAAGCCCTATAACAATAAAAGAGACGGACCCATGCAGAACTCGACCCAAGCGGCGAATGCCTGGCGCATTCTGTTCCTGCTGTTCCTCGCCAACCTGTTCAATTTCTTCGATCGCACCATCCCCGCGATCATCATCGAGCCGATCCGCATGGAATGGCACCTCAGCGACTTTCAGCTGGGGATCGTCGGCACCGCATTCACCATCGTCTATGCCATCGCCGGCCTGCCGCTGGGGCGCATGGCCGACACCGGCTCGCGCAGCAAGCTGATGGGCTGGGGGCTGGCGACCTGGAGCGCGTTGACGGCGGTCAACGGCCTGGTCGGCAGTTTCTGGAGTTTCCTGCTGGTGCGCATGGGCATCGGCATCGGTGAGGCCAGTTACGCGCCCGCCGCCAACTCGCTGATCGGCGACCTGTTCCCGGCGCACCGTCGCGCGAGGGCCATGGGCATCTTCATGCTGGGCTTGCCGTTGGGCCTGCTGCTGGCGTTTTTCACCATCGGCGCGATGGTCAAGGCGTTCGACAGCTGGCGTGCGCCGTTCTTTATTGCTGCCGTGCCGGGGTTGCTGCTGGCGGTGTTCATGTTTTTCATCAAGGAACCCAAGCGCGGCGCGGCGGAGACCGTGCAAGTGTCGCAGGAGAAAGTCGACAAGCCGATCCGCCGGATTCTCGCGGTGCCGACTTTTCTGTGGCTGGTGATGGCCGGGTTGTGCTTCAACTTCGCCACCTATGCTTGTAACTCGTTTTTGGTGCCGATGCTCCAGCGCTATTTTCTGATGCCGTTGCAGGAAGCGGCAGTGGCCACGGGGCTGATCGTCGGCGTGACCGGACTGATCGGCCTGACGCTCGGCGGCTGGATCGCCGACAAGATCCATCAGCGCGTGGCTAACGGGCGGCTGCTGTTTGCGGCGTTCAGCCTGATCATTTCCACCGTGTGCACCGCTTGGGCACTGCACGCCGGGCGGATCGAGATCGGTGTGTTTGTCGCGCTGTTCAGTGTCGGCTGGCTGTTTGCCTATAACTTCTACACCTGCGTCTACACGGCGATTCAGGACGTGGTCGAACCGCGCCTGCGGGCCACGGCGATGGCGCTGTTCTTTGCCGGGTTGTATTTGCTGGGCGGTGGTCTGGGGCCGGTGGTGGTCGGTGGTTTGTCCGATCACTTCGCCAAGTCGGCCATGATTTCGGCGGGTGCCGAGCAGATGACCGAGGCGTTCAAGGCGGTCGGCCTGCATGACGCGATGTACCTGATCCCGGTGGCACTGTTCCTGACCATGGTGTTTCTGTTTCTGGCGGCGCGGTGTTTTGTGCGGGATGCGAAGCGGATGAAGGAAGGGCTGGTCGCGGTGGTTGAGCCTGAGGTGGCAGCGGTCACGGCCTGAGGATGATCGTTCCCACGCTCTGCGTGGGAACGATCTACGGTGTACAAAAAAGGCCCGCATCGCTGCGGGCCTTTTCATGTGTGGCGGAGGAGCAGGGCGGTTTAACCCGCTACCAGCACCCGGATCGCTTCCAGTCGCAGCGCCGCCTTGTCGAGCATGGCCAGGCCTTGCTCGCGCTGTTTGCGCAGGGCAACCAGTTCGCTGTCGCGCACGGTCGGGTTGACCGCTTGCAACGCAGTCAGGCGTGCCAGCTCTTCGTCGGTGTCGGCCGCCAGACGACGGCGGGCCTCGGCCACGCGCTCGGCGTGACGCGGGGTGATCTTTTCTTCACCGGCGTTGATCCGTGGCGTCAGCTGATCGCGCTGGGCCTGGATGAACTTGTTGGCACTGGCGCGTGGCACGCTTTCCAGTTGATCGTTCAGGGTTTCGAACGCCACACGGGCCGACAAGTCGTTGCCGTTGGCATCGAGCAGGCAGCGCAGGGCGGCCGGTGGCAGGTAGCGGCCCAGTTGCAGGGCGCGCGGAGCCACCACTTCGCTGACGTACAGCAGTTCCAGCAGGACAGTGCCTGGCTTGAGTGCCTTGTTCTTGATCAGCGCGACGGCGGTGTTGCCCATCGAACCGGACAGCACCAGATCCATGCCACCCTGCACCATCGGGTGTTCCCAGGTGATGAACTGCATGTCTTCGCGCGACAGCGCCTGGTTGCGGTCGTAGGTGATGGTCACGCCTTCGTCGTCGCCCAGCGGGAAGCTGGCGTCGAGCATTTTCTCGCTCGGCTTGAGGATCAGGGCGTTTTCCGAATGGTCTTCGCTGTCGATGCCGAACGCGTCGAACAGGGTTTCCATGTAGATCGGCAGCGCGAACTGATCGTCTTGCTCGAGGATGTCCTCGACCAGCGCTTCACCTTCGCCGGCACCGCCGGAGTTGAGTTCCAGCAGGCGGTCACGACCGGTGTGCAGCTCGGCTTCCAGACGCTCGCGCTCGGTGCGTGCTTCGTCGATCAGCGTCTGCCACTCGCCATCGTCAGCCTCTTCCAGCAGCGGCAGCAGGCGCGGGCCGAACTGATGCTGCAAGGCGTTGCCGGTCGGGCAGGTGTTGAGGAACGCGTTCAGTGCTTCGTGATACCACTGGAACAGACGCTCTTGCGGGCTGGTTTCCAGGTACGGCACGTGCAGTTCGATGATGTGTTTCTGGCCGATCCGGTCCAGACGACCAATGCGTTGTTCCAGCAGGTCCGGGTGCGACGGCAGATCGAACAGCACCAGGTGGTGGGCGAACTGGAAGTTGCGACCTTCACTGCCGATTTCCGAGCAGATCAGCACCTGTGCGCCAAACTCTTCGTCGGCGAAGTAGGCGGCGGCGCGGTCACGCTCAAGGATGTTCATGCCTTCATGGAACACCGTGGCCGGGATGCCGGAACGTACGCGCAGGGCGTCTTCCAGGTCCATCGCGGTTTCGGCGTGGGCGCAGATCACCAGTACCTTGGTGCGCTTGAGCATTTTCAGCTGATCGATCAGCCACTCGACGCGCGGGTCGAATTTCCACCAGCGTTCTTCTTCGCTGGCGTCCGGCTGGGCCTGGAAGCTGACTTCCGGGTACAGCTCGGCGTGATCGCCCAGTGGCAGTTCGAGGTATTCGTCCGGGCACGGCAGAGGGTACGGATGCAGCTTGCGCTCCGGGAAACCCTGCACGGCGGCGCGGGTGTTGCGGAACAGCACGCGGCCGGTGCCGTGACGGTCGAGCAGTTCACGCACGAGGCGGGCGCTGGCTTCGGTGTCGCCATCGTTGACGGCGGTCAGCAGGGCTTCACCTTCGTTGCCGAGGAAACCATGGATGGTCTTGTGTGCGGCAGGCGACAGGCGCCCCTTGTCCAGAAGCTCCTGAACGGCTTCGGCCACCGGGCGATAGTTCTCGCTTTCGGCGCGGAAGGCGGCCAGGTCATGGAAACGGTTCGGGTCGAGCAGGCGCAGACGGGCGAAGTGGCTGTCCTGGCCGAGTTGTTCCGGGGTGGCGGTGAGCAGCAGCACGCCGGGAATGACTTCAGCCAGCTGTTCGACCAGCGAGTATTCCGGGCTGACTTTTTCTTCGTGCCAGACCAGGTGGTGTGCTTCGTCGACGACCAGCAGATCCCAGCCGGCAGCGAACAGGGCGTCCTGGGCCTTTTCGTCGTCGACCAGCCACTCCAGCGCCACGAGGGCAAGCTGGGTGTCTTCAAACGGGTTGACGGCATCGCTTTCGATGAAGCGTTCTTCGTCGAACAGCGCGACCTCAAGGTTGAAGCGGCGGCGCATTTCCACCAGCCACTGGTGCTGGAGGTTTTCCGGCACCAGGATCAGCACGCGACTGGCGCGACCCGACAGCAGTTGGCGATGGATCACCAGGCCGGCTTCGATGGTCTTGCCCAGACCCACTTCGTCCGCCAGCAGAACCCGTGGCGCGATGCGGTCGGCGACTTCACGGGCAATGTGCAACTGGTGAGCGATTGGCTGTGCACGCACGCCACCCAGGCCCCAGAGCGCGGACTGCAACTGGCGGCTGGTGTGTTCCAGGGTGTGGTAGCGCAGGGAGAACCACGACAGCGGGTCGATCTGGCCGGCGAACAGACGGTCGCTGGCCAGACGGAACTGAATGAAGTTCGACAGTTGGGTTTCCGGCAGGGTGACGGCTTCGTTCTCGGCGTTCAGACCGTGATAGACGAGCAGGCCATCGGCATCCTCGACTTCGCGCACGGTCATCTTCCAGCCTTCGAAGTGGGTAATGGAGTCGCCCGGCGAGAATCGCACGCGGGTCAGGGGCGCATTCCTTAGCGCGTACTGGCGGGTTTCGCCAGTGGCCGGGTAAAGCACGGTCAACAAGCGGCCGTCCTGTGCCAGAACGGTGCCTAAACCAAGCTCTGCTTCGCTGTCACTGATCCAGCGTTGCCCCGGTTGATACTGCTGCGCCATGCTGCCTGACTCCCACCTTGAAAAAGCGGGCTATCTTAACGGAATGAGGCCCTGAGGCCAAAGGATTAGGCGTCGCGTGCGGCTATTAAATGCCGACGGCCAACTGAAGGAAGATTAGGTCATGCGTCGGTTTTACGAGCGATTGCGGCACAACCGAGTGCCGATCCGGTCACAAGTTTGCGACCGATGGCTCAAGGCGCCGATGCCGCAGCCGATAGCCTGCTGACAGGAGACCCTTCATATGCTGCCACCGATGCTCCCCTTGAGCGCCGTGCCGATCACTTCCCAGCAGGACCCGATCCGCCAGCGGCCGGACATTCCTCCGGTGGTGCCGGTGCAGGAAAGCTCCAACGAAAGCACGATCGACCTGCAAAAGCGCGATCCGGAAGAAGACGGTTATCTGCTGCGCGAAGAGCAGCGCCGCCAGCAGGAGCGTGATCGTCGCCGCCGTGAAGCCGACGACGACCCCGAAGCGCACCTCGCCGTACCGGGCACCGAACTCAATGCCGACAACACCGTGCCGGTGGTGCCGCTCATGGAAGACCAGCCGCGTCAGGGCTTGTGGGTCGACATCGAGATCTGAGGCTGCGCGGCCAGTTCAGCCAGATTCGTCAGCAATATGTCGATTTCTTCTGCGGTATTCAGATAACTCACCGACACCCTCGCAATCGAGTTCAGCCCGCGCGCCTGCATGTCCAGCGGTGTGTAGGCCACGCCATTGGCGCCGATGTTGATTCGCCGCTCGGCCAGCGCCTGCTTCAGCGCCACGCAATCCCAGCCTTCCAGCGTGAAGGCGATCAGTCCGGATTGTTCGTTGGCCGACCCCAGATCTAGCAGTGTCAGCCCGGGAATCTCCTTCATACGCCGGCGCAGTGGTTGGCTCAGTTCAACGATCCGCTGCCGAATCGCGATGGGCCCGATGCGCTGATGTTCCTCCAGCGCATTGGCCAGCCCGGCCAGCAGCGCCAGCGACACTTCACTGGTTTCAAAGCGGCGGGCGTCGTCGCGCAAGGTAAAGCGCTGGCCATCCCACGGTGCCGACAGCACGTCGCGCTGCACCGGCAACAGTCGTTGCAGGAATTGCGGCCGGATGTACATCAACGCCGTACCGCGCGGCCCGCGCAGGAACTTGCGCCCCGCACCCTTGAGCATGTCGCACTGCAAGGCCTGGACGTCACAGGGCAATTGCCCCAGCGCCTGGCCGGCGTCGATGAAATAGGGGATGCCGTGACGTCGGGCTATCGCTCCGATCTGCGTCGCCGGGTTGATCAGGCCACCATTGGCCGGTAGCCAGGTCAGGGCGATCAGGCGCACATGGCGGTCAATCATTTGCGCCAGAGCTTGTGGATCGACGGCGCCACGGGCATCGCAAGGGATCACTTCCAGTCGCGCACCGGCCTTCACCGCTTCGGCCATGCAGGCCAAGTTGCCGGCCCATTCATGGCGACCGACCAGAATCCGCTCGCCCGAGTGCCACGGTCCCAGTGCATTGAATGCCTGACTCCAGGCCGCCGAGCCGCTACTGGCAAAGGCGATGTCTTCGGGTTGGGCGTTGAGCAGGGCGGCTGCGGCACTGCGCGCGCGTTCCTGCACTTGTATGTCCGCCGTCTCCATCGGCCCGCCGAGCGCTTCGCGTTGCAGTTGCCCGATCACCGCGTCGAGGGTGGCCTGACTCGGCAGTGAGGCCCCGGCGTGATTGAAATGGATCACCTGCGCGCAGCCGGGCGTGGCGTCGCGCAGGCGCAGGACTTCGTCGACGTTCACGGCTTGAGCTCGAAGATCGCGTCGACTTCCACCGCCACGCCGGCCGGCAGGCTCGACACCCCGACGGCGGTGCGCACATGGCGGCCCTTGTCGCCGAGGACGTTGACCAGCAGGTTCGAGGCGCCGTTGGCGATCACGCCCTGGCGCGGGAAGTCCGGGGTGCTGGCGATAAACGCGCCGAGCCGGATGATCCGCACCAGTTTTGACAGGTCATCGCCCAAGGCATCGGCGAGTTGGGCCAGCAGGCCTAATGCGGCAAGTTCGGCGGCGTTGACACCTTCTTCGTCGGAGATCGCTTCGCCGAGGCGCCCGAGGAATGCAGGTTTGCCATCGAGCATGGGAATCTGCCCGGCGATGTACAACTGATTCTGACTGATCACGTGGCTGACGTAGTTGGCCACCGGCTGGCTTGGCGCAGGCAGTTGCAGGCCGAGTTGCTGGACGCGTTGTTTGATTGAGTCGCTCATGCGGAGTCCTCCTGAGTGAGGACTCCAGCATGTTGGCGCAGGAGGGTGGGCGACAAACGGATAGATTTGATTCGACGTATCCAAAAAACTCATGCGTCGACGATTTGCTCCAGCCATTGGCTGAACGCCTGTGCCGCGGGGTTTGGTGGGCGCTCCGGAGTGACCAGCCAATAGCCGATTTCGCCGGACATTGGTGGGGTATCGAAGGCCGGCACCAGTGCGCCTTCCTTGAATCGACGATCAATCAGGCATTGGCGACCCATGGCGATGCCCTGGCCGGCCACCGCCGCTTCGACCACGATGTTGTAGTCGTGGAGCATGACGCTGGGCACTTGCGCCAGGTCGATGCCGCTGTGTTGCTGCCAGTCGATCCATTCGAACGGCTGGTGCGACTTGGCCATCAACAGCGGGCCGTTCTGCATGCCGCGGGCCTTGAAGGCCGGGCTGCACACCGGCGTCAGGGTTTCCGTCATGAACCGGCGTGCCTGGACTTTCGGCCAGCCGCCCTTGCCGTAGCGGATTGCCAAGTCCACCTCGCCGCCGTCGACATCGGCCAGTTGCACGGCGGGTAGCAACTCGACGTGGATGTTCGGGTATTTGGTGTTGAAGTCCGCCAGGCGCGGCGCCAGCCACAAGGTCGCGAAGGAAGCCAGCAGGCCGATGCGCAGGGTGGTGGGGCGCTCGCCGCGCAAGTCGTGGGTGGCGGCGGCAATCGCGGCGAGGGCGGGCTCGATCTGTCGGTAGTATTGTTCGCCGGCCGGCGTCAGGTCGATCGCCCGGGTGCGTCGCACGAACAGCGGCTGATCGAGGAACTCCTCGAGTTTGTGCACCTGATGGCTGATCGCACTTTGCGTCACCGACAGTTCGTCGGCCGCCTTGATGAAGCTCAAGTGACGGGCCACGGCCTCGAAGGCGCGCAGGGCCATCAGCGGCGGCAGATCCTGATGCAAGGGCACGGCAGACATCCTCGGAACAGTGCAAAGCGCAGAGTGTGCGGGCAAAAGCGCTGGCCGGTACACGATTTGTTGTATAGCGCCTGCGTCGATGGCTGGTCAGCGCCGGCGCGAGGCCGCATTATTGGCGCAGTCCTGTCGGTGATCCGGCAGTTGTGATTCAGTCCAAGCGATGCACCGAACGCCATGAGCCAAGACGACAAACTGATCGACCTCAGCACCGAACGCGCCAAGCGGGTTCATGACCTCAACGAGAAGCGCCTGAATGAAGTGCGACAGGCGTTCGAGCAGGCCATGCCGTTGGGTAAACCGAAGAAAAAGTCGAAAAACAAACCGAAAAAGCGTTGATCTCCCCTGCATCCGTTGATGCAGGTCAGTTATTTCCCCTCCTTTCTCCCGCGTGTTGACCGGCATTGATCCCGGTCAATTCCTGCGCCTGCCTGATTGGTTAACTTAGTTCCATCGCAGCAGAGCAGGGGCCAGGAGGCCAGTCATGTTTTTCGATAACGTGGTGTTTGCCGGGGTCCTGACCGTGGGCCTGATGGTTCTGTTTTTTGCAGGGTTTGGATTTTTTATCTGGAAAGATGCGAATAAGCGCAAGAAGTAGAAGAGCGCTTTCTGGATTGATGAGCACGCAAGGCATTTTGGGCAACTTCGGTTGCCCTTTTTTTTGCCTTCTTGGCGGCCTCTGGGCCGACCATGCTTTGGGTGTTCTTTGTGAATATCCGTTGCTTCGGGTGCTGCCGCTGGCGGTTTCGCCCTTACGGCGAGTCACTTTGGCAAACGCCCCAAAGTAACCAAAACGCTGGGCCCCGGCGTTCGGCGCCTCGCTGAGGCTCGGCGTTCCTTCGCTCCGGGATTCATCCGGGGGCATCGCCTCCGGTTTGCTTCGCTGCACCTCCTCTCGATGTGTTCGACTCCGTCGAACGGCGCTACGCGCCCACCCCCGGATGAATCCCTCCACTCAGCCTGCCGAAGGGGCCGGCACGTCAAAAGCGGTACTCGAGCTAACGCTCATCGTGTTGAGTGGTGGGAAGCGGAAGCTAACAGCTTGATCGTTCCCACGCTCTGCGTGGGAATGCAGCCCGGGATGCTCCGCGTTCCATTTCTGGAAGCAACAAAAAAGGCGTGATCCTCTCGAATCACGCCTTCTTCACTACATCAATCTATCAGCTACCCAGCGCCTTCGACGCCAGCCAGAACAAACCAGCCGACAGGGCCACGGTGGCTGGCAGGGTCAGGACCCAGGCCAGCAGGATGGTTTTCACCGTGCCGCCTTGCAGGCCGCTTTTGTTGGCGACCATGGTGCCGGCCACGCCCGAGGAGAGGACGTGGGTGGTAGACACCGGCAGGCTGAAGATGTTGGCCAGGCCGATCAGGCTGGCGGTGGTGATCTGTGCCGACATGCCTTGCGAGTAGGTCATGCCTTGCTTGCCGATCTTCTCGCCGATGGTCAGTACCACGCGTTTCCAGCCAACCATGGTGCCCAGGCCCAAGGCCAGGGCGACCGCCAGAATCACCCAGAACGGGGCGTATTCGGTGGTGGTGGTCAGGTCTTTGCGCAGTTTGTCCAGGTCGGCTTTTTCACGAGCGGCGAGGCCTGGCAGTTTGCTGACTTTCTTCGCGGTGTCGTCCAGGCAGAGCAGGTAGCGACGCACTTCGATGCGGCTTTCCGACGACAGCGAGTGGTAGTCCGCCACACCCTTGAGGGTGTCGAGCAGGGCGTTGATGGTCGGTTCGGTCTGTTGCGGGTTGCAACGGAATTTCTCCGGCAGGTCGCCTTCCACGCTTTTGCCCAGCGCCAGGAACTCGCCCAGGGTATCGGCGTTGCGCTTGTAGAACTGGCTCAGGTGCAGGGTCGCATCGCGAGTACGTTCGATCTGGTAAGTGGTGCTGTTCAGGTCGAGTACGAACTGCGCAGGCACGATACCGATCAGTACCAGCATGATCAGGCCGATGCCTTTCTGGCCGTCGTTGGAACCGTGCACGAAGCTCACGGCCATGGCCGAGATCACCAGGACCAGACGGTTCCAGAACGGTGGGTGCTTCTTGTCGTCGATCTTGCGGCGCTGTTCAGGCGTCTTGTGCATTTTCGACAGCGGGCGCCACCATTTCAGGCCGATCAGGATCAGCGCGGCGATCAGGAAACCGGCCATCGGCGAGAACACCAGCGAAGCGCCGATGTCGATCGCTTTCTGCCAGTTGACGCCGTCGGCCAGTGGAATCTCGTTGATCAGGGCGTTGGCCAGGCCGACACCGAGGATCGAACCGATCAGGGTGTGGGAGCTGGAGGCCGGGATACCGAAGTACCAGGTGCCCAGGTTCCAGGCGATGGCGGCGGCGAGCAGCGAGAACACCATTGCCAGACCATGGCCGGTGTTCACATTGATCAGCAGTTCTACCGGCAGCAAGTGGACGATGGCATAAGCCACGCCAACGCCGCCCAGCAGTACGCCGAGGAAGTTGAACACGCCCGAGAAGAACACCGCCAGGTGAGGCGGCATCGCTTTGGTGTAGATAACAGTGGCTACCGCGTTAGCGGTGTCATGAAATCCATTGATGAACTCGAAGGCGAGGACAAATGTCAGGGCGAGCAGGAGGCTCACAAGCACCCAGGCATCCAGTCCGCTGAATAAATCGATCATGAAGGTTTTCTGACCCGGTCATAAGGGGGCGCGATTATGCCAGAAAAGACTGGAAATCGATCCCCTACCTGCTCATCGGTAACCTTCTTCGCCAAATTAATTTGTATCAAGGTGCATTACCCAAGCTTTTTACAGGGTTTTGCAAGGTGTTGATTCAATTGGAAAAAATGCGAAGCGTCGGCGGATTGGCCGGTGTGCGAGAGGGGGCAGAAGCGTGTATGAAATATCTGAGAAACGTGTCTGACATGCTCCAAACCTGTGCAATACAGGGGAGTTGGCCGCTGCCCGCGGGTAGCGGGCGCGCAAGGCATCGTCAGTCCACCGTGCTTGTAACCCGGTGAGTACGCTTACCCTCGAAAGTCTCAAAGGAAGGCGTCAAGGCTCTTCGGCTTTGAGTTCCTCTTCCATTTTTTTCAGTTCTTGCTGGAAGACCTGATCCTGAACGGTGGGGCGTTTACGCCAGGCTTTGCGTTCCGGTTCGGGCTGGGCGGCGTAGGTGGTGACTTCCCCGCCGTAAACTTCCTTGTAACGTTGTTCCTGGCGCTCAAGTTCCGCGCGCAGTTCGTCTTTCGTCACAGTGCTACCTGTATGAGTTGAGATAAATGTCTGGTGAAACGCACTGCAACGAATCGATTGAACCGGTTCGCCAACAAGCCACGGCCTGAACAGGCAGCGGTGTTATCGGCAGGGCGGTCAAGACTTCCATGTTACAGGCGGCTACGGCACCAGATTAAAACTGACGCAGCATCAGTTTCCTGTTTCAGCGAGCGCGCTGGCGGTGCATGGGTGATGATCATCAGGCGCTGGCCGGGGCTGAAGGCAATGGACATCGCCTCAGCGAATGGCGTCGACGGCAAATAAAAGTGCGGCGCCACTGAGGTGCATTATAGCGGCCGATTCGGGATTGACTATCTTTGCCAAGTTAAAAACGGTTCCGGATGTGTGATTGTTTTGTGACTCGCAACTTTTACCCATAGTTGCATCGTTGTTGTCGGGTGTTGTGTTTCTGGCGCCATTTAGCCGAACAACTAAGGCGCCAGGTGCATGAGGTGATACCGAGTTTAAAACGGTCGTGAGCGATTCCCGCCGGGACGCAGGGGTCGTTGCGATTATCGGTCGACGGTTCGATAATCGCCCGGTGTTGGCGATCTGGCGCTTGTGCATCTGTCTGCGAGCCGCTTGTATAGCCGTCGATCCGTACAGGAAAAAGGACCTGACATGAACGATCAAATGCGCAATTCCTTTACGTCGGTGGCGCCGCCGATCGTTGCTTCACCGGCCAAACGCATCCAGGCCCTGACCGGCGATCCGGACTTCATGACCTCTCTGGCCCGTGGCCTGGCGGTGGTCCAGGCGTTTCAGGAGCGCAAGCGTCACTTGACCATCGCCCAGATCAGCCACCGTACGGAAATTCCCCGTGCCGCCGTGCGCCGTTGCCTGCATACGCTGATCAAGCTCGGCTACGCCACCACCGACGGCCGTACTTATTCGTTGCTGCCCAAAGTGCTGACCCTCGGTCACGCCTATCTGTCTTCGACGCCGCTGGCGGTTTCCGCCCAGCCTTACCTCGACCGCATGAGCGAGCAACTCCACGAGGCCTGCAACATGGCCACGCTGGAAGGTGACGACATTCTCTACATCGCGCGTTCGGCCACCACCCAGCGCCTGATTTCGGTAGACCTGTCGGTGGGCGGGCGTCTGCCGGCGTATTGCACGTCCATGGGGCGGATTCTGCTGGCGGCGCTGGACGACACGTCGTTGCGCGAATACCTCGACCACGCCGAACTGGTGGCCAAGACCAGCCGTACGCTCCACACCCCCGACACCTTGCTCGAGTGTTTGCAGGAAGTGCGGCAGCAGGGCTGGTGCATCGTCGATCAGGAACTGGAGCAAGGCCTGCGTTCGATTGCGGTGCCGGTGTACGACGCCTCCGGCCAGGTGGTGGCCGCGCTCAACGTCAGCACCCACGCCGGTCGCGTCAGCCGTACCGAGCTTGAGCAGCGTTTTCTGCCGGGCCTGTTGAGTGCCAGCCGCGACCTCAGCGCGCAGTTGTTCGCCTGATGAAGCTGTTCGATAAACGCACAGAGTTGCGTTTATCGAATTGACGCTAAAACCCCCGGATCATTAATGTCGCGGCAGCGTCATCCGGCGCTGTTGTGAATGAGCCCGCCGGATCGTCGACTCCCATAATAATGACAAGAGGCAACTTCCCATGCGCACGTTCCCCGACTGTCGCCGCTCCCGTTCCTGTTGCCGGTTTTAGCGCAACGCCTGATTCCCTCCTTATATGCTTGTGTCCGTGCCAGTCTTTGGCCGGTCGCCGTTCGACTGCGTTTTTTGCTTGGAATAAAAATAATGAACCAGCCTCAGTCCGCTGTGGGTAACTGCCTCGACGTGCAGTCCTTCATCAACGCCCAACCGATCTCGCGCTATCAGTGGCGCGTGGTGATTCTGTGTTTCCTGATTGTGTTCCTCGATGGTCTCGACACCGCGGCCATGGGGTTTATCGCACCGGCCCTGTCCCAGGACTGGGGCATCGACCGCGCCAGCCTCGGCCCGGTGATGAGCGCCGCGCTGATCGGCATGGTCTTTGGTGCCTTGGGCTCCGGGCCGTTGGCTGACCGCTTCGGGCGAAAGGTCGTACTGGTCGGTGCGGTCTTTCTGTTCGGTGCTTTCAGCCTGGCGTCGGCCTACGCCACCAACGTCGAGCAATTGCTGGTGCTGCGCTTCCTGACCGGTCTGGGACTGGGCGCGGGCATGCCGAACGCCACCACGCTGCTGTCGGAATACACCCCGGAGCGCAAAAAGTCGCTGTTGGTGACCAGCATGTTCTGCGGTTTCAACCTCGGTATGGCCGGCGGCGGGTTTATCTCGGCCAAGCTGATTCCGGCGTTCGGCTGGCACAGTTTGTTGCTGATCGGCGGGATTCTGCCGCTGATCCTCGCCGTGGTGTTGCTGGTCTGGCTGCCGGAGTCGGCGCGTTACCTGGTGGTGCGTAATCGCGGTACCGACAAAGTCCGCAAGACCCTCGCACCGATCGACCCGGCCACCGTCGCCCAGGCAGCGAGTTTCAGCGTGCCGGAACAGAAAACCGTCAAGGCACGCAACGTGTTCGCGGTGATTTTCTCTGGCACCTACAGCACCGGCACGCTGTTGCTGTGGCTGACCTACTTCATGGGCCTGGTAATCGTGTACCTGCTGACCAGTTGGCTGCCGACCCTGATGCGCGACAGCGGTGCGAGCATGGAGCAAGCGGCGTTCATCGGCGCGTTGTTCCAGTTCGGCGGGGTGTTGAGCGCGGTCGGCGTAGGCTGGGCGATGGACCGCTTCAATCCGCACAAGGTCATCGGCATTTTCTACCTGCTGGCCGGGGTGTTTGCCTACGCGGTCGGGCAGAGCCTGGGCAACATCACGCTGCTGGCGACGCTGGTGCTGGTGGCGGGCATGTGCGTCAACGGCGCGCAATCGGCGATGCCGTCGCTGGCGGCGCGGTTTTACCCGACTCAAGGCCGGGCGACCGGTGTCTCGTGGATGCTCGGGATCGGCCGGTTCGGTGCGATTCTCGGGGCGTGGATGGGCGCGACCCTGCTGGGCCTGGGCTGGAATTTCGAACAGGTGCTGACAGCGCTGGTGATCCCGGCCGGGCTGGCGACGGCAGCGGTGGTGATCAAGGGCCTGGTCAGTCACGCGGACGCGACCTGAGTTTCATTGCAGGATCGTTCCCACGTCGAACCGGCCTCAGAGGATGCTCCGTGTTCGGCTCCGGAAGGGACGCGGAGCGTCCCGGGCTGCATTCCCACGCAGAGCGTGGGAACGATCAGTGACGGAACGATAGGTTGATAACAATCTGTTCGATAAACGAACACTCAGTCGATTATCGGATTGTTTGGCGAAAATCAGCGGCTTAATCTTCAGTGACTCCGGCGCACAACCTCGCGCCTTTTTATCACTGGCGATCCACTACAAAAACGGGAGCCCGCTCCATGGCTGAGATCCTTTCGCTGCACGACGCGGTGAAGCAATTCGTCAACGACGGCGACACCGTCGCGCTCGAAGGCTTCACTCACCTGATCCCTACGGCGGCGGGTCATGAAATCATTCGTCAGGGCAAGAAAGATCTGACCCTGGTGCGGATGACGCCTGACCTGATCTACGACCAACTGATCGGCGCCGGCTGTGCACGCAAGCTGATCTTCTCCTGGGGCGGCAATCCTGGCGTGGGTTCGCTGCACCGTCTGCGCGACGCGGTCGAGAAACAATGGCCGCATGCGCTGGAAATCGAAGAACACAGCCACGCCGACCTGGCCAATGCCTACGTCGCCGGCGCCTCCGGCCTACCGTTCGCGGTACTGCGGGCCTACGCCGGTTCTGACCTGCCGAAGGTCAACCCGCTGATCAAGTCCGTGACGTGCCCGTTCACCGGTGAAGTGCTGGCAGCGGTGCCGTCGGTGCGTCCGGACGTGACCGTGATCCACGCCCAGAAAGCCGACCGTCAGGGCAACGTGTTGCTGTGGGGCATCCTCGGTGTGCAAAAAGAAGCCGCGCTGGCCGCCAAGCGTTGCATCGTCACCGTCGAAGAAATCGTCGACAACCTCAACGCGCCGATGAACGCCTGTGTGCTGCCGACCTGGGCCTTGAGCGCGGTCTGCCATGTGCCCGGTGGCGCGCATCCGTCCTACGCCCACGGTTACACCGAGCGGGACAACCGCTTCTATCAGGCGTGGGACCCGATCGCCCGCGACCGTGAGACGTTTACCGCGTGGATCAACGAATACATCCATGGCTGCGCTGACTTCAGCGAGTTCCAGGCCAAGTTGGCCGCTGCTTCGGAGGCCAAATAATGACTTACACCACCAATGAAATGATGACCGTCGCCGCGGCCCGTCGCCTGAAGAACGGCTCGGTATGCTTCGTCGGCATCGGCCTGCCATCGAAAGCCGCCAACCTGGCGCGGCTGACCTCTTCGCCGGACGTGGTGCTGATCTACGAGTCCGGCCCGATCGGTGCCAAACCCAGCGTACTGCCGCTGTCGATCGGTGACGGCGAACTGGCGGAAACCGCCGACACCGTCGTGCCGACCGGTGAGATTTTTCGCTACTGGCTGCAGGGCGGACGCATCGACGTCGGTTTCCTCGGCGCAGCGCAGGTCGACCGTTTCGGCAACATCAACACCACCGTGGTTGGCGATTATCACCAGCCGAAAGTGCGTCTGCCGGGGGCCGGTGGTGCGCCGGAGATCGCCGGTTCCGCGAAAAGCGTGCTGATCATCCTCAAGCAGTCGGCGCGCTCGTTTGTCGACAAGCTCGATTTCATCACCTCGGTCGGCCATGGCGAGGGCGGCGATTCGCGCAAACGTCTGGGCCTGCCGGGTGCCGGGCCGGTCGGGATCATCACTGACCTGTGCATCATGGAGCCGGAAGAAGGCACCCACGAATTCGTGGTCACCGCACTGCACCCGGGTGTGACCCGCGAGCAAGTGGTCGCCGCCACCGGTTGGGCAATCCGTTTTGCCGACAACGTTGCCACCACCGCTGAACCGACCGAAGTGGAGCTGACCGCCCTGCGCGATCTCGAAGCGCGTACCGCCGCGGCCCACGGCCAGGCACCGGGAGAAGCATGATGCGCGACGTTTATATCTGCGATGCGATTCGTACCCCCATCGGTCGTTTTGGTGGCGGTCTGGCGGCTGTTCGTGCCGACGACCTGGCCGCCGTGCCGATCAAGGCCCTGATGGAGCGCAACCCATCGGTGGACTGGGGCGCCATCGACGAAGTATTCCTCGGCTGCGCCAACCAGGCCGGCGAAGACAACCGCAACGTGGCGCGCATGGCGCTGCTGCTGGCGGGGCTGCCTGACAGCGTGCCTGGCGTCACCCTCAATCGTCTCTGCGCGTCGGGCATGGACGCCATCGGCACGGCGTTCCGCGCCATCGCCAGTGGCGAAATGGAGCTGGCGATTGCCGGCGGCGTCGAGTCGATGTCCCGCGCGCCGTTCGTGATGGGCAAGGCTGACGCGGCGTTTTCGCGCAACATGAAACTGGAAGACACCACCATCGGCTGGCGTTTCATCAACCCGTTGATGAAGGCGCAGTACGGCGTCGACGCAATGCCGCAGACCGCCGACAACGTCGCCGACGACTATGAAGTGTCGCGCGAGGATCAGGACGCTTTCGCCTTGCGCAGTCAGCAACGGACGGCCGCCGCCCAGGCTGCCGGCTACTTCGCCGAGGAAATCGTCGAAGTGCGGATCGCCCACAAGAAGGGTGAAACCGTGGTCAGCCAGGACGAACACCCTCGCGCCGACACCACGATTGAAGCCCTGACCAAGCTGAAACCGGTCAACGGCCCGGACAAGACTGTCACCGCCGGCAACGCTTCGGGCGTCAACGACGGTGCCGCCGCGCTGATTCTGGCCTCGGCGGAAGCGGTGAAAAAACATGGTTTGACCGCCCGCGCCAAAGTGCTCGGGATGGCCAGTGCCGGCGTCGCGCCACGGGTGATGGGCATCGGCCCGGTGCCGGCGGTGCGCAAACTCACCGAACGCCTTGGCGTGGCAGTTAGCGATTTCGATGTGATCGAACTCAACGAAGCGTTTGCCAGCCAAGGTCTGGCGGTATTACGCGAACTGGGACTGGCGGACGACGCGGCCCAAGTCAACCCGAACGGCGGCGCGATCGCCCTCGGTCATCCGCTGGGCATGAGCGGCGCGCGCCTGGTGCTGACCGCCCTGCATCAGCTGGAAAAGACCGGTGGCAAGAAAGGTCTGGCGACCATGTGCGTCGGTGTCGGCCAGGGTCTGGCCCTGGCCATCGAACGCGTCTGACGCAAGCCGTGACGAACAAGAACAGAGGAAAGCGAAATGACTGACAAGCCTGGTTACCGCCGCCCGCAGGAAGGCACCCAGCCGCCATACCTGCACCCGAATTATCAATCCACCAATCTGCGCTCGCCGTCCAAGCCGTTGGTGTTCCTGCCGCATTCGCTGTCGGAAATCACCGGCCCGACCATCGGTGCCGAGCGTGTGGCCGATACAGATAACGATCTGACCGCCCAGCATCAGGGTGAACCGCTCGGCGAGCGGATCATCATTCACGGGCGTGTGCTCGACGAGGACGGTCTGCCGGTGCAGGGGATTCTGGTGGAGATCTGGCAGGCCAACGCCGCCGGTCGCTACAACCACGCCCGCGACCTGCACGACGCACCGCTGGACCCGAATTTCACCGGCACCGGCCGCACCGTGACCGACGCCGACGGCTGGTATCAGTTCCAGACCATCAAGCCCGGCGCCTATCCTTGGGGTAACCACCACAACGCCTGGCGCCCGGCGCACGTGCATTTCTCGCTGTTCGGGCCGAGCATCCTGACGCGTCTGGTCACGCAAATGTATTTCCCCGGCGACCCATTGCTGCCGTATGACCCGATCTACAACTGCGTGCCGGACACCTCGGCCAAGGAACGCCTGATCGCCGCTTTCGATCTGGAAAAAACCATTCCGTCCTACGCCCTCGCTTATCGCTGGGACATCGTGCTGCGCGGCCGCGAAGCCACGCCGATGGAGAAATGAGATGACCCTGACTGCGACCACGTCCCACACCGTCGGGCCGTATTACCACATCGGCCTGACCTGGCTGAACCGCGAGAACCTCGCCAACGAACTGACCCTCGGCCAGCGCGTGGCGATCACCGGACAAGTGGTGGATGGCAACGGCGATGTCGTCAACGACGCCATGCTCGAAGTCTGGCAGGCCAACGCCGCCGGCAAATACGATCACCCGGAAGACGAACAGGCCAAACCGCTGGACCCGAATTTCGAAGGTTTCGGCCGGGTGCCGGTGGATACCGAAGGGCGCTTCCGTTTCACCACGATCAAACCGGGCACGGTCGAAGGCCTGAAAGGCTCGACCCAGGCGCCGCACCTGGTGGTGCTGGTGTTCGCGCGCGGGTTGGTGAAGCACTTGCTGACGCGGATTTATTTCGAGGGCGATCCGGCGAACGTCAATGATCCGCTGCTCGAATGCGTACCGGCCGAGCGCCGCACCACGTTGCTGGCCAAGCCGGATGCGGCGGGCGTTTATCAGTGGAATGTGATCCTGCAGGGCACTGACGCGGAAACCGTGTTCTTCGATTATTGAAAGAACACTGCACCTTCCCGCGCAGAGTACTGATCGTTCCCACGCTCCGCGTGGGAATGCATACCGTGACGCTCCGCGTCACAGTGGACGCAGAGCGTCCATGGCGGCATTCCCACGCAGAGCGTGGGAACGATCAACGTCGAGGCGCCGAATGCGTTTGCGTGGGAACGATCAATACAGGATGTGGAACGGGACTGTTGCGAAGTGTGTCTAGACTCTCACTGTCCCTATCGAGTGAAAAACAATGACAACCACCACAGCTCATTACACCGGCGAGGAGCGCAGCAAGCGCATCTTCGCCATTGTCGGCGCCTCGTCCGGCAACCTGGTCGAATGGTTCGACTTCTACGTCTACGCCTTCTGCGCGATCTATTTCGCCCCAGCGTTTTTTCCTTCTGACAACCCCACGGTGCAGTTGGTCAACACGGCAGGCGTGTTCGCGGCCGGGTTCCTGATGCGACCGATCGGCGGCTGGATCTTCGGCCGGGTGGCGGACAAGCACGGGCGCAAGAACTCGATGCTGATCTCGATTCTGATGATGTGTTTCGGCTCGTTGCTCATTGCCTGTCTGCCGACCTACAACAGCATCGGGGTCTGGGCGCCGGTGCTGTTGCTGTTCGCGCGCCTGTTGCAGGGCTTGTCGGTGGGCGGTGAGTACGGCACCACCGCGACGTACATGAGCGAAGTGGCACTCAAGGGCCAGCGCGGTTTCTTCGCTTCCTTCCAGTACGTGACCCTGATCGGCGGTCAACTGCTGGCGGTGCTGGTGGTGGTGATCCTGCAGCAATTCCTCTCTGAAGATGAACTGCGGGCCTACGGCTGGCGGATTCCGTTCGTGGTCGGGGCGGTGGCGGCGCTGATTTCGTTGTTCCTGCGTCGCGCCTTGAAAGAAACCACCAACAAGGAAATACGCGAACACAAAGACGCCGGCAGCATCCGTGCGCTGTTCCGCGATCACAAGGCTGCGTTCATCACCGTCCTCGGCTATACCGCCGGTGGCTCGCTGATTTTCTACACCTTCACCACGTACATGCAGAAGTACCTGGTGAACACCGCCGGCATGCACGCCAAGACCGCGAGCTTCATCATGACCGGCGCGCTCTTCTTATATATGTGCATGCAGCCACTGTTCGGCATGCTCGCCGACAAGATCGGCCGGCGTAACTCGATGCTCTGGTTCGGTGCCCTCGGCACGCTGTTCACTGTGCCGATCCTGTTGAGCCTGAAAAGCGTCAGCAGCCCGTTCCTGGCCTTCGTGCTGATCACCGTGGCGCTGGCGATCGTCAGTTTCTACACCTCGATCAGCGGCCTGGTGAAAGCCGAAATGTTCCCGCCGGAAGTCCGCGCCCTCGGCGTCGGCCTGGCCTACGCGGTGGCTAACGCGATCTTCGGCGGTTCGGCCGAATACGTGGCCCTGAGCCTGAAAGCCGGGGGCATGGAAAACGCCTTCTACTGGTACGTCACGGTGATGATGGCGGTGGCGTTCCTGTTCAGCCTGCGTCTGCCGAAACAGGCCGCCTACTTGCACCACGATCTCTAAACCGAAGTGCGCGGGCCACAACGGCCCGCGCCTGCAAGGACTGTTTATGACTCAGCGACCGGGCAATCAATTGTTCGATGCCTATTTCACTGCCCGCGATATGCGCGACGTGTTCTGCGATCAGGGCCGGGTGCAGGCGATGCTCGACTTCGAAGCGGCGCTGGCCCGGGCCGAAGCGCGGGTCGGGGTGATTCCGGCGAGTGCTGTGGCATCCATCGAAAACGCCTGTCGCGCCGAGCTGTTTGATTTCGCCGCATTGGGCGAAGCCATCGCCACGGCGGGCAATTCGGCGATTCCGCTGGTCAAGGCGTTGGGCAAACGGATTGCCGCAACCGATGTCGAGGCCGAGCGCTATGTGCATCTGGGTGCCACCAGCCAGGACGTGATGGACTCCGGGCTGGTGCTGCAATTGCGTCAGGCGCTGGAACTGATCGAAGGGGAGCTGGCGCAACTGGCCGACGCCCTCGCGGCCCAGGCTCAACGCTACTCGGCGACGCCACTGGCCGGGCGGACATGGCTGCAACACGCGACGCCGGTGACCCTCGGCATGAAGATCGCCGGCTGGCTCGGCGCGGTCACCCGCAGCCGTCAGCGTCTGCGCGAACTCAAGCCGCGCCTGCTGGTGCTGCAATTCGGCGGCGCCTCGGGCACCCTCGCGGCGCTGGGCGAACAGGCATTGCCGATTGCCCATGCGCTGGCCGAAGAACTGCAACTGACCCTGCCGGAACAACCGTGGCACACCCAGCGTGATCGCATCGTCGAGTTCGGCGCGGTGCTCGGGTTGATCGCCGGCAGCCTCGGCAAATTCGGCCGCGACATCAGCCTGTTGATGCAGACCGAAGCGGCTGAAGTATTTGAACCTTCAGCGCCGGGCAAGGGCGGTTCCTCGACCATGCCGCACAAGCGCAACCCGGTAGGCGCGGCGGTGTTGATCGGCGCGGCCACCCGTGTTCCGGGCCTGGTCTCGACTTTGTTCAGCGCCATGCCTCAGGAGCACGAGCGCAGCCTCGGCTTGTGGCACGCCGAATGGGAAACCCTGCCGGACATCTGCTGCCTGGTGTCGGGCGCGCTGCAACAGGCGCGGCTGCTGGCCGACGGTCTGGAAGTCGATGCCGCGCGCATGGCCCGCAACCTGGAATTGACCCAAGGTCTGGTGCTGGCCGAAGCGGTGAGCATCGTCCTTGCGCAACGGGTCGGCCGCGACACCGCGCATCATCTGCTCGAACAATGCTGCAAACGGGCGGTGGCTGAACAACGCCATCTGCGTGCGGTACTCGGCGACGAACCGCAAGTGACCGCCGAACTCAGCGCTACCGAACTGGATCATCTGCTCGATCCTGCCCGTTACCTCGGTCAGGCGCAGGTCTGGGTCGAGCGTGCGGTGGCCGAACATCACGCGTTATCTGTCTGAAGGAGAGGGCTGTGGCTTTCGTTCAACTCGCCGATGGCGAACTGCATTACTCATTGGAAGGCCCGGTCGATGCGCCGGTGCTGGTGCTGTCCAACTCGCTGGGCACCGATCTGCACATGTGGGACGCCCAGATGCCGGCGTTCACCGAGCACTTTCGCGTGCTGCGTTTCGACACCCGTGGTCACGGCCAGTCGCTGGTGACGCCGGGCCCTTACAGCATCGAGCAACTGGGCCGCGACGTGCTGGCACTGCTGGATGCGCTGCACATCGAACGTGCGCATTTCTGCGGTCTGTCGATGGGCGGCTTGATCGGTCAGTGGCTGGGGATCAATGCCGGTCAGCGGCTGAACAAACTGATCGTCTGCAACACGGCGGCGAAAATCGGCGATCCGTCGGTGTGGAACCCGCGCATCGAAACCGTGCTGCGCGACGGCCCGGCGGCGATGGTCGCGTTGCGCGATGCATCGATTGCCCGCTGGTTTACGCCCGATTTTTCGGCGGCCAATCCGGCAGCGGCCAAGCAGATCACCGACATGCTGGCCGCGACCAATCCTGAAGGTTACGCCGCCAACTGCGCGGCGGTGCGCGATGCGGATTTCCGTGAGCAGTTATCGTCGATCAAGGCGCCGCTACTGGTGATCGCCGGTACTGAAGACGCAGTGACGCCGCCGTCCGGCGGACATTTCATTCAGGAGCATGTGCGCGGCGCCGAGTACGCCGAGTTTTATGCCGCACACCTTTCCAACGTTCAGGCCGGCAACGCGTTCAGCGACCGCGTGCTGACATTTCTGCTGGCCGCTTGAGGGGATTTCCGTGGACGAGAAACAACGTTACGACGACGGCATGCAAGTGCGCCGCGCGGTCCTCGGCGACGCCCATGTCGATCGCAGCCTGACCACGCTGACCGAGTTCAACTCGGAATTTCAGGAGATGATCACCCGTCACGCCTGGGGCGATATCTGGACCCGTCCGGGCCTGCCGCGCCACACCCGCAGCCTGATCACCATCGCCATGCTGATCGGCATGAACCGCGAAGGCGAACTCAAGTTGCACCTGCGCGCAGCGGCCAACAATGGCGTGAGCCGTGGCGAGATCAAGGAAGTGATCATGCAGAGCGCGATCTACTGTGGGATTCCGGCGGCGAATGCGACCTTCCATCTGGCCGAGTCGGTGTGGGATGAGTTGGGTGTCGAATCCCGAGAGTGAAAGCGTTCAAGCGGACGCCATCGCTAGCCGGTTCGCGATGGCGGCCGTGGCTCTGATCAATCAAACCCTGGGAAGCGAAGAGGGTGGGTCACCTGAGTCCTTCAGGTGCTCCCTCTCTACTCGGCGGCTGGCGGCGTGCCATTAATCCTGACGGATGGCACAGCGACCTAGAGCAGGCTGATCGGGTAACTGATGATCAACCGGTTCTCGTCGAACTCGTTGTTGCTGAAGTCGCGACGCATGGTCGAGTTGCGCCATCTGACGTTCAGATTCTTCAGCGTGCCGCTCTGCACGGTGTAGCCCAGTTCCGATTCGCGGCCCCATTCCTTGCCGTCGGTGATGGTGCCGGTGTGCACATTGTCGCCGCTGATGTAGCGGTTCATCAGGGTCAGGCCGGGCACGCCGAGGGCGGCGAAGTTGTAGTCGTGGCGCAGTTGCCAGGAACGTTCCCGGGCGTTGTCGTAGCTTGAGTTGTAGCTGTCGTTGGCGAGGGTGCCGCCGCTGGTGCCGTTGACCCGCATCCAGGCGCTGTCGCCCGTGAGTTTTTGCAGGCCGACGTAGAAGGTGTTGCCGCCGTATCGCGCGGAGAACATCCCCGACCAGGTCTTGTTGTCGAGCTCGCCGGCCCGGGCGCTGCCGTCGTCCTTGCCGTAGAAGAAACCGAGGTTGGCGCCCAGGGTCCAGTCGCCCAGTGGCTGGCTGTGGATCAGATTGACGTACTGCTGGCTGTAGATGTCCTTGAGTTCGGCGTTCCACAGGCCGATCTGGGTGCGCTTGTCATTGAACGCGTATTCGCCGCCCTGAAAGTTGAAGCGATCGGAGGTGAACGCCGCTTTGCCGAACATCGACATGTCGCTCATGCTGCTGTCGTCACGGGGGCTGTTGGCGCGGAACTGGCCGCCATACAGGGTCAGACCGGCGATTTCCTTCGAGGTGATCTGCCCGCCGCGAAAGGTCTGCGGCAGCGAGCGGCCGTCGTCCGAACGCAGGATCGGCAGCACCGGCATCCATTCGCCGACCTTGATTTCGGTCTGCGACAGCTTGGCCTTGAACGCCACGTTGGTGCGACCAAAGTTGTCCGCCGGGCGACCGTCATGATCCAGCGGCAACAGTTGCGTGCCGCCGGTGCCTTTGCCGCCATCGAGTTTCACCGAGTACAGCCCCAACACGTCCATGCCGAAACCGACGGTGCCCTGGGTGAAACCGGACTTGGCGTCGAGGATAAAGCTTTGCGTCCACTCTTCGGCCTTGCCCTGAGCCTTGGTCGGGTTGGTGAAATTGCGATTGATGTAGAAGTTGCGCAGGTTCAGGTCGGCCTTGGCCCCTTCGACGAAACCGGCTTCTTCGGCCACGACGGGCAAAGCGGCGCCGGCCAGTGCCAGGGCGATCAGGCTGAGTGCATAAGGTGTTGTGGAACGTGTCATGGGCTCGGGTCTCTCTAATTGTTTGGGATGAAGCAGTTCGCAGCCGCAACCGGAGGTTGCAGACAAGAAACGGACTCGATGAAACGAAGGGCGGGATCAGCCCGAGCGGGGAGGACGCGTGGTCATGGGGATGAACCTGTTTTTATTGGTTTTGTTGGTGTGGGCAATGGTGAGGGGGATCGGCACGGGGATTCAATCGGGGTAAACAGGGTTTTGTGCGATTATCGAACGCTAATCGGCGAGGGTTTTATTTTCCGTTCTCAGCGCATTCTTAATGAAATCCCGTGTTTATGTTTCGTCTTAACGAGTTGTTCCGGCGGCGTTCTATTAATGGCGATTGTGGATGTGCTTATTTCTTTGGTTGTAGGAAATTACCTACAGTAATTGTTGTAATAAAGGCTCTCTCAATCATCGCGGGTTCAACTTAATAATTGGCGTTATCGCTTATCGTGAAAAGGTTTAACGGGAAGCTGCGTTGTAACTGGCAAAGGAAACAGGCATTGCTATATTCAAAATTCTCGAAAGGGGCAGGGAGGTTTGTTGTCGCTCTCGAGAGAATTAATTATTGATAACAAGGAGAGATAACATGCCTGCAAAAGTGAATCAGGAACGTCTCGCGACGGTGGTTGGTCGTGCCCTTATTGATAAGGACTTTGCGGAACAGTTGCACAAGGATGCTGAAGGCGCGGCCAAGGGCATTGGTGTGCACTTGAGCGCAACCGAACTGAGCGCCGTCAAGAATATTGATGTGGCAAAACTGGGCACCGCGGGGGCGGGTATTCGCGACAAACTGGGAACGGCTGCGATCTTTGACCAGCAACAACAGATTCAGGCACGGATGGACTGATGCCCGGGGGGCTGTTTGGCGTGTCGTGGAGCGGCGATCCGGCTCTGTGCGCGCCAAATGGCCCGATTGCAAAGTGCATGCAGAGGGAGTGAGCGACGTATGTCAGTCACCTTGATTCCCATGGACGACGCGGACTTTGTGACGTTCACCGAAAGGGCGGTCGACGAGTATGCCCAAGGCATGGTCGCCTCGGGAGAATGGAGCCAGGCAGAAGCCTCGCACCGATCCGCCACGGCTTTCGCGCAGTTGCTGGACAAGGGACGGCTGACCGAAAACCATCAGCTCTGGGTGATCCGGGACAGCCAGCGACGCATCGGCGAGTTGTGGATTGCCCGCCGACATGTCGGCACGAAGCCGATTGCCTTCATCCTGGATATCTACATCGAACCCGGCGAGCGCCGTCAGGGGCATGCCCGACAATCGATGCTGGCCGCCGAAACCTGGGCGCGTCAGAACGGCTGCGAGGAAATGCGTCTGCATGTGTTTGGCCGCAACCTGCCGGCGCGTGGTCTTTATGAACAATTGGGCTATGACATCGCCAGTCTGACCATGGCGAAACCATTGCCGCCTGCCTGAAAGGATGGTTGAAAAATGGATATTGGAAACCACGGCGAATTTGATTCGACGGTTGATGACTTGTTTAAAGGGAACACCTTTCTTGCTGATGCCAGATATTCAAGATTTGAAATATTACTTGAACATGTCAGTCGCAATCGTTTCACCATCTTCATGGTTTTATATGCCGAATTATTCAAGTTGTTTTCCGGGGAGTCGCGGTGCTCGGTGTTTTTCGATCAGGCGGTGGAACTTGTATTGCTGCCACCCCGTGAGCAGGCTTCGATTATCAATGACCCGGTCTTTCAGATATGGACCGGGCAGGCGTTTCGTTTAACCAATCACTTTCTGGTCGGAAAGTCAGAGAGTACTGCCGAACTGGAAAAGACATTATTCGAGTTTCCCGAGATGCTCGACAGGGTCAAGGCCCGGAGCCAGTCGGTCGTGGTTCAGAACGACCCGCCGGTCTACCGGTTCGACGCCGATCCGCTGATCATGCAGGCCACGCCGCCCAGTTATCAATTCCCGGAAGACGAGGCGACCCGCAAGCGTCTGGAGCGCGGCGGTGTTTCCAGTCGGTTCTTCGCTGACGTGGTGAAGATTGCTCTGTTGCGGATTGAGCACACCTGGCCGGCCTGCCGTGAACAGATGAAGTCTCTGATCAAATCCATTTGTTACCTGCCGGATGGTACCTTTCGCAGTTGTTCGGCTTCGCGCTACACCGGCGTCATCCTTCTGGCGAGCCGGGACGACTCGATTCTCGATCTTGAGGAATCCCTGGTGCATGAGGCGACTCATCAGTTGCTTTATCACGTCGTCGAGGTGTCGGCGGTCGTCGACCCCGATGCTTCGCAGGAGGCGTCATTCAGCTTGCCGTGGTCGGGCCAGAAGCGTGACCTGTATGGCTACTTTCATGCGTTTTACGTGTACATCGCGCTGGTCAAGTACATGGAACGGGTGCGGTCGCGTTCCGACGAGGAATTGCAGCGGGCGCAGAACCGTCTGCTGTTCATTCTGCGGGGGTTGATCCGGGCCTTGCCGGACCTTCAAGGCAGTGAAGATTTCACGCCCCACGGGCGCCAGTTACTGGAAAACCTTGCCGCCGAGGTGCGGGCCATGGAGAGCAAATACTCCGGACGGCTCGCCGCTGCGGCGCCATTGACCACGACGCCACCGGTATTGGGTGCAACGGCCTGAGCCCGGGAGGCAATCATGACGATGTTTGATGCTTCGCGGTTTCCCGAGGCCGGGGTAGGGCTGGAGTATCACTTGCCCCGGCACCGGGTTGCGGATCATGCAGTCGATCCGACTCTGGAGCGGATCCTCGCCGAAGGCCTGCCATATTTCGATTACCTGGAGTTTCAGCCGACCCACAGCATCCTCGAGCCGCGACTGCTCGAAGTCGGGGAGCAGACGCCCAGTCTGTTGCATTCCTCCAGCCTGTCTCTCGGCAGTGTGGGCATCGCGATGGATCGCGAGTTTCTGCAGATGACCCGACGGCTGTGCGACAGAACCCGATCACCCTGGCTGGCCGAGCACATTTCCTGGTCGCGGTTTCACGGCGGCGACACCCAGCACTTCATCTTGCCGACTCTGGCAGCGGAAGTGGCCGACACAGTGGTTGCCAACGCCCTTGAGCTGCAAGCGCTGACCGCGACACCGCTGGTGCTGGAAAATGCTCCGCGTCTGTTTTCATTGGCCGACTCTCCCGAGCAGTCGGAAGGCGAATTCATTTCAAGCGTGGTGCAGCGCAGCGGTGCGGGGTTTCTGCTGGATCTGGACAGCGCCATCACCACCGCCAAAGCGCTGGGTTACGACTTCAAGGATTATCTGCGTTCGTTGCCGCTGGATCGATTGATTGAAATCCACACCGGGCATCCGCGTCGGGACTGGGACCTGTTGGCGCAGCTGTTTGCGGTGTCCCCGGTCAGGGCGGTGACGCTGGAGTGGGACATCGCCGACAGAGCCGACGATGCACAACTGGAGGTCCTGATTCGCGACATCAAGCGTCTCAAGCCCAGGGATATGTTCTGGCAGGGCCGCGAGCCGCCACCAGCGCCGGACACTCCGGCCCTCGAGCCCGGCTCGTTGCTCAAACTCAGGGAAAGCGTGTGGTTCAGTGTCGGGTCTTCATCCTTTGTGCTGCGGGATCGGCAGTCGGGCCTGAGTCTGGACTTCTGTCTGACGTTGCTGCCGTTGTTGAACCACTTCATGACCCCGCATTCGCTTGAGAGTGCGCTGATGCTGCCGGGCGTCTTGAATAGCCCGGAGCAGGGCAGTCATCTGGCTTTTTTGCAGGCGCTGGTGAGTCACGGGATTGTGCAGTCTGCCGCAGGTCCGCGGGACAGGGTGCACAGGCAACCGCTCAAGCTCTGGTCGCGCTGGGAGGCGGCGCTGGAGTTTTACCTCAGCACCCGCACCGGTTTGCAGACACCCTATGTCAGCGTCGTCGAGCTTGAGGCCGAGCTTGAACAGAAGGCCTCGCAGCAGCGTCAGCCGTCATCCTTCAAGGACTATCACTCTCATCCTTTCATTGCCTTGGAAAACCCGCTGCTGGTGCCCGGCGAGACCCTCGCCGAAACGACACTGCTTGATTCGCTGTGCGCCCGGCGTACGTCTCGGGCGTTCAGCGGCAAGCCGTTGACCCCGACGCAATTGTCCCTGCTGCTCTATTACACCTGGGGCGTGACGGCGATGGAACCGAACGGTATGGGCGACTATTTTCTGAAGAAAACCTCGCCCTCCGGCGGCTCGCTGCAAGCCACCGAGGTGTACGCGGTGCTGATGAATGTGCAGGGTTTCGAGCGGGGGCTTTATCACTACTCCGTACGTCGTCACGGACTGGAATTGCTGTCGCGGGAGGATCCTAGAACCTGGATCAGCGAGGCCAGCGGCGGGCAACCCTGGGTGAAGGACGCGGCCGCGGTGTTCGTGTCCACCGCGCGGGTCGAGCGGTTGTCCTGGAAGTACGAGTTCAGCCGGGCACTGAGGGTGGCGTTGATGGATGCCGGGCACCTGAGCCAGACGTTTTCACTGGTGGCCACCGCGCTGAACCTCGGGTGTTTCACCACGGCGGCTCTGCGCGATGAAATGTTCGAAAACCGCCTGGGGCTCGATTATCTGGAAGAACCGGTGTTTCTGCTCAACGGTGTCGGCGGCTGAAGGCGTTGCGCAGACAACAAAAAGCCCACCGAATGGTGGGCTTTTTGTTTATCGCGAGACGATCAGAACAACTTCATCTTCGGCGCTTCTTCTTTCAGCGGCTCGTTCTGCGCGGTTTGCGCATTCCAGCCACCACCCAGTGCCTTGTACAGGTTGACCGCACTGGTCAGTTGCGCAAGGCGGTCGGTGATCAGGGCCTGTTGGGCGCTGAACAGCTGACGCTGGGCATCGAGGAAGGTCAGGTTGCTGTCGACGCCAATGCGGTAGCGACGTTCGGCCAGACGGTAGTAATCCTGGTTGGCCTGAACGAAGTCACGCTGCGCCTGCAACTGCTCGGTGTAGGTCTGGCGCGCGGCCAGGCCATCGGCGACTTCCTGGAAGGCCGTTTGAATGGACTTCTCGTAGTTCGCCACGCCAATGTCCTTCTGGATCTTGGCGTAGTCGAGGCTGGCGCGCAGGCTGCCGGCGTTGAAGATCGGCAGGTTGATCTGCGGCTGGAACAGCCACGTGCCCGAACCGCCCTTGAACAGGCCGGACAGGTCCGGGCTCAGGCTGCCCGCGTTGGCGGTCAGGCTGATGCTCGGGAAGAACGCTGCACGGGCCGCGCCGATGTTGGCGTTGGCGGCCTTCAGGTTGTACTCGGCCTGAAGGATGTCCGGACGACGTTGCAGCAGATCCGACGGCAGACCGGCCGGCACATCGCTGAGCAGGTCATCCGAGAGCGGTTTGGCCGCTTGCAGGTTGGCCGGCACGCCGGTGCCGAGCAGCAGGGTCAGGCTGTTTTCGTCCTGAGCCACCTGGCGGGTGTAGCGCGCCAGTTGTGCACGGGCGTTTTCAACCGAGGTGCGCGACTGCGCCAGGTCCAGCGCCGAAGCCACACCGACTTCGTTGCTGCGGCTGGTCAGCTTGTAGCTTTCCTCGAAGGCACCGAGGGTGTCCTGAGTCAGCTTCAGCAGTTCCTTGTCGGCCTGCCAGGTCAGGTAGGCGTTGGCCACGCTGGCCACCAGGCTGATCTGGGTGCTGCGGCGCGCTTCTTCGGTGGCGAAGTATTGTTGCAGCGCTTGTTCGCTCAGGCTGCGAACCCGACCGAACAGGTCCAGTTCGTAGGCGCTGATGCCGACGGTGGCGGTGTACGAACTGGTGATGTTCGCTTCACCGGTCTGCGACGCACGGGCCGGAACCCGCTGACGGCTGCCGCTGGCATTGGCCGACACTGCCGGGAACAGATCAGCACGCTGGATGCGGTACTGAGCGGCATAGGCGTCGATGTTCAGCGCCGCGACACGCAGGTCGCGGTTGTTTTCCAGGGCGACCTGGATCAGCTGTTGCAGGGCAGGGTCATGGAAAAACTGCTTCCAGCCTTGCTCGGCAGCGGCCTGCGCCGGTGCCTGGGCCGGCGAGTACGCCGGGCCCTGTGGGAATTGCGCGGCCACCGGTGCTTGCGGCTGCTGATAATCCGGTATCAGCGAGCAACCGCTCAGCACGAAGGCGGCGACTGCGATGGAGAGTAGCGACTTGCTCATTGGCCAGCCTCTTTAGGAGTTTCTATGGCGTCATCCTTGCCGGCGTTTTTGCGCTGGCCCATGGACGACACAGTGACGAAGAACAGTGGGACCCAGAAAATCGCCAGGATCGTGGCCGTGAGCATACCGCCAATCACGCCGGTACCGATCGCGTGTTGACTGCCCGAGCCTGCGCCGGTGGAGATCGCCAACGGTACAACACCGAGGACGAAGGCCAGCGACGTCATGATGATCGGTCGCAGACGCATGCGGCAGGCTTCGATCGCTGCATCGCGCAGACTGCGCCCTTGCTCGTGCAGCTCCTTGGCGAATTCGACGATCAGAATGGCGTTTTTAGCCGCCAGACCGATGGTCGTCAACAGACCTACCTGGAAGTACACGTCGTTCGATAGGCCGCGCAGGCTGGTGGCCATCAGCGCACCGATGATCCCCAGCGGCACCACGAGCATGACCGCGATCGGAATCGACCAGCTTTCATACAGCGCCGCCAGACACAGGAACACCATCAGCAGCGACAGAGCGTACAGCGCTGGCGCTTGCGAGCCGGACAGACGTTCCTCGTAGGACAGACCGGTCCAGGAGATACCGACACCTGGCGGCAGCTTGGCGGCAATCGCTTCGACTTCGGCCATCGCTTCACCGGTCGAGTAGCCCGGCGCCGGAGAACCGAGGATCTCCATCGCTTCTACACCGTTGTAGCGCGCCAGTTTCGGCGAACCGTAGATCCACTCGCCCTTGGCGAACGCGGAGAACGGAACCATGGTGCCGGCGCTGTTGCGCACGTACCACTTCTTCAGGTCTTCAGGGCTCATGCGAGCACCGGCCTGACCTTGCACGTAAACCTTCTTCACACGACCGCGGTCGATGAAGTCGTTGACGTAGCTACTACCGAAGGAGATCGACAGGGTGCTGTTGATGTCGGAAAGGCTCAAGCCCAGGGCACGGGCCTTCTCGTCGTCGATTTCCAGATGGTATTGCGGCTCGTCGTTCAGGCCGTTCGGACGGACCTGGTAGAGCACCTTGCTCTGCGCGGCCATGCCGAGGAACTGGTTACGGGCTTCCATCAACTTGTCGTGACCGATACCGGCGCGGTCCTGCAGGAACACGTCGAAACCGGTGGCGTTACCCAACTCCAGTACGGCCGGCGGGGCGAAGGCAAACACCATCGCATCGCGGAAGCTGAAGAAGTGCTGCTGGGCACGCTGGGCCAGGGCAAACACGCTGTTGTTCGCGTCACGCTCGTGCCATGGCTTGAGCATGATGAACGCCAGACCCGAGCTCTGGCCGCGACCGGCGAAGTTGAAGCCGTTCACGGTGAACACCGAGGCTACCGAACTGGATTCTTTATCCAGCAGGTAGGTACGCATTTCATCGATCACCACCTGCGTGCGTTCGGCACTGGAGCCAGCAGGCGTCTGTACCTGGGCGAACAGTACGCCCTGGTCTTCTTCCGGCAGGAACGCAGTCGGAATGCGGGTGAACAGCCAGATCATGCCGACCACGATCAGGATGTAGGCCAGCAGGTACGGCGCCTTGCGCTGCAGGATGTTGCCGACACCGCGCTCGTAGCTGCGAACGCTACGGTCGAAGTTGCGGTTGAACCAGCCGAAGAAGCCGCGTTTCGGCGTGCCGTGCTCGCCTTTCGGAATAGCCTTGAGCATGGTGGCGCAGAGTGCCGGGGTGAAGATCAGCGCGACCATTACCGACAGGGCCATGGCCGAGACGATGGTGATCGAGAACTGACGGTAGATCACACCGGTGGAACCGCTGAAGAACGCCATCGGCAGCAGTACCGCCGAGAGCACGAGGGCGATACCGACCAGTGCGCCCTGGATCTGGCCCATGGACTTCTTGGTCGCTTCCTTCGGTGACAGGCCTTCTTCGGCCATCACCCGCTCGACGTTTTCCACCACGACGATGGCGTCGTCCACCAGCAAGCCGATGGCCAGCACCATACCGAACATGGTCAGGGTGTTGATGCTGAAACCGGCGGCCGCGAGGATGCCGAACGTACCGAGCAATACCACCGGCACGGTCATCGTGGTGATGACAGTGGCGCGGAAGTTCTGCAGGAACAGGAACATCACCAGGAACACCAGCGCGATCGCTTCGACCAGGGTTTCAACCACACCCTTGATCGATTCGGTCACCACCGGGGTGGTGTCGTACGGGAACACCACTTCCATGCCTTGCGGGAAGAACGGCTTGAGGTCGTCAATCGTCTTGCGCAGGGCCTTGGCGGTGTCGAGGGCGTTGGCGCCGTTGGCCAGTTTCACCGCCAGACCGGAAGCCGGTTTGCCGTTGAACTGCGCCGCGATACTGGAGTTCTCACCACCCAAGCCGACGTCGGCGACATCGCCGACACGTACTTGCGAGCCATCCTGGTTGACCTTCAGCAGAATCGCCTTGAACTGCTCGGCCGTCTGCAGGCGGGTCTTGCCGATGATCGTGGCGTTCAGTTGCTGGCCTGGCAGCGCCGGCAGACCGCCGAGCTGACCGGAGGAAATCTGCACGTTCTGCGCCGAGATCGCGGCGCTGACATCGGCCGGGGTCAGGTTGTACTTGTTCAGCTTGGCCGGGTCGAGCCAGATGCGCATCGCGTACTGGGCACCGAAGACCTGGAAGTCACCGACACCGGCGGTCCGGGAGATCGGGTCCTGCATGTTCGACACGATGTAGTTGGACAGGTCGTCCTTGGACATGCTGCCGTCACGCGATACCACGCCGATTACCAGCAGGAAGTTCTTCACTGCCTTGGTCACGCGGATACCCTGTTGCTGCACTTCCTGCGGCAACAGCGGGGTGGCCAGGTTCAGCTTGTTCTGGACCTGGACCTGCGCGGTGTCGGAGTTGGTGCCTTGCTCGAAGGTCGCGGTGATGGTCATGCTGCCGTCGGAGTTACTTTCCGACGACACATAACGCAGGTTGTCGATACCGTTGAGCTGTTGCTCGATCACCTGCACCACGGTGTCCTGAACCGTTTGTGCCGAAGCACCCGGGTAGGTCACGGAAATCGCAATGGCCGGTGGCGCAATGCTCGGGTACTGGTTGATCGGCAACTTGAGGATCGATAGAGCCCCGACCAGCATGATCACCAGGGCAATTACCCAGGCGAAAATCGGACGGTCGATAAAAAATTTCGACATGAGTTACTCCCCTTTGCCGCCGTAGGCTTTGTCAGCTGCCTTGGCGGGTGCCGGGTTCTTGGCTACGTTGGTCGCTTCGGTCGGATTGACCTGAACACCAGGGCGGACGAATTGCAGCCCTTCGGTGATCAGGCGATCGCCGGCTTTCAGGCCGTCTTCGATCAGCCACTGGCTGCCGACGGTACGGCTGGCCTTGAGCTGACGCAGTTCGACCTTGTTGTCCGCACCGACGACCAGCGCGGTCGGCGTGCCCTTGAGGTCACGGGTCACGCCTTGTTGCGGCGCCAGGATGGCGGCGGCGTTGACACCGGCCTGCAGCTGGGCGCGGACGAACATGCCTGGCAACAGGGTGTGATCCGGGTTCGGGAACACGGCGCGCAGGGTCACGGAGCCGGTGGTCGGGTCGACCGACACTTCGGAGAATTCCAGCTTACCGTCGAGCTTGTACTGGCTGCCGTCTTCCAGGGTCAGCTTGACCGCTGCGGCATTGTCGCCGGCCTTCTGCAGGCGGCCGCTTTCCAGTTCGCGGCGCAGCTCCAGCAATTCGACCGAAGACTGCGTGACGTCGACGTAGATCGGGTCCAGTTGCTGGATGGTTGCCATCGCATCGGCCTGGCCACTGCTGACCAGTGCGCCTTCGGTCACCGAAGAACGACCGATACGCCCGGAGATCGGCGCGTAGACCTTGGTGTAACGCACGTTGATCTGCGCGCTCTGCAACGAAGCTTCCGATTGCAGGCGGTTGGACACGGCCGTGTCGTATTCCTGACGGCTCACGGCCTGCTCGTCGACCAGTTGCTTGTAGCGGTCGGAGATCGACTTGGTCGAACGCAGGTTGGCTTCGGCGCTTTTCAGGGTCGCTTCATAGACCGACGGATCGATCTGATACAGCTGCTGGCCGGCTTTGACATCGCCGCCTTCCTTGAACAGACGCTTGAGAATGATGCCGTTGACCTGCGGACGGACTTCAGCAATGCGGAACGCACTGGTGCGCCCCGGCAGTTCCGACGTGAGGGTAAAGGCCTGTGGTTGCAGGGTGACGACGCCGACCTGAGGAGGTGGTGCGGCGGGAGCCGCCTCTTCCTTTTTACATCCGCTGAGCAGCGATGCCAGGGCGACGGCAGTGACCAGAGCGGTAACAGCTGGCTTGAATTGCATGAAGATCCTCGGGTCAGGCGCGCGAAAAGCGCACAAGAAGTGTGGAAGGGTAAAAATAGGGTACCGGGTGGATAAGTAGCTTGCTAAGGAATATACTTACGTTCATGGTTGTTTGTAAATACCTTTGCCGCGTACCCACCTGGTTACAAAAGTCGTCGCAAGGTCTGAAATTGTAGGCCGGGGGAGTCGATCCGCGAGAGATCCACCCCTTTTTATTCAGCGGATATTCAGCCATCCCTGAAACATCCTGTTTGAGGTTTTACTGCCATGGTCCGTCGTACCAAAGAGGAAGCTCAAGAGACACGAAGCCAGATACTCGAAGCGGCCGAGAAAGCTTTTTATGAGCGGGGCGTTGCGCGCACGACGCTGGCGGACATCGCGACGATGGCCGGCGTGACGCGTGGCGCCATCTACTGGCACTTCAGCAACAAGGCCGACTTGTTGCAGGCGATGCTCGATACGCTGCACGAGCCGCTGGACGAGCTGGCCAAGGCCAGCGAAAGCGAGGACGAGCCAGACCCGCTGGGCTGCATGCGCAAATTGCTGATTCATTTGTTTCATCAAGTTGCGCTGGACCCGAAAACCCGGCGTATCAACGAAATTCTGTTTCATAAGTGCGAGTTCACCGATGAAATGTGCGACCTGCGCCAACAGCGTCGGACGGCCAGCCTCGATTGCAATGTGCGGATCGCGCTGACGTTGAGTAATGCAGTCAATCGTGGGCAGTTGCCGCAAGACCTCGACACCGCCCGCGCGGCCATCAGCATTCACGCCTTTATCGATGGCATCCTGTATCAATGGCTGCTGGCCCCGGACAGTTTCGAGCTGTATGCCGAAGCCGAGCGCTGGGTCGATACCGGGCTGGATATGCTGCGCTGGAGCCCCAGCCTGCGCAAATGAAACAAAATGCGTATTTGGATCAGGTTATGTCAACGAAGGAGGCGGATGAAGATCCCTGTTCGTTCGCCTCGCCGCAGTGGATTGCTTTTATATACCTCAACCCATCGAGTTGATACGTAGCGAACTACGTATTTTGTAGGGATTTTGTGTCGAGCCTGTGAACGAATGTGAGCGGCCCACCTGTCCCGCGACCCATGAAAAAGCCCCCGATTCTCACGAGTCGGGGGCTTTTTGCGTTTCTGCAGTGTGCCTTACAGCGTCGGGTAGTCGAGGTAGCCGACCGCGCCTTTGCCGTAGAAGGTTTCCGGGTGCGGTTGGTTCAGCGGCGCATCGGCCTTCAAACGGGCCGGCAGGTCCGGGTTGGCGATGAACGGCACACCGAATGCCACAGCGTCAGCCTTGCCCTCGGCCAGCCACGCGTTGGCGCTGTCCTTGGTGAAGCGTTCGTTGGCGATGTAAGCACCGCCGAAGGCTTCTTTCAGTTGCGGGCCGAGGCTGTCGGCGCCTTCTTTCTCGCGGGAGCAGATGAAGGCGATGTCACGCTTGCCCAGTTCACGAGCGACGTAGGTGAAGGTCTCGGCGAGGTTGTCGTCACCCATGTCATGGGAGTCGGCGCGTGGTGCCAGGTGCACGCCGACACGGCCGGCGCCCCAGACTTCGATGGCCGCGTCGGTCACTTCCAGCAGCAGGCGGGCACGGTTTTCCAGGGAGCCGCCGTAGTTGTCAGTGCGCTGGTTGGTGCTGCTTTGCAGAAACTGGTCGAGCAGGTAACCGTTGGCGCCGTGGATTTCCACGCCGTCGAAACCGGCAGCCTTGGCGTTTTCTGCGCCGACGCGGTAGGCGTCGACGATGTCGGCGATCTCAGCGGTTTCCAGCGCGCGAGGCGTCGGGAAATCGGCCAAAGGGCGAACCAGGCTGACGTGGCCTTTAGGCTGGATGGCGCTCGGTGCGACCGGGGTTTCGCCGTTCAGGTACGACGGGTGGGAAATCCGCCCGACGTGCCACAGTTGCAGGACGATCTTGCCGCCTGCCGCGTGAACGGCCTTGGTCACGTTGGTCCAGCCGCGCACTTGATCATTGGACCAGATGCCCGGGGTGTCCGGGTAGCCGACGCCCATCGGGGTCACCGAAGTGGCTTCGCTGAGGATCAGGCCGGCCGAGGCGCGTTGTACGTAGTACTCGGCCATCAGCGCGTTCGGTACGCGGCCTTCGTCGGCGCGGCAGCGGGTCAGCGGCGCCATGATGATGCGGTTGGACAGTTCGAGATCGCCCAGTTTGATCGGATCGAAAATTGTTGCCATGAGATACAACCCTCGTGAAGTAAGTGAGTGAATCAGTTAGCGGTGGCCAGCTCGGGATTGCCGTTCCGGCGGAAGGTGATCAGGGTGACCAGCAGTGCCAGGATCGCGAGCGCCGCAGCAGCAAGAGGTACGCTGGTCAGGCCGTAGCCGTGGGCGATGACGCTGCCGCCGACCCAGGCGCCGAGGGCGTTGCCGACGTTGAAGGCGCCGATGTTCAGGGTCGACACCAGGTTCGGTGCGGCCTGGCCGTAGGTCACGACGTTCACTTGCAGGGCTGGCACGGCGGCGAAACACGCGGTGGCCCAGAGGAACAGGGTGATCTCGGTCGGGATCAGCGCGATGCTGGTCCAGGTCAGTACGGTGGAGGTCACGGCCATGGCGATGAACACGCCGATCAGCGTCGCGGCCAGGCCTTTGTCGGCCATCTTGCCGCCGATGATGTTGCCGACGGTCAGGCCCAGGCCGATCAACATCAAAGTCCAGGTCACGCCACGGGGCGAGACGCCGGTGACATCGCCCAGCAGCGGTGCGACATAAGTGAACAGGGTGAACACCGAGGCGGCGAACAGTGCGGTCATGCTCAAGGACAGCCAGATCCCGGCGCCTTTGAGCGCGGCCAGTTCGGCGCGCATGTCGAGTTTTTCTTCGTCACGCTTGGCCGGCAGGAAGCGGATCAGGCCGATCAGCGCGATCACACCGATCACGGTCACTGCCCAGAAGGTCGAGCGCCAGCCGGCTTCCTGACCGAGTGCGGTGCCCAGCGGTACGCCGAGTACGTTGGCCAGGGTCAGGCCGGTGAACATCAGGGCCACGGCCGAGGCGCGTTTGTTCGGCGCCACCAGGTTGGCCGCGACCACCGAACCGATGCCGAAGAACGCACCGTGGCAGAGGGCGGTGACGACTCGGGCGAACATCAGCACTTCGTAGTCAGTGGCGATGGCGCAGAGCAGGTTGCCGATAATGAAGATGCCCATCAACGCGACCAGTGCAGCCTTGCGCGGCAGTCTTGCGGTGGCCATCGCCATGAACGGTGCACCAATCGCCACGCCCAGGGCGTAACCGGTCACCAGCCAGCCGGCGCCGGGAATCGACACACCGAGGTCGGCCGCCACATCGGGCAGCAGGCCCATGATGACGAACTCGGTGGTGCCGATGGCGAAGGCGCTCAAGGCGAGTATGAGGAGCGAGAGGGGCATCGTTTAGTCCTTTTGGCTGGCTGACGTTAAGGGTCAGAGCTCTTTGCTGAGGGTGCTGAGGAACGCCTGGATCACGTCCTCGTTGCGTTTGAAAAAGTGCCACTGGCCGGCTTTCTGGCTGCTGATCAGCCCGGCGCGTTGCAGGGTGGCCAGGTGCGCGGAGACGGTCGATTGCGACAGGCCGCAGCGTTGATCGATCTGCCCGGCGCAGATGCCGTACTCGTGGTTGTGGATCTGTTCCGGAAACTGGGCTTTCGGGTCTTTCAGCCAGTTGAGGATGTCTCGCCGTACTGGGTGTGCCAGGGCTTTTATTATTTCGTCGAGGTCAATGTTCATGGCTGGTTGCTCGTGATGTATGTAGCGCTATATCGCGATGAGGCGAACTTTAAATCGGTATTTCGCGATATACCAATATGAATTCGATCTGACGACCGCATAAATCGGTATATCGGGTTATAACGATATGTGAGGTGTAAACAAACGCGGGCGCGGTGCTAAGCTGCGCCCATGAACTATCTCGCACATTTGCACCTCGGTGGCCAGCGTCCCGGTCAATGGCTCGGCAGTCTGTATGGCGATTTCGTCAAAGGACGGCTGCAAGGGCAGTTCGATCCGGAGATCGAAGCGGCGATTGCCCTGCATCGTCAGATCGATGTGTTCACCGATCGCCACCCGTTGGTGGACGCTTCATTGGCGCGTTTTTCCACGACCCGTCGCCGTTACGCCGGCATCGTCCTCGACGTGTTCTTCGACCATTGCCTGGCCCGCGATTGGGCGCTCTACGCCGACCGACCGCTGGCGCAATTCACCACTGACGTATACCGAGTGCTGTCCAGCGAGCGGCAATTGCCCGAGCGCCTGGCGAAGATCGCCCCGCATATGGTGGCCAATGATTGGTTGGGTTCGTATCAGGAATTTGAAGTGCTGGAGCAGGTGCTGCGCGGGATTTCCCGGCGCCTGAGCAAACCTGAAGAACTGGCGGGGGCGATGCAGGAATTGCGGCGTTTGTACGAACCGCTCAGTGACGACTTTCGCTTGTTCTACCCACAGCTGCAGGACTTCGCAGGCCGGCAGCTGTAGGCAGATATTGACGATCAGGCAGCGATCAGCTCGCCTGCACGACGCGGTTCGGCCGGTTTGGCCACCTCGCCGAACAACGCTTTCTGCACCGCTTGCTGGGCTTCGTACGCCAGCGCCGCGCGTTCCCGACCCTGGCAGGCAATCGGCTTGAGCAGATGAACTTCCACATCGCCGCAGTCGTTGCTGAACAGGCGCATCAGGTGTGACAGCAGATCGTCGTCGCCAATGAACGGTGCCAGCGAATCAATCTCGCCATTGCGCAGATAACGGATCGCCACCGGTTGCAGCTTCACTTCCGAATCAATCGCCGCCGACAGCAGACGACCATGGAAGGTACGCAGCGAACGGCCATCCGTGGTGGTGCCTTCCGGGAACATCAGCAGCGGATGTTCGGTTTGCAGGTGACGGGTCATCTGCTTGCGGATCAACTGGCTGTCGCCCGAACCGCGACGGATGAACAGGCTGCCGGCCTTCGCCGCCAGCCAACCGGCCACCGGCCAGGTGCGCACTTCGGCCTTGGACAGAAACGACAGCGGCGTGAGCATCCCGAGCAGCGGAATGTCAGTCCACGACACATGGTTGCTGACCCACAGCATCGGCTGTTTCGGCAGCTCACCGTGGACGGTTACGCGAAAGGGCAGGGCATTGCTCAGGCGCGCCATGAAAAACCGCGACCAGCGCTGCCGGCGTTGCATCGAATGGGCCAAGCCCAGACGCTCGAAAACTCCGAAGACACTGGCCATGCTCAAACCCAGCGTCACCACCAGCAGCACCCGCGCGATCCGCGCGTACACCCGCAGCCGGCTCATCACACGGCCGCCTTGAAGTGCTTGGCGTAACGCGGGCAGAGTTCGTCGCGCTTGAGCAGGATGAACACGTCGGCAACCTGGAAGTCTTCGTCCCAGCACGGCTCGCCGCAGATCTTCGCGCCCAGGCGCATGTAGGCCTTGAGCAGCGGTGGCATTTCGGCAATCACGTTCGACGGAATATCCAGGGTTGGCAGCGGGTTCTTCGGCTCGGCACGCAGGTGTTCGGTGCACAGATAACGTTCGCGCAGGCGCTGCATGATCGCGTGGGCCTGCACGCCGCCGTCCTGCATCGGGATGCTCGCGCAACCCATCAGATAGCTGTAGCCGCCCTGATTGAGGACTTCGGCCAGTTCGCCCCAGAGCACGGCGATGGTGCCGCCGTTGCGGTAGGCCGGGTCGACGCAGGTGCGACCGATTTCCAGGATCGGGCCTTGCAGACCGGCGAGGCCGTGCAGGCTGAATTCTTCTTCGCTGTAGAACTTGCCCAGGCTGCTGGCGGCGGTGTGATCGAGCAAACGGGTGGTCGCCACCAGGCGGCCGGTGTTCAGGTCACGCACGCCGATGTGGCTGCAGTGAACATCATAGTCATCCATGTCCAGACCCAGTTCCGCGCCTTTCAGCTTGGCGTTGAACTCGCCGCTGAACACGTTGAAACGCAAGGCCTGGGCTTGCTGCAAGGCCTCGGCGCCGATCAGGCGTTCGGCTTGCAGACGGCGTTCATTGCCGGTGTCGCTGATGTGGGCGATCTGAGTCATTTGAATCTCCGTACGGGCCTTTAACCCGTCGTGGGTTACAGCCGATCGACTTTCTTTATGCAGCCGTGTTGTGCAAAGTCAGGCTATGTAGCCCCGGTGTCATCGCCATGAATGTTTGGTGATGCTTATATGACAGCCCACGAGGAGCCTCTGATGACCTGGTCGACCCTGCTTGAATGTCGCGAACGCCTGCCCGCCGTTGCCGATCTGGCGGAGGGTTTCGCCACGCTGCTGCATCAACTGGGCAGCGTTACGCCGTTCGAACTGGCGGTGGCGGGAGGGCGGCGGATGGCGACGCCGGGGCTGGCGTTTCTGGTGGGCTATCAGGCGGCGTTGCGGATGCTCTGGCCGAGCGCGCCGCCGAGCCTGGGTGCTTTGTGTGCGACCGAACAGCGCAGCCTGCGACCGGCGGACATGCAGACCCGGCTCACGGATCTGCGCCTGAGCGGGCAAAAGGATTTCGTCACCGCCGGCGATGCGGCGGACTGGCTGTTGATCGCCGCCCGCAGTGAGCAACCCGGCGAATCGCCGCGCCTGAGCCTGGCGGTGGTGTACCCCGGCGAATCCGGCGTGCGCGTGGAAAAACTCCCGGCGCTGCCGTTGATGCCGGACATCAGCCATGGCCGCTTGTACCTCGATGAGGCTCTGTGTGAGTTGCTCGCCGGGGACGGTTGGGATGCCTACGTCAAACCGTTCCGCAGTCTTGAAGATGTCTATGTGCTCAGCGCAATGACCGCGTGGCTGTACGGCGTCGGTCAGGACAGCGGCTGGCCGCAGCCGCTGCAATTGCGCTTGCTGGCGCTGTTGGCCGGTTGCGCGGAGGTCAGTCGGCAGCCACCGAACAATCCGGCGGGGCATGTGTTGCTCGGTGGCTTGTTTGCGCAGTTCGACGGGCTTAAAGCGGAAGTCGATCAGGCGCTGCTCGACGGCAATCCGGAATGGGCAGCGATGTGGCAGCGCGATCAGTCGGTCATGCAACTGGCCGCAGGTGCGCGGGCCAAGCGTCTGGCCAAGGCGTTGGCGGCAAGTCAAAACACATCTGTCATGAACGCCGGCTAGTCTTGTCAGGTTCATCCCCAGAGCCCTCACCATGTTCAAAGGCCTGTCTCTGTTTCTGCTGCTGATCAGCTTCACGGTTCAGGCCGAACAATGGCCGGGCGAGCAGTGGCCGAGTGGCCCGAAACTCACCGGCCCGGCCGTCGATGCAATGGAGGCCTACGCCTTCCCGACCCGCGATGACAACACCCGCCAGGGCATCCGCACCGACGCCTTGCTGGTGATCCGCGACGGTCAGCTCATCTACGAACGCTACGCCGCTGCGACCACCGCCGACACGCCGCACCTGACCTGGTCGATCAGCAAAAGCCTGATGGCCACGGTGTTCGGCGTGGCGTACGGCGAAGGCTTGTTCAAGCTCGATGATCCCGTCGCGAAGTTTTACCCGGTGCTGGAAAAACACCCGGCCATCACGATCCAGGATCTGCTGCACTGGGCCTCGGGTATCGACTGGCAGGAAGACTACGAATACGCCCCGCTGAAATCCTCGGTGGTGGCCATGCTCTACACCCGTGGTCATCGCGACATGGCCGCCTTCACCGCCGACCACGACAGCTACGCACCAGCGGGTCAGGCGTTCCGCTATTCCAGCGGCGACAGCAATCTGTTGGCAGCGGCGCTGAAAACCATCGTCGGCCCGCAGCGGTATCCCGACTATCCATGGACGGCACTTTTCGATCCCTTGGGCATCCGCCATGCCACCTGGGAAACCGATGCCACGGGCACCTTCGTCGCGTCTTCATACGCTTACCTGACGGCGCGGGATCTGGCGCGAATCGGCCTGCTGATGGAACGGGACGGACGCTGGAACGACCGGCAGTTGTTGCCCAAGGATTGGGTCGCCTTCAATCGCCAGCCCTTCGCCGGCTACAAGGCTAATCAGGACGAAGCCGTGCCCGGCGGCCAGTGGTGGCTCAATCGACCGGCAGACGGTGCCCCCTCGCCATGGCCCGACGCACCCCCCGACACCTTCGCCGCCCTCGGCCACTGGGGCCAGGCGCTGTACGTGATCCCGAGCGAAAAACTGGTGATCGTGCGCTACGGCGATGACCGCGACGGCAGCTATCGCCATAACGAATTGCTCAAGCGTGTGCTCGGGGCGGTGCGGCCATGAAGTTGTTCAGACGAATCCTGCTGGTGCTGCTTGTCGTGCTGCTGGGCTGGGGCTGGCACGAGCGCGAGAATCTGTGGGCCTTCCCGGACATCATCAGCGCCTACACCGCCAAGGAATATTGTTCGTGCCGCTACGTCATGAACAACGACGCCGAGTATTGCCGTGGCTACGTGAAGCAATGGTTGCCCAGCGAACTGACCGATGACCGAACGCAAAAACTGGTTACCGCCAGCGGCATGGGGCGCAGCAACAGCGCCCGGTGGCAAGGCGAACGCCAAGGCTGTCGCCTGCAACCCTGATCCGGTTCCACCCTGCGGAACCACATTCGATTGTCCTCTCGCGTGTCTCGCGGTTATCTGGCGGTGAGCACGACCTGCCGTTCATGTGTCGTGAAACAACACCGAACAACAAGACCGGGAAACACCCGCGCGAGGAGAACCGTCATGCCCCGACATCAGCACATTCTGGCCTGGCTCAACGACGTGTCTGGCGACCTGCACGCCACCCGCCAGGACATTCACGCCCACCCTGAACTCGGTTTCGAGGAAAGCCGCACCTCGGCGCTGGTCGCCCGCTCGCTCGAAGAGTGGGGCTATGAAGTCCACACTGGCGTCGGCAAGACTGGGGTGGTCGGCGTGCTGCGCAACGGCAGCAGCACACGCAAACTCGGGCTGCGGGCCGACATGGATGCGCTGCCGATCATCGAGAATACCGGTGTCGCCTACAGCAGTCGTCATCAGGGCTGCATGCACGCCTGCGGCCACGACGGGCACACCGCGATGCTGCTCGGCGCCGCGCGTTATCTGGCGGCGACCCGTCAGTTCGACGGCACCCTGACGCTGATTTTCCAGCCCGCCGAAGAGGGGCAGGGCGGGGCCGAAGCGATGCTCGCCGATGGCCTGCTCGAACGCTTCCCGTGCGATGCGCTGTTCGGCATGCACAACATGCCGGGCCTGCCGGCGGGGCACCTGGGCTTTCGCGAAGGGCCGATGATGGCTTCGCAGGATCTGCTCACGGTGACCATCGAAGGCGTCGGCGGCCACGGATCGATGCCGCATCTGGCGGTGGATCCGCTGGTGGCGGCAGCGAGTGTGGTGATGGCTTTGCAAACCGTGGTCGCGCGCAACATCGATGCGCAGCAGGCGGCGGTGGTGACCGTTGGCGCGTTGCAGGCCGGCGAGGCCGCCAACGTGATTCCGCAACAGGCGATCCTGCGCCTGAGTCTGCGTGCGCTGAACGCCGAAGTCCGCGTACAGACACTGGACCGCGTGCGCTCGATCATCGAAGCCCAGGCCGAAAGCTTCGGCTGCACCTCATCCATCGAACACCGCCCGGCCTACCCGGTGCTGGTCAACCACGCCGCCGAAACCGAGTTCGCCCGTCAGGTCGGCGTCGAACTGGTCGGCGCCGACGCCGTGGATGGCAACACACCAAAACTGATGGGTAGCGAGGACTTCGCCTGGATGCTCCAGCGCTGCCCCGGCGCCTACCTGTTCATCGGCAACGGCGTGGCGCGGCCGATGGTGCATAACCCGGCCTACGACTTCAACGACGACATTCTGCTGACCGGCGCAGCGTATTGGGGCGCGCTCACCGAGAGCTGGCTCAAGCCGGCCTGATTTCTTCACTTTTTGCTGCCGCTGAAGCGCAGGTGCGCACGTGCCTGCGTGGTCAACCCACAGCTTCTGGAGAATCCCCATGCAGACTTCGAACGCAGGCGTTTCGCGCACCCGGCAAGTGGTCGCCGCCGTCATCGGCAACGCCCTGGAATGGTACGACTTCATCGTTTACGGCTTTCTGGCGAGCATCATCGCCCGGCAATTTTTCCCGTCCGACGACGACTACGCCTCGCTGCTGATGGCGCTGGCGACTTTCGGCGTCGGCTTTTTCATGCGCCCGGTGGGCGGCATCCTGCTCGGCATCTACTCCGACCGTAAAGGGCGCAAGGCCGCGATGCAGATGATCATCCGCCTGATGACCGTGTCCATCGCCCTGATCGCGTTTGCGCCGAACTACGCCGCCATCGGCATGGGCGCGCCGTTGCTGATCGTGGTAGCTCGGATGCTGCAGGGCTTTGCCACGGGCGGCGAATACGCCAGCGCCACGGCGTTTCTGGTGGAGAGCGCGCCGGCCCATCGCAAGGGTTTGTATGGCTCGTGGCAACTGGTCGGGCAATGCCTGGCGGTGTTCAGCGGTGCGGCGATGGTGGCGCTGGTCACGCACCTGTTTTCCCCCGAAGCGCTGGACAGTTGGGGCTGGCGGATTCCATTCGTGCTCGGTCTGTTGATCGGCCCGGTGGGCTTGTGGATTCGCAAACACATGGAAGAACCGGAAGAATTTCTCGAAGCGCGCAAAAAAGCCAAAGGCGCCGCGCCCGGCCTTTGGCAAGTGCTGCGCGAACATCGCCGCAGCCTGCTGGTATCGATGGGCCTGGCGTGTGGGGCAACAGTGTCGTTCTACGTGGTGCTGGTGAACATGCCGACTTTCGCCCACAAAAACCTCGGCCTGCCGCTGGATCAGGTGTTGCTGGTGCAGATGCTCGCGGTGGGGCTGATGACCGTGGTAATTCCGCTGTCGGGCGTACTGTCGGACCGCCTCGGTCGGCGGCCGGTGCTGATGGCCTTCACCCTGGCATTTTTCGTCATGGTCTATCCGCTCTATGTGTGGGTCGCGGCGGCGCCTTCGATCGAGCGCTTGCTGGTGATGCAACTGCTGCTGTGCACGGCGATTGGCGGGTTCTTCGGCCCGGCCCCGACAGCGCTGGCCGAGCAGTTCCCGATTGAAGTGCGCTCCACTGGCGTGTCGGTGGCCTACAACGTAGCGGTGATGGTGTTCGGTGGTTTCGCGCCGCTGATCGTCACCTGGCTGAGCAAAGTTCTGAACACCCCGGTGGCGCCGTCGTTCTATGTCTTGTTCGCTTGCCTGCTGACCCTGCTCGGTACTTACTGTTTGCAAGAGGCCCCGCGTGCGAAGAAATCCGTTGCGCTCAACCTGGGAGTGAAACCGTGAGTCTGTTAGCCATCGATCCGATTGTCGCCCTCGACGCCGATGCGTTGTCCCGGGCGATTCATGCCCGCAAGGTGTCGTGCCGCGAGGTGATGCAGGCGTATCTGACGCACATCGATCGCTTCAATCCGGCGGTCAACGCGCTGGTCTCGTTGCGTCCGCAGGACGTGCTGTTGCGCGAAGCCGATGAATGTGACCGGCAACTGGATCGCGGCGAGTCCCGGGGCTGGATGCATGGCATGCCCCAGGCGATCAAGGACCTGGCGGCCACCGCCGGGTTGCGCACCACCCTGGGTTCGCCGTTGTTTGCCGAGCAAGTGCCGCAGCACGATGCGATCAGCGTGGCGCGGGTGCGCGATTGCGGGGCGATCATCATCGGCAAGAGCAACGTCCCGGAGTTCGGCCTCGGTTCGCAGACCTACAACAGCGTGTTCGGCACCACCACCAACGCCTACGATCCGAACCTGATCGCCGGCGGCAGCAGCGGCGGGGCGGCGGTGGCACTGGCCCTGCGCCTGCTGCCTGTGGCCGATGGCAGCGACATGATGGGCTCGCTGCGCAACCCGGCAGCGTTCAACAACGTGTTCGGTTTCCGCCCGTCCCAGGGCCGCGTGCCCCATGGACCGGCGCCGGAAGTGTTCGTCCAGCAACTGGCCACCGAAGGGCCGATGGGGCGCACGGTCACCGACGTCGCGCGATTGCTCTCGACCCAGGCCGGTTACGATCCGCGCGTGCCGCTGTCGCTGGCTGATGAGCCACGGGATTTCGGGCTGGATCTGCAACAGGACTTCACCGACGTGCGCCTCGGCTGGCTCGGCGATTACAACGGCTATCTGCCGATGGACGATGGCGTGTTGAGTCTGTGCGAATCGGCGCTGGCGGATTTCAGTGCATTGGGTTGCCACGTCGAAGCCTGTCAGCCGGAGTTTTCCATGGAGCGCTTGTGGCAGACCTGGCTCACGCACCGCCATTTCCTGGTGCAGGGCAGCCTCGGCGCGGCGTATGCCGACCCGCAAAAACGGGCGCTGCTCAAACCCGAAGCGCAGTGGGAAATCGAGGGTGGTTTGCGTCTGACCGCTGCCGAGGTCTATCAGGCATCGGTCGCGCGCAGCGAGTGGTATCGCGCGGTGAGCGAGTTGTTCGAGCGTTACGATTTCCTGCTGCTGCCCACCGCCCAAGTGTTCCCTTTTGATGCACAGCAACCGTGGCCGCGAGTCGTCGGCGGGCAGACCATGGACACCTATCACCGCTGGATGGAGGTGGTGATCGGCCCGACACTGGCAGGGCTTCCGAGCATCAGCGTGCCGGTGGGTTTCAACCCGGCCGGGTTGCCGATGGGCTTGCAAATCATCGGCCCGGCCCAGGCGGATCGGGCGGTGCTGCAACTGGCCTATGCTCATGAGCAACTGACGCGCTGGGTCGAACGGCGACCGCCGGCGTGCCTGCAATCGGCCTGAGCGGCCCGCATCTTGCTGCACGAAGTGATCTTTCACCCGCATCCACGGAGGTCGAACACATGGGCAGCAAGGCAGACACCGGCAGCGTGCGCTCGGTCGAACGGGCGCTGGCCATCGTCGAGTTGCTCGGCGAGCATCAGGCGTTGGGACTCGAAGAGTTGCACTACCTGACCACCCTGCCCAAAGCCACGGTGTCGCGGATGCTCGCCACCTTGCAGGAGCAGGGCTGGATCTATCGCGGCCTCAGCGACCGTCGCTACCGGTTGTGCGCCAAGCGGCTGTTCGGTGATCGTCAGCAACGCTTCAAGCGCCATCTGGTGGAAAGCGCCGCGCCGATGCTGCTCGAACTCAGCGAGCGCACCGGGCTGGTGGCGGATCTGTCGTGCTTCGACGGCGAGCGGGTTGAAGTGATGGAAAGCGCGATCCCGCAAGTGCTGCGCAAACGCTATCCGAACAACTGTCAGATCGTCGGTCATCACGCGAGCCTGTTTCATTCGGCGATGGGCCGGGCCTGTCTGGGAGAGCTCGACAGCCAGGACGTGCGGCGCCTGGCCGAGCGCGAACAACTGGCGGATGACGGGGCATTGCAGGCCACCGAGCAAGCCCTGCATCAGGGCTTCGGTCAGCGCACCGAAGGTTATTGGGAATACCCGGTGCGCCTGCCGTTCCTGATTCGCGCGGTGGCGTTGCCGATTCGTGCGCAGGGGCAACTGGTCGGCAGCATGGCGCTGCATTGGCCGATGGATCAGGCGCCGGTGGAGCGGGTGCTGAGCCTGCACCTCAACAGCCTCGCGGCGACTATTGGCCAGGTGCAGCAGGCGTTGGTCTGAGCGTTTGCACAGACTGACAGTTTGCAATAGCGCCACGGCCAGTTAAGGTTCGTGCAGGTTTATCGGCCCCACGAGTCTTCAATGTTCAACCGTTCTCTGTGCAACGCCTTCGCCGGCCTGCTGCTGGGCGCCGTCGCGCTGCCGGCCCAGGCCAACTGGTATCTGGACGGCGAGTCGTCGCGGCTGTCATTCGTCAGCACGAAAAACGCCAACGTGTCCGAAGTGCAGCGCTTTCTGGTGCTGCACGGCAAGGTCGATCCCGATGGCCGCGCCGAAGTCGAGGTCGAGCTGGACTCGATCAACAGCGGCATCCCGCTGCGCGACGAACGCATGCGCAAGGAACTGTTCCAGATCGAGCAATTTCCCGAGGCGACCATCACCACGCAAATCGACCTGCGCCCGATCAACGATCTGGCCCCCGGCGCGCAACTTGAGTTGCGCCTGCCGCTGACCGTCAACCTGCACGGCAAACAGCACGAATACCCCGCTGAACTGCTCGCCACGCGCCTTGATGACCGACGCTTTCAAGTGGTGACGCTGGAGCCGCTGGTGATCAACGCCGAGGATTTCGATCTGCTGCCAGGGCTGGAAAGCTTGCGCAAAATGGCCGGCCTGTCGGCCATCAGTCTATCGGTGCCGGTGGGTGCGGTGCTGATCTTCACGGCGCGCTGACATGCGCGGCGCAGTGTTCCCGTGGCGTGACGGCAACCGCTTCGAACTGTTGATCGACGGCCCGCAATTCTTCCCGCGCATGCTTGAGGAAATCGCCCGCGCCCGTGAGCAGATTGAACTGGAGCTGTATCTGGTAGAGGCCGGCGCCTGTGCCGAAACCGTGGTTCAGGCGTTGGTGCTGGCAGCCGAGCGGGGCGTGCGGGTGCGCTGCCTGTTCGATGATTACGGCAGCCTCGCCTTCACCCTGACCTTGCGTCAGCGCCTGACCCTCGCCGGTGTCGAGCTGCGTTTCTACAATCGCCTGAACTGGCGGCGCTGGGTCGGCAATTTCTATCGCGATCACCGCAAGCTGTTGCTGGTCGATCAGCGTCTGGCGGTGGTTGGCGGCACCGGGGTGACCGACGAATTCTGGACGCCGGGCCACGACACCAGCGAATGGCACGAAGTGATGGTGCAGATCACAGGCCCCTTGGTGCTCGACTGGCAATTGCTGTTCGACCGCCAATGGATCGCCAACCGCCATCGCCGGGCCTGGAAGCCTCACGCGAATTTCGGCCTGCCGCGATTGCCGCGCGTACCCGACACCGGCGAGGGCATGGGCCGTGTGGCCTACGCCGACGCCCGCCAGCATCGCGACATTCTGCAATCGCTGTTCCGCGCACTGAACGGCGGCCAGAAGCGCATCTGGCTGGCCACGCCGTACTTCCTGCCGACCTGGAAAATCCGCCGCTCCCTGCGCAAAGCCGCCGCCCGTGGCCTCGATGTGCGCCTGCTGCTGACCGGGCCGCGTACCGATCATCCCTCGGTGCGTTACGCCGGGCATCGCTATTACCCGCGCCTGCTCAAGGCCGGGGTGAAGATCTTCGAATATCAGCCGTGTTTCCTGCACCTGAAAATGGTGCTGGTGGACGATTGGGTGAGCATCGGCTCATGCAATTTCGACCATTGGAATTTGCGCTTCAACCTTGAGGCGAATCTGGAGGCGCTGGATCCGTCACTGACAGCAGCGGTGGTGGCGAGTTTCGAGAAGGACTTCGGCCTGAGTCAGCAGGTGAGTCTGGAGGAATGGCAGCGCCGGCCGTTGTGGCGGCGAGTGAAACAGCGGATCTGGGGATGGGTGGATCGGGTGGTGGTCAACCTGCTGGATAGACGCGGCTAGTCGCCAACCCCCGATTGATCGTTCCCACGCTCCGCGTGGGAACGATCGGTTAGCTTTAACAGTTACAGCAATTCAAAGCTCTGCTGCGTCACGTCCTGGGAATCCAGGCCGATCTGCACGTTGAACTTGCCAGGCTCTGCCGCGTACTTGAGCTGGGCGTTGTAGAACTTCAGGTCATCTTCGGTGATGGTGAAGTGCACGACTTTCTGTTCGCCGGCCTTGAGCATGATCTTCTGGAAGTTCTTCAGCTCCTTGACCGGACGGATCATCGAACCGGTGACGTCCTGGATGTACAGCTGCACCACGGTTTCGCCGTCACGCTTGCCGGTGTTTTTCACCGTGACACTGGCGTCGAGCTTGCCGGTGGTGTTCAGGGTGGTCGACGACAGCGCCATGTCGCTCAGGCTGAAATCGGTGTAGCTCAGGCCGTAACCGAACGGGAACAGGGGCCCGGTGGTGTCATCGAAATACTGCGAGGTGTAGTTGCCCGGCTTGCCCGGCGTGAACGGCCGGCCAATGCTCAGGTGGTTGTAGTAGGTCGGGATCTGGCCCACGGAGCGCGGGAAGGTCACCGGCAGTTTGCCCGACGGGTTGTAGTCGCCGAACAGCACGTCGGCGATGGCGTTGCCGCCCTCGGTGCCGCTGAACCAGGTCTCCAGAATCGCGTCAGCCTGTTCCTTTTCCTGAAGGATCGTCAGCGGACGGCCGTTCATCAGCACCAGCACCAACGGCTTGCCGGTGGCTTTCAGGGCACGGATCAGCTCACGCTGGTTTTCCGGGATGTTCAGGTCGGTACGGCTCGACGATTCGTGGGACATGCCACGGGATTCGCCCACGGCTGCAACGATTACGTCAGCGTCCTTGGCGGCTTTCACCGCTTCGTCGATCAGCACGTTGGCCGGGCGCGGGTCATCGACCACTTCCGGCGCATCGAAGTTGAGGAAGTTCAGGTAGTCGAGGACCTTCTTGTCGCTGGTGATGTTGGCGCCACGGGCGTAGATCAGGTTCGACTTGTCGCCGATCACGCTGCTCATGCCGTCGAACAGGGTGACCGATTGCGCCGGACGGCCAGCAGCGGCCCAACTGCCCATCATGTCGATCGGGGCCTTGGCCAGCGGACCGACCAGCGCGACTTTCGCGGATTTCTTCAGCGGCAGGGTTTCGTTCTGGTTCTTCAGCAGCACCAGGCTGCGACGGGCGACGTCACGAGCGTCGGCGCGGTGCAGGCGGCTGTCGGCGTAGGTGTCGGCCGGATCGTCTTCGGCCTTGCCGATGCGCAGGTACGGGTCCTTGAACAGGCCCATGTCGTACTTGGCCCCGAGCACTTCGCGCACGGCGTTGTCGATGTCTTTCTGTTCGATTTCACCGGACTTGAGCAGCCCCGGCAGTTCTTTGCCGTACAGGGTGTCGTTCATGCTCATGTCGATGCCGGCCTTGATCGCCAGCTTCGCCGCTTCACGACCGTCGGCTGCCACGCCGTGCTTGATCAGCTCGAAGATCGCGCCGTGGTCGCTGACCGCCAGGCCCTTGAAGCCCCATTCCTTGCGCAACAGGTCGTTCATCAGCCAGGTGTTGGCGGTGGCCGGGATACCGTTGATCGAGTTCAGCGCGACCATCACGCCACCGGCGCCGGCATCAATCGCGGCGCGGTACGGTGGCAGATAGTCCTGGTACATCTTCACCGGGCTCATGTCGACGGTGTTGTAGTCGCGACCACCCTCGACCGCGCCGTACAGGGCGAAGTGCTTGACGCTGGCCATGATGCTGTCGGCCGCGCTCGGCGTGTCGCCCTGATAGGCCTTGACCATGACTTTGGCGATGCGCGAGGTCAGGTAGGTGTCTTCACCGAAACCTTCGGAGCTGCGGCCCCAGCGCGGGTCGCGGGAAATATCGACCATCGGCGCGAAGGTGATGTCGAGGCTGTCGGCTGCGGCCTCTTTGGCGGCAACGCGCCCGGACTGGCCGATGGCGTCCATGTCCCAGCTCGATGCGAGGGCCAATGGAATCGGGAAAATCGTACGGTGGCCGTGGATCACGTCGTACGCGAAAAACATCGGGATCTTCAGGCGGCTGCGCATGGCAGCGTCCTGCATCGGCCGGTTTTCCGGGCGGGTGATCGAGTTGAAGGTGCCACCGATGTTGCCGGCGGCGATCTCTTTGCGGATCAGTTCGCGAGGCATCTCCGGGCCGATGCTGATCAGGCGCAACTGGCCGATCTTCTCGTCGAGGGTCATTTGTTTCATCAGGTTACTGATGAACGCATCCTTGTTTTCCAGGGGTACCGGGGTCGTGGCGGCCAGTACTTGATGACTGGCCAGGCTGACGAACAGGCCCAGCAAACACAGCTTCTTCATGAATAGTTTTCTCAAGGGCCTAAACGGCGTTGCAATGCCGGCCAGCCAAAATTTAGGGAGCGACTATTGTTGTTCGGGTGCTGATTCAGAAAACGACAGCCGAATGTACATCGTCAGTTTCGACGACGTGATCGCGCAGGGCCTCTTTTTAGCCCATCGGCCCGCCGCAATCCAGTGGCGCGGGCGATTATGCCCCAACCGCCGGCTGAGAATGTTTCGCGAGTCATTATTCATGAAATGTGCAAGGGAGCACCCGTCCGATGAATGTCAGTCCTGTCTACCGCTCGCGTTTGCAGGTCGCCACCTTGCTGGTGCTGGCCACGCTGTTGACCGCCTGCGGTATCAACAACATCCCCACCCTCGACGAACAGGCCAAGGCGGCCTGGGGCCAGGTGCAGAACCAGTATCAGCGCCGCGCCGACCTGATCCCCAACCTGGTGGAAACCGTGAAGGGTTATGCCAAGCACGAGGAGGAAACCCTGACGGCGGTGGTCGAAGCCCGGGCCAAGGCGACGTCGATCCAGGTCGATGCCAGCACCCTCGACAACCCGGAAAAGCTCAAGCAGTTCCAGCAGGCCCAGGATCAACTGACCGGTGCCTTGAGCCGATTGATGGTGGTGTCCGAACGTTATCCGGACCTGAAGGCCAACCAGAACTTCCTCGCCCTGCAATCGCAACTTGAGGGCACGGAAAACCGCATCGCCGTGGCCCGCCGCGATTTCATTCTGGCGGTGCAGAAATACAACACCGAGATCCGCACCTTTCCCGGTCGCTTGTGGCACAGCGTGATGTACAGCGACCTGCCGATCCGCGAGACCTTCGAAGCCACCAGCCCCGGCGCGGACAAGGCCCCGGAAGTGAAGTTCTGAGCCGGGGATGCCCATGCGTGTGTTGAAGATGGGCCTGGTGCTGATGCTGTGGCTGTTCGCCGTCAGCGCCCGGGCCGAGTTGACCTTTCCGGCGCTGACCGGGCGGGTGGTGGACGACGCGCAGATGATCGAGCCCTCGGTGCGCGTGCAACTGAACCAGCAGTTGCAGGCCCACGAACAGGCGACCGGCGAGCAGTTGGTGGTCGTGACGTTGCCGAACCTGCAAGGCACTACCATCGAGGACTACGGCGTTGAACTGGGCCGGCATTGGGGCATCGGCCAGAAGGACAAGAACAACGGCGCACTGTTGATCGTCGCCCGGGACGAGCGCAAATTGCGCATCGAAGTCGGCTACGGGCTGGAGGATCGCCTGACCGATGCCCAGAGTTCGGTGATCATTCATCAGGTGATCACGCCATCGTTCAAGGCCGGCAATTTCAGCAAGGGCATCAGCGACGGCGTGGCGGCGATGCTGGTGGTGCTGGGCGGCAATCCACTGGACGAACCTTCCACGGTGTATGAATCGGCCGGCGATCCGTCGGACGATTTCGTCTCGCGGCACCCGGCGTTGTTCGTATTTCTGGTGATGTTGTTCATCCTGACTGTTTTTATCTGCCAGATGCTCGGTATCCTTCCCGCCGGCCGGGGCGGCTCCGGAGGAGGGGGCGGCTTTGGTGGCGGTGGTTTTGGCGGCGGCGGTGGAGGCGGGGGCTTCAGCGGCGGCGGTGGCAGTTTCGGCGGGGGCGGGTCTTCCGGCGGCTGGTGATAACAATAATGAGCAGGCACTTCACGACATGGCATTACTGACTGAACACGAACAACGCAAGGTCGCCGAGGCCATCGCCCGGGTCGAGCGCGACACCGACGCCGAACTGGTGACGGTGCTGGCGGCCCGCGCCGACGACTACGCGTACATCCCGCTGCTGTGGGCCAGCCTGCTGGCGCTGGTGGTGCCGGGTATCGTGCATTACCTGACCGGCTGGCTGACGATGCACAGTCTGCTGCTGGTGCAGTGGGTCAGTTTTGTCGTGCTGTGCCTGGTGTTTCGTTTGCCCAAGGTCACCACCCATCTGATTCCGCGCCACGTCCGCCACTGGCGTGCCTCGAACCTGGCGCGGCGGCAGTTTCTCGAACAGAACCTGCATCACACGGTGGGCAGCACCGGCATGCTGATTTTTGTCTGCGAGGCGGAGCGCTACGTGGAGATCCTGGTGGACGAAGGGATTTCCAAAAAACTGGATAACAAGAGCTGGGATTCGATTGTCGCGGTGTTTACCGAGCAGGTGCGGCAGGGGCAGACGTTGCAGGGATTTGTCACCTGCATCGAGGCGTGCGGCGAGTTGCTCAAGGTGCATGTGCCGGTGACGCAGGTGAGAAATGAGTTGCCGAATCGGTTGGTGGTGTTGGGGTAGTTTCGGCAGTTTTATAGGACTTGAGATCGCAGCCCTCACCCCAGCCCTCTCCCGGAGGGAGAGGGAGCCGACCGAGTTGTCTGCCGCGATCCATCGACCTGAAATATCGAGTCGATTATGGATTCAAAGCCAATCGTTCAAGTCGGCGTATCTCCTCAATATCCCGCAATCGGCTCCCTCTCCCTCCGGGAGAGGGCTGGGGTGAGGGCCGCTTTTAAAAGCCGTTCGGTAAATAAGAGCGTGTCCCCAATCCCCATCCCCCCTAAACTACCCACCATTCCCGATTTGCCCGTCCGAGGCCGCTTTTTCTCATGTCCGTTACCGCCCCATCTGCCAAACCGGCGCCCGATCACCACGCCCAGTTCATCGAGCTGCTGCAAACCAGCCTCGAGCAGAACGGCTTCATCAAACTGGTGCTGGCCAAGTACGTCGGCGAAGAAGCGGACCTGCAGCGGATCATCATCAAACCGGTGACGGTCAAGGCGCAGCCGTGCCTGTCGTTCGTTTATCGCTACAAGACCCGCGACATCACCAAGAACCTGCCGTTGGACGAAGCAGTAGCGACGATCGCCGAGCTGCTGCCGGCGGCGTTCAAAAATGCGCATTTGCTCACGCTGACCGACGAAGCCCAGCTCGAATACAGCAAAAAGGGCAAGAGTTCGCTGTTCATGAGCAAACCCCAGCAATTGCGTGAAGTGCCGTCCGCCGAGCATAACCGTGAGAAGAATCGCTTCCTTGATCTGAACCGACCGTTCCTCAAGGATCTGGGCGTCACCAACGCGCAACACGAGTTGATCCCGGCGATGTCGCGCAAGTGGAAGCAGATCAACAAGTTCATCGAAGTCTTCAGTCATGCCCTGACGTCCTCGCCGCTGGCTCTGGACAAACCGGTGCGAGTGGCGGATTTCGGTTCGGGCAAGGGTTACCTGACGTTTGCCATCCATGACTATCTGCGCAACACCTTGAAGGCCGAGGGCGAAGTCACCGGCGTTGAATTGCGCGAAGAGATGGTCAATCTGTGCAACACCGCCGCCGCGAAGCTGGAACACCCAGGGCTGGTGTTCAAGTGCGGCGATGTGCGCAGCGTGGCGCCGAGCGAGCTGGAAGTGATGATCGCTTTGCATGCCTGCGACATCGCCACCGACTATGCGATCCACACCGGCATCCGCTCGGGCGCATCGATCATCATGTGCTCGCCGTGCTGCCACAAACAGATCCGCTTGCAGATCCAGAGCCCGGCGCTGCTCAAGCCGATGCTGCAATACGGCCTGCATCTGGGGCAGCAGGCGGAAATGGTCACCGACAGTCTGCGTGCGCTGTTCCTCGAAGCCTGTGGTTACGAGACCAAGGTGTTCGAGTTCATCTCGCTGGACCACACCAACAAGAACAAGATGATCCTCGCCGTGAAGCGCGCCGAGCCGGTGGACCCGGCCCAGTTGCTGGTGAAGATTCAGGAGCTCAAAGCGTTCTACCACATCAGCGAGCACTGCCTGGAAACCCTGCTGCTCGCCGATGGCCTGCTGCCGCTCAAGGCTTGAGCTGAACTCCGGCCGGTAACGTGCCCGGTTGAGCCGGGCGCACCGCCGTCTTGCGTCCGAGCATCACTGTCGCGATCACCCCGCAGGCGAACAGCCAGGTGATCGGCTCCACGTGTTCGCCGAAGAACAGCGCGGAAAACGCGATGGTGAAGAAGATCTGCAACAACTGGATCTGACTGACCCGGGCAATGCCGCCCATGGCCAGCCCGGCGTACCAGGCGAAGAAACCCAGGAACTGCGAAAACAGCGCGATGTAACCGAAGGCCCACCAGGTTTTCGTCGACACCGCGCCCTGATGCTGGATCGCCAGATACAGCACCGGGCCGATCAGCAACGGCGTCGACAGCACCAGCGCCCAGCAGATCACCTGCCAGCCGCCCATTTCCCGGGCCAGGCGTCCGCCCTCGGCATAACCCAGACCGCCCACCGCAATCGCGCCGAGCATCAGCAAATCCCCGGCCTGAATGCTGCCGGCGCCGGTGTACAACGCATAACCCAGCACCAGCGCACTGCCCAACGCGGCGCAGGCCCAGAAGGCTTTCGACGGTCGTTCATGGGACAGCCACGCGGCGTACAGCGCCACGCACAGTGGCTGCAAACCGTTGACCAGCGCGCCGTGGGACGCCGGCAAGGTCTGCATGGCCCACGCCGACAGCACCGGGAATCCGAGAATCACCCCGGCGATCACCAGGCTCAGGCCTTTGACCTGTTGCCAGGTCGGCCACTTTTCCCGTCGCCATAGCAACAGTAACGCCGCCGGAATTGCCGCGAACAACGCACGGCCGAGGCCGTTGAGCAGTGGGTGAAGTTCCTGCACCACGATACGGGTGAAGGGCAGGGTGAGGCTGAAAATCACCACGCCGAGCAGGCCGAGGGCCATGCCGGTGTTTTCGCGCGAAGACATGAGGGCAACCCGATTAGAAGGTGGCAGGGAGGTGGCTTCATCTAGCCACAAACCCTGCGCATCGTGCTGTTACAGTCAGGCGCAGAGTTATCCATACAGTTTGCGGACGCCATCGCGGTCCTTGGACTACTTTGAATACTCCTGTGCATTTACCAGAGGAGTCCTGCCCATGGCCGCGAAAAAGATTCTGATGCTGGTCGGCGATTACGTCGAAGACTACGAAGTGATGGTGCCGTTCCAGGCCCTGCAAATGGTCGGTCACACCGTGCACGCCGTGTGCCCGGACAAAGCCGCCGGCAAGACCGTGCGCACCGCGATCCATGACTTTGAAGGGGACCAGACCTACAGCGAGAAACCCGGTCACCAGTTTGCCCTGAACTTCGATTTCGCCAAGGTCGATGCCAAAGACTACGACGCGTTGCTGGTGCCCGGTGGTCGTGCGCCGGAATACCTGCGGCTGAACGAAAAAGTCCTGGAACTGGTGCGAGCCTTCGACAAGGCCGGCAAGCCGATTGCTGCTGTCTGCCATGGCGCGCAACTGCTGGCGGCGGCGGGGGTTCTCGAAGGCCGCGAGTGCAGCGCCTATCCGGCCTGTGCCCCGGAAGTGCGGCTGGCCGGTGGCACCTACATCGATATTCCGGTGACCGAGGGCCACGTCCAGGGCAATCTGGCCACCGCCCCGGCCTGGCCGGCGCATCCGAACTGGCTGGCCGGTTTCCTCGGGTTGCTCGGAACCAAAATCACCCTGTGAGCGTGAGGCCCATCGCGAGCGTGTTCGCGATGGGCAAGCCCGGACGGATCAGAAGAACCGCGTCACGCTGACCTTGGCATTGCGTCCCTGACTGTAAGCCCGATCACCGCTCAGCGCCGGGCGGTAATCCTCGTTGAACAGGTTGTCGACGGTGAGGTTGACCTCGGTGCCCTTGAGGTACGGCTGCTGCGGTTTCCATTTGGCGAACAGACCCTGCACGTTGTAGCGGTCGTTGGCGTACTGGTCGTAGAACACGTCACCCAGGGTGTTTTTGCTCGAACCGTACTTGTCGCTCGGCAGGCGATCGGTCTGGCGCACGAACTCCCCTTGCCAGCCGACCTGGGCATCCCAGCTCGGAATCTTCACGCCGAGCACGGCAATCCATTTGCTCGGTGGAACGTCCCGCACCCAGACGTCCGGTCCCCATGGATTGGTGTAGGCGCCTTCGTGCTTGCCGGTCATCCACGAGTAGGACAGCGAACCGAACAGGTACGTCGAGTCATAGAAGCTTTCGACTTCAAAGCCCTTGATGGTCAGCCCGCCGATGTTGCGGTAGTTGCCCATGGGGCCGGAACCCTTGCAGTCCGAGGCGATGCTGCCGCCCTTGATGGCCTGGTTCTCGCAGCCGATGCCGGTGGCCTTGAAGATCTCGTCGTCGATCTTGTTGCGGAACAGCGTGGTGCGGACCTGCACGTTGTCGTGGTCGGTGAACACGTTGGCGAAGTGGCTGATATTACCGGCACGCCAACCGGTGATGCGTTCCGGGTCGAGGTCGACACTGGTGGCGGTGCGGCTGCCCAGTCCCTGCACTTCGTACTGCTCGTCGATGACCGGCGCGCGCCAGGTCTTGCTGTAGTCGACGAAGAAGCCGACGTCCGGGGTCATCCGCCAGAACGCCGACAGGCGCGGCGACCAACCGGTGTAAGTGCGGTCGCTGTAGTCGTGGCCGAAGCTCGGGTCCGGGTTGTCGTAGTAAGGCGCGTCGTTGGCTTCGCCGCGATTGCGCACATGGTCGTAGCGCACGGACGGGGTCAGGGTGAAATCGCCCAGTGTGATGGCGTCTTGCAGATAGACGCTGTTGGTGTCGACCTTGCCCTGGGGCATGAAACTCGGCTGGAAGTAGCCGTAGTTGTACTTCGGCACTTCGTAGGTCTTGCCCGGCATCCACATTTCGGTGTCGCGGCTGTGCTTGCGGATTTGCACACCGCCGGTGACCGCGTGAGACAGCACGCCGGTTTCGAACAGGCTGATGTTGCTCGCCTCGACGATGCGGTCCTTGTAGGCGGTGTCCATCTTGCGTCCGCCGGTGGACGTCTGGAAGAACGCCGTGGCATCGCGCTCGTCGGTCTGATCGGTGTTGGACTCGGAATAGCTCAGCTTGAAATCGATCAGGCGATTGTCCAGCGGCTGGTACTGATACTTGGCCGACCACGTGGTGTCGGTGGTCTCGCGGTTGGCGAGGAAACGCTTGAGGGCGTTTTCGTAGCCGTATTGCTTGATGTTGGCGCGGGTCGGCGGGGTCGGATAACTGGCCGACGAAAACGGCGCCCAGCGCTCGCTTTGCGAACGCGAATACGACAGGCCGACGCTGTGTTCGTCGTTCAGGTGCAGGTTGAACTTGAGCAGTTGGCCGTCCAGATCCAGCGCGCTGTTGGGCAGGCGCCGAGGGTTGATCGGGTACTGATTGTCCGGATCGGGCGGGGTGCCGGCCAGCTTCATGTCGCCGCCATCGCGCTTGGTCAGGTACACCAGCGCATCGGCGCGACCGTCATCGGTGCGACCGAACACGGCACCGGTGTAGGTTTGCTGATGGTCGTTGCTGGCGTAACCGTACTTGACCATCGCACCGCTGTTGCGACCTTCCTGCAGCAGGTCCGGGGCGTCCTTGGTTTCCATGTGCACGGTGCCCCCGAAACCGCCGTTGCCGGTGAGCATCGAGTGCGGGCCTTTTTCCACTTCAATGCGTTTGATCAGCTCCGGTTCGATGAAAATCGTGCCTTGCTGGTAGCGCTCGAAACCGCTTTTGGTGGCGCCGTCGACGGTCAACGGCACGTCCTCGGCATCGCCCAGGCCCCAGATGTTGATGGTCTGGCCGCCCGGTTTCATCGAACCGCCCATGCTCACGCCAGGCAGGGTCGCCAGCAGGCTGGGAATGTTGTTTGGCTGGTGGCGGTCGATGTCGGCCTGGGTCAGGGTCGAGCGGCCGACGGTGCTGGAGTCGACTTCGGTACCGCTGCCGATCACGCTCAGGGCGTCGAGCTGGATGCCGTCACCGCTGCTGGTGACCGGCTCTTCCGGGCGCACGACGTAGGTCTGGTTGACCTTGATCAGGCCGAACTGGCTGTTGTCGAGCAACGTGCGAATCGCCGCTTCCGCGCTGTATTCACCGTCGAGGGCCGGGGCCTTGAGGTTGCGCAGTTGCGCCTCATCGAACAGCAACTGGATCTTCGCCTGTTGGGCGACCTGACTCAGCGACGTTGCCAAGGGTTGCGCCGGCAAATGCAGGCTCAGGTCAGCGGCATGGGCTTGTACGCTGAACGCAAGGCAAGTGGCGAGCAGGGTCGGTCGAAGGCAGGTGAGCGGGTACGGCGAAAACACGCGAAACATGGAATCCCCCAGGGCGGCGAAAAGGCCAGAAAGGCCTGCGTACGAAGCGCAGACCGGAGGAAGACGCGGCAGGTAAAAAAAACCTCACATGCGAATGCAAAATATTCTCATGTGAGTTTTTGTCAGCGGTTTTCGAGGCGGATACTGCCATCGGCCAGCGCGACGGTTTTCACCGGTACCAGGGCTGGCAGGGCGTTGATCAGCGCGTCCGGGTCCTCAACGTCGAGGTTGCCGGAGACCTTGATCTGCCCCAGTTTTGCGTTGGCCAGCAGCACCGGACGCGGGCGATAGAGGTTCAGCTCATCCACCAGACTGGCCAGCTCACGGTTGCGAAAGGACAGATGCCCGGTGCGCCAGTCGGCGACCTGCCTGGCTGCAAGACTGTGTTGCTGCAAGGCGCCGCTGGCCAGGTCGACCGCGACTTGTTGCTGTGCGCCGAGCAGCAGCGGTGCGCGGCTGTCCGGTGTGAACGCGACCTGGCCGTGGGCGACGCTGACCACCAGTTGTCGCTCGCTGCGCCGCACATCAAACCCGGTGCCGACCACGCGGATCGTGGCGTCGCCGGTCTGCACCCACAGCGGCCGTTCCTTGTCCGGCGCAACGTCGATGTAGAACTGTCCGCGATCAAGCGTGAGCCGGCGCTGGTGGCTGTCGAAGTCGACACGCAGTTGCGTGTTGGCGTTCACCGACAAGGTGCTGCCGTCGGGCAGTTCGAAGGTGCGCAGGCCTTTGGCGTGGGCAGCAATCTGCTGCTGATAGACCTCATGTGACGTGCCCAGAGGCGTAGCCAGTACCGCAACGATCAGCGCGGCGGCCATCGCCAGCGCGGGTCGCCAGCGGTTTTTTGAGCGATTTACCGGCAGCGGCGTTGGCCGGTTCAGTTGCTGCAATTCACCAAGCTCGGCCCACAACACTTCAAATGAACGATAGGCGCTGGCGTGCGCCGGCTCGCGCAGCCATTGTTCGAATGCCTGGCGCTCTGCGGGCTGCTGATCCTGACGATTGCGGGTAAACCAGGCCGCGGCTTGAGCGTCGATGCTGTCGTCGGGCAGTTCCCCGGTGAAGTCGTGAGAACGGTTCATTCTGGCTGCTCCATGCCGTTGTCGTGATCCAGGCGTTGCTTGCAATGCAGCAGTGCGAAGGCGATGTGTTTTTCCACCATGCTCAGCGAAATCCCCATGCGCTCGGCAATCTGCGCCTGACTCAGGCCTTCGAAGCGGTGCAGCACAAGCGCCTCGCGCCGACGTGGCGAGAGTTCGCCCAGCACGGCTTTGAGTTGCTCCAGCCGTTGCTGGCGCTGCGCGGCCGCCATCGGATCGTGATGCTCATCGGTCAGTGGTTCGGCATCGTTGTGTTGAGTGGGCTGCACGATGTGCCGCACCTTTTGGCGGCGCCAGTGGTCACGCAGCAGGTTGCGCGCCATTTGAAACAGAAAGGCCCGCGGTTGCTCGACCTTGGCCCGGTCGCGATAGTCGAGCCATTGGGTGAACACGTCCTGGGTCATGTCCGCCGCGTCACTGGGATTGTCCGTGCGTTTGCGCAGGTAATGCAGGATGTCCCCGTAAAACCGGCGAAACGAATCGGCCGACAGAGGATCGGGCGTGAGGCGGGGCATGACTATCCTTCTCGACGAAGCGGGGGTGCAGAAAGTCGCGGATGATATGAGAATGATTGTCATTTGTCATGTTCGCATTCGCGCCTGTCAGTGCGGAGTGGCTAAACCGTCGAAACGGTCTTTACTTGCGGGGATTCAATCGACAGGAGCAGCGACATGTCCGGATGGTACGAGTTGAGTAAAAGCAGCAACGGCCAGTTCAGGTTCGTGCTGAAAGCGGCAAACGCCGAAACGATTCTGACCAGCGAGCTGTACACCACCCGCAGCGCCGCCGACAACGGCATCGCCTCGGTGCAGGTCAACAGCCCGCTGGACGAGCGCTACGAGAAGAAATCGACGAAGGACGGGCATCCGTATTTCAACCTCAAGGCGGCCAATCACCAGATCATCGGCAGCAGCGAATCCTATTCGTCCGAGGCAGCGTGCGCCAAAGGCATCGCCGCCGTGAAGGCCAACGGGCCTACGACAGTGATCAAGGACAAGACGTTGCCGGTGCTCTGAGTTCACCACCAGCACAAAAAACTGTGGGACCGGCAGCGCGCCGATCCCACAGGTTTTTTATCGTGCTTGACGATCAGCGCAGGGTTTTGAGAATGGCCTGCAACTGGTTGCGCCCGGCCTCGCTCAACGGGAACACCGGCAAGCGTGGATCGCCGACTTCCAGCCCGGTGTCACGCAGACCGGCCTTGATCGTCGCCGGCAACCCGCCCTTGAGGATGAAATCCAGCAGCGGCAACTGGCGGTAGAACAGTTCCCGCGCCTTGCCCAGATCCCCCGCCAGTGTGGCTTCGTACAAATCCAGATTGAGTTGCGGAATCAGGTTCGGTGCTGCCGTGCACCAGCCCTTGGCCCCGGCCGCAAAGGCTTCCAGCGCCAGTGGATTGCAGCCGTTGTAGAACGGCACCTGGCCTTCGCCGAGCAGTTGCAGCTTGTGCATGCGCTGGATGTCGCCGGTGCTCTCCTTGACCATGGTCACGTTTTCCACGCCGTTGACGATGCGCAGAATCAGTTCCACCGACATGTCGGTGCCGCTGGTGGCCGGGTTGTTGTAGAGCATGATCGGCACGCCGATGCTGTCGCCGATGGCGCGGTAATGGGCGAGGATTTCCGCCTCGGTCAGCTTCCAGTAGGACGCCGGCAGCACCATCACCACATCGGCGCCGTGGGCTTCGGCAAAACGTGCGCGACGCACGGCTTTGGCGGTGGTCAGGTCGGACACGCTGACCACGGTCGGCACGCGTTTGGCCACGTGCCTGATGCTGAATTCGGCGACCTGGTCCCACTCCGCATCGCTCAGGTAAGCGCCTTCGCCGGTGCTGCCCAGCGGCGCGATGGCATGGACGCCGCCGTCGATCAGCCGATCGATCGAACGACCCAGGGCCGGGAGATCAAGACCTTCGCCATTGGCGCCGAACGGGGTGATGGTGTAGCCGATGATGCCGTGAATGTTGGACATGAGAGTGCTCCGCAAGGATGAGGTGTTCAGTTCAGGCAATCGGCGTGCTGACGCAGGTTCTGCCGGGCGTAGTAGTTGAATGCAGCGGCGTGGCGTTTGGGTTTCGACACCCAGTCATGGGCCTCGCGACCCAGCTCGGGAATGATCGGTTTGATCGTCCCGGCGGCCATCGCCAGCAATTGCAGTTTGGCGGCGCGCTCGATCAGTTGTGCGATGACGCAGGCTTCCTCGATGGTCGTGCCGGTGGACAGTTGCCCGTGGTGGGAAAGCAGGATCGCCCGTTTATCGCCCAACGCGCCGGCAATCAATTCGCCTTCTTCGTTACCGACCGGCACGCCCGGCCAGCCTTCAAGGAACGCGCAATCGTCATACAGCGGGCACAGGTCCATGTGGGAAATCTGCAACGGTACTTCGAGCATCGACAGTGCGGCAATGTGCGTCGGATGAGTGTGGATGATGCAGTTCACGTCCGGCCGTGCGCGGTACACCCAGCTGTGGAAACGGTTGGCCGGGTTGGCCATGCCGTGGCCTTCGAGCACTTCCAGGTCTTCGTTGACCAGCAGCAGATTGCTCGCGGTGATTTCGTCGAAGCCCAGCCCCAGTTGCTGAGTGTAGTAAGTGCCCGGCTGCGGGCCACGAGCGGTGATCTGCCCGGCGAGGCCCGAATCGTGGCCGCTTTCGAAGAGGATCCGGCAGGTCAGGGCCAGCTTTTGCCGGTCCGTCCACGTATTATCCGCCAGGCTTTTTTGCATCTGGGTCAGCGCTTGCTTGACCAGTTCGTCTTTGGGTAGTGCTAATGTCTTCGCCATATCCGTGTCCTGTGGTGGTTGCCATGGATGACACTTAAGAGGCTATATGACACTTTGTGTCATTGGCAAGGACAAATCGTCTTTCCTTTGCTGGATTAATCGCTTCGCATGTCTATCCGTTTGAAATTATTGAGAAAAAAACTTGGCGTAACCCTTGAGGCACTGGCCGAGAAATCCGGCATGACCAAGAGTTACCTGTCGAAAGTCGAACGCGGGTTGAACACGCCGTCGATTGCCGCCGCGTTGAAACTGGCGAAAGCGCTGAACGTGAAGGTCGAGGAATTGTTCTCCGAAGACAACGTCAGCCTCGACAGCTACAGCCTGGTGCGCAGCCACGAGCGCCAGTCGCTGGCGGCCAACGACCACAGCCCTGGTTATGCGGTGCTAGCCCATCAGGTCAGCGAGCGCAGTTTGCTGCCGTTCATCATCTATCCGCCGAGCGAATTCACCGACAAGACCTTCAAGGAACACTTGGGCGAGGAGTTCCTGTTCGTCCACGAAGGCCGGGTCGAAGTGGACTTCGTGAACGAACGGGTGTTGCTGGAGCGGGGCGATGCGCTGCATTTCAATGCGCAGAAACCCCATCGCATCCGCTCAGTGGGCGAGGTGCAGGCGCAGTTGCTGGTGGTGGTGCACAGCAGCGAGGAGTGATCAGTCCTCGACTGGCACCGACAGCTTTGGATGGCCCAGCGCATGGCTCTTCGAATCAAAGAACCGCAACTCGGCGCCCGTGCCTTCGAACACCTTCGCGTAGTGGCGCTTCTGGTGCTGGATGAACGCCGCGCTGCGCGGATAGATCGAAATCGCCACGGTCTTCGGTCTGGCCAGACGCAGGGCGCGGACGATGTGATCGTCCTGCTCGCCCAGGGCATGGCCGAAGATGCACAGACTGTCGCCGTGCGCGAGTAGCTGGTCGTAGCAGAACGACAGGTAATCGGAACTGCGGATGGTCTTGAGCTTGTCCACGCTCGGCCCTTCATTGACGAACAGCGGCACATCATCAAGCGTCTTGATCGTGTTGTTGATCGCAAAACTGCCCAGCAGCGTGCCTTCGGTGGCGGTCATTTTGCGGGCGCTGCCGTTCAGGTTGCGCACCAGATGCAGGCCACCGTGCAGGTACAGCAGACGCGGTTTTTCGGTGTGGCTTTCGCACAAGTCGAAACTGGCGTCGGGACCGTTGAACAGGTCGTCGATGGCCTCGCTCTGGTGTTGCAGGGCCCAGTAATTGAGCAGGTCGTAATTGGTGGTGAACACCGTGCGGTAACTCGCCAGTTCACGGTTCAGAATGCTCAGGGTCGAGGCGTCGACCAGTCGCCACGGAATGTGCAAATCGTGGACGGCATTGATCAGCGCTTCCTTGATCGCGTAGTAGCGATTGCGCGGCGCGGCCGAGCTGACGGCCAATGCCTTGTTGACCCGGCTGGTGGTTTTCAGGGCGCCAAGTACCTGTTCGAAACTGCGCGTCTGCATGGCGTCGAACACGCTCAGTTCCGACGGGCTCAAGGGTTTTTCTTCCACCGTGCGGGCGCTTTCGAACAGCGAGTCGTAGCCGAAATCGTCCCACACCGCGCGACTGGCGCCGTTGCCCACCAGCAAACCGCTGAAGTCGGTGGTGGCGCGCAACGCGTTCCAGTCTTCGAGTGTGGCGTCGACATCCAGAAAATCGGTCATTGCAGGGCACGTCTCAAAACTAAGGGGCAGATGGGCGGCGACTTTATCACGAGCGGGCATTGAGCCAGATCAACATCCGCCGTGACCGATCGGTCGATCCTGTATGCATCCGCCGAATCGCAGGAGTCGATTCGGCCCCTGTCAGGAGACGCACCATGAGCAGCACCTTTTTCATTCCCGCGGTCAACATCATGGGCAGCGGCTGCCTCGACGAAGCCATGAATGCCATCCGCAACTACGGTTTTCGCAAGGCGCTGATTGTCACCGACGCCGGGTTGGCCAAGGCCGGCGTGGCGACCATGATCGCCGAGAAACTGGCGATGCAGGACATTGATTCGGTGATCTTCGACGGCGCCAAGCCGAATCCGAGCATCGCCAATGTCGAGGCCGGGCTGGCGCTGCTCAAGGACAGCCGCTGCGATTTTGTCGTGTCACTCGGCGGCGGCTCGCCCCACGACTGCGCCAAGGGCATCGCCCTGTGCGCGACCAACGGCGGGCAGATCCGTGACTACGAAGGCGTCGATCAATCGACCAAGCCGCAATTGCCGCTGATCGCCATCAACACCACCGCCGGCACGGCCAGCGAGATGACCCGTTTCTGCATCATCACCGATGAAACCCGCCATGTGAAAATGGCCATTGTCGACCGTAACGTCACGCCGCTGCTGTCGGTCAACGACCCGGCGCTGATGGTCGCCATGCCGAAAAGCCTGACCGCCGCCACCGGCATGGACGCGTTGACCCATGCGATCGAAGCCTATGTGTCCACCGCCGCCAACCCGATCACCGACGCCTGCGCGTTGAAGGCGATGACCCTGATCAGCAACAACCTGCGCCTGGCGGTTCGCGACGGCAGCGACCTCGCCGCACGGGAAAACATGGCGTATGCGCAGTTCCTCGCCGGCATGGCGTTCAACAATGCATCGCTTGGCTTTGTGCATGCGATGGCGCACCAGTTGGGCGGTTTCTACGATTTGCCTCACGGGGTGTGCAACGCGGTGCTGTTGCCGCATGTGCAGACGTTCAACGCGTTGGTCTGCGCCGACCGCCTCACTGACGTGGCCCACGCTATGGGTGCCGATATTCGCGGCTTCAGCCCGGAGGAGGGCGCGCAAGCCGCGATTGCCGCAATCCGTTGTCTGGCCAAAGACGTCGACATCCCCGGTGGTTTGCGCGACCTCGGCGCCAAATGCACCGACATCCCGGTGCTCGCCGCCAATGCCCTGAAAGACGCCTGTGGTTTGACCAATCCGCGGGCGGCGGATCAACGGCAGATCGAAGAGATTTTCCGCAGCGCGTTTTAAGCGCGATGGCGACCGGGCGCGAACCTCACGCAGAGCACCGCGCCCAACGCCAGAACGCAACACAGCAGCGACAGCGGCCACGCTTGCGGACTGGCGAACAGGCTGGCCACAGCGCCGATCAGTGCGGCCATCAACTGGTGGATGAAACCGCTCAGGGCCATCGCGTAGGCGCCGGCAATCGGTGCTCCATCGTTGGCCCGTGACAGGCTGATCGGGTAGTTCAGCGACTGGCCGAACACGGCGACGCAGTAAGGCAGCCAAAGCAACCAGGCCATCGAGCTGGCCAACAGGCTGCCAGCCAGCATCACGCCAGTGCCGGCCAACACCAACCCCACCCCCAATGCCATCAACCAGTGCTGACCCGTGCGCAAGACAAAGCGATTGACCGCCAGCGCCCCCAGAAAATACGCCGCACTGATCGGCCAGCCCAACAGCCCGTATTCGGTCGTCGACCAATTGAACGGGCCTTGCAGAATCAACGGCGCGGCGCTGTTGAACGCGATGATCACGCCATAACCCAGACCGCCCGCTAGCGCCGGCAGAAGAAACGCTCGATGGACCAGAATCATTCGATAGACCGCCCAGGGCGAAGCTGTTGTAGGCGCTTCGACAAGTTCTGGAAAACTCAGGCGCGAGACAATCGCGGCCATCAACAGGCTGGCCGCGCCCAGCAAATAGAAGATCGCCTGCCAGCCCAGCGTCACCTGAATGAGCGAGCCGGCGTATTGCCCGATGCCGAGCGCGACAACGAACGAAATCGAAATCCACGACAGCGCCTTCGCCAGCAGATCGCCCCGGAAACTGTCTCGAATCAACACCCGCGCCATCACCGAAATGCCGCTGGCGCCGATCCCCTGAAGCAGGCGCATCAGCAGGAACGACTCCAGTGTCGAGCCCAGCGGCAGCGCCAGATTCGCCAACCCATAAATCCCCAGCGCCGCCAACAGCACCGGTTTACGGCCGATGCGCTGCGCCAGACTGCCCCAGAGCAGCATCGGCAGCGCCATGCCGATCAGGTACAGCGACAAGCCCCAGGCCACTTGCGTTGCATCGACCTGCAAGTGCCCGGCGATCTGTGGCAACGCCGGCAGGTAAATGCTCATGCCCAGTTGGGCGAGGAACACGGTGGAGCAGGTGATGAGCAGGATGAGGCTGGGGTTCATGAGTCGTCCGTGAAGGTTCAGCGGTCGCGATGGCCGCCGTGAGTCAGTAACAGTTCGATGATCAGATCACAGAATTGGTGGATCAATGGGGTTTCCATGTCGGCACGCAGGGTAACGCGGATTGCGGCTTTACCTTGAGCCACCACCGGGAAAAATACCGCGCTGGTGAAAAAGCCGTGTTCGGCCAGTTCAATGGCGATTCGAGTGGCCAGGGCGGCCTCGCCGCAGTTGATCAGGCGGATGGCCATGGGGCTGCCGTGCTGTTCGGTGCTCAGGAGGCTGTCGAACAGGCGAATATTGGCCTGGAGCCGAACCTGCAAGACCCGCAGTTCTGCGCTGCGATGCAGTTGAATCGAGGCAAGGCCAGCGCCGATGGCCGCGCAATTGAGGCTTTGCGACCAGTTGCTCGGACCGCCGTAACGCTGGATCAATTTTTTCTGGCGCTGATTGCCGAGCATCACCAGCCCGCCGCTGGCGCCGAACGACTTGGCCAGCGAAGCGACGATCAGGCAATCCTCTTCCAGCGCCGGCATTCTTGGCCGTACAAGGCCGGCGCCGTTGCTGCCGACCGCCGACAACGCGTGGGAGTCATCGAGATATAGAAACAAGCCATAACGTTCCTTCAGGTACAGCAGACCGTCCAGATTTGCCACGCCACCCATGCTGTAGGCGCCGTCAGCGATATAGGCGACGCAGGTGTGGCGTTGGCACGCCGATTCGAGAAAATCCATGTCGTTGTGAGGGCTGCTCAGTACCTGGGTTTCATCGGCGCAACTGGCTTTCAAGTGATGCATCGAATAGTGGGCCAGGTGATCGAACACCATCACTGGTGGGCGGTTTTGGGTGAACACGCCACTGGCCAGCAGCGGCAGGATACCGGCGCTCGCGGCGCTGCAGGACAGACTGCTCAGACACACCGCGCCAAACAATTGCGACAGCTCGCTTTCGTATTGATCGAGCAGTGCCAGCTTGCAGCGGTTTTTCGAGTTGGCAACGCGCAGTGTGCCGGTTTCCCGCAGGGCCGATATGGCACCTTCAAGCAGGCGGGTGATGGTCGAGGCCCAGATAGGACGTGGTGCAAAAGTGATGGAACTGGCGCCCGTATTGATCGAGCAAGTGGTTGCAGCCTTTGACCTCGACGTTGAGAGCAGCGATTTTTCCGGCTTCGGCAGCCTCCCAGTCGTGGTCTGCCAGCGAGATGACTTTGCGATAGTTGGAGAAGGTGTTGGCGGATTCCGGCAGATGATTCACAGGCAGCTCTCCTTGAGCATGGCAATCCATTGGGTGTTTCAATTTGTGTGTGTTGCCAGACTTTACAGAGAGCTTTGCAGGGTCAGAATCGGCTGTATCCGATAGTGCTGAGGGCTGCTGGAGTTTTGTTTGTAGGGCGATGCCTTGCCGGGTTGTAAGGCGATGAAATGCCCGACAACCCTTGTAGTGAAGGGCTTACCTTTGCCCTGTTATCCAACGGCTGCGGCGCTCTTTTCCAGCGCCGGGGAAAACTGGATCAGCACCACGCCCGCCATCAACAGCACCGCGCCGAATACCCGAGACAATGTGAGTTGCTTCTCCAACAGCCCGAACAATCCGAAGTGATCCAGCAACATTGAAGCCAGCACCTGCCCGGCCAGCGCCAGCGCGACAAACCCCGATGCCCCGAGTTTCGGCACCAGCATCACCGCCAATGCCACAAAGCACACCCCGAACGCGCCACCGGCCCACATCCACAGCGGTGCCTTGCCGATGAAAGCCAGCGACGGCAGCGGTAGTCGCAGCGCGACAATCACCGGCAACAACACCAGCACGCTGACCAGCAAAGACGCCAATGTCGCCCACAACGGATGGCCCAGGCCCCGGGCCAGATTGGTGTTGATCGCACTTTGAAAGGGCACGACGGCCCCGGCCAATGCCGTCAGCAACAATAGGCCGGCCCACTGCAACGTACTCATGATCGTTCTCCAGCAAGGTTTTGCTGGACTCTAGGGTATTCGTCGCGCAGATTTAAATTCTGTTTTGTCATCCGGAACATGCATCAGATGAATGATCTGCGGCGCATCGATCTCAACCTGCTGGTGATCCTCGACGCCTTGCTCAGCGAGCAGCACGTCACCCGCGCCGCCGAGCGGTTGCACTTGAGTCAACCGGCGGTCAGCCATGCGTTGGCCCGACTGCGTGACTTGCTCGGTGATCCATTGCTGGTGCGGGCCGGTTCGGGGCTGGTGCCCACCGCTCGGGCGCTGGAGCTGGTTGCGCCGCTGACCGAGGCCCTGGCCCAGGTGCAATCGTTGCTGGCGCCGAACACCTTCGATCCGGCCAGCGCGCGCCGGACCTTTCGGCTTGCGATGTCGGACTACGGCGCGGCGATCATCCTGCCTCGCCTGATTCGTACATTGCGCGCGGAAGCGCCGGGCATCGACCTGCAAATCAGCCATGCCAGCCGCGAAGGCATGGTCGAAGGTTTGCTCAACGGCGACATCGACCTCGCTGCCGGTGTGCTCCCGGAACTCCCCGGCGAATTGCACAGCACGCCGCTGTTCGAGGAGCGCTACGTCTGCCTGCTGGATCGCCAGAGCCTACCCGCCAGAGGTGTTCTCGACCTGCCAACCTACCTTTCCCGTCCCCACGTTCTGCTGGAAATGCGCGGCAGCGGCACCCCGGAAATCGAACGCACCCTGACCGCTCTGCGTGAGCGCCGCCGTGTCGCCAGCAGCCTGCCGCACTGGAGCGTTGCGCCGCAGTTCATCAGCGGCACGGATCTGATCCTGACCGTGGCCTCTCGGGCGTTGAACGATATTGATGAAGAGGCGCTGATCTTTGTGCCGCCACCGTTCGAGATCGCACCGTTCACCTTTGTCTCGGCGTGGCACAAGCGGCGGGGTGGGGATCAGGCGTTGAACTGGTTGAATCGGCGGATCGGGGAGGGGATAGTGCGCGGCTGAAAAACATCAAGGAGCGGGGCGTGACAGTGAAGTCTGGGATGATGGGGTGTCTGGCGCTTTGCGGCGCGTTGATGGCGGGGCAGGTGTTGGCTGATTGTGTGCCTGCGCCGGTGGCGAACGAGCGGGATTTTTCTGTTTGCAAGGATTGGCCGGCTTATCCCGGACTGACGCTGAATGCGGTTTCGAAGTTTGAGCCGGATCCGGTGTATGGCAAAGCCGGTGATGTCGGTAGTTACGACCTTGCTCTTTCTGTCGTTTCGGTCGAAGTTTCAGAACCTCTGGCCACCTATTACAAGCCTTCTGCATTCTTGTCCGATGCCTTCGCGCTGGAAAGTGTGGAGTTCGATACCGCGCGCTACAAATTGACCCCTGAAATTCGGGCTTTTGGTGTACGGGTCGTTTTCAAAGGCTCTTCCCGCGTCAATCCCATGGATGAGACTTCGCTGTCCCTTTACGTGAAAGAGGGCGACACGTTACGGCCAGTTCTGGATCGGCTTGTGATGTATCGCTACAACGGAGAGTGGGATGGAAATTGTGCGGGCGAACGCGCCAGTACCCTGCGCACTATCGAAATTGGAAAGACCAGTTCTCATGGTTACGCCGATCTGATCGTCAAATCGGTGACGACGGGCGTTGTTGGAAAAGGTGATCCAGACACTTGTGAAGAGAAAACCACAACCGGTAAACCTGTGCTGACAACCCTTCGCTACGACGGAAAATCATACGTCTTGCCTAAAGGTTTCAAAGCCATCGAGTGATACAGAACCAACGCGACTCTTATCAAGGAAGAACAATGCTCAACCCAACCCGACTTTTCATCGCCCTCGGTTTTCTGGCCATCACCACTCAGGCCCACTCCGCTTGTGAGGTAAAGAAATTCGATGGTCACTCTATGTCACGCTGCAAAGTGTGGCCGGCCTTCCCGGACAAGGCGATCTCGGCGAAGTCCACGTTCGTGTCCGACTCCGAAGGTGACCACGACGGTGTGTTCGACCTGGAGCTGTCGCTCCTCAACGCTTCCGACGCCAAACCGCTGGCGACTTACGTAAAGCCTGGCGCCTACAATTCCGACGCGATCAGCTTCAATGACTTGAAGATCGATACCGCTCGATACCGTCTGGCGCCGGACGTTCGCGCCTTTGGCTTGCGTTCGGATTTCGCCGACCGTCTCTCAAGAGCCAATCCCTACGCGAAAACCGATCTGGCGCTGTATGTACGCGAAGGCAGCAAGTTGCGGCCGGTGCTGGAAGGTCTGGTCATTCGCAAGGAGTTTGGCGAGGGTAGCGGTGAGTGCGACACCAAGGACACGAAAATCCTCAGAAGCGTGGAAATCGGCTCGTCCAGCCATAACGGTTTCGCTGATCTGATCGTTTCCTCAAGTGGCGTGGTGTACACATCGACCCAGTCAGGCAAAGAGTGCGTTTCCAAAACCACTAACCTGAAGAACACCCAAATCACCCTGACCTACGATGGCAAGCAATACCTCGTCCCCGAAGACCTCCGAGGTTATTGACCCGATGCTCACCGGCCTCAACCACCTGACCCTCGCCGTCAGCGACCTGGATCGCAGCCTCGCGTTCTACCGCGACGTGCTGCATCTGCGGGTTGAGGCCACGTGGGACGCCGGTGCCTACCTGTCGCTCCCTGGATTGTGGTTGTGCCTGTCGCTCGACGCGCAACGCAAATCCGAACCCGCCGCCGACTACACCCATTACGCCTTCAGCCTCGACGCCGCGGACTTTCCACGGTTCGTGCAAAAGCTTCGCGCCGCGAACGTGCAGGAATGGCGCGACAACCGCAGCGAAGGTGCGTCGTTCTACTTCCTCGATCCGGACGGCCACAAGCTCGAAGCGCATGTTGGCGATCTGGCCTCGCGACTGGCCGCATGTCGGCAAAAGCCCTACGCAGGCATGCGTTTTTTCAACGAGTCGTGAATATTCACAAACCGCTGGGATAGACTGGCGGCCACGTTTTCCGGCGCTTGCAGGTTTTCCATGACTCCATCGTTGCTTATGGCCGTGCTGGCCTCGGGTTTCATCTACGGCATCACGCCGGGGCCGGGTGTGCTGGCGGTGTTTGGCATCGGTGCTGCGCGGGGCCGGCGGGCCGGGGCGGGGTTCCTGTGCGGGCATCTGCTGGGCGATGTGATCTGGTGCAGCACGGCGTTGATCGCGATTGTCGGCGCCCGGGAAATCGGCAGCACCGCGTTCGATGTGCTCGGTGTACTCAGCGGTCTGTACCTGTTCTGGCTCGGCTGGCGCGCCGTGCGGGCCAAACGCAGCAACGGCGATCAGCCACAGGGTGCGGCGCGTCAGCCGTTCTGGCACGGCATCCTGTTCGGGCTGACCAACCCCAAGGCCTACCCGGTGGCGGTGGCGACGTTCACCGCGCTGCTGTCGAGCCGCGCCGAACTGCTCAACTGGTCGATGCTGCCGATGCTGATCGCTTTGAGCTTCCTCGGTGGATTGCTCGCCTACGCTATTCTCATTGGCATTGTTGGCGCCCGACAGGTGCGCACGCTGTATCAGCGCCATGAACTGGCCATCACCCGGTTGTGCGGGGTAATGTTTATCGGTTTCGCCATCAACGCCCTGGTGCATGCGCTACCGGGGCTGATGCCGAACAAGACTTGAATGTGATCGCTGGGATGCGAGGTCGAGGTCAGGGACGGTTGATCAGTGCTGCATTGCCCGGACACCCACGCTGAACCATGGAAAGTCGAAATTCTGCACCGTTGGCGAGTTATATCGATCTGTTGCTGGACGCCGTGTGCGCAGTCGACAAGCAGGGCCGTTTCGTTTTTGTCAGCGCGGCCTGCGAGCGGATTCTCGGCTATACGCCTGACGAACTGATCGGCCAGTCGATGATCGACTACGTCTATCCCGCCGACCGTGAACGCACCCTGTCCGCCGCCAGCGACATCATGGGCGGCGAGCCCAAGCACAATTTCGAAAACCGCTACGTGCGCAAGGACGGCAGCCTCGTGCACATTCTGTGGTCGGCGCGCTGGTCTGAAGTCGATCAACTGCGCATTGCCGTGGCTCGGGACATCACCGAGCGCAAACTCGCCGAATCCCGTCAGGCGGCGTTGTATGCGATCTCCGAAGCGGCGCATGCGGCGGAGGATTTGCTGGCGTTGTTCAAGCGCATCCACATGATTATTGGCGAATGGCTGCCGGCGCTGAATTTCTCCGTGGCGCTGTACGACGAACACTGCGCACAGCTGAATTTTCCCTATCACGTCGACGATGACGAGTTGCAACCGGAGCAGCCGGGCACCGTGACCGGTCGGCTGTGCGCCGAAGTGATCCGCAGCGGCCAGCCGATCCTGCTGACCCCGGATTGCCCGCACGCACCGCCAGGTTTCGAAGCGTTGGTGGCGGGGCAGCAATCGCCGTGCTGGCTGGGTGTACCGCTGAACTCGAAGAACGGCACCATCGGCGCGCTGATCGTCAAAAGCCTGGCCGGCGGCGAGCGCTACACCGAGCGCGACAAGGAACTGCTGCAATACGTCTGCGCCCAGGTCGCCACGGCCATCGAGCGCCAGCAATTGCACGCCCGTCTGCGGCGCATGGCGCAATACGATCAGTTGACCCAGTTGCCCAACCGCGAATTGCTGCGTGATCGGCTCAAGGCTGCGCTGGCCGGCGCGCGGGAGCAGTCGGGGTTCATGGCGCTGCTGTATGTCGATCTGGATCGCTTCAAACAGGTCAACGACACCTTCGGCCACGCCGTTGGCGACATGTTGCTGCAAACCGTGGCCAACCGCCTCAAGGGCTGCGTACGCGACACCGACACCGTGGCGCGCATTGGTGGCGATGAATTCGTGGTGCTGCTGCACAGCGTTCACGCCGCCGAAGATGCCGACAGCGTGGCGGAAAAAATCCGACAGATTCTGGTGCAACCGATGCGTCTGGACGGGCACAACCTGAACATCGAACCGAGCATCGGCGTCGCCCGTTATCCCGAGCACGGCAGCGAAGAACAGCAACTGTTCCGTCACGCCGACCAGGCCATGTATGCCGCCAAACGGCAGAATCACCGGGCGCGGGATATCTGACTGACATCATCCGTTCGTCGCGGCAACGGCAACTTTTCTAAACCTTTGGCGGCTGACGAATTCTCAATCCAGGCGGGCACCTGCTCGCCACGATCAACACCAAGAGGAAGAGAATCATGCCTAACTCAAGAAACTCGAACTCGGGAAACTTCGCCAACGATCGAACCAAGGCGTCTGAAGCCGGTCGCAAAGGTGGGAAAACCACCACCACGACGGTCGACAAAGAGCCAAAAACCGACATGGGCCGCAAGCCCGCTCAGAAATCGAAGTAGTCGGCGAAGGTTGTTTTGATTGAGAGGCGGGGGCGCAAGCTCCCGCTTGAATTTGCTTAGAAGGAGGGCGCGACCATGAGCCGGATGGCCACCCGAATACGCCACATCAGTTTTGTCAGCCTGCTGGGATTGTTTGCCAGCAGCGCGTTTGCCCAGTCGCCCGCCGACTTCATCAACGAAGCTTCGGCCAAAGGCATGGCCGACATCGAGGCCAGTCGGCTGGCGCACAGCAAGGCCGAGTCCAAAGAGGTCAAGGATTACACCATCGTCGTCATCAACGACCGCACCACCGCCAACCAGCATTTGGCAAAAATCGCCAAGAAGCTGGATCTGCCGGTCGCCCCTCGTGAAGAAATCGCCGACAAGGCCAAGGCGCTGATTCCGGAGGTGAAGGACGGCGCGTCTTTCGATCAGGCTTACGCCGCGAGCCAAGTCAAGGCCACGGAAGAAGCCATCGAGCAGATCCAGCAGGAAGTCCAGACTACCGATGTGCCGGAGATCAAGGCCTTCGCCGACGAGACCCTGCCGAAACTGCAAAATCACCTGCAGATGGCCCGGGCTCTACAGGCTAGCCGCTGATATCGGGTTAAATAAAAACGGCGCTCAGGCGCCGTTTTTTCTGCTCAGCATTCATTCAAGTCCTGCTTCGGTTTGCTCTTGTGGCCGAGCCCCTCCAATTCAAACACTTCGTTTTCCCCCAGCGACCGATAGTGCCTGCGCAACGCTTCCAGTTGCTTGAGGTCCAGCGACTCCAGCCCGAGCATCGCGTTCTGCGCCTCCTTGTTCACCCGCAGCAACTCATCGAGTTTCAAATGCAGAATGTCGGTGTCGCGGTTCTGGGTGTTCTGGATCAGAAACACCATCAGAAACGTGATGATCGTGGTCGAGGTATTGATGATCAGCTGCCAGGTGTCATTGAAGTGAAAAAACGGCCCGCTCAACCCCCACAACCCAATCAGAATCAAAGCCCCCATGAACGTCTTGGGGCTGCCGGCCAAGAGTGCCAGCGTTTGCGAAATCTTTGCGAATTTCATGGCTGTGTTCCTTGTAGGGGAGCGCTTGAAATTCAGACAGCGGGGCGGGTGTGAAAATTCTGCTTATCGATGCTTGATGCCTCAGGGGATTGATTGTTCTGCATCACGGTTTTAGTGGAGAAACTTTCATTGTGTTGGTTTGCGTCTAGGATCAGATGGCAGTCAATTTGCCAGTATGCGAGTACACGGATAGAAAATCAGTCAGAGGCCGCTCATGGAATTCTTCGAAAAGTTAGCCAGTCTTGCCGCCAAAGTCCGGTTGCAGAGTGCTGCAATCCAGACAGAAGAAGCGACGAAAAACGCGTTTGTCATGCCTTTCATCAGTACCGTTCTGGGTTACGACGTGTTTGACCCGACAGAGGTGACTCCAGAGTTTGTCTGTGATGTCGGTACGAAGAAGGGCGAAAAAATTGATTACGCCATCATGAAAGAAGGCGAAGTGCAGATCCTCATCGAGTGCAAGAAAATCGGCGAGCCACTGCACATCAATCACGCCTCGCAACTGTTTCGTTATTTCCACGTTACCAGCGCCCGAATTTCGATTCTCACCAACGGCCAGGTCTACAAGTTCTTCACTGACCTGGATGCGCCGAACAAAATGGATGAGAAGCCATTCCTTGAACTGGATCTTCTGGATATCGATGAATATTCGGTGCCTGAACTCATCAAACTCACCAAGTCCGCGTTCGACGTCGATTCGATCATCAACGCTGCGGGTGAATTGAAGTACGTCAGCCAGATCAAGAAAGTCATCGCATCGCAGGTCAGCAAACCGGATGACGACTTCGTCAAAGTGTTTGCTTCGCGAGTCTACGATGGAGTCATTACGCAAAAGGTGCGGGATCAGTTCCATGAACTGACGAAGAAAGCGGTCGTGCAGTTCCTCAACGATCAGATCAATGATCGCCTGAAGTCTGCAATGAGCGGTGCTATCCAGCCGGCGCTGGCTTCACTGCCGTCGGCTTCTGCGGGAACTGATCCCGTCGATACGCGGGATGAGTCGGACGATAAGGTTCTGACGACTCTGGAGGAGTTGGAGGGTTACCACATCGTTCGTGCATTGGTTCGATCCGTGGTCGATGCCAAGCGAATCGTTCAACGCGACACTCAGAGCTACTTTGGCATTCTGCTGGACGATAACAACCGCAAGCCGATTTGCCGTCTGCATTTCAATCGTTCGCAGAAGTACATCGGTATCTTCGATGAAGAGAAAAACGAAACGCGCCATCCGATTAACTCAGTCGATGACATCTACGAGTACTCGGATCATCTGAAAAAGACAGTTGGCTACTACGACTGACAAAAAAAACCGGCCCAAGTGGCCGGTTTTTTACGACTAGTTCGTCACCTCTATGTTTGCAACCCACCTGAAATACCCCACGGCCTCACATTGCTGATTGACCAGCATGAAGTTCATTTCGAGTCTGGTCATGCCCGATGCCTTGGTCGTGCACGCCCAGAAATGATCGTGGGCCTTCTGGCTAACGGGTTCGGTTGGAGCGCTGGGGTTGGGAGCGGGAATGGTGAGGTTCGGGTGAACTTCCAGGTGAAGCCCTGAAAGGACGTTGCTGGTATCGATTGTCATGTCGTAGACCACAACGCTGTACTCGGCGATGAGGCTGACCGTTCTCCCGCGCAAATGAACAATACGACCAATGTCGATAGGCAAGGTTATATTGCTGTCATTTTTGGCTTTTTTTTGAGAGCTGTCATCTGTAGCGAAAAAGATGAACCCATCGCTGATACTCGTCGGTGAACTGGCATCCAGACTGGGGGCCGGATAGCGCGAGCGTATTGATTCGGCATCGACGATCAACAGAATATTGTGCGCATTCTCGGTGACGGAAGACGGTGAGGGGATCGGTTCGGAGGTCATCATGGATTCCTTTCATGATGTTGGCGCAAGACGCCAACCGCTTCGGCCGGCCGTGCATCCTGGTATGGCCGAGGCGGTAGCGAATCCGTCGGGCCCCTTGTCGCCAAGGAGCCCGAGGCAACGTCAGTTGTGAATGGAAATGAACGGATCCCACGAGCAGCAGCCGATGATCTGGCAGTTGCGGTCAACGATCAGGAAGTGGAAGTGATAGGTCACACGACCGCACGAAAGGGTTTCCGACGACCAGTAGTGGTTATCGACTTTCTGGCAGCTGGGCACCGATGGATTGCTGGTGTTTGGCACCGCAACACAGGCCGTAGCCTTGCGTGGCGAGGGTGGGGAGATCAGGTCGGCGCCCTGGTTGCCGATGAATTTGTAGAAGATCACGGCGGTTTCGAAGCTTTGCGACAGGCTGGTTTCACGCCAGCGAATCAAATCGCCGACCTGTGCCTTCAGGTCCAGTTCACCACCGGCCTGGCCGCTGACCACGTTGTCCTGGTTGGTGACCATGTACACATGATGCCAGTCGATCAGCGTCGGGTTCTTCGGGTCTTTGCTGATGCCGGGATACTTTTTCAGAATGGTTTCGGTGTCGATCGTGACCAGCACATCCGTGACTCGAGACATGGTAAAGCTCCTTGTTCATAGTGATTGCCTGATGTTTTTTTCAGGCACGACAACGTTGCTTGCCATTCGGCCGTTGCGAGCACACTACTGCCGGAACCCATCGGTCACGAGAGATGAGCGGACCTGCTCCCTGCAGGACAACTGATAGATCGGGTTCCTTCCGATTGCCGCAAATTGACTATAGGCAGGTATTTTAGGCTGTCAAAATTGCGCTTAATCAGTTCGACGGACGGTCAACTGAGTGATAAGTCCCAGCGATTTGGCGATAAGCATCGAAACGCCGGACATGGTTTGCAATCTGTCGGTCTGGAGCTGAGTGCTGCCCAGCCTGTATCGTAACGAACCGCTGGAATGCCTCGACAGGAGAACGCAATGACCTGGTCCGCCAAGCAATACGTCGCTTTTGAAGATGAACGCACCCGCCCGGCCCGCGACTTGCTGGCGGCGATTCCCACGCCCGAGGCGCGTTCCGTGGTTGATATCGGTTGTGGCCCCGGCAACTCGACCGAGCTTCTGGTGGAGCGTTTTCCGGGGGCGAAAGTGCAGGGGCTCGACAGTTCGCCGGACATGATCGACGCCGCGCGCAAGCGTCTGCCGCAGTTGCAGTTCGAGGTGGCGGACATTGATAAATGGGCCGATGAAGGGCCATTCGATGTGATCTTCGCCAACGCGGTGTTGCAGTGGGTGCCGGATCACGCGACGTTGCTGCCAGCACTGGCGGGCAAGTTGGCGTCGGGTGGCAGTCTGGCGATCCAGATGCCGGACAACCTCAACGAGCCGTCTCACCGATTGATGCGCGAAGTGGCCGCTAATGGACCGTGGGCCAGCAAACTGGCGGGTGCGGCGGGGCAACGGACCGAAATGGCGGATGCCAGTGCCTATTTCTCGATGCTGCGCCCGCATTGCGCGCGGGTCGATGTGTGGCGCACCACGTATCACCATCAATTGGCGGGCGGGGCTTCAGGCGTCGTTGAATGGTTCAAGGGCAGCGGTTTGATTCCGTTCCTCAGTCCGCTGACGGAAACGGAGCGGGCGGAGTATCTGGCGCAATATCTGGTGGAGGTTGCCAAGGCTTATCCGGCGTTGGCGGATGGTTCGGTGTTGTTGCCGTTCCCTCGGTTGTTCATTGTCGCCACACGTTGATACGAAAAAGGGCCGATTTGATCGGCCCTTTCTTTTTCGGTCAGCGCTGTACGGCAACCAGCATCATCATCGGCCGCTCCCGCTCTTCAGCGAGCGCCGGTTGCGCGGCCACTTCAGCATCGCTCGGGCCCCATTCATTGAGGTGTTGAATGGTGAACCCGGCGCCAATCAACGCGTTGAGCAGCGTCCCGACCGTACGATGCTGCTTGATCACGCCGTCGGCCAGCCAGTTGGTCACCCGTTCGCCTTCCATCTGATAACTGTCCAGCGGCCAGCGCTTGTTGCCTTCGCCGTCGATCAGCCAGCCCGGATTGCGCGGCGCCATGAAGATCGGATGCTCGATGGAAAACACAAAATGTGCACCCGGTTTAAGCGCCGCATGCAGTTTGGCGAACAGACCCGAGAGATCTTTGATGTAGTGAAGGGCCAACGAGCTGTAGGCCAGATCGAAAGTGCACGTAGGCAAGTCGAGGTGCTCCAGGTCGGCACGTTCGTAGCGGATGTTCGTGGCTGAGGTGGTTTCCTTCGCCCGTTCGAGCATTTTCTCCGAGACATCCAGCCCCAGCACCTCGGCTGCGCCCTGTTCGCTGGCCCAGCGACAGAACCAACCGTAGCCGCAGCCCAGATCCACCACCTGCAAACCGTGCAGGGAAGGCAACAAGGCTTTCAACGCGGGCCATTCCGGCGCGGCGTCGAGGCCGCCGATGGAGCGGTTCATCTGGCTGTAGCCCTGGAAGAACTCGGGGTTGTCGTAGATGTTCTGGGTCATGGGTTTGGTGCTCTTTTGAATTTGATATGGGTGGCTTGGAGGCCACGGTTTTGAATCCCTCGAAAGGTGATGGCGCGTATTCGTCGATGGCCGCGCCGGGGGAGGGTGGTGGGCGATGGGGAAATGCTAGCGGGTCGTAGTGAGGGTGAGAACAGGCGGAGTGTTGGGGATCTGTAATCGCGGTTTTTCGTAGAAGCAAGAAACCGGTCATCAAGACCGGCTTTCAGTATTCAGATCAACTCTGCTGCAACACCTTGAGCGCCGCCGAAGCCAAGAACCCGGAGCGGCTTTTTTCCTCCGGATGGTGCAACACGTACTCATCGATACGGTTGAGCAAATATCCCGGCAATGTGATGTTGAGTTTCTGAGCTTTGCCCAGGTATTTGGTCACATCGATATCCACCACCGCCCAAGTGCAGCCGGCGTATTTAGGGTTGGCAGCATGCAGCGTGACCTTATTGGCGGGCGGGATCGGTGAACCGTCTTCGGCCAGAATCTCGAAGTGGCCTTCGATGGCTTCTCGGGCCATGGCCATTGCGTCGTCCAGATCATCTCCAGCGGAGAAGCAGCCCGGAATATCCGGCACCTCCACTCCCCAGGCATGTCCTTCATCACCCATTGAAATCGCGATCGGATAAAGCATATGTGTTGTCCTCCTGGACGCTGCTGACCGAGCGAGTCAAAGCAACGCCTGCTGCAAAATACTGATGGCCGTTTTCTTGAGCAGATCTTTCTTCGGGTGAGGCACCGTAACCAGACCAGGTTTGGTCGGATGCTTGAAGTGATGATGACTACCCTTGATCCGCACCAGATACCAACCGTCTGCGACGAGTTGGCCAATTAGAAAACGGCTATTCACAACACCTCCTTGTGGTGTGCTTGGTGGGTACTATACCCACGATTTTTTCTCGATCAACACTATAACCACCGAGCGGTCATCATCCTTTGATGGAGCTGGTGTTCACGAAGGAGTCTAGGCGGGGATACTTCAGCAGGATTGGGAGTGTATTGCGGGCCGTTTCCATGAAATCCAATGGGTTGGTGTTGAGGCTGAACAGACGTGGGTCCCTGATCAAAGTAAATTTTTGAGGCAGGTTCTAACTCCAATATTTTGGGGCTTATCCCGATTTGGGCGCGATAACCCACAGTTAAATGGAGTTAAGCAGTCGAAGTAATGTCCGCCCCCGGCGTATTGGGGGGATTCGCTCCAAATCCCAGACACAAAAAAACCGGCCATCAAGGCCGGTTTTTTCTGTTTCCGCATCCCCCGTCAAACCACGACGCAGGACATAAATTCGATTGGAGCGGGTGAAGGGAATCGAACCCTCGTTATCAGCTTGGGAAGCTGGAGTAATGCCATTATACGACACCCGCTCAGAGCGGCTGACTTTGTACCAGACTCGGCCACGGATTTGAAGTTTTCTTTGCGTGTGGCGAGCGGAAAAGCCTGAATCAGAGCCAGATCGGTCAATCGCGGGCAAGCGCTACGGGCTGGAGGACGGCTGAATCTCAGCCTCGCAGGCTTGCTCGCGACGACACTGTTTCAAATGGCCAATGCATGGTGATCCTGGACTAACGGGTAACGCGTTCGGCTGGCCTGTTGCGCCGGTTTCAGGAAACCGAGCAGGGCGTTCTGGCTGTCACGGCAGGCTGACTTGTGTTCCATGTCGAGGAAGTGACCAGTGGCTTGCAGGGTGGTGAAGGTACTTTGCGCCACATGGTTGCCGAACAGGCGCGCATCTTCGGCGGCGGTGTATTCGTCCCATTCGCCGTTCATGAACAGCACCGGTACGTTGATTTTCTTCGCCGCGTTCAAATAGCACTGGCGATCACTGTGCAGCACGTTGCTGATGTGAAAGTGCATCTGCCCGTATTCGTGCTCGGCGAGGCTGCTGACATGGCGATAGTTGAAGCGCTTGAACAGCGACGGCAGGTGTTTGCCGATGGTGTTGTTGACCAAATGGCCAACCCGGTCGCCGTCGCGTTTACCGAGGCATTCGACGCCGCGCTCAAGGTAATCGAGCATGTGCGCGTTGACCACCGGAGAGAACGAGCTGATCACGGCTTTTTCGATGCGCCGGGGTTGGTGCGCAAGGGCGACCATGGTCGCGGCGCCACCCCAGGAAAACGACAGCACATGTTCGGCCGCGAAGTGGTCGATCAGCTCCAGCAGGATCAGACCTTCGACTTCTTTCGTCAGATGTTTCTCGTGGCGGTTGTGGACTTTCGACTTGCCCGCGTAGGGCTGGTCGTAGCAGACCACGTTGAATTGCGGGTGCAGATTTTTCACGGTTTGTGCAAACGACGCAGTCGTGGCCATCGAGCCGTTGACCAGGATGATGGTCTTTTCTGCGGCGTCTGCGCGATAGAACTCCGTGTAAACCCGATACTGACCCTGTATATCCAGCACAGCGATTTCTGGCCTCATGTCATAAGACTCCTGGCAAGCAAGCGGGTATGCGCGCAAATAGAGATTGCACGAGCTTTGTGACAGGTAGGCATACGCCTGGAATTTTGGAGCCCATGTCGATCCGTTACGGCAGGTCGACGGGTATTGTTATTGGCGGGCAGTCTGTCGGCTGAGGCGGAGCCTTGAGGCTCTCTACCGACAAAAAGTTTCTTAGAAGTTATGTGTGACTCATCGGTCACAATTTGGCCGACGTCCTGATTCAAGCAGGGGGATCCGGATCGCGCAAGTGCCGTTGGTAAATTGTTCGACAACTTCTGCTGAGCGGTCGGCTGCTTAGAACAAATGAATCTCTTCGGTGCGCAAGGCGCGGTACTCGCCCGGTTTTAGCGCGTGATCCAGCGGCAGCGGGCCCATGGATTCGCGGTGCAGGCGCAGCACTTTGTTGTTGAAGTGGCCGAACATGCGCTTCACCTGGTGGTAGCGTCCCTCGACGATGCTCAGTCGCGCCGTTCGCGGGCCGAGCAGCTCCAACTGCGCCGGTTGGGTGGTCAGGTCCTCGAAGGCGAAGTAGATCCCCTCGGCGAACTTGATCGCATATTCCGGGCCGATGTCCTGTTCGGTCTCGACGTAATAGACCTTCGGCAGTTTGGTCTGCGGCTGGGTCAGGCGCCGGGACCAGGTGCCGTCGTTGGTGATCAGCATCAGGCCGGTGGTGTTGAAGTCCAGGCGCCCGGCGATGTGCAGGTCGTCCTTGTCCGGTTCGTGGATCAGGTCGAGGACGGTCGGGTGCTCGGGATCGCGTGTGGCGCTGACGCAGCCCTGCGGTTTGTACAACATGAAATAGCGCGCCGGTTTGCCGCTTTGCAGCACTTCGTCGTCGACTTCGACGCGGCTGAATTCCAGGACTTCGCTGTGAGGGTCGCTGACGACTTTTCCGTCGATGCGCACGCGCTTTTCCACCAGCAACAGGCGAACCTGCTTGCGGTTGTAGCGGGGCAGGTTACTGAGGAAACGGTCGACGCGCATGATCAGGAATCGGCAGGTAGCGGGGCGCGCATCTTACGGGATCGACGGCCTGGCCGCTTGCAGTTGCGCCTCGACCTGGGCGCAACGCGGGCACAGGCAGGATTGGTCGCGCAGTTCCGGCGGCAGGGCTTCGAGCACTGCCGGGTCGATGCTCACGCCGTAGCACCAGCAGGCACGGTCGGCGGTGCGCGGGTCGGCCAGGGTGCAGTCGTTGCGGGCGCCGCAGGCCGGGCAGAGGTCAGGTTTGCTCATGTTGTCAGGCATAGGTCGATTGGTGCATTTCCACGCAGGTGCGGTTGCGGCCGGTCTGTTTGGCCCGGTACATCGCATGATCGGCCCGGGACAGCAGGCTGTGCAAGGTGTCATCCCGTTGCAGGGTGGTGGCGCCGATGCTGACCGTCAGATTCAGGGTGTGACCGTTGTAGGCATAGTCCTGCTGTTCGACGTGTTGACGGATCTTCTCGGCAATCTTCTGACCGGTCTCGCCGTCGGTGTCCTTCAGCAGAACGATAAATTCCTCACCGCCCCAACGGCAGACGATGTCGGAATGGCGCAGGCAGCTTTGCAGGTCCCGGGCAAAACCGATCAAAACCTGATCGCCGGCCATGTGCCCGTAGGTGTCGTTCAACACCTTGAAGTGATCGAGATCCAGCAGCAACGCCGTCAATGGTTTCGGCTCGCGGTGAGCTTCGTGCAGAGCTTGCACGGCTAGCAGGTCGAAGCCGCGCCGGTTGGGCAGTTCGGTCAGGCTGTCGAGGGTGGCCTGGGCCTGGATCTTTTCCTGATAGCGCCGGATCAACCGGTTGACCAGGGCCAGCACGATCAGCGTCACCAGCAGGCAGATCAGCAGATTGAGGTACAGCGACTGGCGGATTTCACTGAGCGCGCCGTCTTCGCGTTTATCGACGAACAGGTACCAGTTCAACTCCGGGATGAACCGCACGTTGAGGAAATGTCCCTGGCCGTGGGCGGAATATTCGTAGCTGCCGCTGTGAGGTTTGGGCAACTGGGCGACCAGGCTTTTCATGCTGTCGAGATCCGTCAGGCTTTTCCCGACCCGCGCACCTTCCGGCCCGCCCTCGGCGCCGGTCAGTACCAGTCGGCCGAAGGTGTCGACGAAGTAAACGCTGCGTTGATAGCGCTGCTGGTACTTGTCGATCAGCTTGATGACCGCATCCACGGTCAGCCCCACGCCGGCGGCGCCGATGAAGCGATCGTTGTAGTCGTAGACCTTGTAGTTGATGAAGAAGGTCATGTTGTCTTTGTTGGCCAGGTCCGGGTCGACGTTGATCTCGTACGGATCCTTCATGTCGCGCACACGGAAGTACCAGGCGTCGCGCGGCTCGTCGATTTTCACCTGCTTGAGCACACCCTTGGCGTGGTAGTAGGTGTGGCTGCTGTTGGAGACGAAGAACGCCGTGTAGGCGCCGTAATGGGTCATGACCTCGTCGAGATAGCGGGTCATCTGGTCGCTGTCTTTCTCGCCGTTCACCACCCAGTCGCGCATGAAGGTGTCGCGGGACATCATCGAGGAAATAAGGATCGGTCTGACGAGGTCTTTCTGGATTTCCGAATACACCGTATCGGACGTCAGCGGCAGTTCGGTGTTGACGATGTTGTCGCGGATCGACGCCCGCGAGGCGTAGTAGCTGAGCAGCGAGGTGGCGAGGAAGCCTGCGCCGAGGAGGGCGACCAGCGTCAGTACCAGCGAACGTTGGGAGTAAAACGCAGATCTGAGCGGCATTGGCAATTCCGTCGACGGTGGCCCGATGGCAGCATTCTAGTGGCAGTGACGGGGAAAAGGTTGCGGCATATTGGTCTGAAATGAGCCGCCTGTTGCGCCGCTGATCCGAAGGGCGCTGGAAGTTGGCACTCGGTAGCGGTTTGCCAGTCAAAACTCTTGTCAGCCGGTCTGTGCCGACTGCTGTCGCAGGTCTTTCAGGAGGCCGTCATGCGTATTTCAAAATGGCTGCGTCGGGTGCTGCTGGGAGCAGTGCTCGGTCTTGGGCTGTCCGGTTGTTACTACTACGGTGGCGGCTACGATGTTTACTCCCCGCCTTACTACTACCCCGGTTACTACTCGCCCTATTACTACGGTGGCTATTACGGGCCGCGCAACTACGGTGGCGGCCGCTATTACTACGGCGGCTATGGCTATCGCGGCGGTTACGGACGGGGTTATCACGGCGGTGGATACCACGGCGGCCACCACTAATCAGCGGCTGAATGGCGGCGTTGCGGATGAACAAGATTTCATGAATCACTTGTATCAAGTTGTTACTGAAACGCACCAGATTCGGAAAACGCTGTCAGATATTTCGTCAGTCGCCGAATGAAAGACTGACGCCTGCCAGCGTCGCTGGTGTGGCTACCCGCGGTCCAGGAGGCCGCCATGTATCGCCGAATTCTTCTGCTTGCCGTGATGCTTTTTTCGATTGGCGGTTGCGTCCCTTATTCCTATGGAGATGGCTACTACACCTCAGAGGTCTACACCTCCCAGTCTCCTTCGTACTACAACAGCGGTGGCACTTATTACAGCGGCGGCAGCACCTACTATTCGGCCCCGCGTTACTACCAGCCAGCGCCACGCTATTACCAACCGGCTCCACGTTATTACTCGGCGCCTCGTTACTACCAACCGGCCCCGCGCTATTATGAGAGCCGCCGCTGGCATGGCGATGATCGCGGACGCTGGGATGGCCACCGTCGCGGTGGTTGGGACGACCACCGGGGTCGTGGCGACTATGACCGCCATAGCGGACGCGGCGACCATTGGCGCGGTAACCGCTGGTAACTACCCGCAAAAAAGCGGCGCATTGAGCGCCGCTTTTTTTGTGCCCGGATTTCAGTAACTGGAGAGGTCCGCCAACGGGTGCCGCCCCTCCCAGACCTTGTGAAAGTGCGCCTCGACCACCGCATCCGGCACCCGTGTGATGTCCGGCCAATGCCAGTGCGGTTTGTGATCCTTGTCGATCAAACGCGACCGAACCCCTTCGCTGAACTCCGGATGCCGGCAGCAATTGAGGCTCAAGGTGTATTCCATCTGAAAGACTTCGGCCAGCGACAAGTGGCGGGCGCGGACAATCTGCTCCCAGACCAGATGCGCGGTCAGCGGCGAGCCTTCGCTCATGGTTTTCGCCGCCCGGGCAATCAACAGATCGTTGCTGTCCCGTTGCAGGCTGATGGCTTTCCAGGCGCAGGTCACGTCGCTGACATCCAGCAGTTCATCGATCTGCCGACGGCGCGGCAACCACTGCGCTTCCGGCATCTGCGCCACCGCTTCCTGCTGCAACGCCTTGAGCAGGCTGTTGAGTTGCATGGCGGTCTGTTCCTGCCAGTTCAGTTGCAGCAGGCCATCGATCAGTTCCTGCTGCTGTTCTTCGAGCAGGAAGCGGTCGGCCAGATCCAGATCGATCGCATCGCGACCGTTCATGTGTGCGCCGGTCAAGCCGAGGAACAAACCGAGCTTGCCCGGCAGGCGTGACAGAAACCAGCTGGCGCCGACATCCGGGTACAGGCCGATGCTGATCTCCGGCATGGCCAGACGACTGCTTGGCGTGACGATCCGGATGCTCGCGCCCTGCAAGAGGCCCATGCCGCCGCCGAGCACATAACCGTGACCCCAGCAGATCAACGGTTTCGGGTAGGTGTGCAGGCTGTAGTCCAGACGGTATTCAGCGTTGAAAAACTGTGCGGCCAGCGGCGGCACTTCGCCGGGGTGTGCGCGACAGGCCTCCACCAGGCTGCGCACCTCGCCACCGGCACAGAAGGCCTTGGCGCCATTGCCGCGCAGCAGCACGCAGACGATTTGCGGATCCTTGGCCCAGGCGTTCAGTTTGTCGCTCAGGGCATGGATCATTGGCAGGGACAGCGCATTGAGCGACTTTTCGGCATCCAGACTGGCCACGCCGATGCGCGCGCCGTCGGTGCCGGTGAGTTCTTCGAAGTGCAGATTCATCGTGACCTCGATCGGGAATTTGAACGATCAGTATGATCGCTGTGTGGGAAAGTGCCGGATCTGCGTCAGATCAATTGACAAGCGTGGTCGGCTTTCCTAGGGTTCGCCCCATTGTTTTTGCCGGGTATGACCATGACTGCTGACGACCGTATCAAACTCGAACCGAGCTGGAAGGAGGCACTGCGTGCCGAATTCGACCAGCCCTACATGGCAGAGTTGCGCACTTTTCTGCAGCAGGAGCGGGCGGCCGGCAAGGAAATCTATCCGCCGGGCCCGATGATTTTCAACGCGCTGAACTCGACGCCGCTGGACAAGGTGAAAGTGGTCATCCTCGGCCAGGACCCTTACCACGGCCCGGGCCAGGCCCACGGCTTGTGCTTCTCGGTGCAACCGGGCGTGCCGGCGCCGCCGTCGCTGGTCAACATCTATAAAGAGTTGAAACGCGACCTGAACATCGACATTCCCAACCACGGCTACTTGCAGAGCTGGGCCGATCAGGGCGTGTTGATGCTCAACACCACCATGACCGTCGAGCGTGCCAACGCCAATGCGCACAAGGACAAGGGCTGGCAGTTCTTTACGGACCGGATCATCGAGGTGGTCAGCCAGCAGCAACCGCATCTGGTGTTCATGCTTTGGGGCGCGCATGCACAGAGCAAGCAGAAGCTGATCGATGCCACCAAGCATCTGGTGCTGACGTCGGTGCACCCGTCGCCGCTGTCGGCCTATCGCGGTTTCCTTGGCTGCGGGCACTTCAGCCGTACCAACAAGTTCCTTGAGCAGAATGGCGAAGCGCCGATCGAGTGGCGTTTGCCGTCGGTGGTCTGATGCTCTGGGGTGGCGGCTAATCTCGTTCCCACGCTCCGCGTGGGAACGCCTCTATGGACGCTCTGCGTCCGCTTTGGGACGCGGAGCGTCCCGGGCTGCATTCCCACGCAGAGCGTGGGAACGATCAGTAACCGGATCAGGCTTCGGGATTACGGTTCCAGTATTTGAACAACGGTTCCGCCAGAAACAACACAAACAACAGCCGCATCACCTGCATCGCCGTCACCAGCGGCACCGACAGTTGCAGGGTTTCCGCCGTCAGGCTCATCTCTGCGATCCCGCCGGGCATCATGCCCAGCGTCAACGATCGCAGATCCAAATGCGTCATTGCACTCAGTCCCAACGCCGCCAGCGTTGCGATCAACATGGTCAGCGCCGTGCCGATCAACGTACGCCCCATGAACGACGGCGCGCGGCGGAAGAACTGCCGGTTGAAGTGACAACCCAGACCGCTGCCGATCAGCCACTGGCCAATCTGACTGCCACCATTGGGCAGACCGATGTGCAGATCCCAACCGATACTCACCGCCGCGCTGACCAGCAACGGCCCGAACAGCCATGGATTGGGTTGACGCAGGCGTTGCCAGAGCCACGCGAGCAAGCCGCCCGCTGGAAACAGAATCGCCAGCCAGCGCCAGTCGACGCTGCCAGCGTGAGAAATCGGATTGTCATCGCCCAGCAGATATTTGAACGCCGCCGGCACACACAGCACCACCACCAGCACTCGCAAGCTTTGCCCGGCCGCGACATGGCTGAGCATCGCGCCGTTGCGTGCGCCGAGGTTGACCATCTCGCCGGAGCCGCCGGGCATGCTGGAGAAAAACGCTGTGGCGCGGTCTTCGCCGGTGCGGCGCATCAGCCACACGCCGACCACCGCCGACAGGCTGGTGACCAGCGCCCCGAAGAAGATCAGGCCAAAATGACTCAGCACCTGCTCCATCACCAGCGGGGTGAAGTGCAGGCCGATGCCGATCCCTACGATCCACTGGCCGCACTTGCGGCCGCCAGGGATTTCCGTCAATTGCCACGGGGTCAGGCAGCGCACCAGGATGATCGCCAGCAACGAGCCGACCATCCACGGCAGCGGCCAGCCGATCTGGCTGGCGATGAAACCGCCAAGCAGACCGACCAGCGGGGTTCCCCACCAGGTTTTGAAAGACCGATCAAACATCGGCCACAGCACGCCGCGCGACCGAACGTTTGCGCCAGATACGCAGCAGCGGCATCAGCAACATGATCGCGGTCAGCACCCAGACGCCGAAGGTGATCGGGCTCGACCAGAGGATTTCCAGCGCACCGTTGGAGATCGACAGCGCACGGCGCAGGTTCTGCTCCATCAGACCACCGAGGATGAACCCCAGCAGCACCGGCGACAGCGGGAAGTCCAGCTTGCGCAGGATGTAGCCGAAGATGCCGATGCCGACCATCAGGAACAGGTCGAACGTGGTTGCATGCACCGCGTACACGCCAATCCCGGTAATGATCGCGATCACCGGCACCAGCGCCCAGTTCGGCACGGCGAGGATGCGGGTGAAGATGCGGATCATCGGGATGTTCAGGATCACCAGCATGATGTTGGCGATGAACAGTGAGGCGATCAGCCCCCAGACGATGTCCGGTTGTTGCTGGAACAACAGCGGGCCCGGGGTGATGTTGTACAGCGACAGCGCGCCGATCATCACCGCCGTGGTGCCCGAGCCCGGTACGCCGAGGGTGAGCATCGGCACCAGCGCGCCGCAAGCGGATGCGCCGATGGCGGTTTCCGGGGCGGCGAGACCGCGCTTGTCACCTTCACCGAATTTGCCGTCGGCACCGGCGATGCGCTTCTCGGTCATGTAGGCCACGGCACTGGCCAACGTCGCGCCGGCGCCCGGCAATACGCCCATGATGAAGCCGAGCAGGCCGCAACGGATGTTCACCACGAACACCGACGCCGCTTCCTTGAAGTTGAACATCATCCGCCCGGTGGCTTTCACCGCTTCCTGGCCGCGATGGGTTTTCTCCAGCAGCAGAAGGATTTCGCTGATCGAGAACAGGCCCAGCACCAGCACCACGAACTGAATGCCGTCAGTCAGGTGAATGTTGTCGCCGGTAAAACGGTACACACCGCTGTTGGCGTCGATGCCGACGCTGGACAGGAACAGACCGATCAACGCCGCAATAAACGTCTTCAGCGGTCGGTCACCGGCCATGCCGCCCAGGCAGACAATTGCGAACACCATCAGTACGAAATATTCCGCGGGCCCGAAGGCAATCGCCCATTTCGCCAGTAACGGGGCGAACAGCACCATGCCGCAGGTGGCGATGAATGCACCGATGAACGAGCTCCATGCCGACAGCGACAACGCGACCCCGGCCAGACCCTGGCGCGCCATCGGGTAGCCGTCGAGGGTGGTCATCACGGTGGAGGCTTCGCCGGGAATGTTCAGCAGGATCGAACTGATCCGGCCGCCATATTCGCAGCCCAGGTACACCGCCGCCAGCAGGATCAGCGCTGACTCCGGCGGCAGACCCAGGGCGAAGGCGATCGGAATCAGCAGTGCCACACCGTTGATCGGGCCCAGGCCCGGCAACAGCCCGACCACGGTGCCGATCAGCGTGCCGGTCAGCGCCGTGACCAGGTTGTACGGGCTCAGCGCGACGCCGAAGCCCTGTCCCAAATATCCGAGCGTATCCATATCAGTTCTCCAGAACGTCGAGCAGGCCGAGGGGCAGCGGTACGTCCATCAGACGGTCGAACAGCAGGTACAGACCGATGGCCATCAGCGTGGTCACCACGATGCTGGGCAACCAGCGGCCGCCGTACAGGCGCGCCATCGGGATGCCGATCAGGCAACTGCTGAGGATGAAACCCAGCGGCTCGAACAGACCGGCGAACACCAGCAGCAACAGCACGCAGGTGCCGATCTTGGTCAGGGTTTCGCGGTCCAGCGGTGGCTCGTCTTCACTGTGTTTGATCGGTGCCGGGCGAAACACCATGTACAGCAGCGCCAGGCTCATCAGGCCGAGCATCAGCAGAGGAAATGCCCGCGGGCCGACCGGTTCGTAGGAAAACGCAGCCTGATAAGGCCAGGCCATCAGTGCCAGGCCGGCACAGGCCAGCAGCAACACCGAGGCAAAAATGCGTTGAATCAGCATGAGGAACTCCTGGGCCATGACCTCGATGCGCGAGGCCATGACCGCTAGACAGAGACGATCACTGGATCAGGCCGAACTCTTTGGCCAGCACTTTGTAGTCCGCGACTTGCTTCTTCACGTAGGTGTCCAGCTCCGGGCCGGTCATGGCGAACGGGAAGAGTTCACGCTGATCACGCAGCTTGGCGAAGTCCTCGGAGGCCAGCAGTTTGTCGAAGGCGTCCTTCCACCAGGCGTAGTCTTCGTCGCTGACTTTCGGCCCGAGGTAGAAACCGCGAACCACCGGCCAGACGATGTCGTAGCCTTGTTCCCTGGCGGTCGGGATGCCTTTCATTTCCGGTTCGTCGAGGCGGTTTTCGGCGAAGACTGCCAGCAGGCGCATGTCACCGCTCTGGATGTGCGGCATGGAGTCGGAGATGTCGGTGCTGCCAACCTGGATGTGGCCACCGAGCAGGGCGGTGGCAATCTCGCCGCCACCTTCGAGGGCGACGTAGCGCAAGTCGCGCGGGTTGATCCCGGCGGCTTTTGCGATCAGTGCCGTCTGCATCCAGTCCTGGCTACCAACGGTGCCGCCGGAACCGATCACCACTTTGCTCGGATCTTTCTTCAGCGCCTGTACCAGATCGTCGAGGTTCTTGTAGGGCGAATCGCTTTTCACCGCGATGGCACCGTAACTGGTGCCGACCGCCGCGAGCCAGCGCACGTTGCTTTCATCGAAGCGGCCGAACTTGCCTTGCGCCAGGTTCAGCAGTGAACCGCTGGACCACGCCACCAGCGTGCCCGCATCCGCCGGACGCTGGGCCACCACCGCGTTGTACGCCACTGCGCCGACACCGCCGGGCATGTAAGTCACGCGCATCGGTTTGGTCAGCAGTTTTTCGTTGACCAGCGCGCTTTGCGCCAGTTTGCAGGTCAGGTCGAAACCGCCGCCGGGGGAGGCCGGGGCGATGCATTCCGGGCGCTTGGGTTCGGCCATCAGTTGGCCGGCGAACAGCATGACGCCAGCGGCTAGAGCAACTTTACGCAGTGATAAGTTCATCTATGTCTCCTTGGGAGTTGTTGTTATGGACGTACTGAATTACCAAAGGGCAACGCTATAGCTCACCAGCAGACGCACTTCATCGGCATCGCGAGCGGAGTAGTTGGAACGGTAAGTGGCATTACGCAAACGCACGGCAACGTCCTTCAGGGCGCCGCTTTGTACTACATATTTGATCTCGGTGTTGCGCTCCCACTCTTTGCCTTCGTCACCGTTCTTGAGCTTGATGTTGTCACCGCTCAAGTAACGGCTCATGAAGCTCAGGCCGGGGATGCCGAGTTTGGCGAAGTCGAAGTCGTAGCGCGCCTGCCAGGAGCGTTCTTCGGCGCCGGCGAAGTCGTTGATCTGGACGAAGTTGACCAGGTACGGGTCGCTGCCATCGACATACGGGAACGCGCTGTCGCCGGACATGTGCTGATAACCGGCGGTGAACTTGTGGCCGCTCAGGGCATAGCTGACCAGACCGTTGAGCGAGCGGTTGTCGATCTCGCCGCCACGGGCAGCGCCCTGATCGTCACTGACGGCGAAGCGCAGGTCGGTGGCGAAAGTGCCCGGGCCCATCGGCCGCGAAGCGACCAGTCCGAAGAAGTGCTGGTTGTAGACTTCGTCGAGTTGCGCGAAGTGGTAACTGCCGGTGATCTTGTCGGTGAACTTGTAGTCCACGCCGGCAAAATCGAAGTGCTTGCCGGCAACGGTGCCAGCAAAACGGCCGTTCTTGTTGTTGAGGGCAATGTCCTCGAAATCGGTGCTGTCGCGGTCCTTGGCCTTGTCCAGGCGCCCGCCGGTGAAGGTCAGGTTCTTGATCTCTTTGGAGGTCAGCAAGCCGCCTTCGAAGGTCTGCGGCAGGATGCGCCCGTCGTTCGGCTTGAGGATCGGCAGTTCCGGAATCAGGCTGCCGATCTTCAGTTCGGTGGCGGAGATCTTCACTTTGCCGGTCAGGCCGACCTTGGAGTATTCGTCCGCCGCGCGCCCGTCATCGTGGGTCGGCAGCAGGCCGGTGCCGGTGCGGTCCGGGCTCGAATCGAGCTTGACCCCCAGCATCCCCAGCGCATCGACACCGAACCCCACGGTGCCGTCGGTGTAACCCGATTGCAGGTTGAGCATGAACCCCTGTGCCCACTCGTCGCGATTGGACTGTTGGGCACTGGTGCCGTCGCGAAAGTCGCGGTTGAAATACATGTTGCGGGTTTCGAAGGTGGCGGAACTGTCTTCGATGAAATCGGCGTAGCTCATCGGCGCGAAACCGGCGAGGGCGGCGGCACTGGCAATGGCGGTGTGGCTGAAACGGGAAGGACGAACAGGCGTAAGAGCCTTGGTCTGCAAGGACGGCATGCGAGGTGTACTCCGTTTATTGTTCTTATTGGTCGAAAACGCTTCGAGGCGTTTTTCTTATCGCTGTGTGGCATCAGCGACGGCAGTCGGAACTGTCCGTGGGCCGACTCTAACGGCCTAACCTTTCGCTAACCTTTCAGCTGACTTTCCCGGATTTCGGGCTTCACAGCGGCGGTTGCGGCTGTAAACTCCGCGGCAAAGAATGGCGTCGGCCATCCCTGAATGAGGTAGAGATCCATGCGTGTTCTGCTCGTCGAAGACCATTTGCCACTGGCCGAAAGTGTCGCCCAGGCGCTCAAGAGCACCGGTCTGACCGTGGACGTGTTGCACGACGGCGTGGCCGCTGACCTGGCCTTGGGCAGCGAGGAGTACGCGATGGCGATTCTCGATGTCGGCCTGCCGCGCATGGACGGATTTGAAGTGCTGGCGCGTCTGCGGGCCCGGGGCAAGAACCTGCCGGTGCTGATGCTCACGGCCCGCAGCGACGTCAAGGATCGGGTCCATGGGCTCAACCTCGGTGCTGACGATTATCTGGCCAAACCGTTCGAACTGACCGAGCTTGAGGCGCGGGTCAAAGCCCTGCTGCGCCGCAGTGTGCTCGGCGGCGAACGGCAGCAGCGTTGTGGTGTGCTGGCTTACGATCTGGATACCCGACGCTTCACTCTCGGCGAAGAACTGCTGACGCTGACCTCCCGCGAGCAAGCGGTGCTTGAAGCGCTGATCGCGCGCCCGGGCCGGGTGATGAGCAAGGAACAACTGGCGTCGCAAGTGTTCGGTCTCGACGAAGAGGCCAGCCCCGACGCCATCGAAATCTACGTGCATCGTCTGCGCAAGAAGCTCGACGGCCATGCGGTGGCCATCGTGACCTTCCGTGGCCTCGGCTACCTGCTGGAAAGCCGTGATGCATAAGCCCAGCAGCCTGCGCTGGCGGTTGTTGTGGAACCTTGCGCTGTTGCTGGTGGTGTTGATGCTGGCCAGCGGCTTGAGCGCTTACTGGAACGGTCGCGAAGCTGCCGACACCGCTTATGACCGCACCTTGCTGGCGTCGGCGCGGACCATCGCCGCCGGCCTCTCGCAGCGAGACGGCAGCCTCAGCGCCGACGTGCCTTACGTGGCCCTCGACACCTTCGCCTACGACAGCGCGGGACGCATCTATTACCAGGTCAACGACATCCATCAGAAGCTGATTTCCGGTTACGAAAACCTGCCGGGCCCACCGCCGGGAACACCGAGAACCGACAGCTACCCGGCGCTCGCGCGTTTTTACAACGCCACGTATCAGGGCCAGAACGTGCGCGTCGTCAGTCTGTTGAAAGCCGTGACCGAGCCGAACATGAACGGCATGGCGGAAATCCGTGTCGCCGAAACCGACGAAGCACGCGTCAGCATGGCCCGCAGTCTGGCGGCCGACACCTTGCTGCGATTGGGCATGTTGGCGATTGGCGCATTGTTGCTGGTGTGGTTTGCGGTCAGCGCGGCGTTGCGTCCGATCGAGCGTTTGCGCACCGCGGTCGAAGAGCGTCAGCCCGACGATCTGCGGCCCTTGCCGTTGGTGGAGGTGCAGCACGAACTGTGGCCGTTGGTGCGGGCGCTCAATCACTTCACCGAGCGCTTGCGCGGGCAGTTCGAGCGTCAGGCGCAATTCATCGCCGATGCGGCCCACGAACTGCGCACGCCGCTGGCGGCGCTCAAGGCGCGACTTGAGTTGGGCCTGCGCTCAAGCGAGCCGCAGACTTGGCGTGACACTCTGGAATCTTCGGCGCAAAGCACCGATCGGCTGACCCATCTGGCCAACCAGTTACTGTCGCTGGCCCGGGTGGAAAACGGCGCCCGGGCGATTGCCGAAGGCGGCGCGCAGTTGCTTGATCTGAGCCAATTGGCCCGGGAGCTGGGCATGGCCATGGCGCCGCTGGCCCATGCTCGCGGCGTGGCGTTGGCGCTGGAAGCGGACGAACCGGTCTGGCTGCGCGGCGAGCCGACATTGCTCAACGAACTGCTGAGCAATCTGGTGGACAACGCGCTGGCGCACACGCCGTCGGGCGGTAACGTGATCTTGCGGGTGCTGTCGCCGGCAGTGCTGGAGGTTGAAGACGACGGTCCGGGCATTCCGCAGGATGAGCGTGACCGGGTGTTCGAGCGTTTCTACCGACGCAACCAGCAGGTCGCCGGTTCCGGGCTGGGGCTGGCGATTGTCGGGGAAATCTGCCGCGCGCATCTGGCGCAGATCACGCTACACGACGGCGAGCAGGCGGGGTTGAAGGTGCGGGTGAGCTTTATTGCCGGCTAAGAATCAGTAAAACATCGACCGCGATTCTTCCAGATCGGCACACAGCACTTTGTTGTCCGGATCGATCCCCAGTTTGCGGAAGGCCGGCACACTGAAAGGGTCGATGCGGGCGAGGGGGTGGTCAGTGTCCTTGTGGCAATACAGGCTGGCCACTTGCACCAGATCCACGTAATCGATCTGCGACGAATCGCGTTTCAGATCCTGATACAGCCCCGGCAACTCCACCAGCCGCTCGGGGAATTCCCAGACCCGCAGCAATTTGTCGCCCAGCAGCGGATGAATGTGGTCGATCACATGGTTGAGGCTGACCGGGTCGGACAGCAATTCGTAGTGGTCTTCGGCATAGGTCAGGATTGGCAGCACACCGATCTGGTGCACCAGTCCGCCCAGCGCGGCCTGGTCGGGTTTGAGCTGGGTATAGCGGCGGCACAGTGCGTAGCTGACCCCGGCGATTTCCAGGCTCTTGCGCCAGACTTCGCGCATCTTCTGTTCGACCACGTCGGAACGGGCGTGGAAGATCTGCTCCATCACCAGACCGATCGCCAGGTTGCTGCTGTAGTTGACGCCCAGCCGGGTGATCGCGGTGTGCAGGTCGGTGACTTCCTGGGTCGCGCGCAGCAACGGGCTGTTGACCACTTTGATCAGCCGCGCCGACAGCGCCGTGTCACGGCCGATCACTTTGCTCAGGTCGCTGACGCTGATATCCGGGTCTTCAGCGGCCTTGCGAATCTGCAGGGCCACTTCCGGTAACGTTGGCAGAACCAGGTCATCGTTATCGATGGCCTCAACCAAATCCTGTTGGACCTTATCCGCCAGCTCACTCATGTCGTTTCTCTAGGGTGTTGCACAAATACTGCGATCAACGCTGGATTTCGCGGTCGCGATCCAGTTCGTAAGGCAGGTCGAGCAAGTGCAGCGTCGGACCTTCGGCCGTGCCCAGATGCAAATCGCCCGCTTCGGCAGCTTCGGCCTGCAACACCGCCAGCAGTTCAATATTCTTTTCGGTACGGGCGGCCAGCACCACTTCGCCGATGGAGCTGCCGTGGCTCGGGGCGAACAGCGGGGTGCCCGGCTCCGGCAATTCGCTGGCGTCCAGTTGCACGCGGTACAGGCGACGCTTGAGCTTGCCCAGGTATTGCATGCGCGCGACGATTTCCTGGCCGGTGTAGCAGCCTTTCTTGAAACTCACGCCGCCGACGGCTTGCAGGTTGAGCATCTGCGGGATGAACAGCTCACGGGTGCTCGGCATGACTTGACCGATACCGGCGCGGATCTGGCCCAGCAGCCATTGATTGAGTTCGGCTTCGCTCAGTTGTGCGGACAGCTTGCCTTTGATGCTGTCGGACTGATCGGCCGGCACCCAGAGTTCGGCACGGTTCGGGGAGACGCGAATGGCGATCAGGCTTTCGTGGCGGGCCACGCTGTCGGTTTCTGCCGGCAGTTCCAGACCCAGGCTGCTCAGGGCAGCATCGCCATGATCGAGGCCGAAGCGCACCCAGGAGGCGCTTTCGTCGGTCAGTTTCGATTTGGAGAACACCGCGTACTTTTTCAGATCCGCCAGTTGCGGCTCCAGCAGCTCACCGGCCATGGCCAGCAGCACGCCGTCGCCTTCAAGCACGATGCGGAAACTCGACTGCATCCGGCCTTTCTGCGTGCAGCGGGCACCGAGGCTGGCCTGGGTATCATTCAAGTAATTGATGTTGCAGGTCAGCTGGCCTTGCAGGAATTTGCCGGCATCCGCGCCGCGAACCGCGAGAACGCCTTCATGAGACAGGGTGCAGAAAAAAGCAGAATCGGCCATGGGTCATCGCAGGGTAAATAGACTGGGGCACATCATAAGGGGGTGGTGTTGAAATGGGTAGTTCATAAAGGATCGGTGGTGCCCGACCAAAGCCGACTGTTCGCCCCGTGTCGGGCCTGTATACTTGCCGCCTATTTGAGGAGGGCTCCATGGTCGAACAAGTTGAACTGAATCGCCTCTTTTGGCACAGCCGTCGCGGCATGCTTGAACTTGACGTGCTGCTGGTGCCGTTCGTGAAAGAGGTCTACGCGAATCTGAACGAGGTGGATCGCGCGCTGTATGTCCGCCTGCTCGAGTGCGAGGATCAGGACATGTTCGGCTGGTTCATGGAGCGCAGCGAGTCTGAAGACCCCGAGCTGCAACGCATGGTTCGCATGATTCTGGATCGTGTCCAGCCCAAGTAACACGTTCGAATGCCGCTGGCAGGCCTCACGGCAATTGCTGGCGGCGTATCTCCTGGCCCAGGCGTTCGCCCTGTGCGCTCTGTTTCTGCTTGTCCTGCCTTTCTGGGTCAGTCTGCTTGGTGCGGTAGCCTGTCTGAGCCATGCTGCATGGGTGTTGCCCCGCCAGATTCTGTTGAGTCATCCCGATGCATTCTGCGGATTGCGTCGTGACGCCGATGGCTGGCAGTTGTGGAATCAGGCCGATGGCTGGCAGCCGGTGCAGTTGCGCCCGGACAGTCTGGCGCTGCCATTGATCGTGGTTTTGCGCTTTCGATTGCGTGGGGAGTGGCGGGTCAGGTCGATCTGCGTGCCCCGGGACTCGCAGGCGGCGGATTTGCATCGACGCCTGCGAGTACGCCTCAAGTTCAGCCGGCGTAGGTGGGCGGCACCAGAATAGTGTCGAGGGCTTCGGGCAGCAGATCCGGGTAGTCGAGGGTGTAATGCAGGCCTCGGCTCTCTTTGCGCTCCATGGCTGAGCGGATCATCAATTCCGCCACTTGCGCCAGGTTGCGCAGCTCGATCAGGTCGCGACTGACTTTATAGTTGCTGTAGAACTCGTCGATTTCGTCCAGCAACAGACGCACGCGATGTTGTGCGCGTTGCAGGCGTTTGTTGGTGCGCACGATGCCGACGTAGTCCCACATGAAGCGCCGTAGCTCGTCCCAGTTGTGCGCGATGATCACGTCTTCGTCGGAGTCGGTCACCTGACTTGCGTCCCAGGCGGGTAGGGCGCGGGGGATGCCGATATCGGACAACTGCTCGAGAATGTCCGCGGCTGCGGAACGGGCATAGACGAAGCATTCCAGCAGCGAGTTGCTGGCCATGCGGTTGGCGCCGTGCAGGCCGGTGAAGCTGGTTTCGCCGATGGCGTACAGCCCGGGCACGTCGGTGCGACCCTGTTGGTCCACCATGACGCCGCCGCAGGTGTAGTGCGCCGCCGGGACGACCGGGATCGGTTGCTTGGTGATGTCGATGCCGAATCCGAGGCAGCGCTCGTAGACGGTCGGAAAGTGCGATTTGATGAAGGCTTCGGGTTTGTGGCTGATGTCGAGATACACGCAATCGACACCCAGGCGCTTCATCTCATGGTCGATGGCCCGAGCGACGATGTCCCGTGGTGCCAGTTCGGCGCGCGGGTCGAAACGCTGCATGAAGCGCTCGCCGTTCGGCAGTTTCAAATGCGCGCCTTCGCCGCGCAGGGCTTCGGTGATCAGGAAACTCTTGGCCTGCGGGTGATACAGGCAAGTGGGGTGGAACTGATTGAACTCCAGGTTCGCCACCCGGCAGCCCGAACGCCAGGCCATGGCGATGCCATCACCGCAGGCGCCGTCGGGGTTGCTGGTATAGAGGTAGACCTTGGCGGCGCCGCCAGAAGCCAGAATCACGAACCGGGCGCCGTAGGTGTCGACTTCGCCGGTCTTGCGGTTGAGCACGTAGGCGCCGAGGCAGCGGTCGCCGTCCAGTCCCAGGCGTCGTTCGGTGATCAGATCGACGGCGACGCGCTGTTCCAGCAGCTCGATGTTCGGGCGTTGTTTGGCTTGGGTCAGCAAGGTTGTGAAGATCGCAGCACCGGTGGCATCGGCGGCGTGAATGATGCGGCGGTGGCTGTGGCCGCCTTCGCGGGTGAGATGGAACTCGAAGCCGCCATCTTCTGTGCCGGACTGCTCATCTCGGGTGAACGGCACGCCCTGGTCAATCAGCCACTGGATCGCCTCTTTGCTGTGCTCGACAGTGAAACGTACCGCATCTTCATGGCACAGGCCGCCACCGGCATTGAGCGTGTCGTCGACATGGGATTCGACAGTGTCGGTGTCATCCAGCACGGCCGCGACGCCACCCTGGGCCCAATAGGTCGAACCGTTGGCGAGATCGCCCTTGCTCAATACGGCGATGCGCAAGTGACCGGGCAGGGTCAGCGCGAGACTCAAACCGGCAGCGCCGCTGCCAATCACCAGAACATCGTGTTGAAACTGTTGGCTCATTTCAGGATTCCGCTCAAAGCGACCCGGGTCGGGGTTGGCGCAAGACAGGCGGATGGGCGAGTCGAGACAGCCACACAGCCCACTAGTATATAGAGGGGTGGGGCGGCACAATAGCCGGGCCGATATGGCATTGTGAAACTACCGTGACGGAAAAATACGGACGCTTTGTCGGATGTTTTTTTCGCCGGTTTTGGGAAAAAGCGACTGTATCGCAGATGAAACACGCTTTTTCCGCTCACGGTTGCCCAATGTCGGCGTGGCGCGTCTATAAATATTTGGAACTTTTGCCAGAGGGCCAAGATCAATAGACAGTTGCCCGAAACAAGGGACAGTGTCGGCTTCAATGCGGAACCTGCGGTTGGGTTCTAGCCGGCGAGCCGATTAAAAGATTATTCGCGCAGCCGGTTTATCCCGCGCTGCGTTTTTCGTGCGTGCCAAATCAGAGCCCGCAGGAAACTTGCTTGGAGGGGGAGAACTTTTGCGAAAAGCCCGAGTCTATGTTTGCAAGTCCGGTCGTTTAGTCATGCAAGCTTCCTCCGAGTTTATCGAGGAGTGTTCATGCTAACCCAGGAAGAGGATCAGCAGCTGGTCGAGCGCGTTCAGCGCGGTGACAAGCGAGCTTTCGATCTGCTCGTGTTGAAGTATCAACACAAAATTCTCGGGTTGATCGTGCGTTTCGTGCACGACACCCATGAAGCCCAGGATGTTGCTCAAGAAGCCTTTATCAAGGCTTACCGGGCACTAGGAAATTTCCGCGGAGACAGTGCGTTTTATACGTGGCTTTACCGCATCGCCATCAACACGGCGAAAAACTATCTGGTTTCACGCGGCCGCCGGCCGCCGGATAGCGATGTCAGTTCCGAAGATGCAGAGTTCTATGACGGCGATCACGGCCTGAAGGATCTCGAATCTCCTGAACGCGCATTGCTGCGGGATGAGATCGAAGGCACCGTCCATCGAACCATTCAGCAACTGCCAGAGGATTTGCGCACGGCTTTAACTTTGCGCGAATTCGACGGTCTGAGTTACGAGGACATCGCGAGCGTCATGCAATGTCCGGTTGGTACCGTGCGCTCCCGGATTTTCCGCGCCCGGGAGGCCATCGATAAAGCCCTGCAGCCGTTGTTGCAGGAAAACTAAAGACAGCGGCGACAGCCAAGAGAGGAACGCCATGAGTCGTGAAGCCCTGCAGGAATCGCTGTCCGCAGTGATGGATAACGAAGCGGACGAACTGGAATTGCGTCGGGTGCTCAATGCACTGGACGATGTTGAAACCCGTGAAACCTGGGCTCGTTATCAGATCGCTCGGGCAGCCATGCACAAGGATCTGCTGCTTCCACGCCTGGATCTCGCTGCGGCAGTGTCTGCTGCGCTGGAAGACGAAGCCACTCCAGCCAAAGTGTCCCGCGGTCCATGGCGCAGCCTGGGTCGTCTGGCCGTTGCAGCCTCGGTGACCGTTGCCGTTCTGGCGGGTGTTCGTCTGTACAACCACGACGAAATTGCCGGTGTTGAACTGGCGCAGCAATCCAATCAGCCTGCATTGGCCGTTCCTCAAGTCAAAGGCCCGGCTGTATTGGCAGGCTACAATGAGAGTTCGGAAGCCACCGGCCCTATGGCCAATGGTGTGCTGCAAGGCCAGCCAGGCTGGCACGATCAGCGTCTACCAGGTTACCTGCGCCAACACGCTCAACAAGCTGCGCTGAAAGGTACTGAAAGCGCATTGCCTTACGCGCGTGCAGCAAGCCTGGAAAACCGTTAAGGAGGATCATGCGCGCCATACCTCTACTTTCGCTTCTGCTCAGTGGCTGGTTCATCGTTCCAGCCCACGCCGATGAGGCCCAGGATTGGCTCACCCGTCTGGGCCAGGCCGAGCAGCAGCAAAGCTTTCACGGCACATTCGTTTACGAGCGTAACGGTAGTTTCTCTACCCATAACATCTGGCATCGTGTCCAGAATGGTCAGGTCCGCGAGCGTTTGCTTCAGCTCGACGGCTCGGCTCAGGAAGTCGTGCGCGTTGATGGGCATACTCAATGCGTCAGCGGCACCCTGATTGCGGGACTGGGGGACTCTCCCAGCTCTGCCGCTCGTCCTCTTGATCCTCAAAAGCTGAAGAATTGGTATGACCTTGCCGTCATCGGCAAGTCGCGTGTGGCCGGGCGTGAGGCGGTGATCGTGTCGCTGACGCCACGCGATCAGCATCGCTATGGATTCGAGCTGCATCTGGACAAGGAAACGGGCTTGCCGCTCAAGTCATTGCTGCTCAACGACAACGGGCAATTGCTTGAAAGGTTCCAGTTCACTCGACTGGAGACTTCTGAGGTTCCGTCCGACAAGGATCTCCAGGCCGATTCCGATTGCAAGCCTGTGAACCTTGAAGGCGACAAGGCTTCTGCCGTCAAGACCGCTCAGGTCTGGCGCTCTGACTGGCTGCCTCCTGGCTTTGAACTCACCAGCAGTTCTTCGCACAAGGATCCCGAGACCAAGACGCAGGTCAACAGCCTGCTGTATGACGATGGTCTGGCGCGTTTCTCTGTATTCCTCGAGCCGCTGAACGGTGCAACCGTCACCGATACCCGGACTCAGTTGGGCCCTACCGTTGCCGTATCCCGTCGCTTGACCACGCCTCAAGGTGAAGTGATGGTGACGGTTGTCGGCGAGATTCCAATCGGCACCGCTGAGCGGATTGCCTTGTCGATACGCAATGATGGCGCTGCAACCAGCAAGCAGTGAGCTGATTCCAGCTGTTTCCACCTCGTTTTCGAGACGTGAAATGTTTGCTGAGCATTTTCATTTGCAAATAATCCGAAAATTTTTTATAGGTCAGAGCCTCACGGCTCTGGCCTTGTTTTGTTGTTCCCGGAACAAAAATGCCGGCCTGTAGTTCCCGGTGTTCCTTGCTCCATATCGCTTAACCCTGCTCGTCGTAACGGGAGCTGTATGTCGATACCAAGCTTGAAGTCTTATCTCTCCATCGTCGCCACCGTGCTGGTGCTCGGTCAGGCTGTTCCTGCAGCCCAGGCGGCTGAAGCGGCCAGCCCGGCCAACCTGCCGGATTTCACCCAGTTGGTCGAACAGGCCTCGCCTGCGGTGGTGAACATCAGTACCACGCAAAAGCTGCCGGATCGCAAAGTGAACCAGCAGATGCCGGACCTGGAAGGCTTGCCGCCGATGCTGCGCGAGTTCTTCGAGCGCGGGATGCCGCCGCAACAGCGTTCTCCCCGGGGTGATCGCCAGCGTGAAGCTCAATCGTTGGGATCGGGCTTCATCATCTCGCCGGATGGCTACATCCTGACCAACAACCACGTGATTGCCGACGCCGACGAAATCCTCGTTCGTCTGGCGGATCGCAGTGAAATGAAAGCCAAGCTGATCGGCACCGACCCACGCTCCGACGTGGCCCTGCTGAAAATCGAAGGCAAGGATCTGCCAGTACTCAAACTCGGCAAATCCCAGGATCTGAAAGCAGGCCAGTGGGTCGTGGCGATCGGCTCGCCGTTCGGCTTCGATCACACGGTGACCCAAGGCATCGTCAGCGCCGTTGGCCGCAGCCTGCCAAACGAAAACTATGTGCCGTTCATTCAGACCGACGTGCCGATCAACCCGGGCAACTCCGGTGGTCCGCTGTTCAACCTGAACGGTGAAGTGGTGGGGATCAACTCGCAGATCTACACCCGTTCCGGTGGCTTCATGGGCGTTTCGTTCGCCATTCCGATCGACGTTGCCATGGACGTATCCAACCAGCTGAAAAGCGGTGGCAAGGTCAGCCGTGGCTGGCTGGGTGTGGTCATTCAGGAAGTGAACAAGGATCTGGCCGAGTCGTTCGGTCTGGAAAAACCGGCCGGTGCGCTGGTGGCGCAGATCCAGGATGACGGTCCGGCAGCCAAGGGCGGCCTGCAAGTAGGTGACGTGATCCTGAGCATGAACGGTCAGCCGATTGTCATGTCCGCTGACCTGCCTCATCTGGTCGGCGCGCTGAAGGCTGGCGCCAAGGCCAACCTGGAAGTGATTCGTGAAGGCAAGCGCAAGAATGTCGAGCTGACCGTCGGCGCGATTCCTGACGAAGACAAGGAGCTGGATGCCCTGCCGAAGTCCGGTGTCGAGACCAACAGCAATCGTCTGGGTGTTTCGGTCGCTGAGCTGTCTGCCGAGCAGAAGAAAACCTACGACCTCAAGGGTGGTGTGGTGATCAAGGAGGTGCAGGACGGTCCTGCCGCCCTGATCGGCCTGCAGCCAGGCGATATCATCACTCACCTGAACAACCAGGCCATTGGTTCGGCCAAGGAGTTCTCCGAGATCGCCAAGGCACTGCCGAAGAATCGCTCCGTGTCGATGCGGGTTCTGCGTCAGGGTCGTGCCAGCTTCATCACGTTCAAGCTGGCTGAATGATTCAATAGCGGTTGAGTAAAAGAAAACCGCCTCGAAAGAGGCGGTTTTTTTTGTGTCCGGCGTTTTTCCTGGATCAGGCTTATCCCATCATGTCCTTGATCATGCGTTCCTGCTCCATCAGCTCGCGCTGACGCGCATCGATACGCGACGAAAGCGGGAAGTTGCTGCCAGCCTTGCGTTTGGCGAAGTCCAGTTGCTGGATGGCCTGACGATAGTCGCCAACCAGCGCGAAGTACTCGGCGCGAGCTTGATGCAGACCGATGATATTGCCCGACAGACCGCGCGTTTCAGCCACCTGATACCAGACGTCCGGATCGTCCGGGCGTGATTTGAGCAGACCTTCGAGGGCTTTTTCCGCATCGGCGGTGCGATTCTGTTTCAGTAACAGATCGACTCGCACCTGATTCAACGGGTAGTTGCCCGGATACTGCGTCAGCATGCGGTCGACCCGCGACTGCGCCTCCGCCAGGTGATTGTTGGTGATATCCAGATCGACCTGCGCGAGATTGAAGATGATCTCGTTTGGCGATCTCTCCAGCAGTTGCTTGAGATTCTCCCGCGCCTCATTCAACTGGCCACCCTTGATCTGGGCAATCGCCAGACCATAACGGGCCACGTCGTTTTTCGGGTTTTCATCCAGCTGTGCACGGAAACGCTTCGCGCCCAACCCCGGGGTTTCCTCGTAGATCAGTTGCACCCGCGCGCGAATCAGTTGATAGCGCACGCTGTCTTCGATCCCGCCGGGTTTGGCCTGCTCGGCACGGTTGCGGGTGTCGGCAATCCGCGATTCGGTCACCGGGTGAGTCAGCAGGAATTCCGGCGGCTTGGCGTCGTAGCGGTACTGGCGCATCAGGCGTTCGAACATGGTCGGCATGGAACGTGGGTCGTAACCGGCCTTCTCCAGGTTGAGGATGCCGATGCGGTCGGCTTCCTGTTCGTTCTGGCGCGAGAACGTCCGTTGCGACTGGATCGCCGCCGCCTGGGTACCTGCGATGGTCGCGATCCCGGCCTCGCCGCCACCGGCGGCCGCAATGACGATCCCGGCCAGCAACGCGGCCATCATCGGCACCTGCATCCGCTGGGACGCCTCGACGCCTCGGGCGAAGTGGCGCTGGGACAAGTGAGCCAGTTCGTGAGCCAGTACCGAGGCATATTCACCTTCGGTCTGGGCATTGAGGAACAGACCGCCGTTGACCCCGACAATCCCGCCCGGTGCCGCGAAGGCGTTTAGCTGCGGGCTGTTGATCAGGATGAATTCCAGGCGTCGGTCGTTGACCTGGCTGGTTTCCACCAGTTTATAGACGCTGGACTCGACGTAGTCCTTGAGCTGTGGATCGTTGAGCTGTGAAACCTGGCTGCGCAGCAGCGCCAACCACGCGCGGCCCAGTTGGTATTCCTGTTGTGGCGAGACGATGGCAGAACTGGCGTCACCGAGTGACGGCAGGTCGTCGGCAAAGCCCGGTGAGGCGAGCAGGCAAGCGAGCGTCAGCAGGGTAGGGCGCAAAAATGTCATGCACAAAGCCTTAGTCGACAAAGACCTTACTGTAGCCGGACACCGGGCTTGCGACCAGATATTCTAGGCAGCCTGACCCTCTGAACCGGAGTAACGCATGACCGACGCTGTAGCCCATGACTGTGAACTGGACGCCAGCGGCCTGAATTGCCCGTTGCCGTTGCTCAAGGCCAAGATGGAATTGAACAAGCTGCCCAGCGGCGCGGTACTCAAGGTGATCGCCACTGACGCCGGCTCGCAACGCGACTTTCGCACCTTTGCCCGGTTGGCCGGTCATACGCTGCTGCGTGAAGAAGACGAGGCGGGCGTCTACCGTTACTGGTTGAAAAAAGCCTGAAACCGACAGCGTAAAAGACCTAAGGATTATTGATGTTCAAAGTGTTACGCGACTGGATTCAGCGCTACTTTTCCGATGAGGAAGCCGTGGTGCTGGCGGTGCTGTTGTTTCTCGCCTTCACCGCCGTGCTTACCCTTGGTGGAATGCTCGCGCCCGTGCTGGCGGGGATGGTGCTGGCGTACCTGATGCAGGGGCTGGTGGTTACCTTGGAGCGTCTGCGCATGCCCGGTGGCGCAGCGGTGGGGCTGGTGTTTGCGCTGTTCATGGGCGTGCTGATGCTGTTCATCGTCGTCGTACTGCCGCTGCTCTGGCATCAATTGATCACACTGTTCAATGAGTTGCCCGGCATGCTCGCCAAGTGGCAATCGCTGCTGTTGCTGCTGCCGGAGCGCTATCCCCATCTGGTGTCCGACGAGCAGGTGCTGCAAGCCATCGAAGCCGCGCGCGGGGAAATCGGCAAATTCGGCCAGTGGGCACTGACATTCTCGTTGTCGAGCCTGCCGCTGCTGGTGAACATCATGATTTACCTGGTCCTGGTGCCGATCCTGGTGTTCTTCTTCCTCAAGGATCGGGTGATGATCGGCGAGTGGGTGCGCGGCTATTTGCCGCGTGAGCGGGCGCTGATCACTCGGGTTGCCGAGGAAATGAACCGGCAGATCGCCAACTACATTCGTGGCAAGGTCATCGAGATCGTGATCTGTGGCGGGGTGACCTACATCGCCTTCGTCGCCCTCGGGCTGAACTACGCGGCGCTGCTGGCGTTGCTGGTGGGCGTGTCGGTGGTGGTGCCGTATGTCGGGGCGGTGGTGGTGACTGTGCCGGTGATGCTGATTGCACTGTTCCAGTGGGGCTGGAGCGATCAGTTCATCTATCTGATGGCAGTCTACGGGATCATCCAGACGCTGGACGGCAACGTGCTGGTGCCGTTGCTGTTTTCCGAAGCGGTCAATCTGCACCCGGTGGCGATCATCTGCGCGGTGCTGTTGTTCGGCGGGTTGTGGGGCTTCTGGGGCGTGTTCTTCGCGATTCCGCTGGCGACGCTGTTCAAGGCTGTGCTTGATGCGTGGCCGCGCAAGGAGCCGGTGGTGGCGCCACTGCTTTGAAAGCGATTCGGCGCCCGCCAGGGCGCCGAAAGGATCAGGCCTTGTTCAGTGCCTGAGCCGCGGCCAGCACTGCGTCAACGTGGCCCGGCACCTTCACGCCGCGCCATTCCTGGCGCAGTACGCCATTCTTGTCGATGAGGAATGTGCTGCGATCCACGCCCAGATATTCCTTGCCGTAGAGTTTTTTCAGCTTGATCACGTCGAACAGTTGGCAGACGGCTTCGTCCTTGTCGCTGATCAGCTCGAACGGAAACTCCTGCTTGCACTTGAAGTTCTCGTGGGACTTCAGGCTGTCGCGGGAGATGCCGAAGATTTCCGTGTTGGCAGCCTTGAACGCCGCGTACTGATCACGAAAGCCCTGACCTTCGGTGGTGCAGCCCGGGGTGCTGTCCTTCGGGTAGAAGTAGATCACCACTTGCTTGCCCTTGAGGGCCGAAAGGCTGACGGTCTGCCCGCTGGTGGCGGGCGCTTCGAAATCGGCAACCGGTTGATCGATAGCTACGGCCATGAAAGCTTCCTTACATTGGGTTCTGTGGGCGCCACGGTTCGATCAGTGCGTCCAGGTTCATGGCGTCGGCGAAGTCCAGGAACTGGTCGCGCAGCCAGCTGATCTGAGTGCCGGCCGGCAGGGTCACGGTGAACGTGGCGTTGAGCATGGTGCCGCCGGTCTGCGGAGCCTGATAGGTATCGCAGGTCAGGTTTTCCAGCTCGACGTTGTGATCCATGAAGAACTGGCACAGCTCGTTGATGATGTCCGGGCGATAGGCCGAGGACACGTAAGCCACGTACGGCAGGGCCTGAGGACGGTTTTCCAGGGCGGCACTGCGCACGACATTTACGGTGAAAGCATGCTTCTTGGCCAGGCCCGGCAGGCTGCCTTCCAGGCGCGCCAGGGCGTCCCAGCTGCCGGAGATCTCGAGGATCAGCGCGCTGCACTCGCCGTGACGGGTCAGGCGGGAGGTGACGACCGCGCAGCGGTTTTCATGGCTGGCGCGGCACAGGACGTTGGTCAGCTCCATGGGATTGGCGCCGAGGGCACTGACGACAAGGAATTGTTCGCGAACTGTGGGGGTGGACATGCAGCATTCCTAAAGCGATGAGCGGTCGGTAGGGTGAGGGCGTTGAGTGCCGGGACATACCTGTCCGGAAGGCCCGATTCGTATATCGCTACGGCTCCAATAATAAGGAAGCGTAAGGCGGCGACACTGGAACGGGGCCTGGGAGGCCGAAACGGGGGGCTGGAACCCGGCGTACAAGCTGATCAGTACCGATCAAAGTCTGAAGGGTAGCGAAAAGCGGCGCCAAGGGGAATGGCGGCGCAGTACTTCGCTTGTGCAAGCATCTTGGCGCCAGTACCATTACCGCTCTCTTTTTCCGGCAGGAGCGGTTTCATGATTGCGGGCAGTATGGTGGCACTGGTCACACCCATGGATGCACAAGGGCGTCTTGACTGGGACAGCCTCAGCAAACTCGTGGACTTCCATCTCAAGAACGGCACCCATGCCATTGTCGCGGTCGGTACAACCGGCGAGTCGGCAACCCTTGATGTAGAAGAACACATTGCCGTCATCAAAGCCGTGGTCAAACAGGTGGCTGGTCGCATTCCGGTCATCGCCGGTACCGGCGCCAATTCGACCCGCGAAGCCGTCGAGCTGACCCGCAACGCCAAGGCGGCCGGCGCCGATGCCTGCCTGCTGGTAGTCCCGTACTACAACAAGCCGACCCAGGAAGGCCTGTACCAGCACTTCAAGCACATCGCCGAAGCGGTCGACATTCCGCAGATCCTCTACAACGTGCCTGGCCGCACTTCCTGCGACATGCAGGCCGAGACCGTGATCCGTCTGTCCACCGTGCCGAACATCATCGGTATCAAGGAAGCCACTGGCGACCTGAAGCGTGCCAAGGCAATCCTCGACGGCGTGAGCAAAGACTTCATCGTGCTGTCCGGCGATGATCCGACCGCCGTCGAGCTGATCCTGCTGGGCGGCAAAGGCAACATCTCCGTCACCGCCAACGTCGCCCCGCGCGAAATGGCCGACCTGTGCGAGGCCGCGCTCAAGGGCGACGCTGAGACCGCACGGGCCATCAACGAAAAACTGATGCCGCTGCACAAGGACCTGTTCATCGAAGCCAACCCGATTCCGGTGAAGTGGGCTTTGGTCGAAATGGGCCTGATGCACGAAGGCATCCGCCTGCCGCTGACCTGGCTGAGCGCTCCTTGTCATGAAACGTTGCGCTCGGCCCTGCGCCAGTGCAGCGTCCTGGTTTAATTGAGGAAGTACAACGCATGAAGCGAATGGCCGGACTTTCCGCACTTGCCTTGATTATCTCCAGCACCAGTGGCTGCGGATGGATCTGGGGCCCGGAAGGTTATTTCCGTGACCGTGGTAGCGACTACCTGGAAGCGAAACAGACTGCACCGATGCAATTGCCACCGGATGTCAGCACCTCCAAGCGCCTGGATCCGCTGCTGCCGATCCCGCGTAACGTAGCCGACGACACCGCCACCGGCGAATACGTTGTTCCGCGTCCTCAACCGCTGTCGGCGATTGCCGACGCCAGCGACTACTCGCTGCAGAAGAGCGGTGATTCGCGCTGGGTCATGGGCCAGCATCCACCGGCCGAAGTCTGGCCAGTGGCTGTGCAGTTCTTCCAGGACAACGGTTTCCGTCTGGATGAACAGCGTCCGCAAACCGGCGAATTCACCACCACCTGGCAGCATTCCGACGAACTGTCCGCCGCCATGGCCAAGCGCCTGAGCGCCGCCGGCGTCGGTGCCGACAGCGAAACCCGCGTGCGGGTACGCATCGAGCCGGGCGTGCAGCGCAATACCAGTGAAATCTACGTGGTCAGCGCCGAGCGTCCTGCCGGCAGCACCGCCAATGTCGATTTCACCAACCGTTCGGTCAACACTGGCCTGGACGCTGCCTTGGTCGACGACATGCTCGCGAGCATGAGCCGTACCTCCGAGAAGGGCGGTTCGGTGTCGATGCTGGCTTCGCGTGATTTCGATACCCCGAGCCGTGTCAGCCTCAGCGAAGACGGCAGCGGCAACCCGGTATTGAACGTCGGTTCGGATCTGGACCGTGCCTGGTCGAGCGTCGGTCGTGCGCTGGAGCAAGGTCAGTGGCGCGTTGAAGACATCAACCGCAGCCTGGGCCTGTACTACATCAACCTGGCCGAAAAAGCCGAGAAGAAAGACGAGAAGCCTGGTTTCTTCAGCAGCCTGTTCGGCAGTGCGCCGACCAAGGAAGAAGTTGAAGCCCGTGCCGAGCGTTATCAGGTTCGCCTGAGCAAGGTTGGCGACAACGTTCAGGTCACCGTCGAGAAAAACATCAACACCGTTGCCCCGGCCGATGTGGCCCGCAAAGTGTTGAGCGTAATTCAGGACAACCTGGGCTGATCCAATGCGTTTTGCCGTTCTCGGCAGCGGTAGCCAAGGGAACGGCACGCTGATCGCCAGTGCTGATACGTATGTGCTGGTGGATTGTGGTTTTTCCCTGCGGGAAACCGAAAAACGCCTGCTGCGCCTGGGTGTGAACCCGGCGCAACTGAGCGCGATACTCGTAACCCACGAACATGCCGACCACGTGCATGGCGTGGGTTTACTGTCTCGGCGCTACAATCTACCGGTCTACCTCAGTCGCGGCACACTGCGCGGGATGCGCAAACCGATTGAACCCGCAGGCTTCGTGGCCGGCGGCGAGCAGCTGCAGATCGGTGCTCTGGACATCGGGGTCATTGCCGTGGCCCATGATGCGCAGGAACCGACTCAATATGTATTCAGCGATGGTGAGCGGCGTTTCGGCCTGTTGACCGACCTGGGTTCATACTGTGAGCGGGTGCTGGACGGTTATCGGGACCTCGATGCGTTGATGATCGAGTCCAATCATTGTCGCGACATGCTGGCCCGTGGTCATTACCCGTACTTTCTCAAGCAGCGGGTGGGCGGCGAGCTGGGACATTTGAACAACCATCAGGCGGCATTCCTGGTGGCCGAGTTGGGCTGGCAAGGCCTGCAACACCTGGTCCTGGCCCATCTGAGCAGCAAGAACAACCTGCCGCAGCTGGCCCGGCAATGTTTTGTCGACACCCTCGGGTGCGACCCGGACTGGCTGCAACTGGCCGATCAAGATTCAGGGCTCGACTGGCGCCACATCGCCTAGCCCATCTACTTAGCAAGCGGAGCCCATCATGGAAAAACGTGAAGAACTCTACCGCGGCAAAGCCAAATCGGTTTACAAGACCGACGACGCTGACCGCTTGATCCTGCTGTTTCGCAACGACACTTCGGCGTTCGACGGCAAGCGCATCGAGCAGCTCGACCGCAAAGGCATGGTGAACAACAAGTTCAACGCCTTCATCATGCAGAAACTCGAAGCGGCCGGCATTCCGACCCAGTTCGACAAACTGCTGGCCGACAACGAAGTTCTGGTGAAAAAACTCGACATGATTCCGGTCGAGTGCGTCGTGCGTAACTACGCCGCCGGCAGCCTGGTCAAGCGTCTGGGCGTTGAAGAAGGCCTGAAGCTCAACCCTTACACCTTCGAACTGTTCCTGAAGGACGACGCCAAAGGCGACCCGTTCATCAACGAATCCCACGTCGTGGCATTCGGCTGGGGCACCGCCGAGCAACTGGCGCGCATGAAAGAACTGTCGCTCAAGGTCAACGAAGTCCTGAGCAAACTGTTCGACGACGCCGGCCTGCTGCTGGTGGACTTCAAGCTTGAATTCGGCGTGTTCAGCGACGGCTCCATCGTCCTGGGCGACGAGTTCAGCCCGGACGGCTGCCGTCTGTGGGACAAGGACACCAAGAAGAAGATGGACAAGGACCGCTTCCGTCAGGGCCTCGGTGACGTCATCGAAGCCTACGAAGAAGTCGCCAACCGTCTGGGCGTACCGCTTTAATCGACGCAAGCATCTGATAGCACGAAGAAATTTTCGAAAGAGGGTTTGCTTTCGGTAAAAGTGTTGTTATGATGCGCGCCGTTGGAGAGATGCCAGAGTGGCCGAATGGGACGGATTCGAAATCCGTTGTACCTTCACCGGTACCTAGGGTTCGAATCCCTATCTCTCCGCCATACATAGAAAAAGCCCCGTAGCTGAGAAGCTACGGGGCTTTTTTGTTTCTGATCAGTCCACCCTGCACCAATGTACGGAGCGCAATGCTCCAACGTATCCAGGCCGCTCACATTCCGAATTAACTGACTAAACTCCTGCATTCCAGCTCATGGGCCGCCAGCCATCCGGCGGTCACCCCCTTCAATGCATGAGGTTCGGTCATGGCAAAGGGAAAGAAGAAAGACTCGCCCAAAGACACCCCCGCGGATCGCCCGAAACTGTCGAGCAAAGACTATCTGGCCGAACTGCGTCGACTGCACGTTGAACTCGTCAAACTGCAGGAATGGGTGAGGGCCGAGGGCATCAAGGTTTGCGTGATTTTCGAAGGGCGTGATGGTGCGGGCAAGGGCGGGACGATCAAGGCGCTTACCGATCGGGTCAGCCCGCGGGTCTTTCGGGTGGTTGCATTGCCGGCCCCGAGCGAGCGTGAGAAGAGCCAGATGTATCTGCAGCGCTACCTGCCTTATCTGCCGGCAGCCGGCGAGGTGGTGATCTTCGATCGCAGTTGGTACAACCGCGCCGGTGTCGAACGAGTGATGGGGTTCTGCACCGAGAATCAGGTCGAAAAGTTCCTCAAGACGGTGCCCCTGGTGGAACATGCCATCGTCGATTCCGGGGTGATTCTGCTCAAGTACTGGTTGAACGTCAGTCAGGAAGAACAGACGCGGCGGCTGGAAGAACGTATCAAGGACGGTCGCAAAATCTGGAAACTGTCGCCCATGGATCTCAAGTCGTACAGCCGCTGGTATGACTATTCGCGGGCGCGTGATGACATGATCAAGGCGACCGATACCGAATATGCACCCTGGCTGGTGGCCGACTCGAATGACAAGCGGCGAGCGCGCCTGAACATCATCTCCGATCTCCTCAGCCGCATTCCGTACAAGAGTGTTTCGCGCGAGAAGGTTGAGTTGCCCAAGCGGCAGAAGCCCGGGGGCTACAAGGAATCGGATTATCCCTTCCGGCACATCCCCGAGAAATTCTGAAGACGGGTGTTCGCGTTAGTCTCGGAAAAGCCCCGTGGATGAAAATCCGCGGGGCTTTTTCGTTTCTGCAGGGGTGTCAGCCAGCCCTCAAATCTCCTTGACCGGCGTATCCCCCTGCACACCCTTGATCAACTCGATCACGTGCAGACAATCCGCCTTGTTCACATACGACTCCCCACTGGCAACCGTCTCATGGTTTCCCGCCCGCAGGCGCCAGCGCCATTGGCCCTTGCCGGTGCTCGGGGTGCCCTTGGATTGCCTGTAAATCTCGAAATACATTCAGTTCGCTCCATGCGATGGGATATTGCGACAACCTGTTTGGCGCATGGTCGCAAGCCTAGCGGAGCCTTGTCATTTGGCTATCGGGGATGTGTTTCCAATCGTTGGCTAATGTTTCTGCGACACGCGGGGCAGAGCGTCGGGATCGGCCTTCTGATTGGCAAGTACGTCCTTTTTTCACCCTTGCATGACCTTCGGTGGTGCTGCTTAATACGGTGCGGCTCATGGCGTCGAATTTCGTTCGACGACCGACAAACACTATAAGAAAGAGCAGTCCATTGACCCACTCGCATGGAACGCAACACGCGGGGCCGGTGACGTTGTCGCTGGTGGTTCCCGTATTCAATGAAGAGGACAGCCTCGACGGCTTTCTCCTGCGCATTCGTCAGGTGTTCGAGCGTGAGGCGCAGATCAGCCTTGAACTGGTGTTCGTCAACGACGGCAGCACCGATACGACGCTGGAGCGCCTGCTGCGCTGTCAGCAGAGCGATTCGACGATACGTATCGTCGATCTGAGCCGCAACTTCGGCAAGGAGGCAGCGCTTTCCGCTGGCTTGCAGATTGCCACGGGGCAGATCGTGGTGCCGATCGATGTCGATCTGCAGGACCCGCCCGAAGTCATTCTGCAGATGATCGAGCGTTGGCGTGAAGGTTACGAAGTGGTGCTTGGTCACCGCATCAGCCGCCGCAATGACTCCTGGGCCAAACAGACGTCCGCCAGTTGGTTCTATCGCCTGCACAACAAGATTGCCGAACAGACATTGCCGGAAAACGTCGGCGATTTTCGGCTGATGGATCGTTGCGTGGTCGACGCGCTGCTGACGCTGCCGGAATCGCGGCGGTTCATGAAAGGCCTGTTTGCCTGGGTCGGGTTTCGTACCACCCAGGTCGAATACGAGCGCCCGGAGCGAGCGGCAGGGCACAGCAAGTTCAATGGCTGGCGGCTGTGGAATTTCGCGCTCGAAGGCATCACCAGTTTCAGCACCGAACCCTTGCGGATCTGGACGTACCTGGGGGCGATGGTGTCTCTGGTGTCGTTTGCCTTTGCCATGTTCATTGTCGTGCGCACACTGATCCATGGTGTCGACATGCCCGGTTATGCCTCGCTGATGGTCGCGGTGACCTTTCTCGGCGGCTTGCAACTGATTGGCATCGGCGTGCTGGGTGAGTACCTGGGCCGCACTTATATCGAAGCGAAGCGCCGGCCGGTTTTCCTGGTGCGCCGCATTTACGAATCCAAGGACTGAAGCATGGATCTCAAGGAAACCGACATCCTCGGCGACAGCATCGGCGAGCATTGGTATTACTGTTCCAAAGCAGCGGCGACCCGTCGGTTGCTGGGGGAAGCACCGATCAAGCGAATTCTCGATGTCGGTGCCGGTTCAGGGTTCTTTTCCCATCATTTATTGACCCATACGGCGGCGCGCGAAGCATGGTGCGTGGACATCAGTTACCCGGCCGACTCCAGCGTCACCACCGCCGGCAAACCGGTGCATTACCGCCGCTCGATCGATACCGTGGACGCCGATCTGGTGTTGCTGATGGATGTACTGGAACACGTCGACGACGACCTCGGCCTGCTCAAGTCCTACGTCGACAAAGTGCCGTCCGGCAGTCGGTTCCTGATGACTGTGCCGGCGTTCCAGTTCATGTGGAGCGGGCACGATGATTTCCTCGAACACAAACGTCGCTACACCCTCGGGCAGTTCGAAACCCTGGCCCAAAAGGCCGGATTGACGGTCGAGCGGGGCGCCTATTACTTCGGAGCGGTGTTTCCGATTGCCGTTGCGTCGCGCCTGATACCCGGCGGTTCACGCGGTTCGGCGCCACGTTCGCAGCTGAAAAAACACCACCCGCTGGTCAATTCGCTGCTGAAAACCCTGTGTCGCCTTGAGCTGCCTTTGATGGGCATGAACCGCCTGGCCGGCCTGAGTGTTTTCGTGCTGGCGCGCAAACCGTGATGGCGACGCAACGGTCCGAACTGATCCAGCGTGGTTTGCGCTTTGCCGTGACGGGGTTGTTTGTCACGGCCCTGCATGCGCTGGTGGCGGTGTTGTTCATCAACTTCGTGAGCCCTCAACCTCCGCTGGCCAATGGCGTGGCATTCGTCGTGGCGACGGTGGTGTCCTACGTGATCAATACCACCTGGAGTTTTTCCGCAAGGTTGCACGGCCGGACCCTGCTGCGCTTCCTGATGGTCTCGGCGGGAGGATTCGTGTTGGCGATGTTCGTGGCCTGGGCTGCCCAGATGGCCGGTCTGCACTATCTGCTGGGAATTGTGGCCGTCTCGTTGACCATTCCGGCATTCACTTTCGTACTACACAATTTCTGGACATATCGATGAAGGATTCGCGAGAGCACCCGGCACTATTTTTACTGCCGCTGCTGTTGGGGGCGCTGGTGTTTTTTCTGGCGATCGGGCCGCAAGCGCTGAATCCGCAAAACATTGCCTGGCTGGAACAAGGTGATCCGGCGACGCATTACCTGGGTTGGGAATTCTTCCGACATTCGCCCTGGACATTTCCAGTCGGGCTCAACCCGTTCTATGGCATGGAGTTGAGCAGTTCGATCATCTTTTCCGACTCCAATCCACTGTTGGCGCTGTTGTTCAAACCCTTCAGTGCGTGGTTGCCGGATACCTTCCAGTATTTCGGGTTGTGGCTACTGGCGTGTTGTGTCCTGCAAGCCTGGTTTGGCTGGAAACTGCTCGGGCTGATCACCGGCAATCCTGTGATTCGTCTGTTGGGAGCCGGGCTGCTGGTGTTCTCGCCGCCGATGTTTCTGCGCATGGGCGGGCACCTTTCTCTGGCGGGGCATTTCCTGATTCTGGCAGCGTTGTATCTGGCGCTGGTGCCAGACCTGCGTCGACGCCATTGGGCCTGGGGCTCGTTGCTGGCGGTGACGTCATGGGTGCACGCGTACTTGCTGGCGATGGTGGCCCTGATCTGGCTGGCGGACTTGCTGGGCAAGGCATTCAGCCGACAATTGACCCGGCGTCAGGCGCTGATTGAAGGTGGATTGCTGTTTGCGCTGGTGAGTGTGTGCTGCTGGCAGGCGGGTTATTTCAGCATTTCCGACGGCGCGGCGTCCGGCGGTTTCGGTTTGTACCGGATGAATTTGCTGTCTCCAGTCGATCCGGCAGGCTGGTCCCGGATCTTGCCCAGTCTGCCCAAGGGTGAGGGCGACTATGAAGGCTTCAACTACATGGGGCTGGGCGTTCTCTTGCTGGTGCCGCTGGCGCTGATTGCCTGGATTGGAAACAGGCAACCCTTGAAGGACGAGTTGCGCGCTCGACCATGGCTGTTGATGGCCTTGTTCGGGCTATGGCTTTTTGCGCTGTCGAATCAGATCGGAATCGGTGCAACGACCGTCGGCTATCCGCTGCCGAAGATGATCATCGGCCTGGCCAATGTCTTCCGCGCCTCGGGGCGGATGTTCTGGCCGGTGCTGTATGCCCTCATCCTGGCCATGATTTTTATGGTGGTGCGCGGTTATCGCCCGCGCGTTGTGATTTTTTTGCTCGCTACAGCGCTGGTGGTTCAGGTCGCCGACACTCGAGCCGGCTGGCTTGGCCTGAGACAGGGGAAAATGGTTGCGCCATCGGCGGCCTGGAACAGCCCGCTGCGCGATCCGTTCTGGACAAGCGCTGGCGGACGATACGCGAATGTACGCGGCCTGATGCCGCAGAATCAGAACGATCGCTGGCAAATGATTGCCGGATTTGCAGCGGCTCACGGCATGAAGACCGACACTGTCTATCTTGCGCGAGTGAGTTCTTCAGCACTGGCGCTGGCACAGCAGAAAGCCCGACGCATGCTCGACTCGGGGCAATACGACGCGGATTCGTTGTACATCCTGAGCGACGATGTCCTGGCGGACGCCGCAAAAAGCATCAACAGTGAAACCGATCTGTTGACCCGGGTGGATGGATTGGTGGTCCTTGCGCCGGGGTGGAAGCGCTGCGCGCAGTGTCTGTCGATGCGGGATGAGGGGCGGCGGATGTCCGTGATTCCCCTCTCTGGGCCTGGGCAAACGCTGACGTTCAACTACCGGAGTCGACAATTGGCCAACGGCTGGTCGGCGGCGGAAAGCTGGGGGACGTGGACGGAGGGGCGGCAGGCGAAAATCGAAATGCGGGTGTTGCCGCAGGCGCGTTCGATCGTACTCGACACATTGGCGTTCATACTGCCACAGCATCCTTCCCAGCGAGTGATCGTGAGCCTCAACGGCGAGCAGGTGCTGAGCACGAGCTTGACGCAGTTCCAGGGTAATCGCCTGGAAATTCCAATCAGTGCTTCGCTCAGTCAGAGCCTCGTGCGCGATGACAGACTCGATATCGAATTGCAGCTGCCGGATGCCATCAGCCCTCAGCAATTGGGGATCAACGATGATTCGCGGGTCATGGGCATGGGCCTGAAGACGTTGACGGTGCAATGACGCACCGTTTTGATGGACGCTGCCCCGGCAGCCTTTCTACACTGCCCACAATCTGGGGACCGGGGGGCAAGGGATGAATCGCAATGAACTTCGCAAGGCCGACATCAACCTGATGGTGGTGTTCGAAACCTTGATGCTCGAGCGCAACGTGACCCGGGCCGCCGAGAAGCTGTTTCTCGGCCAGCCGACCATCAGTTCGGCGCTCAATCGCCTGCGCACCATGCTCAACGATCCATTGTTTATCCGAGTCGGCCACCGCATGGAACCGACGGCCCGCGCCGAAGACATCTATCGCCATCTCAAACCCGCGCTGGACTCGTTGTCGGTGGCGTTGAGCCTGACCCGTGATTTCGATCCCGCCGTCAGTACCATGACCTTTCGCATCGGTCTGTCGGATGATGTCGAATTCGGTCTGCTGCCGCCGCTGTTGCGCGCCTTGCGCCAGGAAGCACCGAACGTGGTGTTCGTGGTACAGCACGTCGATTACTGGCGGATTCCCGATCTGCTGGCGGCTGGCGATATCACCGTCGGCATCAGTCAGACCCGTGGCCTGCCCGCCAATGCCAAGCGCAAACTGCTGCGGCATATCCAGCCGAGCATCCTGCGCGCCGACAAGTCCGACACGCCGCTGACCCTCGATGAATATTGCGCACGCCCCCATGTGTTGGTTTCTCACACCGCCAATGTCAGTGGTTATGCCGATGAGTGGCTGGCGGACATCGGTCGCACCCGTCAGGTGGTGCTGTCGGTGCCGCAGTACAGTTCGTTGCCGGCGCTGCTGGCCGGCACCGACCTGATCGCCAGCCTGCCGGACTACGCCGCCGAAGCCATGGCTGCCTCGGGCCTGCTGTTCAAGGAACCGTTCCCGTTCAAGACCCCGACCCTCGACCTGTCGATGGTCTGGCTCAGCCATGTCGACAGTGACCCGGCCGAGCGTTGGCTGCGTTCGCGGCTGGAGCAATTCATGAGCGAGCGACCGCACGCGCCGTTCTGACTTGCCGACCCGTTGTCCGGCTGCTTTGCTGAGTACACCTGAATTCGGCGGAGCCTCCACCCATGAGCATTTCCCGTGGTTTGCTGCGTGGGCGCGGCAGTCTCGACAGTGGCAAGGTCGGCATGGTCGAGCTGTTTTTCGACCTGGTGTTCGTGTTTGCCGTGACTCAGCTATCGCACACGCTGCTCGCGCACCTGTCGATCGAGGGCGCGGTACACGTGGCGCTGCTGATGGTCGCCGTGTGGTGGGTGTGGATCTTCACGTCCTGGATCACCAACTGGCTCGACCCGGAAAAGCTGCCGGTGCGCCTCGGGCTGTTCGGCCTGATGATCGCCGGTTTGCTGCTTTCGTCTTCGATCCCCAAGGCGTTCACCGAGCGCGGTCTGATGTTCGCGGCCGCGTTCGTGTTCATGCAGGTCGGGCGCACGTCGTTCGCGATCTGGGCGGTTCGCGGGGAGTCATTGAACATGACCCGCAACTTTCAGCGCATCCTCGCGTGGCTGACGTTGTCCGGGGTGTTCTGGATCGGCGGAGCGTTTGTCGAAGGCGAACAGCGGCTGTTCTGCTGGGCGCTGGCGCTGCTGATCGAACTGATTTCGCCGTCGCTGTATTTCTGGGTGCCGGGACTGGGCCGATCGTCTTTGAGTGACTGGAACGTCGAAGGCAATCACATGGCCGAGCGTTGCGCGCTGTTCGTGATCATTGCCTTGGGTGAATCGTTGCTGGTGACTGGCGCGACCTTCGCCGAGCTGACCCCGGGCCGCGATGGACTGCTGGCGTTTCTGGTGGCGGTACTGGGCAGCATCGCCATGTGGTGGGTGTACTTCGACAGTGGTGCGGAGCGCGCGCACCACCGTATCGCCCATTCCGCCGACCCCGGGCGACAGGCGCGAATCGCCTACACCTACCTGCATGTGCTGATCGTCGCCGGGGTCATCGTCAGCGCGGTGGCCGATGAACTGGTGCTGGTGCATCCGGATCATGCCAGCGACGCCGGCATCGTCGTGATCGTTGCCGGGCCGTGGTTGTTCCTGCTCGGCAATGCATTGTTCAAGTGGGTCATGGCTGACCGACCGTTTCCACCGTTATCGCATGTGGTCGGGCTGATAGCGCTAACGCTGCTGTTGCCGCTGGCACTGAATCACTGGTTTTCGGCGCTGGCGCTCGGTGCGTTGACCACAGCCGCCGTGGTGCTGGTGGCGATCTGGGAAACCCTGGCGCTGCGTCGGGCGCTACCGGTTCCCGCGTCGGAAAAAGCCGCAGGAGAGTAGGGCGGGGCTGTGTTATATGTACGACCTTTCTGCCGACTGACTGGAGTCTCCCGATGCCACACCTGCACATGGAATACACCGCCAACCTGCCGCAACTGAACGCCGACGTGGCGTTGATCCGGCTCAACAACACCCTGGTGGGTTCCGGTCAGTTCGCGGCGGAGTTCGATATCAAGAGCCGCGCGGTCAAGGTGGAATCCTTCAAGGTCGGTACCGCCATGAGCGAGCGTGCCTTTGTAGCGGTGAGGCTGGCGCTGCTCAGCGGTCGTTCCCCGGAGATCAAGAAACAACTCTCGCAAAACCTGTTGGCGGTGCTGCAGGACCTGTGCGAATGGCCGGCCGGTGTCGAAGTGCAGTTGAGTGTGGAACTGCTCGACATCGATCGCGAGTCCTACAGCAAAGTCGCCATCGGCGTGTAAGACTCAGGCCGCCTCCAGCTCCGCGCAGGTCTTGATGACCTGCTCGCGCAGCCACAGATTGGCGCTGTCCTGATCGACGCTGTGGCTCCACTGCATGTCGAGGGTGAAACCCGGCAGGCCGTTCGGCGCCTCGCAGTGATTGAACACCGCGTCGTTGGTCAGCAAACGCTGGATCCGCCGGGGCAGGGTAAGGATGAAATCGGTGCCGGTGATCATCTTCAACGCGGCGCTGTAGCTGTTGGAACGGGCGACGATCTGGCGCTTCTGCGCCTGACGCGCGAGCCAGCCATCGACCATGTTGGTGGTGGACGTCCAGGGCGTCGGGAACACATGCCGGCGTTCGGTGAAGGCTTGCAGGCTGAGGCGTGGCTCCAGCGGCGTGGCGCGTTTGTCGAAGACGCAGACCAGGTCATCTTCCAGCAACATCCGGGATTTAAGATCGGTATGGCTGCGATGGAAGTTGGGGCCGAAACAGACCACCAGGTCGAGGCTGCCATCGCGCAGTTCTTCAGCCGGCACGTCGGTTTCGAACTTGTGCATGTTGACCATCACCGGCAGATCGTCGAAGTCGAAACGCTTCAACAGCCGCGGCAGGATCAGTTGTTCGAAGTATTCCGGTGCGCAGATGTTGAACGTCACCGGTTGCGCCATCGGGTCGAAGGTCGGGGCGCCGGCGTGGCACAGGTTGATGCTTTCGAGGATCTTCTGCACATGGCCATACATGCTGCTGGCCTTGTAGGTCGGGCGCATGCCGGTGCGGGTGTTGACGAACAATTCGTCTTCGAAACTGGTGCGCAGTTTTTTCAGGCAGTAACTGACGGTGGACTGACTGACAAACAGCGCCTCCGACACATCGGTGACGCTGCTTTGCTCATACACGGCGACAAACACCATGAGATCCTGCATGTCGAGCTTTCTAAGCAAGTTACTGTTCAGCATCCGTTCTGTCTCGCTGTGCTCCTTGCGCTGAATCCGCGCAAACGTGTGCGCATGATCGTAACGGAACGATGGTCCCAGGAGAAAGCCCTGTAGGATTTTTCACGGACAGTTGTGGGACAGAAAGTTTTAGGAATACGACGTGTCGAATCAAACCTGGCAAAGATGGCCAGAAGCCTTTAGCTAGAGGGGTGAGCCCCGTGCACAACGCCCGATCAGCGAAAGTGCCGGGCGTAATGCCGAGGGTCAAAGCGCCACACGATCAACAGCATGAGCACCATGATGGCTGTCAGTGACCACCAGGCCCATTCGAAGCTGCCCAGTCGATCGCGGATCATCCCTGCCAGCAGCGGTGAAAGGCCCGCAATCAGATAGCCGATGCCTTGCACGAAGGCGGTCAGACCGCCGGCTCGCTGTGGATTGTCGAGGTGGTCGAGGGAGACGATCAGGCTCATCGGGAACAACCCGCCAATCCCCAGACCCAAGAGGCACGGCCACAGCAGGCTCAAGTGTTGCGGGCTGAGGATCAAGCCGCAAAAACCGCCAATGATCAGCACCAGCAGGGCGCCCAGCACCCGGCGTCGGTCACGGCTGCGGTTGGCGATAGCGGGAACCACCAGGCCGGAAATCACCTCCATGGCCGTCAGAAAACCCAACAGCAGACCGGCGTTCTGTTCACTCCAGCCGTTTTCCACGTAGTACGGCGCGAGCCACGCCAATACGCAGGTGTAGGACGCCGTCCCCAGACCGAAGAAGATTGCGAGCAGCCAGGCGCGGGAATGGGTGAAGAAGGTTTCTTTCTTTGCCTTGGTGGCTGTGACAGGCGCTGTGTCGTTGCTTCGCAACAACCAGAACAGCAGCGCGAGCAACGCCAGTACCGCCCAGATCGCCAGACCTGCCCGCCAACTGCCGGTGTCGAGCAACACCCGTGGCGCAAAGGAGGCGGCCAGCGCGGCACCGCCCATGATCGAGGTGACATACAGCCCCATGCACAGCGACACGTTGTCGGCAAAACGCGATTTGATCAGGGCTGGCATCAACGCCTGAATCAGCGCGATGCCGATCCCGGCAAGCACGGCGCTGACGATCAGTTGTGCCGCCGAGTCGAGAAACAGCCGCGACAGGGTTGCCAGGCCGATGATCAGCAACGACAGCACCACCGTGCGCCGTTCGCCCAGACGCTGGCTGATGCCGATCCCGAAAAACATCGCCAGCCCCATCGCCATCACCGGCAGCATGGTCAGCAGCGAGGCGAGGCTGAAGCTCAACGGTATGTCGCCGCGAATCGCCGACAGCAAAGGCCCGACGGCGGCCATCGACGGGCGCAGGTTAAGGGCGACAAGGACGATACCGAGCATCAGCCAGACGGCGGGGCGGGCAGTGGCGCGAACGTTTTCCATCTTCAGACCTTTGAATCAGAGGCTGTCGATTAGGCCGGTGTGGTGCGAGGAGCGGCAAATCAGAAAATCCCGAGGGGTATTTAAAAAGTCGATACGTCTCCCGAGCCCTCAGCGCAAGCCAGCAGCGATTTTTTACTGAATCAGGCCTGACGCATTTTCAAGTTTCATGGTTATTTCATGAGCTAACTAATCGTTGGCTTCTTTTTCACAAAATATTGATGGTTTTCTGCGTAGAGTTTTTGTCGCCTTAGTCAATGAAATTTTCACAATTGGCGAAGGCGCTTCTTTTCAGGAAATCGCCTCTTCATCATGTTCAAGTTAAAAGCCGTGCGCCCGGAATGGGTGACGTTGTTTGCCAGCGCCTTTCTTTTGGCCGGATTCAATTTCGTACTCTGGGAACACCTTTTCGAGATCACCGCGGCCGACGGCAAGGGCATCGCCATGCGCATTGCGTTCGGGGTGATGATCTTCGCGGCGTACAACATCGTGCTGACGTTTCTGAGCTTTCGCCCGGTATTGAAACCGGTGTTGACGGTACTGTTTCTGATCAGTGCCGGCGTGGCTTATTTCATGAGCCAATATGGCGTGATGATAGACGCCGGCATGTTTCGAAACTTCGCTGAAACCAATGCCACGGAAGTTCGCGATCTACTGTCGTTGAAGTTGTTCGCTTATATCGTGTTCCTGGGTGTCTTGCCGTCCTGGTTATTGTGGAAGTTGCCCGTCAACTATCGTCGCTGGCACCGAGAGTTATTAAGCAAAGTTGTGGTGTGTGCAGCATCGGTCGCCGTCATTGGCGGTGTGGCACTAGCCAACTATCAGGGCCTGTCCTCGCTGTTTCGTAACCACCATGAATTGCGCCTGATGCTGGTGCCGAGCAATTACATCGGCGCGTCGGCCGGCTATCTGCGTGAACAGGTGGTTTCCGCCCAGCAACCGTTCATCAAGATCGGTGAAGACGCCCAGCGCAACCCTGTATTGCAAAACCGTCCGCACAAGTCGCTGACCGTGCTGGTGGTGGGCGAAAGTGCCCGGGCAGAGAACTTCGGCATCCTCGGTTACGGACGTGATACGACGCCGAAACTGGACAAGGAAGCCGGTTTGATCGCCTTCACCGACGTGCATTCCTGCGGCACTGAAACGGCCGTGTCGGTGCCGTGCATGTTCTCCAACATGGGCCGCAAGGATTACGACGCCAGCAAGGCGAAGAATCAAGAAGGGCTGCTGGACGTGCTCAAGCGCGCTGGCATCGATGTGATCTGGCGCGACAACCAGTCAGGCTGCAAAGGCACCTGCGATCGCGTCACCCAGCAGGACGTGAGCAACCTGAAAGATCCGGCGTTGTGCGCCAACAGCGAATGCCGCGACGAAATCCTTCTGCAAGGCCTGCAGAGCTTCATCGATCACCTGGACAAGGACACCGTGCTGGTCCTGCACCAGATGGGCAGCCACGGCCCGGAATACTTCAAGCGTTATCCGAAGGAATACGAACACTTCACCCCGGTGTGTGAAAGCAACGCACTGAACAATTGCAGCCGCGACAGCATCGTCAACGGTTACGACAACACGCTGGTGTACACCGACCATGTGCTGTCGAGCCTGATCGATGTCTTGCGCAGCAATCAGGAAAAAGTCGATACCGCCATGCTGTATCTCTCCGACCACGGCGAGTCGTTGGGCGAGTACAACCTGTTCCTGCACGGCACGCCTTACATGCTGGCGCCGGAACAACAGAAACATGTGGCGATGCTGGCCTGGTTTTCCGACAGCTATCAGAAGTCCTACTCGGTCGACACCCATTGCCTGCAATTGAGCCGCAACAAACCGTTGAGTCAGGACAACCTGTTCCATTCGATGCTCGGTTTGCTGGAAGTGCAGAGCCAGGTCTATCAGCACGATCTGGACATGTTTGCCGGTTGCCGCGGTGCGGTCATCGACGGGGTTCTGGCCAAGGACTGAGCCTGCGGAATCTTTCTGTAAGACTATTCTTGCTATCCAGCAGGAGATTTCATCAAAGCACTTGCCCTGCGGAGGCGCAGAAAGCGCCGGTGGCGATATATACTGCGCGCCATTCTTGAAGGGAGAGCCGTGTGGCCATCGATATTCACTGGATTCGCGACAACGATAGCCTCGCGCAGTTTTGCGCCGAGTGGCAGCAGCTGCCTTTCGTTGCCCTCGACACCGAATTCATGCGGGTCGACACCTTCTACCCGATTGCCGGCCTGTTGCAGGTCGGCGACGGCAAACGCGCCTATCTGATCGACCCGCTGACCATTGACGCCTGGCAACCGCTGGCGGCGTTGCTGGAAAACCCGGCGGTGCTCAAAGTCCTGCACGCGTGCAGCGAAGACCTCGAAGTCCTGCTGCGCCTGACCGGCAGCCTGCCGGCGCCACTGTTCGACACGCAACTGGCCGCCGCCTACCTGAACCTCGGGTTCTCGATGGGTTACTCGCGTCTGGTGCAGGAAGTGCTCGGCATCGAACTGCCGAAGGGCGAAACCCGTTCCGACTGGTTGCAGCGTCCGTTGTCCGACACGCAAATCAGCTATGCCGCTGAAGATGCCGTGCATCTGGCGGAGGTTTTCGTACAACTGCGTCCGAAGCTGTCCGACGACAAATACGCCTGGGTGCTGGAGGACGGCGCCGAACTGGTCGCCAACCTGCGCCGTGAGACCGATCCGTACGAGGTGTATCGCGAGGCGAAGCTGGCGTGGAAACTGTCCCGCGCCCAACTCGCCGTTTTGCGCGAGCTGTGCGCCTGGCGTGAGCGCGAGGCCCGTGCCCGCAATCTGCCGCGCAACCGCATCGTCCGTGAGCATTCGTTGTGGCCACTGGCGCGCACGCAACCGGACAACCTCAGCGCGCTGGGCAAGATCGAAGACATGCACCCGCGTACCGTGCGTCAGGACGGCGAGTTTCTGCTTGATCTGATCAAACGCTCTGGCAGTGTGGGGCCAGATCAGTGGCCGCCAGCCGTGCCGGAGCCGCTGCCGATCGAAGCCGCTGCGCTGATCAAACAGCTGCGGGCGCTCGGTCAGGCCGAAGCTGAACGCCTGAGCATCGCGCCGGAACTGATGCTGCGCAAGAAAACCCTCGAAGCGCTGGTCAAAAGCGGCTTCCCCGAGGGGCCTTACCAATTGCCTGATTCGCTGCGTGGCTGGCGCCGCGAATTGATGGGCCAGATGCTGCTCGACAGCCTGGCCACCGCCGGAGAACAGCCTTGAAACGTATTTGCTCGATTTACCAAAGTTCGAAACGCAGCGGCATGTACCTTTACGTGCTCAAGAGCGATGCGCTGGAGCGTGTGCCGGAAGCCTTGATGCTGGCGTTCGGCAAGGCCAGGCACTCCTTCGATCTGGTGCTGACTCCCGAGCGCAAGCTGGCCAGTGAAGACATCGTCGTCGTGCTGGAAAACCTCGACAAGCAGGGTTACCACCTGCAAATGCCGCCGGCCGAGGACGAGTACATCGAACACTTGCCCGAAGAGTTGCTGCGACGCAACGACCCGGTCTGACCTGCGAGGCCCTGTCCTGGGCCTCCTGTAATCCCTGGAACTGTTTTTACGGCGACGACCGCCACGAAGTGGGCGGCCGTCTGCACGGTTTGCGAAAGGTTTGAACATGCGCGTTCTGATTGCTGAACACGACCACGCGATATATGCCCGACTGCTGCGTCAGGCGGCCCCGGAGCTTGAAGTGCTGACCAGCGGCGACTCTGCCGAGCTGGCTCGCCAGGCAGTCGATTGCCCGGTGTGGCTCGGTCAGCCGGATCTGTTGGCGACTCTGCTGCGTCAGGGCCATCAGCCACAATGGCTGCAATCGACCTGGGCCGGCATCACGCCGCTCTTGGCCGACGGCCTGCGCCGGGATTACCGCTTGACCCGGGCGGTCGGCATTTTCGGTCAGGTGATGGCCGAGTACGTGCTGACCTACATGCTCGGTCACGAGCGCGAAGTGCTGGCCCGGCTGGTCAGCCAGGTCGAGCGCAAGTGGGACAGTCGCACCGGCCAGAGTCTGGTCGGGCGCAAGGTGCTGATCGTCGGCACCGGTGACATCGGCCAGAGCGTGGCGCAGTTTCTGCTGCCGTTCGGCGTCGAGTTGTACGGCATCGCCAGCAGCGCCCGGGAGCAGGCGCCGTTTGTCGAAGTCGGTTCGATGGCGGACCTGCCACGGCTGGTGGGCGAGGTGGATTACGTGGTCAATCTGCTGCCCAACACCGAGCACACCCACGACATCTACGACGCGGCGCTGTTCAAGCAATTCAAGCCGACCGGGTTGTTCATCAACGCCGGGCGCGGTGTGGCCGTCGTCGATGCGGATCTGGTCGAAGCGTTGAAGGAAGGCCATCTGGCCGGCGCGGTGATTGACGTCTGCCGCCAGGAGCCGTTGCCGCAACGTCATCCGTTCTGGACCGCGTGGGGCCTGCTGTTGACCGGGCACAGCTCGGCACCGACATCGCCGCCGATGATGGTGCAGTTGTTTCTGGATAACTTGCGGGCATATCAGGCGGGCGAAACGTTGCGTGGGGAAGTGGATTTCGCACGCGGTTACTGACTACGAAGATCGTGAGAGATCGTTCCCACGCAGAGCGTGGGAACGATCACGTGGTGAAGCTTTAGAGGGTGAAATCCCCTTCAGCCGCCAGCTCGCTCAGCGGACGACGCGGGCTCGGTGTTTCCCGCGCTTGCAGGTAATCCGCCAGGGTTGCCTTGTCACCCAGTTTGCCTACCGCAACAGCGGCGTGCAGCGCATAACCTTCCGGAATGTTCAGCTCCTTGCGGGTCAGCTCCTGATCGAAGCCGGCCATGCCGTGGGTGTGCCAGCCGCTCAGGCTCGCTTGCAGCGCCAGGTGGCCCCACGCGGAACCGGTGTCGAAGGTGTGCCACAGTGCCGGCGTTTCTTCGGTGGCGCCCGGTGCGGTAAAGGTGGTTTTCGAAATCACGATCACCAGCGCCGACGCGTGCTGCGCCCAACTGCGGTTGAATTCGTTGAGCAGGCCCAGGTAACGCTCCCAGTTCGGCGTGTCGCGACGGGCGTAGAGAAAACGCCACGGCTGCGAGTTGTACGCCGATGGCGCCCAGCGCGCGGCTTCGAAGAAGCTCAGCAGGGTTTCCTCGGAAATCGCTTCGCCGGTGAAGGCGCGGGGCGACCAGCGATCGGTGAACTGCGGGTGAATGGCGTATTCGGCAACGCGAGGGTTGGCACTCATCGAGAGATTCCTTGCTACGTTTGAGGATAGGTTTGAAGCAAAACCCGGCGGGATCAGTTGGGCTGAACGATGGGGGCTGTATCTGAAGCCGTGCAGTTCACCGGAATGCAACGCGGTCGAGCGTTAATGGCACCCAGCCAGGGCTTCTTGAGACTGGCAAAGCTACTTGGCCGCGCAAAAACTGACAAGCCCCGCACAACCGGCAGTCGCCAGTGCTTGGCCCACGGGGCCTTGGGCACTAGACTGGCGGCCTTTTCACCACCTGATGTAGATGCTTGAGCCATGGCCGCCAAAGTCGAACCGTTCTGGATACGCAAAACCCTCGATCAACTGGATCACGAGGAATGGGAATCGCTGTGCGACGGATGTGGCCTGTGCTGCCTGCAGAAGCTCGAGGATGAAGAAGACAACAGCGTCTACTACACGCGCATCGCCTGCAAACTGCTGGACCTGAAAACCTGCCAGTGCAGCGATTACCCGAACCGCATCAAGTTTGTCCCGGACTGCATCCAGCTCACCCCGGGCCAGGCCGAAGAGTTCAAATGGCTGCCGCCGACCTGCGGTTATCGGCTGGTCAGCGAGGGCAAGGATCTTCCGTTGTGGCACCACCTGGTCTGCGGTGATCGCGACGCCGTGCACCACGAACGGATTTCCCAGTCCGGGCGCATGCTCGCCGAAGGCAGCGTGCCGGAAGACGATTGGGAAGATCACCTGATTTTCCGGGCCGGCTAAGTTCTGAGGGGCTAAGTTCTGAGGAGTTAAGTTCTGAGGAGTAAGCCCCGCCGAGGATTCAAGTTTCAACAAGGAGTGTGTATGGCTGTGGGATTGCGCCGGACGCTGATCGTCGGACTGCTGATGCTGAGCGCGCCGGTGTGGGCGGCGAAGAAGGTCGATCTGGATTACCACGTGCGTCTGTTGCCGCAAAGCGATCAGGCGGAAGTGCGCCTGACCCTTGCCAAAGGCGAGGCCGTGCGCAGTCTGGATTTCGACCTCGGCGACGGCAGCCACTACAGCGACTTCAAGGCCGACGGCCAATGGCAATTGACGCCGGGCCAGCAGGCGCGCGGCATATGGCGCCCGACGGCGGACAAGGCCAGCCTGACCTACCGCGTACGCATCAGCCACGGCCGCAAGAACGGCAGCTTCGACACGCGCATGACCCCGACCTGGGTGTTGATGCGCGGCGATGAACTGGTGCCGCCAGCCAGGCTCGATCAGCAGGACGGCATCGAACTGGTCTCGCGCCTGCACTTCGATCTGCCCGACGGCTGGAAAAGCGTCGAAACTGCCTGGCCGCGCATCGGCAAGAACAAATTCCGCATCGACAATCCGTCCCGTCTGTTCGACCGGCCCACTGGCTGGATGCTCGCCGGGCACCTCGGCAGCCGCCGCACGCGGCTGGGGGAAACCGAAGTGACGGTGGCTTCGCCGCAGGGGCAGGGCATGCGCCGGATGGACGTGCTGACATTGCTGACGTTTGTCTGGCCGCAGGTGCAAGCGGTGTTTCCCCGCCATCCGACCAAACTGCTGATCGTCGGTGCCAACGACCCGATGTGGCGCGGCAGCTTGGCGGCGCGGGAGTCGATCTACCTCAACACGCGGTTGCCGCTGGTCAGCGAAAGCGGCAGCAGCCCCTTGGTCCGCGAGCTGGCGCAGGTGTTCGGACGGATCAACGACGAGCAGCGCAGTGACTGGATAAAAGAAGGTTTCGCCGAGTATTACGCCGTCGAACTGGTGCGTCGTGCTGGCGGTATGAGCGACGAGCGTTATCAGGCATTGCAGGTAAAACTGGCCAAGGACAGCCAGAAGGTCAGCACACTGCGTGGTGAGCAGATCAGCTCGGCGCAGGTCTCCAAAGCGGTTCTGCTGTTACAGGAACTGGATCGCGAAATCCGTCTGAAGACCCGCAACAAACGGTCGCTGGATGATGTGCTGCGCGGGGCGATGCATCTGGGGACGGTGGATACCAAGGCGTTTGTGCAACTCGCCGAGAGTGTCATCGGCGAGTCGTCCAAGGTGCTTGATAGCGGTTTGCTTCAGTAGCGATCAGACCCCGGCCTTCGGCGACTTCACCGAATCATTGCCGGTCACGGTAGCGGTTTTGGTCGCCGCTTCGGCATTGGCTTTCAGCTTGCTCAGTTCTTCACCGGCCCGCTCGATCTTCGTGCGCACGTTGTTCATGTCCTGACGGCTTTTCTCCAGCAGGCTTTTCACCGAACTGTGCCCGGTGATGCCACGGGCCATGGCCACGCCGCCAATCGCCACCTGAATCAGACCGAACACGCCGCCACGGCGCAGCCCCTTGCCAACCATGATCACGCCGCCGGCCAGCGAGCCGATGCGCTCCCAGCCTTCGACGTTCTGCTCGGAACGGGTCTGGAATGGGGTGGATTCGATACGCTCGACGCGTTTGAGCTCGGTCATGATCTTTCTCCAGGCATTGAGTAATGGATAAACAAGCTGACTGCGTGGGCGGTCAGCTCGTTCCATCGGATGTGCGGCGGTTCAGCGGAATTTCGGCCCGGAACGGGTGTTCAAGCCTTTGGCCATGCGGTCGTAAAGCACGACGTTGACTGTGGCGGCGAGGTTCATGCAACCGGTGGTCGGGATGTACACGACGTCTTCGCACCAGTCGCGGATCTCTTGATCCAGCGAGCCGTCTTCGGGGCCGAAGATGTACAGGGCGCGATCCGGGTGAGTGTATTCCGGCAGCGGGCGGGCGCCGTCGACCAGTTCCACGGCGACCGGTACGCAATTGAGCGGCAGGATCTTTTTCAGGTCGTCGATGCCGATCAGCGGGATGTCGTAGTGCACGCGCTTGGTGTCGGTGACGAAATCGGCGGCGCGTTCATAGCGCTTGCCGGTGTAGAACACGGTCGACACGCCGTAACAGCCTGCGGCGCGCATCACCGAACCGACGTTTTCCGGTGATTTGGGGTTATACAAACCAATGCAGCTGTACCGTTTGTCTGCCACGAGCGGGGTGCCTTCGGGAAAAAGAGGGCGATTATACGGGGATTGGGGGAGGGCGGGCAGATTCAGGACAGATCATTCCCACGCTCCGCGTGGGAATGCGGCCCGGGACGCTCCGCGTCCCCTTCAAAGCCGAACGCGGAGCGTCCGAAGAGGCGTTCCCACGCGGACGGTTCGACGCCTCGACGTGGGAACGATCAGAGTGGTGGACTCAGTCTTCTTTCTTCATCAACCCGGCCAGCGCCGCAAACGGGTTGTGCGTGGCCTTGGCGATTTTCGGCGTGCTCAGCGAGCCTTCGCCGAAGTACTGCTGGTCGGTGTAGCGCGAGTGTTCGTTGTCGTGGCAGTACAGGCACAGCAGTTCCCAGTTGGAACCGTCCTGCGGGTTGTTGTCGTGGTTGTGGTCGCGGTGATGCACGGTCAGCTCGCTCAGGCGCTTGCCGGAAAACTCACGGGCGCAGCGGCCGCACACATGCGGGTACATCTTCAGGGCCTTGTCACGGTAGCCCATTTCCTTGTCGCGCTGGTTGTCGGCGAGGATGCGATCCAGCTTCGAAGTGTTGGTCGGGGTGGACGAACTCATGGGTTCACCTTTGTAGAAAGACTAATGACGGTTATGACGCAAGTTTAGCTCAGCCCTTGAGCTTCTCGGCAATCCAGATCGTGTGGCGGGTGCCCTTGTTGCCGTGGGCGAAGACCTGCACTTCCTCGGCCTTGAAACCGGCCTTCTTCAATTTGTCGGAAAACTGCCGGTCGGCGCTGGCCGACCACACCGCCAGCACGCCTCTGGGCCGCATCGCCTTGGCGCACGCGGCCAGGCCGGCGGCGGAATACAGCCAGCTGTTGGCCTTCTGGGTCAGGCCTTCGGGGCCGTTGTCGACGTCGAGCATGATCGCGTCGAAACCGTTCGGCTCGCTTTGCAGCACCTTGGCCACGTCTTCCTGACGGATCACCGTGCGTGGGTCGAGCAGCGGGCGCCCGGACTTTTCACCGAGCGGGCCGCGGTTCCATTCAACGACGCCGGGCACCAGTTCGGCGACCACCACTTCGGCACTTTTGCCCAGATGCTTGAGCGCGGAGGCGAGGGTGAAGCCCATGCCCAGGCCGCCGATCAGCACGCGCGAGTTCGGTCGGCCGGCAACCTTGCGGCACGGGATCTCGGCCAGTGCGTCTTCGGAACCGTGCATGCGGGTGTTCATCAATTGCCCGCCGTCGCCGCCCTGGATCTTGATGACAAAGTCCTCGCCATACTCGAACAGGCACAGGGCTCCGCCGTTGTCAGGGATCGGCGTGGTGTCGAGCAGAACGAAACGTTTCATGGAAATCTCTAAAGAGGGGGAGGCAAGCAGGCGCGTTGGGAGTAGCCTGAACGCAGACTTCAGGCCAACGGAGCCCTTGATGAAGCGCACCATTCTAACGGTCATTACCCTGGCCGCGCTCTCGATAACTGCAGTGCAGGCCCAACAGACGATTCCCGTCAGCCCGACGCCGCAACCGGGTTCGCCCGGCACCGCGACGCCAACCCCGTATCCGCAGATCAGCCCGGTACCGATTCCCAAGACTGGTTCCGGCAGTGGCGGGCCACCGCTGGTGCCGATCGAGATGCCCAGCCCGCCGTCCAAGGATCAGCCATTGCCGGGCCTCGAACAGAACGACGGCAAGAGCAAATCCCCCGGCGGCTAGATCTGTTGCGCCGCCAGTTGGCCGTCGGCCATGCGCAGGCGTTTGGACAGGGATACGGCGAGGGCGCGGATGATCTTGGCGGCGATTTTCGGCGCGTCGTTGAGCATTTTTTCCAGTGAATCCTTGCCGAGGTTGAGCAACTGACAGTTGCTCGCTGCCACGCAGGTCGCTGAGCGGCGTTCGCCATCCAGCACCGCCATTTCGCCGAACGCGCGGCCGCTGCGCAGGGTGGCCATGGTCACGACCTGGCCGTCGCTGCCGGTTTTCTGCACGGCCACCTGGCCGGTGTGGATGATGCACATGAAACTGCCGGCATCGCCTTCGCGAAAGATCGCTTCGCCTTCAGCCACGGTGCTGATGCTGAAGTAGCCCGATGCGGCGGCGAAATCCGCCAGTTGCAATTGATCGAACAGGCCGCAGTCCATCAGCCAGTCGCGGATTTCGTTGTTCAGCAGGGTTGGTTCTGACATGTCGTGCGGTCTTTTTGTTGTGTCGGTTTGCAGGCTCGCGAGCGGGCGCCGAGTTGATTATCGGCGCCCGGCGTCGGGAATTAAGACCTGACTGACCGGCGGAGTTCCTCAGGCGATACCCAGAACCTTGAAAACAAATGCATATTCGAGGGCTACGTCACGTAATCCCTGATAACGCCCGCTCATGCCGCCGTGGCCGGCGCCCAGTTCAGTCTTGAGCAGCAACGGATTGTCGTCGGTCTTGGTCGCGCGCAATTTCGCCACCCACTTGGCCGCTTCCCAGTACTGCACGCGGCTGTCGTTGTAGCCGGCGATCACCAGGGTGGCGGGATAAGCCTGCGCGGTAACGTTTTCGTACGGTGCGTAGGCCTTGATCCGCTCGTACACCTCCGGCTCTTCAGGATTGCCCCACTCGTCGTATTCGGTGACGGTCAGTGGCAGATCCGGATCGAGCATGGTGTTGAGCACATCGACGAACGGCACTTCGGCAATCGCCACGCCGAACAGATCCGGGCGCTGGTTAAGCACCGCGCCGATCAGCAAGCCACCGGCGCTGCCGCCGCTGATTGCCAGTTGCGGCGCGGTGGTGATGCCGTTGAGGATCAGGAACTCGGCGCAGGCAATGAAGTCGCTGAAGGTGTTGTGCTTGTGTTCCTGCTTGCCGGCGCGATACCAGGCTTCGCCCAGTTCACCGCCGCCGCGCACGTGGGCGATGGCGAACGCCATGCCACGATCCAGCAGACTCAGGCGTGCATGGGAGAACCAAGGGTCGAGGCTCGAACCGTAGGCGCCGTAACCGTACAGGTACAGCGGCACCGGTTTGCCGACCATTTCCCGCTTCATCACCAGGCTGATCGGTACCAGCGTGCCGTCCGGTGCGCTGGCCCACAGGCGTTGGCTGACGTAGGCGTCGGCGTCGAACGGACCGAGTACCGGGGTTTCCTTGAGCACCTCCTGCGCGCCGTTGGCGAGGATCAGTTGCCGAACCTGAGCCGGACGATTCAACGCCTCGTAGCGCAGGCGGATACGGTCGCTTTCGAATTCCAGGCTGTTTTGCACATAGAGGCTGTAGGCCGCGTCCGGCAATTGCACGCGATAAGGCGCCAGACCGTGTGGGCGAACTTCGATGATCGGCAAACCGCCTTCACGCAGGCTCAGGGTCAGGGCTTCGGCGTTGAGGGTCACGCCATCGAGCATCACCGAATCGCTGTGGGGAATCAGGTTCTGCCAGTCGGCTTCGCTCGGCGCGATGCCGGTGTCCGGCGCCTGATACAGGGCGAAGTTGATGCCGTCGCGGTTGGTGCGGATGAACCAGGTCCATTCGCCGTCGAGTTTGCCGTGGTCGACGTCGTATTCGTGATCCTCGACCCGAGGCGCCAGGCAAGCGAAGGGCAGGTGCGGCTGATTGGCGTCCAGCGCCCAGACTTCGCTGGTGGTCTTGCTGCCCAGGGACAGCAGCAATTGCTGCTCGGAGCTGGCGCGGTAGCAATGCAGGAAGAAACGCCCGTCCGGCTCATGGAACACCTCTTCGGCGGCAGTGCCGTCGAGGCGGTAGCGGAACAGTTTGTGCGGACGATGGGTGTCGTCGAGCTCGCCGAAGAACAGCGTCAGGCTGTCGTTGGCCCAGGTCATGCTGCCGTCGCAGTCCTGGAATTCCAGTTCGCTGACACGCTCGCTGGACAGTTCCTTCACGAACAGCGTGTAAATCTCGTCGCCCGAGGCATCGACGCTGTAGGCCAGACGCTGGTGATCCGGGCTGATGCTGAACGCGCCGAGGGAGAAAAAGCCGCCATTGGCCAAGGCGTTCGGGTCAAGCAGCAACTGTTCGCGGCTTTCGTCGAGGGTCAGGCTGTCGTCGGCCGGACGCGGGCAGCGGTAGTGGCGGGGGTATTCGTCACCGGCCGTGGTGCGCGTGTAATACAGATACGGGCCCCATGGCGACGGCAGGGACAGGTCGGTTTCGAGAATCCGGCCCTTGATCTCTTCGAACAGGGTTTCGCGCAGTCCGGTCTGATCGGCGGTCTGCGCCTGCTGGTAGTCGTTTTCGGCCTTGAGGTAGTCGAGCACCGCGTCGGTGTCGCGTTCCTGCAGCCAGGCATACGGGTCGTGACCGGCATCCTTGCGGGCAATCGGGGCGCTGGTGACGTTGGCGGATACGGGCATGGAGGGCTCTCGAACATGACAAATGAGGACCGCACGGACGGCGGGGAAGCCTGATGTGCGAAAAGTCGTTACTATAAGCGCCTCTTTGCCTGCCTTGCCATGGACACCATGACCGAGAACGACTATCTGATCGCCTGGGGCCTCTACGCCTTTGCCGCCGTGGGCTGCCTGTTGGTGTGGATGCGCATGACCCGCTGGATGTGGCGCTGGCTGCGCGAACCGCTGCGTGTGCTGATGGCGGTGCTGCTGTTCAGCCCGACCATCATCGACCCGGTGAAGGAAAAATTCGCCCCGTCCATTGCCATCACGGCGCTGGATCTGGCGTTCAAGGTGGGCAACAACGCCTTTCGTGCGATTTCCGAACTGCTCATGTACGCCATGATCGCGTTCGGCCTGTACCTGATTTTCGTGCTGATCCGCTTCCCGATCGAACGCGCTTCGAAGGCTCGCAAGGAACAGGCCGAGGCCGCCCGCGCTGCCGCCCGTGCCGACGACGAACGCGACGGCGATCAACCGTTCGGCGCCGCCGGCGATGATCGTTATGGCCGTCCACCGCTGCCGAACAATCCGCAGCGCATGCGCGTCGAGCCGCGTCTGTAATCACGAGAGTCCGCACATGTGTGAACTATTGGGCATGAGCGCCAACGTGCCGACCGACATCGTGTTCAGCTTCACCGGGCTGATGCAGCGCGGCGGTCGCACCGGCCCGCACCGCGACGGCTGGGGCATCGCGTTCTATGAAGGTCGCGGGTTGCGGCTGTTCCAGGACCCGGCGGCCAGCTGCGAGTCGGAAGTCGCCAATCTGGTGCAGCGTTATCCGATCAAGAGCGAAGTGGTCATCGGTCATATTCGCCAGGCCAACGTCGGCAAGGTCTGCCTGTCCAACACCCACCCGTTCGTCCGCGAACTGTGGGGGCGCAACTGGTGCTTCGCACACAATGGCCAGCTCGCCGACTTCACCCCGATCAAGAGTTTCTACCGCCCGGTCGGCGATACCGACAGCGAAGCGGCGTTCTGCGATTTGCTCAACCGTGTACGTGCAGCGTTTCCGGAACCGGTCGATATAGAAGTGCTGCTGCCGGATCTGGTCGCCGCTTGCGCCGAATACCGCAGCAAAGGCGTGTTCAACTGCCTGCTCAGCGACGGCGACTGGCTGTTCTGCTATTGCTCGACCAAACTTGCGCAGATCACCCGTCGCGCACCGTTCGGCCCGGCGCGGCTCAAGGACGTCGATGTGATCGTCGACTTCCAGGCCGAAACCACGCCCAACGACGTGGTTACGGTGATTGCCACCGAACCCTTGACCGAAAATGAAACCTGGACCCGCTACGAACCGGGCCAATGGAGCCTGTGGCGACGCGGCGAATGCGTAAGCCAGGGCACGACCGAATAAAGGATCTCTCCCCGATGTTGCTCAGTTATCTACGGCTGGTGTTGTTTGCGGCGGGCCTGTTGATCGGTGTCCAGGTGCCGGGATTCATCAACGATTACGCCAAACGGGTCGAAGCGCATCTGATCGAGGCGCAGACCGGTCTGCGCGGCTTCCAGGGCACTGCCGAGCAGTTTTTCAAAGGTGATATTCAGGCGCTGGTCGCTCATTATCGCGCCAGTGAAGACCCTGTGTTTCGCAGCGATGCCGACAGCGTGAGCACTTTGCTCGCGCGTCAGACCGCGCTGGATAAGCAGTTCCAGGCCATGCAGGGCCCGTGGTACATCCGTGTGCTGCAAGTGGCGCTGGCCGCTGATCCGGACATCCGCAAGGAGACCTGGAACGGCTACAGCTATCAGATTCTGCTGACGCCGGAAGCGATGATCTGGGGCATGAGTGGCGCGTTGTTGCTGTCGTTCGGTCTCGAATGCCTGTTCCGTCTGATCGACTGGGTGGTGCTGGGCGGCAAGCGCCTGCGCCAGAGCCGGCCGATCGAAGACCGGGATGTGCGCGGGCTGTAACTGATCAAGGGGCGAGGACGACGTAGTTCTCGCCCATTTTTTGCGCGTACCCCTCCAGCACTTGCTGACACAGCGTCACAATCTCCTCGACCCATTCCACACCGACCCGCCACGACACCACGACCTGCAGGTTCGGCGGGCGCTGTTCGATGTCGAGCAGGGTCAGTTCGCCCCGCGCCAGTTCCTCGGCCACCAGCACCGGTGGCAGCGCGCCAATACCAAAACCGTCACGCAACAACCGGGTGATCGCCGACACCGAATTCACACAGTTCAAGCGTGGCGCCAGCACACTCGCAGCCTGCATCAGCGCCAGAATGTCCTGATGTGGCCGGGAGTTTTTCGAGTAGGTGATGATCCGTTCCTGCGCCAGGTCGGCGAGGCTTTGGTAGTTGCGGTTGTAGATCGAATTGCTGGCGACGATCCAGCCGATGGGGTGACTGGCCAGTTCCAGGCTGCGCACGCTTTCATGGCGTACCAGATCGGTTTGCAGGATCAGATCGAGAAAGCCTTTTTGCAGCTGATCGCAGAGGTTCAGCGACGTATCCGCCACCAGCTCGATTTCCACCCGTGGATACAGATCGGTCATCTGCGCCACCAGCGGGCTGAGCCAGGTGTGAATCACCGTGTCCATCACCCCGATGCGCACCCGGCCGACCTTGCTCGATCGGGTTTCGATCGACTGCTTCAGCGCCTGCATCGTGTCGAGCATCTGCTCGGCGTATTCCAGCACTTTCAGGCCTTCGGGGGTCAGGCTGACACCGCGTGAGTCGCGCAGAAACAGCTTCACCCCAAGCTCGCCCTCGAGCACCGCGATCCGGCTGGAGATCGAAGCCTGGGTGGTGAACAGCTTGTCAGCGGTCAGGCGAAAACTCTTCAGCCGGGCGACCCAGACAAAGGTCTCGAGAAACTTCAGGTTCATGGCAACAAATTTTTCTTATGTCTTGGGCGGGTTTTTATTCGTTGGACGCGACCGGGTGACGCACCCAAAAATCGACGCATCCGGTCCCCACGATAGGCGTCGTCGGGGCTACGAACAAGACCAATAATAATTGCGGAGATTTGCCATGAGTGCTCCCGACACCCTCCCTTTGTCAAAGGCCACGGCCCGTCCCGGACCGTTCGACTGGTATCGCAACATCAATCAGCAGGAGCGTCGCACCTTCTGGAGTTGCAAGATCGGCTACGGTCTGGACGGCATGGACACCCAGATGCTCAGCTTCGTGGTGCCGACCCTGATCGCGATGTGGGGCATCACCACGGGTCAGGCCGGGTTGATTCACACCAGCACGTTGATCGCCTCGGCCATCGGCGGCTGGGTAGCGGGGATTCTCTCCGACCGCATCGGCCGCGTGCGCACCCTGCAACTGACGGTGTTGTGGTTCGCCTTCTTCACCTTCCTCTGCGGCTTCGCCCAGAACTACGAGCAATTGCTGATCGCCCGCACCCTGATGGGTTTCGGTTTCGGCGGCGAATGGACCGCCGGCGCGGTGCTGATCGGTGAAGTCATTCGGGCCAAGGATCGCGGCAAGGCGGTGGGCATGGTGCAATCCGGCTGGGCGTTGGGCTGGGGCCTGACAGCGATTCTGTATGCGCTGCTGTTCTCGGTGCTGCCGCCGGAAGATGCCTGGCGCGCATTGTTCATCCTCGGCATCGTGCCGGCGGTGTTCGTGATTTTCGTCCGCCGTCTGGTGAAAGATCCGGAGATCTACCGCGAAGCCAAGGCCAGACAAACCCCGGAAAGCCCGTCGAAGTTCTACGAGATCTTCGCCCCCGGCATGCTCTTCACCACGATCCGTGCTTCGTTGCTGACTACTGGTGCCCTCGGCGGCTATTACGCGATCACCTCCTGGCTGCCGACTTTTCTGAAGAACGAACGCGGCTTGAGCGTACTCGGCACCGGCGGTTATCTGGCGATGGTGATCGTCGGTTCCTACGTCGGTTATGTGATCAGCGCCTATTTGACCGACCTGCTGGGGCGCAAGAAGAACTTCATCCTGTTCGCGGTCGGCTCGTTCACCATCGTTCTGCTCTACACCCAATTGCCGGTCAGCAACGGCGTGATGCTGTGGCTGGGTTTCCCGCTGGGCTTCTTTGCCTCGGGGATTTTCAGCGGCATGGGCGCGTTTCTCACCGAGCTGTTCCCTACGCGGATTCGCGGTTCGGGGCAGGGTTTTTGCTACAACATCGGCCGGGCGCTGGCGGCGTTGTTCCCGCTGCTGATCGGGCTGCTCAGCCAGAAGGTGCCGCTGAGTGTAGGCATCGGTGCCTTTGCGGCAGTGTCCTACGGCGTGGTGATTCTTGCGGCATTGAGCCTGCCGGAAACCCGTGGCAAGCAACTGGACGCGCAGTAACTGATAACCTGCGACAACTGTCCTACAGCATAAAAAGATAACAGCTACAGGAGTGTTCACCGTGAGCCGCCTGCTATTGAACTGTGACATCGGCGAGAGCTTCGGCAACTGGACCATGGGTCTGGACGCGGAGGTCATGCCCTTCATCGATTGCGCCAACATTGCCTGCGGTTTCCACGCCGGCGACCCGAGCATCATGCGCAAGACCGTCAGCCTGGCCTTGAGTCATGGCGTGCAGATCGGCGCGCATCCGGCCTATCAGGATCTGGTGGGTTTCGGTCGGCGCTCCATGGCGTACACCGCCCAGGAACTGCAAGACATCCTGCATTACCAGATCGGCGCCCTCGACGGCATTTGCCGTGCCCAGGGTGGAAAAGTCAGTTACGTCAAACCCCACGGCGCAATGTACAACGACATGATGGCCAACCCGGCGCAGTTGCGGGCGGTGATCCAGGCAGTCGCAGCTTACGACCGCAGCTTGCCGCTGATGCTGATGGCAACCCGCGACAACACGGCGGCGCAACAGCTCGGAGACGAATACGGCGTGACCCTGTGGTTCGAAGCCTTCGCTGACCGCGCCTACGACAGCGCCGGCCGACTGGTCTCGCGGCAACTGCCGGGGGCGGTGCATCACGACGCCGAAACCATCATCGGGCAAGCACTGACCATCGCCCGGGGCGACAACCTCACCGCCAGCGACGGCAGCGCGCTGCACTTGCAAGCCAACACCTTGTGCGTACACGGCGACAACGCCAGTTCAGTGGCGGCCGTGCAACGCATTCGTCAGGCCTTGAACGAGCAGAGCGCGCCATGAATCCGCGGGTGGAAGTGGTGGCACTGGATTGCCTGATGCTGCGCCTGTTCGATGAAATCGCCGAAGCCAACATGCCGTGGATGCTCGCCGCCAGCGAGCGGTTGCGCACGGTGTTCGGCGAGCATTTGATTGATCTGGTGCCGTCGTACACCACGTTGATGGTGCATTACGACCTGACGGCATTGAGCCCGAGTCAGGCCCGGGAGTTGATCGCCGAAGCCTTGGTCGACCTTTCGCCCAATGCGCGAACCGGCGGCCAGTGTCACGTGCTGCCGGTGTGGTACGACTTGAGTGTCGGCCCGGAACTGAGCCTGCTGTCGCAGCGCAGTGGTTTGTCGGTGGAAGAAGTGATCCGCCGTCACAGTGCGCGTGAATATCAGGTGTTCGCCCTGGGTTTTGCACCGGGGTTTGCCTTCATGGGGCTGGTGGACGAAGTCCTGGCGGCCCCGCGTCTGAACACACCTCGCAAGAAAGTCGCCGCCGGCAGCGTCGGCATAGCCGAACGGCAAACTGCCGCGTATCCGGTGGTGTCTCCCGGTGGCTGGAACCTGATCGGTCGCACGCCGGCAAAACTGTTCGACCGTGAACGCGAGGGCTACAGCCTGATGCAGCCCGGCGATACCGTGCGTTTCGAAGCAGTGAGCCACGCCGAGTTCATCCGTCTCGGCGGTGACGACACGCCTCTGGAGGCCCTGGCATGAGCCGACTGACAATTGAAGCGAGCACACCGCTGTGTCTGTTGCAGGACGCCGGACGATTCGGCGTGCGTCATCTGGGTGTGACCCAGGGCGGCGCGGCGGACTGGCGGTCGATGGCCTGGGCCAACTGGCTGCTGGGCAATGGCCTGGATTTGCCGGTGATCGAAATCACCCTTGGCGGGTTTGCGGTGGTGGCGGAGGACGACTGTCTGCTGGCGTTGGCTGGCGCCGATCTTGGCGCGCAGATTGACGGTGAAATGTTGGCGCCGTGGCGCAGTTTCAAACTGCGCAAAGGGCAGACCTTGAAGTTCCCCCAACCGTTGTTGGGGGCTCGGGCCTATCTGGCGGCGCCCGGTGGTTTCACTGCGCCGAAAGTGTTGGGCAGCAGTGCCACGGTGGTGCGCGAAGAGCTCGGCGGCCTCGATAGTTTTGGCTTGCCGCTGGCCAAGGGTGCTTCGCTGAGTTATCAGGGCGAAACCCTGTTGGTGCGTGAGGTTTCGGCACAGCATCGGCCGGATCTGCGCCTCGACGCGCCGCTCGATCTGGTGCTTGGCGCGCAGATCGGTCAGTTCAGCGGGCAGAGCCTGTTCGATGCATTCAACAGTGCCTGGACGCTGGACAGCCGTGCCGATCGCATGGGCATTCGTCTGTTGGGGACGGCGTTGCAGTATCAGGGTAAGCCGATGATTTCCGAGGGCATCCCGCTGGGCGCGGTGCAGGTGCCGCCGGACGGGCAGCCGATCGTGTTGCTCAATGATCGGCAGACCATTGGCGGGTATCCGCGATTGGGAGCGTTGACGCCGTTGGCGCTGGCACGCCTGGCGCAGTGTCTGCCGGGGGCGAAGGTCAGGTTGCGCCCGGTGGTACAAGAAGTTGCACACCGGGAACATATCGAATATCTACAGCGCTTTACTTGATCGTTCCCACGCTCCGCGTGGGAATGCCGCCCGGGACGCTCCGCGTCCCAGTGACGCAGAGCGTCACTTGATGCATTCCCACGCAGAGCATGGGAACGATCCGCTTACTTGGACAGAAACCGCATCCCCTCTTCCAGCCCGCGCAACGTCAGCGGATACATCTGATCCTCGATCAAATCCCGCACGATATTGGTCGACGAGGTGTAGCCCCAGGTGTCTTTCGGGTACGGATTGATCCAGATGAGCTTCTTGTACTTCTCCATGAAGCGCTGCATCCACACGTAACCCGGCTCTTCGTTCCAGTGCTCGACGCTGCCGCCGGCCTGGGTGATTTCATAGGGCGCCATTGCAGCGTCACCGATGAAGATCACTTTGTAGTCGGCGCCGTACTTGTGCAGCAGATCCTGGGTCGAGGTGCGCTCGGAGGTACGGCGCATGTTGTTCTTCCACACCGATTCATAAATGAAGTTGTGGAAGTAGAAGTACTCCAGATGCTTGAACTCGGTCTTGCAGGCCGAGAACAGTTCCTCGCAGATCTTCACGTGGGCGTCCATCGAACCGCCGATGTCGAACAGCAGCAACAGCTTCACCGTGTTGCGCCGTTCCGGGCGCATCTGGATGTTCAGCAGGCCGGCGTCCTTGGCGGTGTGGTCGATGGTGCCGTCGATATCCAGCTCTTCCGCCGCGCCCTGACGAGCGAATTTACGAAGGCGGCGCAGGGCGACCTTGATGTTGCGGGTGCCCAGTTCCACCGAGTCGTCGAGGTTCTTGTACTCGCGCTGATCCCAGACTTTCACCGCTTTGCCCTGGCGCTTGCCGGCGTCGCCGACCCGAATGCCTTCCGGGTTGAAACCGCCGGAGCCGAACGGGCTGGTGCCGCCGGTGCCGATCCATTTGTTGCCGCCGGCGTGGCGTTCTTTCTGTTCTTCCAGGCGCTTCTTGAACTCTTCGATCAGCTTGTCCAGGCCGCCGAGGGATTGGATCTGTGCGCGTTCCTCGTCGGTCAGCGAACGCTCGAACTCCTTGCGCAGCCAGTCTTCGGGAATCAGCGCCTGCAAGTGGTCGTCGAGTTTTTCCAGGCCGTTGAAGTAGGCGCCGAACGCACGGTCGAACTTGTCGAAATGCCGTTCGTCCTTCACCAGAATCGCCCGGGACAAGTAGTAAAACTCGTCCATGTCGGCGAACGTCACGCGCTGTTTCAGCGCGTTGATCAGGTCGAGCAGCTCGCGCACCGACACCGGCACCTTGGCTGCACGCATTTCGTTGAACAGGTTGAGCAACATGGCGTCAGCCTCTTAGCGGGTGCCGCGACGGCTCATGAACGCCAGGCGCTCAAGCAGTTGCACGTCCTGTTCGTTCTTCACCAGCGCACCGGCCAGCGGCGGGATGGCTTTGGTCGGATCGCGTTCGCGCAGCACCGCTTCGCCGATGTTGTCGGCCATCAGCAGTTTCAGCCAGTCCACCAGTTCCGAGGTCGACGGCTTCTTCTTCAGGCCCGGCACCTTGCGCACGTCGAAGAACACGTCCAGCGCTTCGCTGACCAGGTCCTTCTTGATGTCCGGGTAGTGAACATCGACGATTTTCTGCAGGGTGGTGCGGTCGGGGAACGCGATGTAATGGAAGAAGCAGCGGCGCAGGAAAGCGTCCGGCAGCTCTTTCTCGTTGTTGGAGGTAATGATGATGATCGGACGCTTCTTGGCCTTGATGGTCTCGTCGATCTCGTAAACGTAGAACTCCATCTTGTCGAGTTCTTGCAACAGATCGTTGGGGAACTCGATGTCAGCCTTGTCGATTTCGTCGATCAGCAGAATCACGCGTTCTTCAGACTCGAACGCCTCCCAGAGCTTGCCCTTCTTCAGGTAGTTGCGCACGTCGTGGACTTTTTCATTGCCCAGTTGCGAGTCGCGCAGACGGCTGACCGCATCGTACTCGTACAGGCCCTGATGGGCCTTGGTGGTGGACTTGATGTGCCAGGTGATCAGCTTGGCGCCGAACGATTCGGCCAGTTGCTCGGCGAGCATGGTCTTGCCGGTGCCCGGCTCGCCCTTGACCAGCAGCGGCCGCTCCAGGGTGATGGCGGCGTTGACCGCCAGCTTCAGGTCATCGGTGGCGACGTAGGCCTGGGTGCCTTCGAACTTCATCTGCTAATCCTCGAACGGTAACGCCGACCTGAACGGGCAGGGCGGGGGCGAAATAATCGGATGCCCGACTATAACGCGCGGCCCGGTCGACTGTGAACGCAGACGGCTTATTCAGTCTCTGAATGGGGCGTCACATGTTGACTCAGTTTCGGCGCAAAGCCAGCATTCAGTGATCATCGGTTTGGAAGTAGCCTGCTGAACATCTCTGATAGAGGATCTGAACCGATGCTACCCAGGAAACGCCCTCGTTTATCGTCTGTACAACCTTCGGAAGATTTTTGTCTGGCGCTGACCTTTGTTGATGGTCAGCAGTTGCGTGTCGATTTGAGCCAGGATCTTCAAAGGTATCCAGGCCTCAAGCCCTTACTTGATCCAAAGGTATTCTGTGCAGCAAACCTCGGAAATGAGGGGTGGACCGTGGAATGGCTGGATCCGGATATTCAGCTCGGCGCCGATACCTTGTATCTGGATGCGCTCGTGCAAAGACCTAACCCGCATCCGGCTTCGGACGCTCATACCGGGCATTGAATGCCTGGATGAATCCATTGCGCAAAATCTGCAAAAACGCTTCGAACGCGCTGATATCTTGCTGATGGACGCTGCCGCTGAGTTCGACCTTGGTGGCGAACTGGTTTTTGGCCTGGTTCTTCAGCACGGTTTCGGTACCACCGACCAGGGCCTCCCAGACTGAGCGGAAGATGCTTTTGTTCTTGTTTTCCACATCCTGTTGCCAGTTGAACACTTCAACGGCGCGCAGCAACGGCTTGATGTAGCCCGTCAGCTGGGCTTTTTTGGCCTGGGCCTCGATGACCACGTCGCCGTGGCCGGCGCTGAAGTCGAACTTGCCATAGGCCGAGGCAAAGTCGTTCATGCGCTTGAGTTCGAGGTCGCGGGCACGCAGGCGGAACTCGAAGTCTTCGAAGTTGCTCAGCGGGTCGAAGGTGGCGGAGGTTTCCAGTGGCGCCTGGCCCAGCAGCAGGGCCTTGCCTTCGAAGCGGGCATCACGCTTGCCCTGGGTGTCGACGACGTTGGTCAGGTTGTAAATGCTCGCTTCGACGTTCGTAGCGTTCATGTTCACGGGCGGTTTCGAGTTGAAGTTGCGGAAACTGATGCGACCATCGTTGATCTGCACTTCGTCGAGGGTGATCGGCAGCAGCTTGCCCAACTGCGCGCGCCAGTCGGTGCCTTTACCGGTCTGGGAGTTCTGTTTGTTGGCACCGCCATCGACGAAATTGACTTCGGGTCTGAAGAACTTCACCTGCGCTACTACCGCGTGGTCGTACCACAGCGAATGCCAACTGACGGACAGATCGATCAACGGTGCATTGACGAACGGCACCGGTACCTTGCCGTCGACCTTGACGATCTTCAGTCCGTTGATCTTGTACGCACCGCGCCACAGGGCCAGGTCCACATCGGTGACCTGCCCACGGTAGTCGCCCATGTTGGCCAGCTTGTCATTCAGATAGTCGCGCACGAGAAAGGGCAGGGCGATGTGCAGGGCGATCAGTAGCACAACGACAGTGGCGAGGATCCACAACGGCCAGCGGTAGCGACGCTTCATGGCGGCAATTCCCGAACGGTGTTAAGCGATGGACTGCCGCCTGTAGCAGACGTTCGACCCGACTGGACTGGCAGGAGCAACAGGCTTACCTTGGAGAGCTGAATTCAACGCTGCATAAGGACCCAGCCATGAGCCGCATTTTTGCTGACAACGCCCATTCCATCGGCAATACGCCGCTGGTGCAGATCAACCGCATTGCGCCTCGTGGCGTGACCATCCTGGCCAAGATCGAAGGTCGCAACCCGGGCTATTCGGTGAAGTGCCGGATCGGCGCGAACATGATCTGGGACGCCGAAAGCAGCGGCAAACTCAAGCCGGGCATGACCATCGTCGAGCCGACCTCGGGCAACACCGGCATCGGCCTGGCCTTTGTGGCGGCCGCTCGCGGTTACAAATTGATGCTGACCATGCCGGCCTCGATGAGCATCGAGCGGCGCAAGGTGCTCAAGGCGCTGGGTGCCGAGCTGGTGTTGACCGAGCCCGCCAAAGGCATGAAAGGCGCAATCGAAAAGGCCAACGAGATCGTCGCCAGCGACGCGGGCAAATACTTCATGCCGTCCCAGTTCGACAACCCGGCCAACCCGGCCATCCACGAAAAAACCACCGGTCCGGAAATCTGGAACGACACCGACGGTGCGATCGATGTACTGGTGGCGGGCGTCGGCACCGGCGGAACCATCACCGGTGTATCGCGGTATATCAAGAATACGGCGGGCAAACCGATTCTGTCGGTGGCGGTGGAGCCGGTGTCTTCGCCCGTGATCACTCAGGCGCTGGCCGGCGAAGAGATCAAGCCGAGCCCGCACAAGATTCAGGGCATTGGCGCCGGTTTCGTACCAAAGAACCTGGATCTGTCGATGGTCGACCGGGTCGAGCGCGTGACCGATGAAGAGTCCAAGGTCATGGCGTTGCGCCTGATGCAGGAAGAGGGGATTTTGTGCGGCATTTCCTGCGGTGCCGCGATGGCCGTTGCAGTGCGCCTAGCGGAAACCCCGGAAATGCAGGGCAAGACCATTGTGGTGGTGCTGCCGGACTCTGGTGAGCGTTATCTGTCGAGCATGCTGTTCAGCGATCTGTTCACCGATCAGGAAAACCAGCAGTAAGCGTCCCGTTGATTCAGGTCAGCCAGGGTTCAGGACCGTTATGTTAATTAATGCTTTGTTGCGCAATTCTTAACACTGAATCTTGGGTCGGGCGGGTTTTTCCCGGAGCCGGTAGTGTTTATCATGGCCGGCCGCCATGTCGGGTAAATGACATTGCGTGGCGTTGTCTTTTTTCAAGGAGTTGTTGATGACCTTTTCGTTAGCCGCCAAGGTGTCGGTGTTGCTGCTGTTTGTGGGCAGCATCCTCTACGTGCATTTGCGCGGCAAGGCGCGTTTGCCGGTGCTGCGTCAGTTCGTCAACCATTCGGCGCTGTTCGCTCCGTACAACGCGTTGATGTACCTGTTCTCCGGCGTGCCGTCCAAGCCCTATCTGGATCGCAGCAAATTCCCGGAACTGGACGTGCTGCGCGACAACTGGGAAACCATCCGCGACGAAGCGATGCACCTGTTCGACGAGGGCTACATCCGCGCCGCCGAGAAGAACAACGACGCCGGTTTCGGCTCGTTCTTCAAGAAGGGCTGGAAGCGTTTCTACCTCAAGTGGTACGACAAACCGCTGCCATCGGCCGAAACCCTGTGCCCGAAAACCGTGGCACTGGTCAGTGCCATCCCCAACGTCAAGGGTGCGATGTTCGCGCTGTTGCCGGGCGGCAGCCATTTGAATCCGCACCGCGATCCGTTCGCCGGTTCCCTGCGCTATCACCTCGGCCTGTCGACGCCCAACTCCGACGATTGCCGGATCTTCGTCGACGGTCAGGTCTACGCCTGGCGCGACGGTGAAGATGTGATGTTCGACGAGACCTACGTGCACTGGGTCAAGAACGAAACCGAAAAGACCCGCGTCATCCTGTTCTGCGACATCGAGCGTCCGCTGAGCAACCGCCTGATGACACGCATCAACCGCTTCATCAGCGCCTGGCTGGGCCGCGCCACCGCACCGCAGAACCTCGACGACGAACGCGTCGGCGGGATCAACCAGGCTTATGCCTGGACCAAGAACTTCAGCGACCGGTTCAGCGGTGTGGTCAAACAGTGGAAACGCCGCAATCCAAAGGCCTACCGCGTAATGCGGCCGGTGCTGGCGGTGGTGGTGTTGACGTTGCTGGGATATTGGCTGTTTGGTTGAGGCTGACTCCCAGACAATAAAAAACCGCTCCTTGTGAGCGGTTTTTTATTGTCTGTGAGTCAGCGCCGTCCGGCGAGAACGTCGGGCTCGTCTTCGATGCCCGTAATCAGTAGCTGAAGAAAGCGCTGCTGATTGGTTGATGGCTCAGAGGAAATAAGCTTTTCATCCGTTTTGATTGATCTTTTCTTAGTGGGGGATTTTTTCACAGATTTACGCATGAGCCCGCCCTCGTAGTGGATGTAGCCGTTGCTCAACAGCCTATTCAGCTCTTGTCCATCCGTCGCTAGCGGCCCTTTGCCCAAGTCGTTGCAATCCATGTCGCGGGCTGGTTATAGTCGGCGCTCGTGAGTTCTACGGCTCACCTTTCAACCCTTCAAAAAAGATCAGCCCAATGCCTGCATCCCTCATCAACGTGGTAGTCGATTCAGCGGTCAACGCTGGCGTCGTGCCGTGCGGGAATCAGCAGCCTGTGCAGATCAGTCATTACCCCCCACCTGTCAGTAGCACGCCGGTGTGCGCAGTCGTATCACCGCCGGGCGTTGGCGTTTCGGGCTGATCAGCGTTTTCTGCTGACCCCTGTGCCCGCCTGAAAAAACCTACTGAATTTCAGCTTCGGCTGAGTTGGCTATTTGCCTGACTACAGGTGGTATTCATGTTTGTCCTTTCGAAAAAGTCCGCGCTCGCGGCGGCGTCCACGAGCCTGTTCGTTCTGCTGTGGAGCAGCGGGGCGATCTTCTCCAAGTGGGGGCTGGCCCACGCCTCGCCCTTTGCCTTTCTGCTGATCCGTTTTGTGATTGCCCTGTGCGGGCTGGTGCTGCTGGTGCCGTTGCTCAAGCTGAAACTGCCCAAGGGTGGCAGGCCGATGCTGTATGCGATGGCCACCGGAGTGGTGTTGTTGGGGGCTTACCAGATCTTCTATCTGCTGGCGCTGGACCTGAAGGTCACCCCCGGCGTGATGGCCACCATCATGGGTGTGCAACCGATTCTCACGGTGGTGATCATGGAGCGTCAGCGCTCGGCGAGCCGCATTTTCGGTCTGCTGCTGGGACTGGCCGGTCTGATCATGGTGGTTTACCAGGGCATTGGTCTGGCCGGGATGTCTTTGGCGGGAATGCTGTTCGGTCTGCTGGCACTGGCTAGCATGACGTTCGGCTCGATCATGCAGAAGCGCATCACCGACAATCCTCTCGGCACGCTGCCGGTGCAGTATCTGGCGGGGCTGTTGTTGTGCGGGATCTTCGTGCCGTTCCAGCCTTTTCACTTCGAGCACAGCGCCGGCTTCATCGTGCCGGTGTTGTGGATGGGACTGGTGGTGTCGGTGCTGGCGACCTTGCTGCTGTACCGCCTGATCGCCCGGGGCAATCTGGTGAATGTCACCAGTCTGTTCTATCTGGTGCCAGCGGTGACGGCGGTGATGGATTACCTGATCTTCGGCAATCGCCTGGCGGCGTTGAGCGTGTTGGGGATGCTGTTGATCATCGTCGGTCTGGTATTTGTCTTCCGTAAATCGGCATAAGAAACGCGCATGAAGAAGGCCCGGGAGGAAACTCCCGGGCCTTTTTACATCTGCCGATCAGCGAGTCGCGACTTCTACCGGTTTCACCGCCGCCGGCTTCAACACCAGCCACAGCGCAATCGCGATCAATACCCCGCCATACACGTGGGCCATCGACAGCGGTTCATCGAGAAACAACGCGCCCCACAGCACGCCAAACGGCGGGATCATGAAGGTCACCGTCATCGATTTCACCGGCCCGATGGAGCTCAGCAGGCGGAAGTAGATGATGTAGGCAAATGCGGTGCAGCCCAGACCCAGGCCCAACAGCGACAACCAGACATTCCAGCCACCCCAGCTCACCGGCGGCTGGGTGATGACGCTGTAGCCAAACAGTGGCAGCAGGAACAGGGTAGCGCCAAGCATACTGCCCAAAGCCGAAAGACGGCTGTCGAGCCCGCCGGCCTGATCCAGCCAGCGTCGAGCGAGGAACCCGGCGAAGCCGTAGCAGGTCGTTGCGAGCAGGCAGGCAACAGCGCCCATCAACAGCGGCAGGTCGAACGCGACCGGGCCGGCGCGGGTCAGCACGCCCACACCAAGCAGGCCAAGGAAAACCCCGGCCAGTTTGGCCACTGTGAGTCTTTCACTGAAGAACAGCCCGCCGATCAACACGCCCATCAGCGGTGTGGTGGCATTGAAGATTGCGGAGTACCCGGCCGGCAGCACCTGGGCGGCGACGGAATACAAGGTGGCCGGAACGCCGGAGTTGATCACGCCCAGCAGCATCACGGTCTTGAGTTTGCCTTTGAAGTCCCAGCTGATGCGCATCAGGCCGAGGATCACCAGCAAACCGACCGCCGCGATCGAGACCCGGAAAAATCCGGTAGGAACGGTGCCGATCGTGGGGGCGATGATGCGCATGAACAGGAAGCTCGCACCCCAGATCGCGGCCAGCGACAACATGCGGAAAATATCGACAGGGCTCACGGGCAACTCCTTCCTTGATGGGGACGAGAGTGTTGCCGAGCGCCCTGACGATGGCAACCGCTAAACGGGCATTTAATTTTCCCGTCAGAGCACGAAGCGCGTCACCAGGCCGTTCAGGTCGACGGCCAGGCGCGACAGTTCCTGACTGGCGGCAGACGTTTGGGTCGCACCGGCGGCGGTCTGGGTCGACAGGTCGCGGATGGTCACCAGGTTTTCGTCGACTTCCCGGGCCACCAGCGCCTGCTGTTCGGCGGCGCTGGCGATCACCAGGTTGCGCTGGTTGATCTGCGAAATCGACGCGGTGATTTTCTCCAGTGCATGGCCCGCGCTGTTGGCTCGGCGCAGGGTCTGGCTGGCCTGTTCGGCGCTGCTTTGCAACGCGCCGACGGTGGCGCCGGTGCCTTGCTGGATGCTGCTGATCATCAGCTCGATTTCTTCGGTGGAATTTTGCGTGCGTTGCGCCAGCGAACGGACTTCGTCGGCGACGACTGCAAATCCACGTCCTGCCTCCCCGGCCCGCGCCGCTTCAATGGCGGCGTTGAGTGCCAGCAGGTTGGTCTGCCCGGCGATGCCGCGAATCACTTCCAGCACCTTGCTGATGTCCTGAGCCTGGGTCGCGAGGCCCTCGGCCTGTTCGGAGGCGCCGAGCACCGCGCTGACCAGTTCCTGAATCGAGTTGATGGTCTCGCTGACCTGCACGTGCCCGTGCTTGCTGTCTTCGTTCGAGGCTTCGGACGCTTCGGCACTGGACACCGCATTGGCGGCCACTTCATCGACCGCTGTGCTCATCTCGGTAACCGCGGTGGCGGCTTGTTCGATCTGGTCGTTCTGCTGTTGCAGGCCGCGGGTGCTTTGTTCCATCACCGAACTCATTTCCTCGGCGGCGGAGGCCAGTTGCTGGGCTGACTCGCTGATGCCGCGGATGGTCGAGCGCAGATTGCCCTGCATTTCAGCCAGAGCGCTGAGCAACTGCGCGGCTTCGTCCCGGCCCTCGCTGTCGATGCGACCACTGAGGTCTCCCGAGGCAATGCGTCGTGCCACGTTCAACGCCTGATTGATCGGCGCGGTGATGCTGCGGGTCAGCAGCCAGGCCAGCAGCAGCGTGGCGATCAGGGCGATGACGATGATCGTGGCGACGATCCACAGCGCCTGCTGGTACATCGCCGCCGCAGACCTGGCAGCGGCATCCGCACCTTGCTGATTGAGGCTGATCATTTGCTCCAGCGTCTTGTCGAGCACCGTGCCCTGGGGCGCCAGTTCATTGGTCAGGCGCGCGTAGGCCTGATCGTTCTGTCCGGCGTCGATCTGCTTGAGGATCTGGTCGAGGATGCTCAGGTACTTGGCCGTGTCGGCGCCCAGACCTTCCAGCATCGCCCGTTCCTGATCGTTGGCGATCAGGGCTTTATGGTCGTCGAGGCGTTTGAGCAATTCCTGGCGTTGCGCGGTGAGAATGCCTTTGCTTCGTTCGCGAATGGCCGCCTGGGTGCTGGTGATCAGGCGCAGGGATTCGAGGCGGATGCTGGCGATGTTCGCTGCCGCGTCATGGATGCTTTCGATGCTGGGCATCCACGATTCTTCAATCACCGCCGCGCTCTCGCGCAGGGTTTTCATCTGTCCCAGGCCGAACAGGCCAACCACCACCAGCAGGCTGGCCAGAACGGCAAAACTCAAACTGGCGCGCAAACCTATGCGCAGATTCCGGATAGACATCAATGTGCTCCTTGGGCATTGGGGGAGAGGTCGTCCTCGTGGGCCGAGGATCTTGTTGTGAGGCGGGTGATGGCGGGCTGTATATCAAAGTGCCAGTATCTTGGTAAGGCCCGTTTTTGACCGACGCCGCAAGGAGTGGACAGGCGTGAACACGTCGAGCAAAGGCGCGGACTAGAGATGTCGTTGATAAATTGGATCCGAAACCCAGAGAAAACGCGGGCTGGCGCCGTGCAGGGGGAAGTGCCATTCGGGATGTTTACTGACCGAACGGTCGATTCAAAAAACTTTGATAAAAACTGTGTCGTTGTACAACCCGGTCGAGGATTTGGCAGAAATTGCACTTCTCCTGCCCCCGCTTCCGTGGCTAAGCTCAGGCCTTCGAGCGCAGATTCTTCAATTCCCGCAGAGGTCTCATCTATGCCGCAGCAATGGCCAGCCACCGACATCGCCCGCATGATCCTCGATGGCTTTGACGATTACCGCGAGCATTTCCGGCGGATCACCGACGGCGCCCGGGAACGCTTCGAGCAGGCGCGCTGGCAGGAGACGCAAACCGCGTCGGCGGCGCGGATCAACCTCTACGAAGACAAGGTCAACGAAACCATCGCGCGCCTGCGCGAGTATTTCGAGCCGGACACGCTGATGGAGGTCAGTTGCTGGCCGTTGGTGAAAAGCGCCTACATCAGCATCATCGACCTGCGCTTCGACGATGAGCTCTCCGAGACCTGGTACAACTCGATTTTCTGCGGCCTGTTCAGCCACGACCTGATCAGCGACGGCTGCATGTTCATCCACACCACCCGGCCGAGCCTGCGTCGCGCCCGGGCTGCGCAGACCCGTACCTACAAGCCGCAAGGGCAGTTGTCGGGCATGCTCGCGAGCATCTTTGCCGATTACCGTTTCAGCGAGGCATATGCCGACTTGCCCCGCGACTTGCAGCGTCTGGAAGCGCAACTGCGCGAGAACCTGCCGGACTGGGTGTGCAAGGACCCGGAACTGAGCGTCGAGTTGTTTTCCTCGGTGCTGTACCGCAACAAGGGTGCCTATCTGGTCGGACGCATCTACACCAACGACGATCAGTGGCCGCTGGTGATTCCGCTGTTGCACCGCGAAGGGCGGGGGATACAGATCGACGCGCTGATCACCGACGAAGCCGATGTATCGATCATCTTCTCGTTCACCCGTTCGTATTTCATGGTGGATGTGCCGGTGCCGGCGGAGTTCATCGGCTTCCTCAAGCGCATCCTGCCGGGCAAGCACATCGCCGAGCTGTACACCTCGATCGGTTTCTACAAGCACGGTAAATCGGAGTTCTACCGCGCGCTGATCAACCACCTGGCCAACACCGATGACCAATTCATCATGGCACCGGGCGTGCGCGGTATGGTCATGAGCGTGTTCACGTTGCCGGGCTTCAACACCGTGTTCAAGATCATCAAGGACCGTTTCTCGCCGTCGAAAAACGTCGACCGCGCCACGGTGATCGAGAAGTACCGACTGGTGAAAAGCGTCGACCGCGTCGGGCGCATGGCCGATACCCAGGAGTTCGCCGACTTTCGTTTTCCGCTGAGCAAGTTCGATCCGGCCTGCCTTGCGGAGTTGCTGGAGGTTGCGCCGTCCACGGTGTCGCTCGAAGGTGAAACCGTGCTGATCCGCCACTGCTGGACCGAACGCCGGATGACCCCGCTGAACCTCTATCTGGACAACGCCAACGAAGCCCAGGTACGCGAAGCGCTGGAGGATTACGGTCTGGCGATCAAGCAACTGGCGGCGGCCAACATCTTCCCCGGCGACATGCTGCTGAAAAACTTCGGCGTCACCCGCCATGGCCGGGTGGTGTTCTACGACTACGACGAAATCTGCTTTCTCACCGAAGCCAACTTCCGTCATATCCCGGCACCGCGCACGCCGGAGGACGAAATGGCTTCCGAGCCGTGGTATTCGATCGGTCCGCTGGATGTGTTCCCCGAAGAGTTTCCGCCGTTCCTGTTTGCTGATGCAGCGCAGCGCAAACTGTTCGATCAGTTGCATGGCGAGTTGTACAACGCCGATTACTGGAAGGGCTTGCAGGAGGCGATCCGGGCCGGAAAGGTTATCGACGTCTTTCCGTATCGGCGCAAGGGCCTCGATAACGAATAACTCTGCGAGCGAATACTCTGTGGCGAGGGAGCTTGCTCCCGCAGGGCTGCAAAGCAGCCCTGGAACCACCTGCCAGTCCGGGCAGCGATTGCTGCGCAATCGAGCGGGAGCAAGCTCCCTCGCCACAGTAGAAGCCAAATCTGCGACAATCGCGTCCTTGCGCCACTAGACGACCGAATTGCGTACCCGATGACCGACGAATCGCCCTCCATCGACAAACTGCTGAAAAACCTCGATCACGCCATGCTCGCCGACCGCCACCGGCTGCGGCGGCAGTTGCTTGAGCTGCGCAAGAAACCTGACGAGGCCAAACTGGCCCAGTGGGTGGCGCGCATGCAGGCGTCCTGCGATCAGGTGCTGGCGCGCAAGGCCAGCCTGCCGGTGATCCGTTACGACGACAGCCTGCCGATTGCAGCCAAGCGTGACGAAATCAAAAAGGCGCTGGAAAAGCACCAGGTGCTGATCATCGCCGGCGAAACCGGCTCGGGTAAAACCACGCAGTTGCCGAAAATCTGTCTGGAAATCGGTCGCGGCCAACATGGCCTGATCGGCCACACCCAGCCGCGTCGAATTGCGGCGCGCAGTGTGGCCAGCCGGGTCGCCGAAGAACTCGGTACGCCGCTGGGCGCACTGGTCGGCTACCAGGTGCGCTTCGAAGACCAGAGCGACTCCAACACCCTGATCAAACTGATGACCGACGGCATCCTGCTGGCGGAAACCCAGAACGACCGCTACCTCGAACGCTACGACACGATCATCGTCGACGAAGCCCACGAACGCAGTCTCAACATCGACTTCCTGCTGGGTTACCTGAAAACCCTGCTGCCGCGTCGTCCGGACCTGAAAGTCATCATCACCTCGGCGACCATCGATCTGGAGCGTTTCTCCAAGCATTTCGATGATGCACCGATTGTCGAAGTGTCCGGCCGCACCTTCCCGGTGGACACCTGGTATCGCCCGCTGACCCTGGAGCAGGACGAAGAGGGCAACCGCGTCGAGGACGATCTGACCGTGGATCAGGCGATCCTCGCCACCCTCGACGAAATCGCCGCCTATGAGCGCAGCGAGCGTCGCAGTCCCGGCGACGTGCTGGTGTTCCTGCCCGGCGAGCGCGAGATTCGCGACGCCGCCGACATGCTGCGTAAAGCTCAGCTCAAACACACCGAAATCCTGCCGCTGTACGCGCGCCTGTCGCCGGCCGAACAGCAGCGGATCTTCCAGTCTCACCCGGGCCGTCGCGTGGTGTTGGCGACCAACGTCGCCGAAACGTCGTTGACCGTGCCGGGTATCCGTTACGTGATCGACAGCGGCACTGCGCGCATCAGCCGTTACAGCTACCGCGCCAAGGTCCAGCGGCTGCCGATCGAAGCAATTTCCCAGGCCAGCGCCAACCAGCGTAAAGGTCGTTGCGGCCGGGTCGAGCCGGGTATCTGCGTGCGCTTGTACAGCGAAGAGGATTTCCTCGGTCGCCCGGAATTTACCGATCCGGAAATCCTGCGCACCAACCTTGCGGCGGTGATCCTGCAGATGCTGCATCTGCGCCTCGGCGAGATCACGGATTTCCCGTTCATCGAGCCGCCGGACGGCAAGGCGATCAGCGACGGTTTCAACCTGCTGCAAGAACTGTCGGCGGTGGATCGCAACAGTCAGCTGACCCCGCTCGGCCGCCAGTTGGCGCGCCTGCCGGTGGACCCGCGCATGGGCCGCATGCTGCTCGAAGCCGCCAAGCTTGGCAGTCTGCAGGAAGTGCTGATCGTCGCCAGCGCCATGTCGATTCAGGACCCGCGCGAGCGTCCGCCGGAGCGTCAGCAAGCGGCCGATCAGGCCCACGCCCAGTGGAAGGACATCGATTCGGACTTCGCCGGGCTGGTCAATCTGTGGCGCGGTTTTGAAGAGCAGCGCCAGGCGCTGACCGCCAGCCCGCTGCGCAACTGGTGCCGCAAGAATTTCCTCAACTACCTGCGCTTGCGCGAGTGGCGCGATTCCCATCGTCAGTTGAGCCTGATCTGCCGCGACTTGCAGCTGAGCCTCAATAAAGAGCCGGCGGACTATCCGAAGCTGCACAAAGCGGTACTGGTCGGTCTGCTCAGCCAGATCGGTCAGAAAACCGAGGACGGCGACTATCTTGGCGCCCGTCAGCGGCGGTTCTGGATTCACCCGTCGTCGGGCATCGGCAAGAAGCGCCCGCAGTGGGTGATGACCGCCGAACTGGTGGAAACCACCAAGCTCTATGCGCGGATGGTGGCCAAGATCGACGCCGACTGGATCGAACCGCTGGCCGGGCACCTGATCAAGAAGAACCACTTCGAACCGCACTGGGAGAAGAAGCGCGGCCAGGTCGTCGCGTTCGAACAGATCACTCTGTTCGGCCTGATCGTGGTCGGTCGTCGACCGGTGCATTACGGCCCGGTGGATCCGGTGGTCTCGCGGGAGCTGTTCATCCGCGAAGGCCTGGTGCGTGGCGAGATTCAGTCCCGGGCCAAATGCCTGACGGCCAACAAGCAACTGCTGGAACAGCTCGACGAACTGGAAGCCAAGGCTCGCCGCCGGGACATTCTGGCCGACGAGGAAACCCTGTTCGCGTTCTACGATGCGCGACTGCCGGCGGAGATCCACCAGACCGCGACGTTCGACAGCTGGTATCGCGTCAACAGCCAGAAAGACCCGCAACTGCTGATCATGCGCGAGGAAGACGTACTGGCCCGCGAAGCCAGCGAAGTCACCGCCCAGCATTACCCGGACACACTGCACATCGGCGACCTGGAACTGGCGCTGAATTATCACTTCGAACCGAATCACCCGCGCGACGGTGTGACCCTGCGCGTACCGGCGCCGCTGTTGCCGATGCTGCCGCCGGAACGCCTGGAATGGCTGGTGCCGGGGCTGATCGAGGCCAAGTGCATTGCGCTGGTGCGTAACCTGCCCAAGGCCTTGCGCAAGAACTTCGTGCCGGTGCCGGACTTCATCAAGGCTGCGCTGCAACGCATGACCTTTGCCGAAGGTTCGTTGCCGCAAGCGCTGGGCCGTGAATTGCTGCGCATGACCGGTGCGCGGGTCAGCGACGAAGCCTGGGCGGAAGCTGAGCAACAGGTCGAAAGCCATCTGCGGATGAACCTGGAAATCGTCGACGGCCAGGGCAAGTTCCTTGGCGAAGGGCGTGATCTGGCGGAGCTGACGGCACGTTTCGCCGAAGCCAGCCAAGCTGCATTGGCTGTGCCGCAGAGCGCGAAAAGCCAGCAACCGGTGGAAGCCAAGGTCTTCGCAGCGGTGGCGGAAAAGACTCAGCAGAAGATTGCCGGGTTGTCGATGACGGTCTATCCGGCGCTGGTGGAGGAGGGCGGTACGGTCAAGGAAGGTCGCTTCTCGACCCCGGCCGAAGCCGAGTTCCAGCATCGCCGCGCCTTGCAGCGACTGTTGATGCAGCAACTGGCCGAACCGGCCAAGTTCCTGCGCGGCAAGTTGCCGGGCCTGACCGAACTGGGCTTGTTGTACCGCGAACTGGGCCGGGTCGATGCGCTGGTGGAAGACATTCTGCTGGCCAGCCTCGATAGCTGCATTCTTGATGGCGAAGATCCGTTGCCTCGTGACGGCGCAGGGCTGGCCGCGTTGGCCGAGCGCAAGCGTGGCAGCTGGACCGAGCACGCCGAACGGGTGGCGCGTCTGACCCTGGAAATCCTCAAGCTCTGGCACGGTCTGCAAAAACGCTTCAAGGGCAAGATCGACCTGGCTCAGGCGGTGGCGCTTAACGACATCAAGCTGCAGCTCAGCCATCTGGTGTATCCGGGCTTCGTCCGCGAAACGCCGATGCTGTGGCTCAAGGAGTTGCCGCGTTATCTGAAGGCTGTCGAGCAACGTTTCGAAAAACTGGGCGCGCAGGTGCAGAAGGATCGGGTCTGGAGCGGCGAACTCGCCGGGCTCTGGACGCAATACCAGACGCGCGCGGCCAAACACGCGCAGGAAGGCAAACGCGATCCGCAGCTCGAGCTGTATCGCTGGTGGCTGGAAGAGTATCGGGTTTCGCTGTTCGCCCAGCAGTTGGGGACGAAAGTGCCGATCTCCGACAAGCGCCTGAACAAACAGTGGACACAGGTCGAACCCTAGCGAGTGCCTGATCGCTCCCACGCTCTGCGTGGTAGCGCTTCCCCGGACGCTCTGCGTCCGCTTTTGGGACGCAGAGCGTCCCTGGCTGCATTCCCACGCAGAGCGTGGGAACGATCAGCAAAAGGCGCCAAATGCCAAGGTTTATGGCAAACTTCGCGCCTATAAACGCCGGCCCCGCGGTTTTGAGCCTTGTCAGCCGCGGGCGAGGTCGGAATAAAGCGATGCCAGGTTTTTGCGTCCCCTCTATGGGAATAGACCCTTTGCGTGTTGGCACGTCGGTGCCAGCACTTTCTGCCTGAACAGATTAGAGAAACGACCATGCATAACGTCGTCATCAGCGGCACCGGCCTGTACACCCCGGCCAACAGCATCTCCAACGAAGAGCTGGTGCAGTCTTTCAATACCTACGTCGCGCAGTTCAACGCCGACAACGCTGACGCCATCGCCAGCGGTGAAATCCAGGCCCTGACCGAATCCAGTGCCGCGTTCATCGAAAAAGCCTCAGGCATCAAGAGCCGTTTCGTCATGGACAAGGACGGCATTCTCGACCCTGCGCGCATGGCGCCACGCCTGCCGGAGCGTTCCAACGACGAGTGGTCGGTGCTTTGCCAGATGGCCATCGGTGCCGCCGAACAAGCCCTGCAGCGTGCCGGCAAGACCGCCGCCGATATCGACGGTGTGATCGTCGCCTGCTCCAATCTGCAACGCGCCTACCCGGCCATCGCCATCGAAGTCCAGGAAGCACTGGGCATCCAGGGTTTCGGTTTCGACATGAACGTCGCCTGCTCGTCGGCGACCTTCGGCATCCAGCAAGCCGCCAACACCGTGCAACTGGGCCAGGCCCGGGCGATCCTGATGGTCAACCCGGAAGTCTGCACCGGTCACCTGAACTTCCGCGACCGCGACAGCCACTTCATTTTCGGTGACGCTGCTACCGCCGTCGTCATCGAGCGTGCCGATACGGCGACGTCGAAACACCAGTTCGACGTGGTCAGCACCAAACTGCTGACCAAGTTCTCGAACAACATCCGTAACAACTTCGGCTTCCTCAACCGCGCGGCGGAAGAGGGCATCGGTGCCCGCGACAAACTGTTCGTGCAGGAAGGTCGCAAGGTGTTCAAGGACGTCTGCCCGATGGTGGCCGAGCTGATCGGCGAGCATCTGGAAGAGAACAAGCTCAACGTTGGCGACGTGAAGCGTTTCTGGCTGCACCAGGCCAACCTGAGCATGAACCACCTGATCGTGCGCAAGTTGCTGGGCCGCGAAGCCACCGAAGAAGAAGCGCCGGTGATTCTCGACACCTACGCCAACACCAGCTCCGCCGGTTCCGTGATCGCTTTCCACAAGTACCAGGACGATCTGGCGGCCGGTTCGCTGGCGGTACTGAGCTCGTTCGGTGCCGGTTATTCGATTGGTAGCGTGATTCTGCGCAAACGCTGAGACCGTGTTAAAAGATCGCAGCCTGCGCGCTTCTTCGGGAGCCGTCGCAGGCTGCGATTTTTTTTGCCCGTGAGGTATCGATGGCTGCAACGGATGACACTCAATTGCTCGAACGCCTGCTGGCTGGCGAGCAAAAGGCTTTCAAGGAACTGGTCACCACCTACCAGAGCGCCATGCGCGCGGTGGCCTATGCGATTGTCGGCCAGCGCCACGTCGAAGAAGTGGTGCAGGACGCCTGGCTGTCGGTGGTGCGCCATATCGGCAGCTTCGAAGGCCGCTCCAGTCTCAAGACCTGGCTGCTGACCATCACCGCCAACTCGGCCAAGGGTCGCTACAAGCAGAATCGCCGGGAAGTGCTGATGGATGATCTGCCGTCGCCCCACGGCACCATCGACGACGACCGTTTTTCTCCCGGCGACGGTCACTGGCTGGTCGCACCGTTCGCCTGGCATCAGGACACGCCCGAAGCGCTGCTCACCGAGAATGAACTGCGCGAATGCCTGGAGCACACGCTGCTCAGCCTGTCAGAACTGCAAAGCAGTGTGCTGTTGCTGCGCGAGCGTCAGGGCCTGGAGCTGGAAGAGATCTGTAATCTTCTGGAGATCTCGCTCTCCAATGTCCGTGTGCTGTTGCATCGGGCACGCTTGAAGGTCTTCGCGACCGTGGAACATTTTGAGGAGACCGGCGAATGTTGACCTGCAAGGAGCAAGTGGCACGATCCAGCGATTATCTCGATGGCCAGTTGAGCTTTCGCGAGAAGCTGATGGTGCGTCATCACCTGATGTTCTGCCCCAATTGCCGGCGTTTCATTCGCCAGATGCGGCTGATGCAGGCGACGTTGCGCAAGATGCCGGAGAAACCGGAAGGGGATCTGGACGCGTTGGCCGAGCGCTTGGCCGAGCAGCGACGAAAAGACAATTCCTGAGGCAAAAAACAGCCCGGCACAACAGCGGCGAACGGATGATGGGGATCGCTGCTGCTGCGCCGGGCTGTAGGAGAAAAGCAGCTTCAAGCGACAAGTGAGGCATTCACTCGCGGCTTGAAGCCTGGCATTGCTGTTTTAGAACTTGGCTTCGGCATCCAGTTGCAGGGTGTTGATGTCGGAGTCAGTCTTCTTGAGGCTGGCGTTGGTGTAGTCCGAGTTAGCCATGAAATACGTGGCGCCCAGGGTGAAGTTCTTGTCCAGCTCGTAGCTCACTTTCAGCTTGCTGCCGCGCGAACCGGTGTAGCCGTTGGCGAAGTCGGAGTCGGTGAAGGCACCCACCACAGCGTTACGCTGTACGTCGCGGTAGTTGTAGTCGATCCCGAAGCCGTAAACCTTGGTCTTGACGCCGGCCAGCCAGCCAGTGTCCTGGTCGTTGCTGGCGTCGTTGTTGTTGACGTACTGACCGTAGATCGACAGCGGTACTGGCAGGTTGGCGACGTCCAGCTGACCAAAGCCTTCATACAGTTTGAAGGTTTCGTTCGGGCTGTTGCCGTTGACGGCCAGGGCGCATGGCGCGGTCACGGTGCCGGAGGTCGGGCAGGCACTGTCCTTGTCGTTGTCGTAGGAATAGATACTGCCGCCCAGGGTCAGTTTCAGGCTGTCGGTCAGTGCGAAACGACCGCCCAACTGGCCGGCGTACAGACGCAGGTCGTGCTTGAACTGCACGCCTTCGCCATCGACGTTGTCCTTGAGGGTGTAGTGACCGGCGCTACCGAACAGTTCGGCGCTGCCGTTCAGCGGGTACTTGTAGGTGACGGCCAGGCCTTCCGGGTTGATGTCGCTGTCCCAGATGATGTCGCCCATGCTCACCCAAGGCTGGTTCATTTTACCGGCGATCAGGTGCAGGTTCTTGATGGCGTCAGGGTGGTAGTCGACGTAACCCTGGTCGAGCCAGATCTGCTTCTTGTCGAAGTAGTTGTTCAGGTCCTGGTTGGTGGAGCGGGCGTCGTCGCTGCTGCCGGTGGCGATACGGATACCGGTGTCCACCTGCGGGTTGATTTCGGTGTAGGCACCCAGACGGGCACGAATGCGCTGACGGTCCTGGTCCTTGGCGTTCGGTACGCCATCGTTCTTGACGGTTTCCTGACGGAAACGCACGTCACCCTTGAACTGGGTCTTGGCAGCCCAGGCCAGTTTCTGGTCGAAGGTGCTCAGTTCGTTGGTTTTCTTCGCGGTCGCCGCGATCTGCTCGTTGGTCTCTTGCTGCGCCTGCTGCGCGATTTGCTGGGCCTTCTGATCCTGGGCCAGTTCAGTTTGCAGTTCTACGTACTGCGCCTGGGTAATGGAACCGTTGGCCTTGAGCATTTCGAGCAGTTTGGCGTCGACTGCGGCACTGGCCGGAACACTCATGGCCAGCAACAGGCCACCGCACAGGGCTGCCGCAGTTTTCGTGGAAGCAAGACGCATAGCAATCTCCGAAGATGAGAGGGATGGCTGAACCATCCTGGGCACAACCGACGATTTGAACGTCGGAAAACTGTGTCCGGGTAGAACCCGGCGCTCTAAAAACAGGCGCCAGTATCGCGATGGTTTATGACAGAGCAGTGGCACGGTGATGGCAGGTTGATGACGATACAAAACTTCCGTGAACTATTGATTTAGAGCGCTGTCGCGCAATTGGTCGTGTGCAAGATCAAGGCGATGGGCGATACTCGCGAGGCTTTCAGGCCCGGATGTGGAGAGGAAAATGCCGTTGCAGCGCCTGCAAAAACTGTCGGAAATCGAACCGGCGCTCTGGGATGCACTGGTGCCGGACAACCAGCCGTTTCTGCGCCATGCCTTCCTCGGCGCGCTGGAAGACAGCGGCAGTGTCGGCCCGCACACCGGCTGGCAGCCGGAGCATTTGCTGCATGTCGAAGACGGTCGTCTGATCGCGGCGCTGCCCGGTTACCGCAAGTGGCATTCCTACGGCGAATACGTGTTCGATCACGGCTGGGCCGACGCCTGCGCCCGCGCCGGCATTGATTACTACCCCAAGTTTCTGAGCGCCGTGCCCTTCAGCCCGGTCAGTGGTCCGCGGTTGCTGGCGGCGAACGTCGAGGACGGATTCGAACTGCTCAAGAGCCTGCCGGGCTATCTGCAAATCGAAGAACTCTCCAGCGCCCACATCAACTTCACTGACCCCTTCACCGACGCTGCCATGGCCGAACAACCGGGCTGGCTGCAACGCATCGGCTGTCAATATCACTGGCAGAATCGCGGCTATCGCGACTTCCAGGACTTTCTCGACGTGCTCAGTTCGCGCAAGCGCAAACAGATGCGCAAGGAGCGCGAGCAAGTGGCGGGGCAGGGTTTCGAGTTCGAATGGCTGGAAGGACGAGAACTGGACGAGGCGCAGTGGGATTTTGTTTACGCCTGCTACGCCAACACCTATGCGGTGCGTCGTCAGGCGCCGTATCTGACACGGGAGTTTTTCAGCCTGCTGGCCGAGCGCATGCCGGAATCGATTCGTGTCGTACTGGCCAAACAGGGCTCAAGGCCGGTGGCGATGGCGTTCAGTCTGGTGGGGGGCGACAGCTTTTACGGTCGTTACTGGGGTTGCCTGGCCGAGTTCGACCGGCTGCATTTCGAAACCTGTTTCTATCAGGGCATGGACTACGCGATTGCCCAGGGTTTCCAGCGCTTCGACGCCGGCGCCCAGGGCGAACACAAACTGATTCGCGGCTTTGAACCGGTGATCACCCATTCCTGGCACTACCTGCGTCATCCCGGCCTGAAAGCCGCCGTGAAGGATTTCCTCCAGCAGGAACGCGCCGGTGTTCTGGCTTACGCGGAAGAGGCGAGGAGCGCCTTGCCGTATCGGCAAGCCTGATCCTCGCCGCTGCCCTCAACTGTCTTCCTTGCCCAACCAGCGATAGACCACGCCGCCAACCACCGCGCCCAGCAACGGCGCGACCCAGAACATCCACAACTGCGCGATCGCCCAGCCACCGACCATCAGCGCCGGGCCCGTACTGCGGGCCGGGTTGACCGAGGTGTTGGTCACCGGAATCGAGATCAGGTGGATCAGCGTCAGGCCCAGGCCGATGGCAATCGGTGCCAGTCCTGCCGGCGCGCGCTTGTCGGTGGCGCCAAGGATGATCACCACGAACATGGCGGTCATCACCAGTTCGGTGACGAACCCGGCGGCCATCGAGTATTTGCCCGGCGAGTGCTCGCCATAGCCGTTGGAGGCAAGGCCGGCGGCGATGTCGAAACCCTCCTTGCCGCTGGCGATGTGGTAGAGCAATGCCGCTGCCAGAATCCCGCCGATCACCTGGGCGATGATGTAGGCAGGCAGCTCTTTGGCCGGAAACCGACCGCCGACGACCAGACCGACCGACACGGCCGGGTTGAGGTGACATCCGCTGATGTGGCCGATGGCAAACGCCATGGTCAGCACCGTCAGACCAAACGCCAGGGCGACCCCCAGCACGCCGATTCCCATAGGTGAAGACGCGGCGATCACCGCACTGCCACACCCGCCCAACACCAACCAGAACGTACCCAACAACTCAGTGACTGAACGTTTGAACAGAGACATGAGAGTGTCCTTGATAGACGTGCTATCGAGACTGCATCGAGTTGTGCTTCCTTGCAGAATTACGACAGGTTCATCTCCAGAACCTTCGCTGATTACAGCAGGGATTCAAGGGATTTCCAGCAGGCGATAAAAAACCGCCAGAGCCCGTGGCAGAGGGGCTGTGGCGGTTTTTGTGTTTCGCGCAGGGTCAGTCGATGCCGACAAACCCTCCGGTCTGGTGCGCCCACAACCGCGCATACAACCCGCCATGGGCCAGCAGTTCGGCATGGTTGCCGCTTTCGGCGATCTTGCCGTTCTCCAGCACCACCAGCCGATCCATGCGGGCAATGGTCGAGAGGCGGTGGGCGATGGCGATCACGGTCTTGCCCTGCATCAGAGTTTCCAGGCTTTCCTGGATCGCTGCTTCGACTTCCGAGTCCAGCGCCGAGGTCGCTTCGTCCATGATCAGGATCGGCGCGTCCTTGAGCAGCACTCGCGCAATCGCGATCCGCTGGCGCTGGCCGCCGGACAGTTTCACCCCGCGCTCGCCGACATGCGCGTCGAAACCGGTGCGACCTTCGGCATCCGACAGCAGCGGGATGAACTCGTCGGCACGGGCCTTGCGCACCGCCTCCCAGAGTTCGGCGTCGGTGGCGTCAGGCTTGCCGTACAGCAAGTTGTCGCGGATCGAACGGTGCAGCAGCGAAGTGTCCTGGGTGATCATGCCGATCCGTGCGCGCAGGCTTTCCTGGCCGACTTCGGCGATGTTCTGGCCGTCGATCAGGATCCGCCCACCCTCGACGTCGTACAGGCGCAGCAGCAGGTTGACCAGGGTCGATTTGCCGGCGCCGGACGGGCCGATCAGACCGATCTTTTCCCCCGGTTTGATGGTCAGGTTGAGGTCGCCGATGATGCCTTTCTTCTTGCCGTAGTGAAAATCCACGTGCTCGAAACGCACTTCGCCACGGGCCACGGCCAGCGGTTTGGCCTGTTCGTGATCGGTGACGCTGACCGGCTGCGAGATGGTCTGCAGACCGTCCTGGACCATGCCGATGTTTTCGAAGATCCCGGTGACCACCCACATGATCCAGCCGGACATGTTGACGATACGGATCACCAGACCGGTCGCCAGGGCGATGGCACCGACGGTGATCAGCGACTGCGACCACAGCCACAGCGCCAGCGCGGTGGTGCCGACGATCAGCAGGCCGTTCATGGTGGTGATCGCCACGTCCATGCTGGTGACCACGCGCCCGGCCATCTGCGCCTTTTCGGTCTGTTCCTGCATGGCTTCGCGGGCGTAGTGCTGTTCGAAATTGGTGTGGGCGAACAGCTTCAGGGTGGCGATGTTGGTGTAACCATCGACGATCCGGCCCATCAGCTTCGAACGCGCATCCGAAGCCGCGACCGAGCGATCCTTGACCCGTGGCACGAAGTAATAGAGTGCGCCGATGTAAGCGGCGATCCACGTCAGCAGCGGGATCATCAGGCGCCAGTCGGCCTCGGCGAACAGCACCAGCGAACTGACCGCATAGATCAGCACGTGCCACAGCGCATCCACCGCCTGCACGGCGGAGTCGCGCAGCGAGTTGCCGGTCTGCATGATGCGCTGGGCGATGCGCCCGGCGAAGTCGTTCTGGAAGAAGTTCAGACTCTGCTTGAGCACGTAGCTGTGGTTCTGCCAGCGAATCATGCTGGTCATGCCCGGGCTCAGCGTCTGGTGCACCAGCAAGTCGTGCAGGCCAAAGAAGATCGGGCGCAGCACCAGTGCAACCACCACCATCCAGGTCAGTTCGAACGCGTGGTCGTGGAAGAAATTCGGGTTCGGCGTGCCCTGGGCCAGGTCGATGATGCGGCTCAGGTAACTGAACAGCGCCACTTCGATCAGTGCGGCGAACAGGCCGACCACCAGCAGGGCGGCGAAACTTGGCCAGACCTGTTTCAGGTAATAGGTATAGAAGGGCAGAACACGGTTCGGCGGAGCCGCCGTCGGGGCGTCACGGAATATGTCGATCAGTTGTTCGAAACGGCGATAGAGCATCAGATAACCGCCCGGAGTACGGGCTCTCCTTTTATCAGTGTGAGCGGCGTGACATCAGGTCAGCGCCGCTCGATACGCCCTGTAAAGCTTAGTCGATGCGCTTGGCCGACTTGATGATCACAGGGTCGACAGGCACGTTTTGCATGCCCTGTTTGGTGGTGGTCTGGGAGTTGACGATGATGTCGACCACGTCCATGCCCTTGACCACTTTGGCGAACACGGCGTAACCGGCGTCGCGGCCCGGATCGAGGAACGCGTTGTCGGCAACGTTGATGAAGAACTGGCTGGTGGCCGAGTTTGGATCGGAAGTACGGGCCATCGACAGGGTGCCGCGAACGTTGTGCAGACCGTTGCTGGCTTCGTTCTTGATCGGTGCCTTGGTGTCTTTTTGTGCCATCTGCTGGGTGAAACCGCCGCCCTGAGCCATGAAGCCCGGGATCACGCGGTGGAAAATGGTGTTGGTGTAGAAGCCGCTGTCGACGTACTCAAGGAAGTTCTTGGTACTGATCGGCGCCTTGACCGGGTCCAGCTCGATTTCGATGGTGCCGTTGGTGGTCACCAGTTCGACGTGTGGCGCCTTGGCCGGCGTGGCAGCCATCAGGTTGGCGGCGAACAGCACGGTGCCGGCGGCGAGGGCGATTTTTTTCAGCATGGTTCAGTGATCCTGAGGGTGAATATCGGCTGTGGCGAGAAACTCCAGCAGCGTTTGATTGAAACGTTCGGGTTGATCGAGCGGGGTGGCGTGGCGTGAATCGGCGATCACCACCAGCCGCGCATCGGGCAGCAGTCTGACATAGGTTTCTTTCAGCGAAACGGGGGTGTAGTCCCGGTCGGCGCTGACGACGAGCGTTGGACAGGAGATCCTCGAAAGTCGTTCCTGAACCCCCCAGCCAACAATCGCATCGAAGCTGGCGAGATAAGCACGTTTGTCGTTTTTTGCCCAGCGCTCGGCCATCTTCTGTCGCAAATCTGCCTGCTCCGGCTTGGGGAACAGCTTGGCGCCAAGGGCTTTGCCGATGGTGGCCAGGCTCAGCAGGCGCATCAGGCTCCAGCGCTTGAACCACTGCCAGTAATCGTCGCGGCTGCGCACCTTGACCTCGGGCGCGCTGTTGACGATGGTCAGGCTCTTGAGCATCTGCGGCTGATCGACGGCGAACTGGAAGCCGATCATGCCGCCCATGGACAGCCCGGCGTAGTGCACCGGGCCGAGCTTCAGGTGTTCGATCAGGGCGACGATGTCGGCGCTGAACCCGGCGATGCTGTAGCGTTCGCGGGGCTTGTCGGAACGGCCATGGCCGCGCACGTCCGGGACGATCACCCGGTATTGCGCGGCCAGCGCCGGGATCTGCATTTCCCAGTCCAGCGTGCTGGAACCGAGCCCGTGAACCAGCAGCAACGGATCGCCGTGGCCATATTCCTCGTAGTGCAGGTTGCAACCTTCATGCTCGAAATACGCCATCGGTGAACTCCGTGTCAGGCTTGTTCGGGGGCGGCGAACGGTGCGTCCAGCGGCAAGGTGTCGAAGGTGCGCAACAGTTCGACGAGGATCTGCGAGGCCGGGCCCAGCGGTTTGTCCTTGTTCGAATACAGATAGAAACTCGGATTGCGGCTGCCGCCCTGATCCAACGGTAGCAGCTTGAGCAGGCCTTCCTTCAATTCCCGTTCGATCATGTGCCGTGGCAGCCAGGCAAAGCCCAGGCCGCTGGAAACGAAATTGGCGGCGGTGGCGAGGCTGCCGACGGTCCAGCGTTGTTCGGCACCGAGCCAGCCGACGTCCCGGGGTTGCTGGCGGCCGGAGTCGCGGATCACCACTTGCATCTGGGTTTCCAGGTCCTGGAAGTTCAGCTCACGGTTCAGTCGATGCAGCGCGTGTTCAGGGTGGGCGACGGCGACGAATTCCACGTCGCTCAACTCCGCGCCGAGGTAACCGGGAATGCTCAGGCCGGTGATGGCCAGATCGGCCACGCCTTCGAGCAACACTTCCTCGACACCCGACAGTACTTCTTCACGCAGACGCACGCGGCAGCCACGGCTCTGCGGCATGAACGCGGTCAGTGCGCGAACGAGGCGGGCGCTCGGGTAGGCGGCATCGACCACCAGCCGCACTTCGGCCTCCCAGCCTTGCTCCATATGATGGGCGAGGTCCTCCAGTTGGCTGGCCTGCTTCACCAGTTGTCGCGAACGCCGCAGCAACACGCCGCCGGCTTCGGTCAGCACTGCCTTGCGGCCGTCGATGCGCAGCAATGGCACACCGAGCTGGTCCTGCATGCGGGCGACGGTGTAGCTCACCGACGATTGCGAACGGTGCAGGGCCTCGGCGGCCTGGGCGAATCCGCCGTGGTCGACCACCGCCTGCAACGTTCGCCATTGATCAAGGGTCACGCGGGGCGCTTTCATCAATAGCTCCTCTTGTCCTAAGCTGGCTGTCCCTCATGGAGACTGCCGAATGAAAAAATTCTGTTGTGTGGTGCTGGCGCTGCTGCCGCTGACCGCGTTTGCGTATCCGATCGATGTGCAGAAGAATCTCAATGGCCTGAAGATCGACTACGAGTCCTTCGATACCGATAAAGATATCGGCTCCATCCGGGTCGCCAACTACGGCGAGGTCGACGCGGTCTGCAAAGTCGTATTCAGCAACGGCCCGGAGGCGCCGCGCACTCGCAATATCGAAGTGCCGGCCGGCAAACATACCAATGCCACCGCCAAGTTCTCCCGCGAGATCATCAAGCTGCGCGTCGAACTGAGCTGCAACCCGAAATAACACCCGCCTCGTTGTGGGAGCCCGTGTGCTCCCACAAGGTATGCGTCAGCTTATAAACGAATTTATCGATGCTTTATAGCAGTTATTTGCGCTTTTTCATCGATACGACTCTGTTTAACCTTCACTCCATCGACTTACAACATTCTCGGATGGAGGCTACACACCATGTCCCGCGTTCTGATCATCGAAAGCAGCGCCCGCCAGCAAGACTCGGTATCCCGTCAACTGACCCAGACCTTCATCAGTCAGTGGAAAGCGGCACACCCGGCTGATCAGATCACCGTACGTGACCTCGCCGTGAACCCGGTGCCACACCTGGACATCAACCTGCTGGGCGGCTGGATGAAATCCGCCGAACAGCGCAACGACAGCGAGCAATCCTCGCTGGATCGTTCCAACGCATTGACCGATGAACTGCTGGCCGCCGACGTGCTGGTGATGGCCGCGCCGATGTACAACTTCGCGATTCCAAGCACCCTGAAAGCCTGGCTCGACCACGTACTGCGTGCCGGCGTCACCTTCAAGTACACCGAAACCGGCCCGCAAGGCCTGCTCAGCGGCAAGCGTGCCTACGTGCTGACCGCTCGCGGCGGCATCTACGCCGGCGGCCCGGCGGATCACCAGGAACCGTACCTGCGTCAGGTGATGGGTTTCATCGGCATCCACGACGTGACCTTCATCCACGCCGAAGGCATGAACCTGGGCGGCGACTTCCAGGAGAAGGGCCTCAACCAGGCCAACGCCAAACTGTCCCAGGTCGCTTGATATGTTAATCGCCAGATAATCGCCGATTGTTCTAGTGACCTGGCGCAACCCCTTCAAGGCTCTACGCGCATCGAACCTCCCTTTGCACTTGTTGCTCCTGAGTGCTGTAGCCCGATTGAACGCCTTAGCGAGATCGGGCTTTTTTTTGCCCGGGATTTAGCGATGGCCGGGAAAAACCGCTATCGTCGCCGCCATTCGAAATCGAGGCGACCATGGGCTATCTACTTATTGTCACGCTGATCCAGGCGTTTTCCTTCAGTCTGATCGGCGAATACCTGGCCGGGCATGTCGACAGCTACTTCGCGGTGCTGGTGCGCGTGGTGCTGGCCGGGCTGGTGTTCATCCCGCTGACCCGCTGGCGTTCGGTGGAGCCAGCGTTCATGCGCGGCATGCTGCTGATCGGCGCGTTGCAGTTCGGCGTGACCTACGTTTGTTTGTACCTGAGCTTCCGGGTACTGACGGTGCCGGAAGTGCTGCTGTTCACCATCCTCACGCCGCTGCACGTGACCCTGATCGAGGACGCGCTGAACCGCCGCTTCAATCCATGGGCGCTGATCGCGGCGCTGGTGGCTGTGTGCGGTGCGGCGGTGATTCGCTTCGACCGGATCAACCCGGACTTCTTCATGGGCTTCCTGCTGCTGCAACTCGCCAACTTCACCTACGCCGCCGGGCAGGTGTTGTACAAACATCTGGTGGCGAAGCATCCGAGCGATCTGCCGCACTACCGGCGCTTCGGTTTCTTCTACCTCGGCGCACTCGCGGTGGCGTTGCCGGCGTTCCTGCTGTTCGGCAAATCCAACTTCCTGCCCGAAGCGCCGTTGCAATGGGGCGTGCTGGTGTTCCTGGGCCTGGTCTCGACCGCACTCGGTCTGTACTGGTGGAACAAGGGCGCATGCCTGGTCAACGGCGGCACCCTGGCGGTGATGAACAACCTGCACGTGCCGGTGGGATTGCTGCTGAACTTGCTGATCTGGAATCAGCACGAAGAGCTCGGGCGGTTGTTCCTCGGTGGCGGCGTGATTCTGGCGGCGGTGTGGATCAGCCGGTTGGGGATTCGCAAGCCGGCGCCAGTTGCCCCACCAGAAACTCGATAAACGCCCGGGTCTTCTGCGGCACCCGCCGTGCTGACGAATACACCGCGTTGATGGTGATCGCCGGGGCTTGCCATTCGCACAGCACCGGCACCAGCCGCCCGGCGGCCAGCGCTTCTTCGACGATGAAGTCCGGCAGCAGCGCAATGCCCATGCCGGCCTCCGCCGCTTGCGCCAGCAGGTCGCCGTTGTTGGCGTGCAGCGGCCCGGTGACGTTGACTCGCTGGGTCTCCTTGCCGTTGCACAGTTGCAGGCTCACGCCGCTCTGCAGATAGCCGTAGTTCAAGCATTGATGCGAGCGCAGATCCTGCGGGGTCTGCGGCGTGCCCGCGCGTTCGAGGTAAGCGGGGGAGGCGACCATGATTCGCGGCGCTGGCGCCAGTTGTCGGGCGATCATGGTCGAGTCGGGCAGGCTGGCAATGCGGATGGTCACGTCGAACCCGCCGCGCACCGGATCGACCTGCTGGTCGCTGAGCACCAGTTGCAGCTCGATGTTCGGGTGCTGCTCGTGGAACAGCGGAATCAATTTGCCCAACCGTCGCAGGCCGAACGACATCGGCGCGTTCACCCGCAACACACCACGCAATTCGCCAACCCCGTCCCGGGCTCGCTGCTCGGCCTCGTCCAGTGCCGCAATCACTTCCCGCGCCGCTTCGAAATATTCGGCGCCAGCCTCGGTCAGGTGCAGGCTGCGGGTGGTGCGTTGCAGCAGTTGTACGCCGATGGCTTCTTCCAGCGCCTGAATCTGTTTGCTGACTTTCGACCGGGGCACGTCCATGGCCCGGGCGGCAGCCGCGAAGCCGTTTTCGCCGACCGTCACCACGAAGGCGCGCATGCATTCGATACGATCCATGATTGTCCCTGTTTTAGAATCAATGATTCTCGATTTTAGGGAATTGTCCCTTTATCGGCTAGCCCCTAAAGTGACATCCAAGCCGAGACAACAACGCCGAAGACGGCAAGCGACTCGACTCACTCATTACTCAATCGAAACTCTGAATCGACATCAAAAGGAACGCGCCATGTCTATCCGTGAACTGCTCAACCCAACCAACTCCGCCCTGATCCTGATCGACCACCAGCCGCAAATGGCTTTCGGCGTACAGTCGATCGACCGTCAGACCCTGAAGAACAACACCGTGGGCCTGGCCAAGGCAGCGAAGATCTTCAACGTGCCGACCATCTACACCTCGGTCGAAACCGAAAGCTTCAGCGGCTACATCTGGCCGGAACTGCTGGCGGTGCATCCGGAGCAGAAGCCGATCGAGCGCACCTCGATGAACTCCTGGGAAGACAAGGCGCTGGTTGACGCGGTGAAGGCCACCGGCCGCAAGAAGCTGATCATCGCCGCGCTGTGGACCGAGGTCTGCCTGACCTTCCCGGCCCTGGAAGCCCTGGCCGAAGGCTACGAGGTGTACATCGTCACCGACGCGTCCGGCGGCACTACCAAAGAAGCCCACGACATGTCGGTACAGCGAATGATTCAGGCGGGCGCAGTGCCGGTGACCTGGCAGCAAGTGCTGCTCGAGTACCAGCGTGACTGGGCGCACAAAGACACTTATCAGGCAGTGATGGACCTGGTGCTGGAACACAGCGGCGCATACGGCATGGGCGTCGACTACGCCTACACCATGGTGCACAAGGCACCGCAGCGGCAGGCCAAGTAAGTCGGCAGGACAAAAAAAGACGCAACCGGGGTTGCGTCTTTTTTGTTGTCCGCGAGAAAGGTCTACATTCGTTGTTTTTCGGCCTCGGGAATGTGGCTTGCACCCAGGACTGCCGGCAACAACCCGGAGCGCAGATCCCCGCCGCTCGGCTGCTGATACAGACTCAGGCCAAACTCAGGCAGCACCGCCAGCAGGTAATCGAAAATATCCCCCTGGATCCGCTCGTAATCGGCCCACACCGTGGTGGTGGTAAAGCAGTAGATTTCCAGTGGAATGCCCTGGGCTGTGGTCTGCATCTGGCGGACCATGCAGGTCATGTTCGGCTGAATCTCCGGGTGGCTCTTCAGATAGGCCAGCGCATAGGCGCGAAAGGTGCCGATGTTGGTCATGCGCCGACGGTTGGCCGACATCGCCGCGACGTTGCCCTGCGCTTCGTTCCAGGCCTTGAGCTCGGCTTTCTTGCGGCCCATGTAGGCGGTCAGCAGGTGTACCTGGGAGAGTTTTTCTTCTTCATCGTCGCGGATGAAACGCACACCGCTGGCGTCGATGAACAGGCTGCGCTTGATCCGCCGCCCGCCGGACTGCTGCATGCCGCGCCAGTTTCTGAACGACTCGGACATCAGGCGCCAGGTCGGGATCGAGACGATGGTCTTGTCGAAGTTCTGCACCTTGACCGTGTGCAGGGTGATGTCGACCACATCGCCATCGGCGCCGACTTGCGGCATTTCGATCCAGTCGCCGACCCGCAGCATGTCGTTGCTGGTCAGTTGCACGCTGGCGACGAACGACAGCAGGGTGTCCTTGTAGACCAACAGGATCACCGCCGACATCGCACCCAGACCGGACAGCAGCAACAGCGGCGAACGGTCGATCAGGGTGGCGACGATGATGATCGCGCCGAACACGTACAAAACCATTTTCGCCAGTTGCACATAACCCTTGATCGAGCGGGTGCGGGCGTGTTCGGTGCGGGCGTAGATGTCCAGCAGGGCATTGAGCAGGGCGCTGACCGACAGCAGCAGGAACAGAATGGTGAACGCCAGCGCGACATTGCCGAGAAACACCGTGGCGGTCTTGCTCAGCTCCGGCACCAGGTGCAGGCCGAACTGGATCACCAGCGAAGGGGTCATCTGCGCCAGACGCTGGAACACCTTGTTATGCCGAAAGTCGTTGAGCCAGTGCAGCGCGGGCTGGCGACCGAGCATGCGGCTGGCATGCAGGATCAGGTAACGCGCCACTCGTCCGAGGACCAGCGCGATCACCAGCAGCAGGATCAGCGCCAGGCCGGCGTGCAGGAGCGGGTGCTGATCGAGGGCACCCCAGAGGTCTTGGGCGTTGAGCCAGAGCTGTTTGAAATCCATGAGAGAGACGATTCTTCTGTAAGACGCGACGGGCGATTAGAGCATTTAAGACGCTGTGTATTACCGTTGGAGACAAATCGAGCAACAAAAAAGCCACTGATTACGGCTGATTTCACAAAGAAACTCGGCCTGAGCGCTCGAAACCGGTAACCTATGCAGCTGATTTTTTGCATATCTTCGAGGTAGCACCCGTGTTTTCCCAATTCGCCCTGCACGAACGCCTGCTCAAAGCCGTGGCCGAGCTGAAATTTGTCGAGCCAACGCCTGTGCAAGCCGCGGCCATTCCGCTGGCGCTTCAGGGGCGTGACCTGCGGGTGACGGCGCAAACCGGTAGCGGCAAGACCGCCGCTTTTGTCCTGCCGATCCTCAACCGCCTGATCGGCCCGGCCAAGATCCGCGTCAGCATCAAGACCCTGATCCTGCTGCCGACCCGCGAGCTGGCCCAGCAGACCCTGAAGGAAGTTGAGCGCTTTTCGCAGTTCACTTTCATCAAGTCCGGCCTGATCACCGGCGGTGAAGACTTCAAGGTCCAGGCCGCGATGCTGCGCAAGGTGCCGGACATCCTGATCGGCACCCCGGGCCGGATGATCGAGCAACTGAACGCGGGCAACCTCGACCTGAAAGAAGTCGAAGTGCTGGTGCTCGACGAAGCCGACCGCATGCTCGACATGGGGTTCGCCGAAGACGTACAGCGTCTGGTCGACGAATGCCCGAACCGTCAGCAGACCATGCTGTTCTCCGCCACCACCGGCGGTTCCGGCCTGCGCGAGATGATCGCCAAGGTGCTGAACAACCCTGAGCACCTGCAGCTCAACGCGGTCAGCCAGCTGAACTCGACCACTCGTCAGCAGATCATCACCGCCGACCACAACCAGCACAAAGAACAGATCGTGAACTGGCTGCTGGCCAACGAGACCTACCAGAAGGCCATCGTCTTCACCAACACCCGGGCCATGGCCGACCGCATCTACGGTCGCCTCGTCGCCCAGGAATACAAGGCGTTCGTGCTGCACGGCGAGAAAGACCAGAAGGATCGCAAACTGGCGATCGATCGTCTGAAGCAGGGCGGCGTGAAAATTCTGGTCGCCACCGACGTGGCGGCCCGTGGTCTGGACGTTGATGGTCTGGATCTGGTGATCAACTTCGACATGCCACGCAGCGGCGACGAATACGTGCACCGCATCGGCCGTACCGGCCGTGCCGGCAACGACGGTCTGGCGATCTCGCTGATCTGCCACGGCGACTGGAACCTGATGTCGAGCATCGAGCGTTATCTGAAGCAGAGCTTCGAGCGCCGCACCATCAAGGAAGTCAAAGGCACCTACGGCGGACCGAAAAAGGTCAAGGCCTCGGGCAAGGCCGTCGGCGTGAAGAAGAAAAAGACCGATGCCAAGGGCGACAAGAAGAAAACCGCCGCCAAGACCCCGACCAAGCGCAAGAGCGCCAACCGTCCGAAGCCGGATTCTCTGGTAAGCAGCGACGGCATGGCTCCGCTCAAGCGCCGCAAGCCGGTTGCACCTGCGGCCGAGTAAGGCGTTTCAGGCAGGCAATAAAAAACCCGGACACTGTCCGGGTTTTTTTATTCCTTGAGTTTGTCAGCTGCCCAGCTGCCCACGGGTGTCGGCATCAAAGCGCTGCTTGGCCTGATCCGCTTTTGGTTTGAGCTGTGCGAGCAGGGCTGCCTCGCTGTACAAACCGGTCAGAGCCAGTTCCTTGGGTGTCGGTTCGATCGGGATCAGCACATCTTCACCCGCCGCGTGCAGCCAGATCGCTACAACGTGCAGCGCCGAAACGAACAACACTCGCAGCTCAACGGTTTTGCCCTGCAACTGTGGCGATTGCTCGGCCAGTTTCAGTGCATCGACCGTGGCCGCCGCCAGGTTGCCGTGGTTCAACGAGGCGAACTCGACGTGACCACGGACTTCGGCCAATTGCGCATCGGCAATCGACACACCGTCGGCAAACACCAGGTAATGCCAGTCGCCGAGCCGGGCGTCCTTCAGGCCTTTGCCCTGGCTCAGATCCTCCAGACTGAGCGAGTAGCCGCGATAGGCTTCGCTGAGGCTGATTTTCGCCGGTGCAGCACTGGCGAACTGGCGATTGATGCCAAAGCCCTGGGTTTGCAGCGCGGCTTGCAACACCGGACGCAAGGTCTGTACGCCGTTGGAAGGCGCCTTTGGATAAGTCAGTTGCATGATGTCGCCCTCCTAGTTTTTCGCCGTGAAGTAAGTGTGAGTCCAGTTGCCGCCACCGTTGTAGGAACCGGGGAACGAGTTCAATGCGCGGGTCGAATAGCCGTAGATCGAATCCGCGACCAGCACGTAGTTGCCGTTGGTGCCGTAGATCGTCAGGAAGTGCGCACCGCCGCCGTACCAGGCACAGCGCAGGCCAACAGGCCGGCCCATGTTGATCTGGTTCTGGATGGCCGACATCTGCAACGAACCCTGATTCATCCCGTTGTAGCTGCGGGTGGTTTGCAGGGCCGAATCCAGATAGCCGTAGACGTTGCACGGCCCCGGCTGGCTGCAGCAGTTGCGGTTCAGTTGGGTGCTGGCAACGCCGCACTGAGTCCAGGACCCGGTGCCGTAATAGTTGCCGACCGAAGCGGAAACCGCGGCCCAGCACCAGTTGGTCTGGGTCTGTTGCTGCATCGTGAAGTTGAGACTCGAGGCGGCCAGGGCCTTGGCCTGTGGGGCCGCTTCGACCTCGACCAGTTGCGCATCGAGCAGATGGCCGGTCAGGCACCCGGGCAGGGTGTTGCCGGTGAATTGCGTTGTTTCAGTGGTTAACATTTTTCAATCCTCCATGAATGAAAACAAACGTCCAACGTGTGGATGTTGCGAGCGATCGGTGGTGAATGGGTTGCCATCTCCGATGGTCGGTTCCGATCAGGCTCGAGGTAACCCTAGGTCTGAATATGCACTGATGCAAATACAAAAATGCATTAATGCAAAAATCCAGACGAAAGGACGCGGGCTTTGGCATCGATCCCGAGCGGTAGATGCCGAAGCCTGCGGCGTTGATCGGGATGTCAGCCCTCGGTTTTCTTCTCGGCCGAATCCAGTTCCTTCAGCCGCTGATCGATCAACTGGCATTTGTCCGGCAGGTCTGCCGATGCCGTGCCCAGGTCCATCTTCTGCAACTCGGCGTTGATTTCCTTGGCCTTGGTCGGGTTTTGCTCGGTGAGCTTGGCGACTTCCCTGGCCAGTTGCTCGCGCTTGACGGTGGCTTCTTCCGGGGTGCAGGCCCAGACGGGCAGGGCGCAGGCGAGCGTGGCGGCGAGTGTGAGTTTGAGCAGGGTTTTCATGGCGGCAGGCCTCAGATCCGGTTAAGGCGGGTTAACCGGTTGAGGGCTGTGGCCAATGAAAAGTTCAGGATCTTTGCTGGCTCAGTCCCCATGACAGCAACTGGATTTTTGTTCTCCGTCATACCGATCGTGATACCGCACCCACTCCATGATTTCGTCCTCGTTCCTGCCTTTTGGCGTGAGATCGAGGTAGTTGTAGGCACCGACCAGCATGTCCAGGCCTCGAGCGTAGGTCGAGTAGGTGTGGAAAATCTCGCCGTTGCTGGCGCGATAGAACACGCTCAGCCCCGGCATTTCCTCTTCGCCACTGTCAGTCTTTTCGTAGTTGTATGTAGCCTTTCCGGCTTCGGCATCATCAGCGTGGGCGCAAACGCCGAAGTCGTAGTTGAAATCGGAGCCGTCCGACGACACCCAGTCGAATTTCCAGCCCATCCGCCGCCTGAAGGCCTGGAATTCGGCGAATGGCGCATGGGACACCGCCACCAGCGCAATGTCGTGATGGGCCAGGTGTTGATTGGCGCCGTCGATGTGGTCGCTGAGGAACGAGCAGCCCGGACAGCCTTCCTCCCAGCCTTTGGCAAACATGAAGTGATAAACGACGAGTTGGCTGTTTTGGCCGAACAGGTCAGCCAGTTTCAATTCGCCGTTCGGCCCCATGAAGCGGTAGTCCTTGTCGACCCTCACCCAAGGCAGAGCGCGACGTTTGGCGCTGAGGCGGTCGCGTTCTTTGGTGAAGGCCTTTTCATCGGCCAGATGCTGCTTGCGGGCGGCGAGCCATTCTTCGCGCGACACCACCGGATGATTCTCAACGTTCATGATGATTTCTCCTGCGGGGGTTGAAACCGTCTGCCTCAGACTAGTCGCTCAACGCCGTCGGAAATCGACAGACCGCCGGTCGGTCGGGGCGGTAAATGAAGCTGAACGGCTCTTGTCCGCTCGGGTCACAACCTTTGAAGGCGCCATTAATCACGCGCACCGGAGGTTGAATCAGGATGACGACGTATAACTGGGATTTGATTGAACGCCTGCTGCATGAAGTACAGAACGGCGCAGGCCACAGCTTCGCACCGCGCTCTTACGCAGAAGACTATGCGGCGGAAAAAGCGGCGGCGGGCGAGCCTATCGAGAATCTGGATCATCTGAAAACCATCGCCTGCCAATATGAGCAACTGTTGCTGCTGCGCGGTTACATTGGGCCCCGTGGGGAGGATGAGGGCAGCACTGGCAACAACTTCAGCCTGACCCCGCGCGGTTCAAGTCTGTTGAGCCTGATCGACAGCAGCATTCCCGGTAATGATCATCCGCGTCAGGTGCTGGATGAGCAGCAGGATGCGCTGGATGAGGCGACGTTCGATCGTGTGGCGTCCAAGGCGCAGATTGCCTGAACGCCTTATGCGAACCTGCGGGAGCCGAGCTGTTCGGTTCCCGCAGGTTCTGTGAACTCAGCCTGCCTTCGCGGCCTTCAGGCACTTCAAATCATTGAAGTCCTTGCGCACCCCTTCGATTTTCTTCAACAAGCGCTGGCGTTGTTGCGGTGTGCTTTCAGCCATCAGATCCACCGCCAGCGAGCGCGCCTGGGCTTCGGTGTCGGCGTAAGCCTTGCGGTAATCCGCTGTCCATAAACGCTCGCGATAGACCAGAAGCGTCTCGATCCGCTGTGGGAATTCCGGACTTTTACGCTGGGCGACGGCTGCACTGAACTGCTGTTGCCAGTGCGCGCGGTTGGCGATCCATTGAGTGTTCTGGTCGCCCAATGCTGTCGACCACGCCATCACGCGTTGTTCTTGTGTGGGACTCAGCGGCCCGAGCCAGTCGTTGAGGCGTTTGTCCATGCGTGCGCCGCGTTCGGCAATCTGCTGGGCCAGGGGTGGCTTCACATATTCCTGTTGGCGTTTGCGCAGATCCTTGGCAAACGCGTCGTTCATTTCCGCGACCTGTTTGTCATCCAGTCCTTGCAGCAACTCAATGGCCGACGGGGTGATCTCACGTGCGGTCTCGGCAATTGCCTGCTTGGCCTCCAAGGTACGGGCCTGGAGCGCGGCGTCGGTGACCTGATTGGTCTCGACCATGGTTTGCAGGCGATCGAGCCAGTCCAGATAACCCGGCAACTGCGTGCTGCAGTGCCAGCTCAGGTGTTCCTTGAGGCGTTCGTTGAACCAGCCTTTCTGCTCGCCGTTCATGTCCAGGTAGTCGCTGAGCGTCCACGGAATGATCACGTCGAGATTGCGATAGGCGAGGCCTACGCGGCTGCAGGCGCCGAGGGCGAGGGTGAAAGCCAGCAGGGCGGCAATCTGTTTGAACCAGCGAGACATGGGCGAATCCTTGCGTGAGCCTGGCTTCGAAGTCTGATGCTTATGTGAACGCAGGATGAGCCCGGCAGTTCAGCCAATCAATAGAACGCGCGTTCGGCCTTTAGCGTGACCAGCCCGTCGCACTGGCTGTTGTGCCCGGAATAGGCAGAGCAATCGCTGCCGCTGAGGCTGGAGTTGCTGTAGATCAGGTCGAGGTCGACGCCCATCACCGGGCGGGAAAATTTCACCGACCAGTCGGTAAAACTGCTGACATACCCGCCGTCCACCGAGACCGGTGTATTGAGCTGATGGGTGGTGTATTTCATGCTGATCCCGATGCCGAACGGCTGGTTGCCGCGCAGATCGGCAAACAAGGTGTTGTTCTGTTTGTCCGGATCGTTGCTCAGTGCGATGCCGAAACGGCTGCCGAGCAGGGTCAGGCCACCGAACAATTCCTGGCTGTCGAGGGTGTCGACCTTGGGATAGCTGTAGTGGATCATCCCGATTTCGTAGCCGAGGGTTTGATCGAAGGGTTGTTTAAAGCCGACGTAGGAATCGATCTCCAGATTCTTGCCCGGCGTCAGTCCCATGCTCGGCGCGTACTGGCCGACGTAGAGGCCGCTGTCGTGGCTCAGGTCGAGGCCACCGTGGAACGAGCCGGCCGCAGAAGGTTTGACCAGTCCCTGGGCCATGCTGCGGCTGGGCGTGGTGCCGAGCTTGAGGTCGAAGTCGCCGAGTTCACGCTGGAAAATCTGCGCGTGCGTCATCGGGCTCGCCAGCAGGCCTGCAAGAAATAAACAGAGGGGTTTGAGCATGCGTCACTCCTTGAACAGCGAGCGCAGTGCGATAAAGACTGCTGAAACGCTTGATCCAGACGCGTGCAAGGATACCGGCGAATGATCGGCATCGAGGGCCGTTCGTCGATTTCTGTTGTTTTGTCGGTTTGATTAAACGCGAGAGAGGTCTTGCGAGGGTTCCGGTCCAGACGCTTCGAAGCTCAAAGCGCCTTGGGACTGGTGTGTTGCGGGGTGTTACTTCTTGCCCAGGCTGATCTGCTTGGACGGGCCGAACGTCTGGCCGCTGACGCCCTTGGCAATTTGCTGGATTTCGCCGCCGGACTTGAGGAATGCCGCGATCTGATCGTTGATCGATTCGCTGGTTTCAACGGCTGGAGCTGGCTTTGCTTTGCTGGTGGATGCTTTTACACGCATGGCGGCCATTAACCTGTAGAAAAGTAACTCGGCCAGGCATCGTACAGGAATAACTTGACAATTGCTTGGTAAATATCCCCCGGAATAACCCAGCGTGCGGGTGGATTATTCTCGATTAATTATTCGAAATATCCCGCTAACCTGCTGTTTTAAATAACAACATTTATCGGGGTCGGTGGCTTTTTCGAGGGGGCGGCGCGCCGGGGAGTCCTCCAGGTAGTCTGACGAGTGGCGCCCGCTCGGCGGCAAACCAAGGAAAATCAAGGCCTCGCGCAAATTTCCGTCGGCGGGAGGATCTGCCGGCCAACGAACCCGGCAAAACCGGGTAGAATGCCGCCCACGCAATGAGGGTATTGGAAATGGCTTTAGTCGGGCGCTACAACAGTTTGCAAGTGGTTAAACACACTAACTTCGGTTTATATCTGGACGGCGGTGCCGACGGCGAAATTCTTTTGCCCAACCGTTATATCCCTAAAGATATTCCCAGCGAAGATGAAGACTGGCTCAATGTTTTCATTTATCTGGACAGCGATGACAAACTTATTGCCACCACTGAAAAACCAAAAGTTCAGGTCGGTGAATTTGCCAGTTTGAAAGTTGTTGAAGTCAACAGCATCGGTGTGTTCCTCGATTGGGGCCTGCCGAAGGATCTGCTGCTGCCTTACTCCGAAGAAAAACGCCAGATGACCGCCGGCGAGTACTGCGTGGTGCATGTCTACCTCGACAAACACACCCGCCGCATCACCGCCACCGCGCGTCTTGATCGCTACCTCGACAAGACCCCGGCCAACTACAGCGTGGGCCAGGAAGTTGATCTGCTGGTGGCCGAATCCACCGACATGGGTTTCAAGGCCGTCATCAACAACAAGCACTGGGGTTTGATTCACAAGAACGAAATCTTCAAGTTCATGCGTTCCGGCATGCGCGAGAAAGGTTTCATCAAGGAAGTGCGTGCCGACGGCAAGATCAGCCTGAGCCTGCAACCGGTGGGTCAGGAAGCGGCCAGCAGCCTGAGTTCGAAGATCCTCGCCAAGTTGCGCGAGAACGATGGCACCCTGGCCGTCAGCGACAAGAGCGACCCGGCGCTGATCAGCAGCCTGTTCGGTGTCAGCAAGGGCAACTTCAAGAAGGCTATCGGTTCGTTGTACAAGGAAGGCAAGATCGTCATTCATGCCGATCGCATTGAACTAACCTGAGCCTGACGTGGCCCATGTTGCATGGGCTCACTTGAGGTCGGGCAGATGAAAAAAACGTTGATTGCCTACGTCGCCACGCTGCTGACGTTTCTTCTGCTCGACGGCATCTGGCTCGGCGTGCTGATGGCGCCGACCTATCGCGAACAGCTCGGTTCGCTGATGCTCGAAAAACCGTTGCTGGTGCCAGCAGCGGTTTTTTATTGCCTGTACGTTTTCGGCTGTGTGGCGTTTGTGGTGTTGCCGGCAGTGAGCTGGCAGCGAGCCGCCCGCATGGGCGCGCTGCTCGGGCTGGTCGCTTATGGCACTTATGACCTGACCAATTGGGCGACGTTGCGCGGCTGGTCGCTGCAGGTGACATTGATGGATTGGGCATGGGGGACGTTTGCCACGGCGCTGGCCTGTACGGTCGGATTTGTCGTGGCCGGCGGCTTTGGCAGATCAGCCCTTCACCGCTGACGTTTGAGGAGCATGAAATGTCTCTTCCAGACGGCTTTTTCTGGCTGACTGGTTAATAATCCACTCATCCTTTTTCGCCCCGGACGAAGAGCCGGGGCTTTGTTTTGACCTTTGGAAAAACTGCCATGTTGTGTGTGTTCGAGGTGTTGCGGTGAGCGTCAGTCGGCGCAGTGCCGACGGGTTTGCGCTGCAAGTGATGGTCGGCCTGTGCCTGATCTGGGGCGTGCAGCAGGTGATGATCAAGTGGGCGGCGACCGATATCGCGCCGGTGATGCAGGCGGCGGGGCGGTCGGGGATTTCCGCATTGCTGGTAGGACTGCTCATCTGCTGGAAGGGCGGCTGGGATCAGGTCGGCACCACATGGCGCGGCGGCTTGCTGGCCGGTGCCTTGTTCGGTCTGGAGTTCCTGTTTATCTCCGAAGGCTTGCAGTTGACCACGGCCGCGCACATGTCGGTGTTCCTTTACACCGCACCGATCTTCACCGCGCTGGGTGTGCATTTCCTGTTGCCCAGCGAGCGTCTGCGACCGGTGCAATGGCTGGGGATTTTCATGGCGTTCGTCGGGATCGCTGTGGCGTTTGCCGGCGGCGTGTCGTGGGACAACCTCGATCACCGCATGCTGTTGGGCGATGCCCTCGGCGTGCTGGCCGGGGCCAGTTGGGGCGCGACCACCGTGGTGGTGCGCGCCTCGCGCCTGTCGGAAGCGCCGGTGACGTTGACGCTTTTTTATCAACTGATTGTCGGCTTCGTCGGCCTGCTGTTGATCGCACTGCTCAGCGGCCAGATCACCCACGTCAGCCTGACCGTCGTGGCGGTGGGCAGCGTGCTGTTTCAGGGCCTGGTGGTGTCGTTCTTCAGTTACCTGACCTGGTTCTGGCTGCTGCGCCGCTATCTGGCTGCCAATCTGGCGGTGTTTTCCTTCATGACGCCGTTGTTCGGCGTCACGTTCGGCGTGGTGTTGCTCGGTGAAAAGCTGAGCATGAATTTCATCATCGGTGCCGTGCTGGTGTTGCTCGGCATCACCTTCGTCAGCGCGGAACAGTGGGTGCGTCGGCGTTTGCGCAAAGCGCTCGGCCAGTCGTAAGCGGTTTCCACGCCAGGCCACCGGCAATCAGCAGCCCGCTGCCGGCGATCACCAGCGCCGGTTGCAGGCCGCCGCTGAAGTGGCTGCTGACCGCCGCCAGCAGCGGCCCGCTGAGCTGACCGACGGCGAAGCACGCGGTCAGCAGACCGGCGTTGCGCTGGGTGGCGTGGGGCGCCATTTCCCGGGAGCGTTGCATCACCAGTTGCATGCAGGCCAGGAACGGCGTGCCGCACAGGATCACGCCCAAAGCCAGACCGAGGCCGCTGCCCAACAGGCAGGCAAACACCCCGGCGGCCTGCAGCCACAACGTCGCCATCAACCAGTGACGGGTGGTGTCCGGATCATGCCGACGCAAACTCACCAGCAACACACCGATTGCGGCGCTGAGGCCGAAGCACGGCCAGAACAGATCGGCCTGCCATTGCCCGTGAAACTGCGCGTTGGCCATCTGCGACAGAAACGTGGCTGGAATGATGTAGCCCACGCCGTACAAGGCATACACCACCGCCAACCGCGCAATGCCGCGATTCGAATGATTGACGGCGGAAGGTGTGACGGTTGCGCCGACGCCCGGTTGCGGCAGGATCCGCACGATTCCCAGCAACATCACCAGTGCCACGGCGGCATAGATCAGCCACAGGGTGGCGGAAGTCTGCTGCGCCAGATGTGAGAACAGCGCCAGCAACCCCGTCAGAAAAATCCCAAGACCCGGTCCGGCAAATACCAGCGCTCCCAATCTCGGACGACCCGCCGCCGCAGCCAGCGGTTGACTCAGTGCAGTGATCATCACCAGCACCCACGCGCTCGCCACGCCAGTGCCGAAGCGCAGCAGCAGATGCGACCAGAAACCATTGGCCCAGAACGACGCCAGCGTCAGCAGCACGCATAACCACAAGCCACCGTGCAGACGCCGTTGCACTTGATCGGGTCGTCGGGAAAACATCGCGTCTATGGCACCGAGCAGATAGCCGAGGTAGTTGGCTGCCGCAATCAGACCGGCGGCGGTCAGGTCGATCTGCCCTTCGCTGATCAGGTGGGGAAGTTGCGGTGTAAGGGCGAAACGCCCGATGCCCATGGCCATCATCAGGGCAATGAAACTGGCGGATAAGCGAATCAGCGGCGACATGGTCTGGATTCCGTTGGAGGTTCAATGACCGTCAGGCTAGGACTGATTGACTTTCTTTAAAATTGAATAATAGTGAGTAACTTGTTCAGTTCAGGAGAATGGTTGTGGAGTTCAGCCAATTGCGGATCTTCCAGGCCGTGGCGGAGGAGGGCTCGATCACTCGCGCCGCCGAACGCCTGCACCGTGTGCCGTCGAACCTGTCGACCCGGCTCAAACAGCTCGAAGAGCAATTGGGCGTCGAACTGTTCGTCCGCGAGCGTCAGCGTTTGCAGTTGTCGCCCGCGGGAAAAGTCCTGCTGGACTACACCGGCAAACTGTTCGCCCTGCGCGATCAGGCCAGTGCGGCGGTGATGGGCGGGCAACCGGCGGGAGATTTCGTGCTCGGCACTCTGTACAGCACCGCCGCGATTCATTTGCCGGCGCTGTTGGCGCGGTATCACAAGCGATATCCGGCGGTGAATCTGCAGGTGCAGTCCGGGCCCAGTGGCGAATTGCTGGAAGGCCTGCTCACCGGGCGCCTCGATGCGGCGCTGGTGGATGGCCCGCCGCAACTGGCCGGGATCGACGGTGTGCCGCTGTGCAATGAACGGCTGGTGCTGATCAGCGAGCCGGATCACCCGCCGGTGCACAGTGCCAAGGATGTCGAGGGGCGGGCGGTGTTCACCTTTCGCCATGGCTGCGCTTACCGTGCGCGGCTGGAGTCGTGGTTCGCGCACTATCAGGCGGCGATGGGCCGGGCGATGGAGATCGAGTCTTATCAAGGGATGCTGGCTTGCGTGATTGCCGGCAGCGGCGTGGCGCTGATGTCGGAGTCGATGCTCGCCAGCCTGCCGGGGCGCGAAAGTGTCGCGGTGCATCCGCTGGCCGAGCCGTTTGCCAGTGCGACAACATGGCTCATGTGGCGCCGGGGCATGGTCGGCGCCAATCTCAATGCGTGGATTGAACAGCAGCAGGCGCTCTATCCCGTGGCTGGCGAAGACACCCGGGAAATCGCTTGAGCGATCGGTCAGGGATTCTGATCAATCTGGTAACAGATCATTGCGGATTTCACCGAGCATTGCGTAGGACTTCGGACTATTATCAGTGCGAAGCGGCCTCAGAATTCCGGACGCTCAGCACCACCCTGAAGGGGGCATGACGATGAAAGAGAAAATTCAAAACTGGCTGCACGATTTGGGTGTTGCCCTCGGCTTGATCGAACCGCCTCTGCAACCGGTCCCGATTCGCACTGATGACGAACAGCGTCGGCGTCAGCAGCGTCGGCGCTAATGCCCCGATCTGAATAACAAGGATTTGAAGATAGAGAGATCGCAGTCTTCGTCAGCGCCTGCATGAAACCGTGCAGGCGCTGACGAAGACTGCGATCTTTTGCTTTTCAGTGTCGCCCGATCTCGATCAGAAACCGGCTCAAGTCGTTCGCGGTTTTCGCGGTCTTGAGCATGTGATCTTCCTCGGCAGTGAATGCCGTCAGTCCGAATTCATCTTCCAGATGGAAGATCAGATCCTCGATATCCGCCTTCTCCAGACCCAGCTCCGCCAGGCTGGTGCGGTCATTGAATTCGCGGTTTTCCAGCAGACGCTTGATGAACCTGTGCACGGCGGCACGCACGGCAGCTCTTCTCATGGCAGATTTTCAAAAGTGGTGGGTCTGACTGGAGTACAGCAGGCCTCAGGCGTGCCGGCGCAACCATTCGTCAATCATCGAGCGCAGATGCTCCCCTGAAAAACTGCCGAAATGCCCGCCATGCACGGTGCGGATCTTCAGAGCCTGCAAACGCTGCAGGCTGGTGGCGTAATCCTCAAGATCCGAGTGGTAGGCATCTTCAATCAACGGCCCGTCGTAGATGATGTCGCCGCTGAACAGGGTTTCGCTGGCCGCTTCATAGAGGCTGATGCCTCCCGGCGAATGCCCCGGTGTGTGCAGCACTTGCAGCGTGCGATTGCCCAGGTCCAGCACATCGCCGTCCTCGACAAATCCGGTGGCCGGCGCGGCCTTGACCCGGTATTCGGCGTAGCACAACGGGCAATCCGGGTGCGCTTCGAACATGTCGTCGCCGACGAAGGCACGGCTCAAGTCATTCTCGCCATCCGGCGCCGCCAGAATGTCCGCCTCGGCAGGGTGTACCAGCCGTTCGGCAAACTCGTGATGCCCGGCGATGTGGTCGAAGTGGCAATGACTGGCTACCGCCACCAACGGCCGTTCGGTCAGCCACGGCAGTTGCTCGCGCAGGCTGACCAGCCCGGAACCGCTGTCGAGCAGCAGATCCTTGTCACGCCCCTGAACATGCCAGAGGTTGCATCGATAGAAGGGACGGATGTACGGCTCGTGAATCAGGCGAATGCCGTCGCTCAGGGTTTGCACTTCGAACCACTGATCGCGAGAAACAATCTTCATCAGCACATTCCTTCAGACGAAAAAAAACGAGTGTGGCAACCGACGCCACACCCGTCGAAGAAAGCATCAAGTCGTTATGTTTCAGCTTAGATCGCGCTGGCCACCACGTTTGGGCGGCGGGACATCAGGCTGACCACCACGAAACTCACCAGACCCACAGCCAGGCTGTAGTAGATCGGGGTGTTGGCGTCCAGACCGTCCTTGACCATGAACAGCAAGGCGGTGGCAAAACCAGTGCCCATGCTGGCGATGGCGCCGGCGGTGGTGGCGCGCTTCCAGAAGATTGCACCGATCAGCGGGATCAGCATGCCGCCCACCAGCAGGTTGTAGGCCAGGGTCAGGGCGCTGATCACGTCGTTGACCACCAGAGCGATACCCAGCACCACGACACCGGTCAGCAGAGTGAAGAGGCGGTTGATGCCCAGGCTCGACTGTTTGCCGCCACGCAGTTTCGGCAGCAGGTCTTCGGTCAGGGTGGTGGCGGCGGCGAGCAGGCCGGCGCTGGCGGTGGACATCATCGCGGCCAGGGCAGCGGCGATCACCAGACCACGGATACCGTCCGGCAGCGACAGTTTGACGATCGCGGCGAAGGCGTTGTTGACGTTGTCCAGATCCGGGATCAGCACGTGCGCCGCCATGCCGATCAGGGCACAGGCCAGGCCGTAGAGAATGCAGTAGATACCCGCGATGCTACCGGCGTACTGAGCGACTTTGGCGGTCTTGACGGTGAACACCCGTTGCCAGATGTCCTGACCGATCAGGATGCCGAAGAAGTAGATCATGAAGTAGGTGATGATCGTGTCCCAGCCGATGGTGGTGAAGCTGAAGGCGGTGGCCGGCAGTTTCAGCACCAGCTCGTCCCAGCCGCCGACGCGGTACAGGCAGATTGGCAGGAGGATGAACATCAGGCCGACGGTCTTGATGATGAACTGGACGATGTCGGTCAGGGTCAGCGACCACATGCCGCCGATAGCCGAGTACACCACCACCACGCCACCGCCGAGCAGTACCGAGATCCAGAACGGCAGGCCGAACAGCACTTGCAGCACGGTGCCGATGGCGAGGATCGAGGTCACGCCGATCATCAGCGCGTAGGCCAGCATGATCGCCGCGCTCGCCGAGCGGGCCATCGGGTTGTAGCGTTTTTCCAGCACCTGGGTAACGGTGTAGATCTTCAGTTTCAGCAGCGGCTTGGCCAGGAACAGGTTCAGCGCCACGATGCCGCAACCCAGTGCCGCGCACAGCCAGAAACCGGAGATGCCGTGCACATAGCCCAGGCGGACGGTGCCGACGGTGGACGCGCCACCGAGAACGGTCGCAGCCATGGTGCCCATGTACAGGCTCGGGCCGAGGTTACGCCCGGCAACCAGGAAGTCCTCGTTGGTCTTGGCCTTGCGCATGCCGAAGTAGCCGAGCAAGAGCATGCCGGCGGCGTAAATGAGGACGACGAATAAATCCAAAGCCATGATGGCGTGTCTCCGATTGTCTTTTTTATGGGGTGGAACTCTGTGGGGGAAGGCTGACCCCCACAGGCGATTCGTTTATTCAGGCAGCCTGACGCAGCGCCGCTTCAGCCGGCGCATGCGCGCCTTTGCTCCGGGGATCCTTCGGGCCGTAGACCAGCGCCGGTTCCGGGAACAGGCTCAGCAGCATCAGGTACATCACCGAGGCCAGACCGAGGGTCACCAGCAGGCTGATGTCGATGCCGCCGGCCAGTTCACCCAGCGGGCCGACGAACTGCCCCGGCAGGTTGACGAAGCACAGGCCGACCGCCGCGCTCGGGATCCACGCGCCCAGGCCGCGCCAGTTCCAGCCGTGGCTGAACCAGTAGCGTCCGCCTTGCTCGCCGCGCGTGAACACTTGCAGGTCGTCCGGGCAGTAGAAGCCGCGACGCACCACCAGGCCGATGATCATGATCACCATCCATGGGGTGGTGCAGGTGATGATCAGCACGGCGAAGGTCGACACGCTCTGCACCAGGTTCGCCGCGAAGCGCCCGATGAAGATGAAGGCAATCGACAGCACGCCGATCAGCAACGTCGCCTTGACCCGCGACAGCAGACGCGGGAACACGCTGGACATGTCCAGCCCGGTGCCATACAGCGACGTGGTGCCGGTGGACATGCCGCCGATCACCGCAATCAGGCACACCGGCAGGAAGAACCAGCTCGGCGACACCGCCAGCAGGCCGCCGACGTAGTTGTTGGCCGCGATGTAGTCCGGTGCCTGGATCGCTACGATGGTCGCGGTGGTCAGGCCGAACAGGAACGGAATGAACGTGGCGATCTGCGAGAAAATCACCGCTGCCATGATCCGCTGACGCGAGGTTTCACGCGGGATATAGCGGGCCCAGTCGCCGAGGAACGCGCCGAAGGAAATCGGGTTGCTCATGGCCACCAGAGCGGCGCCGATAAAGGCTGCCCAGAAGCCTGGCTGACCGAGGCTGACGGTGCCGGCGTAGTGCGAATCGAAAGGGCCGGCGAAAGCGAAGATGCCCAGCAGGAACAGCAGGCTCGCGCTCCACACCGCCACCTTGTTCACCCACAACAGGAAGCGGAAGCCGTAGATGCACACGGTCAGCACCAGAATCGCGAACAGACCGTAGGCCAGGCCCAGGGTCAGGTCGGTTTCCGGCAGGCCGATCAGGCGTTTCGCACCACCAATCAACGCATCCCCCGAACTCCACACCGAGAGCGAGAAGAAGGCGATGGCGGTCAACAGCGACAGGAACGAACCGACGATCCGCCCGTGCACGCCGAAGTGCGCACCGGACGACACCGCATTGTTGGTGCCATTGATCGGGCCGAACAGGCCCATCGGTGCGAGGATCAGCGAGCCGAGCAGTACGCCCGAGACAATCGCCCAGACGCCCGCCTGAAAGGACAGGCCGAACAGCACCGGGAAACTGCCGAGCACGGCGGTGGCAAAGGTATTCGCGCCGCCAAAGATCATGCGGAACAAATCCACGGGACCGGCGGTGCGTTCGTTGTCCGGGATCTGTTCGACCCCGTGGGTTTCAATCTGCGTAAGGCTTTGGTCTTTGTTGTTGTTATTCATGATCTGCTCCGATCATAAAGGCGCGCTCATCGTGCGTGAGCGTCACCTGTCTTGGCTAAGGGGATGGCAGCCCTTCCGGCATTGCGGACAAATGTTCGTGGCAGGCCAGCCAATGGCCTTGTTGTTCTAGGCTCGACGCTTGTTTCCTGAAAACAATCGTCTCGCGCTCCTGGCTGAAGTGTTGCTCCCCTTGCATGCGCAGCTCGGTGGCCACGTCATGGATGAAAATCGCCACGTCACCCTGCAGGCTGACGAAGGCGTTGCTCGAGATGCAGGACAGCACCTCGAAGCCATCCTCGGCGCGCCAGCTGTCCCACAACGCCTGATAGGCATCGCGCGACAGCAGGGGCTGTTCGAGGGTGTAGAACACGAAGCTCGCATCGGCGCTGAACGCGCCGAAGTAGGCTTCGCGATCGTTGCGGGCGAAGGCGGACACCAGATCGGCGGCCGCTTTCAGAACCTGATCACGTTCGTTCATGACCCGACCCTCAGCGGTGGACGACGCCCGGCAGTACGCAGAGCATTTCGTACAGCAGGTTGGCGGCCAGCAGCGAGGTGTTGCCGGTGGTGTCATAAGCGGGCGAGACTTCTACCAGATCGCAACCGATCAGGTCGAGGCCCTGGCAGCCGCGAACGATTTCAATTGCCTGAATGGTCGTCAGACCACCGATTTCCGGGGTGCCAGTGCCAGGCGCCCAGGCCGGGTCGATGCCGTCGATGTCGAAGCTCAGGTACACCGGGCCGCCACCGACTTTCTCGCGCACTTCGGCCATCAGCGGTGCCAGCGACTTGTGCCAGCACTCTTCGGCTTGAACAACGCGGAAGCCCTGATCGCGGCTCCAGTTGAAGTCGTCAGCGGTGTAACCCTGCGCACGCAGACCAATCTGCACCACGCGGTCGCAGTCCAGAAGGCCTTCTTCGACGGCGCGACGGAAGGTCGTGCCGTGGGCGATCTTCTCGCCGAACATGTGATCGTTCACGTCAGCGTGAGCGTCGATGTGCACCAGACCGACCTTGCCGTGCTTTTTGTGGATCGCACGCAGGATCGGCAGGGTGATGGTGTGGTCGCCACCCAGGGTCATCGGGATGACGTTGTGCTCGAGGATGTTGTCGTAGGCTTCTTCGATGATGCGCACGGCGTCGAGCAGGTTGAAGGTGTTGATCGCCACGTCACCGATGTCGGCAACCGACAGCGAGTCGAACGGCGCAGCGCCGGTGGCCATGTTGTACGGGCGGATCATCACCGATTCGGTGCGGATGTCGCGTGGCCCGAAGCGGGTGCCGGGGCGCAGCGAAGTACCGATGTCCAGTGGGACGCCAACGAAGGCAGCGTCCAGGCCGGCAGCGGTCGGTACATGGGGGAGTCGGAGCATGGTGGCGATGCCGCCGAAGCGCGGCATTTCGTTGCCGCCCAGTGGTTGGTGAAGAATCTTGTCCACGGGTAGGGCCTCATCGTCTTTGTTTTATTTATGTCGGCGCGCCGCATTCGCAAGGTCACGGGCACCGCTGTGGGGCCGATTCTGCGAAATGTAGTGAGGCGAAAGAATCGCTACGGGCAAATACTTAGTTCAGATTTTTCTAAACTAATGAGAGGGAGATGGATAGACTTCTCGCTGATCGTTCCCACGCTCCGCGTGGGAATGCATCCCGTGACGCTCCGCGTCACAGCCGTGAAGCGGACGCAGAGCGTCCCAGGCGGCATTCCCACGCAGAGCGTGGGAACGATCTATGGGGAACGATCCTTGGAGTAGACATGGCCAACGCTTTACCCGACCTGAAACTTTTGCGCATCTTCGTCAGCGTCGTGCGTCATCAGGGGTTTGCCAACGCGCAGCAGGAACTCAACCTGTCGACCTCGGCGATCAGCACCTACATGAGCCAGCTCGAAGCCGCGCTCGGTCTGGTGCTTTGCCATCGCGGGCGCGGTGGTTTCAGCCTGACCAGCAAAGGCGAGCTGTTCCATCAGGAAACCCTGCGCCTGCTGGCCGAACTCGAAGGTTTCGAACAATACGCCGCGGCGCTCAAGGGCGAATTGCGCGGTACGCTCAACCTCGGGGTGATCGACTCCACCGTCAGCGACAAGGCCCTGCCGTTCGCCGAAGCCATCGGCGCCTACAGCCAGGAACACCCGGCGGTGCATTTGCACCTGTCGGTGATGAGCCCTTACGAACTGCAACTTGGCGTGCAGGACAACCGACTCGATCTGGCCATTGGTGCGTTCTCCACGCGCATGAGCGGTCTGGTGTACATGCCGCTGTACCGCGAGCAGCACTGGCTGTATTGCAGCAACCGTCACCCGTTGTTCAACGAACGGCGGATTCCCGAGCAGGTCATCACCCAGCAACGCATGGTCGGGCGCGGTTACTGGAGCCAGGCGGAACTGGCGCGTCACGGTTTCAAACACAGCGCCGCGACTGTGGAAAGTATGGAAGCGCAGTTGATTCTGGTGCTGTCCGGTGCCTACATCGGTTATCTGCCGGAGCACTACGCTCAGGCCTGGGCCGACAAGGGTGATTTGCGGGTGCTGCTGCCGGCGACCTTCGGTTATCAGGCGCCGTTTTCCATGATCATGCGCCGTGGCCGCAGCCGCGAGCCGCTGATCCAGACCTTTCGCGATCTGCTCAAAGCGCAGCTCAATCAGGCCTAGCTTTCAGGAACAAGAAGTATGTCCAGACCTCAATGCCCGCGCTGCCTGCGCCCACAAACCCACTGCCTGTGTCCGCTGATCCCGAGCCTCGACAGCCGAACTCGGGTGTTGCTGTTGCAGCACCCGAGCGAGGTCAATCACGCGCTCAACACTGCACGGCTGGCAGCGCTCGGTTTGAACAATGCCGAGCTGATTGTCGGCGAGGTGTTCGAGGATTTGCCTGCGCTGTTGAATCGGCCGGGGCATCGGGCGCGGTTGTTGTTCCCGGCGGAGGATGCGCAGCCGATGCAGACTTACACCGCGACCGATGAACCACTGTTGTTGGTGGTGCCGGACGGCACGTGGCGCAAGGCGCGCAAGATGTTGCACCTCAATCCGCTGCTGGCGGCGTTGCCTCGGGTGACGCTGGCGGAGGGCGGGGTTTCGCGGTATCGGCTGCGCAAGGCACCGGGGCCGGGGGCGTTGTCGACGATCGAGGCGATTGTTCAGGCATTGCAGACACTGGAAGCGCCGGCGTCGTTCGAGCCGTTGCTCAAGCCGTTCGAGGCGTTGATTGAAGGGCAGATTGCGGCGATGGGGGAGGAGACCTTCCAAAAGAATCACGGATACTGATCGTTCCCACGCTCTGCGTGGGAATGCATACAGTGACGCTCTGCGTCACCGTCGCGAAGGGACGCGGAGCGTCCCGGGCGGCATTCCCACGCGGAGCGTGGGAACGATCAGACGAGTTCGACTACCGCTCGCGCATCGCCTCGGTCCGGGCCTTGAGCACCGGTTTGAGCAGGTAATCCAGCACGCTTTTCTCCCCGGTGATGATGTCCACCGTGGCAACCATCCCCGGAATGATCAGCAGCGGTTTCACATCCCCGCCCAAATGGTTTTTGTCGGTGCGCACCTGGATCAGGTAGAAGCTGTTGCCCTTGTCATCGGTAATCGTGTCGGCACCGATCAGCTCAAGTTTGGCGCTGAGTCCGCCGTAGATCGTGTAGTCGTAGGCACTGAACTTGACCATGGCTTTCTGGCCCGGATGCAGGAACGCCACGTCCTGCGGACGGACCTTGGCTTCGATCAGCAGGTTGTCTTCCAGCGGCACGATTTCCACCATGTCGCTGCCCGGCTGGACCACGCCGCCGATGGTGTTGACCTTCAACTGCTTGATCACCCCGTGTACCGGCGAGGTCACGGTGGTGCGGCTGACGCGGTCGTCGATGGCGATGCTCGACGCCGTGATTTTCGACAGGTCGGTGCGCTTCTGGTTGAGGTCCTTGGCCGCGTCGGAGCGGAAGGTCTGTTCCGATTCGTCGATCTTGCTCTTGATCTCGTTGATCGCCGATTCGGCCCGGGGAATGGCCAGGGTCGTGGCGTTCAACGAGCCACGAATTTCCACCGCACTGCGCTTGAGTCGCAAGATCTCCACTGGCGACACCGCCCCGGTGCCTACCAGTGGCGATGACATGTTCATTTCTTGCTGGAGCAGCGCCAGGCTGGAACTGTACTGACCCTGCTTGGAGCGAAACTCCGCCAGCTCCTGGGTCTTCTGCCGCAACTGTTCGGTGAGGGTGCGTTGTTCGCTGGCCAGCCGCCGCTGACGCTGGTCGTACAGCGCACGTTCGTCTTCGGCCACTTGTGGCGCCTTGCTGACGACTTCGTCCGAGAGTTTCATCGGCCGGCCTTCTGACTCGGCGGATAGTCGCTCGACCTGGGCCATCAATGCATAGCGATCCGCCTCGCTCTCACCCTTGTTCGACAGAAACCGCGTGTCATCCAGGCGCAGCAGGGTGTCGCCCTTGTTCACCATTTGCCCTTCACGCACGAAGATCTCGGTGACGATCCCGCCCTCGAGGTTCTGGATCACCTGGACCTTGCTCGACGGAATCGCCTTGCCTTCGCCCATGGTCACTTCTTCGAGCACCGCGAATTTGGCCCAGACCAGCGCGCTGATCAGCAGTGCCGCCGCCAGCCACACGGTGATGCGCGACCAGCGCGGCGAATCCTGCAACGAAGCGCCGGCAGTTTCCGGCATGAATTCGGCTTCGGCGCTTTTGCCGAAACTGTCGAAGTAACCGCGCTGTTTTGACGATGAGGAAGCAGACATGGGCAACTCCTAGACCGCCGCCGAGTCGACCCGGCCCTTGCGCAGTGCATCGATGACCGCTTCTTTCGGACCGTCGGCGACGATCCGGCCGTTGTCCAGCACCAGCAACCGGTCCACCAGGCTCAGCATCGAGGTGCGGTGCGTGACCAGCAGCAAGGTTTTGCCCTGCACCCAGCCGTGAAGCTTCTGGCGCAGGACGTCTTCGCTGCTGTTGTCCATGGCGCTGGTGGGTTCGTCGAGCAGCATGATCGGCGGATCGAGCAACAGCGCCCGGGCCAGCAGGACTGCCTGGCGTTGACCGCCGGAAAGCAATTGTCCACGTTCACCCACCGGTCGGTCGAAGCCTTGCGGGTGCTGGCGGGCAAGCTCGGTGACGCCGGTCAGTTCGGCGACTTCGAGCATCCGCGAATCGCTGACATAACGGGCGCCGAGGGTCAGGTTGTCACGCAGGCTGCCGGCCAGCAGCGGCAGGTCATGGGCGACGTAACCGATCTGCTGGCGCAGGTCGGCGACATCCAGTTGCCGCAGGTCGAGGCCGTCGAGCAGCAATTGGCCTTCTTCCGGTTCGTAGAAACCCATGACCAGCCGTGCGAGGGTGCTCTTGCCGGAACCGCTGCGGCCGATGATGCCGATCCGCTCGCCGGGCTTGACGCTGAAACTGATGTTGCTCAGGGCCGGGGCGTTCTGGCCGTTGTAATGGAAGGTCACCGCATTGGCGTCCAGCGCCCCTTGCAATTGCGTGCGCTCCAGCGGCCGTTGTTTGCCGTCGCGCTCCTGGGGCAAAGACATCAGGGCGTCGGTACTTTTCATCGTCAGTTGCGCTTGCTGGTAGCGGGTTATCAACCCGGCGATCTGGCCCAGTGGCGCGAGCACGCGGCTGCCGAGCATGTAACTGGCTACCAGCGCACCGACGCTCAGGTTGCCGGCGATGATGCTGTAAACCCCGGCGACGATGGTCGCCATCCCCGAGAACTGCTGGATGAACAGCGTGCCGTTGGTGGCCAGCGCCGAGAGGTTGCGTGCGTGGCTGTCGAGGCGGGTGAGGGCGCCGTGGGTGCTTTCCCACTTGTGCTGGCGCTCGCTTTCGGCGCTGCACGCCTTGAGGGTTTCCAGTCCGCCGAGGGTTTCGATCAGCAATGCCTGACGCTCGGCACCGAGGCTCAGGCTTTTCTGCACGGTGTCGCGCAGGCGAACCTGAATGATCATCGCGAACACGATCGTGATCGGAAACGCCAGCAGCGGAATCACCACCAGCCAGCCGCCCAGCAGGCCGATCACCACCAGCATCAGCACCACGAAGGGCAGGTCGATCAGGCTGGTCAGGGTCACGGCGGTGAGAAACTCCCGCAGGCCTTGAAAGTCATGAATGCTCTGGGCGAATCCGCCGATGGTCGCCGGCCGGGCCTTCATCGCCATGCCGGTGATGCGCTCGAATAAAGTCGCGGAAAGGATCACGTCGGTCTTCTTGCCGGCGGTGTCCAGCAGGTGCGCGCGCACCACCCGCAGCACCAGTTCGAAACCGGTGCCGATCAGCAATCCGATGGCCAGCACCCACAGGGTCGACGTGGCCTGGTTCGGCACCACGCGGTCGTAGGTCTGCATGACGAACAGCGGCACCATCAGGCCCAGCAGGTTGATCAGGAAACTGGCGAGGATCGCGTCGCTGTAGAGCCATTTCGACAGCTTCAGGGTGTCGCGAAACCACGCTTGCACCCTTGGCACCAACGGTGAACGCAGGTCCTCCAGTTCATGCCGTGGCCGGGCGAACAGGGCCTGGCCGGTGTAGTGTTCGGTGAGCTCTTCGTGGCTGACCCACTGTTCGCCGCCATCGGCTTCACTGGGCAGAATCAGGGCTTTGCCGTCATCGGCAAAACGCCGCAGCACGGCGGTGCGGCCATTGCCCAACAGCAACAGCACCGGCAGGTTGAGCGGGGAAATGTCCTTGAGGTCGCGGCGCAGCAGCCGCGCCTGCAAACCGGCCCGGGCCGCCGCACGGGGCAGCAGGTCCAGGCTCAGGCGTTGTTTGTCCAGGGGCAGCCCGGCACTCAGGCTGGCGCGACTGACTGTCGCGCCGTTGAGTTTGCAGAGGATCAACAGACCGTCGAGTAACGGATCATCGAAGCTCCGCCGCGGATCGACCCCGGAAACACCGGGTTCCATGCTGGTCATATTGATCGCTCCCTGGCTACATCATCGGGACTACTTCAGTTCGGGCAAGCGCGCCTCGTTCTTCACTTCGGCAGCGGCAATCGCGTCGGCCGGCAGCACCACCCGTTGCTTGCTCAGCAACTGACCCATGTTCGCCAGCACGCGGTACATCGAAAACTCCTCGGTGTAGCGGATTTCGGTGTAGCGGCGATTGGCGTTGTACAGCTCGTTTTCACTGTCGAGCAGGTCGAGCAGGGTGCGTTGGCCGAGGCCGAACTGATCCTGATACGCGGCGCGTACACGCTTGGTGGTCTCGGCGTATTCGCGGGCGGTCGGGGTCTGTTTCTTGGCGTTGACCATGGCGTTCCAGGCCAGGTGAATGTTCTCGTTGAGCTGGCGCAGGGCGTTGTTGCGGATGTCCATGGCCTGGTTGATCTGGTGCGCATCGGAGGCCAGTCGCGCCTTGTCGCTGCCGCCACGGAACAGGTTGTAGTTCATCACCACGCCGACGCGCCATTCATTGTCGTGGCCCTCGTCGCCCTGCACGTTGTTGTTGGCACCGACCGCCGCTTCCGCATCGAAGCGCGGGTAGAACGGCGACTTGGCGACTTCGTACTGACTCTCGGCCGATTGCACGTCGGCCTGGGCGGATTTCAGGTACGGGTTGTTCTCGACCATGCTCTGCTGGGCTTCGGGCAGGCTGGTGGGCAATTCACCACGGGTCGAAGCCGGCGCTTCCAGTTCATCGGGCATGCGCCCGACCACGGCGTAGAAGTTCGATTCGGCATCCGCCAGATCGACTTCGGCGGTGTCGAGGTTGTTCTGCGCCAGCGCCTTACGGGCGACCGACTGATCGGAGTCGGCGGTGCTGCCGATGCCGCGCTGGGTGCGCAGGCCGATCTGGTCATTGACGCGCAAATGCGCCTGCAGGTTGTTCTTGGCCAGGGTCACCAGTTCGCGGCGCTTGAGCACTTCGAGATAGACCTCGATGGTGCGCAGGGCCAGATCCTGGGCGGTGCCTTGCGCGTAGTACGCGCGCGAATTGGAAACGCCTTTGGTGCGCTCGACCTCGTTGGCGGTGTTGAAACCGTCGAACAGCATCTGCCGCAGACGCAGCTCGGACTGGGTGTAGTTGAGAATTTCGGTGTGGTGGTTACCGAGGGCCCGGGTATTGGTGTTGTCGCTGTAACCGCGCCCATAAGCGGCGTTCAGATCCACCGATGGATAGAAGCCGCCCTTGGCGACTTTCACCTGTTCATCGGCCGACAGTTTGGCGTCTACGCGCGAAGCCAGTTCCGGGTGGGTCGCGATGGTGCTTTGTATCGCTTCGGTGAGGTTCATGGCCTGGGCTTGAGAAGTGCAAGCCATGGCCAGCAAAACCGCACTGCAAAGGGGGGTTAGAACGCGCATGGGTGCATCTCCCTGAGTCCTGATGGTGTATTGCTGTCGCCAATTTATTGACGATATTTTTTAGGTTTGGCGTTTCATCGCTGTTACAACAGAGCTAAGAACATCCTGAAGCGTAGCTAAGAAAAAATTTTCATATGGCTTATGCCAAAAAAAACTTATGCGCTTCGCCAAATCCAGCACATTGTTCCTCTCGAAAGCCTTTGTTTTATGTGCTTTAGGGAGTGCAGAAAGGCTTGAGGAAAGTTCCACTCACTTTGCGACATACGGGCGAAGTACTGCTAAAGGGGAGGGACGCGTAGCGGCCAATGAGCGACAGTTTTTTGTCACTCGGGTGATTCACCACCGTTACGTAGCGCTAGTGGGCGTGCTGCATCGATCAGGGATTCCAAGTGCTTGATGGCGCTGAGGTTTCTGAGTTTGCATACCCTGCGAAACGAACTGTCGAGGTGCGAGCGTCGCCCCGACAACCCGCTTGAGCCATGGGCTGCTTCGCGAACCAGTGCCGACGGTGGTCGGCAGCGGAGGAAATGCACATGGCAACGCTCATCGGGATCGTCACTAAAGTCATCGGTCAGGTTTTCGCTCAATCGGCTGACGGAAGTCGGCGCGCATTGGTTGAAGGCGATCGACTGTTTGCCGGAGATCAATTGATCACGGGCGCGGAGGGGGCGGTCGCCGTCCATCTGCAAAACGGCCAGGAACTGACCCTGGGCCGGGACAGCAGCCTGACCATGACCGGACAATTGCTGGCCAACCATGCGCCGCATGTGGATGCCCCGGAAGCGCTGACCCCGAGCGATGCTCAACTCACCGATGTCGCCCAGATCCAGAAAGCCATCGCCGCCGGTGAAGACCCGACCAAATCTGCCGAAGCCACTGCCGCAGGCCCCGATGCCCCCGGTGACACCAACGGCGGCAAGGGTGGCGGCCACAGTTTCGTATTGCTGACCGAAGTGGGTGGCCGGGTCGATCCGGTCATCGGTTTCCCCACGGCCGGTTTTGGTGGCATTCCCGAGTTTCCGGAAGAACGCCACAACGCGGTCATCGACAACGGTGACAACACGCCTGCGCCGGTCATCCCGCCACCGGTCAACAACCTGGTCACCCTCACGGGCCTCGACGTGCCGGGGGGGGAACTGACGCTCAATGAAGCCAATCTGCCAGATGGCTCCGCCGCCAATCCCGGCGCGCTGACCCAGGCTGGCAGCTTCAGCATTTCGGCGCCTGACGGTCTGACCAGCCTGAGCATCGGCGGCATCAGCGTGATCGTCGGCGGCGTGCCCGTCGGTTTCCCGCAATCGATCACCACGCAATTGGGCAACACCTTGACCATCACCGGTTACAACCCGGCGAACGGCACGGTCAGCTACAGCTACACCCTCAACGGCAACGACGCCCATCCGGCAGGTGACGGCGCCAACAGCCTTAGCGAACATTTCACGGTGATTGCTGGCGACAGCAATGGCGACACCGCCACCGGCTCGCTGGATGTGAACATCACCGACGATGTGCCAAAAGCGGTCGGTGACAGCAACGCCAGCACCGCGTCGGAAGCCAACCTGACGCTGACCGGTAACGTCCTGACCAATGACGTACAAGGCGCCGACCGCGTCCCAACCGGCCCCAATGCCGGCCCGATTACTGCGGGCACTTTCACCGGGACTTACGGCACCTTGGTGCTGAATGCCAATGGCACTTACACCTACACGCTGAACACCAACGATGCGGACTTCAAAAACCTGCACGGCGGTGGCAACGGCACCGAGAACTTCACCTACACCATCACCGATTCGGACGGCGACACCAGCACCGCGAATCTGGTGTTGCAGATCCACAACAACGACGATCCGGTGCTCATCAACGGCTTGAACGTCGAGGGTGGCGAACTGACGGTTTTCGAGAAAAACCTTTCCCTCGGTAGCGCCCCGGATTCGGCGGCGTTGACTCAGAGCGGCACGTTTACCATCACAGCTCTCGATGGCGTCACGACGCTGACCATTGGCGGAATCGCCGTGGTCATCAATGGCGTGGCTGCGGGTTTTCCGCAATCCGTCACCACCCCTTTGGGCAGCACGCTGACCATCACCGGGTTTAACGCGACCACTGGTGTCGTGAGCTACAGCTACACCCTCGACCACAACGATGCTCATCCGACTGCCAGTGGCGCGAACACGCTGAGCGAGCAGTTCGCTGTCACCGTGGTGGACGATAACGGCACCACTGCGAATGCTTCGTTGGACGTCAACATCGTCGACGACCTGCCAAAAGGCGTGGATGACAGCAATACCGGTACTGCCTCGGAAACCAATCTGACGCTGACCGGCAACGTCCTGACCAACGACGTGCAGGGCGCCGACCGCGTCCCAACCGGCCCTGATGCTGGCCCGATCACTGCGGGTACTTTCACCGGGACTTACGGCACCTTGGTGCTCAATGCCAATGGCACTTACACCTACACCCTCAACACCAACGATGCAGATTTCAAGAATCTGCACGGTGGTGGCAACGGGACCGAAACCTTCACCTACACCATCACTGACTCGGACGGCGATACCAGCACCGCAAACCTCGTTCTGCAAATCCACAACAACGATGATCCAGTGGTTATCAGCGGCCTCGATGTGAACGGCGGCGAACTCACTGTCTTCGAGAAAAACCTCAGCACCGGCAGTGCCCCGGATGCCACCGCGCTGACACAGAGCGGTACTTTCACGATCACTGCTTTGGATGGTGTGACCACGCTGACCGTGGGTGGAATCGCCGTCGTGACCAACGGCGTGGCGGCAGGCTTTCCGCAATCGGTCACGACTCCGCTGGGCAGCACACTGACGATTACAGGCTTCAACGCTACGACGGGTGTTGTCAGCTACAGCTATACCCTCGACCACAACGATGCCCATCCGACTGCCAACGGCGAGAACAGTTTGAGCGAGCAGTTCGCCGTCACCGTGGTGGACGATAACGGCACCACCGCGAATGCTTCGCTGGACGTGAATATCGTCGACGACCTGCCGAAAGGCGTGGACGACAGCAATACCGGCACCGCCTCGGAAACCAATCTGACCTTGACCGGCAACGTCCTGACCAACGACGTGCAAGGCGCCGACCGCGTCCCAACCGGCCCCAATGCCGGCCCGATCACTGCCGGTACTTTCACCGGGACTTACGGCACCCTGGTGTTGAATGCCAATGGCACTTACACCTACACGCTGAACACTAACGATGCGGACTTCAAAAACCTGCACGGCGGTGGCAACGGCACCGAGAACTTCACCTACACCATCACCGATTCGGACGGCGACACCAGCACCGCGAATCTGGTGTTGCAGATTCACAACAACGACGATCCGGTGGTTATCAGCGGCCTCGACGTGAACGGCGGCGAGCTGACGGTTTTCGAAAAAAACCTCAGCACCGGTAGCGCACCGGATGCCACCGCCCTGACTCAGAGCGGCACGTTCACCATCACGGCGCTGGACGGTGTGACCACGCTGACCGTGGGTGGCATTGCCGTGGTCACTAACGGCATAGCCGCAGGCTTCCCACAATCGGTGACCACACCTCTGGGCAGCACGCTGACCATCACCGGGTTCAATGCCACGACCGGCGTCGTCAGTTACAGCTACACCCTCGACCACAACGATGCCCACCCAACCGCCAACGGCGCCAACACCCTGAGTGAGCAATTCGCCGTCACCGTGGTGGACGACAACGGCACCACCGCCAACGCCAACCTCGACGTCAACATCGTCGACGACCTGCCAAAAGGCGTAAACGACAGCAACGCCGGCACCGCCTCGGAAACCAATCTGACCTTGACCGGCAACGTCCTGACCAACGACGTGCAAGGCGCTGACCGCGTCCCAACCGGTCCCAATGCCGGGCCGATCACTGCCGGTACTTTCATAGGGACTTACGGCACGCTGGTGCTGAACGCCAACGGCACTTACACCTACACCCTCAACACCAACGATGCGGACTTCAAAAACCTGCACGGCAATGGCAACGGCACCGAGACTTTCACCTACACGATCACTGACTCGGACGGCGATACCAGCACCGCAAACCTCGTGCTGCAAATCCACAACAACGACGATCCAGTGACCATCAGCGGCCTCGACGTAAACGGCGGTGAACTCACCGTCTTCGAGAAAAACCTCAGCACCGGCAGTGCGCCGGACGCCACAGCGTTGACCCAAAGTGGCACGTTCACCATCACAGCTTTGGACGGCGTGACCACGCTGACCGTGGGTGGCATTGCCGTCGTCACCAACGGTATAGCCGCAGGCTTCCCGCAATCGGTCGTCACGCCTCTGGGCAGCACGCTGACCATCACCGGGTTCAATGCCACGACCGGCGTCGTCAGTTACAGCTACACCCTCGACCACAACGATGCCCACCCAACCGCCAACGGCGCCAACACCCTGAGTGAGCAATTCGCCGTCACCGTGGTGGACGACAACGGCACCACCGCCAACGCCAACCTCGACGTCAACATCGTCGACGA
>NZ_JBXARH010000010.1:0-304266 GCF_058808055.1 Pseudomonas sp. GW821-FHT11G12
AAGGAGTTTTCCGTTTCGACTGCGCCGGAAGTGGGGCGAATTATAGGCCTCCAGAATCTGCCGTCAACCCCTAATTTGATTTTTCTATCAGTCGACTCAAAAAGCCCGCTTATATATAGACGCAACACAAGCGAATGCGCAGTATATTGCCCATCACTCAGTTAGTGCCTTCTACTGCCTTTACTATCGGACGATGCCGCGCAATGAACGACCAACCCCGCAGTCTTGTATCCATCCTGTTTCCGGTTGGCCTGATATTGATCGCCATGGCATCGATCCAGTCTGGCGCTTCTCTGGCCAAAAGCATGTTCCCCATCGTGGGCGCCCAAGGCACAACGACGCTACGTCTGATGTTCGCCAGCGTGATCATGCTGCTATTGCTGAGACCCTGGAGGGCAAAGCTGACGGCCAAATCGCTGCGCACCGTGATCGTGTACGGGATGGCGTTGGGCGGCATGAACTTCCTCTTCTATATGTCCTTGCGCACCGTGCCGCTCGGCATTGCGGTGGCGCTGGAGTTCACCGGGCCGCTGGCCGTCGCCATCTACGCTTCCCGTCGTGCAATCGACTTCCTCTGGATTGCCCTCGCGGCCGTCGGATTGCTGCTATTGATACCTACAGGTGCAGCGACAGCGGGTCTAGACCTTACCGGTGTGGCCTATGCGCTTGGTGCGGGTGTTTGCTGGGCGCTTTACATTCTCTTCGGCCAGAAAGCTGGCGCTGACAACGGCGTGACGACTGCAGCTCTGGGAGTGATGATCGCAGCCCTGTTCGTTGCGCCCATCGGGATCGTCCACGCCGGCGCCGCATTGCTGACGCCGTCATTGATCCCGATAGCGATTGGTGTCGCGATTCTTTCCACAGCTCTGCCCTATACCCTGGAAATGGTCGCCCTCACCCGCATGCCCGCTCGTACTTTCGGTACGCTGATGAGCATTGAGCCGGCATTTGGTGCGCTATCGGGGCTGCTGTTCCTGCAGGAATATCTCTCCTTGTCACAATGGATGGCCATCCTGTGCATTATTCTGGCTTCCGTCGGAGCAACGATGACCATGGGCAGCCATGCCAAGCCCGTGATTGCGGCGGATTGAAAGCGGTTGTAACGAAGGTCTGGCATTTGCCGCTCATTTAGGCCATGTTTAGCCTCGCAACTCAGTGCCAGATATGGACTTTTTCGGATAGGGACATCGGAACGCGTCAAGCGAGAGCGAATGCAGGCAGACCCGAGCGCCAGACTCGAGGCCGCCATAAGGACGGTAATGAAACGAATTTTGATACTGATCGCCGTACTCGCCATTTCGGGATGCGCGGCGACCTCCAAGGCTCAGGTAAAGCACGGCAAAAAAGGGCTGCACATCAACTGTTCAGGGCTCTCCTCCTCCTGGGACAAGTGCTACACCAGTGCCGCCAACTCCTGTGCGCCAAAGGGTTATAAAGTCATCGCCAAGTCCGGGGATGCGGTGGAAGAGCCGGGTGATTATCCCTTCGGTCTCAACCCCGCCGGCTATACCAGCCGAAGCATGATCGTCATCTGCAAATAAACCGCCGCCGCTATTGTGCTCGCTGAACGGCGAGCTGGCGGCCGATCTCTTCGTGACTGGACTCCAGCACCCGTTGCTGGATCTGCGGGGACGCCAACATCCGCGCCACCACCAACGCCCCGACACATTGCGACAGAATGGCCCAGGCCAGGCTGTCGCTCTCCAGAATCTGCGCCCAACTTTCCTGAAGCCGACAAATCCACAGTTCGGCCTGTTCCCGCACGACGACATCCGACCGAGCAATCTCAGCGCCCAGCGCAGGTAACGCGCAACCCAGCTCAGGCTGCTCGACATGAGCCATGTTCAGATAGAGTTTCAGGCATCGCTCCAAACGTTCACGATCCTGCTCACCGCGCCCACCCAACCGCTCCAGGCTCTGACACAACTCGCGCTCGACGATAGCCGCGAACAAGGCGTCCTTGGACGAGAAATGACTGTAGAACGCCGCGCCACTCAGGCCGATCGTCTTCATCAGGCCATCGACACCCATCGTTGAAAATCCGCTTTTTTTCGCAGACAGCGAGCTGCTTTGCAGCAGCTTTTCTTTGGTTTCAAGCTTGTGACCGGCGGAGTACCGCATGCATTCATCCTCGCAATTGACTGCCTTGACGCTGAGCAAATCCTAGCATAACGTTCGTTCACTTAACGATCGTTTACTAAAGGGATCCACCCATGAATAACAAGAAGGTCGTATTGATTGTCGGTGCAGGTGATGCCACAGGCGGCGCCATCGCCAGGCGGTTCGCCAAGGAAGGTTTCATCGCTTGCGTCACACGGCGCAGCGCCGACAAATTGCAACCGTTGGTGGAAGCCATCCAGGCAGACGGCGGCGAAGCCCACGGTTTTGCCTGCGATGCGCGCAAGGAAGAAGACGTCATTGCGCTGATCGAAGATATCGAAACCCGTCTCGGGCCAATCGAAGCGTTCGTTTTCAACATCGGCGCCAACGTGCCTTGCAGCATTCTCGAAGAAACGGCGCGCAAGTATTTCAAGATCTGGGAAATGGCCTGTTTCTCAGGGTTTCTCAATGCCCGCGAAGTGGCCAAGCGCATGGTGACCCGCCAACGTGGCACCATTCTGTTCACCGGCGCTACCGCCGGGCTGCGCGGCGCCTCCGGTTTCGCCGCATTCGCCGGGGCCAAGCACGGCATCCGCGCACTGGCGCAAAGCATGGCCAGGGAACTCGGCCCGATGAACATTCACGTTGCCCACATCGTGGTCGACGGCGCCATCGATACCGACTTCATCCGCAGCAACTTCCCCGACAAATACGCAACCAAGGATCAGGACGGTATTCTCAATCCCGAGCATATCGCCGAGAACTATTGGTACCTGCACAGCCAGCCAAGGGACGCCTGGACCTTCGAGCTGGATCTGCGCCCCTGGAACGAACGCTGGTAATCCCTTCCAATAACAACAACGAGTGCAGCGACCATGAGCAAAACCGTGGAGTTCTACTTCGACCTCGGCAGCCCCGCCACCTATCTGGCCTACACCCAACTGCCAGGAATCTGCGCCGAGACCGGCAGCCAGCTGATCTATATCCCGATGTTGCTGGGCGGCGTATTCAAAGCCACCGACAATGCTTCACCGGCGATGATCCCGGCCAAGGGCCGCTACATGTTTCAGGATCTGGACCGCTACGCCAAACGCTACGGCGTGCCCCTTAAATTCAATCCGCACTTCCCGATCAATACCCTGATGTTGATGCGCGCTGTCACAGGTATTCAACTGCGTCATCCAGAACGCTTCCTGGCGTTCATCGACTGCCTGTTCAAAGCGCTGTGGGTTGAGGGTCGTAGCCTCGATGAACCGGCAACGGTGGCAGCCGTGCTGACCGAACATGGCTTCAATCCTGAACAGGTACTGGCACTGACCAATGATGAAGCGGTCAAGGCTGCCCTCAAGGACAACACCGAGACGGCCGTGAAGCGTGGCGTCTTCGGCGCGCCGAGCATGTTCATCGGCAACCAGTTGTTCTTCGGTCAGGATCGGCTCGACTTCGTTGAAGAAGCCCTGCGTTAGATCTCTACTACAAGACGTCCCCGGGCTGCTTTCGATGAAAGCAGCTCATGGGCCTCGCCAGCTGACTCAAGCGTGAACCGACGCGCATCGAGCAGTGGCTTCACCTCTCCAGCTTCGATCAACAAGGCAACCTGGCGCAGGATCTCGCCATGATGCTCGCCACCCTTTCCAGTCAGCAGCGGCAACAAGGTAAACACGCCAGAGTAGGTCGCCCCCCTGAAGGACAGCGGCGCCAGACTATGCTGCCCCCAGCCCAGGCAACTCAAGACATGGCCGTGATAGATCCGTGCAGCCTTGAAGGACGCATCCAGCGTTTCACCGCCAACCGTGTCATAAACGATATCGAACCCCTCCCCCGCCGTGTATTGGCTGACATAGTCCTCGACCGACATTTCACGGTAATCAATGAACGTCGCGCCATAACCCTCAATAATTCCGCGCTTCCCCGCAGACCCCGTCGCAAAAACCTCGGCACCGAACGCGCGGGCAATTTGCACCGCCACATGCCCAACGCCACCCGCACCGCCGTGAATCAATACTTTTTGCCCGGCACTCACCCGAGCCCGATCCACCAGGCCTTCCCAGGCAGTAATCAGCACCAGCGGTAAACCTGCGGCCTCACGCATGCTCAGGTTGACCGGTTTACGCGCCAGAAGCCGCGCATCAACCACCGCAAATTCGGCCAGCGAACCCTGCACGCCGCCAATGCCGGTTGCCAACGCATAAACTTCATCGCCCGGCGCCCAGCCCTGCACGCCCTCACCCACCATCTCGATCACCCCCGCCAGATCCAGCCCCAACACCGCCGGCAACGGCTGTCGGGCATGAGCAGCCTGCCCCGCACGGATTTTAAGATCCAGCGGATTCACTCCACTGGCCTTGATCCGCACCAACACCTGCCCGACCCCGGCCGCGGGGCGTTCAAGGGAAACCAAGCGTAGCGGACCGTTAGCGGTGTCCACCATCAGCGCGCGCATGTGCAGTGAGTCAGTCATTTCGGTCATTCCTGTGGGAGAAAGTGAAGCCATGTTCTCCCAACCGACTCATGCCGATAAGACGCCGAATGACTATAGTGATCATGCCAAACCAGCATGAATGAGGCGCTCCGTGGACAAGCTCAACGCAATGGCAATCTTCGTCCGGGTGGTCGAGCGCGGCAGTTTTTCCGCCGTGGCCCGGGAGCTGCAGACCACCCAACCCACCATCAGCAAGGTTCTGCGCGCCCTTGAAATCCAGTTGGGCGGCAAGCTGATTGCCCGCAGTACACGCAAGTTGTCGCTGACCGATGAAGGTCAGCGGTACTACAACGAATGCCGAAATATCCTCGCAGCCGTGGATGCTGCCGAACACAGCTTCCAGTCCGGCAGAGAAACGGTGGCCGGGTCGCTGCGGATCGGCTCCTCGGTCAGCTTCGGTCGGCTACAGATCGCCTCGCGTCTGCCCGGTTTTCTTGAGCGCTACCCGCAAGTGCAGATTGACCTGCATCTGAACGACCAGAACCTGGATCTGGTCAGCGAAGGCCTGGATGTCAGCCTGCGCATCGGCGAGTTGAACGACAGCGGCATGATCGCCCGTCGAATCGGCACCACCCATCGCGTCACCGTCGCGGCACCTGCCTATCTGCAACGCCATGAACATCCGCAATCACCACAGGATCTTGTGCTGCACAACTGTCTGCAATTCAACCTGCTCGAATCGCAGAATCTGTGGACTTACGAAAAGAACGGACAACGCTACGAGGTGCGCATCAAAGGCAATGCACAGAGCAACAACTCCGAGGCAATCCGTGAAATGGTCTTGGAAGGGTTGGGTATTTCGCTGTCGCCGATCTGGCTGTTCAGCGAGGATTTGAAGGCCGGTCGAGTGGTCGCCCTGTTGCAGGACTACCAGACCCGATCACTGCCGATACACGCGGTGTCCCCGGCGAACCGTCGCCAGTCCGCCAGGGTCAACGCGTTTGTCGAGTACATGACTCAGGCGCTGGCAGCAGCGCCCGAGCTTCAACCTCTTAAATAGCGGCCGTGCGCGTGTTTAACCACGCCAGCGACTCACCACTGAGCAACGGGCTCAAACGCTCGCGCACTTCGGCGTGATAGGCGTTGAACCACTGCTTCTCTTCCTGCGTCAGCAAGGACGGTTCCAGGCAACGGGTATCGATCGGGCACAGGGTCAGGGTTTCGAACTTGAGGAATTCGCCGAACTCGCTGCTTCCAGCCAGAACGTTCATCGCCAGGTTCTCGATGCGCACACCCCAGCGGCCCGGACGGTAAGTGCCCGGCTCGATGGAGGTGATCATTCCAGGTTGCATGGCGGTTTGCGGCGCTGGCGCAGCCTGATAGGCGATCACCTGCGGACCTTCGTGCACATTGAGGAAATAACCCACGCCGTGACCGGTGCCATGGCCGTAATCCACGTTTTCGGCCCAGATCGGCGCACGGGCAATCGCATCCAGCAGTGGCGACAGAATGCCTTTCGGAAAATGCGCACGGGACAAGGCGATCACGCCCTTCAACACTCGGGTGCAATCGCGTTTCTGTTCTGCGCTCGGCGTGCCGACCGCCACCATACGAGTGATGTCAGTGGTACCGCCCAGGTATTGGCCGCCGGAATCGATCAGCAGCAAGCCGTCGCCCTCGATCACCGCGTGCTCTTCCGGGGTGGCGTGGTAATGCGGCATCGCGCCGTTGGCGTTGTACGCAGCGATGGTGTTGAAACTCAGCGACACATAATCCGGGCGACGCTCACGGGCCGCCGTGAGTTTCTCGTCGATGGTCAGCTCGGTAATGCGCTCGCGGCCCCAGGCCGATTCCAGCCAGGTGAAAAACTCGCACAGCGCCGCGCCGTCCTGTTCCATCGCCTGACGGATGTGCTCGGCATCCGCCGGGCTCTTTTGTGATTTGGCGAGGGTGGTCGGGTTCAGGCCTTCGACCAGTTTCACGCCACTGTCGAGGTTGCCCAGCAGGCCGCTGGTCACCCGTGCCGGGTCCACCAGCAGGCTCGCGCCGTTCGGGATCGCACGCAAGGCGTCAGCAATTTCGCTGTAGTCGCGCAGGGTCACGCCATCCTTTTCCAGGACTGCGCGCAGATCAGTGTCGACCTTGCTCAAGGCCACAAACAGCGTGGCTTGTTGCTGACCGATCAAGGCAAAAGAAACGAACACCGGGTTGAACGACACATCGCCGCCGCGCAGGTTGAACAGCCAGGCGATGTCGTCGAGGGTGGCGATGAAGTGCCAATCGGCGCCGCGTTCCTGCAGGGTTTCACGCAGTTGGGCGAGTTTCTCGCCACGGCTGACGGTCGCCTGCGGCGGCAAGTGTTGATAGATCGGCGCGTTCGGTAGGCCCGGACGGTCGCTCCAGACTTCGTTCAACAGGTCGAGGTCGGTCCGCAGGCTGGCGCCGCGCGCTTCGAGCTTGCTGCCCAGGGTCCGCGCCGACGCCACGGCCATTACCGCGCCATCGACCGCGACCACGCCACCTTCCGGCGTCTGCTCGGCCAGCCAGTCCAGCGGGCTCGGCTGGCCCGGTTGCAACTTGACCAGCTCGATGCCGCTGCCCTTGAGCTCCTTGGTCGCCTGTTCCCAGTAACGACTGTCGGCCCAGACCCCGGCGAAATCAGTGGTGACAATCAATGTCCCCACCGAGCCATGGAAACCCGACAACCACTGCCGCCCCTGCCAGTAACCCGGCAGGTATTCCGACAGGTGCGGGTCGGCGGACGGCACCAGCAGTGCGTGGATGCCTTCGCGACGCATCAGTTCGCGGGTGTGCGCCAGGCGCTGGGGAACCGTTCCTTCGGTCAAAGTCTGGGTACTCATCGTGTCTCCTGCCAATCACTTCATCGTTATTGTTCGGTGCCGTTCGAAGTCGGCTCGTTAAAGCCCTGTCGCCCAGAATGCCGGAGCACTGGCGCAGGCGGTCTTGATCAGATCTACAGCCTTGTCGATGTCCTCGGCGGTGGTGAAACGACCGAGGCTCAGACGAATGGTACGGCCGGCCAGATGCGCATCGTGCCCCAATGCCAGCAGTACGTGGGACGGTGTGTTGCTGGCAGAGTTGCAGGCCGAAGTCGCAGAGAACGCGATCGAATGGCTCAGCGCCGCCGGGTTGAACTCGCCTTCGCTGAAGGTCAGGCTCAGGGTATGCGGGATACGTTGGCTGGCGCTGCCGTTGAGGCGTACGCCGGGCAGGCTCAACAGTTGTTCGAGCAGTCGCTCGCGCAGCGCGACGATGGTTTTTTTCTCGTCATCAAAAGCCGCAGCAGCCAGGGCAAAGGCCGAGCCCATGGCGGCGATCTGGTGAGTGGCCAACGTCCCGGAACGCAATCCGCCCTCGTGGCCGCCACCGTGAATCTGCGCCTGCAAGCGCTGTTGCGCACGTGGGCCGACGTACAGCGCGCCGATGCCTTTGGGGCCGTAGAGTTTGTGCGCCGAGAACGACATCAGGTCCACTGGCCACTGCGCCAGATCGATCGCGACCTTGCCGGCGCCCTGTGCAGCATCAACATGGAACAGCGCTTCGCGCCCGCGCACCACTTCGCCGATGGCCGGGATGTCGTTGACGGTGCCGAGTTCGTTGTTGACCAGCATCAACGACACCAGAAAGGTGTCGTCGCGCATCGCTTCGCTGACCGCTTGCGCAGTAATCAGACCTTCCGCGTCCGGCACCAGATAGGTCACGGCGACACCGGCGTCCTGCAATTGCCGGGCAGTGTCGAGGATGGCCTTGTGTTCGATCTGACTGGTGATGATGTGACCGCCGGACACGCCACGGGCCTGGGCCACGCCTTTGAGAGCAAGGTTGTTGGATTCGGTGGCGCCAGAGGTCCAGACGATCTGTTGCGCCTGGGCGCCGACCAGTTCGGCCACCTGTCGGCGGGCGTTCTCGACGGTTTTTCGGGCCTGCTGGCCAAAGGCGTGGGAACTGGAGGCCGGGTTGCCAAAGTTACCGTTGAAACCCAGACACTCGACCATCACCTGGATGACCCGCTCATCCACCGGGGTGGTGGCGGCGTAATCGAAATACAGCGGACGTTCGTTCATAAAAAGACTCGCAGAGCGTGTTCCGGGATCAGGAAGCTCGTGTCTACAAACGGCACGGCGCAGCCTTGTGAGCTGCGCCCGGGTTCGAGAGCGTCATCAATACCTGATCGGATGCCGTTAAAGAAGTAGGGCTTCATTAAAAGTGCGTAGGAACGCTCCTGAACACGACTTTAACAGGCATCGGGCCGGCGGTTGTAGCACTGCGTCAGCTAAAGCTTTCAAGGAGTAACGGATAAAGCGAAATCACCAGCAGCGCGGCCATGCCCCAGTTGAACACCCGCAACCAGCGACGATCCTTGAGCACGTTGCGCAGCAAGGTCCCGCACGCCGCCCAGACGCCGACGCTCGGCAGGTTGATGATGGCAAACACCGCCGCAATCACGATCACGTTGGTGAAATAACCCTGCATCGGCGTGTAGGTGCTGATGGCGCCAATGGCCATGATCCAGGCCTTGGGATTGACCCACTGGAAGGCTGCCGCGCCGAGGTAGCTGATCGGTTTCGCCTCGCCTGACTCACTTTCCCCGACCGGGCCGGAGTGAGCAATTTTCCATGCCAGGTACAGCAAGTACGCCGCGCCGACGTAACGCAGAACCGTATAGAGAAGAGGATAAGTCTGGAACACCGCGCCCAAACCAAAACCCACCGCCACCACCAGCACAAAAAAGCCGCAGGTAATGCCGAGCATATGGGGGATGGTGCGGTTAAAGCCGAAATTCACGCCCGATGCCAGCAACATGGTGTTGTTCGGCCCCGGCGTGATCGAGGTGACAAGGGCAAACAGGGCAAAGCCCAGCAACAAGTCGAGCGAGAGGGTCATGGCAGGCAGTCCGTCAGGGTCATTCAGGTGTTGACCCTATCCCACGGCGCCGCGCAAACCCACGGACAGTTGGGTAAAACTTCGAGCAGTACAGTTGCGGATCAGCTAGGACGACCGTGCAGCTGTACGGTCCGCTCCGCGCTCATTTCACTCTTGTTATCAAACCCGAAAGTCTTCTGTGACTGGCCAAGCAGTTGGGCTTTCTTCGCGTGGTACTCCTCGAACGACAAGCCGCTGCGGTTCAGGGTTTCCAGCGCCAGTTCGCGGGTTTCTTCCGCGGTGTAAGGGCGCAATTCGGGGGAAACGTGGCTCGCGCAACCGGCGAGAACAGAGACAGCGAGCATCAGGGAAACAGTCAGTAAACGATTCATGGGAGCGTCCTGGCGAGCAGTGTGGGTCGATGGAGAAAGGCTACGCCCGGGCACGCTCCGGCAGAAATCAACGCTTTCAATAGTGGCTATCAGGATTCGAGCAGGTCAGTCCCGAATATTCACAAACGATCTATCAATATCAATTAACAGTCTTTTACGGAATAACAATCAGCCTTTATAAAACCTTCAGCACGTTCGGCACTGTTGTTCCAGCAACTGTTTCCCAGGCAACAGCGGTTCAACAAACCGGCCTGAAAGTCACATGAGCGCAGCCACCGATAACGCTCAAAGCCCCGGAATACGGGCCTCACAGGAATTGGTACAGCGCTTGCTCTGCTCCAGTGACTACTCACTGCTCGTCGAGCAACTGTTGAAAAAGGAACTGACCATGTCGCGTCCACTGAAAGTCGTCGCCCTGTCCGGCGGAACCTGGCGTCCGTCCCGCACCCTGGTGCTGACCCAGGCCCTGCTGACCGAATTGTCCGGGCACTTGCCCGTCGAGAGTCACCTGATCGAATTGGGCGACATCGCCCGCCCGCTCGGCGCCGCGCTGTCCCGTCAGGAACTACCGGCCGAGATCGAAGCCGAGCTGCAAGCCATCGAACAGGCTGACCTGTTGATCGTCGCCGCGCCGGTGTACCGCGGCTCCTATCCGGGGCTGCTCAAGCACTTGTTCGACCTGATTGATCTCAATGCATTGATCGACACGCCTGTGCTGCTCGCCGCCACCGGTGGCAGCGAACGCCATGCGCTGGTCCTCGATCATCAGTTGCGCCCGCTGTTCAGTTTCTTCCAGGCCGTGACCCTGCCGATCGGCGTGTACGCCACCGAGGCCGATTTCGCCGACTACCAGATCACCAGCGAGCAACTAAAAGCGCGCATCCGTCTGGCCGCCGAACGCGCCGCGCCGCTGTTTGGTGCTCACCTCAAACCGTTGCTGAAAATCGCTTAAGGAGCTGTTCATGGATGTTTTCTGGTTCCTGCCGACCCACGGCGACGGTCACTATCTGGGCACCACCCAAGGCGCGCGTCCGGTCACACTCAATTACCTGAAACAGGTGGCGCAAGCCGCCGACAGCCTTGGCTACCACGGCGTGCTGATTCCCACCGGGCGTTCCTGCGAGGACTCGTGGGTGATCGCTTCAGCGCTGGTGCCGCTGACCGAACGCCTGCGTTATCTGGTGGCGATCCGTCCGGGGATCATTTCACCGACGGTTTCAGCCCGCATGGCCGCGACCCTGGATCGACTGTCCAACGGTCGCTTGCTGATCAACGTCGTGACCGGTGGTGACCCCGACGAAAACCGTGGCGACGGCAGTTTCCTCAGCCACAGCGAACGCTACGAAGTCACCGACGAATTCCTCAAGATCTGGCGTCGCGTGTTGCAAGGCGAGGCGGTGGATTTCGAAGGCAAACACCTGAAGGTGCAGAACGCCAAAGCCCTGTATCCGCCGGTGCAGAAACCCTATCCGCCGCTGTACTTCGGCGGTTCCTCCGACGCGGCCCACGATCTGGCCGCCGAGCAGGTCGACGTGTACCTGACCTGGGGCGAACCGCCGGCCGCCGTCGCCGAAAAACTCGCCGACGTGCGTGAACGCGCCGCCCGTCACGGGCGCAAAGTGAAGTTCGGCATCCGCCTGCATGTGATCGTGCGCGAGACCGCCGAAGAAGCCTGGAAAGCCGCCGACAAACTGATCGAACACATCAGCGATGAAACCATCGAGGCCGCGCAGAAATCCTTTTCCCGCTTCGACTCCGAAGGCCAGCGGCGCATGGCCGCTCTGCACGACGGGCGCCGCGACAACCTGGAAATCGCCCCCAACCTGTGGGCCGGCGTCGGCCTGGTGCGCGGCGGGGCCGGCACCGCGCTGGTCGGCGATCCACAACAAGTGGCGGCGCGGATCAAGGAATACGCAGACCTGGGCATCGAGAGTTTCATTTTCTCCGGCTATCCGCATCTGGAAGAGGCCTACCGTTTTGCCGAGCTGGTCTTCCCGCTGCTGCCCGAGCCGTACGCGAGCCTGGCCGGACGCGGCGTGACCAATCTCACCGGGCCGTTCGGCGAAATGATCGCCAACGATGTACTGCCCGCCAAAGCCAACGCTTGAGGAAGACCGAGTGACTGCCAAACCGCAAAGCACCCTGCTCTCACCCTTGCAGACCGCCCGACAACTGGCCGCCGAATTCGCCCTGACCGCCGTCGAACGCGACGAGCGTGGCGGTACGCCGAAAGCCGAACGCGACGCCCTGCGCGACAGCGGTCTGCTGGCCCTGAGCATTCCCACCCGATACGGCGGCCTCGGTGCGCGCTGGAGCGAAACCCTGGAAGTCGTGCGCGAATTCGCCAAGGTCGACAGCTCGATCGCCCACGTCTTCGGTTTTCATCATTTGATGCTGGCCACCGTGCGCCTGTTTTCCCGCCCGGAACAATGGCAACCATGGTTCGAACAGACCGCGCGGCAGAACTGGTTCTGGGGTAACGCGCTCAATCCGCTGGACACCCGCACCGTGGTCAAGGACCTGGGCGGCTGGCGCGAGTTTTCCGGCAAGAAGAGCTTCTGCTCCGGCGCCAGCGATTCACAAATGCTGATCGCCTCGGCGGTGGACGAAAGCAACGGCGGCAAACTGCTGATCGCGGCGATCCCCAGCGGCCGCAGCGGCATCACCCTGCACAACGACTGGAACAACATCGGCCAGCGCCAGACCGACAGCGGCAGCGCCACGTTCGAACGGGTACGGGTCGAGGAATCGGAACTGCTGCTGGATCCGGGTCCGTTGAGTACCCCGTTCGCCTGTTTGCGCCCATTGATCGCACAACTGACGTTCACGCATATGTTTCTCGGTATCGCCGAAGGTGCCTTTGAAGAAGCGCGGCAATACACCCTCAGCGAAACCCGCGTCTGGCACAAATCCTCGGTGCGCGAGGTGCGCGAAGATCCGTATGTGCTGGCCCATTACGGCGATTTCTGGGTCTCCCTCGAAGGCATCCGTCTGCTGGTGGAACGCGCCGCCACGTTGCTCGACGAGGCGTGGGCCAAAGGCCCGAACCTCAGCGCCGAAGAACGCGGTCACCTGGCCACGGCGATTGCCACCGCCAAGGTCGCCGCCAGTCGCCAGGGCCTGGAGATTTGCAGCCGACTGTTCGAAGTCACCGGCGCCCGTTCGACCCACGCGTCGCTGCGCCTCGACCGACACTGGCGCAACCTGCGCACGCAAACCCTGCACGACCCGCTGGATTACAAACTCCACGAGCTGGGCGACTGGGCGCTGAACCAGTCCCTGCCGGTGCCGACGTTCTATTCCTGATTTCCTTTCGTGGAGCGAGACCCATGCAACTGCTGACCCTACCGCCCTCACCCGCCCTGGCCACGTCGATCCGCGCCACCGCCCAGGTCTTCGAAGACCCGAAGTCCCAGGCCCTGCTCGCGCATCTGCAACAAGTCGCGCCGAGCGAAGCCAGCGTGCTGATCATCGGCGAAACCGGCACCGGCAAGGAGTTGGTGGCGCGGCACATCCACAACCTGAGCAACCGGCGCAACCGGCCATTCATTGCGGTGAACTGCGGGGCGTTCTCCGAATCACTGGTGGAAGCCGAACTGTTCGGCCATGAAAAAGGCGCCTTCACCGGCGCCCTCAGCGCCAAGGCCGGGTGGTTCGAAGAGGCGGATGGCGGCACTTTGTTCCTCGATGAGATCGGCGATTTGCCGATGGCGATCCAGGTCAAACTGCTGCGGGTGTTGCAGGAGCGCGAAGTGGTCCGCCTGGGTTCGCGCAAGAGCATTCCCATCGATGTACGGGTGCTGGCGGCGACCAACGTGCAACTGGAGAAAGCCATCAACGCCGGGCATTTCCGCGAGGATCTGTATTATCGGTTGAACGTGGTCAATCTGGAGCTGAGCCCGTTGCGCGACCGACCCGGCGACATTCTGCCGCTGACCCGGCATTTCATCGAGGCTTACAGTCAGCGTCTGGGTTACGGACGCATCACCATCAGCCCCGGCGCCGAGCACAAGCTGCGCGGCTACAGTTGGCCGGGCAACATTCGCGAGCTGGAAAACGTCATCCATCACACGCTGCTGATCTGCCGTAACGGCGTGATCGAGCGCGATGATCTGCGCCTGTCGAACCTGCGTATCGATCGCCCGGACGACCAGCATTCCAATGTCGACGACTCACCGGAAGCGCTGCTCGAACGCGCTTTCCAGAAGCTCTTCGAACAACAGGCCGGCGCGCTGCATGAAAAGGTCGAGGACGCGTTGCTGCGTTCGGCCTATCGCTTCTGCCACTACAACCAGGTGCACACCGCCGCGCTGCTCGGCCTGAGCCGTAACGTGACCCGCACGCGGCTGATCAAGATCGGCGAACTGGCAGTCAACAAGCGACGACCCACAGAAAACCTGCAAGGCGAACGCTTGATCCAGTTGTCGATCTAGCCCACCAATTGGCAGTGCAAGCCATCGTCATGACTGCGGGCGATGCTGCTCAGCACCTGGAATGAACCGAAGGTCACGGTGCGCGCCTGATGGGTGCGGATCAACTGCCAGAAGTCCTGCTCGCCGGTTTCGAAACTCTGGAACGCCGCCTCCCCCGCCTCGCGGGATTGCCATTGCAGGAACCCCAACACACGCCGGCCATCGTCACTGGCCTGAACGCTGGCGCTGACGAATCCGGCATAACGCTGGGCCAGACGCTCGGTCTGCACGGTCAGCGCCGAGACCAGCGCCGGTTGTTGGGCGGGTTCGATTTCAAATTCGATCAATTGGGTGAAGCTGCGGTTTTTCGCTGGTGCTTGCATGACATCCCCACTCTGTCAGGTGAATCTTGCGGTTCGAAGGCCTGCAGGGTAAAACCTCGAGTTAACTAGAGGTCAAGGGGCAATGTTCAAATGGTCGCAGCGGAAAATGTGCACAGGCAACTCACCGTCGGCGAAGTCGCGGCCCGCAGTGGCGTGGCCGTCACTGCCCTGCATTTCTATGAATCCAAAGGTTTGATCAAAAGCCAGCGCAATGCCGGCAACCAGCGGCGTTACCCGCGGGAAGTGTTGCGGCGGGTGGCGTTGATCAAGGTGGCGCAACGGCTGGGCATTCCACTGGCGGAAATCGGCGAGGCGCTGAAACAGTTGCCGGACAACCGCGCACCGACGGCGGCGGACTGGAAAGTGTTGTCGGAACAGTGGCGGCGGGAGCTGGATGAGCGAATCAATCAGTTGATGCTGCTTCGGGATCGACTGACCGGCTGCATCGGTTGCGGATGCCTGTCGATGGAGGCGTGTCCGCTGCGCAATCAGGGGGATGTGCTGGGCGAACAGGGGCCAGGAGCGCACTTTCTCGATATCCCCACCTGAGGGCTCCCTTTTCGTGGGAGCCCTCAGATCACTCCATCAGAAGCCCGGCGCAATCTGCCCTTTGTAGCGGGTCAGAATGAACTGACGCACTTCATCGGAATTCAACGCCTTGGCCAGTTTCTGCAGGCCCGGATCGTTGATGTTGTCGGGACGTGCGACCAGAAACTCGATGTACAGGCTTTTGCCCTTCTCGACGATCAGCGCGCTGTTGGTGTCGATCCCGGCTTCCAGCGCGTAGTTGGCGAACACGAAGGCCAGGTCCACCTGACTCACGGAACGGGCCAGCAACGCACCTTCCAGTTCACGGATTTTCAGGTGCTTGGGGTTTTCGACGATGTCGCGCTGGGTGGCCAGGGTGTTGCTCGGATCCTTGAGTTTGATCAGCCCCGCCTCGTGCAACAACACCAGGGCGCGGCCAGTGTTTACCGGGTCGTTGGGGATCGACACGCTCGCGCCGTCCTTCAGCTCCGAAATGTTCTTGATCTTGGTCGAGTAGGCGCCGAACGGTTCGATGTGCACGCCGACCACCGGCACCAGATTGGTATGGCGGGTCTTGTTGAAATCATCGAGAAACGGCCGGTACTGATAGTAGTTGGCGTCGAGGTTTTTCAGCGCCAGTTGCTGGTTGGGCTGGATGAAGTCGGTGAAGACCTTGATGTCCAGATCCACGCCTTCCTTGGCCAGGGTCGGTTTGACGAACTCGAGGATTTCCGCGTGCGGCACCGGGGTGGCACCGACGATCAGTTTTTCGTTGGCGTAGGCGCCGAACGACAGAACGGCAGCCAGAACGGCCAGGGTCTTTTTCATGTTGTGCTCCAAGGCAGATTTGAGTGGCCGTCGTGGGGTGAACGTGGGGCCTTTATGGGTTGAAATTGTTTTGTCAGCGTCGGCTGAAGTGCGCCACCAGTCGGTCACCGGTCATTTGCAGGGCCTGCACCAGAATCAGCAGCAACACCACGGTGACCACCATCACGTCGGTCTGAAAGCGCTGATAGCCGTAGCGGATCGCCAGATCGCCGAGCCCGCCGCCACCGATCACGCCGGCCATCGCCGTGTAATCCACCAGCACGATGGCCGTAACGGTCACCGCGGCGAGCAACCCGCCCCGGGCTTCCGGCAACAGGGTGTGGCGAATGATCTGCCAGGTGTTGGCGCCCATGGCCTGGGTCGCCTCGACCACGCCGCGATCGACTTCGCGCAACGCGGTTTCCACCAGTCGCGCAAAGAACGGTGTGCAGCCGACCACCAATGGCGGAATGGTGCCCGGCACGCCCAGCGAAGTGCCCACCAGCAGCGTGGTCAGCGGAATCAACACGATCAGCAAAATGATGAACGGCAGCGAACGCAGCATGTTCACGATCACTGACAGCACCCGATACACGCCGACCGTTTCATGCAACTGGCGCTTGCCGGTGAGAAACAGCAGCAGCCCCAGCGGCAGGCCCAGCAACACCGTGAACAGCAGCGCCGCGCCGAGCATGCTCAGGGTGTCGAGACAGGCCTGGGCAATGTCGGCCCAGTAAATGTGTTTGAACCACTCGGCCATGATCAGGACCAGTCGTGACGCGGAGGTTTGATGCCGTTGAGCAGCCAGTTGCCGACCACGTGGTATTTCCAGCGCACCGGGTCATGCAGTGTGTGGACCCGGGCGTTGCGCCAGTGACGGTCGAAGTTGTGCTTCTTCAGGGTCGAGCGGGTGCCACCGAGTTCGAACAACTTGTTGCTGGCCTCGATGGCGATTTCGGTGGTCAGTACTTTGGCCTTGGCCACGGCCAGGGACGCCAGCGCGACGTTGTCTTCATCGGGGGCCGGGCGCGCGGCGTCGAGCGCCCAACCGGCGCGTTCGAGCAGGGCTTCGGCGGCTTCCAGACGGATTTCCAGTGCGCCGATCTGAATGATCGTCAGCGGATCTTCGCTGGCCTTGTCCACCCCCGCGTCGATCCATGGCCGGGCAAACTGACGAACGAATTCAACGGTGTCGCGCAGCGCCGCCCGGGCGATGCCGGCGTCGATGGCAGCGGTGGTCAACTGGGCGAACGGCCCGGCCAGGGTCGGGCTTTCGTAGGAGCGATAAGTCGGGAACAGATTGAACGGCGCCACCTGCAGATCTTCTGCCAGCACCATACCGCTGGACGTGGTGCGCTGGCCGATGCTGTCCCAGTCATCGACGATCACCAGCCCTTTCGTGCCGCGCTCGACAAAGGCCAACTGGCCCTTCTGTTCTTCATCCAGCGCCAGCACCGCCAGCCAGTGGGCGTAGAGAGAACCGGTGCAGTAACCCTTGCGGCCGTTGATCACGAATCCGTCGCCATAACGGCGGATGGTCGCCTGAATGTCCTGCACGTTCTTGCCGCCGGTTTCCGACAGCGCATTGGCGAAACGATGACCTTGCAGCGCCAACTCAAAAAAATGCGCCTGCTGCGCCGGCGTGCCTTGCAGGCGGATGTCTTCGAGCAGGCAGTAATGGTTTTGCGGGATCTGTCCGAGGGACGGATCGGCGGCGGAAATGATCGCGATCACCTGGGCCAGCACCGCGTAGGACACCTGGGCGCCGCCGTACTCCTTCGGCACGCTGATGCCCCACAGACCACTGTTGGAATACAGGTCGACGATCTCGGCGGGCACTTCACGGCTGCGGTCGCGCTCGGCGGCGTGCTCCTGCAAAACGGCGGCGACCTGTGCGGCCACGCGCAAGGCTTCGGCGGCGTCGGCGATACGGTGGGCGGCCGGCGGGTTGATCGGATAAACGGCAGATTCAGACATGGATGACTCTCGGTATCGGTGTTGTACCGGGTCATTGCAGCTTCTGTGCCTGACTGACAGGCTTTGTTTTTCGGGGCTTTCAGCGGACTTCCGCAGGATAGAACGATGAAAACCCGCGCATTCTGTTGCTTCACTGTCGATGGCTGAACACTGCTCGTCGGGTACTCGGTCGGGCCGGCGACACACGCCTATAGTTGAGCGACCGGTAACCCCGGCGAAGGCACACCTTCAACCCCCCATAAAATCAGGGCGACAAAAACAAGGAGTACGCCATGAGCGTTCAACCTATTCCCGAGGGGTATCACAGCATTACCCCGTATCTCGGCATCCATAAGGCCGCCGAGGCCATCGATTTCTATAAAAAGGCGTTCGGCGCCACCGAAGTCATGCGCCTGGCCATGCCCGACGGCGGTATCGGCCACGCCGAACTGCGCATCGGTGACAGCGCAATCATGCTCGGCTCGCCGTGCGATCAAGGTCCGTTGAGCAATCCGGACAAAGCCGTGTCCGTCGGCTTGCATCTGTACGTGACCGATGTCGACAAGTCGTTCCAGCGCGCACTGGATGCCGGGGCGACAGCCGTGTCCGAGGTCAAGGATCAGTTCTACGGCGACCGCAGCGGTACATTGAAAGATCCGTACGGGCATCTGTGGTTTCTGGCCACGCGCAAGGAGGACCTGACCCAGGAGCAGATCGAGCAGCGGGCGAAAGAACTGTTCCAGCAGGGTTAGCAACAACGAATGTCCATTCCCGCGCAACGCGCGGGGATGGGCGAACACGATTCATGAACCGTCGAACCACGCTTCACGCCTTGTCATGAACGCCCGGCGATTTCAGGATGCAGGCCAACCGCCTGAATAAAGGATCACCCCCGATGTTTGCCGGATTCGTCAAAGACCAGCGCCACGTCAACGGCGTGGACATCACCTACCGCATCAAAGGCAGCGGGCCGGGCCTGCTGTTGTTGCACGGGCACCCGCAGACCCACGTCATCTGGCACAAGGTCGCCGAGCAACTGGCGGAGCACTTCACCGTGGTCGCCGCCGACCTGCGCGGTTACGGCGACAGCGGCCGACCGCCGGCCGATGAGCGGCACACCAGCTATTCCAAACGCGAAATGGCCCGCGACGGCGTGGAACTGATGCAAGCGCTGGGCTTTACGCAGTTCTCGATCCTCGCCCACGACCGTGGGGCCCGAGTCGCCCATCGCCTGGCCCTCGATCATCCCGCCACCGTGCAACGCATGGTGTTGCTGGACATTGCGCCGACCCTGGCGATGTACAGCCAGACCAACGAAGCCTTCGCCCGGGCCTACTGGCACTGGTTTTTCCTGATCCGCCCGGCGCCGCTGCCGGAAACCCTGATCGAAGCCGATCCCGAAGCCTATCTGCGCAGCGTCATGGGCAGCCGCAGTGCCGGGCTCAAGCCGTTCACTGACGAAGCGTTCGCTGAATACCTGCGTTGCCTGAGCCTGCCCGGCAGCGCCCGTGGGATCTGCGAGGACTACCGGGCCAGTGCCGACATCGATCTGGAACATGACCGCGCCGACCTCGAGGCCGGCCATCATCTGAGCTTGCCGCTGCTGGTGCTGTGGGGCGCCGAAGGCACGGTCGGTCGTTGCTTCGACCCGCTCAGGGAATGGCAACAAGTGGCCACCGATGTGCGCGGCAAGCCTCTGCCCGCTGGTCATTACCTCGCTGAAGAAGTGCCGGAACTGTTGCTCGCCGAAGCACTGACGTTCCTGCGCTGAGCCATCCTTTCCTCCCGCTCACCACAACGCCGACCGGCGTCGTGGTGAGATTGCGGTCGCGAAACATTTACTTTCACATCCTTCATCGGGATTTGCTTCGGTCATCCGTCTTATAGAGATGCGGGCCAGTCGCGTAGGCAAAAGCCACGACCGGCCCATCAGGGACTCCCGCGCTGCGAAGCCCGTAGTGGCCGAGTCCTCTCACCGAATCAAGACCCGTCATCATGTCGAAGAAATCCCGCTCGAAACTGTGGTTCCTGGTACACAGCTGGCTAGCGTTGCCGATCTGGTTTTTTGTCCTGATTGTCTGCGTCACCGGCACCCTGGCGGTGGTCAGCCAGGAAATCGTCTGGCTGGTGAACCCGCAAATGCGCGCCACCCAACCCTCTGACGATGCCCCGCTACTGGGCTACGACCAGGTCATCGCCGCGATCAAGACTGCCGAACCGCAGTTGCTGGTCGAACGCATCAGTCGCCCCGACGAATCGCATTTCGCGCTGGAGGTGAACGTCAGTCAGCCTGACGGGCGCTCGGTGACGGTCTACGTCAACCCTTACACCGGTGTGATTCAGGGCACCGCACCAGACTTCAATTTCCGTGCCTTCACCCGAGCCTTGCACGGCTGGTGGCTGGTGCCGTTCACCAACGGTTACAGCTGGGGCTGGTATCTGGTGTCCTTCCTGGCACTGCCGATGCTGGCGTCACTGGTGACCGGGCTGGTGGTCTACAAGCGTTTCTGGAAGGGCTTTTTCAGCCCGACCCTGCGCCTGCGTCACGGTGCGCGGATTTTCTGGGGCGATTTCCACCGCCTCAGTGGCATCTGGTCGATCTGGTTCATCGCGGTGATCTCCGTCACCGCCGTGTGGTTTCTGATCGAAGCCATTCTTTCCGACAACCATATTTCCATCTCCAGCGAGCCAATCATCGCGGCCATGTCCCGTGAAGGCGTGCCGTTGTCCGCTGATGGTTCGCCTCCGCCACGGGTCAGCCTCGATCACGCCATCGAAATTGCTCAGCAACGGATTCCCGGGTTCGAAGCCAGCACCATCAATCTGCCCGGCAACGCCTACAGCCACCTCGATATCCGGGGACGCGGCTGGTATCCGCTGATGTTCCAGTCAGCCACGCTCAATCCCTACAGCGGTGAAGTGGCGGCCTCGCGCCTGCTCTCCGACCGAACCTCCCTAGAGTTCGTCACCGAGTCCATGCGTCCGCTGCACACCGGCGACTTCGGCGGACTGTGGATCAAGCTGATCTGGTTCTTCTTCGGGCTGGTGCTGAGCATGATGGTCCTCAGCGGGCTGTTGATCTGGACCAAGCGCACCGCGCTGGCCACCGCCAACGCCCTCAAGCGCGAGAACAAGAAACAGCGCGTTCAGGCACAACCGGCCCTGCACCGTGAACCGTCGGAGGCCAACCTGTGAGCAAGTTCACTCCCATGGCTCAGCCCTCACGGCTGAGCGTGATCTGGCATAAATGGCGCTTCCACATCAACGTGCTGCTGTTGCTGATTCCGCTGGGATTCATGCCCAGGTACTTCGCCGATCAGGCGTTGTTTCGCGGTGACAGCGGGCTGGGTGAGCGCGAGATCGGCGAAGTCCAGGTGGGTCCGTGGAGCCTGCGTCTGGCCGAGTTTCGCAACGAAGCGCCGCTTCCCGACGGTGCAGCCGGCTATCTGAAAGGGTTTAGCGCCGCGCTGTGCGAGGCCTGTGTCGAACAGGTCAAGGCCACCTACCTGCGCATCGGCAAGCCACGCAGCCTGCGCGCCGCCGGTTCGATCTTCTTCGGCACGCCTTACAGCATGGGCACGCAGATGCCCGTCCCGGACAAAACCAGAGCCGACGCCGAACTGTGGATCACCATGGAAGGCTGGGACGGCAGCATGCACCAAGCCTCGATTCCGCTGAGCCAGGCCTCACCCGCCACTATTGCCTGGCTGAACAAACAAGGAGCCAAACCATGAGCCGCCCCTCCCGTCTGAGCATGAGCACCGCATTGCTGGTGCTGTGTGCCGGTTTCAGCGCCAGTGCCCTGGCCCACAACCCGATGTGCGAGTGCAAGGCCATCGATGCCGAGCAGATCAAATGCACCGGCGGTTTCTCCGACGGCAGCGGCGCGCCGGGGGTGACCCTCGATGTGATCGGCTACGACGAAACCATCCTGGTGCCGGGCAAGCTCGGCGCCGATTCGACCCTGACCTTCAAGAAACCCGGCGCCGAGTTCTACGTGCTGTTCGACGCCGGCCCCGGCCATGTCGTCGAAATCGACCAAGCGGATATCGAAGCCCCATGACCACGCCGACCACTCAAGTTGTTCGCCCCGCCGGTGCCGGCCATGAAACCCTCAATGTGCTGCTGATGTGCCTGCTGATCCTCGCGGTCGCCGGCTCCGTGGTGGCGTGGCGCGGGGTGTCCCACGAACCCGAACCGGTTTCCAGCCATCAGCTCGACGCCCGCCGCGACCTCGGTGCCAGCGAGCAAGGCATCTACGCCGACCTGCGAGTAACCCTCGACGAGATCCACCTGTTGCGTGAAGAACAGCAAGCGCTGCCGACCCCACAGAACCTGGCGGATGAAGGTTTCGTGCCGTTCGCCCAGGACGCCAGCTCCGTGAGCCGTGGCGGCCATGCCTGGCAATTGCTGGCCAATGCCGCCTACTACGGCCACAGCCAGGCACCGGCCGTGGCCGGCTCGTTTCTGATGCGCCTGAACGACGCTGCGCCGGACATCTGGCTCAACCGCGCCGCCGATCTGCAAGCGCCGACAGACCTGTCCGACGCGGCACTGACCGCTGCCGGATGGAAACAGATCGTCGCGCAATTCGATGCCGGGGTGACCCGCGAACATCGTCATTGAACCCTCGCCTTCATTCGAGAGAAGACCGCTTGCCCATGCCTAGTTCATCTCAACGCCGTCCTTTCCTGCGCCTGCTGCTGATCGGCCTGTGCGCCTGCCTGCTGAGCCCGCTGGCCAGCGCCGATCCGGCCAAACGCCTGCGCATCGGCATCACCCTGCACCCTTATTACAGCTATGTGGCGAACATCGTCGGCGACAAGGCCGACGTCGTGCCGCTGATTCCCGCCGGCTTCAACCCGCACGCCTACGAACCCCGCGCCGAAGACATCAAGCGCATCAGCGGGCTGGACGTGATCGTGCTCAACGGCGTCGGCCATGACGACTTCGCCGACCGCATGATCGCCGCCAGCGAAACACCGAACATCAAGACCATCGAAGCCAACGAGAACGTGCCGCTGCTGGCCGCCACCGGAGTCGCAGCGCGCGGTGCCGGCAAAGTGGTGAACCCGCACACGTTCCTGTCGATCAGCGCCTCGATTGCCCAGGTCAACAACATCGCCCGGGAACTCGGCAAGCTCGACCCGGATAACGCCAAAACCTACACCCAGAACGCCCGCGCCTACGGCAAACGCCTGCGGCAGATGCGCGCCGATGCCTTGGCCAAACTGACCCAGGCGCCAAACGCCGAACTGCGGGTCGCCACGGTGCACGCCGCTTACGACTACCTGCTGCGCGAGTTCGGCCTGGAAGTGACGGCGGTGGTCGAGCCGGCCCACGGCATCGAGCCCAGCCCGAGCCAGTTGAAGAAAACCATCGATCAACTGCGCGAACTGGATGTGAAGGTGATCTTCTCCGAGATGGATTTCCCGTCCACTTACGTCGAGACCATTCAACGCGAATCCGGTGTGAAGCTGTACCCGCTGTCGCACATTTCCTACGGCGAATACACCGCCGACAAGTACGAAAAGGAAATGACCGGCAACCTCAACACCGTCGTTCGGGCAATTCAGGAGTCCGGCGCATGACGGCTCAGGAAAACCTCTCAATCATCAGCAGTGGCCCGACCCTGGAATTTGCCGAGGTCAGCCTGACCCTCGGTCGCACGACGATTCTGGACAAGGTGACCTTCCAGGTGCAGCCCGGCAGCGTGCACGCACTGGTGGGCCCCAACGGCGGCGGCAAGAGTTCGCTGATCAAGACCCTGCTCGGGCAGATGCCGCATCAGGGTCGGCTCAGCCTGCAATGGCCCGGCGAGCCCGGCACTATCGGCTACGTGCCGCAGGCGCTGGAATTCGATCGGGGTCTGCCGATGACCGTCGATGATTTCATGGCCGCCATGTGTCAGCGTCGCCCGGCGTTTCTCGGCCTGAGCAAACGCTACGCCGGCGCCATCGGTGAGGCGCTGGAGCGGGTCGGCATGCAGGACAAACGCAAGCGCCGGATGGGCGCGTTGTCCGGCGGTGAGCGCCAGCGGGTGCTGCTCGCTCAAGGCCTGATCCCCGCCCCGCAATTGCTGGTGCTCGATGAGCCGATGTCGGCCCTGGACGAAGCCGGGATCCAGGTATTCGAACGCCTGCTCGGCGACTGGCGCGCGGCGGGCATCACCGTGCTGTGGATCGAACACGATCTGGAAGCCGTCGGGCGTCTGGCCAATCGCGTCACCGGCCTCAACCGCCGGGTGCTGTTCGACGCCACCCCGCAACAGGCCCTGACCCCGGAACGCCTGCTGACCCTGTTCTCGACCCATCCACGGAGCGCTGCCTGATGAGTTACGAAGCCTTTCGTTTGATGGTGCAGGGCTGGGCCACCTCCGGTTACCTGCCGGAAGCCCTGGCCTACGGTTTTGTGGTCAACGCGCTGCTCGCCGGCCTGTTGATCGGCCCGGTGCTCGGCGGTCTCGGCACGTTGGTGGTGGTCAAGCGCTTTGCGTTTTTCTCCGAGGCGGTCGGTCACGCGGCGCTGACCGGCGTGGCCATCGGCATCCTGCTCGGCGAACCCTACACCGGGCCGTACGGCAGCCTGTTCGGCTACTGCCTGTTGTTCGGCATCCTGCTCAATTACCTGCGCAACCGTACCGGCCTGGCCCCGGACACGCTGATCGGCGTGTTCCTGTCGGTGTCCCTGGCGCTGGGTGCCAGCCTGCTGCTGATCCTGGCGGGCAAGATCAACGTGCACATTCTGGAAAACGTACTGTTCGGCTCGGTGCTGACGGTCAACGGCAATGATCTGGCGGTGCTGGCCATCGTCGGTTCGCTGGTGATGGCCCTGGCCTTGCCGCTGTACAACCGCATCATGCTCGCCAGTTTCAACCCACAACTGGCAGCGGTGCGCGGTGTTGCCGTGAAGACTCTGGATTACCTGTTCGTGATTCTGGTGACCCTGATCACCGTCGCGGCGGTAAAAGTCATTGGCGCGATTCTGGTCGGCGCGCTGCTGGTGATTCCGGCAGCGGCGGCTCGTTTGCTCAGCCAGTCGCTCAAGGGCTTTTTCTGGTGCTCGGTGCTGATCGCCACGGTCAGTACGCTGTGCGGGATTCTCGCGCCCATCGTGTTCGACCTGCCGATTCCGTCCGGCGCCGCGATCATCTTGGTCGCCGGTATCGGCTTCGCCCTCGCCGCCATTGCCCGGGGCGTCGTCCCCAGTCTGAAAGGGAACCTTGGATAAATGTCTTTCTCACTGCGACAACTGACCCTGGCCATCGCCCTGTGCAGCGTGACCACGACCACCGTATTCGCCGCCGAAAGCGCCAAACCGCTGCGGGTGCTGGCCTCGTTGCCAATCACCTACGGTCTGGGTGAAGTGCTGCTCAAGGGCACCGACATCAGCCTCGAACGCGCAGCGCCGGCGAATCTGCCGGGCAGCCGCCAGACCGCGTACTTCACCGGACGCGGTGCTCCAGAGCTGAGCAAACTGGCCACCGGCGCCGATGCGGTGATCGGCGTGCGCTCGCTGTGGGCCGATGATCCGCTGTACCCGATTGCCCGACGCAGCAACATCCGCATCATCGAAGTCGATGCCGCCCGCCCGGTGGACGGCGCCCTGCCCGGCATCGCCGTGCAACCGGGGCTGAACGTCGATGGCCTGAACAGCCAGCCGTGGCTGGCCAGCAACAACATGGGGCGCATGGCCGACGTGATGGCGGCAGACCTGGTGCGTCTGGCGCCGAAGGACAAACCGAAGATCGAGGCCAATCTGGCCGCATTGAAACAGCGCCTGCTGAAACTCAGTGCCGATAGCGAGGCGCGTCTGGCCAGTGCCGACAATCTGAGCGTGATGAGCCTGAGCGATCACTTCGGCTATCTGATCGGCAGCCTGAACCTGGAGTTGATCGGACAGGACCCGCGACCGGACGCCGAATGGACACCGGAAGACCTGAAGAAATTGACTGCAACGCTCAAGGACAACAACGTGGCGGTGGTGCTGCACCATCGGCAACCGTCGGACGCCGTGAAAGCGGCAATTGCCGAGTCGGGCAGTCATTTGCTGGTGCTGAGCACCGATGCGGCGGATCCTGTGGCAGAACTGGAAGGGAATGTGGATGCACTGCTCAAGGGCTTGAGCGGCGCGTAACACCGTTCCTCCGGACATGAAAAAACCCGCTGACTGTTTCCAGTCCAGCGGGTTTCTTTTTTGGCCGGTGACTTACTGTGCAGCCGTTTGCGCTTCCATCTTCTGGCGCAGGCTCAGCGGGCGCATGTCGGTCCAGGTTTCTTCGATGTAGGCCAGGCATTCCTTCTTCAGGCCGCTCTTGCCCACGGTGCGCCAGCCTTCCGGAATGGCCTTGTAATCCGGCCAGATCGAGTACTGCTCTTCGTGGTTGACCACGACCTGAAAGAGGATGTCCTCGCGGTCGAATACTGACGTCATGCTGTGTCTCCATCGTTGTAGGGGTGGGCTGCACGGTGGGTGCAGCCGGGTATGTAGAAGGAACGTTCGGCGCGGCGAAAAATTTACAGGGCAGCGGTCGCGGCACTCAGTGCACGACCGAAGATCTCGGCGACGCGGTCGATTTCAGCGGCGGTGATCACCAGTGGCGGCAGGAACCGCACCACCGCGCCATGCCTCCCGCCCAACTCCAGAATCAGGCCACGCTTGAGGCATTCGCGCTGTACCAGCGGCGCCAGACGGGCGAAGGCCGGTGGATGGCCCAGCGCGTCCGGCGCACCGTTCGGATCGACCAGCTCGACCCCGAGCATCAGGCCACGACCACGAATGTCGCCCAGTTGCGGGAAGTCACGCTGCAGGATGTGCAGGTGCTCGCTCAGGCGTTCGCCCATGGCGGCGGCGTGTTCGCAGACCTTGTGCTCGACCAGGTAACGCATCACCGCGGAACCGGCGGCCATCGCCATCTGGTTGCCACGGAAGGTGCCGGCATGAGCGCCCGGCTGCCAGGTGTCGAGCCAGTCGCGGTAAACCACCACCGCCAGCGGCAGGCTGCCGCCGATGGCTTTGGACAGCACGACCACGTCCGGGGTGATGCCGGCGTGCTCGAAGGCGAACATCTTGCCGGTGCGGGCGAAACCGCTCTGGATCTCGTCGACGATCAGTGCAACACCCGCCTTTTCGGTGATACGACGCAGACCGCGCAGCCACTCGATGTCCGCCGGAATCACACCGCCCTCGCCCTGCACCGCCTCGACGATCACCGCCGCCGGCAATTGCACACCGGCCTCCGGGTCGTTGAGCAGGTTTTCCAGGTAACTCAGGTTGGCCTTCACACCCGCCGCGCCACCGAGGCCGAACGGGCAACGGTAGTCGTACGGGAACGGCATGAACTGCACGCCGTTGCTGAGCAATGCGCCCAGCGGCTTTTTCGGCCCCAGGCTGCCCATCAGGCTCAACGCGCCCTGACTCATGCCGTGGTAACCGCCGGAGAACGACAGCACGGTGCTGCGTCCGGTGGCGGTACGTACCAGTTTCAGCGCGGCTTCCACGGCGTCGGTGCCGGTCGGGCCGCAGAACTGGATTTTCGCTTCCTTGGCCAATGCTGGAGGCAGCAACCCGAACAGGTCCTGAACGAATTGATCCTTCACCGGCGTGGTCAGGTCGAGGGTGTGCAGCGGCAGCTCATCGGCCAGCACCTGCTGGATGGCTTCGATTACCACCGGGTGGTTGTGCCCCAGCGCCAGGGTGCCGGCACCGGCCAGGCAATCGATGAACGTGCGGCCTTCAACGTCTTCGACATACAGGCCCTTGGCACGCTTCAGCGCCAGGGGAATGCGCCGCGGGTAGCTGCGGGCATTGGATTCCTGCTGGCTCTGACGGGCCAGCAGCGGCGACTCGTTGAACTGATACAGCGTTTCCGCCGGCGCGGAGGCGATCCGGGCCGACGACTCTTCGATAAGGCTGGTGGCGACTGACATCTCTCGACCCCTCAATTCGCTATGGATAGTGACCAAAACTGCACACCGCACAGGTGCGCGTTCCGGTCGCGGGGCGCACATGCAGGTTTTCCTGTTCTGGAAACGCACCAGCCCCTCAAGGATTTACACCCTTGAGCGAGTTGTCATGCCGACAGCGGCAGCGACTTGTGCATCGGCAGGCTGCGCATGCCGTGGCGAATGAGCGGCGGCGCCGATTCGCGATACCCCAGACGCCGATAAAAGGCTTCACCGGTGCGGGTGCTGGTGAGCACGGAACGGGGGCTGCCGCGAGTCAGCAGCCAGCCTTCAAGGTCAGCCATCAGGGCCCGGCCGACGCCCCGGCGAAACCATTCCGGCTGCACATGACAAAGGGTGACATCGCCGTCGGCCAGCGCCATGCCGACGCCCACCGGTCGGCCCTGCATCAGGGCGATGTTCAGATAGCGCTGTGGATCGGTGAGCCAGGCACTGATGTGTTCCGGCGATTGCTGGCGGATCCAGGCATCGACAAGGTGGGGGTCGTTACGATGGTCGAGCGCACAACCGACGCGGATCGAACGCTCGATGATGCGGCTGATGATGCCGGCATCAGCCGGGGTGGCCGGGCAAATGTAGATGGATGCATCCATGGCGCTGTTTCCCTCAATCCATTGAGTCAAAGGCTGGGGCGACAATAGCGTCGTGGCCGGCCGATGACCAATGGAGAGAGGTTACATTTGATGTGCCGGCTCAGGCCGGTTGCAGCGGCATGGTCAGCTCGACCCGCAAGCCATCCGGGCGACTGTCGAAATGCAGGGTGCAGGCACAGCGTTGGACAATTGCCTGGACAATCGCCAGCCCGAGCCCGCAGCCGGTGCTCTGGCCGTTGCGCCAGAAGCGTTGGGTCAGGTGTTGCAGATCGTCCGGCGCAATCCCCGGCCCATGATCGCGAACCACGAAGCGCACGCGGTTGCCGGTGGTTTCCAGGCTCAGCTCCACGGCGCCTTCCGTCGGGGTATGGCGCAGGGCGTTATCGAGCAGATTGCGCAAGGCCGCGATCGACAACACTGCCGGCATTTGCAGAGGCGCGCCGGACAACTTTTCGGGCAGATGCAGTTTGATCCGTTGACGCTCGCCGCTGGCGGAGTCCTGAATCGCCAGTTTCGCCACTTGCTCGGAGCTGCACTGCACGCCGTCGTCGAACGACAGACTGCCCTCGACCCGGGCCAGCAACAGCAATTGCTCCAGGGTCCGGTGCAAGCGATCGGCGCCCTCCTCGGCCCGGGCCAGGGACTGATCGCGGGCACTGCCTTCGGTCATGCGCGCCACTTGCAGGTGGGTCTTGATCGCCGTCAGCGGGCTGCGCAGTTCATGGGCGGCGTCACCGGTCAGGCGACGCTCGCGCTCGATAGTCTTGCCGATGCGCTGGAACAGTTGGTTCTGAGTTTCAAGCAGCGGTTTCAGTTCGCTGGGGAACGATTGCAACTGCAACGGTTCGAGCGAGTCGGCATTGCGCCGCATCAAGGCTTCGCGCAAGCGATTGAGCGGCGCCAGCCCCTGACCGATCCCCAGCCACAGCAGGCACAGGCAGCCAAGCAGCGCCACACCCACCGGCACCGAAGCCGCCAGCAGGATCGACATGTTCAAGGCTTCACGCTCGATCACCCGGTCAGCGGTGGTGATGCGCACATCGCCCCGGGCCAGGGTGAAGGTGCGCCAGGGTGCGCCGTCGATCATCTGGTCATGGAAGCCCATTTTCTGGGCTTCCAGTGCCTGTTCCGGATTGTTGTGGCTGCGGGCGAGGATTTCGCCGCGCAACGAGCTGACCTGGCAGGCCATGCCGCCGGGAATGTTCAGTTGTTCGGCGCTGAAGTGAGTGCCCTCGCCTTTGCTCGGTATCGCCGGCAATTGCTCCAGCAACCCGGCGACCATCCGCGCCGAAGCCACCAGCCGCTGGTCGAGGGAAAACATCATCTGGTTGCGCAGGTCGCTGAGCATCCAGGCCGCCGCCAAGGCCCAGATCAGCGCGAATGCGGCGCCGAGGGTCAGACTCAGGCGCAGGCGCAGACTCATCACTTGTCAGGTTCTCCACCATCGGCCGGGCCCAGGCGATAGCCCAGACCACGTACGGTTTCGACGATGCCCTTGCCGAGTTTGCTGCGCAGGTGGTGGATGTGCACGTTCAGCGCGTTGCTCTCCAGTTCATCGTTGAAACCGTAGACGCTGTCCTTCAATTGCTCGGTGGACAGCACCCGGCCACGGTTGTGCAGCAAGGCTTGCAGCAGGGATTGCTCGCGACGGGACAGGTCCACCGAACGGCCCGCCAGGGTGGTTTCGCGGCTGCTCGGGTCGTAAGTCAGCGCGCCGTGCTCGATCAGGTTGACGCTACGCCCGGCCACGCGGCGCAGCAGGGTTTGCAGACGAGCGAACAGTTCGCGCAAATCGAACGGCTTGAGCAGGTAATCGTCGGCGCCGGACTGCAAACCGTCGACCCGGTCGGTGACCGAATCCCGCGCAGTGAGGATCAGCACCGGAATTTCCAGGCCCTGCTGACGCAGTTGCTGCAGCAGTTTGAGGCCATCTTCGTCCGGCAAACCGAGGTCGAGCACCATCACGTCGAATTCGGCAACCTTGAGGATCGCCCGCGCCTTGGAGGCGGTGTTGACGTGTTCGACCGTCAAGCCCTGGGCCGTCAGCCCGGCGACGATGCCACTGGCGATCAACTCATCGTCTTCGCAAACCAGTACGTGCATGGTGAGTCCCGTAGAAAAATGCCGATTAGGCGGTTGGCCGATTAAGCTGACATTATGCCCCGAACGCCACAGCGACAAGGGCGCCGCGGTTAATCATCGGTTAATCGCCGCCGCCCATTGTGCTCATCACTTGCACAGGGACAAGGCTCCTCCATGCGTCATATTTTTTTATTGTTTGCACTGTTGATTTCGGGTCTGGCCCAGGCAGGGAACGATCCTTTTGCGACAAAACCGGAATTTCTCCCGGTCGACAAGGCCTTCGTGCTGACATCCGAACGTCTGGATTCCGGCGAAACCCAACTGTTCTGGCAAATCGCCGACGGTTACTACCTGTATCAGAAACGCCTGAAATTCGACGGGCTGGCGGCGGAAAACGCCCCAGCGCTGCCCGAAGGCGAATCCCACAGTGACGAGTATTTCGGCGAGCAACCGGTCTATCGCCAGGGCCTCGAACTGAAAATTCCTGCAGCAGCCAAAGGCCAGATCAAGGTCAGTTATCAGGGCTGCGCCGATGCCGGCCTGTGCTATCCACCGCAAACTCGCGTGATCGACCTCGGTGGCAAAGCGGCCGCTGCAGCGACGGATGAGGCGCAGGATCAAGCGCTGGCCAGCGGTCTGCAACAGCACTCGCTGGGCTGGAGCCTGCTGGTGTTCTTCGGTCTCGGCCTGTTGCTGGCCTTTGCGCCGTGCTCGTTACCGATGTTGCCGATTCTGGCCGGTATGGTGGTTGGCAGCGGTGCCACGCCACGTCGTGGTTTTGCGCTGGCCAGCAGCTATGTGGTTTGCATGGCGCTGGTGTATGCGGCAATGGGCGTCATCGCGTCCCTGTTGGGAGCGAACCTTCAGGCGTGGTTGCAAAACCCATGGCTGCTCGGGACGTTCGCAGTGGTGTTTGTGATTCTGGCACTGCCGATGTTCGGCTTCTTTGAACTGCAATTGCCGGTCGCACTGCGTGATCGACTGGAGCACGCCTCGCGCAGTCGCAGCGGCGGCAGCCTGGTTGGCGCCGGTGTGTTGGGCGCGTTGTCCGGCCTGTTGGTCGGGCCGTGCATGACCGCACCGCTGGCCGGTGCTCTGCTCTACATCGCGCAAAGCGGCAATGCGCTGCACGGTGGCTTGATCCTGTTTGCCCTCGGTATCGGCATCGGCATCCCACTGTTGGTGCTGGTGACGGTCGGCAATCGTTTCCTGCCGAAACCCGGCGCGTGGATGAACCTGCTCAAAGGCATATTCGGTTTCCTGTTCCTCGGCACGGCAGTATTGATGCTGCGTCCGGTGCTGGACTCGTCGCTGTGGCTTGCGCTGTGCGGCGCGCTGCTGCTGATCGCGGCCTACAGCGCCTGGAAACAGTCCGAAGGCTTCGGCCGGGTCGCCCAGTTGTTCGGTGCCAGCTCGCTGCTGCTGGGACTGTGGGGCAGTTTGCTGGTCGTGGGTGCAGCGGGTGGCAGCGATGATCCGTTCCAGCCGTTGCAGGTCTACAGCGCCGGACGCACCGGCACGGTTGCCCCCAACGGTCACGAAGCATTCATTACGATCAAAGACCCAGCCGCGCTGCAGCGCGAACTCGACACCGCCAAGGCTCAGGGCCAATGGGTGCTGCTCGATTACTACGCCGACTGGTGCACGTCGTGCAAAGTCATGGAGAAAAAGGTATTTGGCCAGGCGCGGGTACTGCAGGCCCTGAGCGAAGTGCGTTTGCTGCGCCTCGACGTCACTGATGACAATGCCGCCAGCCGCGAACTGCTCGGCCGCTACAAAGTGCCAGGGCCACCGAGTTTTGTGTGGATCGGTGCCGACGGTGAAGAGCGCCGCAGCCAGCGCATCACCGGCGAAGTCGATGCCGACACTTTCCTGCAACACTGGACCACCACCCGAGACGCCCGTTAATGCTGACTTTCACCCTCGGCACCTTTGCCATTGCGCTTAACCACCTGTTGCTGATCAGCGCCCTGGCGCTGGCGACCTTCGTCGGCTGGCGGGTGGCCAAGCGCGGTGGCGATAACCCCGAGTCGGCGCTGTTCAGCCTGTTCCTGCTCGGAATGCTCGCTGCGCGCGTCGCGTTTGTTGCCGTGTACTGGGGACATTACCGCAACGATCCGTGGCAGATCATCGACCTGCGCGACGGTGGTTTTCTCGCTTGGCCGGGGGTGATCGTATTGCTGCTGGCAGCGCTGTATCGCGGCTGGCGGCGGCCGGGTTTGCGTCGACCGTTGGGGTTCGGCGTGGTCAGTGGCGTGGCATTCTGGTTGCTGGCCACCCTGTCGCTGAGCCTCTACGAGCAAGGCACACGTCTGCCGGACATCACCCTGCGCAACGCCGCCGGCGAAACCGTGAAACTCGCTGACTATCAGGGCGGCCCGCTGGTGATCAACCTTTGGGCCACCTGGTGCCCGCCATGCCGCCGCGAAATGCCGGTGCTGGAAAACGCCCAGCAGCAACGCCCGGACCTGACGTTCCTGTTCGTCAATCAGGCCGAAAGCATGCAAAGCGTCGCGACCTTCCTCGAAACCCAGGGCCTGAGCCTGAACAACGTGCTGTTCGACCGCAGCGGTCATCTGGGCCAGGCCGTGGGTTCCATGGCATTGCCGACTACGCTGTTCTACAGCCCCGACGGTCAATTGCTGGCCAGTCATCTGGGCGAGTTGTCGAACGCCAGTCTGGCTCGAGCCCTGGAAAACTTCGACATCCCCAATCCGAATACGAACGCCGCACCGGCCACCTCTGCAAGGAAACTGCCATGCCCCGCCTCCGCCACCTGCTGACGCTGACTCTGGGCGCTGCCCTGCTGCACTTGCCGTCGGTGCAGGCCGCTGAAGAATTGCCTGACGCGATCAAGAAGATCGAAGCCAAGGGCGCAAAAATCGTCGGCCAGTTCGACGCGCCCGACGGCCTGCGTGGCTACGCCGCGCAATACCAGAACCGCGGCATGGCGCTGTACCTGACGCCGGACGGCAAGCACGTGCTACTGGGCAATCTGTACGACGCCGACGGCAACGACCTGAGCAGCGCACCGCTGCAAAAACTGGTCTACGCGCCGATGGCCAAGGAAGTCTGGGCCAAGTTCGAGGCCAGCAACTGGATTCAGGACGGCAACAAGGATGCACCGCGCACGGTGTACCTGTTCAGCGACCCGAACTGCCCGTACTGCAACATGTTCTGGGAACAGGCCCGTCCATGGGTCAAGGCCGGCAAGGTGCAGTTGCGCCACATCATGGTCGGCATCATCCGCGAAGACAGCCCGGCCAAATCCGCCGCGCTGCTGGCCGCCAAAGACCCGGCCAAGGCCCTGGAAGAACACGAAAAGGCCGGCACAGCCAGCACGCTCAAAGCCTTGAAGAACATTCCGGCCGCCGTGCAGACCAAACTCGCAGCGAACATGCAGTTGATGGAGGACCTGGAATTACAGGCCACCCCGGCGATCTTCTACATGGACGACAAGGGTGAGCTGCAACAACAGCAAGGCGCGCCGACGCCGGACAAGCTGGCGAAGATTCTCGGGCCGAAATAAGCAGGACCAAAAGATCGCCGCGCGTCGCAGCGCCTACAGGAAACACACACCTGTAGAAGCTGCGACACGCGGCGATCTTGTTAATGGCGCTCCGCCAGGAAGCTGAACAACACCTCCGTCACAAACTCCGGATTCTCCAGATTGGAGATATGCCCGGCCTCGGGCACCAGCACACTCGGGCAGCCGATCAGCTCGGCCATTTCCTTGGCTTCCGACGGTGGACGGGGTTTGTCCTGATCGCCGCAGACCACCAGTGTGGTCGCCGCATTCAGCTCGCCCAGACGCGGCAACAGGTCATCACGGCCAAACGTGATGCGCCCCATCGGCACGATGCTTTGACGCAGGCGATCAGCGGAATAACCCGCGAGTTTTGCGCGAAAATCCTGATACAACGCCGACTGCGGATCGATGCCCGGACGGAAGAAGATCGGCACCACGATATCGAGCAACTGCTCGGAGATCTCGCCGCTTTCTTCGATCTGCTTGAACAGGGAAAAGTAATACTGACGGGTCGGTTCCGGCTCGACGCCGACGTAGGTGTCCATCAGTACCAGACCGTTGAGCCGCTGCGGTGCCGACAGAGCAAGGCGCACGCCCCACATGCCGCCGACCGACAACCCGACCAGCGTCACCCGGTCGATGTCCAGATGATCGAGCAAGGCCAGCGCCTGGCGTGCGATGTCATCCAGTGATGTGGTGCCTTCAGGCAAACGCCCCGATTCACCATGGCCCCACAGATCCAGCGCAATCACCCGATAGTGAGGCGACAACGCAGCGATCTGCGGTGCCCACATGGCCTGATCCCACAGGTAGCTGCCGGCCAGCAACACCGCCGGGCCTGTGCCTTGATCAATGTAATGAAGCGCTTGTCCGTCCACCGTGAAGAAAGGCATCGACTACCCCCGCGACAAAAAAAAGAGAACCGGCAGCCTGAGCTGCCGGTTCTCGATCGTCAACCTTGGAAATGTACGTGAATGTACCGGTTGAATTGTGTTGAACGCACAGGCGCTGAAGACTACAAACCTTCCAGCGCCGCCATCAGATCATTCAACCGATCCACCTTCTCTTCGGTAATGTCACTGGCCGCCAGCCCTTCGATGTACTCGGCCAGTTCCTCCACCGTGCTGCACTCGAACATCGCTCGCAGCGGCACATCCCGTTGCAGGGTTTTCTGCACTCGCGAGGCGATTTGTGTGGCGAGCAGCGAGTGGCCACCGAGTTCGAAGAAGTTGTCGCGGACCCCGACCTTCTCGACCTTCAGCACCTCGGCCCAGATATCGGCCAGGGTCTGCTCCAGATCGCTGCGCGGCGCCAGGTAATCCTGGCTCTGCAACTGGCCGATCTCCAGCGCCGGCAAGGCCTTGCGGTCGAGTTTGCCGTTGGCGTTGAGCGGCAACCGGTCGAGCCACAACCAGTGCAGCGGCACCATGTATTCCGGCAGTTCGGCGCGCAGGCGCTGCTTGATCCGCTCCAGCCGTTCGCTCTGATTCAGTGCGGAATCTGCGGCCACCAGGTAGCCGACCAGATGCTTGCCGTTGACACCTTCCTGCACGCCGACCGCCCCGTCACGGACTTCCGGTTGCTCGTGCAGACGCGCCTCGATTTCACCCAGCTCGATCCGGTAACCGCGAATCTTCACCTGATGGTCGACCCGGCCGACGTATTCCAGCACCCCGTCGCTGCGACGGCGCGCCAGGTCGCCAGTGCGATACAGACGCTCACCCGGCGCACCGAACGGATTCGGCACGAACACCGGCGCAGTGCGCAGCGGATCGCTGACATAACCACGACCGACACCGGTGCCGGCCACGCACAACTCACCCACCGCACCCAGCGGCACCAGATCCAGCGCGCCATCGAGCAGGTACAGCAAGTTGTTGTCGGTCGGCGTACCGATCGGCAGATAACTGCCACGAGTCGAGGCCAGGTCGACGCGGAAGAACGCCACGTCGTCTGAGCACTCCGCCGGGCCATAGGCGTTGACCAGACCGATCTCCGGATAACGCAGCAGCCACTGGTGCGCCAGTTCCGGCGGCATTGCTTCACCGGTCGGCAACATCCAGCGCAGACCGTCGAGGCTCAAACGATCCGAGGCGAGCATGCCCTGGATCAACGACGGCACGCTTTCCAGCACGGTGATGACCTGCTGTTGCACATGCACCAGCAGGCCTTGCGGATCGTGGGCGATGGTGTTCGGCACGATGTCCACCCGCGCCCCGAACAGCGGCGCGGCGAGGAACTGCCAGACCGAAATGTCGAAGCTTTGCGAAGCGGTCTGGGCGATCACATCGGCGTCGCTCAGATTCAGGTACGGCACCTTGCTCAACTGGTTGTTGAGCATGCCGCGCTGCTCGACCATCACGCCCTTCGGCAAACCGGTGGAGCCCGAGGTGTAGATCACGTAGGCCAGGTTGTCCGGGCCGCTGAAGAGGCCCGGATTCGCCGACGACACCGCGCCCGCCTGAACCTCTTCCCACACCAGCAGGCGTGGACGGTTGGCGCAGCTGAATTCATCCAGCAAGGTCGTCGCCTGTTCACGGCAAGCCTCGGTGCACACCAGCACCGGCGTGCGACTGAGCTCGATGATGCGTTGCAGACGCTGGCTCGGCAGGCCTGGATCCAGCGGCAGGTAACCGGCACCGGCCTTGAAGCTGCCGATGATCATGCCCAGCAGATCCAGATTGCGCTCGCCCAGCAACGCCACCGGTTGATCGATCTGCACCCCGGCCGCGACCAACGCGTGGCCGAGACGGTTGGCGTTCTGGTTCAGCTCGGCATAGCTCAACTGCTGATCGAGGCAACTGGCGGCAGTGCGTTGCGGATGTTGCGCGACCTGGGCTTCGAACAGTTCGACGTAGCTCTGCTCCAGCGGATAGTCGTGCTCACTCTGGTTGCAACCGTGGAGCAGGAAGTCCTGTTCATCAAAGCCCAGCAGCGGCAGGTCAGCCATGTCGCCATGGAAGCCGTCGACCAGCGCCAGCAACAGACGCTTGAACTCGCCGAGCATGCGCTCGATGGTCGACTCGTCGAAGTAACGCTGGTCGTAAGACAGGTGCAGACCGAGGTCATCACCCGGATAGCACACCGCCGTCAACGGGAAGTTGGTGTGGGTACGGCCCGAGTCCGAGGTCGCGTTGAGGCTCTGCGCACGGTCCAGCACCGAGACTTCCACCGGGGCGTTTTCGAACACGAACAGGCTGTCGAACAGCGGCTGGCCTTTCGGCAGTTCGCTCTGCTCCTGGATGTTCACCAGCGGCAGGTATTCGTACTCGCGCAGTTGCATGTTGCTGTCGAGCAGACCGCTCAGCCACTGACGAACACTGGCCCGCTGATCGTCCGCCGGGATCTGCACCCGCAGCGCGATGCTGTTGATGAACAGGCCGACGGTGCGTTGCATCTCCGGCATTTCCACCGGACGCCCGGCCACGGTCACGCCGAACAGCACGTCGCGATCACCGCTCATGCGTCGCAGCACCAGTGCCCACGCCGCTTGGGCGAAGGTGTTGATGGTCAGTTGATGGGCCTGGGCCAGCTCGCGCAGACGGGCGCCGTCCTCGACATTGAGGCGGGTGTAGCGGTCGCCGACGATCATGCCGCCGCTTTCGCCAGCGTGTTCACGCAGGAACGGACGGTCGCTCGGGATCGGCGTGGTGCGCTCGAACCCTTGCAGGTTCTGCTGCCACCACTGACGCGCCTCGGCCAGGCTCTGGCGTTGCAGCCAGCCGATGTAATCGCGGTAACGCGGCGGCACCGCCAATTGCGCTTCGCGACCTTCGCCCAGAGCGGTGTAGATCTCGAAGAAATCGTTCATCAGCAGCGAGCGACACCAGGCATCGATCAGGATGTGGTGGTTACTCATCATGAACCAGTAGCGCGCCGCGCCAACCTTGATCAGGCGCAGGTGGAACGGTGCCTGATTGAGCAGATCGAACCCGGCTTCGCGCTCGGCCTTGAGCAGCGCTTGCAGCTTCGGCTCCTGCTCGGCGTCAGCGATGGCGCTCCAGTCCAGATACTCGATCGGCGTGCGACCCGGCGTATGAATCACCTGCAGCATGTCTTCGCCGACGTTCCAGCAGAACGACGCACGCAGCGCTTCATGACGGGCGATCACCGCTTGCCATGCCTGGGCGAAACGCTCGGGGTCGAGTTCGCTGTTGATGCGATAGCGATCCTGCATGTAGTACAGACCGGTGCCCGGCTCCAGCAAGGTGTGCAGCAGCATGCCTTCCTGCATCGGGGTCAGCGGGTACACATCTTCGATGTGCGCCGCCGGCACCGGCAGTGCGTCGAGTTGCGCCTGGGTCAGTTTCGCCAGCGGGAAGTCCGATGGCGTCAGACCACCGGCCTCGTCCTGCAGGCAATGTTCGATCAGGCTCTGCAACTCACCGACGTAGGCATCGGCCAAGTCGTTGATGGTCTGGGCGTCGTAACGTTCGGCGCTGAAGGTCCAGCGCAGCAGCAGCTCACCGCCGTACACCTGACTGTCGACGCTCAACTCGTTCGGCAGTGGTGCGTGCGGATCGTGGGCGGCACCGACCGATTCATCCAGCGGACGGAACAGCGCATCGCTGCCGAAACTCTGGTCGAACTGGCCGAGGTAGTTGAAGGTGATCGGTGCGTTCGGCAACGCTGCCATGCTCTGACGGCTGACGTCATCGGCCAGATAACGCAGCACACCATAACCGAGGCCTTTGTGCGGAACGGCGCGCAGTTGTTCCTTGATCGCCTTGATCGAAGCGCCCTGCCCGGCGGCTTCTTCGATGTTGTGCGGGGTCAGACGCAGCGGATAAGCGCTGGTGAACCAGCCGACGGTGCGGGTCAGGTCGATTTCGTCGAACAGGGTTTCGCGGCCGTGGCCTTCCAGTTGAATCAGCGCCGACGGCTGCCCGCTCCAGCGGCACAGCACGCGGGACAATGCGGTCAGCAGCAGGTCGTTGACCTGCGTGCGATAGGCACTCGGTGCCTGTTGCAGCAGTTGTTTGGTTTTTTCTGCATCCAGACGCACGCTGACGGTTTGCGCATGGCGATTCTGGCGGCCACCCTCAGGGCGTTCGCACGGCAAATCGGCAGTCGGACCGGCCAGTTGCGCCTGCCACCAGCTCAGTTCTTCACGCAGGGATTCGCTGCCGGCGTAGGCCTGCAAGCGCGCCGCCCAGTCCTTGAAGGCGCTGGTTTTCGCCGGCAGTTTCACCGACTGATCGGCGTCGAGCTGGCGATACACGGTTTGCAGATCGTCGAGCAGAACGCGCCACGACACACCGTCGACCACCAGGTGATGAATCGCGATGAACAGTCGTTGCTGACCCTCCGGCCCGTCAATCAACAAGGCGCGCACCAGCGGACCCTGCTCCAGATCGAGGCTGCGCTGGGCATCGGCGAACAGTGCGGCGCACTTGTCCATCGACGGCACGCGCACTTGCCACAACACCGCGGCATCGGTCACCGGTTGATGGGTTGCTTGCCATGCGCTGTTGATCTCGCTGAAGCGCAGACGCAAGGCGTCATGCTGCTCGATCACGGCCAGCAACGCCTGTTCCAGACGATGCGGTTCAAGCGCCACAGTCGGCTCCAGCAGCAACGCCTGGTTCCAGTGTTGACGCTCGGGAATCTCGGTGTCGAAGAACCAGTGCTGGATCGGCGTCAGACGCGATTCGCCAGTCACCAAACCTTGTTCGGCCGTCACGGTTTCACTGCGACTGGCGACAGCGGCCAGCGTCTGCACAGTCTGGTGCTGGAACAGATCGCGAGGGCTGAAGTGAATGCCCTGCTGCCGCGCACGGCTGACCACTTGAATCGACAGGATCGAGTCGCCGCCCAGTTCGAAGAAATTGTCGTTGAGACCGACCTGCTCGACGTTGAGCACTTCGCACCAGATCTGCGCCAGGGTCTGCTCCAGCTCGTTGCTTGGCGCCACGTAATCCTGACGATTGAGCTCCGGATCCGGCGCTGGCAAGGCGCGACGGTCGAGCTTGCCGTTGGCGGTCAGCGGCATGCTGGCCAACAGAATCAAATGCGTCGGCACCATGTAGTCCGGCAATTGCGTCTTCAGGTGCGCCTTGAGGGCTTCGCGCAGTTCTGCTTGCTCGGCTTCGCTTCGCGAAGCGACCTCGGTCACGAGATAGCCGACCAGTTGCTTGCCGCTCGGTGCATCCAGCGCCAGCACCACCGCTTCGCGGATCGAAGCGTGATCGAGCAGGCGGGTTTCGATCTCGCCCAGTTCGATCCGGAAACCACGGATCTTCACCTGATGGTCGATCCGCCCGAGGTATTCCACCAGACCATCGGCGCGCTGGCGCACCAGGTCGCCGGTGCGGTACATGCGCCCGCCATTGGCGGCAAACGGGTCGGCGACGAAACGTTCGGCAGTGATGCCGGCGCGGTCGTGATAACCCTGGGCCAGGCCGGCGCCGCCGACGAACAACTCACCAGTCGCGCCTTGCGGCACCAGTGCCAGATCGGCGTCGAGGATGTAGGCCACGCGATCTCCGATCACGCTGCCGATCGGCACACTACCGGCACCCTCTTCCAGCACCTCGGGTGCAAGGCTGGCCAGCGGCATGACCACGGTTTCGGTCGGGCCATAGGCGTTGAAGAACAGGCTCGGTTTGAACGCTGCACGAATCCGCTGCAGGTGTTCGCCGGTAAGCGCTTCGCCGCCGGTGATGATCATGCGCACCGGCAGGATGTCGTTTTGCGTCGCGAGGAACTGCGCCAACTGGCTGCCGTAACTCGGGGTGAAGCCGAGAATATTGATCCGATGTTCGCGGATCAGGCTGCAGATTTCTTCCGCGTCCCACTGTCCTTGCGCACGCAGCACTACCTGCGCGCCGCTGAGCAGCGGCACCAGCAGACGCTCGGTGGCGGCGTCGAAGTTGATCGAATAGAAGTGCAGCTCGCAATCGTCCGCACGCATGCCGAAGCGTTCGATCACGGCCTGGCAGTGCATGGCGATTTCACCGTGGGACACCACCACGCCTTTCGGTTTGCCGGTGGAACCCGAGGTATAGATCAGGTACGCCTGATGCTGCGGCAGGCTGATAAATGGCAGCTCGGTGGCCGGGTAATCAGCCAGCGCGGCGCTGTCGTCTTCCAGGCACCAGCGCGCCACGTTCGACGGCAGTTCGCCGAGGGCTTTGAACATCGCCCGGTCGCTGAGCAGCAGGCCGACGCGGCTGTCTTCGATCATGTAATGCAGGCGGTCGAGTGGGTATTCCGGGTCCAGCGGCACGTAGGCGCCGCCGGCCTTGAGGATCGCCAACAGGCCGACGACCATTTCCAGCGAACGCTCCAGCGCCAGACCGACCCGCACTTGCGGGCCGACACCGCGCTCGCGCAGGGCCCAGGCCAGACGATTGGCGCGGGCGTCGAGTTCGGCGTAGCTCAGGGTCTGCCCGGCAAAAGTCAGGGCCGGCGCATCTTTGCGCGCCAGTGCCTGCTCGGCGAACAGGTGATGAATGCACTGATCGAGACGACGCTCGCCCGGCTCGACGCCAAGGCTGTCGAGCAATTGTTGTTGCTCAGGCGCATCGAGCAATGGCAATTCGCTGAGGCGCTGTTGAGGGTCGGCGATCAACGCTTCCAGCAGGTTGCGCCAATGTCTGGCCATGCGCGCGATGGTTGGTTCATCGAACAAGTCGGTGCTGTAAGTCAGGCAGCAACCGAGGCGATGGTCGAGGTCGGTGACTTCCAGGTTGAGGTCGAACTTGGTCGCCCGCGCATCGTTGGCCAGGTATTCGACAGTCATCCCGGCGAGCATGCGGCTCTGCTGGAATTCCCAGCGCTGCACGTTGCACATCACCTGGAACAGCGGGTTGTACGCCGCGCTGCGCGGTGGCTGCAACGCTTCAACAAGATGATCGAACGGCAGGTCCTGATGGGACTGGCCTTCGATCACGGTGTGACGCACCTGCTCGAACAATTCGCCGACCGACATCTGGCCGTCGAGCTGGCAACGCAACACCTGGGTGTTGAGGAACGCACCGATCAGCCCTTCGCTTTCCGGACGGATGCGGTTGGCCACCGGTGCGCCGATGCGTAGATCGGTCTGGCCGCTGTAGCGATAGAGCAACGTTGCAAGTGCGGCGGTCATGGTCATGAACAGGGTCAGACCGTTCTGCGCGTTGAACGCCCGAACGCGAGCGGCAAGGTCATCGCTGAGGTCGAAACGGAACAGTTCACCCTGGTGACTTTGCACCGGCGGACGCGGACGGTCGCCCGGCAGTTCCAGCAGCGGATGTTCGCGGCCCAGTTGCGCAGTCCAGTAGTCGAGCTGACGCTGACGCTCACCGGACTCCAGCCAGTTGCGTTGCCACACGCTGTAGTCGAGGTACTGCACCGGCAGCGGCTCCAGCGGCGAATCGCGGTCATCGACGAACGCTTCGTACAGCGCGCTGAGTTCCCGGGCGAAGATGTCCATCGCCCAGCCTTCAGTGACGATGTGGTGCAGGGTCAGGACGAAGTAATGCTCGTGCTCGGCGGTCTTGACCAGGCAAGCGCGCAGTAGCGGGCCGGTTTCCAGATCGAACGGCAAATGCGCTTCATCGTCGGCCAGTTGCTGGACCTTCTGCTCGCGCACATCAGCGGCGAATTTCGAGAAATCCTTCCAGTCCATGCGCACGCCGGTCTCGGCATGCACGTGCTGACGGGCCACGCCGTCGACGCTCGGGAACGTGGTGCGCAGGGTTTCGTGACGCAGGATCAGCGCTTGCAACGCTGCTTCGAAACGCCCGACATCCAGCACGCCACGCAGGCGCGCCATGCCGCCGACGTTGTACGCCGGGCTGTCCGGTTCCATCTGCCAGAGGAACCACATGCGCTGCTGGGAATAGGACAACGGCACGGGCTTGCTGCGATCAACCTTGTCGATCGGCGGCTGTTTGTTGGTGCGGCCGCTGGCCTGGATCTGGCGGATCTGTTCGGCGAAATCACCCAGTTCGCTGTGTTCGAACAAGGCACGCAGCGGCAATTCGACGTCGCAGGCCTGACGGGTGCGGGAAATGATTTGCGTGGCCAGCAGCGAGTGACCGCCGAGGGCGAAGAAGTCGTCGCGCAGGCCGACCTGTTTCAGGCCCAGCACTTCACGCCAGATCGCGGCGATCTGTTGTTCCAGCTCGGTGACCGGTTCGACGTGTTCGCGCACCTGCCATTGCGGCTCGGGCAAGGCGCGACGGTCGAGTTTGCCGCTCGGGCTCAGGGGCATTGCGTCCAGGCACATCAGTTGTGCCGGAACCATGTATTCCGGCAGCTCGGCGGCCAGTGCGGTTTTCAGGCGAGCGATTTGCGCGTCCTGATCTTCATTGGCATCGGTGGCGGTGAAATAGCCGATCAATTGCGGACCGGCGACGGTTTCACGCACCAGCACGGCGGCCTGGGCGACGCCATCCTGAGCGAGCAGACGCGCTTCGATTTCTTCCGGCTCGACGCGGAAACCGCGCAGTTTGACCTGCTGATCGAGACGGCCGAGGTATTCGATCACACCATCGTTGGTCCAGCGCGCGCGGTCACCGGTGCGGTACAGACGCGCACCCTGCTCGCCCAGCGGATCGACCACGAAACGTTCGGCGGTCAGCGCCGGGCGACCGAGGTAACCACGGGCCAGGCCGATACCGCTGATGCACAGCTCACCCGGCACACCGGCCGGCACTGGATTGAGATCGTTGTCGAGCACGCGGCAGACCACGTTGCCCAGCGGACGGCCAATCGGCGAACGCTCGCCATCGGCCACGGTGCAATGCCAGTGGGTGACGTTGATCGCGGTTTCAGTCGGGCCATAACGGTTGTGCAGTTGCACCGCCGGCAGTTGCGCCAGCACGCGGTTGCGCAGTTCCGCCGGCAGCGCTTCACCGCCGGAGAACACGCGGCGCAGGCTGGTGCATTCGGCGCTCAACGGTTCGTCGATGAACAGTGAAAGCAGCGGCGGTACGAAGTGCAGCGTGGTCACGCCGTACTGCTGAACCAACTGCGCGATGCGATGCGGATCGCGGTGTTCACCGGGGCCAGCGATCAGCAGGCGCGCGCCGGTGATCAACGGCCAGAAGCATTCCCACACCGACACGTCGAAACTGATCGGCGCCTTTTGCATCAGCACGTCGGTGTCGTTCAGGCGATAGGTGTTCTGCATCCATTGCAGACGTTCGGCCAGCGCCGCGTGAGTGTTGCCCACGCCTTTCGGCTGGCCGGTGGAACCGGAGGTGTAAATCACGTAGGCGAGGTTGTCGCCGTGCAAGTGCAGGCCCGGTGCCTGGCTCGGCCAGTTTTCCAGGTGCAGGGTGTCCATGGCGATCACGCTGACGCCTTCGCTGGCCGGCAAGCGGTCGAGCAATGCAGTCTGGGTCAGCAGCAGTTCGACGCCGCTGTCGCTGAGCATGTAGGCCAGACGATCGGCCGGGTAATCCGGGTCCAACGGCACGTAGGCGCCGCCGGCCTTGATGATTGCCAGCAAGCCGATCAGCAGTTGCGGCGAACGCTCGGCGGCGATGGCCACGCACACGTCCGGGCCGACGCCTTTGTCGCGCAGGTAATGGGCGAGACGGTTGGCCTGGGCGTGCAGTTCGGCGAAGTCGAGGCTGCCGCCGTCCCATATCAGGGCGGTGCGATCAGGGATTTGCCGGGCTTGTTCGTTGAGCAGTTCTGGCAGCCATTGCTGAGCCGGCGTGCATGGGGCGACGCTCCACGCGTTTTGCTGAGTGTGTTCGTCGGCGGTCAGCAGTGGCAGGTCACCAATTGCCTGATCCGGGCGCTCGCAGACAGCGCGCAGCAGGTTGCTGAAATGCTCGGCGAGACGCTCGATGGTCGCGGCGTCGAACAGCTCATCGGCATAGTCGAAGAACAGCGTCAGACGACCATTTCGGTCTTCTTCGCTGTGCAGTTGCAGGTCGAACTTGGCCTCGCGACTGTGCCACGGCAGTTCCTCGGCGAGCACGCCCGGCAGACGCTTGAGCGCACTCAGGTCGCGTTGCTGGTGGTTGAACATGACCTGGAACAGACCTTGTTCTCGGGCCTGCGGGAAGGCTTCGAGCAGTTGTTCGAACGGCAGGTCCTGATTCGCCTGAGCACCGAGCGCAGCCTGACGGGTTTGCGCCAGCAGTTCGGTGAACGACAGACGCGAATCGACGTCAGCACGCAGTACCTGAGTGTTGATGAAGAAGCCGATCAGGCCCTGGGTTTCCAGGCGCGGACGGTTGGCGTTCGGCACGCCGATACGAATGTCGCGTTGACCGCTGTAGCGATGCAACAGGCTTTGGAACGCCGAGAGCAGCAACATGAACGGCGTGGATTGATAGGCCTGGGCGGTCTGGCGAATGGCGTCGCTGAGGCTGATTCCCAGACGAACGCTGTGGCGTGCGGCGCTGTGAATTTGTTTGGCAGAACGTGGATGGTCGGTCGCCAGTTCCAGCGTCGGATGCTCATTACCCAACTGCGCTTTCCAGTACGCCAGTTGCCGCTCGCCCTCGCCTTGCGCCAGCCACTGGCGCTGCCAACTGCCATAGTCGGCGTATTGGGTGGGCAGCGGCGCGAGTTCGGCACGCTGGCCTTGGGAAGCAGCGGCGTACAGGCGCGAGAACTCGTCGATCAATACGTTCAGCGACCAGCCGTCGGCGATGATGTGGTGCATGGTCACCAGCAACTGGTGATCTTCATCGTCGAGGCGAACCAGCGTCACCCACAGCAGCGGGCCCTTCTCCAGGTCGAACTGGGTGCGGGCTTCGTCTTCGCGAATCTGTTGTGCGCGTGCCTCACGCTCGGCGGCCGGCAGATCGCTGATGTCGATCAGTTGCAGGTTGAACTCGCCCGCCGCTTCGACCTGTTGCAGCGCCACGCCATCGCGCTCGAAGAAACGCGTGCGCAGGGATTCGTGGCGTTCGATCAGTTGCTGGAAACTGGCGCGCAATGCGTCTTCGTCCAGTTCGCCGCGCAGGCGCAGGGCGCCGGGAATGTTGTAGGCGCTGCTGTGCGGATCGAGTTGCCAGGTGATCCACAGACGGTTTTGCGCCAGCGATTGCGGCAGTGCTTCGTTGCGCGACAGTGCGGTGATTTCGCCCTGGGCGCTGCCGCCGTCCTGCTGCTGTTGCGCCACGGCAGCGGCGAACGCGGACAGGGTTGGGGCTTCGAACAGCAGACGCAGATTGAGCTCCAGGCTCAGTTCTTCGCGTACCTTGGCGATCACCTGAGTTGCGGCGATCGAGTTGCCGCCGAGCAGGAAGAAGTGATCGTCGGCGTTGACTTGCTTGACGTTGAGTTGCTCGGCCCAGATCTTGCCGATCAGGGCTTCCAGCTCAGAGGCGGACGCGGTCGATTCGCTGGTTTCAGCGGTGGCCGACGGGAACACCGCGTAACTGTCGAGGCTGCCGTCAGCCAGACGATTGCGGCAGGCCGAACGTTGCAGCTTGCCGCTGGAGGTCTTCGGCAACGCACCCGGATTGAGCAGCACCACCACGCTCGGTGCTTCCTGATAAGCCTCGGCCACCGCCTGACGGATGGCTTTGATCAGCGCTTCGGGCGGGAGGATTTTCTGCACGCTGCGGCTGATTTCCGCCGCGATGCCGATGCCTTCTTCGCCGTTCTGATTGACCGCGAACGCGGCGACGCGACCCTTGCGCACCACCTCCACTTCGCTCTCGACCGTCTTCTCGATGTCCTGCGGGTAGAGGTTGTGACCGCGTACGATCAGCATGTCCTTCAGGCGACCGGTGATGAACAGTTCACCGTCGCGAATGAAGCCCAGGTCACCGGTGCGCAGCCAGGTCTGGCCGGCGTGCTGGACGAAAGTCTTGGCGCTGGCCTCGGGGTTGCGCCAGTAGCCGTGGGCGATGCTCGGGCCGGTGGCCCAGACTTCACCGACGGCGTTGTCGGCCAACTCTGCCAGCGTGGTCGGCTCGACGATCAGCACCGCATGATCGGGCTGGCTGATGCCGCAACTCATGATCGGGCTGCCCTCGCCCGGCTCGGCACGGTTCTGGGCCAGGGCTTGATCGTCGACGCGCAGGGCCGGAATGCCCGTGCCGCGAGGTGTGCCGGCGACGAACAGGGTCGCTTCCGCCAGACCATAGGACGCCATGAAACTGTTTTCGCTGAAACCACACGCAGTGAACTTCTCGGCGAAACGCTCAAGGGTGTCGAGACGGATCGGCTCGGAACCGGAATAGGCGACGCGCCAGCGGCTCAGGTCGAGACGCTCCAGCGCCGATTCGCTGACCCGCTCGCTGCACAGTCGATAGGCAAAGTCAGGGCCGCCGCTGATGGTGCCGCCGTATTGGCTGATCGCTTCGAGCCAGCGCAACGGCCGGCCGAGGAAGTACGCCGGTGACATCAGGATGCACGGCACGCCGCTGAAGATCGGTTGCAGCAGACCGCCGATCAGGCCCATGTCGTGGTACAGCGGCAACCAGCTGACGATCACGTCGTCCGGGTTCACGTCGATGCCGAAGCCATGGCGGATCAACAGTTCGTTGGCCACCAGGTTGCCGTGGCTGACCTGTACACCCTTGGGCAGCGCGGTCGAACCCGAGGTGTATTGCAGGAAGGCGATGTGGTCTTGCGGCAAGGTCGGTTCGACCCAACGCTCGGCCAGCGAGGCGTCGAGGGTGTCGACGCACAACAGCGGCGGCGCACTTTCGATTTGCTGCAAGGCGTCGCGCAGGTCGGCGCTGGTCAGCAGCAGACGCGGTTCGGCGTCGGCAATGATCGACAGCAGGCGTTCCTGATGGTGACGCTTGGCCGATTCCGGCGGATAAGCCGGCACCGCGATCACGCCCGCGTACAGGCAACCGAAAAACGCCGCGACGTAATCCGGGCCGCTCGGGAACAGCAGCACCGCGCGATCACCGAATCCGGCCTCGGCCTGCAACGCTGCCGCGATGGTGCGCGCACGCTGATCGAGTTCGCGGTAACTGAGCACCACAGCCTGCTCCTCGGTTTCAGCGAGAAAACGCAAGGCCAGCCGATCCGGCGTCAGAGCCGCGCGGCGCTGGAGGGCTTGGACCAGGGTGCTGGGGAGTTCGAACGCGTCGGTCATGAGGTTTCCTGCCTGAATTCGGCTTGCTGGTGGAATCGGGTTGGCTGCGGCATGCCCGTGCAAGGCATGCGGGACACGGTCTTCGCCGACCGTGCAAGGCATTGGAATGCGGTATGGTCGGGGCTGTGTACCCGGAACCATTCACCAATGAGAACGGATGACGTCTTGAAATAATTAGTCGGCAGGCTGGATCGCCAATGGGGCTGGGCGCTTGGACGAGTGCGGCGGCGTGTCGCAGCTCACGGATCGCACCGTTATGGATCATTAGTTCTCTTTCTCAATTGACAATCATTATCATTCAACATAATTTGTCGCTCGATGTGTAGGACGGCCCCGTCCCCCAGGCGTCCCACTAACCTATTGGCAGCAAGGTGATTTCCATGACGGAACAAGTATCCACAAGCAGGTGCGATTCACCGCTACTTCAGGCATTCGTCGACAATCGACTGATTCTGGTCAAGATTGCAGCCCGCATTACCGGCTGCCGTTCACGCGCCGAAGATGTGGTGCAGGATGCGTTCTTCCGACTGCAATCGGCGCCGCCGATCACGTCGTCGATCAAGGCCCAGCTGAGTTATCTGTTCCAGATCGTGCGCAATCTGGCCATCGATCACTACCGCAAACAGGCGCTGGAGCAGAAGTACGCCGGCCCCGAGGAGGAAGGGTTGAACGTGGTCATTCAGGGCGCTTCGCCGGAAACCTCACACATCAACTTCTCGACCCTGGAACACATTGCCGATGCGCTGACCGAGCTGCCGGTCCGCACCCGCTACGCCTTCGAGATGTACCGTCTGCATGGCGTGCCGCAAAAGGACATTGCCAAGGAACTCGGCGTTTCGCCGACCCTGGTCAACTTCATGATTCGTGATGCGCTGGTGCACTGCCGCAAGGTGTCGGGCAGTCGTGCAGATGCCGTGACTGCGAACCGTCGCTGACAGCACACCGCAAAAAAAAAGATCGCAGCCTTCGCTGAAGGGCTGCGATCTTTTTTTGTTTCAGCGAGGCGTCACGCCAGTTTGCAGCGATCAAAAAACCGCTCACGCCCCAGGATCATCAACGCCGCGCGCTTGTGCGGGAAGTCGAACTCCTTTTCACAGTGGAAGCACTGGTTGTGCATGTGGCCGATCATCTTCGCGTTGTCGGCTCGCGGCTCGGCGACGACGTGCTGCGTACGCGGATCATCCAGAAACAGGTAGTGCACCAGCGCCGACAGCCAGCTCGCCACCTTGTGCGGACCGCGATGGTTTTCTTCCCCGACCAGCATGTGAATCCCGCGATCGTAGTTATCGGCATCGTAGAACGGCGCGATGCGATCTTCCTTGGCCCAGTAGGCTTCGAAATAGGCAAACGGCTGGTCGTCGAAACAACCGATCAGGGTCAGGGTGTGCGGATCGGCGTCGAGTTTGCTCAGGTACTCGCGATGCTGTTCGAGGCTGCCCTCTTCCTGCCAGAAACTGGCGACTCGCGGGCTGTTCTGCCAACGGTTGAAACGCGCAAGATCCTGCTCGATTTCTACCGTTCGCAGGGAAATCCACGCACCGAGACGTGCATCGAAACGCCGATAAACCTCACCACGCGGTTTCACCGGCCGCAGCGGATGACGCTTGCCGTTGCTGATGACCATCTGCTGCGGATAACTGCCGGTCAGCGAAGCCCCCAGCCACGGTTGCGGCAGTTGCCAGAACAGCGTGCGCTCGCAGCGATATTCGCCCGCCACTTCAGTGCTCACCAGCAAACCGCTGAGCAAGGCTTCGGTCGGTGGCTGATCCAGTTGCCAGATCAATTGCTGACGCGCCGGATCCCGGGCAAACAGCCAATAGCAGGCCGCCCACAGCGCCTGGCATGGCGGCAGCGCATAGCGTTCATCGATCTGGATCGGCCCCTGGCCTTCACGATCGAGGCGCAGGCGAATCAGCGGTTGCCCGTCCAGGCTGAGGCTCAGACGGCTTTCAGTGGCATCGGCTATCAGTTGACTGCCCGAAGGCAAGGCCAGGGCAGTCAGGTCATTCAGATTGGACATGGGTCGGGCTCACGATAATCGTCGACAGTTCAACGATGGGACGTGAGCCGGGGCGGGAAATTTAGGCCGGACGCGAAAAACCGCCCGTCATGGGTGAGGCACCGGCACCACGGCAATCTTGTACGGATCGAAGATCTTCAGCATCTGCCCGCTGTCGCGCAGCCCTTGCAGCAACTTGCCGAACGCCTCGCCGGTAATCGGCGCTTTCGGGCTGAGAATGGCGTAATGGTGATAGATCTGGTCGATGCGTTGCGACACCAGCAATTCGTCACGCACCTTGTCGTTGCGCAGCAGGTAATCGAACAGATACGAGCGAGTGACCAGGGCAATGTCCGCCCGACCGCGCAGCACCATCAACAGGTTGCTGTCGTGGGAATAGGTCAGCGTGGCGTTGTAGGTTTCCGCGAGGTATTTGGGGTCGGCATTGAAGTTGGCGAACTCGTAGTGATAGCCGCTGTACAACGCCAGGCGTTTGCCCTTGAGATCAGCGAAGTAATTCTGCTGGCGACCGGGTTCGTTTTCCGCGACGAAAATCTCCGCGTCCTCCAGTCCCATGTCGACCGTGGTATGGGGAATGTCTTTCCAGCCCCAGTCCGGATTCTCGAAGATCGCCATGTCCGTGCGGCCCTCCTTGAAATCGCCGAACCGTCGCGGAATCGAGGTGGGGACAAGCTCGAAACGGTAGTCGCTCTGCGAGCTGTTCAATGCAGCGACCAGCTCCGGCAGCAGCCCGGTGTCGGCACCGTTTTCCGGGCGAATGGTGTAAGGCGGGAAATGCGCCGCCCCCACCCGAACCACTTGCACCGCCTCAGCAGGCAAAACCCAGGATGCAGCCAGCGCTGCGAGCATCAGCCCGGCGGCCGTCCGATTTGACGAAGACTTCAAAACACCCCACTCCCCGAAAAAGTACCGTTCCATGCATTCAAGCTAGGCGGTTTCGCCCAGTTAGCCAGTTTCCCGGGCCGATAGAAAGTAATCAGCGTTCTTCGAGCACCAGGATCAGCGCTTCTTCGGCCAGTTGATCGAGGCTCAAACTGCCGCCGGCGCGGAACCAGGTGGTGGTCCAGGACAATGCGCCCGTGAGAAAACGTCGGGTAATGAACACATCGCCGCGGATGAACCCCGCTTCCTTGGCCTCGCCCAGCACTTGCAGCCAGATGTCCTCGTAAATGTCACGCAGCGCCAGCACCTTGGCCTGACCGTCTTCGGACAGCGAGCGCCACTCATACACCAGCACCGCCATCGCTTCGCCGCTGCCGCCCATGATCGACTGCAATTCGCAGCGGATCAGCGCCAGCACCCGCTCGCGCACATCGGCCGCTTCGGCCAGGGCTGCACGCATCAGCGCCGTGTTGTAGCGGATGGTTTCTTCCATCACCGCGCGCAGGATTTCGTCCTTGCTCTTGAAGTGATGAAAGATGCTGCCTGACTGAATGCCCACAGCGCCGGCCAGGTCGCGCACGGTGGTGCGTTCGTAGCCTTTGTTGCGAAACAGGTGGGCCGCCACTTGCAGCAGTTTGCCGCGAGCGCTGTCCGGGTCGGTCAACCGGCCTTCATCGACCAGTTCGCGCATGACCTTCAGGGCTTTTTGCTCGTCCACCCGTTCTCTCCTACAGTCGTTCAGTCGTCTGCCGCCCTGAAACCGCAGGGTTGCGCGGGCAATTTAAGCCGCCGGCCGCGACCAAGCAAGCGCTTGGGCAGAAGATAATCCAGCCTGTTTACAAACCAAGCGCTTGCTTGGTAGCCTCGATGCACTTCTGTCACAGGTTGCTGAGTCGGAGATGAAAATGCCCACCACCGTCCGCATCGGATGCGCCAGCGCATTCTGGGGAGATACCTCGACCGCCGCCGCGCAGCTCGTGGCCGCAGGACAGCTGGATTATCTGGTGTTCGACTACCTGGCCGAGATCACCATGTCGATCATGGCCGGCGCCCGCATGAAGGACCCGCAGGCAGGGTTTGCCGGCGATTTCATCGAAGTCCTGGCGCCCCTGCTGCCGCAACTGGCCGAACAGAAGATTCGCGTCATCAGCAATGCCGGCGGGGTCAATCCCCAGGCCTGTGCCGCCGCCCTGCAAGCGGCCTGCGACAAGGCCGGCGTAGCGCTGAAAATCGCCGTGCTGTCGGGCGATGACCTGCAACCACACTTCAAACAGCTCGCCACCCAAGGCATCACGGAAATGTTCAGCGGCGCCCCGCTGCCACCGATGTGCGTTTCGACCAACGCCTACCTCGGCGCACCGGGCATCGTCGAAGCCCTGCGCCTGGGCGCCGACATCGTCATCACCGGCCGCGTGGTCGACAGCGCAGTGGTCAGCGCCGCACTGGTGCATGAATTCGGCTGGTCGTGGCACGACTACGACAAACTCGCTCAAGCAGCCTTGGCCGGGCACATCATCGAATGCGGCGCGCAGTGCACCGGCGGCAACTTCACCGATTGGCGCGACGTACCGGATTACGAACACATCGGTTTTCCGATCGTCGAGGTCGGCGCCGACGGCCAGTTCATCGTCAGCAAACCTGAAGGCTCCGGCGGACTGGTCACGCCGCTGACCGTCGGCGAACAGATGCTTTACGAAATCGGCGATCCACAGGCCTATCTGTTGCCCGATGTGGTCTGCGACTTCAGTCAGGTCAAGCTTCAGCAGCAAGGCAAAAACGCAGTTCGCGTCCACGGCGCCAGAGGCTTGCCGCCCAGCGACAAATACAAGGTCAGTGCGACGTACCCGGACGGTTTCCGCTGCACCGCCAGTTGTCTGATCGCCGGCATCGATGCGGTGGAAAAAGCCCGACGCGTCAGTCAGGCGATCATCGACAAGACTTCTGAAATGCTCGAGCAACGCGGCTGGGGCCCCTACAGCGAAACCCATATCGAGCTGCTTGGTAGCGAAGCCACCTACGGCCCTCACGGCCAGCGTCGGGACAGCCGCGAAGTGGTGATCAAACTCGCCGTGCGCCACCCGAACAAACAGGCCTTGATCCTGTTCTCCCGGGAAATCGCCCAGGCCGCCACCGGCATGGCGCCGGGGCTGACCGGCATCGTCGGCGGGCGGCCGACGGTGTATCCGCTGATCCGGCTGTTCTCGTTCCTGATCGACAAAAGCGCCTGCAGCTTGCAGATCGACATTGCCGGCGAGCGCCACCCGTTTGCCCTGCCCGCCTCGGCCACCCTCGACAGCGAGGATTTGCCCCTGCCCTACGAAACGCCCAAACCCCATGGCCGCGCTGACGCCAGCGTCGCGCTGGTGAAACTGGCCGTGGCGCGCTCCGGCGACAAGGGCAATCACAGCAACATCGGCGTCATGCCACGTCGCCCGGAGTACCTGCCGTGGATCGCCGAAGCGCTGACCCCGGCCGTGATCGTCGACTGGATGAGCCATGTCCTCGACCCGATTCACGGCCGGGTCGAACGCTGGTATCTGCCGGGTACTCACAGCCTGAATTTCCTGCTGGAAAACGCCCTCGGTGGCGGTGGCGTGGCGAGCCTGCGCATCGACCCGCAAGGCAAAGCGTTCGCCCAACAATTGCTGGAAATCCAGATCCCGGTGCCGCAGAGCATCGCCGAGCAGTTCGACTAGAGGATTGTCCATGGCATACGAATCGATTTTCCGGGCTGACCTGTTCAGCGGCCAGACCGTCATCGTCACCGGAGGCGGCAGTGGCATCGGGCGTTGCACCGCCCATGAACTGGCAGCGCTCGGGGCCACCGTGGTGCTGGTCGGACGCAAGCCGGAAAAGCTGCAAGCCGTTGCTGCCGAAATCGCCGAGGACGGTGGCCGGGCGCACTGGAAGGCCTGCGACATTCGTGACGAAGAAGCCGTGAAGACGCTGGTCAGCGAACTGATCCGCGAACACGGGCCGATCCACGGGCTGGTCAACAATGCCGGCGGGCAATACCCGTCGCCGCTGGCCTCGATCAATCAGAAAGGCTTCGAAACCGTGCTGCGCACCAATCTGGTCGGCGGTTTCCTGATGGCCCGGGAAGTGTTCAATCAATCGATGAGCAAGCACGGCGGCAGCATCGTCAACATGCTCGCCGACATGTGGGGCGGCATGCCCGGCATGGGCCACTCCGGCGCCGCCCGTTCAGGTATGGACAACTTCACCAAGACCGCGGCATTCGAATGGGGTTATGCCGGCGTTCGGGTTAACGCAGTGGCGCCGGGCTGGATCGCCTCCAGCGGCATGGACACCTATGAAGGCGCGTTCAAGGCGGTGATCCCGACCTTGCGCGAACACGTGCCGCTCAAACGCATCGGCACCGAATCGGAGGTCAGCGCGGCGATTGTATTTCTGCTGAGCCCGGCGGCGTCGTTCATCAGCGGAAGCACCTTGCGCATCGACGGCGCGGCCAGCCTGGGCAGTCGCGCATGGCCGCTGCACAAGGCGACCCACAGCGAATCCTTCAACGGCTTCCACCGGGCCTATATGCCGGACGTCTTGAAGGACAAGGAGTAAGCCATGCCGCAGATCCAGTCCCAGCTTGACCCGCACAGCGAAGCCTTCGCTCGCAACCGCGCAGCGATGCTTGCGGCCATCGAGCAAGTCCAGCAGCTCGAACAGAACCTGCTGAACAAGGCCGCCGAAGCCAAACCGAAATTCGACAAGCGCGGACAACTGCTGCCCCGCGAACGCCTGAACCTGCTGCTCGACCCTGGCGCGCCATTCCTCGAACTGGCGAGCCTGGCTGGCTACAAACTGCACGACGACAAGGACGGCAGCTCGGCCGGTGGCGGCTTGATTGCGGGCATTGGCTACGTTTCCGGCGTGCGGGCGCTGGTGGTGGCGAACAACAGCGCGATCAAGGGCGGGACGATTTCCCCGTCGGGTCTGAAAAAATCCCTGCGCCTGCAACAGATCGCCCAGGAAAACAAACTGCCGGTGATCACCCTCGCCGAAAGCGGTGGCGCCAACCTCAACTACGCGGCGGAAATTTTTGTCGAAGGTGCACGCAGCTTTGCCAATCAGGCGCGCATGTCGGCGATGGGGCTGCCGCAGATCACCGTGGTGCATGGCTCGGCCACGGCCGGCGGTGCATATCAGCCAGGGCTGTCGGATTACGTGGTGGTGGTACGCGGCAAGGCCAAGCTGTTTCTCGCAGGCCCACCCTTGCTCAAGGCAGCGACTGGTGAAGTGGCCACCGACGAAGAACTGGGCGGCGCCGAGATGCACGCGCAAGTCGCCGGAACCGCCGAATATTTGGCCGAGAACGATGCCGACGGCGTGCGTCAGGTGCGGGAAATCATCAGCCTGTTGAACTGGAACGAGCAGCTTCCGTGGCTGCCCGAACCGCAATTCAAAGAGCCGCTGTATCCCATCGACGAACTGCTGGGCCTGATCCCGGACGACCCGAAAAAGCCCTACGACGTGCGTGAAATCATTGCGCGGATCGCCGATGAATCGCGCTTCCTGGAGTTCAAGGGTGAGTTCGATCAGCAGACCGTTTGCGGCCACCTGAAAATTCAGGGCCGCGCCTGTGGCTTCATCGGCAACAACGGCCCGATCACACCCAACGGTGCAAGCAAGGCGGCGCAGTTCATTCAGCTGTGCGACCAAAGTCAGACACCCCTGCTGTTTTTCCACAACACCACCGGGTTCATGGTCGGCACCGAATCGGAACAGCACGGCGTGATCAAGCACGGCTCCAAATTGATCCAGGCCGTGGCAAATGCACGGGTGCCGAAACTGACCATCGTGGTCGGCGGCTCCTATGGCGCGGGCAACTATGCGATGTGCGGGCGCGGGCTCGATCCGCGCTTCATCTTCGCCTGGCCCAACAGCCGCACCGCGGTGATGGGTGGCGCCCAGGCCGGCAAAGTGCTGCGCATCGTCACCGAAGCCAAGCAGTTGAAGGACGGTCTGGTGCCCGACCCGAAGATGCTCGACATGCTGGAACAGGTCACGGCGCAGAAACTCGACAGCCAGTCCACCGCCCTCTACGGCAGCGCCAACCTGTGGGACGACGGGCTGATCGATCCACGCGACACCCGCACCCTGCTCGGCTACCTGCTGGATATCTGCCACGAAGCCGACATCCGCACGCTGGCCCCCAACAGCTTCGGCGTCAGCCGGTTCTGATTGCCACGGACTCAAGGAGAACAATAAAAATGATCTTCACCCCGGAACACGAAGCCCTGCGCCGCACCGTCCGCCAATTCGTCGAGCACGAGATCAACCCGCACGTCGATGAATGGGAAAAGGCCGGGCGTTTTCCGATTCACGAGATTTTCCGCAAGGCCGGCGACCTCGGCCTGCTGGGGATTTCCAAGCCGGAAAAATTCGGCGGCATGGGCCTGGATTACAGTTATTCAATCGTCGCCGCCGAAGAGTTCGGCACCATCCATTGCGGCGGCATTCCGATGTCGATCGGCGTGCAGACCGACATGTGCACCCCGGCCCTCGCCCGCTTCGGCTCCGATGAGCTACGCGACGAATTCCTGCGCCCGGCCATCACCGGCGAGCAGGTCGGCTGCATCGGCGTCTCGGAAGTCGGCGCCGGCTCCGACGTCGCCGGGCTCAAGACCACCGCGCGCAAGGACGGCGACGACTACGTGATCAACGGCAGCAAGATGTGGATCACCAACTCGCCGAGCGCCGACTTCATCTGCCTGCTGGCCAACACCTCGGACGACAAGCCGCACGTCAACAAGTCGCTGATCATGGTCCCGATGAACACACCGGGCATCAGCCTCAGTTCGCACCTGGACAAGCTCGGCATGCGCAGCTCGGAAACCGCCCAGGTGTTTTTCGACAACGTGCGGGTGCCCCAGCGCAATCGCATCGGCCATGAAGGCGCCGGGTTCATGATGCAGATGCTGCAATTCCAGGAGGAACGCCTGTTCGGTGCGGCCAACATGATCAAGGGCCTGGAATACTGCATCGACAGCACCATCGAGTACTGCAAGGAGCGCAAGACCTTCGGCAATGCGCTGATCGACAATCAGGTGATCCACTTCCGTCTCGCCGAATTGCAGACCGAAATCGAATGCCTGCGGGCGCTGGTCTATCAGGCCACCGAGCAATACGTGAAAGGCCAGGACGTCACCCGACTGGCTTCGATGGCCAAGCTCAAGGCCGGGCGTCTCGGTCGCGAAGTCAGCGACAGCTGCCTGCAATATTGGGGCGGCATGGGCTTCATGTGGGACAACCCGGTGGCCCGCGCCTACCGCGACGTGCGGCTGGTGTCGATTGGCGGCGGTGCCGACGAAATCATGCTGGGAATCATCTGCAAACTGATGGGCATCCTGCCGGGGAAAAAGAAATGAGCACCCTGCCCGATTGCCAGACGCTGTTGCTGGAGCCGCATAACGGCGTGCTGCACATCACCCTCAATCGCCCGGAAAGCCGCAACGCCATGAGCCTGCAAATGGTCGCCGAACTGCGCGCAGTGCTGGCCGCCGTGCGCGATGACCGCAGCGTTCGCGCGCTGGTGCTCAGCGGCGCCGGCGGGCATTTCTGTGCCGGTGGCGACATCAAGGACATGGCCAACGCCCGCGCTCAGGGCAGCGATGCCTATCGCGAGTTGAACCGCACTTTCGGGTCGTTGCTGGAAGAAGCGCAGCACGCGCCGCAAGTGCTGATCACCGTGTTGCAGGGCGCGGTGCTCGGGGGCGGTTTCGGGTTGGCGTGCGTAAGCGATATCGCGATGGCCGATCATCAGGCGCAATTCGGTCTGCCGGAAACCAGCCTCGGCCTGTTGCCGGCGCAGATCGCGCCGTTTGTGGTGCAGCGCATCGGCCTCACTGAAGCCCGCCGCCTGGCCCTGACCGCCGCGCGTTTTGACGGCCATCAGGCGCGGCGCCTGGGGCTGGTGCATTTTGTCGAGCAGGATCCCCAGGCACTGGCCGAACGGCTGGATGAAGTGCTGCAACATGTCCTGTGCTGCGCCCCCGAAGCGAATGCCGCTACCAAGAAATTACTGCTGGCCAGCGCCGGCCAGCCGTCGAGTGAATTGCTGGATGAAGCGGCGCAGTGGTTCAGCGAAGCCGTGACCGGTGCCGAAGGCATCGAAGGCACGATGGCGTTCGTGCAAAAACGCAAACCCGGATGGAGCACCTGACCGTGTGGGAGCGAGCTCGCGATAAGGCCCTCCAATCCACCGCCTACATTCAGGAAAAACCACCATGCCCGCCCTCCACAAAATCCTGATCGCCAACCGCGGTGAAATCGCCTGCCGCATCCAGCGCACCGCCCAGGCCCTCGGCTATCGCACCGTCGCGGTGTTCAGCGACGCCGACGCCGATGCGCTGCATGTCCAAATGGCGGACGAGGCCGTGAACATCGGGCCGGCGCCAGTGCAACAGTCCTACCTGAACATCCCGGCCATCCTCGACGCCGCCCGGCGCAGCGGTGCCGACGCGATCCATCCCGGTTATGGCTTCCTTTCGGAAAACGCCGGGTTCGCCCGAGCCTGCGAACAGGCCGGCCTGACCTTCATTGGCCCCAGCGTCGAAGCCATCGAACTGATGGGCAGCAAACGCCAGTCGAAAATTGCCATGCTCGCTGCTGGGGTGCCGTGCATCGCCGGCTATCAAGGCGCCGAGCAGGACGACGCGACCCTGACACGCGAAGCCGAACGCATCGGTTATCCGCTGATGATCAAGGCCAGCGCCGGCGGTGGCGGACGCGGCATGCGCCTGGTGCATCACGCCGAGGAGCTGGCGGCGCAATTGCGCACCGCCCGCTCCGAAGCCTTGAACGGTTTCGGCAGCGATGAACTGATCCTCGAACAGGCGCTGATCGAACCGCGCCACGTCGAAGTGCAGTTGTTCGGCGATCACCACGGCAACCTGATCTACCTCGGCGAGCGCGATTGTTCGATCCAGCGTCGCCACCAGAAAGTCATTGAAGAAGCACCGTGCCCGGTGATGACCGAAGAACTGCGTCAGGCGATGGGCGAAGCGGCGCTCAAGGCCGGACGCGCGGTGAACTACGTGGGCGCCGGCACTGTGGAGTTTCTGCTCGACGCCCGTGGCCAGTTCTACTTTCTGGAGATGAACACCCGGCTGCAGGTCGAGCATCCGGTAACAGAGTTGATCACCGGGCTGGACCTGGTGGCGTGGCAACTTTTGGTTGCCGAGGGCCGTCCGCTGCCGCTGACGCAAGCGCAGGTGAAACTCGATGGGCACGCCATGGAAGTGCGTCTCTACGCCGAGGATCCGGCCCAGGGATTTCTTCCGCAGACCGGACGAGTCGAAGCCTGGGCGCCGGCACTGGATCGGGGGGCGCGGGTTGATCACGGACTGATCGAAGGTCAGTCGATCTCACCGTTCTACGACCCGATGCTCGGCAAACTGATCGCCCACGGCGCGACCCGCGAAGAGGCCCGGCGCAAACTGTTGTGCGCAGTGCAGGACAGCGTGTTGCTCGGCGTGCAGAGCAATCAGCGACTGCTCGCCAGTCTGTTGCAGCATCCGCAGTTCATCAGCGGTGAATTCAGCACCGGGTTTATCCCGCAACACTTCGCCGACCATCCATGCCTGCACCCGCATACACCGAGTGCCGAAGAACTCGCGGTGGCGGCGTTGCTGTTTTATCAATCCTGCGCCGGGGCGCATCGTTCACCCTTGGCCGGTTGGCGCAACAATGCCGGGGCGCCGTTGCACTATCAACTCGGTCTCGACGACCAGACGTGGAGCGTGCAGTTGCTCGCCGCCCCGGACGGCATCGTTCGGGTTCAGGTGGCTGAACGTGCCTTCGAACTGAAGCTCATCGAATACAACAAACGCTCGATATCCCTCGAAATCGAAGGCCTGCGCCGGCGCCACGCCTATCGGCTGTACGACGACCAGCTCTGGCTGTTCACCCGTCCCGGCAGCCTGCGCCTGGTGGATCGAACTCATGCCGTGATCGACAGTCAGACCAGCGTCAGCACCGGCACCTTGAAAGCCCCGATGGATGGCGCAATCATCGACGTGCTTGTCAGCGAAGGCAGTCCGGTCAGCAAAGGCCAGTTGCTGGTGGTGCTGGAAGCGATGAAAATGGAGCACCCGCTCAAGGCCGGCATCGATGGCGTGCTCAAGCGGGTGCAGGTCAAGGTCGGCGATCAGGTCAAAAATCGTCAGGTTCTGTTGCAGGTCGAGTAGTCGCCGCGCGCATCCGCAAGGTTTGACTACGCTCTGAATAATCAGGACGCGGAAATCAGGAACCCTGCGATGCCCCATTGGCTGGTCATTGATCTGGAAGCCACCACCGATGAAGGTGGCTGGCCGGTTACGGAAATGGAGATCATCGAGATTGGCGCCACCCTGGTGGACCGTGCCGGTCGCGAGCAGGATCACTTTCAACGCTTCGTCAAACCGATGCGTCGGCCACTGCTGACGCCGTTCTGTCGTGAGCTCACGCATATCACTCAGGCCAACATCGACGCGGCGCAACCGCTGACCGACGTCTGGCCGACGTTCGAGCGCTGGCTCGGTCAGCACCAGACACGCCTTGAAGGCTGGGCCAGCTGGGGCGATTACGACCGCAAGCAATTGCTTCAGGAATGGCAGCGCCTGCAACTCGACAGCGCCCTTAGCCGCGTGCCGCACATGAACCTCAAACAACGCTTTGCCAAGGCCCGACGCCTCGAACGGCCTCTGGGACTCAATGGCGCCCTGCAACTGGCGGGCATGCAGTTCACCGGTCAGCAGCATCGAGCACTGGAAGATGCGCGTAATACCGCCCGATTATTACCGCTGGTGCTGCCGCTCTAGCGCAGGTGACGGCGCCCTGAGCCTTGTGCATACTGGCCGACCTTTTTGACCCTTTTAAGCCCTTTTCGAGAGGAATCGCCCATGTTTAAAGTCAACGAGTACTTCGACGGCACCGTCAAGTCGATCGCCTTTGGCACTGCTGAAGGTCCTGCGACCATCGGCGTCATGGCCCCGGGCGAATACGAATTCGGCACCAGCCAGCGTGAAATCATGCACGTGGTGTCCGGCGCACTGACCGTCAAACTGCCGGACAGCAGTGACTGGGAAACTTTCGCTGCAGGCAGCCAGTTCAACGTGCCAGCCAACAGCAAGTTCCAGCTGAAAGTGGCCGTCGACACCGCTTACCTGTGCGAATACCGCGGCTGAAACCACGGTTTCCTGCGACAATAAAAAATGCCCGTGTCCTTGGACACGGGCATTTTTCGTTTCGGGGCAGATTACTCGAGGATTTCCACCGGCATGCCGACTTCGAGTCGACCGTTGCTGTCATTGACCAGGTTCTGACCGAACATCGCACCGTCGGCCTGGGCGCGGGTCTTCTGCAGAGTCGCCAGCGGTTCGCGGTCTGTGCTGCGCTCACCGGTTTTCGGGTCGATGGTGGTGAGAATGCACCGCGAGCAGGACTTGACCACGCGGAACTCGACATCACCGATGCGGATGCGCTTCCAGCCATCCTCGGCATACGCCTCACTGCCTTCGATCACCAGATTCGGCCGGAACCGCAGCATTTCCAACGGACGCCCGACTTCCTGCGACAGATGTTGCAGCGACGCCTCACCAATCAGCAGTAGCGGGAAACCGTCGGCGAACGCCACCTGATCGTCATCGTTGCCGTACCCGGCCGCAGTCGTGCGGGCGCGATCCAGCGGCACTTGCACCAGGCGCGTCGGTTTGCCGATGAATTCGCTGACCCAGCGGGCCGCTTCTTCGCCGGCATCCGGCACGCGCAGGGTGTCACGCCAGATGGTCACGCCGCGCAGTTCGGCTTCGTTGCCGGGCAACGCGATATCAATCGCCGAATGCCCCGGCGCATCGAGGGTCAGGCCACCGTCGGCATTCCACAGCGCCGACAACTGGCTCATCTTCGCTTCGGCACGTTGAGTCAGGAAACGCCCGCTGGCCTCGTCCACCAGCATCCAGCGTCGATCGCCCTCAAGCCCCAGTTTGTCCAGGCCGATCCCTTGCAGAACCTCGCCCTTGCCGGATTTCAACGGGTAACGATAAAGCGCGCTCAGACGCAGCATGGCCAGCTCCCTGATGGGTGAAAAACGCCACCCTATACGAGCTGGGTCGCCGAATCAAAGGCCAGAGATTGAGGAAGCGAACTTGCTCGCTTCCACTGCAACCGCTTTGTGATCAGGCCGGTACTTCGTCGAGCATCAGGCGCTGGCGCACCACGTCGACCAGTTTGTCCGGCTGGAACTTGGAGAGGAAGTTGTCGCAACCGACCTTCTTCACCATCGAGTCGTTGAAGCTGCCGGACAGCGAGGTGTGCAGCACCACGTACAGGCCACGCAGACGCGGGTCGTTGCGGATTTCGGTGGTCAGGCGATAGCCGTCCATTTCCGGCATTTCCGCGTCGGTGAAGATCATCAGCAACTTGTCGGTCATGTTGACCCCAGTGTCGGCCCAGGCCTTGAGCATGTTCAGGGCCTTCAGACCGTCGCTGGCGATGTGCATCTTCACGCCCAACTGGCCGAGGGTGTCGCGCAACTGCGACAGTGCAACATTGGAGTCGTCCACCAGCAGCACTTCGCGGCCACGGGCGCGCTCCAGGACCGGATCGTCGAGTTTGTCGCGGGAAACCTTGGCGTTGTACGGGACGATTTCGGCGAGGACTTTCTCGACGTCGATGATTTCCACCAATTGATCGTCGACCTTGCTGATGGCGGTCAGGTAATGCTGGCGGCCGGCGCTGGTCGGCGGTGGCAGGATGGCTTCCCAGTTCATGTTGACGATGCGATCCACACCGCCGACGAGGAAAGCCTGCACCGAGCGGTTGTACTCGGTGACGATGATCGTGCTGTTGGGGCCCGGCACCAGCGGACGCATGCCGATCGCCTGGGACAGGTCGATTACCGGCAGGGTCTGGCCGCGCAGGTTGACCACACCGCAGACAAACGGGTGACGCTGAGGCATCAGGGTCAGCTTCGGCAGTTGCAGGACTTCCTGAACCTTGAACACGTTGATCGCGAACAATTGGCGCCCGGCCAGCCGGAACATGAGAATTTCCAGGCGATTCTCACCCACCAGTTGCGTGCGTTGGTCTACCGTATCGAGAATGCCGGCCATCAATGACTCCTGGGCTTGTTCTGGTGAATTCACTAAAGGGGGTTATCGGCTGATTCCGGCCAATCTTGATCCCCATACAAATCACCTACAAAATGCCATGAGAAGGCATTGATGTCACATTAACATCATGCTTTACTGGCCCCGTGATTTCATCTGCTACATTCTCTGCGGCGCGACCTCGGTTTGCGCGGTAGGTTCCCGTGTCTAAGGGATTCCCCTAGTAACAATCAGGCCCAACCTGATGTTCGCAATATCCAATAGCCATTAATGTGACGCCATTCTCATTGCATGAACGGAGTCAGGCTTTTGTGTGCGATCGCAGGTCAGTGGAACCCCATCCTCTCGAAACCCCCGGCACAAGCCTCCTCGGCACTGCAGGGCGCGATCTCACGACGGTTCATGATCGTCGACACACACGACATTCGCTCATCAGACATGACGTTGTGGAGATAAGCATGCCGAACGACCGTAAAGAGTGGGCGCAGCGCTTCCCCGAATTTCTTGTCGAGGCTGAAACGCTCCTGGCCAAGTCCGAAGAGTGCCTGAGTCATTTGCAACTGATCAGCAATGACAAGGACGCCATCGACTGCATGCTCAGCACCCTGCTCAAACTGGCGAACAAGGCCGATGCCCTTGCATTGGTGGCCGTGTCCGAGTTCTGTCTGCACCTGCATGGCCTGCTCACTCAGACGCAGGATCATGTCGACCTGCATGCCCAGGCGCTCGACGCCCTGAAAGATTGCTTCACCTTGATGGCCTGGCAACTTGAACTGGTCGACCAGAGCACCGGCCAGTTGAGCCTGGACGAAAGCGAGCAGACGTCCCTCATCGAAGCGTTCGCCTTCCAGGTGGGTCAGAGCCAGTTTCAACCGCCGCTCAGTGCCAAGCCCTTGTCTCTCGTGTCCTATTCGGAGCGGCAAGCGTAATCGAGTGCACGCCGGGCCCATTGCAGCCCGTTAGTTCGAGCCATCGAATGTCGCAATTGAATAACTCATGCCTGCCAGCGACATCCTCAAATAAATAATTACGCGTCAACATGCAGACTGCCCAGCGCTGAAGTCAGGGTTTACCTGTGTATGAAAAATGAAAACTTCAGGTTTCATCGATAATTATCGATTCCAATAATTCAACTTTTTCCATTATGGAACTCGCGTCCAACATGGTGTATTTCCTGACTCTTTGGACATATAGGGCGAACGCGACCAACGGTATGTTAAGTGGTATTATGCCGCGCGTTAGTTGCTTTCACTTAATGGCACAGTGACTTCAATGATCGGTCTGCTCCGAAGTTGACAGTCAATTATCGATCACTGAACCGTATTGAAACCAACAACCTGAACCACAGATTTTCAGACAGAGACCGCCAGCCACTCTGACCGGTCTGCCCGCAGCGAACATCCATTGGCTCCATCCGCTATGTACGCCAGCCTCAAGTCAATCGCCACATGGCCACCCTCCCGAGAAAACGCGCGCAGGTTCACGCTCACGCTTTGCATTGGCGCGGCAGTGGGCAGTCTGCTGACTTATGGTTTGTCCGCGCCGCTGTCGTTTGGCCTGCTGCTGATCAATCTGGCAGCCGCCGCTTGCGTCTTTACCCAGCATCGCCTGTCGCGTAAATCGATCAAGTTCCAGCCTCAGGAACTGGCCGACCGATTACTCGAAGTCCAGGAAAACGAACGTCACCGTCTCAGTCGTGAACTGCACGATGATATTGGTCAGTTGCTGACCGCCGCCAAACTGCAAAGCGAATGGCTCAAGCGACGGCTGCCGGACGACTTGCAGGAACAGTGTTCGGCACTCTGCGACACCCTTGAGGAAACCCTCAACAAAGTTCGCGATGTTTCGGCCATTCTCAATCCACGGCAACTGACCAGCCTGGGGCTGGAAGCCAGTTTGCGCGCTCATCTGCTCAAGACACTGACCAACACCTCGGTGCACTGGAGCCTGGACTGTCAGCAGCGTTTGAACGGCATCCCTGAGGAAATGGCAGTCGCCGCCTTCCGCATCACCCAGGAAGCCGTGACCAACATCCTGCGTCATGCGCAGGCCAAGAACCTGCTGATCCGCGTGCAACGCCTTCCCCAAGGCTTGACCCTGCTGATCAGCGATGACGGTCTGGGCTTTGCCCCGGCCGCCAATCCGGGTCGTGAAGGACAACGAGGCATGGCCGGGATGGCCGAACGGATCGAGCAACTGGGCGGCACCCTGAGCGTGACGAGCGAACCGGGCAAAGGCACTCAAATCGAAGCACTATTCCCCTGGGCGCCCCGTGCACTCGAGCGGGCCAGTACGAATAAGGTTATGCGTTGACTTGTAACTTACTTCTGGTGGATGACCACTCGCTGATCAGAGCCGGCGTGCGCGCTCTGGTGCTGGATATTCCCGGTTATGCGGTAATCGGCGAGGCCAATGACGGCTCGCAGTTGCTTGAGATGGTCGAGCAACTGAACCCCGATATCGTCTTGCTGGATATTTCCATGAAAGAAACCGGCGGCCTCGAAGCGTTGCAACGGCTCAGACGGGTTCGTCCGCACAGCAAAGTGCTGATCCTCTCGATGCACACCGATCCTGCACTGATCATGCAGGCACTGGAATCCGGCGCTCACGGTTACTTGCTCAAGGACACCACGGCGACCGAGCTCGAACACGCGCTGGAAGCCCTGCGCAACAACGAGCGCTACCTGAGCCCGGCCATCGCCCACACGGTGATCAATCAGGCACTGACCCGCAATCAGAAGCTGCAACCGGAAGTCGCCGACTCACATAACCTGACAGCGCGCCAGCTGGAAATCCTGCGCCTGATCGTGCGCGGCAAGTCCACCCGCGAGATCGCCAATGGTCTGGGCCTGAGCATCAAGACCGTGGAAACCCACCGCTCGCAGATCATGAAACGCCTGCAGATCTACGATGTGGCCGGGCTGGTGCTGTTTGCCGTGCGGGAACAGATCATCAGTCTGGACGACTGAAGCACCGCGTCCTGCCCAACAGCGGCGAGTTCTCCGGCAAATGCACACGCAGTGCCGCCGGACGCGCCGCAAACCGCAGACTGTCTCCCTCCAGGGGCTCGCCATCAAGATTGATGCAGAGCCCTTCGGCCACCTTGATTTCGACCCACGGCAAACGCGTGCGCACAAACATGTTGTCGATGCCGAACCCGTCGCTGAGCAGGGTTTTCAGCGTGCCGACCAGCTCCTGAGGTGCCGGCAGGATACTGATATCCAGCAGGCCGTCATCGGCCAGTGCCTCTGGGCACAATACATGCCCTCCACCCGCCTGGCGGCCATTGCCGATACCCAGCGCGAGCAGCTCACCGCGCCAATGGAAATCCGGCCCCTGCAATTCGCCATAGGCGGCGTGCAACTCACTGAATCGCGACAGGCCCGTAAACAGATAGGCCGCGCCCCCCAGCACCTTTTTCAGATCTTCCGAGGTATTGGCGGTGACCTGACTGCCAAAGCCGCCCGTGGCCATGTTCAGGAATATCTGCCCGCCCACCTCCCCCAGATCGATGTCACAGGCAGGCGCATCAAGCAATTCGAGTGCCTCATCCGGTTCCAGAGGAACACCGGCCGCGCGGGAAAAGTCGTTGGCGGTTCCCAGTGGCAACAACACCAGACTGGCCTTGCCCGGGTGAGCCGCCAGGGCCTCGGCGATATCGCGCAAGGTACCATCGCCACCGCCAGCAATGATTTGCCCGAATCCGGCAGCCAGCGCTTCTTCGACCAGACGCTGGGCATCGCCGGCTTCCCAGGTCAGGCGCACCGCCAATTCCCAGCCCTGTCCGCGTTTGCGTTCAACAGCGGCGCGAACCGCTTCGTTGAGTGCCTGCTTGCCATGCAGAATCAACAATGCCCTGCGTTCACTCATTTTGGTCACTCCCGGAATTGAATCGGTTCGGGACATCTTGACCCTCACGGCACGCAAAAGAGCCGCGGCAATCCCAAGTATTTCCAGCCCCCCCTTTCACGCGTCCTACAAGGCGGTATTTTTTCGTACGGAATGTAAGGAATCGGCTCAATTGACCCGTCCTGGCCATTGGTACACCGTGTGTCGGTGGCAACAATCTTCAACCCGATCACACAAGGATGTGCAGGTAATGAGTCAATACATCATCAGGACTTTCGATCATTCGAGTAGCCGTTTCTGCCGGCAGAAACTCATGGCAGCAGGCGGGAATTTGCATGCACAGCCATGAAGCAAGAATGCCATTGGGCCCGGTTGCTCCCCTCTCCGACAGTCGTGCCAGTCAAAGGGCCGAATTCAACAGCTGTGCCAAAAACACTGGAGAAACCGTTATGGAACCTCGTGTCACCGAGCTGGAAACCCACCTCAAATACATCCGCCGTGACATGGACGAAGTAAGAGGAGACGTCAAAGCCATCAAGCACCGTCTCGCCTACTCCGCAGGTGCCACAGCGGTGGTTCTTGGATTGTTGGGCTGGGTTGCCAATAGTCGCTTCGATCAGCTCGTTGCACTGATCAGCCGCTGACGGACTGAAATGCAGGCCCACACGAGCCTGCATTTCAATGATCAGCCGAGAAGTTCACTCAGGGGAATGAAAGGCACCATATCTCCCTGGGTCAGGGTGCGCCCCTCCTGCACCTCCACCAATCCATCAGCCCAGGCGGCGCTACGCAGAACGCCCGAGCTCTGGTTTCGGTAGATCGTTGCCTGTCCCTGTTCCAGGCGCCCCCGCAGGAATTCACGCCGATTGCCGGCCTGGGGCCAGACGAATCCAGCCGGGACTGGAAACTTGAGTGGCTCGACATCCTGCACACCCTGACGACGCAGCAGATAGGGCTTGGTCAACAAGGCAAACGTCACCAGGGTCGACGCCGGGTTGCCGGGCAGGCCGATGACCGGAACACCACGGAAATGACCAACAGTCAAAGGCTTCCCGGGTTTGATCGCCAGCTTCCACAGTGTCAGCTCACCCTCTTCCCTCAGTGCAACACCGAGAAAATCCGCTTCACCAACCGATACGCCACCGGTCGACAGTATCAGGTCGGCCTCTTTGAGTTCCCCAAGACGTGCGCGGGTGGTGGGCAAGTCATCCGGAAGAATACCGGCATCCAGCACTTCACAGCCCAAACGCTGCAGCCAGCTGCACAGCACCACCCGGTTGCTGTTGTAAATCTGTCCCGGGCCCAGTGCCGTTCCCGGTTCGACCAACTCATCGCCGGTGGACAGCACTGCCACGCGGATCTGGCGGACCACGTCAAGACCGGCGCAGCCCAAAGACGCGGCCAGCCCTTGCTCGATCGGACCGAGCCGGGTTCCCGCGGACAGGATCAACTCGCCCACGGTGGTTTCCTGCCCCTGCGGGCGGATGTTCTGTCCGGACACCATGGTCTCGATGAACCGCACTCGTTCGTCGGCCTCGATCACCGCGTTTTCCTGCATCTCGACGCAATCGGCGCCCGGCGGAACGGGTGCGCCCGTAAAGATGCGGGCGCAGGTGCCCGGCTCCAGCGGTTCAGGCGACTGACCGGCAAAAATCTTCTGGCTGACCGGCATTGGCTCACCGGTCCAGTCGGCCAGGTTCAAGGCATAACCGTCCATGGCACTGTTGGGCCATGGCGGCAGATCCAGTGTCGAAACCAGATCCTGCGCCAACACGCGCCCCTCGACCTGCGCCAGTGGCAGATACTCGGATTCGACAATCCGCGAGGCGTCAGCCATGTCCAGCAGACGCGCCAGGGCCACCTCGACCGGCATCAGGCTGCCGGTCTTGCCAGGCTTACCCGCGGGATTCACAGGGAGCCGCCTGTTTCAGATGAGGGACGAAATTGCACGGGCGGTGCCGCGAATCCAGTTGTTCAGCCAGGATGCCATCCCAACCGGTACGTACCGCGTTGGTCGAACCCGGCAGACAGCAGACCAGCGTACCGTTGGCCAACCCTGCCAGGGCACGGGACTGCACAGTGGAGGTGCCGATGTCGGCAACCGAGATCTGGCGGAACAGCTCACCAAAACCATCGACTTGCTTGTCCAGCAGGCACCCAACGGCTTCGGGTGTACTGTCGCGCCCGGTGAAGCCAGTGCCCCCGGTGATCAGCACCACTTGCACGACGTCTTCGGCAATCCAGTGGGCGACTTGCGCACGGATTTTGTACAGGTCATCTTTGAGCAATACCCGCTCCGCCAGGTTGTGGCCGGCAGCCGTCAAACGGTCGACGAAGACCTGGCCGGAGGTATCGGTTTCCAGAGTGCGGGTGTCGCTGACCGTCAGTACCGCGATATTGAGCGGTGCGAAAGGTACATCAGCCTTGGCTTTCATAGGCTCATCCAGTTGTAGGAGAAACAGCCCGGTGTTATATCACAGCGCCCCCTTTTTTCGCCGAACCTGCGGAGAGTTGCCATGACTTCCAATACCCGATTGCCGCCCTGTTCCGTCCTGTTGCTGGCCGGTGGACGAGGCCAGCGCATGGGCGGTCAGGACAAGGGGCTGATCGAATGGCACGGGGAACCACTGATCGCTCATTTGCAGCGCAAGGTTCGTCCGCTGACCGACGACCTGATCATTTCCTGCAACCGCAATCGCGAACGCTATGCACCCTTTGCCGATCAATTGGTCTCGGATGACGAGGAAGATTTTCCCGGACCATTGGCCGGTATTCGTGCAGGTTTGCGAGCCGCCCGCCATACGCATCTGCTGGTGTTGCCATGCGACGTACCGCGAATCGACCTTCCCTTGTTGCAGAGCATGCGCGAGGCCGCCAGCCTGCACCCTGAAAATCCTCTGATGCTGCGTCACGACGAGCACTGGGAACCGCTGCTTTGCGTGATTCCCGTGGCGCTTTTGCCCGCATTCGAAGAGGCCTGGCACGAGGGGGAGCGCAGTCCTGGCCGGCTCATGCGCAGCCTTGGCGCCCAGGCCCTGATTTGCCCGGACAACGACCCACGGCTGGCCAATCTCAATACCCCGGAACTGTTAAGCTCTCATAACACTGTGTCAGACTGACCGCGTTCAAGGAACTCTCACGCCTTGTATACGTCTACAAGCTCAGTAACCAAAAGAATTCCCTTCGGAGACAAACACATGACTCAACGGACTCTCGCCACTTTCATGCTCGCACTGGGCCTGGCCACCCTCGCCGGTTGCGCTTCGCCAACTGTGATCACCTTGAATGACGGTCGCGAAATCCAGGCCGTCGACTCGCCTAAATACGACAAGGATTCGGGCTTCTACGAATTCGAACAACTGGACGGCAAGCAGACTCGCATCAACAAAGATCAGGTTCGCACCGTTAAAGAGCTGTAAGCGACGCCAGATACAAAAAAGCCCGCATTTTGCGGGCTTTTTCGTGGGCGGTTGAAAGTGGATTGCGCTATGGATCACCAGTCCAGCGTGATCCGGCTTTCAAATTCACGCGCCTGACCCGTGACCGGATCGATGAACCGCAAACCCTGCGCCAGAAGCTTGAGCGGTTTGGCGTAATCATCCTCAACGTCCTTCAGCACCTCGGGATAGAACGGATCGTTACAGATGCTGGCGCCCAGCGACGTCATATGCACCCGCAACTGGTGTTTCTTGCCGGTCACCGGATACAGGCCGTAGCGCCAGAGGTCACCGTTCTTTTCCCGCACTTCCACTGCCGTTTCGGTGTTGCTGACACCTGGGCCTTCCTGCATACGGAAAAACGGCTCGCCATCGACCATGCGGCTCTTGTGCACCAATGGAAAATCCAGCTCCGGCAATGCAGCAGCGATGGCTTCGTAGCGTTTTTCGATTTGCCGTGTCGGGAACAATGACTGATACGCCGAGCGCGTCTGCGGATTGGCCGAAAAAATCACCAACCCGGCGGTGTGCCGGTCAATCCGGTGCAGCGGCACCAGGTGCGGATTGTCCAGTCGGCGAATCAACCGGCGCAGCAGCGTTTGCTCCACGTACTCCCCTGCCGGTGTCACCGGGAGGAAATGAGGTTTGTCTGCGACGACCAGATGTTCGTCCGCGTAGAGAATCGACTCGACCACCGGAATCGGCTTTTCATCCGGCACTTCGCGAAAATAATGGATGCGCAGGCCTTCCTTGTACGGCAAGTCCAGCGCAATTGGCTGGCCTTCACCATCCAGCACCCGACCTCGGGCAATCCGGTCCAGCCATTGATCGCGTCCGATGGCACTGAAGTGATCACACAGACAATCGAACACTGTCCGCCAGTCGCCGGGAGGCAGATAAAGCGTGCTGGCCTGATTCTGTGCGGCGGAAAATGTAGATGTGCTGGACATACGGAGAACTCGAACCCTTAAAGCAGAGCGGCATTATCCAACACAGAGAGCAGCAGACCTAGCGCAGAATCAGGCGGGAATCGATTTGAGGGCCGCCGCCTCAGTGAATTCCTTCAGCCAGCGCAATACATCGACGGCCTCCCAGCGGCCCGGATCGTACAAGGCGTACAACAAGCCCTGATAACCCACCACATCCAGTTGCTTGTGATATCCGGCGCGCTGGAACAACGCCTCGATCTCGGCAAAACAGGTATTGAAATGCAGCTTGTTGAACGGCGTCTTGCCTTCCGTGACCAGACCGTCCAGGCGCAATTCGTGGACGGCTTCGCGCACCACGTCAACCGACATCCGGTTCACGCTGCTTTTCAACTGTTCGACATTGACCACGGTTCATCCCTCTGACGTCCTGGCTGCCCTGCCTGATGCCCCAAAAGGACACAGCACGACGAGCCCACTCAATTACTGTATGAACATACAGTAACCGAATAAACCCGAGAGTGCCAAGGATCGATGACCGTCGCGATGAATGGCCAGGTCGGAACAACGTCGAGGGAAAAGGCTAACGCAGGAATGCCACAACCTGATCGGCGCTGAACGGCCACCCCAGCTCCGCCCCGGTATCGACCCGGCGCAGCACAGGAATCCGCAGGCTGTAGGCCTCGAACCAGGACTCATCGTCAGCAATGTCCACCAGTTCCACCAGCAGGCCATGCTCGACAAACGGCATCAGCTCGGCTTCAGCGACTTCACACAGATGGCACCCCAGGGTGCCGAACAACTGGCATTCAGGAAGCATGCGCGTTCAATCCCAAAATTTGATTGGCCATTTTAGGCCTCACCTGTGAACCCGTCGACCCATCAGAGGCCTCAAGCCATCGAGCGGGTTTATCCTCGCAAAACCCTGACTCAAATCAGTCCGCACAAATGCGTTTTCCAGCATGCTCCGGTGTTTTTTGCCTCTACGCTTGAAGAGCCTGACCCTGCCGCCGGAGTGTTTTGTGTTTGCCAATCTGTTGATCATTCTTGCCTCGTCCCTGGTGATGATTGCCCTGTTCCGCCGCCTGCGCCTGCCGCCAGTGCTGGGCTACCTGTGCGTCGGACTGATGGTCGGACCGAAGGCGTTCGACTGGATCAACGAAAGTGAACACCTGCCGGACCTTGCCGAGCTGGGTGTGGTGTTTCTGCTGTTTTCGCTGGGGCTGGAATTCTCCCTGTCGAAAATGATTGCCCTGCGCCAGGTGGTTTTCCGTCTGGGCAGCCAACAGGTGCTGATCAGCACGGCGCTGCTGGGAAGTGTGCTGATGCTGCTGGGCATGCCCCTCACCCCGGCGCTGTTGCTCGGCGCGGGGCTTTCGCTTTCATCCACGGCGATCGTCACCAAGGAACTGGGCAGCCTCGGCGAAATCTTCAGCAGCCACGGCCAGAACGCCGTGGGTGTCCTGTTGTTTCAGGATGTGGTGGCCGTGTTGTTGCTGACGCTGGTACCCGTTTTCGCCGGTAGCAGCGATCAGGCCTGGTATTGGGCATTGCCGCTGACACTGCTCAAAACGGTTGTGCTGTTCATCGGCTTGCTGCTGGCCAGTCGCTGGCTGTTGCCACGTCTGTTTCAGGAGGTGGCGGCCTCGCGTTCGGCCGAGCTGTTCGTGCTGCTGGCGCTGGTGATCGTGTTGCTCACGGCGTGGCTGACTCACCTGCTCGGCCTGTCCCCTGCCCTCGGCGCCTTCCTGGCCGGCATGCTGCTGGGGGAAAGTCATTATCGGCATCAGATCGAAGCCGATATCCGGCCGTTCCGCGACATCCTGCTCGGCCTGTTCTTCGTCAGCATCGGCATGCTGATCGACCTGCAATTGTTTGCCAGCCACAGCCTGCTGATACTCGCCATGACCCTGGGTTTGCTGGTAATCAAGGGGTCAGTGGTGGCGCTGCTGGTGAAATGGCGCGGCAACGACAATGAAACCGCGTGGCGCAGCGGCCTGGCACTGGCTCAGGGTGGCGAGTTCTGTTTCGCCCTGATGGCGCAGATGCAGCAAAACCAGCTGATGCCGGCCGAGCTCGGCGCGCTGCTCCTCGCTGCTACATTCTGCTCGATGCTGCTGACGCCGCTGATGTTGCGTGCAGCACCGCGTATCGCCGCCGCCCTGCACCGCAAACCCAATCAGGAAGCACAGATCGAGCACATCAGCGCCCTCAATGCCGGACTCGATCAGCATGTAGTGATCTGCGGTTACGGCCGTGTCGGTCAGTCGATCGGACGCTTCATGCGCAATGCCGGGCAACCTTACATCGCCCTGGATAACGACCCCGTACGTATACAGGAGGCCGCCACCGTCGAACGCGACGTGCATTACGGCGACTCGGCACGCGGCGACCTGCTGACTGCCGTCGGTTTGCTGCGCGCCAGGCTGCTGGTGATTGCCGTGGATAAAAGCGATGTGGCGTTGCGGGTGCTCAAGGAAGCCCGGCGACTCAACTCGAAGGTGCCGATTCTGGTGCGCACCCGCGATGACAGTCAGTGGGCCGAACTGAAAGCCGCCGGCGCCAGTGAGGTGGTGCCGGAGCTGTTGGAGTCAAGCCTGATGCTCGCGTCCCATGCCTTGATTCTGCTCGGTCTGCCGGCACACCAGGTGCAGGAGAAAGTCGATCGGGTGCGCATCGACCGCTATCGCCTGCTGCATGGCTTCTACCCGGGTGCCAAAGATGAAGAGACTTAGTCCTGACTTACCGCGCCAATCTTGTGCAGCGACAGATCAGCGCCGTAATACTCCTGTTCCTGACTCAGGCGCAGACCATGCAGCGCCTTGATCGAACCGTAGACGGCGAAGCCACCGACCAGCGCCACCAACACGCCCAACGCCGTGCCGATCAACTGGCTGATCAGGCTGACGCCACCGAGCCCGCCCAGCGCGGTCGAGCCGAAGATCCCGCAGGCGATGCCACCCCACACGCCACACAAACCGTGCAGCGGCCAGACACCCAGCACGTCGTCGATCCGCCATTTGACCTGCGCCGCCGTGAAGCACCAGACAAACAGGGCACCGGCAATCGCACCGGTCACCAGCGCGCCCACCGGATGCATCAGGTCGGAGCCGGCACACACCGCCACCAGACCGGCCAACGGACCGTTGTGCAGAAAGCCCGGGTCATTGCGCCCGACGATCAACGCCGCCACGGTACCGCCCACCATCGCCATCAACGAATTGACCGCCACCAGACCACTGACGCCTTGCAGGGTTTGCGCGCTCATCACGTTGAAGCCAAACCAGCCGACGATCAGGATCCACGAGCCCAGCGCCAGAAACGGAATGCTCGACGGCGCGAACGCCACCAGCCGGCCATCGCGATAGCGCCCATTGCGCGGCCCCAGCAACAGCACCGCCGCCAGCGCCAGCCAGCCGCCCATGGCGTGAACCACCACGGAGCCGGCGAAGTCATGGAAGGATGCACCGAACCGCGCCGCCAGCCAGGCTTGCAGACCGAAGTTGCCGTTCCAGATCATGCCCTCGAAAAACGGATAGATGAACGCCACGATCAGCGCCGTCGCGCACAATTGCGGAACGAACCGTGCCCGCTCGGCGATGCCTCCGGAAATGATCGCCGGAATCGCTGCCGCAAAGGTCAGCAGGAAGAAAAACTTCACCAGCCCGTAACCATGATCGGCGCTGAGCACCGCCGCCGGTTGCAGGAACGTCACCCCGTACGAAATCCAATAGCCTATAAAGAAATAGGCCAGCGTCGACACCGCGAAGTCGCTGAGGATCTTCGACAAGGCGTTGACCTGATTCTTCTGGCGAACCGTTCCGACCTCCAGAAAGGCGAAACCGGCGTGCATGGCCAACACCATGACCGCACCGATCAGAATGAACAACGTGTTGGAACTATGAACGAGCGTATCCACAGCGCTTTGCAGATTTTCCATGAAGAGGCAGACCCAAGGCTGAAAAAGGCACCAAAGCGGTTCATGCAGACATTTCATGCACCAAGTTGCGACCGCGCAGTCACCGATCCACTGGTCCGGCGAACCGCTTTGGCGCACAAGGTCGATGTCCTGATATGAACCCGTGTCATCCGGGCTATGATTTCCCGGCTTCGCGCCCGGCAACAGCGCACTGCTGTCCGGTGACGCACCACGACACAGCAAAAGATGTACCAGTCATTTGTACTGAACCTTCACGCAAGGCTCATACTCGAAAGTTTCAGAAGCCGTTTCAGACAGCCACTTACGGAGATTCCCCATGGCCAGCACCAAGGCAAAGACTGCTCAAGAAATCCTGATGAACGACTTCCAGACCCTGGTCAGCGACACCGAACGGTTGCTGGAACACACCGCCACGCTGGCCGGTGATCAGGCGGATGAGTTGCGCGAACAGATCCACGAAAGTCTGCTGCGCGCACGGGAAACCCTGAAACTGACCGAAGACACCCTGCGCGAGCGCGGTCAGGCAGCGGTCACCGCCACCGAAGATTATGTCTCGGCCAACCCGTGGCAATCGGTGGGTATCGCGGCGGGCGTGGGCTTTCTGATTGGCCTGCTGGCCACGCGGCGCTAATCATGTCGATCGGTGAATCCGGCCCGACTTCGGGCACCACTTCCTCCACGCGGCGCCTGGGCGCAGCCGTCCTTGGTCTGTTGCACAGTCATGTCGAACTGTTCGGCATCGAACTGCAGGAGCAGAAGGCACGCACCGTCAGCCTGTTGCTGTTTGCAGGCCTGGCGCTGGTGTTTGCATTGCTGTTGCTGGTCGGCCTGTCGACCCTCGTCCTGATCGTGTTCTGGGACACGTATCGTCTCGCCGCGATCATCGGCCTGTGCGTGTTCTACACCCTGGCGGCGATCTTCTGCGCGCTGCGTCTCAAGGCTGCGATCTTCGATGAATCCTCGCCCTTCCACGGCACCCTGGAAGAACTGGCCAACGACCGGGAGCGCCTGCTGCCATGAGCCTGCCTGAACTTCCACAAAACAGCTCGCGCCAGGAAATGCGCAAGGCCCTGATCCGTCTGCGCATGGAAATGCATCGTCAGGAAATCCGTCACGAAGCCGGCCAGGTCCTGCAACCCTTGCAACGCATGCGCGGCATGACGCAAAACCTGCAGGACGGTTTCGGCATCAAGCACGCGCCGTTGTGGGGCGTGGCGGCCGTGACGCTGCTGGGCTTCCTCACCGGCAAAGGCGCGAAAAGCGGGGGCGTCGGCGGTCTGAGTCGGTTGATCCGTCTCGGCACCAGCCTCGCTCCGCTGATCAAACTGGTCATGCAGAACACCAGCAAGCGCTGAGCTGCACATCTGGCTGCATTCTTGCAGTGCTGGCGGGATTGAATCTCTCCATCCGGAGATTCAATCCCGCTCGTCTATCCGGCCGGCAGGGTCCCACCCGAACAACAACGACCAAGGAGGCCCCGTGATCGACGGGCAACCGCTCGCCTGCTTTCAGCCTTTCATCGATACCGCCACCGGACGCATTGCAGGCGTCGAAGCGCTGGGCCGCCTGCGCCAGGCGCAAGGGCAACTGACATCGGTCGGGCCGCTGTTCGCCGATCCACGAACGCCAGCCACCGCGTTGCGCCGACTCGACCGGCAGGTTCGCGACAATGCGCTGAGCCGATTGCACGAAGCGCCACCGGACTGGTTTCTCAGCCTGAACATGTCGCCGCGCTGGATCAGCCGTCTGCGCGCCGACCAGGCGCTGCCGAGCCTCAAACAACTCGCCCGGCATGGCGTCGACCCGCAGCGGATTGTCTTCGAGATCACCGAGCTCGGCGGCAACAGTCAACGCCTGTCTGAAGTGGTCGCGCGCTATCGCGATGCCGGGGCGCGAATCGCCATCGACGATTTCGGCGCTGGATACTCACAACTTGATCGTGTGCTCGCATTGCAACCGGACATCCTCAAGCTCGACATGCGCCTGTTCCAGGCCGCCGCGCTCGGCGGGCCCAGCAGCGATGTGGTCAAGGCGCTGGCACAGATGGCGGAAAAAACCGGCTGCTGGATCATCGCTGAAGGCGTGGAGACCGAAGCGCAGCTGAATTTCGCGCTGGAGTGTGGCTCACGCTACGTGCAGGGTTTTCTGTTCGCCCGGGCGCAGGAGGCTTTCTTTGCGACGGATGCGTTCGTCCAGCGCTTCGCTGAACTGCGCCAGTCCTATGTGAAGCAGAAACTCACTGAGCGCGGCAAGTTGATGTCGATGCGCCAACAGCTCGGCGAGTTGATGACGATCCTGCAGACCTGGGCCCAGGCTCGCGCGCCGCTCAGCGCCTTGCCGCAACTCGATGCCTTTCCGTGGTTGCTGCGGTTTTATCAGTGCGACCGCCAGGGCACGCAATTGACCCCGAATCTGGAATGGCGCCAAAGCGGCTGGGTCGCCGACAATCGCTACCTGGGCCACAACTGGTCGTGGCGCCCCTATTTCTACCACCTGCTGGCCGAAGGCTGGGAAGAACGGCGGCTGACGCTTTCCAACACCTACCGCGATGCCACCAGCAACCAGTATTGCCTGACCGCCGGGCAATTCTTCGACAATGGCGAACGCTTGCTGTTGATCGACATTGACGCTGCCGGACTGTAGTTGCGCTTGCAGACACTCGCTCGAACCGGGAAGCTAGGGCACCAGTCACCCGACGGAGAGAATCAGCCTTGGATTGGCAAACCCTGCTCAACCGCGAACGTCTCGGCAAGCCGCTGCACAGTCCGCAGGAACTCGGCCGCAGCCCGTTCCACAAAGACCATGACCGCATCATTTTCTCTGGCGCCTTCCGCCGCCTCGGCCGCAAGACCCAGGTGCACCCTGTGTCGAGCAACGACCACATCCACACGCGTCTGACCCACTCGCTGGAAGTCAGTTGCGTCGGTCGTTCGCTGGGCATGCGCGTCGGTGAAACCCTGCGTCGCGATCTGCCCGAGTGGTGCGAGCCGAGCGATCTGGGCATGGTCGTTCAGTCCGCCTGCCTGGCCCACGACATCGGTAACCCGCCGTTCGGCCATTCCGGCGAAGACGCCATTCGTCACTGGTTCCAGCAGGCTGCCGGGCGCGGCTGGCTGGATGCGATGAGTGACGCCGAGCGCGGTGATTTCCTGAACTTCGAAGGCAATGCCCAAGGCTTCCGGGTCCTCACGCAACTGGAATATCACCAGTTCGACGGCGGCACCCGGTTGACCTATGCGACCCTCGGCACCTATCTGAAGTACCCGTGGACCGCGCGTCACGCCGACTCCCTGGGCTACAAGAAACACAAGTTCGGTTGCTATCAGAGCGAGTTGCCACTGCTGGAACAGATCGCCCACAAACTGGGCCTGCCGCAACTCGAAGAGCAGCGCTGGGCACGCCATCCACTGGTGTATCTGATGGAGGCCGCGGATGACATCTGCTATGCGCTGATCGATCTGGAAGATGGCCTGGAGATGGAGCTGCTGGACTACGCCGAGGTCGAGTCGCTGCTGCTGGGTCTGGTCGGCGACGATCTGCCGGAAACCTATCGCCTGCTGGGCCCTCAGGATTCGCGCCGGCGCAAACTGGCGATCCTGCGGGGCAAGGCCATCGAGCACCTGACCAACGCCGCCGCCCGGGCCTTCGTCGAGCAACAGGACGCACTGCTGGCGGGAACGCTGCACGGGGACCTCGTGGAGCACATGCATGGCCCGGCCAAACGTTGCGTCTTGAACGCCAAGGACATCGCCCGCCGAAAGATCTTCCAGGACAAGCGCAAGACGCTGCACGAGATTGGTGCCTACACGACACTGGAAATTCTGCTCAACGCGTTCTGCGGCGCGGCCCTGGAACAGCACAACGGCCGTACGCCGTCGTTCAAGAGCCGCCGAATCCTCGACTTGCTGGGCAACAATGCACCGGATCCGCACGGCCCGTTGCACGCATCGTTCCTGCGCATGATCGATTTCATCGCGGGCATGACTGACAGCTACGCCAGCGACATGGCCCTGGAAATGACAGGCCGCTCCAGCCAATGATACCTCGTGCTCCGACCGGTCAGGCGCTGATCGGTCGGGCGCACGCATCACACAAGACAGGATTCAGGACAGGGTCTGTTGCAGGTTCCGATTTTTCTTTATATGCATCGTCCAAATATTGCGAAGAATCACTAAAACAAAAAACCGAAGCCCCTTAACATCCTATAAATATTAAACAGCCAGGCCTTTCAATAATGCACGGCGCTCCATTGACGAAACCCAATTAACGCGCCACTCCCTCTACCTACGCCAAAACTAGTTCACGCGTAGTCTCATTCTTCTTTATATGTAGGAATAATCCTAGATTGCCGCTGAGGCACTGTCGGTTCATGCGACCACTCATCCATCTGAGCTAAGGTGCGCCCTTTATTCGCGCTCGCATGGGACTTTATTATGAACTCCGTTTTTATCGTCGATGATCACCCGGTTATCCGTCTTGCCGTTCGAATGCTGTTGGAACATGAAGGCTACAAAGTCGTCGGTGAAACCGATAACGGGGTCGATGCCATGCAAATGGTCCGCGAATGCGCGCCTGACCTGATCATCCTCGACATCAGTATTCCGAAGCTTGACGGCCTGGAAGTCCTTGCCCGCTTCAATGCCATGAGCTCGCCGTTCAAGACACTGGTCCTGACCGCACAGTGCCCGACATTGTTCGGCATTCGTTGCATGCAGTCCGGCGCGTCGGGTTATGTCTGCAAACAGGAAGACCTCAGCGAACTGGTCAGTGCCATCAAGGCTGTTCTATCCGGTTACAACTATTTTCCCAGTCAGGCACTGAACCCGGTTCGCAGCGACGATGTGCGTTACACGGAACTGGAACTATTCAAAGCCGTCAACGACCGGGAATTAATGGTATTGCAACTATTTGCCCAAGGTCGCACAAACAAGGAAATTGCCAAAGGCATGTTCCTCAGCAACAAGACCGTCAGCACTTATAAAAAACGCCTGATGCAGAAACTCAAAGCCAAATCCCTTGTAGAACTTATCGAAATGGCCAAACGTAACGCACTCGTGTGAGAGCCAACATGCCCAGTCGCTTGAAAACCTGTCTGATTGTATTGAGTGCATGCCTTGGCTTAAGTGCTCATGCAACAGCCACGCCCGTCACTTCACAAGACCTGGCCCTGCTCAGTCGTTCGTCCGACAAGTTGCTGCCGGTCCTGCTTGAACATTCGCAACGGGACTGGCTGCACAATCGCAACGAGTTGATTCTGGGCACGTCCGCTCCCGACTATCCGCCTTTTGACATGACCGCCAGTGGCCGCGACTACGAAGGTTTCACGGCCGATTATGCCGGGCTCATTGGCCAGACAACCCGTCTTCCGGTCAAGGTCAAGCGCTTTGCCACACGGGACGCCGCGATTCGGGCATTGATCGATGGCAGCATCGACATGCTCGGTACGTCCAACGGGCTGGAGGCGGAAAACGCCGACATCGTGCTGTCCAGCCCTTACGCCATCGATCAACCGGTACTGGTCACCCGCGTCGTTGAAACCCGCTCACTGACCGATGGCCTGGCCGGCCTGCGGCTGAGCATGCTGTATCACTATCTGCCGCTGGACGAGGTCAAGGCCCTGTACCCCAAGGCCCTCATCACGTCCTATCCGTCGTACCAGAACGCAATCAACGCGGTTGCTTTCGATCAGGCGGACGTGTTTCTCGGCGACACCATTTCCACCCACTACATGATCAGCAAGGGGTATCTGAACAACATCCGCATGGCCAATTTCGGCAAGCACGAGGCCCACGGTTTCAGCTTTGCCGTTCGCCGCGACAATCCTCAACTGCTGGGCATCATCGATAGCGTGCTCAAGGCCGTCCCGGGCAGCGAGCGGGAAAACATCGCCAAACGCTGGAGTGCCGGCAGCGATACCTTGCTGACCGATCAGAAACTGCAACTGACCCATCGCGAAGAACAATGGCTGAAAAAACACCCGGTGGTGAGCGTGGTCGTCAACGAGGCCTTTGCGCCCCTGAGCTTCTTTGATACCGATGGCAACTTTCGCGGCATCAGCGCCGACCTGCTCGAACTCATCCGCTTGCGCACCGGCCTGCGCTTCGAAGTCCGCCGCAGCCGCAGCGATGCCGAGATGATCAAGCAGATAGAAAACCATCAGGCCGACCTGATCGCCGCCCTGCTGCCAACCGCCCTGCGCGAGGAAACGCTCAAGTTCAGCCGCCCCTACCTTGAAAACTCCTACGTCCTGCTGACTCGGAAGGCTGCCGACAGTCCGACGCACCTGGGCCAGCTCAAGCGCAAGCGTCTGGCCATCGCCCAGGGCAACCCGATGATCGAGTACCTGCGCCGCGAGTTTCCTTACATCCAGTTGATCGAAACCCCGGACACCTTCAGTGCGGTGGCATTGCTCGACGAAGGTCAGGTCGAGGGCGCGGTGAACTCGCTGGTGATCGCCAACTATTTCATCGCCTCACACATCTTCGAACAGCCCTTGCAGATCACCACCACCATCGGCACACGACAGGCAGCCTTTTCCCTGGCAACCGCCCGGGACAACACGGAACTGGGCTCGATCATCGACAAGACGCTGATGAGCATAACGCCCGAAGAACTGGGCATCATCAACGGTCGCTGGCGGGGCTACTCCAGCCTGTCGCAAGGCACCTGGCATCAGTATCGACGCTTGTTCTATCAGGTGATCGGGGGCGCCAGCCTGCTCTTGCTGCTGTCGATGCTCTGGAATGCCTACATGCGTCGCCAGATCAAACAGCGCCAATCGGCCGAACGCGCCTTGAACGATCAACTGGAGTTCATGCGTTCGCTGGTCAATGGCACGCCCCACCCGATCTATGTGCGAGATCGACAGGGCCTGCTGCAAAGCTGCAACGACAGTTACCTCGAAGCCTTCAATGCCCGGCGCGAAGACGTCATCGGCAAGAATGTAATGGAAGGCGCCCTGAGCAATGCCTTCGAAGCCCGCGCCTATCAGGCCGACTATCAACGGGTGGTGACCGAGGGCAGGCCGCTGGTGCTCGACCGCCCGTTGCATATCGGCAACCGGCGCCTGACGATTTATCACTGGATCCTGCCTTACCGCGACTCCGGCGGCGATGTCCAGGGGATCATCGGCGGCTGGATCGACATCAGTGAACGTCACGAGCTGCTCGACGAACTTCGTACTGCCAAGAAACGGGCGGATGATGCCAACCGGGCCAAGAGTACTTTCCTGGCGACCATGAGCCACGAAATACGTACACCGATGAACGCGGTCATCGGCATGCTCGAACTGACACTCAAGCGCATGGACAAAGTGCATCCGGACCGCTCCAGCATCGAAACCGCCTACAGTTCGGCCAAGGATCTGCTGGGGCTGATCGGCGACATTCTGGATATCGCCCGGATCGAGTCCGGGCGCCTGAGCCTGAGCCCCGAGCGGGTCAACCTCATCGATACCATCGCCTCGGTGGTCCGGATCTTCGAAGGCCTGGCCCGGCAGAAACGGCTGACGCTGGTGGTGAACGTCTCCCCTCCCGAACTCAACGTCGACGTACATCTGGATCCCTTGCGCTTCAAACAGGTGCTGTCGAACCTGATAAGCAATGCCATCAAGTTCACCGAAAAAGGCCAGATCCGGATCACGCTGCACCTGCTGGCCAGCGTTGTTCCTGATTGCTCGCAGGTACAACTGACGGTTCAGGACAGCGGCATCGGCATCTCTGCCGAGGATCAGCAACGGCTGTTCGAACCTTTCGCCCAGGCCTGCCAAGGCAGGGATCGGGCAATCAGTGGCGCAGGGCTGGGACTGGTCATCAGCCGCAGCCTGTGCGAGATGATGGGAGGTCAGTTGCAATTGAGTAGCCAGCCCGGGATCGGTACACAGGTAAGTGTGTCGCTGCCGCTGGCTATCCTGCCCGCGGAAGTGACAGGCCGAAAACACGAACCACAGATCCAGACCGCCCTTGTCCCGCTGAACGTTCTGGTGGTCGACGATCATCCGGCCAATCGCCTGCTGATGTGTCAGCAACTCGAGTTCCTGGGGCACCACTTCAGCATCGCCGAAGAAGGCCAGAGCGCACTGGAACAATGGAAAAACGGTGCATTCGATCTGGTCATCGCCGATTGCAACATGCCCGTCATGAATGGCTATGAGCTGACCCGAGCGATCCGGCGCCACGAACGACTCACGCAGCGCCCCCCTTGCACCGTGCTGGGGTTTACCGCCAATGCCCAACCGGAAGAGGTGCTTCGCTGCAAGCAGGCCGGCATGAACGAGTGCCTGTTCAAACCACTGAGCCTGAGTGTCTTGAGCCAATGGGTCGACAGTGTCCAGCCAGCGCTCATTTCGCCTGCGTTCAATCTGCAAGGGTTGCACGCCCTGACAGGAGGAAACCCCGCTCAGACCCGCCGACTGCTGACCGAACTGCTCAACAGCAGTCGGCTTGACCGTCAGGATCTGCTGGCGTTGTCCCCGGGGCGGGATCACCAGGCTCTGGCCGAGATGGCGCACAAGATCAAAGGCGCCGCGCGCATTGCCCAGGCGTCACGCCTGATCGACAGTTGCGACGCTCTGGAACAGGCCTGCCTGCAAGCGTTGCCGGTGGACGAGATCAAACGCCGCTGCAAGGCGAGCAGCTTCGCCATCCTTGAACTGGAGAAGGCACTGGAGCAACAACTGACGCTGACCGACCAGAGCAGAATGAACGGGCCTTAACTATGCTTGGGCGCTGAGCAGTGTGTTTACCAACACGGAGAGTCCGCAATGCCCAGCCCACTGCGCCCGGATCAACGCCGGTTCCCTTTGCACGTGCACATCAGCGTCATGTTCACCTTTCTGCTGCTGCTCACCGGGGTCGTGCTGGGGCTGTTCAACTACCGGCAGACCACACAGATCATTCTGTCGAGCAGTGAAAAACTGTTCGAACGCATCGAACAGGATGTACGCGTCGACCTGCAATCGACCTACGCGCCAATCCGGCACCTGCTGAGCCTGCTCGCGGACAACTCCGGGACTCAGGCCTCAACGCTTGAAAAACGCCTGACGCTGCTCAAGCCGTTCAGCCAGTCACTGGCGGACAACCCGGACCTGGCCTCGTTGTATCTGGGTTACGACAACGGCGATTTCTTCATGGTGCGCCCCTTGCGCACCGCGTCACTGAGAACCTTGCTGAAAGCTCCGGATGCAGCGGCGTATCAGGTCTGGAGCATCGAACATGACGCCGATGGCGGCGTCAGATCGCAATCGCTGTTTTTCGATCAGGCGTTGTCAGCGGTGGGTCGTCACGACAATCCGGACGATGCCTACGACCCGCGCAGCCGCACCTGGTACACCCGCGCGCAGCAACAGAACGAACAAATCACCACCGAACCCTATGTGTTTTTTTCCACCCACAATGTCGGCACCACCCTCGCCCGGCGCAGCAGCGTGCACGCGGTGATCGCTGCCGACCTGACCCTCGACGCACTGTCGGCGACCCTGACCAAACACGTGGTGACGCCAGCGACAGAAATCGTCCTCTTCGATGCCGAAGGCAACGCCGTGGCCTATCCCGACAGCAACCGGCTGATCGTCGATGACCGTACGGCGCGCCTGGCCAAGGCGGCTGACCTGAGCCCGAGCCTGCATGCCCTGCTGTCGGCCGATCATCAGGGCAAACGCCTGAAAGCTGAGGGGCGACGCTGGATCGTTGCCCGCAGCAGCCTGCAGGAAGGCGGCCCGAAAGGTTTGCAGATGGCCTTGCTGGTGCCGGAGGACGAGTTACTGGTCGATGCCTATCGCATGCGCTGGCAAGGTGCGCTGATCACCCTTGCCACCCTGTTGTTGTGCCTGCCGCTGGGCTGGCTGATCTCGCGGATTCTGGTCAAGCCGCTGCATGCACTGGTCAAGGAAGCCGATGCCATCCGCAGCTTCGATTTCAACTTTCCCGTGACCCGCCGCTCACCAGTGCTGGAGGTCGACCAGTTGAGCCTGTCGATGGCGCGGATGAAGGACACCCTGGCCAGCTTCTTTCGCATCACCGACAGCCTGACCGCCGAAACCCGGTTCGCCCCGCTGCTGCAACGGGTATTGTTCGAAACGGTGCAGATTGCCCAGGCCCAGGCCGGTCTGATCTACCTGCGCGAAAGTGATGGCAACCGCATGGAACCTTACGGGCTGGTGGTCGACGGCACTTCCCGGCCGCTGGCAGCGTTCGATATTCAAGGCCACAACCTTGATACCGCGCAGGGTCCGGCCTGGTTCGAGCAATTGGCGCATGCCGACAACGTGGTCAGCAACCTTGGCTTCGAACAGGCCGCCGATCTGCAAAAGGTCCTGCTGGCCATGGACACGCCGCGCGTCCACCTGATCGGGATCCGCCTGCACAACCAGCACAACGAAACAATCGGCCTGCTAGTGTTGCTGATCAATGACAGCGGCACCCCGGCCGACCTGGAGAAGCTGCGACCCGACCGCATCGCGTTCCTGCAAGCGGTGTCCGGTGCGGCGGCGGTGAGTATCGAGAGCCAACGTCTGCAAGCCCGGCAGAAACAACTGCTGGATGCGTTCATTCAACTGCTCGCCGGCGCCATCGATGCCAAGAGCCCTTACACCGGCGGGCATTGCCAACGCGTGCCGGAACTGACCCTGATGCTCGCCCACGCCGCCGCGGCCAGCGAGGCCCCCGCCTTCAGCGACTACCAGCCCAGTGAGGACGAATGGGAAGCCTTGCACATCGCCGCGTGGCTGCACGACTGCGGCAAAGTCACGACGCCGGAATACGTCGTCGACAAAGCCACCAAACTGGAAACCCTGAACGATCGCATCCATGAAGTCCGCACCCGGTTCGAAGTGCTCAAGCGCGATGCGTGGATCAGCTACTGGCAAGCCCTGGCGTCGGGTGGCGACGAACGACAACTGGCCAGCCTGCGCGACGCGATGCTGACAGCGCTGGATGATGACTTCAGTTTTGTCGCCCGCTGCAATCTGGGCAGTGAGGCCATGGCGGACGCCGACCTTCAGCGTCTTGAGGGCATTGCGCAGCGCACCTGGACACGTACGCTGGACGATCGCCTGGGCGTGTCCTGGGAGGAAAACCGGCGCCAGGCACGCACATCGGCGCCTACCCTTCCGGTCAGCGAAAGGTTACTGGCGGACAAGCCCGAGCATCTGCTCGAACGTGCCGACAGCGAACTGATTCCGGAAGACAACCCATGGGGGTTCAAACTCGACGTCCCGCGCTACAAATACAACCGTGGCGAGCTGTACAACCTGAGCATTCCTCGCGGCACGCTGACCCGAGAGGAGCGTTACATCATCAACCACCACATGGTGCAGACGATCCTGATGCTCAGTCATCTGCCCTTCCCCGGGCATCTGAACAACGTGGCGGAGATTGCCGGCGGCCATCACGAAAAAATGGACGGCACCGGGTACCCGAAACGTTTGAAACGCGAGGAGATGAGCCTGCCGGCACGGATGATGGCGATTGCCGACATCTTCGAAGCGCTGACCGCCGCCGACCGCCCGTACAAAAAGGCCAAGACCCTCAGCGAAGCGCTGGGAATCATGGCCACCATGTGCCGCGAGGCACATATCGATGCCGAGCTGTTCGGCCTGTTCATCCGCGAAGGCCTGTATCTGCAATACGCCAGCCGTTTCCTCGACCCGCAACAGATCGATGCTGTCGACCCTGCCGGCGTGCTGCGCAAGGCGGGGCTTGCGGCGTGATCAGCAGTCGGTCAGGCGCAGGAAGATCGCCGCCAGTCGTTCGATACCAGCCTGATCGTCTGCGCCGAAACGCGAAAGCTTCGGGCTGTCGAGGTCGAGTACGCCAATCAGCCGACCATCCTTGACCAACGGCACCACCAGTTCGCTGTTCGACGCGCTGTCACAGGCGATGTGGCCGGGGAATGCATGAACGTCTTCGACCCGTTGTGTCTGCAGACTGGCCGCCGCCGCGCCACACACACCGCGACCGAACGGAATGCGTACGCAAGCGATCTGGCCCTGGAACGGGCCGAGCACCAGCTCTTCATTGCGATTGAGGTAGAAACCGGCCCAGTTCAGGTCATCGAGCTGGTTGAACAGGAACGCCGAAAACTGCGCGGCGTTGGCGATGAAATCGCGCTCGTCCGCCAGCAGCGACTCCAATTGCGCGGCCAACATGCCATAGCCTTCGAGGCCCTGGCCGCTCTGTTGCAAATCAATCATGCCTTGTGCTCCAGCAATTTCAGTCCCACCCAGTAACGGGCGAATTGGTACGCGCAACGTCCGTTGCGGTTGCCACGGCCGGTCGCCCAGCGCACGGCGAGAATGTCCAGTTGTTCGTCGCGCTGCCAGCTCAGGCCGGCCTTGGCGGCCAACTGGCCGATCCAGTGTTCGACGACGTTGAGGAAATGTTCCTGGGTGAACGGATAGAACGACAGCCACAGGCCAAAGCGGTCCGACAGAGCGATCTTGTCTTCCACCGCTTCGCTCGGGTGCAGTTCGCCATCGACGCGCTTCCAGTTTTCGTTGTCGCTTTCCTTTTCCGGCACCAGGTGGCGGCGGTTGGAGGTGGCGTACAGCAACACGTTGTCCGGCGCCTGCTCCAGCGAGCCATCCAGCACGCTTTTCAGCACACGGTAATCACCTTCGCCGGACTCGAACGACAGGTCATCGCAAAACAGCACGAAACGTTGCGGCAGTTTGCCGATCTGCTCCACCACCCGTGGCAGGTCGGCCAGGTGATCGCGCTCGATCTCGATAAGGCGCAGACCGGCCTTGGCGTGCTCGGCCAGCAGCGCCCGTACCAGCGAGGATTTACCGGTACCGCGCGAACCCCAGAGCAACGCATGGTTGGCCGGCATGCCGTCGAGGAACTGTTGGGTATTTCGGCCCAGTTGCTCCAGTTGCCGATCGACACCGATCAAGTCCGAAAGACGCATGTCGAGGCTGACTTCCAGCGGCAGCAGATAGCCGCTGCGACCGTCACGCTGCCAGCGTGCGGCCAGGCAAGTGCCCCAGTCGATGACCGGGCGTGGTGCCGGCAGCAGCGGTTCGATCCGCGCCAGAACCGACTCGGCGCGCTCAAGAAAAGCATTCAATCGGGAATCCACGTCTTCTCCTCGGGCTGGTTCACAGTAATGATGGCGATACAGCGACGACCGATAGCGTTCGACACCCGCCCCGGCCCTTGTTACAAGGCGATTCGGGAACCACGGTATCCATACATGATCGACTATGCTTGAGCAGCGAAGGGAAACGGAAGTGGTTCAACACCCCATGGATATCAAATTCACCCACCGGCTGTCGTACAAACAGGCCCGGCTTACCGTGCTGGTCGGGTTCATTCTGGGCACGCTGCTCAGCCTGCTGCAAATCGGCATCGATTATGCCAGTGAAGACGCGTCCATCAACCGTGAAATCCTGTCTTTGCTGGAAATCAGCCATAACCCGGCCTCGCGTATCGCCTATAACATCGACGCCGAACTGGCCCAGGAACTCACGCTGGGCCTGCTGCGCTCGCCGGCCATCATTTCCGCACAACTGACCGACAACAATCAGACGGTTCTGGCCAGCGTGAAGCGCCCGGAGCTGCAAAGCGGCTATCGGTTGATCAGCGACTTTCTGTTCGGCGCCAAACGCGAGTTCGAAGATCGGCTCTATCTCGACCATTTGCCCAACGAATCCCTCGGCACCCTGAGCCTGGAAGTCGACACCTATGCCTTCGGCAGCCGCTTCCTGCGTCGGGCCGAAGTCACGCTGCTCAACGGTTTTGCCCGCAGCCTGATCCTGACCGGCATCCTGCTGGCACTGTTCTACGTGATGCTGACCAAGCCGCTGGTGCGGGTGATCCGTGAACTCAGCGGGCGCGATCCGCGCAGTGCCGAACCGACCACGCTTGAATGTCCGAGTGGACACGCCAACGATGAGATCGGCGTGCTGGTGAAGGTCGCCAACCAGCAGTTCGAGAACATCGCCACGGAAATCCAGCAACGGCGCACCGCGGAAAACCGTCTCACCGACTACCTCGCTCAACTCGAAGACATCGTGTCGGCACGCACCGCCGAACTCAAAGCGATCAACGCCCGCCTCAGCCAGTCCAACGAGGAACTGGAGGTCGCCCGCAGCACCGCACTGGACATGGCAGAGGCCCGCTCGGCGTTCCTTGCCAACATGAGCCACGAGATCCGCACCCCGCTCAACGGCCTGCTGGGCATGATCGCGCTGTCCCTCGACGGCCCGCTCAATGGCGAACAGCAGCAACAACTGTCCATTGCCCACGACTCGGGCAAAGTGCTGGTGGAGTTGCTCAACGATATTCTCGACCTGTCGAAATTCGATGCCGGGCAACTGGAACTCGAACACATCCCGTTCGACCTCGGCTCGTTGATCGAAGACACCGCCAACCTGCTGTCGCAGAACGCGGCGCCAAGCGTGGAGCTGACGTGTCTGATCGATCCGCACTTTCCGGCGCTGGTGCTCGGCGACCCGACCCGGGTCAGGCAGATCGTCAGTAATCTGCTGTCCAACGCCCTGAAGTTCACCCGTTTTGGTCGGGTCGATGTGCGTTTGTCGACTTGGAAGGATGGCGTGCGCATCGAGGTCTGCGATACCGGCATCGGTATCGCCCAGGAAGCCCAGGTGAAGATTTTCCAGCCCTTCACCCAGGCCGGGGCCGGTATCACCCGCCAGTACGGCGGCACCGGGCTGGGCCTGGCCTTGACCTACAACCTTTGCGAGGCCATGCAGGGGCGCCTGACGATCAGTTCCGAAGTCGGTTTCGGCAGTCAGTTCTGTGCCGAACTGCCGTTGCCCTGCCACACCCGCGCAGTCATCCCGGCCCCGCTGCATGGCAGCGTGCTCGCCATCACCACGGCGGCCAGCGGCCTGTCAGAGCTGCTCGGCAGTCTGTTGCCGGTCTGGGGTCTGTCGTACGAACAGCGCACGATTGAAGCGTCACTCCTCGGCCCGTCACCGGACATCATCATCACCGATTGCCCCGAATGCCTGTTTGGCCTGCGCCCGACCATGACCGCACCGATTCTGCTGGTGACCGCTTACGGCAGTTTCATGCCGGGCGAAGAAGCTGCGGCCCTTGCCCCGCTACAGCAGCAGGCTCGTCCCCTGGCACGCAACGCGCTGTATCAGAATCTGCGCAGAACCCTGCAACCGGACATCACCACCATCGACCGTGCGCGTCTTGAAAGCGTGCCATCTCAGCGTCGCGGGCGGGTGTTGCTGGTGGAGGACAACCCGGTCAACCAACTGGTGGCCAAGGGCATGCTCGGTAAACTCGGCTGCGAGGTGGTGGTGGCGGCCCATGGCGCAGAAGCGCTGGATCAACTGGAACACCATGAGTTCGATCTGGTGCTGATGGACTGCAACATGCCGGTGATGGACGGTTACGAAGCAAGCCGGCAGATCCGTCAGAGCGGTCGCTGGCCACACTTGCCGATCGTGGCGTTGACGGCCAACGCCATGTCCGAGGAACGGGAGCGCTGCCGGGCGGCGGGCATGAGTGACTACCTGGCCAAACCGTTCCGTCGCGAAGAACTGGCAGCGCTGCTGGATCAGTGGATACCGACTACGACAGCGCTTTGATTTGCCCCAGCAGATGATCGAGCCCGGTACGCAGTTCGTTGAGACGATCCAGGTCCACGCCACTGTCGCACAGCAACCGGTCCTTCAAAGGCCCGACCTGCTCGCGCAGCGCCTGGCCCTGAAGCGTGAGGCTCAGGTGAACCTCACGCTCGTCCCGCGCCGAACGTTGACGCTGCACCAGTTGCAGTTGCTCCAGACGCTTGAGCAGCGGCGTCAGCGTCCCGGAATCCAGCGCCAGACGCTCGCCCAGTGCCTTGACGGTCGGTTGTTCCGGCGCCGCGCCCTGCCATTCCCATAGCACCAGCATCGCCAGGTATTGCGGGTAGGTCAGGCCGAGCTGATCGAGCATCGGCTTGTAGGCACGAATCACGGCCCGGGACGCGGCGTACAGCTTGAAGCACAACTGACTGTCGAGCTTCAGCGCATCGGCTGACAGATCGTTCATTTGAGCAGGGCTTCGATCTCGCGGCTCAGATCCTGCGGCTTGGTGGCCGGGGCGAAGCGCTTGACCAACTGGCCGTCCTTGCCGATCAGGAATTTGGTGAAGTTCCACTTGATGCCCTGGGAACCCAGTACACCCGGCGCACGTTTCTTCAACTGCACGAACAGCGGATGCGCACCGTTACCGTTGACTTCGATCTTCTTGAACAGCGGGAAGCTGACGCCGTAATTGAGCTCGCAGAACTCGCTGATCGCACCCTCGTTGCCGGGTTCTTGCTTGCCGAACTGGTTGCACGGAAAGCCCAGCACCACCAGCCCCTGATCCTTGTAGGTCTGCCACAGCTCCTCAAGGCCCTTGTATTGCGGGGTGAAGCCGCACTTGCTGGCAGTGTTGACCACCAGCACCGCTTTGCCGGCGAAATCGGCCAGGGTCTTTTGCTCACCCTTGATGGTGGTGCACGGAATGGTCAGCAGGTTATCGCTCATGGTGCGCACTCTGGAAAGTTGAGAAGCTGTAAAAATAGCGAGCAATTGAATTGTGTGCAATTTAATTATCCGAATGGCGATCCAGGGATCGCCCGCATCGGCTATTCGCGTGGCACCAGGTCCAGGCACACCGAGTTGATGCAGTAACGCAGACCGGTCGGCGGAGGGCCGTCGGGGAACACGTGACCCAGATGCGCATCGCATCGGGCGCATTTCACTTCGGTGCGGATCATGCCGTGGCTGGTGTCACGGATTTCAGTCATGGCGCTCTCGCCGATCGGTGCGTAGAAGCTCGGCCAGCCGCAACCGGAGTCGAATTTGGTCTTGGAATCGAACAACGGCTCATTGCAGCAGATGCAGTGATAGACACCGTCGGTCTTGGTGGCGTTGTATTTGCCCGAGAACGGTCGCTCGGTGGCACTGAGACGGCACACGTTGTATTGCTCCGGGTCGAGCATCGCGCGCCATTCTTCCAGGGTCTTTTCAATCTTTTCCATCATCACACCTCAACGGCTGAAAAAGCCCGATCTGTACCTTTTCCACGGATCGGGTGGCACGTATGATTGCGCCTCGTCACACGCCAGTCTGGCAGCGGGATCCTGCGCATTCAAACGGATTGTTGGAAACCGCCGCTCAAGACGCTTGCCTGTGTGAAGACGCAGGATTCCCAGCACGGTTGTCCATTCGCCGCCTGGATCGTTCATTTTCGGGATCACATCGCCATGCAGTTCAGCAAATCGAACAAGCTCGCCAACGTCTGCTACGACATTCGCGGCCCAGTGCTCAAGCACGCCAAACGCCTGGAAGAGGAAGGCCATCGCATCCTCAAGCTGAACATCGGCAACCCGGCGCCCTTTGGTTTCGAAGCGCCGGACGAAATTCTCCAGGATGTGATCCGCAACCTGCCGACCGCCCAGGGCTACAGCGACTCCAAAGGCCTGTTCAGCGCGCGCAAGGCCGTGATGCAGTACTACCAGCAGAAACAGGTCGAAGGTGTCGGCATCGAAGACATCTACCTGGGCAACGGCGTATCCGAGTTGATCGTGATGTCGTTGCAGGCCCTGCTCAACAACGGCGACGAAGTGCTGGTGCCGGCGCCGGACTATCCGCTGTGGACCGCTGCCGTAAGCCTGGCCGGTGGTAACGCGGTGCACTACCTGTGCGACGAAGGCGCCGACTGGTTCCCGGACCTGGCCGACATGAAGGCCAAGATCACCCCGAACACCAAGGCCATGGTGATCATCAACCCGAACAACCCGACCGGCGCGGTGTATTCGAAGGAAGTGTTGCTGGGCATGCTGGAACTGGCTCGCCAGCACAACCTGGTGGTGTTCTCCGACGAAATCTACGACAAGATTCTTTACGACGACGCCGTGCACATCTGCACCGCTTCGCTGGCGCCGGACCTGCTGTGCCTGACCTTCAACGGTCTGTCGAAGTCGTATCGCGTGGCGGGTTTCCGTTCCGGCTGGATCGCCATTTCCGGGCCGAAACACAATGCCCACAGCTACATCGAAGGCATCGACATGCTGGCCAACATGCGCCTGTGTGCCAACGTGCCGAGCCAGCACGCGATCCAGACCGCCCTCGGCGGCTATCAGAGCATCAACGACCTGGTGCTGCCGCAAGGTCGCCTGCTGGAACAGCGCAACCGCACCTGGGAGTTGCTCAACGACATTCCCGGCGTGAGCTGCGTGAAGCCGATGGGCGCCCTGTATGCCTTCCCGAAGATCGACCCGAAGATCTGCCCGATCCACAACGACGAGAAATTCGTCCTCGACCTGCTGCTGTCCGAGAAGCTGCTGGTGGTTCAGGGCACGGCCTTCAACTGGCCGTGGCCGGATCACTTCCGTGTCGTGACCCTGCCGCGTGTCGATGACCTGGACATGGCCATCGGGCGCATCGGCAACTTCCTCAAGTCCTACCGCCAGTAACCGGCGATCCGTGCGCAACGAGCCTTTCGTTGCGCACTGTCTGATTCAGCAACACTTCTGCCCCGCCCCCTTCCGTACGCCTTCTACACTGTCGATTCGTACCGATCACATGCGCCTGATGCAATGCCGGTGGGTGGCGCGCGGCTGTCATCCTTGTCGTCTTCAGGGGTGGGAATTGTCCCGCACACCGGAGAATCCGATGTAGGACACAGTTTGAAATAGTCACTCGGTTGAATCGCCCGGTGCCGCACCTTATATACCCCGCAGTACGCTACATCTTTAGCTTGAGGAGATTTCTACAACCATGATGCGCATCCTGCTGTTTTTGGCCACTAACCTGGCGGTCGTGCTGATAGCCAGCATCACCCTGAGCCTGTTCGGCTTCAACGGGTTCATGGCGGCCAACGGGGTTGACCTCAACCTCAGTCAGCTGCTGGTCTTCTGTGCCGTCTTTGGTTTCGCCGGTTCGCTGTTCTCGCTGTTCATCTCCAAGTGGATGGCGAAGATGAGCACGAGCACCCAGATCATCACCCAGCCGCGCACCCGCCACGAGCAATGGCTGATGCAAACCGTCGAGCAACTGTCCCGCGAAGCCGGGATCAAGATGCCCGAAGTCGGGATTTTCCCGGCCTACGAAGCGAACGCCTTCGCCACCGGCTGGAACAAGAACGACGCGCTGGTCGCGGTCAGCCAGGGCTTGCTGGAGCGTTTCTCTCCGGATGAAGTGAAAGCCGTTCTGGCCCACGAGATCGGCCACGTGGCCAACGGTGACATGGTCACCCTGGCACTGGTCCAGGGCGTGGTGAACACCTTCGTGATGTTCTTCGCGCGGATCATCGGCAACTTCGTTGACAAGGTGATCTTCAAGAACGAGGAAGGCCAGGGCATCGCGTATTACATCGCGACCATCTTTGCCGAACTGGTTCTGGGCATCCTGGCCAGCGCGATCGTGATGTGGTTCTCGCGCAAACGGGAGTTCCGTGCCGACGAAGCCGGCGCGCGCCTGGCCGGTACCAGCGCGATGATCGGCGCTCTGCAACGCCTGCGCGCCGAGCAGGGACTGCCAGTGCACATGCCTGACACCCTGAATGCCTTCGGCATCAACGGTGGCATCAAACAAGGGTTCGCCCGCATGTTCATGAGCCACCCGCCGCTGGAAGAGCGTATCGACGCCCTGCGTCGTCGCGGCTGATCAGCCCGGCTAAAAAAAGGCCCGCAGTGATGCGGGCCTTTTTTTGTGCCTGTTACTGACCAGTCAGGCGGTACACCCTCTCCTCCAGGCGCGTCACTCCCGCCTGCAGGAACTTCCCGCTTTCGCTCAACACGTCCTGTTCTTCCAGCGCCTGCACCTGCCAGCCGCCACCGAACAGACGCTGCACCTCGGCATCTTCCACCGCAAACGGCGGCCCGGGCATTTGCGCCTGATCATAATCCAGCGTGATCAGCAAACCGCGTACGCCCGCCGGCAAGATATTCTGCAAGTGCGTCGCGTAGCACTCACGCATCGGTGGCGGCAAGGCGATCAGCGCCGCGCGGTCATACAGCGCCGTGCAATCGGCCACATCGCTCGCGGACAAGGCGAAGAAATCCCCGCACCACAACTCGATCGCCCCAGCCCGATAAACCTTGAAGCCGCCCTCTTCGCTGATCTGCGGCTGCAATTGCTGTTCACGGAAGAAGTCTTCGACAGCCCTCTGCGACAGCTCGACGCCGAGAACCCGATGCCCACGACCGGCCAGCCACAACAGATCCAGGCTTTTCCCGCACAACGGCACCAGCACACGCGCCTGCGCCGGGATCGCCAGATCGGGCCAATGCCGTTGCAAATACGGGTTCACCTCGGGTTGGTGAAAGCCGATCTGGTTCGATTCCCACTTCTTGTGCCAAAACTCCGGCTGCATGGTTCCTCCTAAGAATTCGATCAAAAAGCGTTAAAACTTATATTGGAATTAGATCAATGAACTGACTGAAGATGAACCATCTTAACGCTCAGGAACCCTTCCATGCTTCCCAGCCTGTTTATCTCTCACGGCTCGCCCATGCTCGCGCTGGAACCCGGCGCCAGCGGCCCGGCCCTGGCGCGCCTGGCCGCCGAACTGCCACGCCCGAAAGCCATCGTCATCGTTTCCGCCCACTGGGAAAGCCATGAGCTGCTGGTCAGCAGCCATCCGCAACCGGAAACCTGGCACGACTTCGGCGGCTTCCCCCGCGCATTGTTTGAAGTGCAGTACCCGGCACCGGGTAATCCGCAGTTGGCGCAAGAGGTCGCCGAACTGCTGACCGCCAACAACCTGCCCGCGCGTCTCGACCCGCAACGACCGTTCGACCATGGGGTGTGGGTGCCGCTGTCGCTGATGTATCCGCAAGCCGACATCCCGGTGGTTCAGGTTTCCCTGCCCAGCCGTGGCGGCCCGGCGTTGCAGACCCGCGTCGGCCAGGCGCTGGCCAGCCTGCGCGGCCAGGGCATTCTGTTGATCGGCTCCGGCAGCATCACCCATAACCTGCGTGAACTGGACTGGCATGCCGGCCCGGAAAGCGTCGAGCCGTGGGCCAGGGACTTCCGTGACTGGATTATCGAGAAGCTGGCAGCCAATGATGAAGCCGCCCTGCACGATTACCGCCAGCAAGCGCCAAACGCTGTGCGCAGCCATCCGAGCGACGAGCATCTGTTGCCGCTGTACTTCGCTCGCGGCGCCGGCGGTGAGTTCAGCATTGCGCACCAAGGGTTCACCATGGGCGCGCTGGGCATGGACATCTACCGCTTCGGCTGACGAGTTCGTTCCCACCTCAAATCGCAGGCAAAAAAAATCCCCGAACCAGTCGGGGATTTTTTATGTTCGATCAATCAGCCCAAGGGCGGATCAATCTTCGCGGTAGCGACGCAGCTTCAACTGCTTACCGGCAACGCGAGTGTCCTTCAGTTTGGTCAGGAGCTTGTCCAGACCATCTTCCGGCAGCTCGACGAGGCTGAAGCTGTCACGCACCTGGATGCGACCGATGGCTTCACGTGCCAGACCACCTTCGTTGAGGATGGCGCCCAGCAGGTTTTTCGCCGCGATACCGTCACGCGCGCCCAGCGCGGTACGGCAACGGGCACGGCCTTCGCCCAGTGGCATCGGAGCACGACGCTCGCGATCACCACGGTCCGGACGATCACCGGAACGCTCAGGACGGTCGCCACGTGGAGCGCTGTTCGGCACCAGTGGACGTTCCTTCTCGATCGCTGCCAGGTTCAGCGCCTGACCATTGGTGGCCTTGCGCAGCAGAGCAGCAGCCAGGGCACGTGGGGTGCAACCGATGTCGGCGGTCAGGCGATCCAGCAGATCACCGTGAGTCGATTCGGCGTCAGCCACCAGCGGCGACAGGCTGTTGGTCAGTTTCTTGATGCGGGCATCGAGAACGGCCTGGGCGTCCGGCAGACGTACTTCGGCAACTTTCTGACCGGTTACACGCTCGATCACTTGCAGCATGCGGCGCTCACGTGGAGTCACCAGCAGCAGCGCGCGGCCTTCGCGACCGGCACGGCCGGTACGGCCGATACGGTGCACGTAGGATTCCGGATCGTACGGCATGTCCACGTTGAATACGTGGGTGATGCGCGGTACGTCCAGACCACGGGCGGCTACGTCGGTCGCCACAACGATGTCCAGACGGCCATCTTTCAGCGAGTCGATGACGCGCTCACGCTGGTTCTGGGCGATGTCGCCGTTCAACGCTGCGGCTTTGTAGCCTTTGGCGTCGAGGGCGCTGGCCAGATCCAGGGTCGCTTGCTTGGTGCGCACGAACATGATCAGAGCGTCGAAATCTTCCACTTCCAGCAAGCTGAGAACGGCAGAGGTCTTCTGGTCAGCGTGAACCAACAGGTGAGCCTGTTCGATCGCGGTAACGGTCTGGGTCTTGCTCTGGATCTTCACGTGCTTTGGATCGCGCAGGTGACGCTCGGCAATGGCACGGATCGATTGCGGCAGGGTAGCCGAGAACAATACGGTCTGACGGGTTTCCGGCATGGCCTTGAAGATGACTTCGAGGTCGTCCATGAAGCCCAGTTTGAGCATTTCGTCTGCTTCGTCGAGAACCAGGTGGTTCACGGTCTGCAGCACTTTTTCGTCGCGACGCAGGTGGTCGCACAGACGGCCCGGAGTGGCGACAACGATCTGTGCGCCATTACGGATTGCTTTCAATTGTGGGCCCATCGGCGCGCCGCCGTAGACAGCCACAACAGTTACGCCCGGCATTTGCTTGGCGTAGGTTTCGAAAGCGGTTGCAACTTGTAGCGCCAACTCACGAGTTGGGGCCAGGATCAGAGCTTGCGGCTCGCGCTTGGACGGATCAATGCGGTGCAGGATAGGCAGGGCAAAGGCAGCGGTTTTACCGGTACCGGTTTGCGCCTGACCAATCATATCGTGACCGGCGAGGATGATCGGGATCGACTGCTGCTGAATGGCCGAAGGCTCTTCATAGCCGGTAGCGACTACTGCAGCGACAATATTGGGATGAAGTTCAAGAGCGGCGAAGCCGCCGATTTCCTGGGTCATGGGTCTGCCTCTAAGTGCATCCGCAAAGACCCATGCTCCAAAGCTGCACATGCCGTGTTGAGACTCAAGAGTCGCCCTGGCAGCTTTGTCGGCGGGGATTTGCGAAAACGAATGAATGAAAAAGAATCGTCAAGGAAGAGCCCGCAGTGCGGACGTGCAGCCGAAGCTGACTTCGGGGAATTGCGCTACCTAAACGCGGCCCGGTTAAAGGCCGGCGCGCACTATACCGGAATTTGCCAAAAAAGGGAGCTTTTTTTATCGGTGAAATACAGTTGTCACCGCTGTGTAACGGGGTTTTGCGGATAATCGGGCAAAGGTCTATTTTTCAAAGACCCCGGCCCTGCGGGCGATGGCGCTTAAACGATTCACCGACGTGCGGCATCTGGTCGCTGCACCCTTTCTTCCCGTCCGAGGAAACACCCATGAATCAGCCCTGCCCCGGCCGCGTCAGACGTGCGCGCCACGGTCACGTCCATTTGATTGGCCTGGACCGTGCAGCCAAGCGCAATGCTTTCGATCTGGATTTGCTCAATGACCTGGCCCTGGCCTACGGTGAATTCGAGGCCGACAGCGACGCGCGGGTGGCCGTGGTGTTCGGGCATGGTGAGCATTTCACCGCCGGGCTCGATCTGGTCAACGCCAGTTCCGCCCTCGCCCAGGGCTGGCAGGTGCCGCCCGGCGGTTGCGATCCGTGGGGCGTATTTGTCGGGCCACGGGTCAGCAAACCGGTGATCGTCGCCGCGCAAGGCTATTGCCTGACCATCGGTATCGAGCTGATGCTCGCCGCCGACATCAACCTGTGCGCCAGCAACACCCGATTCGCGCAGATGGAAGTGCAGCGCGGGATCTTTCCGTTCGGCGGTGCGACGTTGCGCTTTCATCAGATCGCCGGCTGGGGCAATGCCATGCGCTGGCTGCTGACCGGCGACGAGTTTGATGCCCATGATGCGTTGCGCCTGGGCCTGGTGCAGGAAGTCATGGCCAGCGAAGACTTGCTGCCACGCGCCATCGAACTGGCCGAACGGATCGCCCGACAGGCGCCGCTGGGGGTGCAGGCGACGCTGATGTCGGCACGTCAGGCGCGCTATGAAGGCGAGACCGCCGCGGCGCAGAGCTTGCCGCCGCTGGTGAAGAAGTTGCTGGCCAGTGAGGATGCCAAGGAGGGCGTGCGCTCGCTGGTGGAGCGCAGACCGGGGGTCTTCAAAGGCATTTGAGGCTCAGGTTGCCGGGCGAATAGCCTTGATCAACGACTGCAACGAGTACCCCAGCTTCGGCGCCAACGCTTCAGCCCGGGCGGTGAGCGCCTGCATGTCCAGCACCTGATCGAGATCCGCCGGCACAATCAGAATCACGTTGCCCTCCTTCACCGGCAGTTCCCAGTAATGCCGGTGATAGAGCCCGCGCAACAGCGCCGCCCCGAGAGGTTTGCCGTCATCGGTGGCCCATTGGTTGATCACCAGCCAGCCGCCGGGATTCAGACGTTTCTGACAGTCACCGAGGAAATTCCACGCAAGGTGCGCGGCACCCGGGCCAACGTCAGTGTAGAGGTCGACGAAGATCAGATCCGCCGGTTCGGCCGTCGGCAGCAGTTCGATTGCGTCGCCAACGCGGATATACAGCCGCGGATCGTCATCGAGACCGAGGTATTCGATGGCCAGACGCGGCACATCCGGGCGCAACTCGATGGCTTCGACATCTTCCAGCGGCAGGAACTTGAGGCAGGCCTGGGTCAGCGTGCCAGCGCCAAGGCCGAGAAACAGTGCACTCTCCGGTTGCTCATGGCACAACGCGCCAATCAGCATCGCCCGGGTGTAGTCGTACTCCAGCCAGCTCGGGTCGGCGGTAAACACGCAGCTTTGCTCGATGGCGTCGCCGAACTCCAGAAAGCGGTAGTCGGCCACTTCCAGCACGCGAATCACGCCGAACTCATCCTGTACCTCGGCGAGCAACAGCTCGACGCGCTCCTCAGTCATTTCGTCTCCTGGTGGTCACCGGGCGCGGTGACGCGATGGCACCGCTGTGGCGCCGTGGCAAAGCGGCGATTGTCGGCGATGCGGCGGGAGCAGGTCACGCACTAATTGCTGCTAACATGGCCGTCCGTGCGTAGAACCATAGAGACCGTGATGAGCCAACCCTGGAGCCCTGACAGCTGGCGCGCCTTGCCGATCCAGCAACAACCCCAATACCCCGACGCCGCGCACCTGCGCCAGGTCGAGCAGACGCTGGCCAGCTATCCGCCGCTGGTGTTTGCCGGCGAAGCGCGGGAGCTGCGTCGTCAGTTTGCCGAAGTCACCCAGGGCCGGGCGTTCCTGCTACAAGGCGGCGACTGCGCGGAAAGCTTCGCCGAGTTCTCCGCCGCGAAGATTCGCGACACCTTCAAAGTGCTGCTGCAAATGGCGATCGTCATGACCTTCGCCGCCGGTTGCCCGGTGGTGAAAGTCGGGCGCATGGCCGGCCAGTTCGCCAAGCCGCGCTCGGCCAACGACGAGACCATCGACGGCGTGACCCTGCCGGCCTACCGTGGCGACATCGTCAACGGCATCGGCTTCGACTCGGCCAGCCGCGTGCCGGATCCGGAGCGTCTGCTGCAGTCCTATCACCAGTCCACCGCCACCCTCAACCTGTTGCGCGCCTTCGCCCAGGGCGGTTTTGCCGACCTGCATCAGGTGCACAAGTGGAACCTCGATTTCATCGCCAACTCGGCGCTGGCGGAGAAGTACAGCCACCTCGCCGACCGCATCGATGAGACCCTGGCGTTCATGCGCGCCTGCGGCATGGACAGCTCGCCGCAACTGCGCGAGACCAGTTTCTTCACTGCCCACGAAGCGCTGCTGCTGAACTACGAAGAAGCCTTCGTGCGCCGCGACAGCCTGACCAACGATTACTACGATTGCTCGGCGCACATGCTGTGGATCGGCGACCGCACCCGTCAGCTCGACGGCGCCCACGTCGAATTCCTGCGCGGCGTGAACAACCCGATCGGTGTCAAAGTCGGCCCGAGCATGAACCCCGACGACCTGATCCGCTTGATCGATGTGCTCAACCCGGACAACGATCCGGGCCGCCTCAACCTGATCGCGCGGATGGGCGCGAACAAGGTCGGCGATCACCTGCCGGCGCTGATCCGCGCGGTGCTGCGTGAAGGCAAGCAGGTGCTGTGGAGTTCCGACCCGATGCACGGCAACACCATCAAGGCCAGCAGCGGCTACAAGACCCGCGACTTCGCGCAGATCCTTGGCGAGGTGAAGCAGTTCTTCCAGGTTCACGAAGCGGAAGGCAGCTACGCTGGCGGCATCCACATCGAAATGACCGGGCAGAACGTCACCGAATGCATCGGTGGTGCGCGGCCGATCACTGAAGATGGTTTGTCGGATCGCTATCACACCCATTGCGACCCACGGATGAACGCCGATCAGTCGCTGGAACTGGCGTTTCTGATTGCCGAGACGCTGAAACAGGTCAAACGCTAAACCGCGATGACGTTGGCTCGGTCGTTTTCGACTTGAGCCAACGCCACCCGCAACCGCCCGGCACTTTCGCGCTGGCAATTGAGCTGCACCTGCTCCAGCCCCAACCAATCCGCCATCCGCCGCAAATTCCCCGCCAACGCCAGCATCCCCGCCTCATCCAGCCCCGGCTCTTCCTCGTGCACCGCATGCACCGCCAATCGCCCCACCGCCCGCTCGGCGCGCAGATCAACCCGCGCAGCAATCCGTTCGTTGTGCAGGAACGGCAGCACGTAATAGCCGTAGACCCGCTTGTCCTGCGGCGTATAAATCTCCAGCCGATAGCGGAAGTCGAATAACCGCTCGGTGCGACTGCGCTCCCAGATCAGCGAATCGAACGGCGACAGCAATGCGCTGGCCTCGACTTTGCGCGGGACTTTCGGTTCGGGCAGGCAGTAAGCAATCTGACGCCAGCCAGCAACTTCGCAGGTCAGCAGTTGCCCGGCCTCGACCAGCTCCGCCAGGCGCGGACGGGCATCGGCAGGGTTCAGGCGGAAGTAATCGCGCAGGTCTTTTTCCGTGCCTACGCCCAACGCTTCAGCCGCGTGCAGCAGCAAACCGCGCTGCGCTTCAGCCTCATCGGGCAATGACTGTTGCAGCACGGACGCCGGAATCACTCGTTCCGGCAGGTCATACAGCCTTTCGAAGCCGCGCCGCCCGGCCACGGTGACTTCGCCGGCGGCAAACAACCATTCCAGCGCATGTTTTTCCGCACTCCAGTCCCACCAGGGGCCGGCCTTTTCCTCGCGGGTCGACAGGCTGCCGGCGCCCAGTGCGCCCTGCTCTTCGACCGACGCCAGCACCCGGCGAATGGTGTCCTGTTGCTCACGGCCGAAACGCGCCAGTTGCTGATAGATATCTTCGCCCCGCTTGGCTCGCTGCATGCGCCAGCCCATCAATGGGTACATCGACAGCGGCAGCAATGACGCTTCATGGCCCCAGTATTCGAACAGCGAACGACGTCGCCCCGAACTCCAGGCAGCCTGGTCGAGCAAGTCGGTAGGATAGGAACCGAGACGGGAAAACAGCGGCAGGTAGTGCGAGCGCACCACGGCGTTGACGGAGTCGATCTGCAACAGGCCGAGGCGTTCGATCAGCCGATTGACGTGCATCGCCTTGACAGCCGGCGGCTGGCGCCCGTGAAACCCTTGGGCAGCCAGTGCCAGACGTCGAGCCTGTTTAAGGGAAAAGGACAATGTCGCGGGCATGTGTTCCTCCATGTCTGCTCGCAACCTACCTCACCTGAAAGTGGTTTGTGTAGCGATGGCCTCATCATTTATGCATCGGATCGTCCCAGAACGGCCGAATTGCTTCGTGCTCGACATCGGCACGGCTGACCCCGATGTCCTTCAACGCTTCGTCGCTCAGACTGGCAAGCAACTCGCGTTCGCGGTGAAGTTCGTACCAGCGGCTAAACTTGTGCAGCAGATCGGAAATCAGATGGACCGGCATTTTTTCATCGCTCACATACAGTTTTTGACCTTTCATCGTGTTGCCCTCCTTTAGGGATGGCTCAAGTCTCGCGCCGGGGCTACGATCAATCCAACGAATGTTTCTGATGGCAAGCATCACGGAGATTCATCAATTGTCGGCGTACCCCAGTATCGATACCGATGTCCTGCGTACCTTTGTCGCAATTGCCGATCAGGGCGGTTTTACCCGCGCCGGCGAAATGGTCAACCGCACTCAGTCGGCGGTGAGCATGCAGATGAAGCGTCTGGAAGAGGACGTGTTGCAGCGCCAGTTGTTCGAGCGCGACGGGCGTCAGGTGCGCCTCACCGCCGAAGGCCAGGTGTTGCTCGGCTACGCGCGGCGCATCCTGAAATTGCACAGCGAAGTCTTCAACACCCTGCGCGAACCACACATGGTCGGCACGGTGCGGATCGGTACGCCGGACGATTACGTGATGCGGTTTCTGCCGGGGATCCTGTCGCGCTTTGCCCAGTTCTATCCACTGATCCAGATCGAAGTGCATTGCGAGTCGACCAAACAGTTGCTGCAGCGCACGGACCTGGATCTGTCGATCGTCACCCGCGAGCCGGGCAACGAGATTGGCCAGTTGCTGCGCAAGGAGCGTTTCGTCTGGGCCGAGGCGCAGAATTTCAGCGCCCACGAGCAGACGCCGTTGCCGCTGGCGATGTTCAACAGTGATTGCTTCTGCCGCCTGTGGGCCTGCAATGCGCTGGACGCCATGGGCCGTGAATACCGGATTGCCTACAACAGCACCAGCCTGTCGGCGTTGATGGCGGTGGTGAGCGCAGGTCTGGCGATCACCGCGCAACTGGAAAGCCTGATTACCCCGGACCTGCGAATTCTCGGTGCCGCCGAAGATCTGCCGCTGTTGCCCGAGGCCAGCATCATGCTGATCCGTAATCTGAACAATCCGTCACCGATCACCGAATGCCTCGCCGAGCACATCGTCGAAGGCTTCAAACTTTAAAGGCGAGCATCACCGCACACAGCACCAGGAACCCGCAGAACAACCCACGCAGGAGTTTTTCCGGCATCGCGTGGGCCAACTTCACGCCCCAACTGATACTGGCCAAACCGCCGATGGCCAGCGGCAGGCCGATCATCCAGTCCACTTCGTGGTGCACCGCGTACGTCACCAGCGTGACACCGGTGCTCGGCAATGCCAGCGCCAGCGACAGGCCTTGAGCGACCACCTGAGTGGTGCCGAACAGGCTGGTCAGCACCGGCGTCGCCACCACTGCCCCACCGACACCGAACAAACCGCCCATGGTGCCCGACGCCGCGCCGAGCACGCCCAGCCACGGCCATGAATAACGCATCTCGGAAGTCGCCGCCGGACGCGCGCCGAACATGCGCACGAGGTTGTACGCTGACAACGCCACAAGGAACGCGACAAAACCGATGCGCATGGTTTGCGCGTCGATGCCCACGGCCCAGATCGAGCCGATCCATGCAAAGCAGAACCCCATCACTGCCAGCGGCAACGAGTGCCTGAGTTCGATGCGATTGCGCTGGTGATAACGCCACAGCGCCAGCATCACGTTCGGCACCACCATCACCAACGCCGTGCCCTGGGCGATCTGCTGATCGAGCCCGAACCACACACCCAGCAGCGGAATGGCGATCAAGCCGCCGCCGATTCCGAATATCCCACCCAGGGTGCCGAGGGCGGCGCCAAACAACAGGTACAGCAAAAACTCGATCACAGCAGAATTCCTCATACGTCAGGGGATTCATCCTACGCAGTCGGCGCTGGCACGGAAACGCACAGCAACGCACAATGGCTGTGCCAAATCCGCATAGGCACTGAGCTGATTCATGAATCCCAATCAATTGACCGAACAACTCGGGCTGTTTCTCGATGTGCTGGAGAGTGGCAGTTTTTCCGCCGCCTCGCGCCGGCATCCGCTGACGCCATCGGCCGTCGCCCGGCGTATCGACAGCCTGGAAAGCGCTGTCGGCAGCCAGTTGTTCATCCGCAGCACTCATGCGGTGCGCGCCACGCCGGCCGGCCTGGCGTTTGCCGAACGGGCGCGGCGGATCGTTGCCGAACTGCAACTGGCCCGCGCTGAAGCCGTTTCCCTGAGCAGCGCGCCGGAAGGCTTGATTCGGGTGGATGCGCCGGCAGCGTTCGGACGTCGGCATCTGGCGCCAGTGATTGCCGACTTTCTGGTGCTGTATCCGGGGCTGGACGTGCAACTGCATCTGATCGACAGCTTCGTCGACATGGACGGCTCGAACCTGGGCAAGGTCGATCTGGTGTTGCGCGCCGGGCAAATGGCCGATACCCGACTGGTCGCCACACCGCTGGCGAGCATGGTGCGCATCGCTTGCGCCAGCCCCGACTATCTCAAGCGTCGGGGTGTGCCGAGCGAGCCGGCACAACTGGGTGAACATGACGGCCTCGATTGGGACGGCCTCGCCCCGCCCTTCGCCTGGCGATTCGAACAGGACGGGCAGATGCAGTTGCACCGCCCGGCGCGGGTCCGCATGAGCGCCAACAACGCCGAGGCGCTGGTTTGCGGGGCGCTTGCGGGCCTCGGGATCGCGCATCTGCCGACCTGGCTGGCCAGCGAATACTTGCTGCGCGGCGAACTGCTGCCGCTGTTCTGTGAAAACGGCCTGCCAAAACCGGAGAGCACCGGTATCTATGCGCTGCGACTGGAACAGCAGGCCAGCTCCCGCAGCCGCCTGCTGCTGGAATACCTCAAGACCCGCTTCAGCCCCGTGCCACCGTGGGATCTGGCACTGCAACGGGAACTGGGCCGGCACTGACCGACTCGCCACCGGGCACAATTGTCTGGCGCATTAAAGATTCGAGCGCTAGATTCATCTGCATCACTGTTCAAGGCACCGACATGACCACCACCCGCGACACCACTGACCACTGCGAAGAGCTGCTGCTCGACAATCAGGCCTGCTTCGCCCTGCATTCCACTTCGCTGATGATGACCAAGGTCTACAAACCGCTGTTGCAAGCGCTTGGCCTGACCTATCCGCAGTATCTGGCGATGATGGTGCTGTGGGAGAAGGATGGTTTGACCGTCGGAGAAATCAGCACGCGCCTGCTGACCGATCCGGGTTCGCTGACCCCGCTGCTCAAGCGCCTGGAAGGTGAAGGTTTGCTGAGCCGAACTCGAAGCCGCGAGGATGAACGGGTGGTGATCGTCGAATTGACCGCACAGGGCCGCGCCTTGAAAGACAAGGCCCGAACCGTTCCGCAATGCATTCTGGGGGCCAGTGGCTTCACGCTGGAGCGCCTGCAAAACCTGCAAGCCGAGTTGCAGGCCTTGCGCGGTCATTTGCAGGACAGCCTCACTTAAGCCTCCCCCTTTCCCTGTAGGAGCGACCTCGCACCTACAGGGAAATCGCGCCTCTCTCTGCTTTCCCCCTCTCCCGCAAAATTTTTTCTCTCTCGTTTTCCCTTCGTAAAAACCTTTCATATCAAAGAGTTGAGATCTCTTCTCAGCCTGATCCATGTCTCGATTTCATCATTCTTTAAAAATTTATCTTGCACGCTAAATATTCGCGCAGTACATTTATTTCGCACCTAGTTAGCGCGCAAACAATTAGCGCAACAAATCACACTCAATGAGGCTCACACCATGCAAACTCTCTACACCGCAATCGCAACCTCCACTGGCGGCCGTGACGGTCGTGCGATCTCCAGCGACAACATCCTCGACGTCAAACTGGCCACTCCGAAAGAACTCGGCGGTGCCGGCGGCGCAGCCACCAACCCTGAGCAGCTGTTCGCTGCCGGCTACTCGGCCTGCTTCATCGGCGCGCTGAAATTCGTTGCCAGCCAGACCAAACGCAAAATCCCGGACGACGCCTCGATCACCGCTCACGTCGGTATCGGTCAGATTCCTGGTGGTTTCGGTCTGGACATCGACCTGCACATCAACCTGCCGGGCCTGGAACAGGCTGACGCACAAAGCCTGGTCGACGCCGCCCACCAGGTCTGCCCGTACTCCAACGCCACCCGTGGCAATGTCGATGTGCGCCTGCACGTCACCGTGTAATCACTGACACCCAGGCCCGAACAGGAAATGAACATGAACACTTTCAGCAAAGTCTTGACCGGTACCCTTCTCGCCCTGTCCGTTCACAGCGCATTCGCCGGTGACGTCGAGCACAACACTCAGGCGTTCCTCGATGTGCTGAACGCCGGCACCGGCAAACCGATGGAACAACTGACGCCCAAGGATGCCCGCGCCGTCCTGACGGGCGCTCAGTCGGGGGTCAAACTGACGCTGCCCAAGGCAGACGTCAGCGAGAAGACCATCCAGGTCGATGGCCAACCGTTGAGCCTGACCATCGTCCGGCCGGCCGGGGTCAAGGGCGAGTTGCCGGTGTTCATGTTCTTCCACGGCGGCGGCTGGGTGCTGGGAGATTTCCCGACCCACGAACGTCTTGTGCGGGATCTGGTGGTCGGCTCGGGGGCCGCGGCGGTGTTCGTCAACTACACCCCTTCGCCGGAAGCGCATTACCCGGTGGCGATCAACCAGGCTTACGCGGCAACCAAATGGGTGGCCGAACACGGCAAAGAGATCAACGTCGACGGCAAGCGTCTGGCGGTGGCGGGCAACAGTGTCGGCGGCAACATGGCGGCGGTCGTCGCCCTGATGGCCAAAGACAAAGGCACCCCGGCGATCAAGTTCCAGGTGCTGTTGTGGCCGGTGACTGATGCCAGTTTCGACACCGGTTCGTATAACCAATATGCCGAGGGGCACTTCCTCACCCGCAACATGATGAAGTGGTTCTGGGACAACTACACCACCGACGCCAACCAGCGTAACGAGATCTACGCCTCGCCGCTGCGGGCCACGACTGCACAATTGAAAGGTCTGCCGCCCGCATTGGTGCAGACCGCCGGGGCCGACGTGTTGCGTGACGAAGGTGAAGCCTACGCCCGCAAACTCGACGAAGCCGGCGTGCCGGTGACCTCGGTGCGCTACAACGGCATGATCCACGACTACGGTTTGCTCAACGTGGTCAGCCAGGTGCCGGCGGTGCGCTCGGCGATGTTGCAGGCCTCGGAAGAACTGAAACAACACCTGAAGCAGTAATTTTCATCAGGCACAAAAAAGCCCGACTCAATGGTCGGGCTTTTTCTTTCCGCAAAAACCAGTGCTTATTTGGCACGGCCTTTGTAGGAACCGCCTTCGCGGGTATCGATCTCGATCTTGTCACCGATTTCGATGAAGTCGGCAACCTGCAACTCAGTACCGTTGCTCAGCTTGGCTGGCTTCATGACTTTGCCGGAAGTGTCGCCACGAGCCGAACCTTCGGTGTAGTCAACTACGCGCACGATGGTGGTCGGCAGCTCTACGGAAACCAGACGCTCTTCGAAGAACACGGCTTCGCAAACGTCGGTCATGCCTTCTTCAACGAAAGGCAGAACGCTTTCGATGTCTTCGGCGTTCAGCTCGTACATGGTGTAGTCGCTGGTGTCCATGAACGTATAGGTGTCACCGCTGATGAAGGACAGGGTCGCTTCTTTGCGGTCCAGGATCACGTCGTCCAGCTTGTCGTCCGCACCGTAAACGGTTTCGGTCTTGTAACCGGTCAGCAGGTTCTTCAGCTTGGTCTTCATGATCGCGCTGTTACGGCCCGATTTGGTGAATTCAGCTTTCTGAACCAGCCAAGGATCGTTGTCGATACGGATCACGGTACCGGGTTTGAGTTCTTTACCAGTTTTCATTGCGAATATCCGAATTTGGATGGGATTTACAAAAATCTAGGCCGCGTATCATATCCAATTTCGGTAAAACTGTACCAGCGCCGTCGCAAGATCGGCCTGCAAGGCCTGTTCCAGACACCATGCTTCGGCATTTTTCTGCAGTTCGGGCCAGTATTTACGGGCCTCAAGCCAGTGCTCGCCGATAGGCTGCCCGGCACTCCAGGCCCGCCAGAGACCGTTCATCGCCTCGGCAGCTTCCGTCGAAAGGCCTTTTGTGTAGAGCGCGAGGAAGGCATCGAGCTTGTCCAGATGGATATCTTCGTCCTGCTGATAGATGTGCCACAGCATCGGCCGCCCTGCCCACTGCGCCCGGATGAACGAGTCTTCGCCGCGCACCGCGTTGAAATCGCAGCACCACAACAGTTGATCGTATTGATCCTGCCGGATGAACGGCAGCACCTGCACAGTCAGCGATCGATCGACATGCACAGCGCCGACAGCCAGCGAGTCGACGCCGAGCCAACGTGCGACATCACCGAGAATCCGCCCTTCCGGCACCAGCAGATGAGTGGGCGTCGAATCGGCCGCGAGTACATCCAGCCAACTGGCGAGCCCGGCATTCTCGTAGGCGAACAGCGAAATCAGTTGCGTACCGGGTGCAGGATCGACCCCCAACGCCTGCAGGAATTGTCGCTGCGACTCGGGATCCTGCTGAAACCGCTGACGTCGCTCAAGCAATCCGCTTTCACGCAATAACCCGCCAGTGCCCGCCTGGAATCCCGGGAAGAAAAAGATCTTCTGCACGGACTTGTACTTCACCGAAGGCAGGCCGTGGCAGCCGGCCACCCAGTCTTCGGCGCTGAGATAGTCGAGGTTCATCCACAATGGCGGCTTTTCCCGCTCGGCCATGGCGTCCATGTAGGCACCCGGCAACTGGCAGGCGAACGCGGCGATCACTACATCGGCGGCGTCCGTTTCCGGCCATTCTGCCGGCCAGTGCCGGACTTCAACGCCCTGTTGCCATTGCGCGTCGAGATTGATGTCGAGTTCCGGGCAAATCCGTTCGAACGCGCGCAGATCATCGACCCACAGCCGCACTGCCAATGCATGCTCGGCCACCAGTTGCCGGGCCAGACGCCAGGTCACCCCGATGTCGCCGTAGTTGTCGACCACGGTGCAAAAGATGTCCCAGCGGGTTTTCGGTTGCGGCATTCAAGACTCCCGTTGGCAAAAGCGACGATTGTCCGCATAAATGTCTGCGTGCAGAAGAGCCGACGACGATTAATCTTCGTGCGACAATCGCCACTTGCCCGCAATCATCCGCCAGGAGGCAGCCATGCCCTACCGCCCAAACCCGCGTCGCCCCTTGCCTGTTCAGCTTAGCGCGCTGCAATTGACCGGCAGCATTGCCTTGGGCCTGTGGCTGGGTTTCCTGGCCATTGCGCTGACCTGCTGGCTCATTTCACGCTTTGTCTTCAATGAACAACTGGCGCCGGTTGCCCAGGCCGTACAACAACTGGCCAATCCACCGGCGGTACGAGCGGTGCCGGATATTCCTCCACAAAGCCCGTTGTTCGAGCAGTACGAAGAAAACCTGCGCAAGAACGAGCAGCAGAACCGCCTCGATCAGGCCCGCAGCAGCACGCGCAACCAGTCGAATCCTAAATGCCAGTTCTGGCTCCAGCAGGATCAGACGGCCCCAAGCGAAAAAAGCCGCGCCAACGTCCTGCAATTCTGCGATTGATCATGAACAAGCACGCCGTCCATCAACTGATTCTCGACAAACTGCGCGTCGACCTCGATATCGCCGAGCGCGCCGCGCAAACCGCTTACGAAACCGCGACCCACGAAGAGAACATCGCCGAAAACAAGTACGACACCCTGGGACTTGAGGCGTCGTACCTGGCGGCCGGGCAAGCGAAACGGGTCGAGGAGATCCGCCAGTCACTGGCGGTCTGCCAGAACCTGACGCTTCGGGCCTATGACGATCAACGCGGAATTGAAATCGGCGCCCTGCTCGGTCTGGAAGACGAAAAGGGTCGCGAGCAATGGCTGTTTCTGGCACCGGATGCGGCGGGACTGAAAGTCGACGTGGTCGGTCAGCCGATTACCGTCATCACCCCGCGCTCGCCGCTGGGCAAAAGCCTGCTGGGCAAGTTCGAGGGCGATGAGGTGGAGATTCTGGTGGCGGGCACCCGGCAACAGTTTGCTGTCACCGAGGTGCTGTAGACAGGGACTTAGTGGACCGGCAGTTCAACGCCTTCGAACAGCTCTTCGAGTTCCTGCTTGTTGTGGCACTGAATGGCCTTGGCCATGACTTCGCGGGTCAGGTGTGGCGCGAATTTCTCGATGAAGTCGCACATGAAACCACGCAGGAAAGTGCCGCGACGGAAACCGATCTTGGTCACGCTGGACTCGAACAGTTCGCTGGCATCGAGTACCACCAGGTCGTTGTCGAGTTTGGTATCGACGGCCATTTTCGCCACGATGCCGACACCCAGCCCCAGGCGCACGTAGGTTTTGATCACGTCGGCGTCGGCGGCGGTGAACACCACTTTCGGCGTCAGGCCACGATGGCTGAAAGCCTCGTCGAGTTTCGAACGGCCGGTGAAGCCGAACACGTAAGTCACGATCGGGTATTCGGCCAGCGCTTCGAGGGTCAGCTTCGGCAGCTTGGTCAGCGGGTGGCCCTGAGGTACAACCACGCAGCGGTTCCAGCGGTAGCACGGCATCATCACCAGATCGCCGAACAGCTCCAGCGCTTCGGTGGCGATGGCGAAATCGACGGTGCCATCAGCGGCCATTTCGGCGATCTGCATCGGCGAACCCTGGTGCATGTGCAGCGCCACGTCCGGGTATTGCTTGATGAAATTGCTGATCACCGGCGGCAGTGCATAACGTGCCTGGGTGTGAGTGGTGGCGATCGACAGGGTGCCTTTTTTCTCGTTGGAGAATTCCTGGGCGATCTGCTTGATGCTCTCGACCTTGCGCAGAATCTCACCGGCGGTGGTGATGATGCGCTCGCCGGCCGGAGTGACACGGGTCAGGTGCTTGCCACTGCGGGCGAACACTTCGACGCCCAGTTCGTCTTCCAGCAGACGGATTTGCTTACTGATGCCCGGTTGCGAGGTGTAGAGACTTTGGGCTGTAGCGGAAACGTTGAGGTCGTGGTGCGCCACTTCCCAGATGTAGCGCAATTGTTGAAGCTTCATATGAATCCCTCAAAGCAGGTAGACGCCACGGGCATCAGCGACGGTATATAACTATATTAATGGTTTGAAGAATAAATCTAGAACTTTTTTATCAAAACGCCATTATTCCCGCCTCAGCGATCCTCCCGACGCCGACGCTCCACCAGCGGCACCATGTAAACCGGCACCTTGGACAATTGCAGCAAGCGAGTCGCCGTGCGCCCCAACGGTGTTTCCGCCCCAACCCCGTGGCTGTGACTTCCTACGATCAGCAAATCGACGGAGAGTTTCTGTACCTGGTCGAGAATCACCTGCGACGGATCACCCTGCAGCACCCGCACCGCACGAATCCGCAGCAGATCCTGCTCGCCTTCGTCCCCCAGTTCCTCGCGAAAACTGTCCAGCACCCGCTGCTCGATATTGGCGATGACGGTTTTCAGACCCTGACTGTGAAATTCGTTCAACGCCTGCTCGTCGAGATAGCTCTGCAACACCGATTCGGCAAACAGCCCCATGGGTTCCACCGCGTGCACCACATACAAGTCGGCATTGAATATTCGAGCCATCGCCAAGGCATGCTGCATCACTAACGGTGCGTACAGACCGAGGTCAGTGGCATACAGCATCGAACGAATCATATGACCTCCTCGCTAGCCAACATGGCGGAGATTTGATTCAGCTTAGCAGTGCCTTGGCGAGTACGACGTGCGACGCAACGTCTTGAACCACGTGGGCTTTAGACCGCCGGTTCGTTGCTGATGCCGTGCGGGACATGGCCGGTGGCAACCACCTCCCGGGCCAGCTCGCAGTGACCGGCCTGATCGTCGAAAAACACGTCGGCGGCAAAGGCTTCGAGGAACGCCGATTTGGTCAGGCCGCCGAGGAACAGCGACTCGTCCAGACGGATGTCCCACTCGCGCAAAGTGCGGATCACCCGCTCGTGAGCCGGCGCCGAACGTGCGGTGACCAGTGCGGTGCGGATCGGGCAAGCGTCGTCCGGGAACTCGCGCTGCAACAGATTGAGCGCCGCGAGGAAGCCTTTGAACGGCCCGCCACGCAACGGCTCACGAGCGGATTCACGCTCCTTGGCCTGGAAGGCTTCGAGGCCACCGGATTGATAGACCCGCTCCGATTCGTCGGAAAACAGCACCGCATCGCCGTCAAAGGCGATGCGCAATTCATCGCTGGCCGCACGGCTGGCGCCGCCGGAAAGAATGGTCGCCGCCGCAAAGCCGTTATCCAGCGCCGAACGCACGTCTTCAGCATGGGTAGAAAGAAACAGGTCGCAACCGAACGCTTTGAGATAGGGATAAGGACTGCGCCCGCCGACAAATGCCGCGCGGGAAATCGCCAAGCCGTAATGATCGATCGAGTTGAACACCCGCAGGCCGGTGTCGGCACTGTTGCGCGACACCAGAATCACCTCGACCCGGGCACGGCCGAGGCGACTGTTGAGGTTGAGCAGTTTTTCCACCAGCGGAAAGGCATCGCCCGGCGCGAGGATTTCGTCTTCGTGCTCGATCTGATATTGCCGATAGGCTTCGACGCCGCTCGACAGATACACCTTGTGACTCTCGCTCAGGTCGAACAGGGCACGGGACGAAATCGCCAGCACCAGTTTGTCATCGATGTTCTTGGCCATGCCTTCCCCCAAATCCCCTCAAGAAACCGACTCAGGTGTTACGCCGGTCGATGAAACGCAAATTGCGGTACAACGCTTCGATGCGCGGCAGCTCGCAACCTGCCGCTTTTGCCGCTGCCAAGGGTCGAGCGTAGATGGCGTCCAGTTCCAGCGGTCGTTTGTGCAGAAAATCGTGGTACATGCTCGGCCAATAGTCGGGCATTTTCTCGGTCATCATGAACAGGTACTCGGCGTAACCGGGCGGCATGTCATGACCACAGGCTTTGGCGCCCTGCACCACTTCGGCCATCAACGCCTGAATCAGTATGCGGCTGTCGGCATCGGCCATCAGCGGCGTGGTGCTCGCACCGAGCAACACCGAAAGACCATTGTAGGGAATGTTCCAGACCAGTTTCTGCCAGCGCGCCTGATGCAGGTTCGGCATGGCCTGGGAGTCGATGCCCGCAGTGCGGAACAGTCCGACGCCCTCCTCGACGATCGCCATGCGCGCCGCATCATCGGCTGCCGGACCGCTGTGATAACCCACGTTCACCGCCCCCAGCGCCTGATGAGTGATGTGGCCCGGGCCTTCCCGGTGAACGCAGATCAGGCACAAGCCGCCCAGCAAGTGGAGTGAATCGGGCAGCAATGCGCGAAGACTGTCCTCGACGTCCAGGCCGTTCTGCAGCACCAGCACTTTCGCGTCGGGTTTGGCCGCTTGAATGATCGACGGCGCCAGCCCGGCATTGCTGGTGGTCTTGGCGCCGACCAGCAACCAGTCACAGGGCGGCATGTCTTCAGCCGAGGAATAGGCCTGCACCGGATTCAGCGTCAGCGTGCCGTGAACCGCACTGTCCACCTGCAAACCACGTTCGGCGACGGCGGAAAACTCGCTGCGCAGTAAAAAGTGCACATCGAACCCGGCCCGGGCCAGCATCAAGCCGTAAAACCCTCCAATTGCGCCGGTACCGATAATCCCCACGACCGGTCTGTTCACTGCTCCCATCACGGCAACTCCTCTGCAATTCGACCCAGCGCCTGGGCCACGGCTGCGTTCAGCTCCGTGGCATTCAAGCGCGCGTGTACTGCCCCAAAGAACTCGCCGTCGCGCACCACGAACAGCGCCGGCAAATGAAAGACCTGATAACGCTCGACCAGCCCGCCGTTGTTGCCAGCGTCGATCCAGCACACGCGATCGACCGCCAGATCGAACCCTGGCAACACCTCGCGGGCATAGCGGCAGCTGGCGCAGCCGACACTGGTGAAAATCACCAGCGAAATGCCGTTCATCGCCAGCAGCCGTTGGTCGGCGTCGAAATCGGTCAGTTCCGATTCGAACACTATACTGGGGGAAACAATGTCAAATGGCCGACACAGGGAGTCTGTGCTCATGGGACGGTTTATTCCTCATCCGGATGATGTGCCCGTCGAATTAACGTTGCTCAAACCTGAGTGCATTTCGCGGCAACAGCTGCACACTATCAGCCTCGGCGGCATCGCTTGCAATTACCACCGCGCCTGGCGTCATGGCACCGCGCTGCAAGTGCGCATGCCCACACTCAATGCCGACTTCGCCTATCCGGGCTATGTGGCCTGGTGCTTGCGCCGTAAAAAAGGTTATCTGGTGGGCATTGCGTTCACCGACGAACAGACGCTGTTCAGCGCGCGAATGGGTGAGCAGGTGTGTCAGATCGAGCGTTATTGCCGAATCAACGATGCCCACGATGACCTGCAGGATATCCAGGCGCGAGCGCTGCAATGGGTCGAGCAGCACGCCGAAGAGTTCTCCCACGACAGCGTTCGCAAGGCTTTTGCGTAACCAGAGCTGGACTGAACAGTTACTTGCCCATTGTCTAGCAGGCGTCTAACGCGATAAGGTTCGGCTCCCCGACGCGCTTAAATCTGCTGTGCTCCGCCGCGCGGGGATCGCTGGCGGCCGGCACCCGTGACCTGACGAGTAAACGATGGCTGATTTACCGATCAACGACCTAAACGTCGCCTCCAACGAGACACTGATCACTCCCGATCAGCTCAAGCGTGATATCCCTCTGAGCGACGCTGCCCTGCGCACCGTCACCAAGGGTCGCGAAGTCATCCGCAACATTCTCGATGGCACCGACCACCGTCTGTTCGTGGTCATCGGGCCTTGCTCGATCCACGACATCAAGGCTGCCCACGAGTACGCCGAGCGCCTGAAGGTGTTGGCGGCGGAAGTGTCGGACACCTTGTATCTGGTCATGCGCGTGTACTTCGAAAAACCGCGGACCACCGTCGGCTGGAAAGGCCTGATCAACGACCCGTACCTGGATGACTCGTTCAAGATCCAGGACGGTCTGCACATCGGTCGCCAGTTGCTGCTGGACCTGGCCGAGAAAGGCCTGCCGACCGCCACCGAAGCCCTCGACCCGATCTCCCCGCAGTACCTGCAGGATCTGATCAGTTGGTCGGCCATCGGCGCCCGCACCACCGAATCCCAGACCCACCGTGAGATGGCTTCCGGCCTGTCCTCGGCGGTCGGTTTCAAGAACGGCACCGACGGCGGCCTGACCGTGGCGATCAACGCCTTGCAGTCAGTCTCCAGCCCGCACCGTTTCCTGGGTATCAACCAGGAAGGTGGCGTGTCGATCGTCACCACCAAGGGCAACGCCTACGGTCACGTGGTATTGCGCGGCGGCAACGGCAAGCCGAACTACGACTCGGTCAGCGTTGCCCTGTGCGAACAGGCGCTGAACAAGGCGAAGATCAAGCCGAACATCATGGTCGATTGCAGCCACGCCAACTCCAACAAGGATCCGGCCCTGCAACCTCTGGTGATGGAGAACGTCGCCAACCAGATCCTCGAAGGCAACCAGTCGATCATCGGCCTGATGGTCGAGAGCCACCTGAACTGGGGTTGCCAGGCGATTCCGAAAGACCTCGCCGACCTGCAATACGGCGTCTCGATCACCGATGCCTGCATCGACTGGTCGGCCACCGAAAACACCTTGCGCAGCATGCACGCCAAGCTCAAGGATGTGCTGCCGAAACGTCAGCGCAGCTGATAGCCGTTTCGCAGGCATAAAAAAACGCCGGGCATTGCCCGGCGTTTTTGTGTGTGCGGTGTGAGGTCAGTCAGATCTTGGCGGTGCGCCGCTGATGACGCTCCATGTAGCGCTCCACGTAGGAGCACGACGGAATCACCGTGTAGCCCATTTCATCGGCGTACTGCAGCGCCCGTTCGGTCAGGGCTGCCGCGATGCCTCGGCCACGCAATGCGTTGGGCACGAAGGTGCGATAGATATCCAGGGTCTGTTTCCCCAGATCCATATAGGTCAGGTAGGCACGATGACCGTCCACATTGGTCTCGAACTGATGACCAGCCTGGTCATGGTGGATGGACAACGCCTCGCTCATCACTACTCCTCGCGGGTCTCGAATTCTGACCCCTACCTTACCGATGTTTTCCCGGCGAAGGAACATCTACGCCACCCCGTGCCTGATGGACACCGAGAAGAACTGCACCGATCTCGCGCAACCCGAGCACGTATCAAATAGTAGGCACCAATGGCGAAAATGCTCAAGGCGCACTCGTCATCGTGCTGATTGACGGGGCAGCTCCGGTGGACTCAGGGCCGGTTCGGGAGACGCTCGTCCCGAGCCGAAAGGCTGAACATCGCCGGATGTTGAGACTTAAGACGTGCCTGGTTTTTTAAAGTCACCTGAACATGGACAAAGATAGGTGAGACGCTGCACAAAAACGCAACAAAAGTGTGGACGAATCCATATAGACAGACTCTAGCCACTACCCGCAAAACAGCACCGGACCACGGGAACTTTTTCTCATTAACTCGCTCATCTCGGGCCTTGCAGCTGAATATTTTTTATACAACCCAGTTAAAAGTTGCTCGAAAAAGAATCAACGCCTACAATTTTTTTTGCTTCTTGCCTTACGTCAGTTTACTTACTACAAGTAATGGGTAGTATGTACGCCGGCTATTTCCTCAATCGGAGGAGACAGCCACTTAATTGAAAGTCCTTGAAGGGGAACACGATGAACAACGTTCTGAAATTCTCTGCTCTGGCTCTGGCCGCAGTTCTGGCTACCGGTTGCAGCAGCGCATCGAAAGAAACCGAAGCACGTCTGACCGCTACTGAAGACGCAGCTGCTCGCTCCCAGGCTCGTGCAGACGAAGCTTACCGTAAAGCTGATGAAGCTCTGGCTGCTGCTCAAAAAGCACAACAGACTGCTGACGAAGCTAACGAGCGTGCTCTGCGCATGCTGGAAAAAGCTAGCCGCAAGTAATAGTCCTTCGGGATTGTTATCAAGCCGACCCGTTTTTCGGGTCGGCTTTTTTTTGCCTGAAATTTTCTTCATGCAATAAAAAACCCGCCGACGCGCAAGCATCGGCGGGTTCTTTTTATCGGCTTACTGCTGCAAGTCGATCGGTGCGCTGGAGACGATCGGCGCCGAGGTGTTCGGCGTGCCGATTTCGGTTGGCAGGCCATCTTCGGCCGCGACTACATCACGGACGACATCCCAGTTCATGCGCAGGTTGTTGGTGATGTCTTCACGCTTGAGCATCGCGTTGATCACGGCGGTGTGCTTGTCGACCACCGACGGGTTGCCCTTGTCGTCGATCGGCGTGTGCGCTTCCAGGTAGACCTTGCCGCCACTGCGACCGAACTTGTACGCATCGTTGAGGATTCGCACCGACGTGCCCACCGGCACCATGCCGGCCATTTCCAGCACGTTATTGTTGAACATGCGGAAGCAGCCGTGACTGGTACGCATGCCGATGCCGAACTTCTTGTTCGAACCGTGGATCAGGTAGCCCGGTGTGCCCAGAGTGAACTTGAACGGACCCAGCGGGTTGTCCGGACCAGCCGGCACCACGTTTGGCAGCGGATCGCCATCGGCAGCGTGCTCGGCCTTGATCGAGGCTGGCGGTGTCCAGGTCGGATTCGGCGTCTTGGCAGTGATCGTGGTGTGGGCAATCGGCGAGCCCCAGCCTTCGCGACCGATACCCAGCGGGAACGTGTACACCACGTTCCGGCCTTTCGGGTAGTAGTAGAGGCGGTACTCGGCCAGGTTGATCACGATGCCTTCACGTGGACCCGGCGGCAGGATGAAACGGGTCGGCAGGACCACTTCGGTGCCCGCCCCCGGCAACCAGGCATCGACGCCCGGGTTGGCCGCGACCATTTCCGAATAGCCCAGATCGTAGGTGGTGCCCAGATCGGCAAAGGTGTCTTCGTACTTGGCCTTGATCACCTGCACCTGGCCGATGATGTCCTCACCAGGTGGTGGCAGGGGAAACTCCAATGCGGCAACGGGGCCGGCCACACACAGGGCGGCAAGAGACAGGCAGCGGGTGACGGCAGGGAAACGCGGCAACATCCGGAGAATCCTTCGCAAGATCGACAAGGGTATAAGAACGCGATTGTACACCGCGCCCAGGGAATTCGGGGAGATGCGCCGATGGGCAGGCAGAACTCTTCATAATTGAAGCCACCGCCAGGTCGGGCTGCGTTCGGAAGATGCTTGCGCTTAAAGCTCGAAACGCAGCTCAGGCCAGATCGGCGAGGTTCCACGCTTCTGCGATTCGAGAATCGCCCGGCACAGCGAGCACAGGCGCTGATCCTGAAACACCCGGCGATCCACGCTCGACCAGCGCGGTTGCGCCGGCAGCAGACTGCCGCACAGGGTTCGGTCAGCCGAGCCACCGAGCTCCAGTTGACGGGTCACCAGATGCACCCGCACTTCCTGGCAGGCGAACAGATCCAGCTGTTCGTCAGGCTCGATCAGTTGGTAGGCAAACAGGGACCAGGCAGAACGCGGCATCGGGGGCTCCATTTAGGGGGGCGCCACATTAGCCGAAAGCCTGCCGCTAGAAAAGCCTCATAGCAGCGGTTTTAGCGTAGGCCAGACATTTTCCAGCAACTTGCCCTGGGCCCCGACCGCCGGGTGCAGACCATCGGCCTGCATCAAGTCGGGATGTCCACCGATCCCGTCGAGGAAAAACGGCACCAGCGGGATCTTTTTCTGAGGAGATCCTGCCCAAAATTCTACCCCCCTTACTACGCCTGTCGGATTTTGACCATGGAACACATAGCAACGTTAATTTCATATTGACATCACGATTGTCCGACGGAGAGACTCAGAGAGTAACCACACCCCTGATAAGGAAATCCAATAATGAAAAATCGCTCCTTTTTGGTACCTATGGCGACTTTGGCAGCAGCAGTTGTTGCAGAGCATGCTTCTGCATCAGTACCTCACCAGATCATCGACCCCGCCACCGACCAAACAATCCCAACTCAATCGCCTCCTCAGAGCGAAAACCTTTCTGTTCGCGGCGGCAACGATTTGTTTACGTTTGTATTGAAGCGCGGGGACCAAGGTCAATTCATGGCCTACCACAGCTCTCACAGCTCCCACTCATCGCACAGTTCGCACAGCTCTCACCATTCGGGCTCCTGATATGAAGTACGAGGTGGTACTTGTATTTGATGAGCAGCTCTACGACGCACAAGTGCTGCAAAAAGCTGCTTATCGCGCGATGAACTCGCTGACGGCTGATATTGCGCGTGCTGATGGGAAATTCAGCTGCGTTCTGTCCTCAAATATCGGCATCGACGAACCCACATTTCTGCTCGCTACTCAAGAATTCAAGAAGGACGTAGTCGACTACCAGCTTCGCCTCCGGCTGAATGCTGAAACTCTGCAGATCAAAAATCTGATCCTTGGACTGGCCTTCTCAAAAACCGGGCTGATCAGTGAGTAAATTTCAGGCGCTTGACTTCTATCTACAGCATCGTCCTTACGAGCTGTTGCCATTCAAATTTGACCGTCTGAATGACTGTGAGTACGTCATTATCAATATGGCAGGCGAGTATCACGTTTTACCGATACCGCTGCTCGAGCCACTGATCAACAGGACGCTACCGCTTACATCGGAGCTGATACCAACGCTCCGCTCAAAGCAATTCATACGATTTCCAGATGAGCAGACACCTCTACAGCTACTAGCTCTCAAGATTCGCACTCGCTTGTCCAGACTGGCTCAATTCACCAATTTGCATATCTTTGTCGTCACCCTTCGCTGCGACCATAGCTGTCCCTATTGCCAAGTCTCCAGGCAGTCGGAAAGCAAAGGTGAATTCGACATGACTACAGAGATGGCTGACCGGTCATTGGATTTCGTTTTCATGTCCCCCAATCCAGCCATCAAAATTGAGTTTCAGGGCGGAGAGCCGTTGCTGAATTTTGAAATGGTGAGATACGTTGTCCTTAACGCCAAAAAACGCAACCTGAAAGAAGGTCGTGACCTTCAGTTCGTGATCGCAACCACGCTGTCGCTATTGACTGATGAGATGCTGGATTTCTGTAAGCAGCACAGCATAGTGCTTTCATCTTCCCTCGACGGACCAATGAGCATCCACAATGCCAATCGCCCGCGTCCTGGTCGGGATAGCCACCAGCGCTTCGAAGAAGGGTTAGCGAAAGCACGAGCAGTACTCGGTTACGATCAAGTGTCTGCGCTGATGACGACCACCGATAAGAGCCTACCGCATGTACGAGCCATCATTGATGAGTACTTACGTCTAGGCTTTGATGGGATTTTTCTCCGCACTCTCTCGCCATATGGCTTTGCGATCAAGACCAAGAAATTCCTGTCATATGACACTGAACGGTGGCTGGAATTTTACAAGGAAGGTCTTGAGTACATCATCCAGCTGAACAAGTCCGGCGTACGATTTGTAGAGCAGTACTCTTCGCTTGTACTGGCAAAAATGCTCACATCAACAGACCCAGGATTCGTTGATCTGATGAATCCAGCAGGGGTTGGAATTGCTGCCATCGTGTTCAATTATGATGGCTCGGTCTATGCCTCAGATGAAAGTCGTATGCTTGCAGAAATGGGCGACCATACCTTCAGATTAGGCAACATACTGGAACAATCCTATGAAGAGATCATCCTCTCCGATCAATTGCTTGATGCACTGGAAAACTCCTTTACGCTGAGTGCTCCCATGTGTTCTGACTGTGCATTTGAACCCTATTGCGGCTCGGAGCCCGTCTACCATCACGCCATGCACAAGGATCTGGTAGGCAGGAAACCAGAATCCTCGTTTTGTAAGCGAAACATGGCGATCTTTAAGCACCTCCTAGAGTTGATGGAAAACGACGAAGAAACGAAACGGATTTTTATGGGGTGGGCCAATCGATGCTGAAGCTCAGTGGAAAAATTATCCGTATCCACGCGGTTGATGTTTACAAGGATCTCACGCTAATCAAGGTCTCCACGAACCGGAACCTTCCCGAAATCCTCCGGAGAGAAATGGCCTATCTGGCTTCTGAACTCCCTGTCCCCATCGGATTCGCGCACTACCTTCTAACTGAGAAGCATCAGAATTTGGCTCAAGAACTACCACCAGATTCCGATTACTCGATTCTTCCGAACGATTACGACTACATTAGCAACAATGACATTGTCCGTCTTTCCGCTGACCGTCAAAGCATACGAGTTCTGTTTCGAGCCTCGTCGCCTAACAACAGCATCCTGCTGACCGAGCAATGCAACAACTACTGCCTCATGTGCTCTCAGCCTCCTAAAACGGCAGATGACTCATGGCTACTCGATGAGATCGAGAGCTTGATTCCGCTGATTCCTCGAGAGACCCGCGAATTAGGCTTCACGGGGGGGGAGCCGACGACCAACAAGGAGCGGTTTCTTAAAATTATTCGCCTGACAAAAAGCTATTTGCCAAGAACCGCTATCCATATCCTTTCGAACGGAAGAAGCTTCAAAGACCCATCGTTTGCCGAAGATTATGCAGCGATTGGATTACCAGATGCGATGGTCGGTATTCCTGTCTACTCAGACGATCCATCTCTGCATGATTACATCGTGCAGGCTCAAGGCGCATTCGAAGAGACCATACGAGGCATTCTGAATCTGAAGCGCTTGGGCCAGAGAGTGGAAATTCGAATCGTCATTCATAAGCTGTCAGTATCGCGACTTACTCAGCTATGTGAGTTCATTGCCCGCAACCTTCTGTTCGTCGATCAGGTCGCTTTGATGGGTCTTGAAATGATGGGGTTTACCCGCGCAAATCTTGACGAACTATGGATTGACCCCATCGAGTACAAAGACACGCTCAGCAAATCGGTGCAAATTCTTACCAAATATGGAATGAACGTATCGGTGTACAACCATCAGCTCTGTCTGGTTAACCCAGATATTCTTCCGTATTACCGAAAGTCGATCAGCGACTGGAAAAACGAGTTCGCGCCGGAGTGCGAAGGGTGCCGAAAACAAGGCGAATGCGGAGGCTTTTTCGCGTCTGGGGTCAAATTTGGATACAGCAAGCAACTATCTCCCTTCTGATCTACAACCTACCGCAAGGCCGATTTATAACAGCGGTTTTAGCGTAGGCCAGACATTTTCCAGCAACTTGCCCTGGGCCCCGACCGCCGGGTGCAGACCATCGGCCTGCATCAAGTCGGGATGTCCACCGATCCCGTCGAGGAAAAACGGCACCAGCGGGATCTTTTTCTCCTCGGCCAGTTGGCCGTACACCTGCGCGAACGCATCGGTGTAGCGCTTGCCGTAATTGGGCGGCAATTGCATGCCGAGCAACAGCACCCTGGCACCGCTTTGACGGGAGCTGTCGATCATCGCCGCAAGGTTTTGTTGCAATTGCGTCGGCGGCATTCCGCGCAGGCCATCGTTGCCGCCCAACTCGAGGATCACCAGCTCCGGCTTATGCTCTGCAAGCAGCGCCGGCAGGCGCGCCTGGCCTCCGGCACTGGTGTCGCCGCTGATGGAGGCATTGACCACTTTATCGTCAAAACCTTCGGCCTTGAGCCGCTGCTCAAGCAGCGACACCCACCCCAACCGGGTATCCAGTCCGAAACCGGCGCTGATACTATCGCCAACGATCAGGACTGTACCCGCCGCTGCGTTCTGGGCCATGCACATCAAGGCCAGGCCAGCACTCAAAAACCACACACGCATCGGATTCTCCATGGGCGCAAGCATTCTCACCGCGAAGAACCTTAGCAAAGTGGTTCCCAGCGCGGAAGGTGAACTGACCATCCTGCACGAACTCAGCCTGGAACTGAACAAGGGCGACAGCCTGGCCATCGTCGGCGCGTCCGGCTCCGGTAAATCCACCCTGCTCGGCCTGCTCGCCGGCCTCGACCTGCCAAGCAGCGGCGAAGTCGTTCTCGCCGGCCAGTCCCTGAGCAACCTCGACGAAGACCAGCGCGCACGCATTCGTGCCGAACACGTGGGTTTCGTCTTTCAGTCGTTCCAGTTGCTCGACAGTCTCAACGCCCTGGAAAACGTCATGCTGCCGCTGGAGCTCGACGGCCGCAAAGACGCCCGCGGCCGCGCCACCGAATTGCTGCAGCGGGTCGGCCTCGGTCAGCGCCTGACGCACTCGCCGCGCCAGCTCTCCGGTGGCGAACAGCAGCGTGTCGCCATTGCCCGAGCCTTCGCTGCCGAACCGGATGTGCTGTTCGCCGACGAACCCACCGGCAACCTCGACAGCCACACCGGCGAGCGCATCAGCGACTTGCTGTTCGAACTGAACAAGGAACGCGGCACCACCCTGGTGCTGGTGACCCACGATGAACGCCTGGCCCATCGCTGCCGGCGTCTGATTCGACTTGAAGCCGGCCTGCTGGTCGCCCCCCTGGAGCCTTGATGGCACGTCTGCCGCTGTTGCGTCTGTTCAGTCTTGCCCTGCGCCAACTTATGCGCGACGCCCGCGCCGGGGAGTTGCGGGTGCTGTTCTTTGCCTTGCTGGTAGCGGTTGCCGCCAGTACCGCCATCGGCTACTTCGGCGCTCGTCTGAATGGCGCCATGACCTTGCGCGCCACCGAGTTTCTTGGCGCGGACCTGGTGCTCGAAGGCAGCTCTCCCGCCCGAACGGAACAGATCAAGAGCGGCACCGAGCTGCGCCTCGACCATGCGCAGATCGTTGAATTCTCCAGCGTCATCGCCACCGATAACGGCATTCAGTTGTCGAGCATCAAGGCCGTGGACCGCACCTATCCGCTGCGTGGCGAATTGAAAAGTGCCCCGGCACCGTTTGCCGCCGAAACGTCGGGCGGCGAACCACAGCCGGGAGAAGCCTGGGTCGAATCGCGCCTGCTCACGGCGCTGGACCTTAAGATTGGCGACAGCATCGACGTCGGCATGAAGACCTTGAAGCTCACAAGGGTGCTGACCTACGAGCCGGATCGCGCCGGCAACTTCTACAGTCTGACGCCACGGGTGCTGATCAACCTCGACGACCTCGCCGCGACCGGCGTGGTCCAGCCTGGCAGCCGGGTGAGCTACCGCGAATTGTGGCGCGGTGAACCCAACGCGCTGGAAACCTATCGCCAACTGATCAAACCGGGCCTTGCCGCCAACCAGCGGATTCAGGATGCCCGCGACGGCAACCGGCAGATCGGCGGTGCATTGGGCAAGGCCGAGCGTTATCTGAACATGGCCAGTCTGGTCGCCGTACTGTTGGCTGGCGTGGCCGTGGCGTTGTCGGCGAATCGCTTCGCCAGCCGTCGCTTCGATGCCAGTGCCCTGCTGCGTTGCCTGGGTCTGTCTCGCCGGGAAACCATGGTGCTGTTCAGCCTGCAACTGGCGGTGCTCGGCCTGTTCGCCAGCCTCAGCGGCGCCCTGCTTGGCTGGCTTGCTCAGCTGGGATTGTTCGCGCTGCTGCATGATCTGCTGCCGACCGACGTACCGCCGGGTGGCTTGCTGCCGGCGCTGGCGGGGATCGGCACCGGGCTCGTTGCGCTGGCCGGTTTTGCCTTGCCGCCACTGGCCGCATTGGGCCGTGTTCCACCGCTGCGGGTTTTGCGCCGGGACATGCTGCCGATTCCGTCGAGCACATGGATGGTCTACGGCGCAGCGCTCGGTGCGCTCGGGTTGATCATGTGGCGCCTGAGCCTGGATCTGTTGCTGACCTTTGCCTTGCTTGGCGGTGGCGTGGTCGCCGCACTGGTGCTGGGTGGTTTGCTGTTGCTGCTGCTCAACAGCCTGCGTCGTCTACTGGCTCGTGCATCGCTGCCGTGGCGTCTCGGCTTGGGCCAGTTACTGCGTCACCCGCTGGCGGCGGCCGGACAGTCCCTGGCATTTGGTCTGATCTTGCTATCGATGGCGCTGATCGCTTTGCTGCGCGGTGAATTGCTCGACACCTGGCAAAACCAGCTGCCGAAAAACGCCCCCAACTATTTCGCCCTGAACATCCTGCCGGCGGGCAAGCAGGCCTTCACCGATCACCTGATCAATGTCTCGGCCCAGGCTGCGCCGTTGTATCCGGTGGTGCCGGGACGACTGATCAGCATCAACGGCGAAGCGGTGCAGCAGATCGTCAGCAAGGACTCGGCCGGTGACCGGGCGATCCAGCGCGACCTGAGCCTGACCTGGGCCGCTGACCTGCCGGCAGGCAACAAGCTCACTGCCGGTGAGTGGTGGAAAGCTCAGCCACAGGACGATGTGCCCGGCGTGTCGGTGGAAGGCAAAGTCGCCGAAAGCCTCAAGCTCAAACTCGGCGATCACCTGGTGTTCAGCGTTGGCGGAGTGAATCGCGAAGCGAAGGTCACCAGCCTGCGGGAGATCAACTGGGACAACTTCCAGCCGAACTTCTTCATGATCTTCCAGCCCGGCACTTTGAAAGATCTGCCCGCGACCTACTTGACCAGCTTCTATCTGGCGCCCGGTCACGACCAGCAGATTGTCGAGTTGTCACGAGCATTCCCGGCGGTGACCATCCTGCAAGTCGAAGCCTTGCTCGAACAGCTGCGCAGCATCCTCGCTCAGGTCACCCTGGCGGTAGAGTACGTGTTGTTGTTTGTATTGGCGGCCGGGATGGCGGTGCTGTTTTCCGGGTTGCAGGCAACCCTCGATGAACGCATTCGCCAGGGCGCATTGTTGCGTGCGCTGGGGGCGGAACGGCAGTTGCTGGTCAAGGCACGGCGGATCGAGTTCGGCCTGCTCGGTGCGGTCAGCGGGTTGCTGGCGGCCATCGGTTCGGAAGTGGTGAGTCTGGTGCTGTATCGCTTCGCGTTCGACCTGCCCTGGCACCCGCATCCATGGTTGCTGGTGCTGCCGTTGATCGGTGCGGCCCTGATCGGTGGCGCCGGTGTGTTCGGCACCCGTCGGGCACTGAATGCGAGCCCTCTGACAGTGTTGCGCGAGGGTTGATAGACTCCAGCCCTCATTACCACAAGAAGTTGCCATGAGCCGTTATCGCCCTCCCCGCACCGCCGGCACCGCGCTGATCACCCCCGAAGGTGAAGCGCGGATGCGCGCCGAATTCCATGAGCTGTGGCATGTGCGCCGCCCGCAGGTGACGCAGTCGGTCAGCGAAGCGGCGGCTCAGGGTGATCGTTCGGAGAATGCCGAATACACCTACGGCAAGAAGATGCTGCGCGAGATCGACAGCCGCGTGCGCTTTCTCACCAAACGCCTTGAAGCACTGAAGGTCGTCAGTGAAAAACCGAGCGACCCGAACAAGGTCTACTTCGGCGCCTGGGTGACCATCGAAGACGAAGACGGCAAACAGTCGCGCTACCGTATCGTCGGCCCGGACGAGCTGGATCTGAAACTGGGCCTGATCAGCATCGACTCGCCGCTGGCCCGCGCCCTGATCGGCAAGGCGCTGGACGCCGAAGTTCGGGTACAGACACCAACCGGCGAGCAATTCGTTTACATCGTGGCGATCGACTATCCCTGACACTCAGCGCCGGGCAATCAGCCCCTGGCGGGCAACGCGGGTCAGTTGACGGATCATTTCCGGGGCGTCTTCAGCGTTGGGCGACTGGATCACCGCCAGGTCGAAACTGTCATCGGCAAAACGCGCGAGCGACTCGCCGTCTTCGACAAACTGGATCAGGAAGGCGGCAGGACCGCCGCTGCGACGTGGCCAGCCATCGAGATAACGCAACAGCGTCGGCTGGTGTTTGCCGCCAAGCAGGATTTTTGGATTGCGCTGGGTGATATGTGCCGTGATCGGCGCGGGACGTGCTGGAGGGCGAAGTGCATTCATCGTGTCGTGTCTCTGCCTCAAAAGTCTGCATGGCAGGTGAGAGGCAACACCGAACCAGCGCTTTAGCGGTATTTCGAAGCCCTGTTCCGGCTTCTGACGGCAACTGAAGAATAGTCACCTGGCGCCCCGCAAGTAGCTGTTTAAATCGGCGCATGAGCGGCATCCTAGAGAACGTGACCAGCCAGTGTCAAGAATCAGCCGCAACAAAAAAAGGCCCGCACAATGCGGGCCTTTTGCTTGAACCAGAGCGGTCAACCGGCGATGGCGCGATCCACCGAGAGTTTGCCGGCGCCTTCGATCAGCACCGCGAGGCTGCCACCGAGCAGGGCCAGGGCGAACTCGTAACCGTTGTTGGCCATGAACAGACCGTTGTGGATATGCACCGAGAAGATCGCGACCAGCGACAGGAAGGTCAGCCCCAGTGCCGCCGGGCGAACCAGCAGACCGATGATCAGTGCCAGACCGGCGAAGAACTCGGTACCGCCCGCCAGAGTCGCCATCAGGTAACCCGGGGTCAGACCGATGCTTTCCATGTATTGCGCGGTGCCGGCCAGGCCGTAGCCACCAAACAGGCCGAAGAGTTTCTGCGAACCGTGGGCGGCGAAGATCACGCCGACGGCAATGCGCAGAATGGTCAGACCGTAGCCGGCGCGGGTGAACAGGACCTTGTTGATCAGAGAGCTCATGTTTCGATTCCTTGTTGTGAGAAGTGCTTGTTGGTTGGCCGCCATATTAATCAGTTAAATTTATGTTAAAAGCGCAAATATTCCGCCATAACAATCAATTTATTAGATCATTTGCGTGAGACAACTTTCTGTCCCCGGGGCTCCAACGACTCCCGCTCCCGGTCGAACGCCAAGTAATACTTGTTCACGCTATTAACATAGCTGACGGCGCCCATGCCCACCTGCTCCATCGCGATGCGCTCGACCTGAAAGAACCATTGGTTCGGGTTCAGCCCACGGCGCCGGGCCTCGGCGCGCATGCCCTGCACACGCTCCGGGCCGATGTTGTAGGCGGCGAGGGTGAACGCCATGCGCTCGCGCTCGTTGAGCTTGGGGCTGTTGAAGAACTTGCGACGGATCATCGCCAGGTACTTGGCCCCGGCCTGCACATTCGCATCGAGATTCTGGATGTTGTTGACGCCGACCCGCTGTGCGGCGGACGGTGTGATCTGCATCAGCCCGGTAGGGCCTCCGCCGCCGCGTGCACTGGGTTGCAGTGCCGATTCCTTGAACGCCAGCGCTGCCAGGTTCAGCCAGTCCATGTTCTGCGCTTCGGCATGTTTTTGCAGGGTCGGACGCAGTTTTTCCAGGCGCTGGCGGTCAGCCTTGGCCAATGGATAGTGCACTTGATAGAGGCGGCGGTAGATCCGCAGAAACGCTGCATCTTCGTTCGACGGCGTCTTGTAGCCGGTCAGGAAGCGGTCGATGCTCGCTCGCAGCATCGAGGCATCGCGCCGCACGAACCAGTACTCCTCGCCCGGCTCGCTGATCATCAACTGCCGGTCGAAGCGCAGTTTGGGCAGAATTTTCCCCCAGCGCTCGGCAATCGGTTGCTCGACGATGGTCAGGTGGAAGATCCCGCCCTGGACCATTTCCAGCACGTCCTCGACGGCCAACGTAGGATCGACCCATTCGATCTTGATCGGCGCCAGTTTGTGCAGCGCCAGTTTCTGGTTGAGCTGGCTGACCGCCTCCCCCGCCGCGCTGCCAGTGGGCAGCGCCAGGGTTTTGCCGGCGAGTTGCTCGACCTTGGTGTAGCGCTTCTCACCCTTGATGCCTACCAGCACCAGCGGCACATTGCTGGCGATCGGCTCGCTGCTGGCGACCGCGTGACCCGGTTGCAGATCGAGCAGCTCGCCCGGCGCTACCAGATCGCCTTCACCACGCTGCAACGCGCCGAGCAATTGATCCTTGGCTTTGGGAATGATCTTGAGGGTGATTTCCTGGCCGTCGCGGGCGTGGCCATTGAGGTACTGCTCGAAGGCGCGCAAACGGTGATATTCGACGCCGATGGTCTGGCCCTGAACTTCGCCGGAGCTGTTGCGGCTCTGGTTGACCAGCACCCGCAGCACGCGGCTGTTGCGGATTTCGGTCAGGTCGCGGACCTTGGTGGCCGGCACGGCTTGCAGCGGCCCGGGCAGGCGCGCGACCGCCGTCATCGGCAGCAGCAACGAACCACACAGCAGTAGCAAAACCGAGGGACGAACCATCCACTCTCCGGAAAGAATACGGGGTGTTTTCACCGCTGAGCGGTCGCAAAACACCGACGAAAACAGAGCGCCTGAAGCGCTGATAAAGTGCGAGAGACTGGCACAGTGATGGCAACTCTGTCACCCCATCCTGTCTCGCGGCCTCAACAGACAGCCATAAGCCGTTGTAGTTCTTGGCTTTTCTTTTAAATCTACCGCTCTGATATGCTTTCCGGCCTTCGGCCCGAGGTAGCACCATGCAACTCATCGATATCGGCGTCAACCTGACCAACCCCAGTTTCGCCGACAAACACCAGGCCGTGCTCGACCGCGCCTACGCTGCCGGGGTCTGCCAACTGGTGCTCACCGGCACCAGCGTCGAGGGCAGCGAACAGGCGCTGGAACTGTGCCAGCAACTGGATCCGGACGGGCAGCGACTGTTCGCCACCGCCGGTATTCACCCGCATTCGGCCAGTGACTGGAACGCCGACAGCGCACGGCGTCTGCGCAGTCTGCTGAAGGAATCGAACGTGGTGGCGGTGGGTGAATGCGGGCTGGATTTCAACCGTGATTTCTCGCCGCGCCCGCAGCAGGAAAAAGTCCTCGAAGAACATCTGGCCCTGGCCGTGGAACTGCAATTGCCGGTGTTCCTCCATGAGCGCGATGCGAGCCAGCGCCTGCTGGAAATCCTCCGTGATTTTCGTGATCAGTTGCCTGCCGCCGTGGTGCATTGCTTCACCGGCGAGCAGAAAGCGCTGTTCAGTTACCTCGACCTCGACCTGCACATCGGTATCACCGGGTGGATCTGTGACGAGCGTCGCGGCACCCATTTGCACCCGTTGGTGAAAGAGATCAAGCGGGGTCGGTTGATGCTGGAAAGCGATGCGCCTTACCTGTTGCCGCGCACACTACGGCCAAAACCGAAGAACGGACGAAACGAGCCGGCGTATCTGACCGAAGTGTTGCGTGAAGTGGCGCTGCATCGAGGTGAAAGCGAGGAAGACCTCGCGACCCACACCACCGCCTGCGCCCGGGCGTTCTACGGTTTGCCCTCCCTGCCCTAAATCCATGCGAACGCATCACTTGTTGATGCACATCAAGATCCGGACACCTGCGTAGCGGCACAATAATGGCACCTTGCCAAAACTGTTTCCGCTATCAGAGAAGACCTCCATGGGTGCCTGGCTTAGCAATATCTCGCTGAAATACAAATTCTGGGCGGTCAATGCGGTCGCCTTCGTCACCACCCTGTTGCTGGTCTTGTACGCGGTGCAGCTCGAACAGCAGGCCCGCAGCCATGCCGCGCAGGCCTCGGCGCAGGCACAAGCGCAATTGCTCAAGGCCTGGCCCGCAGGTCAGGCACTGCCCAAGAGCGATCAGGTGCTGACCTTCAAACGCGGTGAAGCACCGCGCCTCAACGATCAACCGCTGCTGGAAATCACCGACAGCAACGGCTGGGTCGACATCAGCCACTTGCCTCTGTTCGGCGAAAACCCGTTGCTCGGCGCCGAGGTGTTCAGCCGCGCCGATGGCCAGGTCGCCGTCATTGCTTTCGCACCAAGCCTGAGCCAGGTATTCAGTGAGCGCTTCGCCAACTATGCGGTGGCAGTGTTCATTTTGATGTTGGCGATGCTCGGCGCTTCGCAGTTGCTGATCCGCTTCCTGCTCAGCCAGCTCAACACGCTCAAAGACGTGATGCTGCACGTGGAAAAAACCGGCGATCTTTCGGCCCGGGTGCCGTTGGCCTGCAAGGACGAAGTCGGTCAGATGGCTAATGCCTTCAACGCGATGCAGGCCGGCTATCAGCGGGTGGTCACCACCGTGGCCAACACCGCGCGGCAACTGGACGTCGGTGCTGCGCGGCTGGCATCGAGCATGAACGAGGTGCGCCATGGCATGCTCGGCCAGCAAAGTGAAACCGATCAGGCTGCCACAGCGATCAATGAAATGACCGCCACCGTCTACCACATCGCCCAGCACGCTGGCGCCACTCGCGACCTGTCGCAGACCGCCGATGGTCTCGCCGGCAGCGGTCAGCAAGTGGTGACCCGCGTTCAGCATTCGATTGCCGGCCTGTCCAGCGGCGTGCAGCAGACCGCCGAAATGATCCAGCGTCTGGCTGAGGACAGCCAGAAGATCAACGGCGTGGTCAGCGTGATCCACAGCATCGCCGAACAGACCAATCTGCTGGCCCTCAATGCCGCCATCGAAGCGGCCCGCGCCGGGGAAATGGGCCGCGGGTTTGCAGTGGTCGCCGATGAGGTGCGTAACCTCGCCAAGCGCGTGCAGACCTCCACCGATGAAATCACCACCATGGTGTCGGCGCTGCAGGCCGGCACTCGCGATGCGGTGGACTTCATGCAGGAGAGTTCCTACAAGGCCGACGACTGCGTGCAACAAGCGCAAGAGGCAGGAGAAGCGCTGGCGGAGATCACCGGGGCGGTGGCACAGATGCGCGAGAGCAACACGCAGATTGCGGTAGCGGCAGAACAGCAGAGTCAGGTAGCCGAAGAGATGAACCGCGCCGTAGTGAGCATTCGTGATGTGACCGAGAACACGGTGCAGCAGACCGTGGATTCGGCGACCACCAGTAACGAGTTGGCGACGCTGGCCGGGGAATTGAACAAGGCGATCGGTCAGTTGAAGCTCTAGGGACAACATCAAGAATGGCCATTGTCCCTATCACTGCAATAGCCAACCTTGATTCGCCGCCCTGCCCGCCCGGGCCTATTCTTCAACCATGAATCGAACATGGATTGAGGAGCAACAACATGGGCAAACGTCACCCCAACCTTCCCGCGTGGCAATGGCGCGCATACCCGGCCAATCATCAGCACCCGACCAATCTGGTGTTGCACCTGATCGCCGTGCCGCTGTTCATCGTTGCGTTTCTGTTGATCGTCTCGGGCGTGTTCAGCCTGAGTCTGGCGAGCGTGGCGATTGGCGTGATCGGGATCGTCGCGGCGCTGGGTCTGCAGCGCCACGGCCACAGCCTGGAGGCGCAAGCCTCCGAGCCGTTCAGTGATCGCAAGGACGCCGTATCGCGCCTGCTGGTCGAGCAGTTTCTGACCTTCCCGCGGTTCTTTCTCAGTGGCGGCTGGTATCGCGCCTGGCGTGAACGCCATCGCCGTCATTGAGTCAGGCGAAGATCGTCACCGTTTGCCGGCTCATGGCGATCAGCTCACCCTGGGCGCTCCACAGCTTGGCAGCAACGTGGCCGTAGCCGTCGGCGGCATACTCGATGTCCGCCAGATATTGGCACCAGTCCAGCGTGCTCAAGTCGTGTAATGGCTGAACGAATTCGATGGTCCAGGTCAGCGTGCTGCCCGGTGCCGGTTTCTTCAGGTACGGCAACAGCGCGGGCGGCCAGGCATCGACCAGCGCCAGCAGATGCGCTTCGTTGACCGGTTCTTCCTTCACATCCCCACGCAAGCGCACCCAACCGCCCATCAGCCGCGACTGATTACCAGTGAACGGCATACCGCCGACACTCCAGCGCATCGCCAGATGGCGCATGAACTCCGGGGTCACACCTTTGATGTACGGCAACTCCTGGCAGTCGTCCCAATGCTTCATCTCGGGCGCCGGATAGGCTTCAACCGCCACTTCCGAGGGGCGCGAAGCACCGAAGCTGCCTTGCACCATCGTCACCACCTGGCCGTTCTGCACGGCGCGTCCCAGCACTTGAATGACCGCTTTGCCTTCGCGCAGCACCTCGACCTCGAAGCTCACCGGCACCTCGGGCTCGACCGGGCCGACAAAACTGATGGCCAGCGAACGCACCGGCCGATCGGTGGGTACCTTGGTGCGCATCACTTCAAATTGCAGCGCGGCAACCAATCCGCCAAAACTGGCCCGGCCCTGGCCCCACTCGGCCGGAATGGTGACCTCCGGTTGACGACGGACAGCATCGATCAGATCGCAAAAGCGCATGGGAACCTCGGACACGAAAAAGGGAATGACCGGATCTTAACCAGCGCGGCAGAGCGGCGCAGCGTCCATTCCGGTCAAAGAGACTGACAGATAAGACAGCGCGCCGAGCTGAAGAGGGTTTCAGGACTTGAAGCAGGCGGCGCTGAGTTTCTCCAGCACCCGGTCCGCCTTGCTTTCGGCCTTGATCATGGTTGCCTGCCAGGTGGCGACGCAGGGTTGCAGATCCGCCTCCTGTTCGGCCTTCGCCAGCCATTGCCAGCAATCGTGCCAGTCACCCAGCGCGCCCTGTGCGGACTTCAGACGCACCAACGCGGGTTTCGGCAGGCGATCGAGTTCGGGATAGGCCTCGATGCCGTAACGCACACGCTTGATCAGCAGGCGCAGGCGATGACGGTCGTGGGCCGGATCGTGCAGCGCCACGTCGAGATTCTTCCATTGTTTGCCCAGGCGTTTTTCGATGCGTTTGTCCAGGTCATTGAGCAATCCCTGACGCTGGGACGCCCGCAGGAAACGCGGAAACGCGTCGAGGATCATCAGCAGCGAAGCCACTTCCGCACTCGCCGCCAATGCCGGATAAGCCTCGGCCATCTGCGCCATGCGCCGCTGCGCGGCCTCAGGTTGACCATGTTCGAGCAGGTACGCCGCCAGCACCTCGCGGTCGCGCCATGGCGTGGTCAGTTGCCCGACGCCGGCCGCCGCGACTTCCAGTTGCTCGACACCGGGCAAACCGCGCAACGGCCGCAAAAGGCTGCGCAAGCGGCGCACGGTGGTTCGCAGATCATGCAGCGCCTCAGGGTCGGTCCGAGCGGTCAAACGTGCCTGACAGGCCAGCAGCCTGACTTCCAGGCTCAGGACATGAGCCACCAACCGATCAACCAACGCAGACATTACTTGCTCCTGAATTCAATGACGCTGCATGAGTGTGCACCTGCGCAAGGCACCCGCACTTGCGCTACGTCAGCAGCTTAGCGCCCGGCACGGGATTCGCGAATGTAGAAACGCGCCTTCTCGGCTTTTCTGCTGCAACCCTCGAATCCCTCGAATTGCTGCTGAGTCTTGGCCGCTGTCAGCAACGACAGGGCCTTGGAGTAACTGACCGTGCCGGCGAAACCTTCGGCCTTGGCCAGATCCAGTTCATGCCACGCCGCGTCGAGCTGGCTGCCGCAGCTGTCGCGGTAGGCGGTCTTGCCGGCGCAACCGGCCAATGCCAGGGCAATCAAGGGCACACAGATCCAGGCTTTCATCACTTACACCTCAAAGATAGGTCAACAGTCGTGCAGTTAAGACGGTTCGGCGGCGAAAAAGTGCCTTGTGCCCCGTGAATCCACCGCACTGCGAAAGATAACGCCAGCGGGTCATGAAGTATCGAAATAACGACGCAACTGCCACCCCGAGCGACCGTGACGATTGTAGCCCGGCCCTCGATGGGTGCATTGTGGAAACCTGTCGGGAGGAAGTCTGATGAAAAAGCGTGTCGCACTGGTGCTGGGCTCCGGTGGCGCCCGGGGCTATGCCCATATCGGGGTCATCGAAGAGATTGAACGGCGTGGTTACGACATCGCCTGTATTGCCGGTTGTTCGATGGGCGCCGTGGTCGGCGGGATCTATGCCGCCGGCAAACTCGACGAGTACCGCAACTGGATCGAAAGCCTGGATTATCTCGACGTGCTGCGTCTGGTGGACGTGAGTTTCCGACTCGGCGCGATCCGTGGCGAAAAGGTCTTCGGCCAGATCCGCAAGATCGTCGGCGAGATCAACATCGAAGACCTGCGCATCCCCTACACGGCGGTGGCCGCCGACCTCACCAATCAACAGGAAATCTGGTTTCAGGAAGGTTGCCTGCATCAGGCGATGCGCGCCTCGGCGGCGATTCCCAGCCTGTTCACGCCCGTCATGCAAGGCAACCGGATGCTGGTGGATGGCGGGATTCTCAACCCGCTGCCGATCGTGCCGGTGGTGTCGAGCCACTGCGATCTGATCATCGCGGTCAACCTCAACTCGACCAACCAGCGTCATTACAAATTGCCGGTGATACAGCGTCCCGCGGCGTTTCGCACACGCTTCGACAGCCTGATCAGTTCGCTGGGATCGAAGATGCCGTTCCGCCGCAAACAGGCCGAGCAATTGCTGTTGCTGGAACAGGAAGCACTGCGCGCCGAAGCGGCGGAAATCAATCCGTGGGTCGAAGGCGCGGAGCCTGAAACCCAGCAACCGGCCGCCGCCCCCGAACGCGACGGCGCCCCGAAATCCGCCACCGGTTCGTTCATCATCGATAACGTCGGGCCGGCGTCATTGCTGGACTTGATCAACCAGAGTTTCGAGGTGATGCAGACCTCGCTGGCGCAGTACAAGATCGCCGGGTATCCGCCGGACATCCTGATCAACGTGCCGAAGCGGGTCTGCCGGTTCTTCGAGTTCTACAAGGCGCCGGAGCTGATCGCATTGGGCCGCGAGATCGCCCGGGACACCCTCGACCGCTACGAGAGTGAACAGAACTAAAGGCTGTTCTCGTTCAACAACCGATAACCAACGCCGGCCTCGGTCACGATGAATCGTGGCCGGGTCGGATCGTCCGCCAGTTTCTGCCGCAGATGCCCTACCACGATCCGCAGATAGTGACTGTCCTCGGTGTGGGTCGGGCCCCAGATGTCCTTGAGCAATTGCTGCTGGGTGATCACCCGTCCCGGGTGCCGTGCCAGTTGCGCCAGCACGGCGTACTCCTTGCGGGTCAGGGCGACTTCGACGCCGTCGAGCAGCACCCGGCGGTAGGCCAGGTCCACCGTCAGCGGGCCAAACACCAGCGCCGCTTGCTGCGCTTCTCCGGCCGGCGCCTGGCGCAACAACGCGCGGACCCGAGCGAGAAACTCCTGAATACCGAACGGTTTGGTCACGTAGTCATTGGCGCCGCCATCCAGCGCCTGGACCTTTTGCCCCTCACTGGCGCGCACCGACAGCACCAGCACCGGCGCCGTAGCCCACTCGCGAAACTCGCGCAAAACTTGTTGGCCGTCCATGTCCGGCAGGCCGAGGTCGAGCACCAACAGGTCAGGTTTGTTCAGCGCAGCCTGAGCCAGGCCTTCGGCACCGGTGCCGGCCTCCAGCACTTTGTAGCCTTGGGAAACGAGGCTGATGCGCAGGAACTTGCGGATCTGCGGTTCATCATCGATGACCAAAATGGTCGCGGTCTGAGTCATGAGTTCACATCAACACAAAAGAGTGGCAAAAGAGTAGCGCAGCGCGGATCAGGCTTCACCGTCCATCCCCGGTTGCGCCTGCAAAGGCAGGTGCAGGGTGATGCAGGTGCCGTGTCCGTCGATACCGTCGCCGACACTGATCCGCCCGCCATGGGCACCGACCATGCCCTGACAGATCGCCAGCCCCAGGCCGGTTCCCTGCCCGCCACGATCCCCCCGGGCGGCGGTGTAGAACATGTCGAAAATCTTCGCCCGCTCATCGACCGGAATCCCCGGCCCTTCATCGCTGACCGAGAAAAACACTTCGCTGTCATCCGCCCCGGCACGCAATTGCAGACGGCCGTGGGACGGCGAAAACCGCGCGGCGTTTTCCAGCACGTTGACCAGCGCCTGTTCGATCAACGCGGCATGGACGAACAGCAGCGGCAACTCGGCCGGCACATCCGTGCTCACTTGCAACGATGACAGCACCGCCCGCAGACGATTGAGCGCGCTGCCGACGATGTCCGCTGGCGACACCCAGTCCCGCGCCAGTTTCAGGGCACCGTGACCGAGGCGAGTCATGTCCAGCAGGTTCTGAATGTAACGGTCGAGACGCTCGGCTTCATCGCGAGTGCCTTCGAGCAACTCGCGGCGATCCTCCAGCGGGATCGCTTCGCCGAGGGCCAGCAGGCTGTCGATACTGCCGCGCATCGACGTCAGCGGCGTGCGCAGATCGTGTGACACCGAGGCCAGCAAGGCACTGCGCAATTGTTCGGTTTCGCCGTGCAGACGCGCGGCTTCCAGGTCATCGGCCAGTTGCGCCCGGGCCAATGCCTGGGCCAGCGGCTGGCTCAGCGCGGTCAACAAGCGGCGGCGTTGCCCACTCAAGGTCTGGCCTTCTTTGGCACACACACCGAGCAGCGCCAGCGGCCCGTCTTCCACCGACAGCGGCCACCACCACCAGCGACCGAACGGCAACGTGCCGGTGCCCATGCCCGCCGGTTGATCGTGTTGCCAGGCCCAGTCGGCGGCGGCGCGTTCCGCTTCGGTGAATTGCAACGGCCCGCCGGTCTCGACTTTCCAGCCGCCCTGACCATCACGATTGAGCAGGCACAATTGCAGATCGCTCCAGCCATTGAGGTGCTGGGCGGCTGCGCTGACCACGGCCTGACGGTCGGTGGCGGCAGTGAGTTTGCGCGACAGGTCGAGCAACTCGGTGGTCTCTTCCTGGGTATCGCGCAACGCCTGCAATTGCCGACGCTGACGCGCCGCCAGATTGCCGGTGAGCGCCGCCATCAGCAGGAAGAACAGCAAAGTCAGTACGTCTTCTTCGCGCTGGATAGCGAAGGAAAAATTCGGCGGGATGAACAGAAAGTCATAGGTCAGAAACGACAGTGCCGCACAAGCCAGCGACGGCCCAAGGCTGCTGCGCACCGCCACCAGCAATACTGCGGCGAGGAACACCAGCGAGATGTTCGGCAACGGCAATACGCTGGACACCGCCCACGCCAGCGCACTGGCCAGAATGGTCGCCACCAGCGCCAGCGCATAGTCGAACCACACCAGATCCGGCGCCGTCCGCAGGCGTGCCGAATGTTGTTTGTGATCGCTGTCCAGCACGTTGATTTCCAGACCGTGGGACTGACGCAACAAACGCGCCGCCAGACCACCGCCAAACAAACGCCGGCGCAGGCTCGGCCGCGACTGGCCGACCAGCACCAGACTTGCCCGGCGCTCGGTGGCGTGCTGGATCAAGGTCTTCGCCACTTCGCCGGCCCGCAACAACACCACTTCGCCGCCAAGCCGCTCGGCCAGTTGCTGGGCGCTTTGCAGGCGCAGGCGTGTTTGTTCATCGCGCACGCTGCCGTTATCGACGTGCACCAGACTCCACGGCAAATGCCGACGCTGGGCGACGCGACTGGCATGACGCACCAGCCGTTCGGCATCGGCATTGCCGTCGACCCCGACCAGCAAACGTCCGCGCACCGCCGGCGCAGCCTGGCCGAGCTGGCGATAGCCCTGGGCAAGATCGTTATCGACCTGCGCCGCGGCGGTCTGCATCGCCAGTTCACGCAGTGCGGTGAGGTTGGTCTGGGTAAAAAACGCATCGATCGCGGCCCGTGCCTGTTCCGGCACGTAGACCTTGCCCTCGCGCAAGCGCTCGAGCAGCTCCCGAGGCGGCAGGTCGATCAGCAGCAGTTCGTAGGCTTCCTGCAGCACCCAGTCCGGCAGGGTTTCGCGCACCTGCACACCGGTGATGCCGCGCACCTGATCGTTGAGGCTTTCCAGGTGCTGGACGTTGACCGTGGTGTAGACGTCTATGCCGGCGGCGAGCAATTCCTGAATGTCCTGCCAGCGTTTGGCGTGACGGCTGCCGGGGGCGTTGCTGTGGGCCAGTTCATCGACCAGCACCAGTTTCGGTTTTGCTGCGAGCAGGCCGTCGAGGTCCATTTCCTCCAGCGTCACGCCACGATATTCCGAACGCACAAGCGGCAGTTGCGGCAAGCCGCCGAGCAGCGCTTCGGTTTCGGCGCGGCCGTGGGTTTCGACCACGCCGGCGATGACTTTCACGCCCTGACGCAACTGGCTGTGAGCCGCCTGCAACATCGCGTAGGTCTTGCCCACGCCCGGCGCGGCGCCGAGAAAAACCTTGAGCCGGCCACGGCCGTCGCGGGGCAGGTCTGCTAACAGCGCATCGGCGCGGCCGGAGTCACTCATGCTTGAAGGTCTCTTCCTGATTGATTCATTACAACTTTTCCAGCGCCATGTTCAGCGCCAGCACATTCACCACCGGCGGGCCCACCAGCGGCTGTTCGATGTGTGCGTCCAGCAACTGCTGCAGAGTCGCCACCGGCACATTGCGCGCTGCCGCAACACGCGCCAGTTGATAGGCAATCGCGGCCGGTGGCAAGTGCGGATCGAGACCGCTGCCGGACGTGGTCAACAGCGCCAATGGCACCGGGCCCTGACCGGGCACCTGCAACTTGTTGGCGTCATCGATCACCCGGGTGGCCAACGCCGGATTGCTCGGCGCCAGGTTACTCGCGCTGCTCGAAACGGTGGCAAAGGCACCGGCCGAAGGACGTGGATGGAACCACGCATCGCCGACAAAGTCCTGGGCAATCAGTGATGAGCCGCGTACCTTGCCTTCGGCGTCGTGCACCAGACTGCCGTTGGCCTGCTCGGGGAATGCGACTTGTGCGACGCCGGTGACTACCAACGGATAGGCAACGCCGGTGACCAGGGTCATCAGCACCAGCAGGCTCAGGGCCGGACGGATCATTGTGGACATTTCAGACTCCTCGAATTCGTGCTTGAAGCGGTGTGCCCGGCACACCGCTGTTCAGGTTCAAACCAGATGCAACGCCGTCAACAGCATGTCGATCGCCTTGATCCCCACGAACGGCACCAGAATCCCGCCCAGGCCATAGATCAGCAGGTTGCGGCGCAGCAGCGCCGCCGCACTCGCGGCCTGCACCCGCACGCCGCGCAGGGCCAACGGAATCAGCACGACGATGATCAGAGCGTTAAAGACGATGGCCGACAGGATCGCGCTCTGCGGACTGCTCAGGTGCATGATGTTCAGCACACCCAGTTGCGGGTAGATCGCAGCGAACAGCGCCGGCAGGATCGCGAAGTACTTGGCCACGTCGTTGGCGATGGAAAAGGTCGTCAGCGCACCACGGGTCACCAGCAATTCCTTGCCGATCTGCACCACGTCCAGCAGCTTGGTCGGATCGCTGTCGAGGTCGACCATGTTGGCCGCTTCGCGCGCCGCCTGAGTGCCGTCGTTCATCGCCATGCCGACGTCAGCCTGGGCCAGCGCCGGGGCATCGTTGGCGCCGTCACCGCACATGGCGACCAGGCGACCGTCGTTCTGCTCGTGACGGATGCGCGCCAGTTTTTTCTCCGGTGTGGCTTCGGCCAGCACGTCGTCGACGCCTGCTTCAGCGGCAATCGCGGCAGCGGTCAGCGGGTTGTCGCCGGTGACCATCACCGTGCGAATCCCCAGCTTGCGCAGCTCGGCGAAACGCTCGCGGATACCCGGCTTGACCACGTCTTTCAGATGAATCGCACCGAGCAGTTTGCCGTCGGCGCAGACCAGCAACGGCGTGCCACCGCTCTGGGCGATCTTGTCGATTTCACGGGACAGGCTCGGGGCCAGATCCGAACGTTGTTGACCGATAAACCCCAGCAACGAATCCACTGCACCTTTGCGGAATACGCGGCCCTGATAGTCGACACCGGACAAGCGGGTTTCCGCGCTGAACGGCACGGCGGTCAATACCTCCAGCGCAGGTTCCGCTTGCGGATGCAGGCCACGCAGGTACTCGACGATGGACTTGCCTTCGGCGGTTTCATCGGCAAGCGATGCGAACAGCGCGCCTTCGGCCAACTCGCGGCCGCTTACGCCGGGAGCGGCATACACCGCGCTGCAACGACGGTTGCCGAAGGTGATGGTGCCGGTCTTGTCCAGCAGCAACACGTGCACGTCACCCGCCGCTTCCACTGCACGACCAGACTTGGCAATCACGTTCAGGCGCACCAGACGATCCATCCCGGCGATACCGATCGCCGACAGCAGACCGCCGATGGTGGTCGGAATCAGCGTGACCAACAGCGCCACCAGGAACACCAGCGGCAGGCTGCCATTGGCAAAGTGGGCGAACGGTTGCAGGGTCACGACCACCAGCAGGAAGATCAGGGTCAGGCCGATCAGCAGGATGTCCAGCGCCACTTCGTTCGGGGTCTTCTGGCGTTTGGCGCCTTCAACCAGCGCGATCATGCGATCCAGAGTCGACTCACCAGGGTTAGCGGTGATTTTCACCATCAGCCAGTCAGACACCAGACGCGTGTTGCCGGTGACGGCGGAACGGTCGCCACCGGACTCGCGGATCACTGGCGCCGATTCACCGGTAATCGCGGCTTCGTTGACCGCCGCGATGCCTTCGATGACCTCGCCGTCACCGGGGATCATTTCCCCGGCCTCGACGCGCACCACATCGCCCTTGCGCAGGCTGGCGGCCGGCACTACCTGGAAACTGCCGTTGGCCAGTTTGCGACGGGCGCTCAGGCCTTCGCTGCCGGCCTTGAGGCTGTCGGCGCGGGCCTTGCCACGACCTTCGGCCAGCGCTTCGGCGAAGTTGGCGAACAGCACGGTGAACCACAGCCACAGGGCAATTTGCGCCGCGACGAAGGTCGGCACGACGTTGTCCGGAATGAAGCACAACACGGTAGTGAAGATCGCCGTCAGTTCGACCACCAGCATCACTGGCGAGCGCACCAGTTGGCGCGGGTCGAGCTTGACGAACGCTTGCACCAGCGCCGGACGCCACAGGGCGCTGATCGCGGTTTTGGGCGCTTCTGCCGACTTGGCAGCTACCGCAGGTTTTGAAGCTGGAACATGCATATTCATGATGGATTCCTTAGAAGCCCATGCTCAGGTGTTCGGCAATCGGGCCGAGCGCCAGGGTCGGCAAGAAGGTCAGGCCGCCCACCAGCAAAATGGTCACGGTCAACAGGGTCACGAACAGCGGGCCGTGGGTCGGGAAGCTGTTCTGGCCGATAGGTGCGGTTTTCTTCATCGCCAGGCTGCCGGCCAGGGCCAGTACCGGGAGGATGTAACCGAAGCGACCGATCAACATGCCCAGACCCAGCATCAGGTTATGGAACGGTGTGTTGGCACTCAGGCCACCGAACGCCGAACCGTTGTTGGCGCTGGCCGAGGTGTAGGCGTACAGCAACTGGCTGAAACCATGGGGGCCAGGGTTGCTGATGGTCGCCGCCGGGCCAGGCAGTGCAGCGGCAATCGCGCCCAGCACCAGCACGCCGACCGGCATCACCAGCAAGGTCACGACCAGCAATTGCACTTCGCGGGCCTGGAGTTTCTTGCCGAGGTATTCCGGGGTGCGGCCGATCATCAGGCCGGCGAGGAATACCGCGATCAGCACGTTCAGCAACATGCCGTAGAGCCCGGCACCGACACCGCCGAAGATCACCTCGCCGACCATCATGTTGACCAGCGCGACCATGCCGCTAAGCGGGTTGAGGCTGTCATGCATGCCGTTGACCGAACCGTTCGAGGCCGCGGTGGTGGTCACCGACCACAGCACGGTGGCGGTGGTGCCGAAGCGCGATTCCTTGCCTTCCAGCGGCGCGGTCTGTTCGACGGCCACGTTGTTCAGCGCAGGGTTCGGCTGATACTCGGCCCACAGCGAAGTGGCGCCGCCGATCAGGAACAGCGCGAGCATGCAACCGATGATGGCGCGGCTCTGACGCAGGTCCTTCACGTAATGGCCGAAGGTGAACACCAGCGCGACCGGGATCAGGATGATCGAGGTGACTTCAAACAGGTTGCTCCACGCGGTCGGGTTCTCGAACGGATGCGCCGAGTTGACGCCGAAGAAACCACCGCCGTTGGTGCCCAGTTGCTTGATTGCAATCTGGCTGGCCGCCGGGCCGAGCGGGATCACTTGATCGACGCCTTGCATCGTCACCGCATTCACATATTGCGCGAAGGTCTGCGGGACGCCCTGCCACACCAGGTACAGCGCCAGCAGCAGGCACAGCGGCAGCAGGCCGTAGAGAGTGGCGCGGGTCATGTCGGCCCAGAAGTTGCCCAAGGTCTTGGTCGATTTGCGACCGATGCCACGGCACAGCGCAACCAGTACCGCGAGGCCGGTGGCGGCGCTGACGAAGTTCTGCACGGTGAGGCCGACCATCTGGCTCAGGTAGCTGAGGGTCGCTTCACCGCTGTAGGACTGCCAGTTGGTGTTGGTCATGAAACTGACGGCGGTGTTGAACGCTTGCGTCCACTCCTGGCCCGGCAGGTTTTGCGGGTTCAGCGGCAGGTGATCCTGGAACAACAGGATCGCGAACAGCAGCAGGAAACCCGCGAGGTTGAACGCCAGCAGCGCCAGCGTGTACTTCTGCCAGCTCTGTTCGTCCTGCGGATTGACCCCGGCCACGCGATAACAGCCGCGCTCGACCGGGCCGAGAATCGGCGTCAGCCAAGTGCGCTGACCTTCCATTACCTTGTAGTAGAAGCGCCCGAGGAACGGCGCCGGCAGCAACACCAACGCGAAAAACGCGAGGATCTGCCAATAGTCATAACTGTGCATAGCCGCTCCTAGTTCCGGTCCGCGCGCAACAGCGCAACCAACAGATAAATGAACAGCCCCACTGCCAGCAGCAGGGACACCCCGTCCAGAACGCTCATGGAAGATCTCCGTGTTACGGCGTATTGCCGCGTGTGGAGGCATTGTCGGAAAGGAGGCTGTAAAGGAACGAGACCGAGGGTGCGCGCGGGGCATAAAGAAAGCGTAAAGAGTGGGTTTATGCCTTCTTTACGACGGTATCCGGTGGGCGGCGCACCTGCCTGGCGCACAGAAATGTGCGCTATCGAGTCGCGAACATCCCCGATACGACAGCTTTCAACGCATTACGACCCGCCAATACAAAATGGCACGCCCACTGCACACGCCCTCCCCCGAGCTTTCCAAACCGTTCAGGGAGCAAAGGCATGAACACACAACTCAAACCCACGCTGGGCACGTTGCATCTGTGGGGTATCGCGGTGGGGCTGGTGATTTCCGGGGAGTACTTCGGCTGGAGTTACGGCTGGGGCGTTGCGGGAACACTGGGCTTTCTGGTGACGTCATTCATGGTCGCGACCATGTACACCTGCTTCATTTTCAGCTTCACCGAACTGACCACAGCGATTCCTCACGCGGGCGGGCCGTTCGCCTACAGTCGCCGGGCGTTCGGTGAAAAAGGCGGATTGATCGCAGGCCTGGCGACGCTGATCGAATTCGTCTTCGCCCCGCCCGCGATTGCGTTGGCAATCGGTGCCTATCTGAACGTGCAGTTTCCGGCCCTCGATCCGAAACACGCAGCGGTCGGCGCTTACATCGTCTTCATGGGGCTGAACATCCTCGGTGTGAAACTGGCAGCGACCTTCGAGTTGATCGTCTGCGTGCTGGCCGTCGCCGAGTTGCTGGTGTTCATGGGCGTGGTTGCACCGGCCTTCAGCTTCAGCAACTTCGCGCTCAATGGCTGGGCCGGCTCGGACGTTTTCGGCGCACCGGCAATTGCCGGGATGTTCGCGGCGATTCCGTTTGCGATCTGGTTCTTCCTTGCCATCGAAGGCGCGGCCATGGCCGCCGAAGAAGCCAAGGATCCGAAACGCACGATTCCCAAGGCCTACATCAGCGGCATTCTGACCCTGGTGCTGCTGGCGATGGGCGTGATGTTCTTTGCCGGCGGCGTCGGCGACTGGCGCACCCTGTCGAACATCAACGATCCGTTGCCGCAGGCGATGAAAGCGGTGGTCGGCGACAATTCCGGCTGGTTGCACATGCTGGTGTGGATCGGCCTGTTCGGTCTGGTGGCGAGTTTCCACGGGATCATTCTTGGTTACTCGCGGCAGTTTTTCGCCCTCGCCCGCGCCGGTTACCTGCCAGCCTCGCTGGCGAAGCTGTCGCGTTTCCAGACGCCGCACCGGGCGATCATCGCCGGCGGAATCATCGGCATTGCCGCCATTTACAGCGACGGCCTGATCAACCTCGGCGGCATGACCCTCACTGCCGCAATGATCACCATGGCCGTGTTCGGCGCCATCGTGATGTACATCATGAGCATGCTCAGTCTGTTCAAGCTGCGCAAAACCGAACCGAATCTGGAGCGGACTTTCCGTGCGCCGTGCTACCCGCTGATCCCGTTCATCGCGCTGGTGCTGGCGGTGGTGTGCCTGGTGGCGATGGCCTGGTTCAACGCACTGATCGGACTGATCTTCCTCGGTTTCATGGCGGTCGGATTCGGCTATTTCCTGCTCACTGGCCAGTTGCGCGCGAACGCGCCGGCCGATGCGATGCTGACCGGTCAATAGAAGCTGTGCGGGTGTACCGGGCATAACCGGCCTAGAATGGAACCACTGCGATTTTCCATCGCTCAAACGTGGTAAGCAGCATCGCCCGGCGAAATCCTCGCCCGGCGACCTGCCATTAAGGAGAGCCGCTATGCCCTGGTATGCCTGGTTGATTCTGGTCGTTGCAATCGGCTCGATCGTGGGGGGTCTGATGATGCTGCGTGACACCGCCAACAAGGTCGAACTGACCGAGGAACAACGTCAACGCGTCGCGCAACGCAATGCCGAAGCGGACGTCAAGGACGCGCAGGACCGCTGAACGAAAAACCCCGCCTGAATCGGCGGGGTTTGTTTTTCTATTGCGGTTACTTTTCCCAGTCAGCCTTGGCAATGTGCAAGCCATGCAGGCCTTTGTACGCCGCACGTTCTGGCTGGCTCCAGCCTTCGAGCAGCGAATCCTCCAGGCGATAGATTTCCACACCCAGCGGACGGCACACACTCAACGGATCCTGCGCATCCGGCCCCCACATCGCCAGCGACAGATCACCGCCAGGACAGGTCGATAACGCACACAGCAAGTCGATTTCCGCAAAGAACTCCAGATAGTCACCCTTCTGCGCCGGACAAGCTTTCATGAAGTACAGGTCATCGTGGTTAAGGCCCGTGCACTGGAAGATATTGAGCACGTCATGCACGTCGAACTCGGTCAGACCGTGCGGTAGCACGGCGCGGGTCAGGTTGGAGTGGCAGTGATGATGAAAGTCTTCGCCGGTGAGCATTTTGTTCACATAGGGATCGCAGCGCGTACCGAGCAAATCGTGCAGGCGCCCGCCGTGCTCGTCGATGCCATAACCGGCCAGGCTGTCATCGGTGATGGTGACCATTGGCCGCAGAAAAGGCAGGTTCGACCAGAGGCGATCGTGGGTGCTGACATGGGCGCCCTGCAGTTGCCGGGTCCGGGCCGCCCACATCCGTTCGCGCGGATCGTGGGCATTCCACACATTGAAGTCGCCCACCTGCGGCCCCAACGGTGTGGTGACACGAAACACATGCCCCGCCGGAACGTGCCAGGCGCGGCCGGTACGGATCGGCACTTCGAATTGCTCGATCAGGGTCCGCGCAGCCTTCTGGTCGCGAATCCGCTCGTAAAACGGCGCATTGACCTGCAAGGCCGAGCCCTTACTGACTTGATAGGCGGCCGGATAGTCTTTGTACATGGTTCTCCTGCTCCTTCGGTGATGGCAACTTCGTGAGCTGCAACCACTATCCGTGCCAACCGTTAATGGCTGTTACGAACATGTTGGATTCATCGGCAGGCTTTTTAGAAGTAGAAGTACAGTCACCATTCAATTCTCATTGGTTAAGATGGTGCTCTTGTTGCGGAGAGTTTAAATGCGTTACTCGCAAGATCATAAAGCCCAGACCCATCAGCGCATCATCAAGGAAGCGTCCGAACGGTTTCGCAAGGACGGCATCAGCGCGACCGGACTGCAACCGTTGATGAAAGCGCTGGGCCTGACCCACGGCGGCTTTTATTCGCATTTCAAATCCAAGGACGACCTGGTCGAAAAAGCCCTGCAAGCCGCCGGCGATCAGGTCGCAGGCTTGTGCGAGGAACTGTTCGCCCAGGAAAAACCGCTGGAAGCCTTCATCGATACGTACCTGTCCGAATGGCACCAGACCTCGCCTCATGAAGGCTGCCCGCTGCTGACCATTTCTTCGGAACTGGGATTGCGCGGCCAACCGAGCCCGACCAGCGACGCCGTGCTGAAAGCGCGTCTGGATCAGATCCAGAACACCCTCGAAGGCGAGGACGCGGCCGAACGCAGCATCGTCATCATGGCCACACTGGCGGGCGCGCTCCTGCTCTCACGCAGCGTCGCGGATGCCGGGCTTGCCCAACAGATCCTCGACGTCACCCGCGAACACCTCAAACGCTCCGAAGATTAATCCCGCCAACGCTTGAACAACACGCTCGCATTGACCCCACCGAATCCGAACCCGTTGGACAGCGCGTACTCGATCGGCATCGACCGCGCCTGACCGTGGACAATGTCCACGCCTTCGCTGGCCGGATCGGGATTGTCCAGGTTGAGGGTCGGCGGAACGACCTGGTCGCGGATCGCCAGCAGCGTGAAGATCGCCTCAAGGCCGCCGGCAGCACCCAGCAAATGCCCGGTGGCGGACTTGGTCGAGGTCACGGCGATTTTGTTCTGCGTTCCAAACACCGACTTGATTGCAGCCAGTTCACCCAGGTCGCCAACCGGCGTCGAGGTCGCATGCGCATTCAGATGCTGCACCTGATCCGGCGCGATACCGGCCTGAGCCAGCGCCAACGTCATGGCTCGTCGAGCTCCGCTGCCGTCTTCCGGTCCAGCAGTCAGGTGATAGGCGTCGGCGCTGGTGCCGTAGCCGACCAGTTCGGCCAGTGGCCTGGCACCACGGGCCAATGCGTGATCCAGCGATTCGATCACCAGCAGCCCTGCGCCTTCACCCATCACAAAACCGTCCCGGCCACTGTCGAACGGCCGCGAGGCTCGTTCGGGTGTTTCGTTGTAGCCGCTGGACAACGCCCGCGCCGCTGCGAAACCGGCAAGACTGACTCGATCGATAGACGCTTCAGCACCACCGCACACCGCAATATCGGCCTCACCGGCGCGAATCAGCCGAGCGGCGTCACCGATCGCCTGGACACCCGCGGCACACGCGGTGACCGGTGCACCAATCGGACCTTTGAGCCCATGCTGAATCGAGACATGGCCTGCCGCGAGGTTGACCAGAAACGATGGAATGGTGAACGGTGACAAACGCCGTGGACCACGACTGTCGGTGGTACGCACGGCATCGGCAATCGCACCGAAGCCACCGACACCCGAACCGATGATGGTGGCCGTGCGTTCCTGAGCATTGGCGTCCGAAGGTTGCCATCCAGCTTGCTCCAGCGCCTGACGGGCAGCCTCCATGGCGAACAGAATGAAACGGTCCATCTTCTTCTGTTCTTTGGGCGGCGTCGCCCGATCCGGATCGAAACCGGCTTCGGCGTCTTCTTCCGTCGTCGGCACCACACCACCGACCCGGGCCGGCAGATCGGCAACCACCGCTTCCGGCAACTGGCGCAAGCCCGAGCGCCCGGCAAGCAGACGCTGCCAGACGACTTCGACACCACTGCCCAAGGGCGATACCAGGCCCATACCCGTGACAACTACTCGACGCTGATCCATATCGGGTTGACCTCTCACGACTCAAAAGTTTTTTACTTGTAACGGCTGGCCGCCGAACTGTGGGACAGGTTGGGCGCCATCACATGACGTGCGGCAACGAAGGCTTGCCACTCTGCGGCATCGGGCAGCGAAGGAATGGTGACGAGCTCACCCTGATCCAGCCCCGACAGCGCGGCATCCACCATCTCGCCCGCCTCCATGACCATCTCCGCCGGAATACCACTGGCATCAAAACCGGAACGCTCCCAGATTTCAGTGCGGGTCACACCCGGCAATACCGCTTGCACCTTGACCCCGGTGCCTTCGAGCTCCGTATTGAGCGACTGAGTGAGGCTCAACACGTAGGCCTTGCTGGCACTGTAGGTGGCATTGAAACGTTCGGGGAACAAGGCGACCACTGACGCGATATTGATGATCGTGCCGCGCCCGGCCTTGGTAAACGCAGCGGCTGCGGCGGCTGCTAATCGGGTCAGTGTGGTGACGTTCAATTGAATCAGTTGTTCCAGCACCTCGGGATCGGCATTGGCCAGCAATCCATTGACCGCCACCCCTGCATTGTTCACCAGCAGGCTGATGCTGGAATCGCTGCGCAGGCGCTGCTCAAGCTTGAGCACTTCGTCCTTTTGCGTCAGATCAGCCTTCAATACTTCGACCTGGACACCGTGAGCGTCCCGCAGCCTGCCTGCAGCAGACTCCAGGCGCTCCTGATCGCGAGCCACCAGCAACAGATCAAAACCACGCGCCGCCAACCGCTCGGCATACACCGCACCAATGCCGGAAGACGCGCCCGTGACAAGCGCCGTACCTTGGGATTTCGGGGAATTCATGACGATACTCCTGGAATGCGTGAGGAATGAGCAGCCTCTGAAAGCAGGAAAGCTTCCGGGGAGGGCGAAATTATTATAGGCATAATCTCATCGCAATATGATAGCCATAATTTTACATGTTCCGACGAAAAGGCCCTCAGCCCTCTTCACAGTCCTTCAGAACCGGAAAGCAAAAAGGGCCGGTCAATGACCGGCCCCTTGGCGTTGAACAATCAGCTTAGTTCACTTCCAGTTTGTCGCGATTGCGATCCAGGATCGCTTTGCCGATGCCTTTCACTTCCAGCAACTCATCGACGGATGCAAACGGCCCGTTTGTTTCACGATATGCAACAATTGCCTTGGCCTTGGCCTCTCCAACACCCGCCAGCTCCTTTTGAAGGGTGGCTGCATCGGCCCCGTTGAGATCGACTTTGTGGACGTCGGAAGTGGCTGACGAATCCATCACCAGTGGGACCTTGTTCGCATCGGACGGCGCCACAGGCGCAGCGATGGCGGCAATCGAGGCGCTGGTCAGCAGGGCAAAAATCAGGGAGTAGAAATAACCGGTACGCATATGTGACGCTCCATCATCAATTGAGAAAGCAGCTTTTCCGAAGCTGCTCCTCAAAGTTAGGCGATGATCGGGACAAGTCAAAAATGCGTCCGTTACAGGATGTGAAACAATCAGGGCTCGAGGCGGCGTTGCTGGTGGATCCAGTCGACAATCTCGCCGTCCGGCGTGTAGCCGCTGACCGTTTCGCGCAGAAGCTGGCGGACGCGGGAGTAGTCATCCGCTTCGACAGCCGCGAGCAGTTCACTCAGCCGGGACTTCAGAACGTCCCAGGGCAAGTGGTCCTCATTGGCCGTCATGATCATCGGATGCGGCGTGGCGGCAACATTGTCGCCGATCAGCAATTCTTCGTAGAGCTTTTCACCCGGGCGCAAACCTGTGAACTCGATGGAAATGTCGCCCTGAGGATTGCGCTCGGAACGAATACTCAAACCCGACAGGTGAATCATTTTCTCGGCGAGTTCGACAATCCTGACCGGCTCGCCCATATCCAGCACGAACACATCACCGCCCTGCCCCATGGAACCTGCCTGAATCACCAGTTGTGCCGCCTCCGGGATCGTCATGAAGTAGCGGGTGATCTTCGGATGAGTCACGGTCAGCGGCCCGCCGGACTTGATCTGGCTGTGAAACAGCGGGATCACGGAACCGGACGAACCCAGCACGTTGCCAAAACGCACCATGGTGAAGCGGGTCTTGTTGACACGGGAAACATTGGCCTTGTCGCCGAACAGCACCGGGGCCACTTCCCGACTCAGAGCCTGGAGGGTCAACTCTGCCAGACGCTTGGTACTGCCCATGACGTTGGTCGGGCGAACAGCCTTGTCGGTCGAGATCAGTACAAAGTTCGAAACACCGGACTGCAACGCCGCTTGCGCCGTGTTGAGCGTACCGATCACGTTGTTCAACACACCCTCGGCAATGTTGTGTTCAACCATCGGTACATGCTTGTAGGCCGCCGCGTGGTAAACGGTGTCGACCTTCCAGGTTTTCATTACGTCGAGCAACTTTTCCGGCTGACGGATCGAACCGAGGATGGGCAGCAACCGCACCCGCACCGCCTCCCGGCATCCCCGTTGCTCAAGTTCGGACAGAATGCTGTAAAGATTGAATTCGCTGTGTTCGAACAGCAACAGGGTGGTCGGCCCCAACACAAAGATTTGCCGGCACAACTCCGAACCGATCGATCCACCCGCCCCGGTGACCATCACGGTCTTGCCCCGGATGCAGCGCTCGAGCAGGTCCGGCTGAGCCGGCACCGAGTCACGCCCCAGCAGGTCGGCGATATCGACCTCCTGGATATCCTCGACCTTGACCCGGCCACTGGCCAGATCCGTGAAATTGGGCACGCTGCGCACATGAAGGGGGAAACCCTCCAGCAGATTGAGGATTTCCCTGCGACGCGCCCGAGTCGATGAAGGCAGCGCCAGGAGAATTTCCTGCGCCCCGGTGACATCGATCATCTGTTGAATGTGTTTTGGCTTGTAGACCTGCAGACCCGAGATAGACCGGTCGGCAATACTGGAATCATCGTCGATGAACGCGACAGGACGCATGACCCGCCCCATGCGCAATGCCGCGACAAGCTGGTTGCCCGCGACACCCGCCCCGTAGATCGCCACTTTGGTCAGGCCATCATCCCGGCTGGCGAACGGTACATGTTGCGCTGCGGTGAACCAGTCACCCATGAAGTACTGGCGCATGCACAGGCGCAGCCCACCGATGATCACAAGGCTCAGCCACCAGTAGTTGAAAATGATCGAGCGCGGGACGACAGCTTCATGATTGCTGTACCAGAAAACCACAAGTGCCAGGATCAAGGCAGAAAGGCTGACGGCCTTGATGATCGCAATCAGCGCATCGTTGCCGAAATAGCGCATCACGGCACGGTACATACCGAATCGTATGAAAAGAGGAACGGCGATGACGGGAGCGCAAGCGAATAGCCAGAAATGAATGCGCAGCGGGTTGTACATATCGTCAATCCCGAGACGAACGATGAACGCCAGCCACAAAGCCATCCAGACCAGAAAAATGTCCGTAGCGACCTGGATGAGGCGCTTCTGCCGCCTCGGTAACCCCAACAAAAACGCTCGTATCTTATCCATAAACCTCAACCGGATGGCCCTTTCCCTGACGACGATGTGTTGGCATTTTACGGGAATTCATGACGGCCGGACCCAAATGTATTGTGCGCTACGCTGTAGGGACGGGACGCTCCAGCTCACCCGCGCGATACTTGATGGCAATCAGTAACAGGGGCACATAGGCAATCGTCAGAGCCGCTGCACCATCGACATCAAGATACACAACCGAAAAAGCCACGGGCAGCAACCAGAATACATTGATCAACAAGACCCCAAGCGTCACCGGGAGATGCTTGCCGTAGAGGCGAGAGGCGTACTGGTAAGCATGACTTCGATGAGCCTCATAAACTTTGTCCCCCCGCACCAATCGGCGCAACAGCGTAAATGTCGCATCAACGATGAAAACGCCCAGCAGAATGTTCCAGACCCAGAACCACCTGGAATCAACACTAGCAGCCGCCAGCGAAATACCACCCAGAATGATGCCAAGGAACCCGCTGCCTGCATCGCCCATGAAAATTCTGGCGGGCGGAAAGTTCCAGATCAGAAAACCTGCGACCGCCAGGGATAACAATAGCGGAACCCAGATCAACACCGGCTGACCATCAAGCGCGTACAGCAGGCATGCCCCTGCGCAGGCGCTGATCGCCTCGACGCTGGCAATGCCATCGATACCGTCCATGAAGTTGTAGAGGTTGAGCATCCACACCAGATAGATCGCCGCAATGACGGCACCGCTCCAGCCCAGATGAACGGTCAGCCCGAACAGCTTGATCGTCTCGAAACCGTTGAGCCAGAAAACCATCCAGGCTGCCGCACAGAAATGCCCGGCAAGCCGCCAGCGAGCGGCAATGTGGCCGTGATCATCCATAAACCCGATAACCGCTATGACGACTCCCGCCGCCGCCATCCCGAGAAAGGTGGCAAGGCTTGTCAGCGATTGTCCATAGAGAACGCAAAGCCCTAGAAGAAACACGATCACAATCGAAACGCCGCCGCCCCTCGGTGTCGCAACCGAGTGCGAACTGCGGGCATTGGGAATATCCATCAGACTGCGTGCGAGCGCATATTGGCGCAAAAGGGCCGTGAGCACGAACGATGCGACACCCGCGCCAATAAAAAACCACCAGAAACTCATACTCGACCGGGCTCCGAAAAAGTCGGCTAATTTGATACAACACTGCGCTCGGACAACCCCAGGAGAATGCTCTGTCAGGCTTCAACCTGATCTTGCCGGAGTACTCTCTTCCTTTGGAAGGTGGCCGCAACAGCGCAGGTGTTATTGATCAGTGCCACCGGCACATGATTGCCTTTCGTGAACGGTCAGCCGCTCCTTCAACGACAGCCAAGGATAATGCCCCCTCGAGAGAACCTCCACACCTTCACATCAAGCACATCGAACCTGGCTGCTGCGCAAGACAAGTCCACAGAGCACCTGCCCGAATACACACGGACCACCCATTGACCGTACACCGGCCAAACCTGGCCAATCGCTCGCACAGCGTGGCTTTCACCGCTCGTCGCCCCTCGCCTAAATGGGTGGCTGGCTTCATTCGACCGATGCATGCTGGTATGCTGTCGCGCGGTCCAGGCAGGCTGATTCGGAATTCCGAAAGAAATGGAGGTGCAAGCATGTGTAAAGCCGAAAAAGCGATTATCAGCGAACGGCTGAAACAATCAAACTCAACTGCATCATGCACCACGCTTTCGGAGCATGATTATTTTGCGGACATGGATATGTTTTCCTGATACCCGGGCAACGTTCAACACAACGGTATCAATAAAACACTTGGCAGGCCGTCCACATGCAAGGGCGACCTCTTTTTGAGAAACATGCAATCTGGCCTTTCGCCTCGGAATAAAACATTGTGTTCAGCATTTTTTTTAAAGAGCTATTCCAATACAAATTAGTGCTCAAGCAGTTGATTTGGCAACAGTTGACAATGCGTTACAGAAGAACCGCTCTCGGTTTTTTCTGGACATTGTTAAACCCGCTACTGACCATGGTCGTGACCTCTATCGTATTCTCGATGATCATGAGATGGCCACTCAAGACGTTTGCAATCTTTCTGTTCTCGGGACTCGTACCCTTCACGCTATTCTCGAACTGCCTGGCCCAAGGCATGCAGGCATTGCTGAACAACGAGTCATTAATCAAGAAAATCCACATACCGAAACAGATTTTCGTCATTTCCACCTCGATAAGCCTGCTGGTCGACGCTATTTTCAGCACGATCTGCCTGTTCATCATCGCCCTTGCCATCGGCGCTCCTTTTACTGCTTCGCTCTTTATCCTGCCAATAAACTTCCTGTTGCTGTTCGCCTTTGCAGTAGGCCTGGGACTGGCATTGAGCATCGCGACCGTTTCGTTCCGTGACCTGCCCAACATCGTGGGCGTGGTGCTGCAAGCCCTTTACTATCTGACGCCGATCATCTACCCGCTCTCTTTCGTTCCGGAGACCTACAGATGGATCTTTGCGTTGAACCCGTTGACCCTGTTCATCGAAATCTTCCGACTGCCTATCTATGAAGGCTCCCTCGCCGGACCCGATGTTTATGCAAAGGTTGTGACACTGGCAATTCTCAGCTTGCTTTTTGGTATGTACATATTCAAAAAGCATGATCGATACATAGTATTCAAGTTGTGATCGATATGAACTCAAGTATCTCGATAAAAGATCTAAATCTAAACTTCCGCCTGTACCATGATAAAGGTCAGTCGCTGAAGGAATTTTTTGCTGGGCTGCTGAAGCGCCACAACAAAAGCAAATACACGGAATTCCGCGCACTGAAAAACCTCAATCTCGAGATCGTTCATGGCGACCGGATCGGGATTGTGGGTCACAACGGAGCAGGAAAAAGTACGCTGCTGAAAGCCATTTGCGGCATTTACTGCGCGACAGAGGGATCTGTAACGGTCAATGGCCGAATTGCCCCTCTGCTGGAAATTGGAGCAGGCTTCAACGTTGAGCTGAGCGGCCGTGAGAACATCTACCTCAACGGCGCGATTCTCGGCTACAGCAAGTCCATGCTCAAAAAGATCGAACCCGAAATCATTGAATTCACGGGTTTGGCCGAGTTCATTGACACCCCTGTGAAGTACTACTCCACAGGGATGTACATGCGCCTGGCTTTTGCTATCGCCACCGCCGTTCATCCAGACATTCTTATTCTCGATGAACTTTTTGCCGGTGGTGATGCAGAATTCATCGATAAGGCACTGGCACGCATGCATGATTTCATTGATAGCTCTAGCATCATGGTATTCGTATCCCATCAGCCCGACTTGCTGCGCAAGCTGTGCAATAGAGTTATCTGGATCGATCACGGCAGCATCGTCGAAGATGGTGAGCCAGATGTCGTTATTAACAAATATTTGAATAATCACGCGGGGTGATACTGTGGCAACGCAACTTTTTGTTCCAAACTTCCGAGTCGACGAATGCCTTGAAGGCATCCGCGAATGCCTGGAAAAAGGCTGGACCGGTCTGGGCTTCAAGACAGTCGAAATGGAAGAGGCCTGGAAAGCCTACACAGGCCTGCCGCATGCGCACTTCCTGAGCTCCAACACGGTTGGTCTGCACCTGGCATTCCACATGATGAAGACGAAGTATGGCTGGGGCGACGATGCCGAAGTCATCACTACGGCGCTGACCTTCGTATCGACCAACCACGCGATCATCCAAGCCGAACTCACCCCGGTTTTCGCTGATGTCGACCAATACCTCTGCCTTGACCCGGTCGATGTAGAGCGCAAGATCACCGACAAGACCAAGGCGATCATCTTCGTCGGCCTGGGCGGTAACGTCGGCCAGTACGAAAAAGTGCTCAAGCTGTGCAAGGATCGCGACATCAAGGTCGTTCTGGACGCCGCTCACATGGCGGGTACCCGTGTTGACGGCAAGCACGTTGGCCACGACGCAGACGTCACCGTATTCAGCTTCCAGGCCGTAAAAAACCTGGCAACTGCCGACTCCGGGATGATCTGCTTCCGCGACAAGGAAGACGACGAACGTGCACGCAAGCTGGCATGGCTCGGGATCAACAAGGACACATTTGCACGCACCGCCAGTCAGGGTGCCTACAAATGGAAGTACGACGTGGAAGAGCTGGGTTTCAAATATCACGGCAACTCCATCATGGCCGCCATCGGCCTGGTCTCGCTGAAGTACCTTGACCGCGACAACGCCTATCGCCGCCAGCTGGCCGACTGGTACCTGGAAGCCCTGGAAGGCGAAACACTGATCGAGCCGGTTCTGGTTTCGCCAGGCTGCGAATCGTCCCGCCACCTGTTCCAGGTTCGTGTTGCAAAACGCGATGAAGTACTGATGGCCATGAATGAGCACGAGATCTACCCAGGCGTGCACTATCGCGACAACACCGAATACCGCTTGTACAGCTCGGGCGCCGGCAAATGCCCTGCCGCACACAAGGCCAGCAATGAGCTGATCTCTCTGCCGATGCACATGGGCGTTACCAAGAATGACGTAGAGTTCATCGTAGAGACTCTGAAGAAAGTAGTCAGAACGGGTCTCTGACCATGAATCTCCGATGCAAATATTCAGCCGGTTACCGCATTGCGGTAACCGGATCAACCGGATATGTCGGAAGCAAATTTCTGGAGTCTTTCGAGACTCCAGATTTTGTTGAGACTGACTTTACTCAACTTCCAGCTGGCTCATTGATTGTTCATCTTGCGGCAAACATGAACAATACAAGCAGCGCACTTTCTGAAAACACCCTTATCGACACGCTGGTACTGGAACAGGTCAACGAAAAACATCGTGGCTTGATCTACGCTTCCACCAACAACGTCTACCCCTACGCCTTGAACTGCCGCACTGGCGATAAGCTGCGCTGCAACGATTACTACTCTGCCTCCAAGGTTTTCGGCGAAAAACTGTTCGAAGATCTGATCAGAGTCCCCTTTGTCTCGGTAAGAATTGCCGATGTCTTTGGCGTAGGCCAGAAACACGGAAACTTCTTCAAGGCGATCGAGCAAGGCATCCGCCAGAAGAGCAGTCTCGCTCAGTACGGTGCAGGCCTCAAAAGACGCACGTATGTCCACATCACTGAACTGATCCAATTACTGAAATGGATTGCGACAGACGGATTTGATCTGGCATCGACAACACGCGTTCTGAACACTGGCTACCCGGACTCTGCCAGCATTGCTGAAATCGTGGCGCTGGCAGCCGAAATGACCGGGCTGGAAGTCATCAACAAACACATAGAAAATGATCTGTCGGCTTTTGATGTCAGAACCATGCAGCCGACAATCCTGCCAGGCTATGCCCCTCAGTGGAACTCTTTCAAAAGTGCTTTCGCTGGCTATGTCGAAGAAATCAATTTACAGGTTTAACATAGAACATGAATATTCTGATTACCGGTGCGGGCTCTGTAATGGGACAGAGCATTTACAAGGCCTTGGCATTTCACGACTTTGGCGAGCCCCTGAACATCCACTTCGCCAACAGTGAAGAGCTGGGTGCCGGGCGCTTTTTTTCCCTGCCCTCAGCACCTGTAGTCAAGACGCCTATCTTTCCTCTGGCGGCATCCCCTGAGTATCACAGCCACCTGCGAAACTATGTAAAAGAGCACGACATTCAAATTGTGTTCTCCGGCACACAGCACGAGCTGGCGGCGGTAGCCAACTATCGCGATGAAACACTGCGAGCCGCAACGCTCTCCTCAAGCATCACTGACATCTGCATGGACAAGGTCTCCACGTCAGCCGTGCTGGAGCGACATGGCATCAGAGTTCCAAAGACCAGCTCGCTGAGTGAGTACCTGGAGTCCGGCAACATCTCCGGCCCGATTGTAATCAAACCGAACCATAGCTCCTCTTCTCGCAGCATCTATAAGGTTTCCGGGCTCGCTGAAGCCAAGAAGCTGATCGCGGAAGAAAACATCAAAGTTGACTCCTTCCTGGTTCAAGAACTGTTGACAGGCAACGAGTACACTTGCGGTTGCTACGTTGACCGTTACACCAAAGAAATCAACCATATCATTTTCAAGAGAACACTGACGCCGGACGGCGCCACCTCCTATGGTGAAATCGTCCTGGATGAAAGCATTTCCTCTTATCTGAATAATATCGGCAAGGCACTGATTGAAGAAGGCTTGGACTTTGGCCACTTCAACGTTCAGTTGATTCAGACCGAAACCGGTCCCGTTTTGTTTGAAATCAATGGTCGTTTGAGTTCAACCGAGGCCTCCAAGGCATACTACGGCTACAACTCGTGCGCAGCCTTTGTATACAACATCGTCAAACAAGAACCTTTCAATGGCTGGAAGATTGCACAGACTGGCCGATTCCTGCGTTACTACGAAGAGCTGTACTTCGAATAATGAGCAGCCTCCCCTTGCTGTTACCTTATCGTGGAGCGCCCGTGTACATCATTGCCGATGTACACGCCAACCTCCCCGCCCTGCAAGCGGTATTGGACTCAATACCGCCCTCGGCGGATATCGTTTGCGCTGGCGACCTCCTGGGCTACTACACCGAGCCGAACGAGGTTTGCCAGTTACTGCGAGAACGCAAAGTACATTGCATAAAAGGCAATCATGACAAATACGTACTGGGCGAGCTCAGCTATTCCGATAGCCGAGAATCGAAGTACAGAATACAGAGCACACGAGAATCGCTGACCGACGAGAACCTGAAGTGGCTTTCATCACTTCCGGACGCTCTGGAGCTGCGCTTTTCGACCGATGAAAAAAGCACGCCTGTCGATACAGCCCTGTATGTAGCGCACGGAAGCCCACATAACGCTGAAGAGTACATCTATAAGGATACGGAGATAGGCTTTGCCTGGCCCGACGCAATGGACTACCTGGTGCTCGGACACACGCACCATCCAATGCAACGGCGAGCCGGAGCCGGAATCATCGTCAACCCGGGTTCTGTAGGCCAGGCCCGGGACAGAATTCCCGGAGCGTGTTACGCGTCTATCGATGCGCACTCAAGAACTGTAGAGTTCTTCAGAGCAAATTATGATATCGATGCCTATAAAAACAGACTTCGAGAAGCAGGCATTCAAGAAGCGATGATCGAAATCCTGTCAAGAACCGCGTAAACACTTAGCATCTCAGGATAGCTTGGCCGAGGAGGAAGTTCTTCCTTCCCGGCCAGGTTTCCCATACAAGTCGCGATCCTCTTCGACCACACACTGCCCCACGAGCAGAATGTCAAAGACGAGAAACCGGCTTACACGGGAGCCACTTCCATCCCCTCCTTGCTTACCCTCTTGTTATCTTTCCTCTTGTACATCCTGATAAATGGATATTCCACCAGCAAGGAAACAAGATAAGAAAGAAAAACACAGATTGCTATCCGGATTATAGACAAGCCGTGTTCGGTAAATGTATCAGCCAACCACTTGAGCAAACCGCCACCGATGTACCTATTGGTGATCTCAAGAAACAATATATGAACCAGGTAAAGCGGGTACGACAACCTGGCAAGCAACACAATGGGTTTTACTTGTAGAGGCATCCAGTAAGCACCGAGCACAAAACAAGCACCTATCGCCCCCAAGAGTGTTGGCAGCCAAAGGGTGTCTCGCGTTATCAGGAACGGCTTCGCAAGAAACTCAGGCTTTCCATAGATATAAACAAGAAAAAGAAAACTCAGAATAATTGCCGCCGAAATCCACCACGCGGATTGAGATCTTACATCACGGGTAAACCTTAAGTAAGCCGCCGCCAGGACACCGACTGCCAGTTCATCATATCGAGAATGGAACTGAATAAAACTTGCGAAGTACCAACTGGAATCATCGGGTGCAAAACCTGATGTCATTGCGGCCCGTACTGCAATACCTGAAAGATAAGCAACCATCAGCGCGACCAGCATCGGCCATGGCTTTTTACCCGAAAGGTAAGAAACCAGGACAATCACCAATGGGGCAATCAGGTAGAACATCTCCTCAATGACCAGACTCCACGAGCCGCCAGGGATGTAAGCCTCATTGATATTGAAATAGCCCGGAAAGAAGTAAGGCCCCGTTGTCTGCAGAAACAACATCCCCGAAAGCATGCTTTTTACAGCTATAAAATCGAACACCCCACCCGCTTTCAATACAAAACACAAAAGCATTATAAAATAATAAATTGGAAGTATTCGTAAAGCTCTCTTCTTGTAAAACTCCACAAAATCGAAACGCCCCGATGTTGTTTTATCGAGAATAATTCCACCGATCAAAAAACCACTCAGTACAAAAAATATGTCTACGCCTATCCAACCGACAGGAAACAAATGGAAGTGGTAGAGAACTACAAGCGCAACCGCCAGCGCCCTTAAGCAATCGACGCCCGGATACGCACCTGCACCGGTCAAATAGCCCCAGTGCTCCTTGATATAACCCATTGCAGACAATCCTCTGGCTTGGCTAAATAGTTTCTGAATTGTACCGTCGTGCAGGGCGCCGGGTGAACAAAACCGTCCGCCTTCCGACAAGGCTCTGTCTCTGCTTGCCCTGTACGAAGGAGTGGTTGGGAGGGGACGCAGTAACACCGCCACGCCCCCTATCCTGAATCCAGACAAAAGGCGGCCACCTACCCACCGGCGAGATACTCGGCGAGCGTTTCATTCGGTCTAATACAAACGGAATCAAAAAATCCCGGCATCTTGCTCACTAAAAACAGTAAGCATTCTGTCGGGACTTAGAGGTGCGAGACAGATGATCGTAGCGTCTTGGCTCGACTACCCCAGAGCATCAATCTTGCGACGAAGATCCTGAATGACGGCATCAAGCTCATAAACCAGGAAGTTGACTGGCGTCAGAACCCCGTCAACACTGAAAATACTTCCGTCTTTTCTCGTAGTCGTCACTACACACTTCGCAGTAAGGAGTTCTGACTCTTCCACCTCTCTAGCTTCAAGATAGGCGATCTGATTATTGATGTGCTGGAGCTGCTGCTCAACAAATGCAAACGGGTCATCCTTGGTCCCGACAGGACCTGTTTCAGGACGCACAGGACACGGCTTGACCGCTTCCAGGGAATAGGCGATCTGATCCACCACATTCATTTTCGAGGAGCGTGCCAAAAATTTCTCCTCGTCAGAAGAGTCCACATATTCTGGAAAGTAGAAATAGGATACTGACAAGGTCTTGAACTCAATACCGATTTCACTGTTCGCAGAGTATCTCAGCCCCCAATGCGGGCAACTGGGTGATGCATACTCGTGCTTCGCCATTGCATCTGTTTCCGAATCAGAGGAAAAGAACCGAAACGTATGCTCGTTGAAACAGATGTTGTTATTGTGAAATGGATTGGCCAGGTTAGCCGTGGTTGTAAAATAGGGAACAACGATCTTGAGTTGACCAGCCGGCTTCAAAACCCGATAGCACTCCTCCATGACATGAAGAAAGCCCTCGATCGTCAAATGTTCTAGAGTATGCGATGAAAAAATGAAATCAACACTGCTGTCCTCAAACGGGAGGCGTTCCTTATTGAGATCAAGCGTGATATCGGCATCGCTCATCGCAGAAAAATCAATGCCGATTGCCCCGGTGATTTTTTTCCTTCCACAGCCAATATCAAGAACTACCATAAATAAAACCTACTCATATTTGATATGACTCTAAGCGCTATACACGTAGATCACGATGCAAGCCACTTACCTTACACACCCGAATCACCGGGCGCCCCTGACAGCGTTCATTTCATCTTTCCAGTAACACCGGCTATTCCATCTCGCGTACCACGGAGCATCATCTTAACGCACGCCATTCGATCCGAAGAAAAAACACCAAAAAAAACCAGCGCCCTCAGGCATCGTGCAAGGTCGGCTATTTTCCAACGAAGCGGCATATAGGATCTTTGCTGAAGCAGAATGCTATTACGGAACATATAGTAATAACGGAAAGGTGAATGGTACGGAACGGTTCGCCAACGAAGAAACCAGAATCTGGCTCTGCGATCACCCAACGAATGCAGCATGATTGCGTCGTTTACGCCAAATAGCTTGAGTCCCATAGACTTCGCGCGCAAGCACCATTCAGTGTCGACGTGATCGATAAACAGGCTCGCATCCACGCCCCCGACCTTGGCGATTGCCGAAAGGGGAATCAGCGATCCGGAGGAAATTAGAAAGTCTGCCTCGACGACTCCGCTGTCAGGGGCGCAGTCTATTCGAGAAAAACCGAAATACCCGATACGTACAAAACTGGACAATTTGCCGCCGTCGAAGTCTTTGTAACCTGGCGCAACCGCTGCCAAGGGAACTCCAGATGACTCCAGCTCCCTCGCTGCCGAAAGCAGCTTCACAACCATATTCTTCTCGGGACAGCTATCCTGATCAAACAGTACGACGTAGGCTGCGTCGGAAGTCTTGGCATATTCAATACCAACGTTCTGTGCGTGACCGATACCCAGGTTTTCACCAAGACTGAGAACAACAGGTCTGTTTTCAATACTTAACTTGCTGACAAAAAGCTCCATCGAATCCGACGACCCATTGTCCACAATAACGATGCCATCGACCTGCGCGCTTAAAGACTCGATCAAATTCCTCAAATTGCCCAGATCTGGAAAGAAGGTAATGATCACTGCACATACAGATGGGACTTGATTTTTCATATAAAACTCGACTGCTCATGCCCATTTATATAGTTACGGAACGTCAAACTACGCGACCTCAATCCTGGAACTCCTCATTTAACGTAAACGTCTCCACACAGCCGCGAGAATCGATAGAATCCCGCCTGAAGCATAGCGACGTCGCAAACGAAAGAAAAAACCCGTTGATTGATTGGCACTCACGTAGTGCGACCGGACCAGTGATCGATCAGGCGCAACAGTCATTGTCCCAAGCCTTTCAAGCAAAGGATGTACTACAGAGTCCCAGCGGAAGCCTTTTGAATAGTTGCGAACGTTTTCCTGGTATCTTTTATGCTCGCTTTTATCAGTCATCAAGACCGTTATAGCCTGAACCCAGCCCTCAAGGTCTTCAAAGCCGACGGATATACCCGTCCCCTCGGGAATCAGAGAATCACCAAACACATCACCTTGTGTTGCGATGATCGGCAAGTCACACCAGAGATAATCCAGCATCCGGGTTCGAAACGAGAAGCGCGTTTCAGGGTTATCAAAGTGAGAACTTATACCGGCATCTGCATCAAGCAGAAAATTATGGCGATCGTCATAGTCCACCCAGCCAAAATTAAAGTGGACAAATTTATCGATCAACCCGAGCTCGGTGGCCAGATCGACTGCGCAAGCACACATATCATGCTGAGCAATGCTGGCATTTGGATGCTTGACCCCAATGAACACGAGATGCACTCGTGCACCTTCCGAAACCAGGCGGTGGACGGCCTTGATAGGCGTCAATGGATCAAACCATTGATACAACCCACCTCCCCATACAAGAACAAAATCATCTGCAGGGATATTAAAGGTTGAGCGTATCGCTCGCCTGGTCAGCGCCGGCCGCTGCGACGACAATCCAAATGGCAGCAGCGATATCAGGTCGGAAACATCGGCGTGACTCGCCTGCGGCCAACGATCTGCGTTGACTCGTCCGGCCAACGTCAGTGCACCCAGCCAGAATTCTCGCTGTTTTTCACTGGCACAAAGGAAATGATCTCCGTACACGAGTTGCTCAAGCAGCACATCGCATAAAAAATTGCTGGTCATTCCTCTTACATCAAGGCTTACACCCTCGGAGGCCTGATGATATTCAAGTGGAACCGGGCAATAAAGGTCTACCACAAGGCAACCTTTTGATTCCTTTAAAAAAGGATGTGATCTTAAAGCGTCACCTTGAACTATCAGAAAATCCGCATTTTCTGCTGTCGACTTGAAATCCGCGTCCGAGAACTTTTTTGTTTCGAACAATACGTCAACCAACGGCTGAACTTTCGGTGCATATAGCTTAACGTCAAAGCTTTGTGAGAGAACCTTTGCCATTTCCACACATCTGATTGCCGGCCCGGCCATTTTTAGCCCGACGACATCATTACAGACGATCAAAACAGTTTTTTTCCTCACATTATGCCCGCCTTCAGGAGATACAAACCGGCAGCAATCAGTGCAACAAAAGCAAAGGTTTTTATCACTTTTCGAACAGGAGCCCTGTTCAAGAGCGACTTCAACTTTCCTTTCAATACGAATCCATATATCGAAGTCGCTGTCGCGCCTTCCATTCTCTTGGCGACGCGTGACATGCCGCTCAGATGGAAATGTTTTACATAGTTGAATCTAATTCTGGAAGACATCAAGCGTTCAGAATTATGAGAAATTCTGTCGAGTGCCTCGCGCCAGGTTGGAATAATCGACTCATGCGAATGGTTCAATTCGACATATTTGAAGGATTCTTCCTTTATCGTTTCGCGTAATTGAGGATTATCAACGAGACGCTTGATAGCCTCCACCCAATCGGCGACATTGTTATCAACCAACAGACCGGAGCGCTCCGACACTACGCACTCGACATAGGGCGTCGTATTGCTATAGATCGCGGATATCCCGCAGCCACCGTACTCTCTAAACTTATTATTCGTCTTGGAAGCGTTGAACTGGCTTTCCATCAACGGCGCCAACCCGACACTCCAGTTTCGCCCCATTTTGAACTCAAGAAATTTTGAATAGTCCGAAAATCCGGGGAACCACTGCACATTATTCAAGCTGCGTAATTCATCGGAAACACCACCGATGAACTCAAAGCGAATTTCCGGCCGCTCTTTCCCTAACTGCTCAACCACTTCCTGAAGCAGCGCAAACTCTTCTTCCTTATAGCCACCGGCGTACCCGACCACGGCGTCTCTTGCAGGTTTTACTGCAAGTTTTTTTGCAATCTTACGGATCAGCGAAGTGTCAAAAGGGACAGGTAACAACTCACACTTCACATCGGGAAATCTTCGATTGATAAATTCGGCAAATGTTTTGTTGTGCGTAATCACGAAACTGGCATTCTCAACAAAAGCGTCAAGCGACATGACGACTTCTGCCGATTTGTAATAGCGTGCCAACTCTCCCGAGCCGGTGATTTTCCAGAAATTGTCATCGAGATAATACGCATAGGGAATGCCATGCTCGCGCAAGTACGTCGGCAACCAGGCGTATCTTGGATCACAACTCCGGCAAAAGATGTTGACACCGCTGACGAGGGATGACCAGCCAACAGTGCTTAGCAGTCGGGTATCGCAACTACCTTCACCACTCACATCATTCAGCAGGCGCGATACAATCCTTGTGGTCGAAATATCACCTTCAATCCAGAAATTTATTTTGCTGAATGACATACATAATCCATAGTAGTAAAAATAGTCTAAACCGTTAATCCGAAGTATCCCGCCGCGCGCCGCGAGACTCAATCAAAGCTTCACATTCAAAACATTCCCGTCATCAATCGTGCGTTACATCTATAGAGCGCCATTCGCGCCTGCGGCACCGAAGAAAGAGAATTCAGAATCTTCAGGGTATCAGGCACGGTGCTTTACCAATGTTTCCTGATAGTGAATGGCCGTCTGACGCATGGCTCGATCTGAGTGTATCGGTGGAGTCCACCCCAGTAACTCATAGTTCTTGGAGATGTCAACCTGCAGAGAACCGCAGACCCGACTTGCAATCGCTTGTTTGCCCAGCAGCGTCGCCATAGAGAGTATCAGCCACTCTGGCAAGGCAATCAGCCGGGATCGCTTATCCAGAGCGTTCGCCAGGCTGTTCAATAACTGAGGCGTGGAGAGGTCCCGACCATCGCTAACCAGAAATGTCTGATTGGCTGCTGCAGGATGATTGATACACGTGACGATAAAATCCACCAGGTTGCCAAGCGCAACCAGACTTCGCTGGTTGCGTATGCCACCTAACGGCAGTGGAACCCCTCTGTCGAGCCAGCGCAACATGTTCAGAAAATTGGCTTTGACTCCAGGTCCATAGACCAGTGGAGGGCGAATGATCACAACCTCCATTGAAGTCTCGAGTGCCAGTTGCTTCAGTGCTTGCTCGGCCTCGTACTTGGAGACCCCATAAGGGTCTTGGGGAGCAGGCGCATCATCTGCGCTGAACGGTTTCCCCGGGAGCGTGCCTTCCCCATTGACCTTGATCGAACTGATGAAAATGAAGCGTCGCACTCCTGCTTCTGCTGCCTGTTTCGCCAGTCGCAAGGTTCCTTCCACATTGACCTTGCGAAACTCAGCGAGGGCGTCCTCGGCAAGTTCATTCATCACATGCACTCGCGCGGCCGTATGAACAACTACATCCACGCCATTCAAATCAGGCCGGTGACTCGGGTTATCCATGTCAAAAGACACAGTCGGGCATAATCCCTGCAATTGCGTAGCACGACGCGCGGCAGCGATAGGCGCGTATTTTTTATCGAGCAACAGGCGCATGACCAGCCGCTGCCCGACGAACCCGCTGGCACCGGACACAAAAATGCTCGGTTTTGGCATGATGCTCAAGACTTGTTCCCCAACAATGCGCTAGCCCAGCAGATAAAGAAGAAGAAGACCTTATCCCTTACCCGACGCCTGCATTGCCAGGCCCTGAAGGAAAGCTTGACCAGTTGCATCCCACGCAACTGCCCACCACTGACGACCGATGACGCCCGCTCCGGCTTCACCAACGTTGCAATGAGTTCAACCTGACTGAACCACCAGCCGTCATGGATGGTTTTATAGCGGGTAATCAATGGCCGAAGACCGGTATTGGCACCGACTTGATTACGCTCGTGCTGGCGATAATCCATAGATGCCCCTGGATCGATATACCAGCGATAGCCGTTGCTTCGTGCATAGGCATAGCAATACCAGTCGTGCAGGCTGACGCCTTGCAGTTGCTGCCAGTTCGCAAGCATTGAAGCCTTTAACGAGCCCGCCAGAGCGTTACTCATAACGTAAGTACAACCCGGCCCGGCAGCCTCGAACAAATAGTCCAGATCGACCTGTGGCTGCGCTTTGTCCAGAAGGACAGTCTTGCCATCAGGCCAGAATGCAGTGACGTTACTGGAGTACGCATCAACGCTTTGCTCTGCAATGCTTTGAGTTGCACGAAACAGCTTGTTCGAATGCCAGATGTCATCCTGATCCGAAAAAGCGATGAAGTCGAAGTGATCGAAGTCGACATCACGGATAAGTCTGAAGAAATTACGCGATGCGCCGCCAAATCGTCCGGATTCAGGGAGGATCACCACACCGGGATGCTCAACGGCGTATGCTCGGCACAGCGCTTCCGTACCGTCTGAAGAGGGATCAATACTGATGTAAACAGTTACATTAACTGCTGATTGATTGAGGATTGAGGAAAGCTGCTCCTCAATCCACGGTGTTCCATTATAGGCAGCCAGTAAAACTGCAACCTTCGGATGTTCTACTGGCATGCCGTTCCTGCTTGCACGGATTGAACGCTTTGTTTGAATGTCGAACTTTCCAGACTCAGAAAGAAGTCGAATCCAACAATTTTTTCAGGTATTGCCCGTAGCCTGTTTTCTTGAGGGCCTCTGCCTGCTCGCTCAACTGATCCGACGTAATCCAGCCATTGTTGTATGCAATTTCTTCAAGGCACGCCACCTTCAAACCCTGGCGGTGTTCGATGGTGTGCACGAAATGGCTCGCCTCAAGCAGCGAGTCGTGAGTACCGGTATCCAGCCATGCAAAGCCTCGACCGAGCATTTCGACATTGAGGGTTTGTTGCTCGAGATAGGCACGGTTAACGTCTGTAATTTCCAGCTCGCCTCGCTCGGACGGCTTGATGCCCTTGGCAATATCGACAACCTGGTTATCGTAGAAATAAAGACCGGTGACAGCGTAACTGGATTTAGGCTTGAGCGGTTTTTCTTCGATGCTCAATGCCCGACCAGTCGCATCGAACTCAACGACGCCGAAACGCTCAGGATCAGAAACGTGATAACCGAAGACCGTCGCGCCTTTTTCCTGAGTGCTGGCGGAACGCAAGTTATCGGAGAAGTGCTGACCGTAAAATATGTTGTCACCGAGGATCAAACAGCACGGATCCTTACCGATGAACTCCTCACCGATAATGAAGGCCTGAGCCAAACCATCAGGACTTGGTTGTTCGGCGTAGGTCAGCTGAATACCGTAGCGGCTGCCGTCACCGAGCAGCTTGCGAAAGTTTGGCAGATCTTCAGGGGTGGAAATGATCAGGATTTCTCGCATACCTGCGAGCATGAGCACGGACAACGGATAAAAAATCATCGGTTTGTCATAGATCGGCAACATTTGCTTGGAAACACCCAACGTCAACGGGTGCAAGCGTGTTCCCGAACCACCGGCCAGAATAATTCCCTTTCGATTTGTCTTGATCATTTATTAAAAACTTCCATCAGCATTCTGTTTACGCCGCTTTGCCATTCCGGCAGGCGAAGGGCAAAATTATTTCGCAGTTTCTGGGTGTTCAGGCGTGAATTCAAGGGACGACGGGCCGGAGTCGGGTAGGCCGCCGACTCGATCGGGTTTACTTCAGTCACCTTCAATTGCTCGCCAATCTTTCGCGCGAACTCTATGACATGGGAAGCATAGCCGTGCCAGGAAACTTCACCACCGGCAACCAGATGGTAGATGCCCGCCAAATCGGCACTTTGCTTCACTTTCAAAATGGCGTGGGCAGTGACATCGGCAATCAGGTCAGCACCGGTTGGCGCACCCACCTGATCGAAAATCACATTTAACGCCTCACGCTCCCTGGCCAGACGCAACATGGTTTTCGCGAAGTTGTTGCCTCTGACGGAATAGACCCAGCTCGTACGAAAGATCAAGTGCGAACAGCCGGAAGCAACAATTGCCTCTTCGCCAGCGCGCTTGCTGATTCCGTATTGATTAAGGGGCGCAACAGGGTCATCTTCCTTCCAGGGAACATCACCCTCACCACTGAACACATAATCAGTAGAGTAGTGAACCAGCAAGGCATTCAGAGCCAATGCTTCATCCGCCATGACGGCGACTGCCTGGGTATTGATCAGGGCAGCGAGTTCCTTTTCGGACTCTGCTTTATCGACAGCGTTGTAGGCGGCAGCGTTGACTATCACGTCCGGCTTCAGATGCCGGATCGTTGCGCGCAACGCCTCCGGATCCGACAGATCGCCCTGCAGGCCGTTGAGCAGGTGGCGATCCAGCGAGATGAGTTCACCTAGCGGCGCCAGGGAGCGCTGCAGCTCCCAACCCACCTGACCATTTTTTCCAAGAAGAAGGATTCTCATGCTTTATTGGAGCGATCGCTGTAGTTCTGATGAATCCACTGCTGATAGCTGCCGCTTTTCACATGCTCGACCCACTGCGCGTTGTTCAAATACCATTCCACCGTCTTGCGAATACCGGTCTCGAAGGTTTCTTCTGGCGCCCAGCCGAGTTCACGCTGAATCTTGCTCGCATCGATCGCATAACGCTGATCATGTCCCGGACGATCCTGAACATAAGTAATCAAGCTTGCGTGCGGGCGATGAGCTGAGTCCGGACGGAGCTCATCCAGCAGCGCGCAAAGGGTTTGAACCACTTCGATGTTCTGCTTTTCGTTGTGACCACCAATGTTGTACGTCTCACCGATGACACCCTCGGTGACGACTTTGTACAGCGCACGTGCATGATCTTCTACGTACAACCAGTCACGCACTTGATTGCCCTTGCCGTAAACCGGCAGTGGCTTGCCTTCCAGTGCATTGAGAATGATCAGCGGAATCAACTTCTCAGGGAAGTGGCACGGACCATAGTTGTTCGAGCAGTTGGTGACCAGTGTCGGCAGGCCGTAGGTACGGGCCCAGGCACGAACCAGGTGGTCGGAGCTGGCCTTGCTGGCAGAGTATGGCGAGCTTGGCTGATAAGGCGTGGTCTCGGTGAAGAGATCTTCAGGGCCTTCGAGGTCGCCGTACACTTCATCAGTGGAAATGTGATGAAAGCGAAACGCGGCTTTGCGGGTATCGTCCAGCGCAGACCAGTATTGGCGTGCAGCTTCCAGCAACGTGTAGGTGCCGATGATATTGGTCTGGATGAATTCGGACGGACCGGAAATCGAACGGTCAACATGGGATTCAGCAGCCAAATGCATGATTGCATCCGGTTGGTGTTCCCGAAGGACACGATCAATTTGATCACGATCGCAGATATCGACACGCTCAAAGGCATAACGTGAGTTTTGACTAACTTCACCCAACGACTCAAGGTTGCCAGCGTAAGTCAGCTTGTCAACGTTCACGACAGCGTCGTTAGTGTTGGAAATGATATGACGGATGACTGCCGAGCCGATAAACCCGGCGCCGCCGGTTACTAGAATTTTCACGCGAAACCATACCCTTGAGCTACGGACCGCGCCCACAACGAGCGCAGCCTAATCCATGAATGCGAAAGCCGTCATAACCCAGGCCTCCGTCAGAGTCAGTCTGAATCAATGTGGTAACGATGCCACTATCGAACAAGGGCTGCATTTTACAGCTTAATTAACGTTTTACTAATGGATATAGACAGGCAGCGCCGCAAATTCGATGGATGTCCCGCGCCTGTCGTTTTCAGACAAGGCGCTTGCGCACAGCGCGGGACGAGCGTCCCAGAAACCAGCCCAGAACAGGACCGACAAGCATCCCAAGGAGCAGCGCGAGAACCATCACCAGAGATACTGGAAGTTGCGGCCCCGCCCAGCCAAGGAACATCAGCGAGATGGACTGCTGATTCTCCAGCACAAACGCCAGGATCACCAACATCAGTAAAAGAATGAAAACGCCAAGAAGCATGCGTTTGAGGTTACGCATGGGCAACCCCCTGAAAGGTCGTGGCTGTCAAACCCCCTCCTCCTCTTCTTCGTTCACGCGATCACGCAACTCTTTGCCCGGCTTGAAATGCGGAACAAACTTGCCGTCAAGGCTGACAGACTGACCAGTCTTCGGATTGCGGCCGACCCGCGGCGCACGATAGTGCAAGGAAAAGCTGCCAAAACCACGGATCTCGATCCGATCACCAGTGGCCAGACATTGGGACATTTGTTCAAGCATGGTCTTGATGGCCAGCTCCACATCCTTGGATGAGAGCAGCCCTTGATGGGTGACAATTCGTTCGATCAACTCCGACTTCGTCATATTTTTCCCTTCTTTTTCAAGCAGCTAGATCAGCGCTTGAAAGGTTTTAGCATGCCCGGAAGATTTTGAACAGCCCAGGGATTGACATATCTTCTTCAGCGTCAAAACGCCCGTTTTCAGGGCGAAAAACCATACATCCACGCCAGCAGACACTCAGCGACACATCACCAGCATGGTCCGAGTCACGTAGCCTGCGGGATTGAAGCCAAAAGGGAATTCATCTTCATCTTTCGCTTCATCAGATCGGGTGAGCACCTTATAACCTGCCCCCTTGCACTCCTTCGCCGCACGCTTTTGACATTTTTCCCAGCCCGACCCCAACCCCGAACAGTCGATCTCTATACCGCTGACACCACGCACCGCGTGGGTTTTGGCACTTGTGGTGCAACCCGCCAAAACCAGCACAGCCACGAGGAGAATAAACTTGTTCATCCACTTCCTTATGCCAGGCAACAGCCCGACTACTACACACCTAAGACCAAGCTTAGTCGCGAATAGGCGATTGATCCGATTAAAGAAACAGACCACCAAGCGAAGACTTTGGTTTCACACACAAGGAGCAATAGGGAATCCAGTACACCAAATCGCAGGCACAAAAAAGGGCGACCGAAGTCGCCCTTTTTAATGATCAGACAGAACTCAGTTCTGTTTGGCCATTGCTTGACGCAGCAGTGCCGCCATAGTGGTGTCAGCTGCTTCACCTTCCGGAGCTGCTTTCAGGCTCTGGATGGCTTCTTTCTCTTCAGCATCGTCTTTCGATTTGATCGACAGCTGGATTACGCGGCTCTTACGATCAACGCTGATGATCTTGGCTTCTACTTGCTGGCCTTCTTTCAGAACGTTGCGCGCGTCTTCAACGCGGTCACGGCTGATTTCGGAGGCTTTCAGAGTCGCTTCGATATCGTCGGCCAGAACGATGATGGCGCCTTTGGCGTCAACTTCTTTCACGGTGCCAGTAACGATTGCGCCTTTGTCGTTAACCGAGACGTACTCGGAGAACGGATCGCTTTCCAGTTGCTTGATACCCAGGGAGATACGCTCGCGCTCTGGGTCAACCGACAGGATAACGGTGTCCAGCTCGTCGCCCTTCTTGAAACGACGTACGGCTTCTTCGCCCACTTCGTTCCAGGAGATGTCGGACAGGTGAACCAGACCGTCGATGCCGCCGTCCAGACCAATGAAGATACCGAAATCGGTGATCGACTTGATGGTGCCGGAGATTTTATCGCCCTTGTTGAACTGGCCAGAGAAGTCTTCCCATGGGTTCGACTTGCACTGCTTGATGCCCAGGGAGATACGACGACGCTCTTCGTCGATGTCCAGAACCATAACTTCCACTTCGTCGCCGACTTGTACGACTTTCGAAGGGTGGATGTTCTTGTTGGTCCAGTCCATTTCCGAAACGTGTACCAGACCTTCAACGCCTTCTTCCAGCTCAGCGAAGCAGCCGTAGTCGGTCAGGTTGGTTACACGAGCGGTAACGCGAGTGCTTTCTGGGTAACGGGCTTTGATAGCAACCCATGGATCTTCGCCCAGTTGCTTCAGGCCCAGGGAAACACGATTGCGCTCGCGATCGTACTTCAGAACCTTGACGTCGATCTCGTCGCCAACATTGACGATTTCGGAAGGGTGCTTGATACGCTTCCACGCCATGTCGGTGATGTGCAGCAGGCCGTCCACGCCACCCAGATCGACGAATGCGCCGTAATCGGTGAGGTTTTTGACGATACCTTTGACTTGCTGGCCTTCTTGCAGGGATTCCAGCAGAGCTTCACGCTCGGCGGAGTTCTCGGCTTCCAGGACGCTGCGACGGGAAACGACAACGTTGTTGCGCTTCTGGTCCAGCTTGATGACCTTGAATTCCAGCTCTTTGCCTTCCAGGTGCGTGGTGTCGCGCACTGGACGGACGTCAACCAGGGAACCTGGCAGGAACGCACGGATGCCGTTAACGTCGACAGTGAAGCCGCCTTTAACCTTACCGTTGATAACGCCCTTGACCACTTCCTCAGCTGCGAAGGCTGCTTCCAGAACGATCCAGCATTCAGCGCGCTTGGCTTTTTCACGGGACAGCTTGGTTTCACCGAAACCGTCTTCAACCGAGTCCAGAGCAACGTGAACTTCGTCACCGACGTTGATGTTCAGTTCGCCAGCGTCGTTGTAGAACTGCTCCAGAGGGATCAGTGCTTCGGACTTCAGGCCAGCGTGAACGGTTACCCAGCGAGCTTGGTAATCGATATCAACGATAACACCGGTGATGATGGAGCCTGCCTGAAGGTTCAGGGTCTTTAGGCTTTCTTCAAAGAGTTCCGCAAAGCTTTCGCTCATTTTAATTCCTGTTGATTAGGGCGAAAAAGTACGCCCATCTCCACATCCCAGACGATGTGGGTTAGTTTCATTAAAAAGAAGCACCGCAGGACTATGACTGGTCCCCTGTGGCCTTCTTGGTCACCCGGCGATATCGCGAATGGCGATCTCGCTCATGATGCGTTCAAGCACCTGATCGATGGACAACTCCGTGGAATCCAGCTGTATCGCGTCGGCCGCCGGCTTGAGCGGGGCCACCGCTCGCTGGGTATCACGCTCATCGCGCGCACGAATCTCATCTAGCAGACTCGACAGACTAACACCCTCGACTTTGCCCTTCAACTGCAAATATCGACGGCGCGCCCGCTCCTCGGCACTGGCGGTCAGGAAAATCTTCAAGGGCGCATTCGGAAATACCACCGTTCCCATGTCGCGGCCATCGGCCACCAGGCCCGGCGTTTCCTGGAAAGCACGCTGGCGCTGCAGCAGCGCCTCACGCACGGCCGGCAATGCAGCCACCTGGGAAGCGCCGGAACCGACGCTCTCGGTGCGGATGACATCGCTGACTTCATCACCTTCCAGAATGATGCGTTGCAACTGACCGTCGGTCGCCGCGATGAACTGCACATCCAGATGAGCGGCCAGTTTCTTCAGCAGCTCTTCATTGGTCAGGTCGACACCATGGTTGTGCGCAGCAAACGCCAGCAAGCGATACAGCGCACCGGAATCCAGCAGGTTCCAGCCCAGACGCTTGGCCAGAATCCCGGCTACGGTGCCTTTGCCCGAGCCGCTTGGCCCATCGATGGTGATGACCGGAGCAATGTTGTTCACGACTGAGCCTCTTGCGCCACACGAATGCCGACCTGCGCGCACAGCGCCAGGAAGTTCGGGAACGATGTCGCGACGTTGGCGCAATCATGGATGCGGATCGGTGCAGTGGCGCGCAGCGAGGCCACGCTGAAAGCCATCGCGATACGGTGATCGCCATGACCATGCACTTCGCCGCCGCCAATCTGGCCGCCGTCGATGATGATGCCGTCCGGGGTCGGCTCGCACTTGACGCCCAGCGCCAGCAAACCGTCCGCCATGACCTGGATACGGTCCGATTCCTTGACCCGCAACTCTTCGGCGCCGGTCAGCACGGTGCGCCCTTCGGCACAGGCTGCCGCCACGAACAGTACCGGGAACTCGTCGATGGCCAGTGGAACCAGCGCTTCCGGAATCTCGATACCTTTGAGTTTAGCTGCTCGCACGCGCAGGTCTGCAACCGGCTCGCCGCCCACTTCACGCTGGTTTTCCAGGGTGATGTCGGCGCCCATCAAGCGCAGGATGTCGATCACACCGGTACGTGTCGGGTTGATACCGACGTGCTCGAGCACCAGCTCCGAACCTTCGGCGATCGACGCTGCCACCAGGAAGAACGCCGACGACGAGATGTCGCCCGGTACTTCGATGTGGGTCGCGGTCAGCTTGCCGCCGGACTCAACCGATGCCGTGGCACCATTGACACTTACCGGATAGCCGAAGCCGCGCAGCATGCGCTCGGTATGGTCACGGGTCGGCGCCGGCTCGGTCACGGTGGTCTTGCCTTCGGCGTACAGACCCGCCAGCAGCAGGCAGGATTTCACCTGGGCACTGGCCATCGGCATGGTGTAGGTCAGGCCTTTGAGCTTGTGACCGCCACGAATAGTCATCGGCGGACGACCTTCGGCAGCGGTTTCGATCACGGCGCCCATTTCCCGCAGCGGGTTGGCCACGCGATTCATCGGACGCTTGGACAGCGACGCATCACCGGTCAGAGTGCTGTCGAAATCCTGCGCGGCCAGCAGGCCGGACAGCAGACGCATCGAAGTGCCGGAGTTGCCCAGATAGATCGGGCCCGGCGCAGGTTTCAGGCCGTGCAGGCCGACACCGTGGATGGTCACGCGGCCGTGATGCGGGCCTTCGATGACCACGCCCATGTCGCGGAACGCCTGCAAGGTCGCCAGGGCATCTTCGCCCTCGAGGAAGCCTTCGACTTCAGTGACGCCTTCAGCCAGAGAACCGAGCATGATCGAACGGTGGGAAATCGATTTGTCACCTGGTACGCGAATCCGACCGGAGAGGCGGCCACCAGGTTGAGCCAGGAAAATCAGATCGTTGGAATTCATAGCGTCCACATAGGCCCTGCGGGCCAGGATTTTACTGAAATGCTCGCGGGCAACCCGGGCGCGCGTGAAGACGCCCAACAATTGGTGCCCATCCCCTGCATCGACCGCGTCGCGCAAGGCGTCGAGGTCGCTGCGAAATGTATCGAGTGTGCGCAGGACAGCCTCGCGGTTGGCGAGAAAGATGTCATGCCACATGACCGGGTCGCTTCCGGCGATTCTTGTGAAATCGCGAAAACCGCCCGCAGCGTAACGGAAGATCTCAAGGTTTTCATTGCGCTTGGCCAGCGAATCAACCAGACCGAAGGCCAGCAGGTGCGGCAGATGACTGGTCGCCGCCAGCACTTCATCGTGACGCTCGACCTGCATGTGCTCGACGTCGGCACCCAGCTCGCGCCACAAGCGATCAACCACTGCCAGCGCAGCCGGATCGGTCTGCTCCAGCGGGGTCAGAATCACCTTGTGACGACGAAACAGCTCTGAGTTGGAGGCTTCCACCCCGCTCTGCTCGGAACCGGCAATCGGATGACCCGGCACGAAACGCGCCGGCATGCCGCCGAACGCTTCGGTCGCCGCGCGCACCACATTGCCCTTGGCGCTGCCGACATCCGTCAGGATCGCCTGCCCCAGATCCATGCCAGCCAGACGGGCCAGCACTTTTTCCATGGCCAGGATCGGCACCGCCAACTGGATCACGTCCGCACCCTGGCAGACAGCCACCAGGTCTTCTTCGCAGCGATCCACCACACCCAACTCGACCGCCAGCTTGCGCGATTGCGGGTCGAGATCGACCCCGACCACTTCGCGGCACAGACCGCTCTCACGCAAGCCTTTGGCAAACGAACCACCGATCAACCCCAGACCGACCACCACCAGGCGCCCGATCATAGGTGCAGCAGATTGCAGCGCAGTGACATCACCCACGAGCCAGAACCTTGCGCAGCGCTTCGAGGAAGCGGCTGTTTTCCGCCGGCAGACCGATGGTCACCCGCAGATGGTTCGGCATGCCGTAGTTGGCCACCGGACGCACGATCACGCCTTCGCGCAGCAGGCCCTGGAACACCGGAGCCGCCACCTGACCGAGGTCGACGCAGATAAAGTTGCCCTTGGACGGAATCCAGCTCAGGCCCAGCTCGCGGAAACCCGCTTCCAGCTGTTGCATGCCGGACTCGTTGAGCTGACGGCTCTGCGCCAGATATTCCTCGTCCTTCAGCGCCGCACACGCCGCGGCCAAGGCCAGGCTGTTGACGTTGAACGGCTGACGTACGCGATTCAGCACATCCGCCACCACTGGCGTGGACAAACCGTAGCCAACCCGCAGGGCCGCCAGACCATAGGCCTTGGAGAAGGTGCGCGAGACCAGCAGGTTCGGGTAAGCCGCGAGGAAATCCAGACCATCCGGCAGATCGCTGCCTTCGGCGTATTCGATGTAAGCCTCGTCCAGCACCACCAGCACGTGCTCCGGCACGTCCTGCAGGAACTCGTCCAGCGCCTCGGCGCCGAACCAGGTACCGGTCGGGTTATTCGGGTTGGCGATGAACACGACGCGAGTGTTGGCGTCGATGGCGGCCAGCATCGCTGGCAGGTCATGCCCCCAATCCTTGGCCGGAACGACTTTGGCCTGAGCACCGACCGCCTGGGTCGCAATCGGATAGACCGCGAACGCGTGCTCACTGAACACGGCATTCAGGCCCGGCGCCAGGTAGGCGCGCGCCACCAGCTCGAGAATGTCATTGGAGCCGTTGCCCAGGGTGACCTGGTTCAGCTCGACACGGCACTGCTCGGCCAGCAGGGATTTCAGTGCGAAACCGTTACCGTCCGGATAGCGGGTCAGTTCGTCCAGCGCTTCGCGGATCGCGGCCAGCGCCTTCGGGCTGGCGCCCAGCGGGTTTTCGTTGCTCGCCAGTTTGACGATGCTCGCCGGATCCAGATCCAGTTCGCGAGCCAGTTCGTCCACGGGCTTGCCCGGAACGTATGGCGAAAGTTGTTGCACGCCCGGCTGTGCCAGAGCGAGGAAGTTGCCACTCATTGCTACCACCCCTTAAAGAACTGCTTTCGGGTAGGAACCCAGCACCTTGAGTGCTACTGCTTCCTGACTGATCTTTTCCAGCACACCCTTGATCAGCGGATCACGGTGATGGCCGACGAAGTCGATGAAGAACACGTAGGTCCATTTACCGCTGCGCGACGGACGGGTTTCGATCCGGGTCAGGTCGATCCCGTTGTCATGGAACGGCACCAGCAGCTCATGGAGCGCGCCGGGCTTGTTGCTCATGGACACGATGATCGACGTCTTGTCGTCGCCGGTCGGCGGCACTTCCTGGTTACCGATCATCAGGAAGCGCGTGGAGTTGTCCGGACGATCCTCGATCTTCTCGGCCAGACGGGTCAGGCCATACAGCCCGGCCGCCATGTCACCGGCGATCGCCGCCGAGTTCCACTCACCCTTGACCCGCTTGGCCGCTTCGGCGTTGCTGGACACCGCCACGCGCTCGACATTCGGGTAATGGGCGTCCAGCCACTTGCGGCACTGGGCCAGCGACTGGGCGTGGGAATAAATGCGGCTGATGCTGTCGGTCTTGGTGTTTTCACCTACCAGCAGATGGTGGTGAATCCGCAGCTCGACTTCGCCACAGATGACCATGTCGTGCTCGAGGAAGCTGTCGAGGGTGTGGTTGACCGCACCTTCGGTGGAGTTCTCCACCGGCACCACGCCAAAATTCACCGCACCGGCCGCCACTTCGCGGAACACTTCGTCGATCGCTGCCATCGGCTTGCTGATCACCGCGTGACCGAAGTGCTTCATGGCCGCCGCTTGCGTGAAGGTGCCTTCCGGACCGAGGTAGGCTACTTTCAGCGGGTTCTCGAGGGCGAGGCACGAGGACATGATTTCGCGGAACAGCCGCGCCATCTCTTCGTTGCCCAGCGGCCCCTTGTTGCGTTCCATCACGCGCTTGAGGACCTGCGCCTCGCGCTCCGGACGATAGAACACCGGCTGCTCGCCTTCGGCCAGACTGGCCATCTTGACCCGTGCAACCTCTTCGGCACAGCGTGCACGATCGCTGATCAGCTGGAGGATCTTCTCATCGAGGTTGTCGATGCGAACGCGCAGCGCCTTGAGCTCCTGCTCGGACATCAGGAATGCTCCTTCTCGAATTCAGCCATGTAACCAACCAGAGCCTCAACCGCATCCAGGCCCAGGGCGTTATAGATCGAGGCACGCATGCCGCCGACCGAACGATGCCCCTTGAGGTTGAGCAGGCCGCGAGCATCGGCGCCGGCCAGGAACGCCTTGTCCAGACGCTCGTCAGCCAGGCGGAACGGCACGTTCATCCACGAGCGGGCGTTGATGCTGATCGGGTTGGTGTAGAAATCGCTGTTGTCGATGAAGCCGTACAGGCGATCTTTCTTCGCCTTGTTGCGCTGCTCCATCGCGGCGACACCGCCCTGCTCCTTCAGCCACTCGAAAACGAGGCCCGAGAGGTACCAGGAATAGGTGGCCGGGGTGTTGTACATCGAACCGTTGTCGGCCGAGACCTTGTAGTCGAGCATGGTCGGGCACGAACTGCGGGCGCGGCCCAACAGGTCCTCACGGACGATCACCACCACCAGACCGCTCGGGCCGATGTTCTTCTGCGCACCGGCGTAGATCAGACCGTACTGCGACACATCGATCGGGCGCGAGAGGATATCGGAGGACATGTCGACCACCAGCGGAACGTCACCGGCCTCGGGAACCCAGTCAAACTGCAGGCCACCGATGGTTTCGTTGGACGCATAGTGCAGATAGGCCGCACCCGGGGTCAGCTTCCACTCGTTCTGACCAGGAATGGCCAGGTAGTCATAAGGCTTGGCGCTGGCGGCAACGTTGATGTTGCCGAAGCGACGCGCTTCCTCGATGGCTTTCTTCGACCAGATGCCGGTTTCGACATAGTCGGCAGTGCCGTTCTCGGGCAGCAGGTTCAGCGGAATCTCGGCGAACTGCTGGCTCGCGCCGCCCTGCAGGAACAGCACTTTGTAATTGGAGGGGATGGACAGCAGGTCGCGCAGGTCCTGTTCGGCTTTCTCGGCAATGGCCACGTAGTCATCACTACGATGGCTCATTTCCATGACCGACAGACCCTTGCCGTGCCAGTCGAGCAGCTCGGACTGGGCACGCAACAGGACAGCTTCAGGCAGCGCAGCGGGACCTGCGCAGAAGTTAAAGGCTCGTTTGCTCACATCCACTCTCGCTATGCAATCACGGTAGCGGACAGAGCAAACACTCTGCCCTGCTACGGTTTGGTTAGTCTTGCGACTCTTCTTCGTCTGCGGCGTCCGCCTGCAGGTTGTCGACGGCATCGTCCGGTTCGGCGCCGATCACGCCTTCTTCCAGCTCGACACCTTCTTCACCCTCAAACTCTTCACCCTCGACTTCCGAAGGTTCCTGGACCCGCTCCAGACCAACCAGGGTTTCATCCTTGGCCAGCTTGATCAGGGTCACGCCCTGGGTGTTACGACCCAGACTGGAGACTTCGTCGACACGGGTACGCACCAGCGTGCCCTGGTCGGAAATCAGCATGATCTCTTCACCATCCTGCACCTGAACCGCGCCGACCAGACGGCCGTTACGTTCGTTGCTGACCATGGCGATAACGCCCTGACCGCCACGCTTGTATTCAGGGAACTCGGTGATCGCCGTGCGCTTGCCGTAGCCGCGCTCGGAAGCCGTCAGGATTTCGCTGCCTTCTTCCGGGATCAGCATGGAAATCAGCTTCTGCCCTTCCGGCAGACGCATGCCACGCACACCGCGAGCGGTACGACCCATGGCGCGGACTTCGGATTCCTTGAAGCGCGTCACCTTGCCGCCGTCGGAGAACAGCATGATTTCCTGCTCGCCATCGGTGATGGCAGCGGAGATCAGGATGTCGCCTTCGTCCAGCTCCAGCGCGATCAGACCGACGCTGCGCTGACGGCTGAAGGCCACCAGCGGGGTCTTCTTGACGGTACCGTTGGCGGTCGACATGAAGATGAACGGTGCCTTCTTGCGGTCGGCAGCCTTGATACGTGCCTTGCGCTCTTCTTCGGTTTCGTTGCTGTTTTCGATTTCTTCTACATCAGCCTCGGCGCCTTCGGCTTCTTCTTCATCAGCCTGACGCTTCATGGCTTCGAGATCGACCGGCAGCATGGTGGTGATGTATTCACCGTCATCCAGCGGCAGCAGGTTGACCAGCGGACGACCACGGGCGGCGCGGGACGCTTCCGGAATCTCGTAGGTCTTGAGCCAGTACACCTTGCCCTTGCTGGAGAACAGCAACAGCGTGGTGTGGCTGTTGGCAACCAGCAGGTGAGCGATGTAGTCCTCATCTTTCACGCCGGTAGCCGATTTGCCTTTACCGCCACGACGCTGGGCCTGGTACGCAGCCAGCGGCTGGGTCTTGGCATAGCCGCCGTGGGAAATGGTCACGACGCGCTCTTCTTCCGGGATCATGTCACCCAGGGTCAGGTCGAGGCGCGCATCGAGAATCTCGGTGCGGCGCACGTCGCCGTATTCGGCGCGGATCACTTCCAGTTCTTCGCGGATCACTTCCATCAGGCGCACGGCGCTGTTGAGGATGCGGATCAGCTCGCCGATCTGGTTGAGGATCTCTTGATACTCGGCCAGCAGCTTTTCGTGCTCCAGGCCGGTCAGGCGGTGCAGACGCAGTTCCAGAATGGCTTGCGCCTGTTCCGGCGACAGGAAGTACTTGCCTTCACGCAGACCGTATTGCGGATCGAGGTTTTCCGGACGGCACGAATCGGCACCGGCACGCTCGACCATCGCGACCACCGCCGAGGACTCCCACGGCGTGCTGACCAGCGCTTCCTTGGCTTCCGACGGCGTCGGCGAAGCCTTGATCAGCGCGATCACCGGGTCGATGTTCGACAGGGCTACCGCCTGACCTTCGAGGATGTGGCCACGCTCACGAGCCTTGCGCAGTTCGAACACGGTACGGCGGGTAACGACTTCGCGACGGTGACGGACGAAGGCTTCCAGCAGATCCTTGAGGTTCAGGATGCGTGGACGACCGTCGATCAGCGCAACGATGTTGATGCCGAATACCGATTGCAGCTGGGTCTGGGCGTAGAGGTTGTTGAGGATCACCTCAGGCACTTCGCCGCGACGCAGCTCGATCACGACGCGCATACCGTCCTTGTCGGACTCGTCGCGCAGTTCGGTGATGCCTTCGAGTTTCTTCTCTTTTACCAGCTCGGCGATCTTCTCGATCAGACGCGCCTTGTTCAGCTGGTAAGGCAGCTCGGTGATGACGATCTGCTGACGGCCACCGACCTTGTCGATGTCTTCGATGATCGAACGGGCGCGCATGTAAATGCGGCCACGGCCGGTGCGGTAGGCTTCGATGATGCCGGCGCGACCGTTGATGATCGCGGCGGTCGGGAAGTCCGGACCGGGAATGTATTGCATCAGCTCATCGACGGTCAGCTCGGGATTGTCGATGAGGGCCAGGCAACCGTCGATGACTTCACCGAGGTTGTGCGGCGGAATGTTGGTCGCCATACCCACGGCGATACCACTGGAACCGTTGACCAGCAGGTTCGGAACGCGGGTCGGCATGACCGCCGGGATCAGTTCGGTGCCGTCGTAGTTCGGCACCCAGTCCACGGTTTCCTTGTGCAGGTCGGCCAGCAGCTCGTGCGCCAGCTTGGTCATGCGCACTTCGGTGTATCGCATGGCCGCGGCGTTGTCGCCGTCCACCGAACCGAAGTTGCCCTGACCGTCCACCAGCAGATAACGCAGCGAGAATGGCTGCGCCATACGAACGATGGTGTCGTACACCGCGGTATCACCGTGCGGGTGATACTTACCGATCACGTCACCGACGACACGGGCAGATTTCTTGTACGGCTTGTTGAAGTCGTTGCCCAGCTCGCTCATCGCGAACAGCACGCGACGGTGCACGGGCTTCAAGCCATCGCGCGCATCCGGCAGTGCACGGCCGACGATCACGCTCATCGCGTAATCGAGATAGGACTGTTTCAGCTCGTCTTCGATATTGACCGGGAGGATTTCTTTGGCCAGTTCGCCCATGAGAAGCCTGATTCCTTTTTCTGGTGAAACTTCGCCATATCCATAGGGGACGCACGAAGCTCGTCGATGCAGGCTGAGTGCCATGCGCCGACTTACGACAAATCAACAAGTTGACCCTGGATTTGCGCAGTGAAGACAACCCCGTGGGACTGCCTCGGAAAACGCCGGATGTTATCACAAGAGCCGCCACGCACCTATCCCCCAGATGCGCATGGAGCATAGTTAGATGACCGATGACAGGCTTAACGGGGACGAGAGAGGCTCAGAGCTTCTCCGAATGCAAATTTCGAGACGAAATTGCGGATGTTTATTGACTTTCAAGGCCCCATCGCTGGCAAGCCGGCTCCCACAGGATCCGTATCGGACACAAAACCTGTAGGAGCCAGCCTGCTGGCGATGGCCATTTAGCGGGCAGTGAACACCCTTAATGCAGGCGCTTGCGGCACATCAACTGGGCCATTTTCGCGGTGTCCGGGCGCTCGACGATGCCCTTTTCGGTGACGATCGCATCGATCAGGTCCGCCGGCGTCACGTCAAATACCGGGTTGAACGCTTCGACATCCGCCCCGACGCGCTTGCCGCCGACTTCCAGCAACTCGGCGCCGTCGCGCTCCTCGATCGGAATGTCATCACCGCTGGCCAGATTCATGTCGATGGTCGAACTCGGTGCCACCACCATGAAACGCACGCCGTGGTGCATGGCGTTGACCGCCAGTTGATAGGTACCGATCTTGTTCGCCACGTCGCCGTTGGCGGTGATCCGGTCGGCGCCGACGATGACCCAGGTCACGCCTTTGGTTTTCATGATGTGCGCGGCAGCCGAGTCGGCATTGAGCGTTACCGGAATGCCTTCGTTGGCCAGCTCCCACGCGGTCAGGCGCGAGCCCTGCAGCCACGGCCGGGTTTCGTCGGCGTAGACGCGCTCGACCATACCCTCGATGAACGCTGCGCGGATCACCCCGAGCGCCGTGCCGAAACCGCCGGTGGCCAGGGCGCCGGTGTTGCAGTGGGTCAGGATCGCCTGAGCATTGCCCTGATGTTTGCGGATCAGGTCGACGCCGAGCTGAGCCATGGTCAGGTTGGCTTCACGATCGCTTTCATGAATGGCGATGGCTTCGGCTTCGAGCGCCGCCAGCGGATCGGCGTTGTCCTTCAGGCGATCCAGCCGGTCATGCATGCGGTTCAACGCCCAGAACAGGTTGACCGCGGTCGGACGGGAATCGGCCAACAGCATGAAATCCTCTTCCAGCGCCGCATACCAGTCGCCACCTTCGGCAATCCGGGTACGGGCCGCCAGCACGATGCCGTACGCAGCACTGATGCCGATCGCCGGCGCACCGCGCACCACCATCGAGCGAATCGCTTCGGCCACGCCGGCGGCGCTGGTGTAGGCGATCCAGTTTTCCTCGAATGGCAAAACGCGCTGATCCAGCAGGTAGAGCGCGCCATCACGCCAATCGATGGCCTTCACTTTCTCCGCAGCCAACAGTCGATCGCGCATCCCTCACCCCGCACTCATGAACAAAAGCCGCCGATTATAGCGATCCCCCCGCGAAGACGCTCGGGTATACTTCGCCATCCTTTACAAAAGCACTGGAACCGACCCTCGATGCCGAAACCTGCCATTGCGCTCGACTTATTATTGCTGCCGACCTGGCTGGTACCCGTCGAACCCGCAGGCGTTGTGCTCAAGGAGCATGGCCTGGGCATCCGCGACGGCCGCATCGTGTTCATCGGCCCGCGCGCCGAAGCCTTGAAGTGTAACGCCGCCGAAGTCCGCGAATTGCCGGACGTGCTGCTCAGCCCCGGCCTGATCAACGCTCATGGCCATGCCGCCATGACCCTGTTCCGCGGCCTCGCTGACGATCTGCCGTTGATGACCTGGCTGGAAAACCATATCTGGCCCGCCGAAGGCAAATGGGTCGATGAAGATTTCGTGCGTGACGGCACTGACCTGGCCATCGCCGAGCAGATAAAAGGTGGCATCACCTGTTTCTCGGACATGTATTTCTTCCCGAAGGTTGCCAGTGAGCGCGTGCACAACAGCGGAATCCGTGCGCAGATCGCCATTCCGATCCTCGATTTCCCGATTCCGGGCGCTGCCAGCGCCGATGAAGCCATTCGTCAGGGCGTCGAACTGTTCGGCGATCTGAAGCATCACGAACGTATCAAGATTACCTTTGGCCCTCACGCACCCTACACCGTCGGCGATGAGAACCTGGAAAAAATCCGCGTGATCGCCGAAGAGCTGGACGCCTCGATCCACATGCATGTTCACGAAACCGCCTTCGAAGTGCAGCAAGCGGTCGAACAGCGCGGCGAACGCCCGCTGGCCCGCCTCGGCCGACTTGGCCTGCTCGGGCCGCGCTTCCAGGCCGTGCACATGACCCAGATCAGCGATGACGACCTGGCGTTGCTGGTAGAAAGCAACACCAATGTGATCCATTGCCCGGAGTCGAACCTGAAACTGGCCAGCGGCTTCTGCCCGGTCGAGCGCCTGTGGCAGGCCGGGGTCAACGTCGCGATCGGCACCGATGGCGCGGCGAGCAACAATGATCTGGACCTGCTGGGCGAAACCCGCACGGCTGCACTGTTGGCCAAGGCTGTTGCTGGCTCGGCCACCGCGCTGGACGCCCATCGGGCGCTGCGCATGGCCACGCTGAACGGCGCGCGGGCCTTGGGGATCGAAGCCGAGACCGGCTCCCTGGAACTCGGCAAAGCCGCGGACATTGTCGCGTTCGACCTGTCCGGCCTGGCACAACAACCGGTCTATGACCCGGTCTCGCAGCTCATATACGCCACCGGCCGGGACTGCGTGAAACACCTGTGGGTCGCCGGCAAGCAATTACTCGACGACCGGCGCCTGACGCGCCTGGACGAACAGCAGCTGGGCGAAACCGCCCGGGCCTGGGGCCGTCGCATCAGCGGCCACACCGAATCGTAAACACCCCGGGGCAAACTCCGGGGCTACAGCCTTTTTCAAGTTTTAGAGGATTGAATCATGAGCAACGTCGACCACGCCGAAATCGCCAAATTCGAAGCACTGGCCCATCGCTGGTGGGACCGCGAAAGCGAGTTCAAACCGCTGCACGACATCAACCCGCTGCGGGTCAACTGGATTGACGAGCGCGTCAACCTGGCTGGCAAGAAAGTCCTCGACGTCGGTTGCGGCGGCGGCATCCTCAGCGAAGCCATGGCCCAACGCGGCGCGACCGTGACCGGCATCGACATGGGCGAAGCGCCGCTGGCGGTCGCACAACTGCATCAGCTGGAATCCGGCGTGAACGTCGAATACCGGCAGATCACCGCCGAAGCCCTGGCCGAAGAAATGCCCGAGCAGTTCGACGTTGTCACCTGCCTGGAAATGCTCGAACACGTGCCGGACCCATCGTCGGTGATCCGCGCCTGCTTCCGCATGGTCAAGCCTGGTGGCCAGGTGTTCTTCTCCACCATCAACCGCAACCCGAAGGCGTACCTGTTCGCCATCGTCGGCGCCGAGTACATCATGAAGTTGCTGCCACGCGGCACCCACGACTTCAAGAAATTCATCCGCCCATCCGAGCTGGGTGCGTGGAGCCGCATGGCCGGCCTCACCGTCAAGGACATCATCGGTCTGACCTACAACCCGCTGACCAAGCACTACAAGCTGGCGGCGGACGTTGACGTCAACTACATGATCCAGACCCTGCGCGAGGAGTAAGCCGATGGCCATCAGAGCAGTCCTTTTCGACATGGACGGCACGCTGCTCGACACCGCGCCGGATTTCATCGCCATTTGCCAGGCGATGCGCGCGGATCGCGGTTTGCCGCCAATGAACGACAAGCACATCCGCGACGAAATCTCCGGCGGCGCCAAGGCCATGGTCGCAGTGACGTTTTCGATGGATCCGGAATCACCGGGCTTCGAGGAGTTACGCCTTGAGTTCCTCGAACGCTACCTCGCCGGCTGCGCCGTGCACAGCAAGCTGTTCGACGGCATGGGCGAATTGCTGGCCGACATCGAAAAAGCCAATCTGGTCTGGGGCGTGGTCACCAACAAGCCATTGCGCTTCGCCGAACCGATCATGCAGCAACTGGGGCTGGCCGAGCGCTCGGCCCTGCTGATCTGCCCGGATCACGTGAAGAACAGCAAACCGGATCCCGAGATGCTGATCCTCGCCTGCAAGATGCTTGATCTGGATCCATCGAGCGTTCTGTTTATCGGCGATGATCTGCGCGATATCGAATCCGGCCGTGACGCGGGCACCAGGACCGCTGCCGTGACCTACGGCTACATTCACCCGGACGACAACCCGCGGCACTGGGGCGCGGACGTGGTGGTGGATCATCCGCTGGAGTTGCGCAAGGTGCTGGATAACGCACTCTGCAGTTGCTGAATCGTGTCCACTGCATTCCCATGCCGGTCGTGGGACTGATCAGAAGTTAATGGATTAGAGGTTTTATATGTTTGATTACTCCGCTCGCCCCGAATTGCTCAAGGATCGGGTCATTCTGGTCACCGGTGCCGGTCGCGGCATCGGTGCGGCGGCCGCCAAGACCTACGCGGCCCACGGTGCGACCGTGTTGCTGCTGGGCAAGACCGAAGCCAACCTGACCCAGGTCTACGACGAGATCGAAGCGGCCGGGCATCCGCAGCCGGCGGTGATCCCGTTCAACCTCGAAACCGCCCTGCCCCATCAATACGATGAGCTGGCGGCGATGATCGAGACCGAGTTCGGCCACCTCGACGGTCTGCTGCACAACGCCTCGATCATCGGCCCGCGCACGCCGATCGAACAGCTGTCCGGTGAAAACTTCATGCGCGTCATGCAGGTCAACGTCAACGCGATGTTCATGCTGACCAGCACCCTGCTGCCGCTGCTCAAACTGTCCCAGGATGCCTCGGTGGTGTTCACCTCCAGCAGCGTCGGGCGCAAGGGCCGCGCGTACTGGGGCGCCTATGGCGTGTCCAAGTTCGCCACCGAAGGGCTGATGCAAACCCTGGCCGACGAAGTCGAAAACGTCGCCCCGGTGCGTTCCAACAGCATCAACCCGGGCGCCACCCGCACCAGCATGCGCGCTCAGGCTTACCCGGGCGAAAACCCGCTGAACAACCCGACTCCGGAAGAGATCATGCCGGTCTATCTGTACCTGATGGGCCCGGACAGCACGGGTATCAACGGCCAGGCATTCAACGCTCAGTAGTGCCATACGTCGCATTTGTTGCCGCGGCGGATTCCCGTCGCGGCAGGCATTTGCCGCTTTGCGCAGGCCAGTTTCAGTCAAATAACCACCACCTCTCTCCTCACACAAAACTCAAGCCTTTGATTCGCAACGGTTTTAATAAAACCTGAACTGAATGGCACGACTTTCGCTCTACATTCCCTGAAAGCACGCCGAGTGAAGGCAGTCGGGCAAGGCCTGATTCGATAGCTGACTAATCGTCATCGGGCAGACTAAACTTACGCCAAATGTCCTACGGGACTGATGGATCAGTATGACGCGCAGCCCATAGCCGCTCTCACCCAGCCTGTAAGACAGACTTACTGCTTAGGGGCTCACGCCATATGAAATCACCCTCCCAGACCACTGCAATTGACTTCGATAGTGCCAAATTGCAACGCCTGGGCTTTGGTCAGCTGCCTCCGCTTCTGGAGCGACCTGTCAGCCTGGCGCAATTGCGCCAGCAAATGAGCCTGCAACTGCAAACCAGCCTTGAGCCCCAACGTATCCTGGGTCTGTTCTTCCGCGAAGTTCAGCGTCTGGTGCCGCTCGATGCCTTGAGCTATGTGCACAGCGGTAGCGACTTGCGCCTGGAATTCGGTGCCCGTGGTCATCATTCCGCCAGCTACAGCCTCAGCCACGACGGCGAGCACATGGGCGAACTGGTGTTTCGCCGCAACCAGCGTTTCAGCGAGCAGGAACTGGGCAATCTGGAATCGCTCCTGTCGTCCCTGCTGTACCCGATGCGCAATGCGTTGCTCTATCGTGTCGCGACGCAAACCGCGCTGCGTGATCCATTGACCGGCGCCGGCAACCGCATCGCCATGGAGCAGACCCTGCAGCGGGAAATCGAGATGTCGCGTCGACACCTGCAACCGTTGTCGCTGCTGATGCTGGACATCGACCATTTCAAACAGGTCAACGACAGCCATGGCCACACGGCCGGCGATGAAGTGCTCAAAGCCGTCGCGGCATCGATCAAGGACCAGTTGCGCAACGTCGACATGGTATTTCGCTATGGCGGGGAAGAGTTCCTGATCCTGCTGTCCAACACCAGCCGCGAAGCCGCCGCGATGGTTGGCGAACGCCTGCGCTATGCAGCACAAGCCCAGGACTACTACGCCGATGGCCAGTTGATCGAACTGACCGTGAGCCTCGGTTGTTCGACCCTGCTGCCGGGCGAGTCCGCCGACAGCCTGCTGCGCCGCGCCGACAGCGCGCTGTACGTGGCCAAGCGCGAGGGGCGCAATCGCCTGACAATGGCCGGCTGAGCCTTATCAGGCCAATAAAAAACGGGAGCACACAGGCTCCCGTTTTTTTATGGATGTCGCCGAAACTAGCTCTCGACCAGCGCCCGTCGCTCGCGCCCGACCAGCACCCGCTCCGTCAACTCGAGCTGCATGCAGCGCTCGAGGAACAGGTACATGTAGTCATAGCTCTTGCACACGGCCTGGCGCAGTTCCGCCTGCAAGGCCCGACTCGGGTTCATCCCGGCCAGGGTGCAGATGATTTCCAGCGCTTCCCACGGGTGGGCATCATCGTACTGGGCGTGCATCTTCAGCCACTTCATCGCCCGCTTTCGGTCCTCTTCAGGGAAGGCGGCGGCGTACACACCGGTCGAACAGACCAGCGCCGACCACTCCCCGGTCGCGCCTTCGATGGCATAGTTGGTGGCGGCGATGGCCACGATCAGCGAATCCGCCGAACTGGTGTGCCAGCACCAGTGACTCAGGGCGTGCAATTCCGGCGGCACTTGCTGGGCCTGCAGGTCTTCCAGGCTCACGCCGTGGGCCCGACTCCAGTTCACCCAGTAATCGGCATGGTTGAGTTCGACGCGGATGTTGCGCATCAGCCAGCGCCGCGCCATGTCTTCACCCGGGTGACGGGCGAACTTGGTCTTGGTGAGATTCTGCGCCATGTACAACGCGAACTGCTCAACGACGGGCCAGCCCCCGATCAGGTACTGGCGCATGGTCTTGGCGCTGAGCTTGTTATCACGCATGCGCAGGTAAAGTTCATGTTCGACAACCCGGCGTTTGCTCTCGCTGCAATCCTGAATCAACTGTTGTGCCCAGGCAGGATAACTTGCAGCTTCCATGAGTGGTCCGGTTCGGTTGAATGTGTCGATCACTGTTCGGCTCCTTTTGATTTGTGATTGTAAGGATCGGCGAGAGACTTCAACGGAACGTGCCAGGCGCCTTGAACAACAGCGGCTGCGGTCTGGCGGGCCGACTTTGCAAACTGTCGCAGGTAAACAATTGCGGGCGTTCGATGACATAACCCTGAGCGTAATCGACGCCGATTTCAAGCAATGCCTGCTCGATCTGGGCTGTTTCGACAAACTCGGCAATTGTCTGCTTACCCATGACATGCCCGATGTGGTTGATCACTTCGACCATAGCGCGGTTAATCGGGTCGTCCAGCATATCCTTTACGAAACTCCCGTCGATCTTCAGGAAGTCTACAGGCAAATGTTTCAAATAAGCGAATGAAGACATTCCGGCGCAAAAGTCGTCCAATGAGAAGTAACAACCCAAGCCTTTGAGTTCATTAATAAATCGGATAGCACTGCCGAGATTTGCAATGGCGCTGGTTTCTGTAATTTCAAAACAAATCATTTCAGGCGGAACGGAATAGTTATCAAACTGTTCGCGCAGAAAGTGCAAGAACGCGTCATCTCCGATAGTAATGCCTGAAAGATTAATCGCACACATTGCCAGAGGCCGTTCGCACTCTTCGTTAATACATTGAGCAATTACCTTAAATACATTCTGCACAACCCAGCGATCGAGTGACGTCATCAAACCGTAACGCTCGGCCGCCGGTATGAAACTGTCCGGCAGAATCATCCGACCCGCCTCGTCATGCAGGCGCAACAGAATTTCAATGTGCCCGCCCGCGCCACCGGCAACCGAACCCAACGGGGCGATTTCCTGGGCATAGAGACAGAAGCGGTTTTCCTCCAGGGCCATGTGCAGGCGCTGTACCCAGGCCATCTCGCCGAAACGCAGGGACAGCTCCGAGTCGTCGGCATGGTAGACCTGCACCCGGTTGCGGCCCTTTTCCTTGGCCATGTAGCAGGCCATGTCGGCCGCCCGCAGCGAGGCTTCAAGAGTGGTCGGTGTTTGCGCGACATGCACCAGACCAATGCTGACAGTGGTCAGGAACGGCCGCCCCTTCCAGACGAAATGCAGGTTCTGTACGGTCTGGCGAAGGCTCTCGGCGATCTTCTCGGCCGCCTCCGGTGCGCAGTTCTCCAGCAAGATGCCGAACTCGTCGCCGCCCAGTCGCGCCAGTGTGTCGCCCTCGCGCAGGCCTGATTGCAGCAACGCACAGATATGTCGCAGCAACTCATCGCCCGCCGCATGCCCGCAGGTGTCATTGACCAGTTTGAACTGATCGAGATCGAGGAACATCAGCGCATGTCGCCCGGGCTGCCGGGTCAGATTGTGCAAGGCCTGCTCGAGGCGATACTCGAACTCGCGGCGGTTGGCCAGGCCGGTCAACGCATCGTGAGTGGCCTGCCATGAAAGATTGGCGATGTATTGCCGCTCCTGCGTCATGTCGTGCAACACCAGCACCGTCCCGCTGACCTTGCCCGCATTGCGGATCGGCGCGCCGACCAGAGTCACCGAAACGGTGCTGCCGTCCAGTCGCTGGATCAGCTTCGAGTGTTCGCTGCCGCCGGTGAGCTGACCACTGAGAATGTGCTCGATCAGGGTCAGCCCTTCGGTCTGGGCATTGTCATCCAGCAAATTGAACAACGCCGCCAGCGGCAGACCGGCAGCCTGCTCGGCCTTCCAGTGTGTCAACGCCTCGGCGGCCGGGTTCATGTAGTCGATCGCACCGCTCACATCGGTGGTGATTACCCCATCGCCAATCGAATGCAGCGTGACATGCGCGCGATCCTTTTCCAGTTGCAGTGCTTCGGCGAAGGCATGCCGCTGCTTCAGCAGTTTGCGGGTGCGCAGCAGCGCCAGCACGATCAGGCCCAGCGCCGTGGCGAGGTTGGTGAATAACAGCAGACGCAGGATTACCCGCGAACCCTCACCCAACGCATCACTGAAAGCCTTGGCGGCAGGCGTCACGCCATCGTTGATCGCAAAGATCCGGTCTTTCCAGCGCCGGATATCGGCATCAGTGGCGGCATTGGCGGTGATGCCTCGGTGCATCTCCTGCGCCACGTCATCGAGCTCCACCAGGTAGGCATCGCCCAGCGTCCAGCGGTCGATGGCGGTTTCCAGATAACTGAAGTGACGGAAATTCAGGTACAGCCAGATCAGGCTGGAGACATCGTCCGGGTGGTTGCCGCCCTTGAGGATGCCCTCGCGCGCCGCTTGCAGGTCGGGCGGTTGCTTGTCCAGTGCCAGGCGCAACTGATGGCCGCCCTGAGGCACGGCGATTGCGTTCTGGTATTTGAGATAAATCGCCTCGTCGCGGCTGTCCGCGTAGAGGTTGAGGTAATAGATTGCGTCTTTCTGACCCTTGGACCAGAGGCTCTCGCCCGCGACATACCCGCGAACGGCCGACAGGACGTAGAGACTCACGCCTCCCAGCAAGGCTTGAAACAACACGACGGCGATGAATGGCCAGACGATGCCCAGCAACCGAGGCGTTCCGAGAGTCCGCTTTTGCTTCATGGAGTTCCTTGCGTGGTCACTGCCTGATTGTCCGTCTCTATCAGACCAACCTCCAAAGACTAGGAGGCGTTCGGGGTTCCGGCAAGCGGCGGATCCGCCTCAGTTCAGGACAAACGCCGGATAGACATATGTACAGCCACGGCCACCGGCGGGATCGATTTACTGGGCACTTCAGGCCTCCCCCACTGTGGCGGGAATGCCTCACAAGGAGTGTGACATGCCCTCGACGTCTTCAGCTTCAACCAACCTGTCGACAACCGCCGAATCCAGCGCCAGAAAGGCGCTTGGACTGGACACCGGCCCGGATATCGATTCCCTGGTTCCCCAACCGACCGGCCGGGACAGGAAAAAGTTCAGGGCCGCGCAGCTCGCGACACCGCCCCTTGCGCCCTCCACGACGCTGGAACAGTACAAGGCAAAACGCATCAATGAGCGAATGATCGACACGGTCAGGATGTTTCTGATCGGCAAACCTTCGCTGATCCGTCATTTGAGTGGCGATATCCTGCGTCTTGCGGATACGGAAGAACTGCGCGCAACCCCCTCGGTTTTCCTCCAGCGAATACTCAGTTCCCCAGAATCGCTGGACCTGACCGAGCGGCTGCTGAAAAAGCTCAAATGGTACGGCGCATCCGCTGGCGAACAGACGTCGGCGTCCGTTCGTCATCAATTGATATGCAAAGCCATCTGCCTCTATCTGCATTCGCCTTCAGCCGATGAGCAGCAGGAACTCGCCGGTTTCCGCTGGCAGGACTCGATCCACTGGGGCAAAAGCTACTCGACCCTGCGCAGCGATTTCGAACAGCATTTACTGCGCACGCGTCGGGCTGCCAACACCAAGGAGTCGATCCTTCTGGCCCGAATATTCCAGACTCGGCTGTCGAAAGACTTTGCCGTGCCCGATATCCCGCCCGAGCTTCGCTACAAGAGTTCGGTGGTGTGGGTGAACTTCATGCACGGTGTATTGCTGGCCGAGACGCTCGGGCTGGATCAGTCGCAGCCGTTGTCCTTCCAGCAACTCGTCGACCTGCCCATTGAGCGTACTGCTGGCGCCTCAGCTGCAGAACTGGAGGCAATTGCCCGACTGCGGATAAGTCCCGCCCTTGAATGGGCGGTCTGCACGGGCGTCGTTCAGGCGCGACCGGCCTTCGATTATGACCAGGATGATATCGAGCGGGCGCTAACGGCGCTGGAAGCACAAAGTCAACGCTTGAACAGCGCCGTGATGACTTTGGAGCTGGCCCCGCCCGATCGACTGAAAATGGCCAGGGAGATTTTGGCGGATCGATTCGGCGGTTTTACGTTCAAGCGGGACGGGCGCAAATTGCTGACAGCCGATGGCAGCTACAGCGGATTCCGGTCAACCCCGGATCTGAAGTTGATCGGCCATGACCTGCTGGACCTCTACGCAGACGGTCAGCTCGATGGCGGCAAACGATGGATTGTCTCGCTGTCCGATGGCACTACCCGATCCACGACAGCACTCAGACTGGATAAGCAACGCGTCCTCTACGCCGAGCGCGAAAACTCGCGAGGTGGTTATGACCGGGTGAATTCAGGTGACTACAGCTGGGCTGGAAAGGCTTTGCCGGATATCAATGCGCAGTTTGAAAGCGCCTTCAACCAATATCTGGCGACTATCAGGCCGCCTTATCAGACCTTGATTGCCAGCTTGCTGACTTCACTGCCAGCGAGCGACCGCCAGGCATTGGCAATGGGTGAAATCGAGTTGTTGGGGCTGCGTCGAAAATCAGCACCCAACGAACCGTCTGATCTGACGCGGGCCAGGAAGGGTTTCATTATAAAAGTGACCCACCAGGGGAATATTGCCTACCACGAGTTGATCCCGAGTGCCGGTGTCATTCGCCTTCGACCCACCTTGAGGTTTTCAACCGTCAATGGCGTTCGGACCGAGTTTCCATTGCACGCCACCATCCCCGGACAAATCTATTCCCCCGAGCGCGACATCAGCACTTCGTTGCTGCTCGATTGGTCGGCCCATGTCCACGGCAGGGCACCAGCCGCCCGGGCGTACTACGTCGGTTATCTCGACACCGTAGGCAATATAGCCGCAGCCTCCAGTGATGCCGGGACCGATGCCGCGACGCTGACATCACGACTGGGCGCACTGGCCCATTACATCGCGACAAACTTCCTTTATGTCGATGAAGAACACCTGCGCCTGCAAGCCCGGGGGATGACGATCTTCGACACCATCCGGGCCAAAACCGAGAGGCGTCTGGAAATATTCGTGACAATCGTCAAAGGGTTCGTCCCCTTCTGGGGTAGCATCGAGGACCTGCTCTCGGGCGATGTCAAAAGCAAAGTCCTGGGCGGGGTCGGACTGCTGTTCGACCTGACTTCTTTCCTCTGCCCGATCGGCAAATTCATCTCCGGCTCGGTTCGCCTGATCCGTGCCGCTGTCGGCACCACTCGCCTGGCGGTCCAGGCGACGTTGCCGTCCTTCTCGATACTGGCCCGCAAACTGCTGACCACCTCACTGGCAAACTTCAATCCGCTGGACGGTGTGCCGTCACTCCTCAAAGGTCTGGTGAGCGGAGTCGGCAAAGGACTGTTCTTTGTCGGCCGCGCCGGAATCGGCGGTATCAAGAAGCTTACGGGAACGGCCGAGCACTACCGACTGATCCAGGACCTGCCCCAGGTCATCGATCCCGGGCACTGGAAGCCGCTGACAAACGGCGACCGACTGGCGACGGTCAACGGCATTGATGACGTCCTGATACGTCATACAAGCGCGTCCGGCCTGGAGCGCTTTCATCTGGTCGACCCGATGACAGCCCTGCCCTACGGCCCGCGTCTACGCCACAACGGCAAAAACCTCGAACAGGGCCGATCGGCCTTCAAGACCCTGCCCCCGACCGAATCCCACGTGATAGCGCGAGTTCCGGAACAGGCGCGTATCCGGGAAGTGCTTGAGGTCGATGGACGCACCACACTGCTGATTGATGACATCCCTTATCGGCTGGACGGCGATCAATTGCGCCGCGCCGACCTGATTGATGACCCGTCGATCTTTAAAACCGTACCCTGCAGGGTGCGGCGTATGCCGGGCAAAGCCACGTGCAAAACCAGTTACGTCACCCGCGATCCGGCACCGACGCCCGCCAATGGCAGCTTTGACACGGAAAAAGGCTGGGCACCGTGGTTCGGGGACAGCCGTTATACGCCGGCCTTTCCAGGTCGGGCGATGCTGCTCAAGACCCTGAAGCGCAAGACCCGGCACCAGGGGACGATAGCCTTTCAAAAAGGGATTTATGGCCGAATCAAGGTTGATGTCCCCTACGGCACACGGAATCAGTTCGACAGGTTCGAAGCCGGCGCCACTATCGTCCCGGCCATGGATGGCTCAAAGCACTACGTGTTCACCCGACTGGACGCCGCAGCCTTCTACGTCGCCGAAGTGCCCAAGGGACAGAGCCTCGCGACACCGCTGACTTTGCGCAAGGCCAATACCCTGCCTGCCGATCTGAAGGATGAGTTGATGACGGTTTATACCGGATCGCTCAATGCCAATAACATGGCGAGGATCCACGGCACTGCTGCGGTCGAACGTGCCATGGAAACCATGGAGAAAATTGCCATTCGCATAGGCGGTCACACGAACCCACCCGATACGCTCAAGCTGCTCAAGGTCGATACCAGCCCGGGCGAAGCGGTGATGTTCGACCATTCGACGCGCATGATTGTCAGACGGCGGAAGGACGGCGCCGCGTCCTGGTCGAGCAGTCAGGGCGCTTCGGATACGTTTCGCCAACGAACTGCCGACATCTTCGATACGCTGTTTGCCGAGAAGACCATCGATATCCAACAGAGCGCCGACTTGAACATCAATCAGACGATGATCAAGCTTCAGGCGCTGCTCCCGCCTCATTTCCAGGGACAGAAATTGCGCAACATCGCCTACGCCGACATCGTGACATCGACCGGCACCCGTGAGGTGTACGTCAGCGTTTCCGGTGCACAGGGACTGACCTCGGAACTGCCACTGTTCAAGCATCCGTTCGCGCCGGATAAAGTGATTGTCGGCGATACCACCTACTTCAACATCGACTTTGGCAAGACCTTCAACATAACCTCACTGGAAGTCTCGAGCGAAGGGCAATTGGTGGCGATTCCCCGTACGATAAAGGACATCGACACCTACACGCCTGCGGTGACCCGCCGGCCGACCTCTCTGGACAGCGAGGCCAAACTGATCAGCGTGCTTCGCCAGAAGTATCCCGAAAAACACATGATCGCTTCGGTCGACGTGGCCACGACCATGCCCCCATGCACCAGTTGTTCGGTGATCGTCAAAGAGTTTGGCTACGACGGCACGGCCAACGCGCTGGAGGTGCTGTGGTAATAACCTACAAACGCTGCAAATGCCCATAAAGCTTGGCGTACAACCCGCCATCGGCAATCAGTTGCTGATGGTCGCCATCCTCGGCCACTTGCCCGCCGTCGAACACCAGCACCCGGTCCGCCTGCTTCACCGCCGACAAGCGGTGGGCGATGATCAGCGTGGTGCGGCCATGGAGAAAGCGCGCCATGGCCTGATGCAGGTTGTATTCGGTGGCGGCGTCGAGGGCTGACGTCGCCTCGTCGAGGATCACCACTTTGGGTTCGGCGAGGATCATCCGGGCGATGGCCAGCCGTTGTCGCTGGCCGCCGGACAGGCGCACGCCGGAGCGGCCGACGATGCTGTCGAGTCCATCCGGCAAGGCGCGGATAGTCGCTTCAAGCTGGGCAATTTCCAGTGCCTGCCAGCACGCTTCGTCACTGCGGGTACGGCCCATGGTCAGGTTGGCTCGCACGGTGTCGTTGAACAGCGCCGGATGCTGCAGCACCACCGCGACATTTTCCCGAACCGTTTCCAGGCCGATTTCCTGCTGGGTCGATCCGCCGAAACGAATGGTGCCGGCCAGCGGTGTGTACAGACCCAGCAGCAGTTGCACGAGGGTGCTTTTGCCGCCGCCGCTGGCGCCGACAATCGCCACTTTCTCGCCCGGTGCGATGGACAGGTTCATCTGATCCAGCACCAGCTCATCGCCATAACCGAAGCTCAGGCCTTGCACCTCGATGCCGACGGTATCGCGGCCCTTGAACGGATCGACGCCACCGGGGTATTGCGGCTCGTCGGCACGGGCCAGCAGCTCGTTGATCCGGGTCAACGCACCGCCGGCGGCGTAATAGGCGTATTGCAGGTTCAGCAGTTGTTCGACCGGGCCGATCATGAACCACAGGTAGCTGAACACCGCGAGCATCTGGCCGATCGAGAGGTCGGAGAACAGCACCGTGAGCATCGCCGCCGCGCGGAAAATGTCGATGCCGAACTGGAACAGCAGACCGCTGGCACGGTTGGAGGCGTCGGTCTTCCATTGCGAATTGACCGCATAGTTGCGCACTTCCTGGGCTCGCAGGCCGAGGCGCCCGAGGAAAAAGCCCTGTCGGTTGCCGGCGCGCACTTCCTGGATCGCATCGAGGGTTTCGCTCAGCGCCTGGGTGAAACGCGAGGTGCTGTCGTTCTCCAGTTTCTTCAGATGCTTGACCCGTTTGCCCAACTGCACCGTGGCGTAGATCACCAGCGGGTTGAACAACAGGATCAGCAGCGCCAGTTTCCAGTGCATCCACATCAGGATGCTGGCCGTGCCGACCAGCGTCAGCATCGCCACCAGGAAACGACTGAGGGTTTCGCCGACAAACTTGTCGAGGGTGTCGAGGTCGGTGACCAGGTGCGTGGTGACCGTGCCGCTGCCCAGGCTTTCGTATTCACCCAGGGAGATCCGTTTCAGACGCTCGATCAGCCGCACGCGGATGCGATAAACGATGTCCTTGGCCAGTCGCGCAAACAACCGCGCCTGCAACACGCCAAAACACAGGGCACTGCAGCGCAGGGTCAACGTCACCACCAGCATCAGGCCGATGTAGCCTGCCGCCTGCTGCCACATCGTGGGCAGCGCATGGTTCATGACTTTCAGTGCGGCATCGCCATGGCCAAGCAGGACTTCGTCCACCAGCAACGGCAGCAGCAACGGAATCGGCACGCTGCACAGCGTCGCCAGTACGGCCACGCCGTTGGCGATCCACAGGGATTTTTTGTGATGAAGTGCCAGACGCCGGACTTCAGCCCAGCTCAGCCGGTCGACACGCTTGACGGCTGGCGTGTCATCGGCCGGGTCAGACACAGGCCGCGCGCTCCAGCCATCGACCGAGCAACGGCGACAGTTCACTGAGCGGCTGGTAGCCGTTGGTCAGCAACGCCAGCTGGCCATTGCGCTCGGCGAGCAGGGTCGGAAATCCGGCGATTCCCAGGTCCTGAACCCAACTGAAATCGGCTTGGGTCGCCTTGTGTTGATCGGCATGATCAAACAGGGCAGCAAATTCGATGCGGGGGACGCCGGCCTTCTCTGCCAGCTCCACCAGAACGCTGGCCTGGGTGACATCGCGACCTTCAGCGTAAAACGCGTGCTGGATCAACCCGACCAGTTTCCACGCGCAATCCGGCGCCAGGCTGCGCGCGGTGACAATGGCCCGGCAGGCAGGCTCGGTGTCGTAGACAAAACCGTCCGGCAGCGCGCCTTCGAACTTGAACGGCTGGCCGGTGGCCTCGGTGACCGCCTGCCAGTGCTCGAGAATGTAGCGCCGGGTGGTCGGCTCCAGCGCCGCACCGCTGCCGGTGCGCAACCCGCCGACCACCAGGTGCAGCTCCACCCCGGCTGCCTGCGCCTGCTCCACCAATGCCTTGGCCACCGGGGCAAATCCCCAGCACCACGAACACATCGGATCCATCACATAGAGCAGGCGTGCAGACATGATTAAGCCTCGGTGGATGCTTGCTTATAGTTGTAGCCGATCGGGTGCGGCATGTTGCGCGCTTTTGCCAGTTCGATCTGTTTCTGACGGTCGATGGCGCTGCGGCGAGTCTTCTCGCTCAGGGTGTCCCAGCAGTGCGGGCAGCTGATGCCAGCCACGTAATGCTCAGAAGCGCGATCTTCAACGCTGACCGGGGTACGGCAGGCATGGCACTGATCGTAGTCGCCTTCGCTCAGGTCATGGCGCACGGTCACGCGGTTGTCGAACACAAAGCAGTCGCCCTGCCATTTGGTCTCTTCCTGCGGCACCTCTTCGAGGTACTTCAGGATGCCGCCCTTGAGGTGGTAAACCTCTTCAAAGCCTTCGCCCAGCATGTAGCTCGACGCCTTCTCGCAGCGGATGCCGCCGGTGCAGAACATCGCGACCTTCTTGTGCACGGCCGGGTCGAAGTGTTCTTTGATGTAGTCGGGGAATTCGCGAAAACTGGTGGTTTTCGGATCGATGGCGCCTTCGAAGGTGCCAATCGAGACTTCGTAATCGTTGCGGGTGTCGATCAGCAGCACTTCCGGGTCGCTGATCAGCGCGTTCCAGTCCTGCGGTTCGACGTATGTGCCGACTTTCTTGTTCGGGTCGACGCCTTCGACACCCAGGGTCACGATCTCTTTCTTGAGCTTGACCTTGGTGCGATAGAACGGCTGCTCGTCGCAGTACGATTCCTTGTGATCGATATCGATCATGCGCGGATCGTTGCGCAGCCAGGCCAGCAGGCCGTCGATGCCTTCACGGCTGCCGGAAACCGTGCCGTTGATGCCTTCTTCGGCGATCAGCAGGGTGCCTTTGATGCCGTTGTCGACCATCGCTTGCAGCAAAGGCTCGCGCAGGTTGACGTAATCTTCGAGGGTGACGAACTTGTACAGTGCCGCCACGACAATCGGTTGTGTCATGGGTATTTCTCCAGGTGGCTACCCTCGTAAAGGGTGAACCGGATGCGAAAAAAAACGCGCCGGGTGAGCGGCGCGTTGCGGATTCTAGCAAAAAACCGACGTTTAATGCTTGCTGCCGCCGGCACAGGTCGGCGACGCCGGAGCGGCGCCCACCTCTGCCCATTCCTGCGGGGTGTAGGTGTGCAGCGCCAACGCATGGAACTCGCCCATCAGCTCGCCGAGCGTGCCGTAGACTTTCTGGTGGCGCTTGACCCGGTTCAGACCTTCGAACTGCGCGCTGACCACCACTGCCTTGAAGTGGGTCTGCAACCCGCGACTGTGCATGTGGCTTTCGTCCAGCACCTGCAGATGCTCAGGCTGAAGCAGCGCCAGCGTCGATTCGATGCGTTGTTGCATGGTCATCACGAACTCCGCTTACTTCTTCTTGGCCGGAGCAGCGCCTTTCGGTGCCAGCTCGTTGGTCATGTCGTCCAGCAATTTGTTGACGACCGGTACTGCGCTTTCCAGTTTGGCCTGAGTCATCTGGGCCGATTGCTGAGTCAGCTGCGGCATTTTTTCCAGAACTTTCTTGCCCAGTGGCGACTGGTAGAACGCGACCAGATCTTTCAATTCCTGTTCGCTGAAGGTGCTGGTGTAGAGCTTGACCATGTCCGGCTTCAGCTTGTTCCAGCCGATGGCCTGGTCCAGGGCGGCGTTGGCCTTGGCCTGGTAGGTATCCAGTACGGTTTTCTTGGATTCCGGCGCCTTGGTCTGTTCAAAACGCTGGGCAAACATCTGCTGCACTTGCATGTACACCGGAGTGCCCAGCTTGTCAGCGTGCGCCAGGGTCAGGAAAGTTTCGGCACTGGCGTTGTGGCTGGCGGTATCGGCGAACACCTGGCCGCTGGCGCAAACCAGGGCAACCGCGGTGCAGATGGCACGAAGACGAGTCATCGAGTTTCCTTTTCAGCTAGGCGAGGTAAAACCCCAAGGGCGACCATTCTGCGCCTGAATAACGCTGCGGCTCAACCCCCGAGCCTTGCCGCGCTTGATTGGCGGAGCCTGGCGGGGCAACAATCGAGCGGATGGAACCACTTGGGCCACACCGGGCCTAAACTGCGCAAACAGACCAACAGGAGTGTGCACGATGAGCCGTATCGAAACCGACAGCCTGGGCCAGATCGAAGTCCCGGACGACGCTTACTGGGGCGCTCAGACGCAACGCTCGCTGATCAACTTTGCCATCGGTCAGGAACGCATGCCCTTGCCGGTGCTGCACGCCCTGGCACTGATCAAGAAAGCCGCGGCCCGGGTCAATGACCGCAACGGCGATCTGCCCGCCGACATCGCCCGCCTGATCGAACAGGCCGCCGACGAAGTGCTCGAAGGCCAGCACGACGACCAGTTCCCGCTGGTGGTCTGGCAGACCGGCAGCGGCACCCAGAGCAACATGAACGCCAACGAAGTGATTGCCGGCCGCGCCAACGAACTGGCCGGCAACCCGCGCGGCGGCAAGTCGCCGGTGCATCCCAACGATCACGTCAACCGCTCGCAGAGTTCCAACGACTGCTTCCCCACCGCCATGAGCATCGCCACCGCACAGGCTGTGCAGACCCAACTGCTGCCGGCCATCGCCGAGCTGTCGGGTGGCCTGGCCGAGCTGTCGGCGCGGCACATGAAGCTGGTGAAGACCGGTCGCACTCATATGATGGACGCCACGCCGATCACCTTCGGCCAGGAGATCTCCGGCTTCATCGCGCAGCTGGATTACGCCGAACGGGCGATTCGCGCGGCGTTGCCGGCGGTCTGCGAACTGGCTCAAGGCGGCACCGCCGTCGGTACCGGGCTCAACTCGCCCCACGGTTTCGGCGAAGCGATTGCCGCGGAACTCGCGGCGTTGTCCGGCCTGCCGTTCGTCACCGCGCCGAACAAGTTCGCCGCCCTCGCCGGCCACGAGCCGCTGACCACGCTTTCCGGCGCCCTGAAAACCCTCGCCGTGGCGCTGATGAAGATAGCCAACGACTTGCGCCTGCTGGGCTCCGGCCCACGTGCAGGTTTTGCCGAAGTGCGGCTGCCGGCCAACGAGCCGGGCAGTTCGATCATGCCCGGCAAGGTCAACCCGACCCAGTGCGAGGCGCTGTCGATGCTGGCCTGCCAGGTGCTGGGCAACGATGTGACGATCGGTATCGCCGCCAGTCAGGGTCACTTGCAGTTGAACGTGTTCAAACCGGTGATCATCCACAACCTGCTGCAATCGATCCGCCTGCTGGCCGATGGCTGCAGCAACTTCCAGCAGCACTGCATCGCCGGACTGGAGCCGGATGCCAAGGTCATGGCGCAACATCTGGAACGCGGCCTGATGCTGGTGACGGCGCTCAACCCGCACATCGGTTACGACAAGTCGGCAGAAATCGCCAAGAAGGCCTACAGCGAAGGCAAAACCTTGCGCGAGGCAGCGCTGGAACTGGGGTATCTGACCGATGAAGAGTTCGATGCCTGGGTGCGGCCGGAGAACATGATCGAGGCCGGCGCCAAGGGCTGAGTCATCCCGATCCTTCCCACGCCTGGCGCGGGAAGGATCATCCGACCAACAGTTTCGCCCGCCGGGCCTTGAGCCCGGCAATCAGCGAAGGCCCGAGCGCCACCAGCGCCGACCCCAGCACCACCAGCACCGCCCCGCCATACGCCAGCAAATTGATTTGCTCGGCATGCACATATTCCGGCCACACCCCAGCCGCCACCGCCACCGCGCCAAACGTCACCAACGGCGTGATCGCAAGCGTCGCACTGACCCGCGAGGCCTCCCAATGCGCCAGCGCCTCGGCAAACGCGCCGTAGGCGATCAGGGTGTTCATGCAGCACGCCAGCAGCAACCAGCCCTGCAACGGGCTCAGCTCCAGCGCTTCGAGCGGATGAACCCACGGCGTCAGCAACAAGGCGCAGAACAGGTAGATCACCATCATCACCTGCAACGAATTCCATACCGTCAGCAATTGCTTCTGGCCCAGCGCATAGAACGTCCAGACCGTCGATGCCAGCAGCACCAGTAACACACCGGCGGTGTAGTCAGACAACGATGTGAGCAACTCCGCCAGACGCTGATTGAAGAACAGCGCGAAGCCGATCAGCAGCACCGCCAGCCCCATGCCCTGACCCATACTGAAGCGTTCCTTGAACACGAACAGACTGGCGATCAACAACATGATCGGCCCCATCTGCACCACCAACTGAGCGGTGCCGGGGCTGAGCAGGTTCAGGCCCATCAGGTACAGCACGTAGTTGCCCACCAGCCCGAGCACCGCCATCAGCACCAGCCAGCCGCCCTTGGGCCCGAGCACCTTGCGGCTCGGTAAACGCTTGGTCGCCGCCAGATAAATGAACAGACAGCCGCCGGACACCGTCAGGCGAAACCAGGTCACCGTGATCGGGTCCATCACCTGCAGCACCTGCTTGAGCTTGATCGGCAGGATTCCCCACAGAAACGCGGTCAACAAGGCCAGGAACATGCCGTACACCCAGCGACCCGACGAAACGTGCATGAGAACCCCGAAAGCCAATGACAGGAGCGCTCATTCTAGGCGCAGAGCTCCGGCCGACACAGGAACAGTTGCGCTCAAGCCGCTAATGAAACTGTGCAGGTCGCAGCATTAAATTGACGCGTTGCCGTTGATCGGCTGACGAAGCGCTGCAAGTGGTTCAGGCATAAGCTCTTTGGATCCCATCCAGCGCAGCGCTCAAGGAGATCGATCATGTTCGGAATGCGCGCCCAAGACACCGTCCCCGCCACGCACTTTCGCAGCGACCGGGTGTGCCGGGTCAACGGCGAACTGTTTTTCAGCACCCGGGAGAACACCCTCGAAGGGCCGTTCGACAGCCCCGAGAAAGCCGAGCAGGAAATCCGCGCGTACATCGCGCGGATGCAAATGATGGATTCCGGCAGACCGTTTTAGCGCACCGCTTCAAACAACCCGGTCGCGCCCATCCCACCGCCCACGCACATGGTCACGATCCCGTAACGCAGGTTGCGTCGCTGCAACTCGCGCACCAGATGCCCGACCTGCCGCGATCCGGTCATGCCGAACGGATGGCCGATGGAAATCGATCCGCCGTTGACGTTGTACTTCTCGTTGTCGATTTCCAGCCGATCACGGGCGTACAGGCACTGCGAGGCAAACGCTTCGTTCAGCTCCCACAGATCAATGTCCGCTACCTGCAAACCTTTGGCCTTGAGCAGCTTCGGCACCGAGAATACCGGGCCAATGCCCATTTCGTCCGGCTCGCAACCGGCCACGGTGAAACCGCGGAAAAACGCCTTCGGCTTGAGCCCCAGTTGCAGGGCTTTTTCCAGGCTCATCACCAGCGTCATCGAGGCACCATCGGACAACTGCGACGAGTTGCCGGCGGTCACTGAACCGTCCTCGGAAAACACCGGTTTCAATCCGGCAAGGCTTTCATAGGTGGTGTCCGGGCGGTTGCAATCATCGTGATCGACGAGGCCATCGAGGATCTGCACCTCGCCACTGTTCTTGTCTTCAACCCGGTACTTCACCGCCATCGGCACGATTTCATCGTTGAACAGGCCGGCTGCCTGCGCCTGGGCGGTGCGGATCTGACTTTGCAGCGAGTAGCGATCCTGGGCCTCGCGGCTGACACCATAACGACGCGCCACCACTTCGGCGGTCTGGCCCATGGTGTAGTAGATGCCGGGCGTCTGCTGCTTGAGCAACGGGTTGATCAGGTGGTCGGTGTTGACGCTTTTCAGGGTCAGGCTGATCGACTCGACACCGCCGGCGACGATGATGTCGCTGCAACCCGAAGCGATCTGGTTGGCGGCAATCGCAATCGCCTGCAAGCCCGAAGAGCAGAAACGGTTGAGGGTCATGCCCGCCGTGCCGGTGCCCAGTCGCGAAAGCACCGCCACGTTACGGCCGATGTTATAGCCCTGGGCGCCTTCGTTGGAGCCGGCACCGACGATGCAATCCTCGACGCTGGCCGGGTCGACGTCGTTGCGCGACAGCAAGGCGTTTACACAATGGGCCGCCATGTCATCGGGACGGGTCTGGTTGAACTTGCCGCGAAAGGACTTGGCCAGGCCGGTCCGCACGCTGTCGACGATCACCACTTCACGCATGGCATACCTCATTGTTGTAGTCGGTTGAGAGTGGACCGAGCATAAGTCCACCCAATCGCCGACCGCGACAATCATTCACCTCGCGTATGCGTGCACATCGGTCAGTCCTTGTGTTTCTTGGCGTGCCTGTCGGACTTCTCGAAGGCCTCTTCCAGTGCACGGTTGATCGTGCGCAGCACCTTGACCCGGGCCCAGCGCTTGTCGTTGGCCTCGACCAGCGTCCACGGCGAGATTTCGGTACTGGTGCGGTCGACCATGTCGCCCACGGCTCCACGGTACGCGTCCCACTTGTCGCGGTTGCGCCAGTCGTCTTCGGTGATCTTGAAGCGCTTGAACGGGATCTCTTCGCGCTCCTGGAAACGCTCCATCTGCGTGTCCTTGTCGATCGCCAGCCAGAACTTGACCACGATCACGCCGGCGTCGGCGAGTTGCTCCTCGAAGTCGTTGATTTCGCCGTAGGCGCGCATCCAGTCGGCGGTGCTGCAAAAACCCTCGACCCGCTCCACCAGCACCCGGCCGTACCAGGATCGGTCGAACACAGTGAACTTGCCCCGGGCCGGAATGTGCCGCCAGAAGCGCCACAGATACGGCTGCGCCCGTTCCTCTTCGGTCGGCGCGGCAATCGGCACGATGTTGTACTGACGCGGGTCGAGCGCCGCCGCGACCCGACGGATCGCCCCGCCCTTGCCCGCCGCATCGTTGCCTTCGAACACCGCCACCAACGCATGCCGGCGCATGCGTTTGTCACGCATCAGCCCGGACAGTCGCGCCTGCTCGGTGATCAGTTGTTCTTCATAGTCTTTCTTTTCCAGGCGCTGGGTCAGGTTGAGGCTGTCGAGCAGGTTCAACTGATCCACCGAGGCGCCCAGCGGCTGGGCGTTGACATCGTGCGGGTGGACGTCGGGGCGCTTCAGCGCATTCTGCAGGCCTTCGAGCAGAATCTTGCCGACCGTCAGGCTGCGGTAATGCGCGTCCATCCCTTCGATGACATGCCACGGCGCGTAATCGCGGCTGGTGCGACGCAACACGCGCTCGCCGTATTTGACGAACTTGTCGTAGGTCTCCGATTGCTGCCAGTCCAGCGGGCTGATCCGCCAACTGTGCAACGGGTCGTCGGCCAGGGCCTTGAGGCGCGCCTTCATCTGTTTCTTGGACAGGTGAAACCAGAACTTGAAGATCAGCGCGCCTTCATCGCACAGCATCTTTTCCAGACGCTCGGCGCCGGCAATCGCCTGATCAAGTCGCGGGTCCTTGAACAAGCCGTGCACCCTGCCCTGCAGCATCTGGCTGTACCAGTTGCCGAAGAAAATCCCCATCCGCCCCTTGGCCGGCAGCATCCGCCAGTAACGCCAGGCCGGTGGTCGTGCCAGTTCTTCGTCGGTCTGCTGGTCGAACGTGCGCACTTCGATCAGGCGCGGGTCCATCCATTCGTTGAGCAGCTTCACTGTCTCGCCCTTACCGGCGCCTTCGATGCCGTTGATCAAAATGATCACCGGAAAGCGCTTTTGCTGCTGCAATTCGAACTGGACTTCAAGCAGTGCTTCACGCAGGGCGGGCACAGCGGCTTCGTAGGTTTCTTTGTCGATGGCGTGACCGATTTCAGCGGATTCGAACATAGGGACGGCTCCTTCCAGGATTCAGCAAGACTAGCGGATTGGGCACAGACACGGCACAGAAATTCCCGCCGGCGGCGGATTGTCCTTGAGTCATCAGCGGCAAGGCTTGCCATGGATCAAGCGCCGCCCGCGTGATCGGCTAGAATGGCCGCCTTGCCGTTGCCGAGCCTGCCATGAAACCTGTAATGCCCCACGCCCAACTCGACTGGGATGACCAGGGACGCCCGCGTTCGCGAGTGTTCGACGATGTGTATTTTTCCGATCAGTCAGGGCTGGATGAAACCCGCTACGTGTTCCTCGAACAGAACCGTCTGGCCGAGCGCTTTGCCGCGTTGCCGGCGGGCGGGCGACTGGTGATCGGTGAAACCGGGTTTGGCACCGGGCTGAATTTTCTCTGCGCCTGGCAGTTGTTCGAACAGCACGCGGTGGCCGGTGCGCGGCTGCATTTCGTCAGCGTCGAAAAGTTTCCGCTGAGCCCCGCCGACCTGCAGCGGGCGCTGGCGCTGTGGCCGGACCTCAAGCCACTGTCCGATCAACTGCTCAAGCATTACGTGGCAATCCATCAGGGTTTCCAGCGCATTGTTCTGGATCACGGTCGAGTGACTCTGACGCTGTTGATCGGTGATGCGCTGGAGCAGTTGCCGCAACTGGACGGCCAGATCGACGCGTGGTTTCTCGACGGTTTCGCCCCGGCGAAAAACCCGGAGATGTGGACTGCCGAACTGTTCGCCGAACTGGCACGGCTGGCGGCGCCCGGCTCGACCATCAGCACCTTCACCAGCACCGGTTGGGTGCGACGACTGCTCAACGCCGCCGGCTTCAAGATGAAGCGCACGCCGGGCATCGGTCACAAATGGGAGATTTTGCGCGGCGAGTTTCTCGGCTGGCCAGAGGAGGCTCCACCACCGGCGGCAGACAAACCCTGGTTCGCCCGCCCGACTCCGTTGAGCAGTGAGCGTCGCGCCTTGGTGATCGGTGCCGGTCTGGCGGGTTGCGCCACGGCGGCCAGCCTCGCGGCGCGGGGTTGGCAGGTCAGTCTGCTGGAACGGCATGCGGCGGTGGCGCAGGAAGCCTCGGGTAACCCGCAAGGCGTGCTGTATCTGAAATTGTCTGCACACGGCACAGCGCTGTCGCAGTTGATCGTCAGCGGTTTCGGCTACACCCGCCGCCTGTTGGAAACCCTGCAACGTGGCACCGACTGGGATGACTGCGGCGTGCTGCAACTGGCGTTCAATGAAAAGGAACGCGAACGGCAGGCGCAACTGGCGGCCGCGTTTCCCGAAGACCTTCTGCAATGGCTCGATCAACCCGAGGCTCAGGCCCGCGCCGGGATCGGTCTGGCGCACGGCGGTTTGTATTATCCCGAGGGCGGCTGGGTGCATCCGCCGGCCCTGTGTCAGGCACAATCCGCACAGCCTGGCGTCACGCTGCTCACCCATCAGGAAGCCGTGGAGCTGCGCAAGGTCGAAGGTCAGTGGCAAGCCTTCGACGGTGAACGATTGATCGCAACAGCGCCCGTCGTGGTGCTGGCCGGTGCCGCCGAGATCAAGCGTTTCCCCCAGAGTGCCGACCTGCCCCTCAAGCGTATTCGCGGGCAGATCACCCGACTGGTGCAGACCGCGCAAAGCCAGGCGCTGGCCACGGTGGTCTGCGCCGAAGGCTATGTGGCACCGGCACGGTTGGGCGAACACACCCTCGGTGCCAGTTTCGATTTCAACAGCGACGACCTGACCCCGACCACCGCCGAACATCTGGGCAATCTGGCGATGCTCGAAGAGATCTCCACGGATCTGGTCAGCCGTCTGCACATCAGCGAGCTCGATGCTGACAGCCTTCAGGGCCGCGCAGCCTTCCGCTGCACCAGCCCTGACTACCTGCCGATTGTCGGTCCACTGGCCGACCGCGAAGCCTTCACCGAGGCTTATCGCGCCTTGAGCAAGGATGCCCGGCAAGTGCCGGACACTCCCTGCCCGTGGCTGGACGGTCTGTACGTCAACAGTGGCCATGGTTCACGCGGGTTGATTACCGCGCCACTGTCTGGAGAGTTGCTCGCGGCATGGCTGGACAACGAACCGCTGCCGCTGCCCAGAGCCGTGGCCGAAGCCTGTCATCCCAACCGCTTTGCCCTGCGCCGACTGATTCGTGGCAAATGACGCCCTCTGCGAAGGCAATCAGTCACCGGGCGCAATGCAGGTCCCCCTCTCGATCAACTCCGTCACCTGCAGGGTCAACCGTTGCAGCAAGGCATTTTCGGTCTGTTCCAGCCGGGTGGCGCAGAGGTTCATTTCACTGAGGTAATCGGCAGAGCTGAGTTCTTCAGCCCTGTCGAACAATGCCTGAACCTCCACTTGATGAGGCACCCGGGCATCGTCGAACTGCTGCGCAAAACTGTTCTTCACGTAGTTGCTCCAGAACGGCTGGCGAACCAGAAAATCCAGCCATTTGGGGGACAGTTCAGCCGTCTGGATTTGATTGATAGCCGTTACCAGATCATCACTCGTCACATCGGCGAGTTCAGCGTATCGCATGTGCGAGGGCTGCCCCGGCAGATCGAATGCCCGCGCCAGCCCCGTGCGATAGGCAAGGGTCACTTCCAGCGGGTCGGGTGATCCTTGATCCCGGGCGTGCTCCGCGGCGATCAGGTCGATTTGCTCAAGCTGGAACAAGCCTCGCGCAAGCCTCATCAGCACTGCCGCCGACACCTGCCGCCCCCCGGAAACGCGCAACACATTGCGTACATGCACGGCGACCTCCAGATGACTGAAGTTCAACGCCGCGTTATCCGTGCAATTGATCGGGTTGGCCGCCAGATCGAAAATCTGCTCGCGCAATTCGGCATCGGCCTGCGTCGCCTCCAGTACCGTCCAGACCCGCCGGGACATATCCTCGCGCACATATTCGGAGTCGGCGGTATTGCCCAGCTCGGCCAGCAAATGAAACAAGCCTTCGGCCATCGGGTCGTCGTTGATCGCAGTCCATGTTTGCAGGCGTCTGGCGCCTACGGTTCCTCCCGTTTCGGTCAGCCAGATCGAACGTGCCTGATGCTCGTCAAGGCGCGCGATATCGTTTTCCAGATAGCCCATGCCGACGCCAACTTTCTTGCGATAGTTGTCCAGATGAGTGCTGCTGAGTTCGGAAATCGGGTTGTTGCGCAGATTGATCGTTTCACTGAAGCGCCGGGGTGTTTCAAACAGCCATTGCGGCAAATCACGAATGTCGTTGTCACGCAGGTCTACCCGATCCAGATGGGGCAAGCGCTGCAAACCTTTAGGCAACTCCGTGGTGCGGGTGTTACGCACGCTGAGGTCAGTCAGCTCAAACATCTCGCTGACATCCAGCGTGGCCCCAAGGGGATTTTCGCTCAGGTCCAGGCTTTGCAGACTGCGCATCCGCGACAGTTTCACCAGGGCCTGCTCAGTCAACTGAATCCGGTTTTGCCCCAGGCCCTGACGCCTGAGATTCGGCATGAGCGAGATCACCTCCGGCAATTGCGTAAGCCTGTTGCGACCCAGTTCAAGCGTCTCGAGGTTCTTGAAGGCTTTGAGGAAATAGACGACATCGTTGTCCAGATGCATGTTTTGCAGAGACAGATGCCTGACATGGTCAAAGGTCAGCCCGGGGGGCAGGATCGGCAGCTTTCCGAACCGCATGCCATCGAGCTTCAGGCCATACGCCGAACGATGGAATTCGTCGGGCAGGAAGATCAGTCGGCGAAAACTGTCCTCGATCTCGTACGCGACAAGATGCCGACATTCGCGCACCTCGCTCAGCACCCCGCCCTGTGCCCTGATAGCCGCCACATCATCCATCCAGGTGTCGAGCACATTGCGCAGTCGCTCCAGATCATCCTGCAATTGCCTGACCCGAAGTGCCCGAGTCAGATGGTCGCTGCCCAACTGATCAAGAAACTCCCGGGCCTGCATATCGGAAAACAGCGGGAAGAGTTTTTTCACCTTGCGTAACAAACGCTGTGGATGACTCGTCGCCTCCCCGGATGGGTTGGCGAGCGTACACACGGGTTCACGATTCATCGGTTCAAACCGGTCACCGTTCAGCAACCGGTTACAACCTTCACGCTCATCCAGTGCGCTACTCAATAATCGGTTGCGCAGGCGCCAGCCGTCTTCTGGCCTGACTCCTGACAGTCCAATCGCCTTGGTCTGGCGAGGCGAGAGTCCTTTGAGGATTGCCTGATACAGGCTGTCCGGCCCGAACATTTTGCCGAGTGATCGGGTCTGGCTATCGAACACCTCGTAACCGTTGTCGAGCCTGACCAGCGTGAGCGAGTTTCCGGGTGCGAGGGGTTTCTTGCCAAGGATCTCCAGCAGATTTCCCCTGAGTGACTGCGCCCGCAGTTCCACGTAAAGCTGCGGATCCCAACCGCTGTGTTGCGGCAACAGCCCGATGGCCAGCTTCTCGGTATCGGCATTGGCGACTTCAGCCAGGTAGAACCCTGTCAACGCCCGATCCAGGCGAACATTGCTCGTCGCCTCACTCAACCGTTGCGCAACGCCCATGGGCACTCGCCCGGTGGTTCGCAGAAGCGAGCGTTCGACACTCGAAGCCTGTCGGATCAGTTCCTGAGCATAACGCGCCGGCACATCGGGAAATGCTTGCCTTGCCTTGAGCACCGCACTGTCCAGGGTCTGGTCATAGCGCCGGTACAGGTGGTCGAACATCGAGCGACGATCGGCCTTGACCGCCGCCCCGATCAGTTTTGCCAGCGTCACCCCTCGATCGGCCGGCGCAACGTTCGCTCCGACCAAAGCGTCCACTTCTTTGGGATACAGGCCGTCGATGACGGTCTGCAGCAATTCACCCTTTTCCAGTTGGGCGTTGCTGACAATAACGCTCAGAGTGTCATCGTCAATCGAGCCGGGTGGAAAGGTCGCGGTAATGCCTCCGTCTTCGTCAACGACCTTGATGTAGCGATCCTGTGGCCAGTTGGAAAGTCCGGGTAAAGCCTGCAGCTGTTCCTGGACATGACGAGGATCAGTCGCCTCGCCACGCTCCATGGCGGCAATGAAGTCACGCACCCTGCGCTCAAGGCCGAACCGTTCGATCACATCTCGCAAACGGGGGGGCAGTGGCAGGCTGTCGTCGCTCAGCCGATGCAGTTCATCGAAGCGAGTGTCGGACAGACGCCGGATCATCTCCAGACGACTGTCATCGAGTCGCGCCAACAGCGGATCGATGCGTTTGAGTGTGTAAGCCCCGGACCATTGCTCGCTCGGCTCCGAGGCATGACGCCAGCCCCCGTGCTGATTGCGCTTGAGTATCGGGGCATAAGCCTCCGGGCGGACAGGATGCTGAATGCGCCAGGTCCTGGAAAGCGGATCCGACACCACGGCGTAGGCTCGATCGTCGACACGGGCAAAGACCTTGCCGTCAGCCTGATACAAGCCTGTCGCGTCAGATTCAGTCCCTGCCCCTGCCGGTAAAGGTTGCTCATAGGCACTCAGTTGCGGCTTCCACAATCGGGACTGTCCATTGCGGTCAAGAATGGCGGTGAAAGGCTGGAAGAAATCCGGGTGTTTTTGAACCGTCTTGATCGCCAGGGATTTCAGGGCCTTGACGCCGGCACCCACGGCGGCCATCAAGGCAAGGTTTTCCGCCACGCTGAGCAGGTGTGAAAAGGCTTCCTGACGGTCACCCCGATTCCAGTCCTCGATCCCTTCGTACACCTCGGCGAGCATTTGTCCGATCGCGACGCCCATCATCAATTGCCCCAGTACCGGCACGACGAACCCCGCCACGTTGGCGATCGTCATGCCGATTTCCAGGTACTGGATCAATCGTTTCTTGCGCTCTTCTTCATCGACATCGGCCGTCGGCACGGCGAGCGCACGGGCATCGAGTTGCAACTTGCCGACATGGCTCTTGAGCATGAAGTCGAACAGCGGACCGTTCATCTCCAATTGTTTGATATGCCCCAGGCTCTCGGTGTCGGCAAACGTCTTGAAAAAGTCGACCTTGTCGACCTCTCCAATGCAGTGGGTGAAGTAACTTTTGTAACTGCCCACCCCCAGTTTGAACTCCAGGTACGCGACGAACGCCGTGAAGCTGGTGTACTCATAGAGTGGCTGGCCGGGTTCGCCGGGCATGTACACCACACACCATTGATCGGGATCCAGCTCGATCGATTTTTCAGAGAACACCACGACACCCCAGAGGCAGCTGTCGAGCGCTTCAATGCCCTGCATGATCAGCGGCCGGCCCTTGAACTGAAGGCTTTGGGCATCGACGACGCCACCGGCATCAATCAAGCGCTGAATCGTCTGAAAACCGTCCCGGGAAACGTGTTCCTTCATCAACGCCAGGTGCAGATCCAGTTGCAGCATCTGCTTTTTCATCACCGAGATATTGCGAACCATCGGGCCGGTAGCGACCCGACTGCCATTGACCTCCCTGACACCGAACACCTGCTGGAAATGTTCCTGGTATAGCCGGCCCAGATCCAGCTCCCGGCAGAGTGCGGCGAACGCCGTCGGTGTCAGACCGGGAATGCCATCAGGTTTGCTGGCAATCCGCACGACGCTGCCTTCAGGGAAATAATCGGCTTGCACCTCGTCTCCCGTGAAGTTCTGCATGGCCGCTTCGAGCAGCGTCGGGGTCGCCGGCGGAATGACTTTCTCCCCACCTCCAGACGGGGTCACCGCTTCACAACCGCAATAGCTTCCCGGCAACTCCAGATGGTCTTTCTCGACATCGAACACAGCCAGCCAGCGCGCAGTCAGGGCGCGATTCAACTGTTCGATGCAAAAATGCTTGAGAGATTGCAACCGGCTCAAGTCCGTCTCGACTTGAGCCTGGGTTGTGTGCAAGTCACGCGCGGTCTTGTCCAGTGCCGCCAAGGTGTCGGCACTGGCCTTGAGCAGCACAGGGGGGAAGCTTTTCTGCAATGCCCTGGCGGTGTCCAGATCGCCTGTGGCCTCCAGCAAAAAGCTCAGTTTCTGTTTTTCCGTGAGGGTGATCGGTGTGACCGACACTGGTGTAGTGGACATGGGCAATATTCCTTTATTGCTGTTGAGTCCCTTCACCCTAGCGATCCCGTCATCAAATAAAAAACACGAATAACTGCCCGATCGGGCCTGCAAACAAGCAGCAATCCGTATGTTTCGAATACTTATCTACTACCTGACAGTTCAGCCAGACTGGTAACGGCCCACCGGTCAGGCCAACGCACTTATAACTGATCGTTCTAAAACTCCCACATCCGAGCCGGGTCAGTTTCTGGGTACCGGCCATTTCGGCGCGGTTCAGCGACACCCTCTCCCCAACGGAAAAACCGGTAAGGACTTTATGTGCGGATTAGCTGGCGAGTTACGTTTTGATCAACAACCTGCAGACCTTGCAGCCATCGAGCGAGTCACCCATCACCTGGCGCCTCGCGGCCCTGATGCGTGGGGGTTCCATGCCCAGGGGCCGATTGCCCTGGGCCATCGGCGCCTGAAAATCATGGACCTGTCGGACGGCTCGGCGCAGCCGATGATCGACAGCCAACTGGGCTTGTCCCTGGCCTTCAATGGCGCGATCTACAACTTCCCGGAACTGCGCGCCGAACTCGAAGCGCTCGGTTATGCGTTCTACTCCGGCGGCGACACCGAAGTGCTGCTCAAGGGCTATCACGCCTGGGGCGAAGCGCTGCTGCCGAAACTCAACGGCATGTTTGCCTTCGCCATCTGGGAGCGCGATGCCCAGCGCCTGTTCATCGCCCGCGACCGCCTCGGCGTCAAACCGCTGTACCTGTCGCGCACCGGCCAGCGCCTGCGCTTTGCCTCGTCCCTGCCGGCGCTGCTCAAGGGTGGCGACATCAAACCGATCCTTGATCCGGTGGCGCTCAACCATTACCTGAATTTTCACGCCGTGGTGCCAGCGCCGCGCACCTTGCTGGCCGGCATCGAAAAGCTGCCGCCAGCAAGCTGGATGCGCATTGAAGCGGACGGCACCACCGAACAGAAAACCTGGTGGACGCTGCCCTACGGCCCACACGACGACGAGAAAAATCTGACTCTCGAAGACTGGCGTGATCGGGTACTCGACAGCACCCGCGAAGCCGTGGCGATCCGCCAACGGGCGGCGGTGGATGTCGGCGTATTGCTTTCCGGCGGTGTCGATTCGAGCATGCTGGTCGGCCTGTTGCGCGAAGTCGGCGTGGAAAACCTGTCGACCTTTTCCATCGGTTTCCAGGATGCCGGCGGCGAACGCGGTGATGAATTTCAATATTCGGATTTGATCGCCAGACACTACGGCACCCAGCACCATCAACTGCGCTTCGACGAAAAGGAAATCATCGAGCAACTGCCCGCCGCCTTCCGTGCCATGAGCGAGCCGATGGTCAGCCACGACTGCATCGCCTTCTATCTGCTGTCCCGCGAAGTGGCCAAGCATTGCAAAGTGGTACAGAGCGGCCAGGGCGCCGACGAATTGTTCGCCGGTTATCACTGGTATCCGCAAGTGGACGGCGCGGCCGATCCATACGCGGCCTATCGCGAGGCGTTTTTCGACCGCAGCTACGACGATTACGCCGCCACGGTGCAGCCTAAATGGCTGACAGCGAATGACGCTGCCGGCGACTTCGTGAAGGAACATTTCGCACAGCCCGGCGCCGATGCGGCGGTCGACAAGGCCCTGCGTCTGGACAGCACGGTGATGCTGGTGGACGACCCGGTCAAACGCGTCGACAACATGACCATGGCCTGGGGCCTGGAAGCGCGCACGCCGTTTCTCGACTATCGCCTGGTGGAATTGTCGGCCCGTGTTCCGGGCAAATTCAAACTGCCCGACGGCGGTAAGCAAGTGTTGAAAGAGGCCGCGCGACTGGTCATCCCAAGCGAAGTGATCGATCGCAAGAAGGGTTACTTCCCGGTGCCGGGTCTCAAGCATCTGCAGGGTGACACCCTGAACTGGGTACGCGAACTGCTGCTCGATCCGAGTCAGGATCGCGGCCTGTTCAACCCCGCCATGCTCGACAAACTGCTGACCGATCCACAAGGCCAGTTGACCCCGTTGCGCGGCTCCAAGCTGTGGCAACTGGCGGCTCTGAATCTGTGGCTCAGCGAACAAGGAATCTGATCGATGAAACCTCACGCCACGGCTTACAGCCAACGGCTGCTGCGCGGTCAGACACCGTCCTACGAACGATTGCAGGCGCGTCTGGCCGAGGATGGCAATCAACCGAGCGCCGAGCCGATTGCCGTGCATTGCGGCTGGGGCCGCTTGCTGATCGGCCACACCTTTCCCGACCCGGCCAGCCTCGCCCAAGAGTTGCTCAACGAGCACCCGGGCGAACGCGATATTGCGCTGTACGTGGCCGCGCCGCAGCAGGTTCTCGGCCTGGAGCCGACTCAACTGTTTCTCGATCCGTCCGACACGTTGCGCCTGTGGTTCAGCGATTACCGTCAGGCAACACGGGTGTTTCGCGGCTTCCGCATCCGTCGCGCGCAAAGCGAGGAGGACTGGCAGTCGATCAACCAGTTGTATCAGGCGCGCGGCATGTTGCCGATCGATGCCACCCTGCTCACTCCGCATCATCAGGGCGGACCGGTGTACTGGCTGGCCGAGGACGAGGACAGCGGCGCGGTGATCGGCAGCGTGATGGGCGTCAATCATCAGAAGGCTTACAACGACCCGGAAAACGGCAGCAGCCTGTGGTGCCTGGCGGTCGATCCGCAGTGCTCGCGTCCCGGAGTCGGTGAAGTGCTGGTGCGGCATCTGATCGAACACTTCATGAGTCGGGGCCTGAGCTACCTCGACCTGTCGGTGCTGCACGATAACCGCCAGGCGAAAAACCTCTACGCCAAACTCGGCTTCCGTAATCTCTCGACCTTCGCCATCAAGCGCAAGAACGGCATCAACCAGCCGCTGTTTCTCGGGCCGGGGCCGGAGGCCGAGTTCAATCCCTATGCACGGATCATTGTCGAGGAAGCCCATCGGCGTGGCATCGATGTGCAAGTGGATGATGCCGACACCGGGCTGTTCACCCTCAGCCATGGCGGTCGCCGGGTGCGTTGCCGCGAGTCACTGAGCGACCTGACCAGCGCCATCAGCATGAATCTGTGCCAGGACAAGAGCCTGACCCATAAAGTGCTGAAAAACGCCGGGTTGAATGTGCCGGCACAGCAACTGGCAGCGAATGCGGACGACAATCTGGCGTTTCTCGACGAGCATCAGCGGGTGGTGGTCAAACCGCTCGACGGTGAACAAGGCCAGGGTGTGGCGGTGGATCTGCAAAGCATCGAAGAGGTGCAGCAAGCCATCGAAACGGCGAAGCAGTTTGACAGCCGCGTGTTGCTCGAAAGCTTCCACGAAGGCCTCGACCTGCGGATTCTGGTAATCGGTTTCGATGTGGTCGCGGCGGCGATCCGGCGTCCTGCCGAAGTGGTCGGCGACGGCCATCACTCCATCGGCGCGCTGATCGAAGCCCAGAGCCGACGCCGGCAAGCGGCCACCGGCGGCGAAAGCAAAATCCCGCTGGACCACGAAACCCAACGCACCTTGCACGCGGCAGGTTACGACTACAGCAGCATCCTGCCGGCCGGCGAGCATCTGTTCGTGCGGCGTACGGCGAACCTTCACACCGGCGGCACCCTAGAAGACGTCACGGCGATTCTGCATCCGACTCTGGTCGATGCCGCCGTGCGTGCGGCGCGAGCACTGGACATTCCGATGGTCGGGCTCGACCTGATGGTGCCCGCCGCCGATCAGCCGGAGTACGTGTTCATCGAAGCCAACGAACGGGCGGGCCTGGCCAACCATGAACCGCAGCCGACGGCCGAGCGGTTTGTCGATCTGCTGTTTCCGCACAGTCAGCCGGCCGTTTGATCTCTCTTCAGCGTCATTCCCGTGTCGAACGCGGGAATGACGCCCCGCAACAGGAGTTTCCATGACCACCCACATTCCCGAACCGGATCTGAACTACCTGCAAAAAGTCCTGCTGGAAATGCTCGCCATTCCCAGCCCTACCGGGTTCACCGACACCATCGTGCGTTATGTCGCCGAGCGGCTGGAAGAGCTCGGCATCCCCTTCGAAATGACCCGTCGCGGCACCATCCGCGCCACACTGAAGGGCAAAAAAAACAGCCCCGACCGTGCAGTGTCAGCGCACCTGGACACCATCGGTGCCGCCGTGCGCGCGGTGAAAGACAACGGGCGCCTGACCCTGGCGCCGGTCGGTTGCTGGTCGAGCCGTTTCGCCGAAGGCAGCCGCGTCAGCCTGTTCACCGACAACGGTGTGATCCGTGGCAGCGTGTTGCCGCTGATGGCTTCCGGGCACGCCTTCAACACCGCCGTCGACGAAATGCCGATCAGTTGGGATCACGTCGAACTGCGCCTGGACGCCTACTGCGCGACCCGCGCCGATTGCGATTCGCTGGGCATCAGTGTTGGCGATGTGGTGGCGTTCGATCCACTGCCGGAGTTCACCGAAAGCGGCCACATCAGCGCCCGACATCTGGATGACAAGGCCGGGGTCGCGGCGCTGCTCGCAGCACTGAAAGCCATCGTCGACAGCGGTCAGGAGTTGATGATCGATTGCCATCCGCTGTTCACCATCACCGAGGAAACCGGCAGCGGCGCGGCGGCGGCGTTGCCGTGGGATGTCAGCGAATTTGTCGGGATCGACATCGCGCCAGTTGCGCCCGGCCAGCATTCCAGCGAACACGCAGTCAGCGTGGCGATGCAGGATTCCGGCGGGCCTTACGACTATCACTTGTCGCGACACCTGCTGCGTCTGGCCGGTGAGCATGAGTTGCCGGTGCGCCGTGACCTGTTCCGCTATTACTTCAGCGACGCCCATTCGGCCGTCACCGCCGGCCACGACATTCGTACCGCCCTGCTCGCCTTTGGTTGCGATGCGACCCACGGCTACGAACGCACGCACATCGACAGCCTCGCCGCGCTGAGTCGTCTGCTGGGGGCGTACATCCTGAGTCCGCCGGTGTTCGCCAGCGATGCGCAACCGGCCAACGCGTCACTGGATCGCTTCAGTCACCAGATCGAGCACGAGACGCAAATGGAAAGCGACACCCGGGTGCCCTCGGTGGACAGCCTGGTGGGGCAACGCTCGGACAGTTGAGTCTGGCCCTCGGCGGTCATTCGCCGTAGCATCCCGACATTGATTTAGCCGAGGTGCCCATGCTGATTCCCTACGACGCGCTCGAAGTCGACACCCTCACCCGCCTGATCGAGGACTTCGTCACTCGCGACGGCACCGACAACGGTGACGACACCCCACTGGAAACCCGCGTATTGCGGGTTCGCCAGGCCCTGACCAAAGGTCAGGCGCTGATCGTCTTCGATCCGGACAGCGAGCAGTGCCAGTTGATGCTCAAGCACGACGTGCCCAAGCACCTGTTTGACTGAAACGGTCAGTGGCCCTTGCCGTTGGCCTGTTTGCGCTGGATCCGCTCGTAGACTTCGGCGCGGTGTACGTTGACCTGCTTTGGCGCCTCGACGCCGAACCGCACGCTGGAGCCGTTGACCGCCAGAACGCGCAAAGTGATGTTATCGCCGATGGAAATCAGCTCACCGACAACACGGCTGAGTACAAGCATGAGGGTTGTCCTTCAAGGTTTTCGAGCCTTGAAGATGCGCGGCTTTCGAGCGCCCTACAATGCGCTGCGGGCAAATCAGTCAAACCCTACGCGCCCGGGTGCTTTGGCCTTCAGACGTTTCCTTCAAGTCGGTGTTTCAGGTCGCCGAAAACCGTGGCCCGAACAGAATCACGCTGGCACCGATCACGCACAAGGCGACACCGATCCAGTCCGACCCCAGCGGACGGATGCGCTCGACCACCGCCAGCCAGCCAATCGAAGCAATGATGTAGATGCCGCCGTAAGCGGCGTAGGCGCGACCGGCGTAGGTCGCTTCAACGCGCGTCAACAACAGTGCAAACAAGGTCAGGCTGAGCAGCGCCGGGATCACCCACAAGGCGCTCTTGCCCTGGCGCAACCACATCCAGAATGCGAAACAACCGGCGATTTCGAACAGCGCGGCGAGGAAAAACCACAAGTAGTTGAGCATGCAGATGACTCGTCAGGGTGACTGTGGCGGTCACCCTAACGACGGGGCTTTGGCGGTGCAAGTTCAGCTGTTGTTCTGTTTGGCCTTGGCGCGCATCTTTTCGGCCATCGCGGTCATTTCGTTGTAGAGCAACTGCGGGTTCTTCTGCTTGATCGCCCAGGCCATGCGGCCTTGTTCGTGGGGCAGGATCATGAACTCGCCGGCGGCGACCTGTCTGTAGATGTAGTCGGCAATATCGGTGGCAGTGATCGGCGAACTTTCCAGCAACTTGCCGACCTGTGCTTTCATCGCCGGCGTCGGGCCACGGAAGGAGTCCAGCAGATTGGTCTGGAAGAACGACGGGCACACCACGTGGACACCGACTTCCTGTTGGGCCAGTTCGATCAGCAGGCTTTCGGACAACGCCACCACACCGGCCTTGGCCACGTTGTAGTTGCTCATCGCCGGGCCTTGCATCAGAGCCGCCATCGAGGCGATGTTGATGATCTTGCCCTTGCTCTGTTCCAGCAGCGGCAGGAACGCCTTGCAGCCCTTGACCACGCCCATCAGGTTGATCGCGATCTGCCAGTCCCAGTCTTCCAGCGACAACTCGCTGAAGAATCCGCCCGACGCCACGCCCGCGTTGTTGACGATGATGTCGATGCCGCCGAATTTCACTTCACAGGCCTGGGCGAACGCGGTGAGCTGGCTGTAATCACGCACGTCGCAACGCTGGATGAAGCCGTCGCCACCGGCCTCGCGAACGAGTTTGAGGGTCTCCTGCAGACCGGGCTCACTGACGTCCGACAAGGCCAGTTGCCAGCCTTCACGCGCCCAGCGCAGCGCGATTTCGCGACCCAGGCCGGAGCCCGCGCCAGTGATCATCATGCGATTTTGCATAGCAAACAGCCTTGTTGTTCCGGGGAAGATGCGCGGAGTGTAGCGAAGGATCCGGAGCGACCCACGCTCCATCAGATTGCTGAATGGCTGGAGCAAACCGTGGCATCAAACGAAATAAGACCGTGAACCAAATACACTGAAAAAACATTGAATTTTCTTTCACGCGCGCCAGTCGGAATTTGTAAGCCGTCTGGATTTAGTTCAACTTCCAGCCGCCCTTGAACACCAAGACTTCCCAGACACTATCAACAAGGAAATCGACATGGGCACAATTCTTATCATTATCCTGATCCTGTTGCTGATCGGTGGTCTGCCGGTCTTCCCACACTCCAGAAGTTGGGGTTACGGTCCTTCGGGCATTATCGGTGTAGTGCTGGTGGTACTGTTGGTTCTGCTGTTGCTCGGTCGGATATGACCTTTTGACCGACAAAAAAAGAGGCCCTGAAAAGGGCCTCTTTTTATTGCGCCAGATGATCAGTCCGGCTTGCCGTTAATCACACCGGCAGTGTTGTCGAGCAGGCTCTTGGTGGCCGTTTGCAGGAACGCTTCGAGTTTGAGTTTCAACTCGGCGGTGCGCGGTGCGTCCGGAATGATTTCGGCGGAAGGATTCGCGCCCAGTTGGTACTGGTAGATCTTCGGCGCCATTTCCTTCTCTTTCGGCAGTACAAGGATCTGGTCAGCGGTGACGATGGCGGTGGTCTGCTCGCTGCCCGACGGCTTGATCACACCGAAACCGGTGTCGCCTGCCGGCAGGTTCAGCAAGTCACGACCCCAGCACTGATGACGCACTTCGCCACCCAGGCGACCCATGATGGTCGGCACGATGTCGATCTGCGTACCCACGGTGTGGTCACGAGTACCGAATTTTTCCTGGATGCCCGGTGCGATCATCAGCATCGGCACGTTGAAGCGGCCCAGGTCCATTTCGGTGATCTGACGCTCGTTGCCAAAGCCGTGGTCGCCGACGATGACAAACAGGGTTTCCTTGAAGTAAGGCTCCTTGCGGGCCTTTTCAAAGAACTGGCCCAGTGCCCAGTCCGCATAACGCATGGCGGTCAGGTGCTCGTTGAGCGTGCCACGATCCGTCACGCGCTCGACCGGCAATGGCGTCGGCAAGGCGTAAGGCGTGTGGTTGGACAGGGTCTGCAGCAGCGCGTAGAACGGCTTGCCGTTTTCACGTGCCTTGAGCTCCACCAGACCACGGTCGAACATGTCCTGGTCGGACACGCCCCAGGTCGGATCGGAGAACACCGGGTTGACGAAGTCATTGCGGCCAACGAAGTTGGTCATGCCCTGGTTGCTGAAGAAACCGGACTGGTTGTCCCAGGCGAAGTCGCCGTTGTAGACATAGACGTCGTCATACTTGCGCGCGCTGAGCAGCTGCGGCAGGCCGGACAGTTTGTGGCTGCCTTCCGGGGTCTGCATCAGGTATTCGAAACCCGGCAGGTTCGGGAAGCAGGCCATGGTGGCGAACATACCCTGGTGGGTGTGGGTGCCGTTGGAGAAGAAACGGTCGAACAGCAGGCCTTCCTTCGACAGTTTGTCGAGGTACGGCGTGATATTGCCCGGCGCGCCCAGAGCGCCCACCGAGTGACCGGCCATGCTTTCCATGAGGATCACGACAACGTTCTTGATCGGCAGGGTCTTGTCGGCTGGCGGCGTGTAGTCACGACGCACGGCGGCGATGTCGGCATCGACCAGTTTGTCGTCCGGCATGACCAGCATCTCGCGCACGACTTTCTGCGCCTGATCCTGCGGGAGCGTGGCTTTCCAGATGTTGTTGCGGTCTTCGCCCATGCGGTCCTTGGCGGCCGCGATCAGCGACAGGGTGCCATTGAGGCCGAGCTGGTTGGCGAAATTCGATTCGGTGGTGTACACGTCACCCCAACGCAGCGGCGGGCCTTGACGCAGGGTGCCACGCACGGCGACCACACAGATCAGCAGGCACACCACGAACACCGCCAGACGCGCATACCATGGCGCTACCTGACGAGTGCCGACGTTGCCGCCACTGAACGGGCCACGCGGACGGGTCAGACGGTCGGCGCCCTTGAACGCCAGGGTCAGGATCACAGTGCCCACGGCCCAGGCCAGCAGGTAGCGCACCACCGGGAAACCGTACCAGAGCATGCTCATCACGGTTTTCGGGTCTTCCTTCACGTACTGGAACACCAGGCCGTTGAGGCGCTGGTGGAACTCGCGGTAGAAGTCCATTTCCATCAGGCCGAGGAACAGCGCGATGCTGGAGGTCACCGTCAGCCATAGACGGAAGAACCCGCGCGCGGCCATCGCCCGGGCACTGAACAGCGCCAGCACCATCGGAACGCAGAGGTAGACCACCAGGCGCAGGTCGAAACGCAGGCCGTTGGCGAAGGCTTCGAGGAACGTCGAAGCCGGGGTGTCGAGGATCATCTCGCGGTTGTAGACCAGCAGCGCGAGGCGCAGCACGGAAAACATCACCATCATGACCAGTGCGCACAAAAGCGTGTAGGCCAGATGCGATTTGACGGTCGGTTGCAGCAGGCGACTGGAAGATCGCTGCTGATTCAGGGCGTCCGGGTTTGCCATGTCGTTTTAGGACCCATTGGAAGTTGAAGTTGCAAAAATACAGCTGCGCCCTGCCCTCTGTTGGCCATTCCAGGCCCCGGGGCTTGCGCGGTGCGCAAATGTTGCACGATCACCGGCGGCATTGCCATTGATTACTGCCCCGCTGCCGGACTCTTTCATTAAAGGCACGGCATACCCGGACAGCTGCAAACAGCGCGGGCGAATTGTCTTGAAGACTTTGTGAAAATTTCGTTCAACGCATATCCGGAAACACAATAAACCTACAAAACAAAACGCCCCGAGTTCTTCGGGGCGTTTGCAGAGGAACGCGATACTTACTTCTCGGCGCGCTCTTTCAGGGCTTTCAAGGTATTGAACGGTGCGTCGACCACAAACTTGTTGGCAATCATCGACGGCACGCTGCCACCTGGCTCGGTGTGGACCTGATAGGTCACTTCGACCTGATCGCCTTTTGGCACGAACTTCCAGAAGCCTTTGACCTGAGCTACGCGCACAAAGCCTTTTTCTTCCGGCAGGTACTTCGGCAGGCCTTCGAGGTTGCGGGTCAGGCTGCCATCGGCGCCTTCAACGGTGGTGACATGCAGGATCGAGTCGCGCGGGGTCACTGGCCACGGCGTGTTGAACTGGGTGTAGGTCCAGCTCTGGTCGCCTTCGTGCTTGAGCAGTTTCTGGGTCTTGCACTCGTGAATCCAGGCACAGGCGCCGGAGACGTCTTCCTGCAATGCGCGCAGTTTGGCGACGGTGGTCTTCATCAAGGTCACGCCCTGATAAGACTTGTAGTCCGAACCCGGCACTTCGCTCAGGGAGACCTTGATGCCATCTTCGTTCTTGGCCACTTTCCAGTCTTCAGCCTGGGCAGCCGAAGTGGCCAGCACGGCAGTCAAACCACACAACACAGCGATACGATGCAGCGAACCCATAGTCTTATTCCTTATTGTTGAAGTTCCGTTCGTTTGACACATCACGCCGCCGTCATCTGCTCCCACCAGCCGAGCAGTCTGATCGCGTCTTCCTGACTGCTTCCGCAGACTTCGACATCGGCCTTGAACCCTGAACAGACCGCTGGACGTTCCGGTTGGCCGAAAATGCTGCACAGGTTTTCGACCGAGAGCTGAACGCAACGTTCGCCGGCAGGTTTGCCATCGGGCATGCCCGGAATCGGCGAGCTGATGGAAGGGGCAATGCAACAGGCGCCACAACCTTCACGGCAGTTCATGACGACGAGTTCCTCGCGACGGGCAATGTGTTAAAGGGACGCGGAACAGGGTAACCGCTAAAACGGCTGTTTTAAATTCCCTGAACCGGGGTTTTTACGCAGAAACGAAAGTGACTGACCAGTCTCCGACAAAGCGTCTGGTCTGCGGGTCACGGATCGATTGAATTTACTGCTTGAATTCGAAATCCAGCGCAGCGCCTTCGACTTCGCGGCGCTCTTCATTGCGCAGCTGCAACTGCATTTCATTGCTCAGCAAACGACCGTTGAGCTGGAAGCCGCTGTTCTTCTCGCCAAACATCTGCGGCAGGATCGCTTCGCGCTTGGGCAGCGGCACGGTGCCAACCGGCTTCAACTGCTGAACCATGTCCTTGGGCAGGCTCAAGTCGAGTCTGGCCGGGGGTAATGGCGTCTTGGCCACTTCACTGGCGGATTTCGACTTGGAAGCGATCGGTGCACGTTTCTTGGCGGGAGCGGCTTTCTGCTGCTTTTCTTTCGCAGGAGCGGCTTTCTTGCTGGCAACCGGCTTTTTCACCGTGGACGCTGCTGTCGGTTTTTCCGAAACGGCAGCGGCCATGACAGCTGGCGCGTGACCGATCATCAACAGACAAAGCAAAACCCAGGCAGCAGGAAAAATCGCTTTCATGGAACCTACAACGCTAACGGCAGAGGGCCATATGCTCGCTTGTTGAACGCCACATGACAAGCGCGCCGCGCTGTCTGTTCAGAAACCGCCGGCCATTTCCTGACACAGTTGAGTCGCCAGCAGACCAAGCGTCATCAGCGCCCGCTCCGCCTCGCGATTCCACGGCGTGCCGCAGTTCAGCCGAATGCAGTGGTTGAACTGCTCGGTATTACTGAAAATCAGCCCCGGCGCGATACTGATGCCCTGCTGTAATGCGCGGACATGCAATTCCTGTGTGTTGACCCGCCCCGGCAGGCTCACCCAGAGAATGAAACCGCCCGTGGGTCGGGTCATTTGCGTGCCTTCGGGGAAGTACTGCTGCACCGCCAGCTGGAATGCGCTGAGGTTTTTTCGGTATTCCTGGCGGATGTACCGCAAATGCCGGTCATAACCGCCATTTTCCAGATAAGCGGCGATCGCCATTTGCGTGACGCTGCAAGCCGAATGCGTGGTGAAGGTCTGCAGACGCTGGATTTCCTGTTGATACTTGCCGGCAATCATCCAGCCGACGCGCACACCGGGTGACAAGGTCTTGGAAAAACTCGAACAGTAAATGACCCGATCCAGCCGGTCGTAGGCCTTGAGCGCCTTGGTGCGACCTTGCTCGAACATCAATTCGCCATAGATGTCGTCTTCGACGATCTGGATATCGAAGTCCGAGGCCAGGCGCAGCAATTGTTTTTGCCGCTCTTCGGGCATGGTGCCACCCAGCGGGTTACTCAGCCGGGTCGTCAGCACCAGCGCTTTGATCGACCATTGGTTGGCCGCCAGTTGCAGGGCTTCCAGACTCATGCCGGTGGCCGGGTCGCTGGGAATTTCGATGACTTTCAGGCCCAGCAGGTCGGCCAGTTGCAGCAATCCGTAATAGGTCGGTGATTCGGCGGCGATCAGATCGCCCGGGCGCGTCAGCACCCGCAGCGACATCTGCAAGGCATCGACACAACCGTGGGTGATCACCACTTCCGACGGGTCGACCACCACACCGGCGTCGCGCATGCGGATCGCCACTTGTCGGCGCAACGGCTCGAAACCGGGGCTGAACATGTAGCTGAAGGCGCGCGGGCTATGGAATCGGGTGACCTTGGCCAATTGCTGATGCAGTGCGCGCACCGGTAAATAATCGACACTGGGCACCGCTGCACCCAGCGGGAACACGCCTTCGCGGCGCGACTCGACCAACACTTGCTGAATGATGCTGGCGCGGGTGACCAGGCCAGGTCGTTCGACCCGGGCAATGTCCGGGGTCGGTGCGGTCAGTGCCGGGGTCTGGTGCACGTAGTAGCCAGACTGCGGCCGTGCACGGATCAGCCCCTGATCCTCGAGGTTGGCGTAAGCCTGCAACACCGTGGCATGGCTGACGTTGAGCTGCGAACTCATCTTGCGCACCGAGGGCACGCGCTCGCCCGGCTGATAGACGCCGCGGCGGATGTCTTCGGCCAGTTGTTGAGCAATACGTTGGTAGAGCAAGAGATTGGTCATGACGCAGCACTCGATATCACGGGCGTTTTATTTTTGTGTGAACAATACCGGAACAGTCTGGAAGTGTACTGGGACAGTTGCCATATTAGTCAACCATACAGTGCAGTGTCGGATAAATCTGTACTGCTTTGTGAGGTAATCGACAGACGTAAAAAAGCCCGGCGCTGCATGACAGGCCGGGCTTTCCAGTAACGCCACCCTCAGCGGGCGGCGCCGAGCTGGCCTTTTTCGTCGGAGAACACGATTTCCACGCGACGGTTCTGCGCACGCCCACGCTCGGAAGCGTTGGCGTCCACCGGGTATTCGTCGCCGTAGCCTTCGACCTGAATGCGTTTTTCGTCGATGCCCAGGTCCGTCAGCACATCGGCAACCGACTGTGCGCGGTCGCGGGACAGTTTGAGGTTCTCTTGTTTGCCGCCAGTGCTGTCGGTGTAACCCTCGATACGCACCACGCGTTTCGGATTGAGTTGCAGGAACTGCACGATCTTCAAGACCACGCGATTCGCCGAATTCTTCAGCTCGGCTTCGCCGGTGTCGAACAGCACGTCACCCAGGGTCATCACCAGACCACGGTCGGTCTGGGTGGTGGCGAGAGCAACGATCTGCTCTTCCAGCCATTTGCCCTGCTGCTGCACGCTCAACAGTTTGGACTCGCGCAGTGCCAGTTGCAGGCGTTGGCGCTCCAGCTCCAGCTTCGCCGCGCGCTCTTCGTTGAGCACCAGATTGGTGTGCTCGCGGGCGATCTGGCTGTAACGCTGACTCAGATAGGAGTAATGCGCCACGTCCGAGCCACTTCCCCAGTAAGTGGAGAGACGATCGGCGCGGGCCAGGGATTCACCGGCACGAATCACGTCTTTCGGCGCGATACGCAGCACATTGGAATCTTCCTTGACCTTCTGGAAGTCAGCGCTGGCTTCCTGCAAGGCGGTTTCGCTGTGTTGGCCGGCGCAGCCATAAAGGCTGGCGCAACCCACGAGGATCAGAGTGCCGAAGGCTTTTGAAGTCAGGCTCATTGGGCATCCCCCAGTTGCTTGCGCAGACGGACAATGCGGGTATTGAGCACGTTCAGTTGCTCTTCGCTCTTCTGGGTCAGCACCTTGGCTTCGGCCAGGCGTGCATCCAGTTCGGCCTGTTCGGCGCGCATCCGCGCGTTCTTGAAGGATTCGCCGGCCATGCTGCCTTTAGCCCGGTTGAACTTGTCTTCCGCCAGTTTCATTTCCGGCACTTCGTCGGCGGTGGCGCCGACGGCCTTGGCCTGCTCCAGCGCCTGTTCGGTCAGGCGCATTTGTTCATTGGGTGCCGGATCGCTGGCGCAACCGGCCAGGGCCAGAACGGCCAGGGCCGTGAAAAGAACTCGATTACTCACTAAGAATCCCTACTGTTTTGGGGCGCTGACAGGTGGTTGCGGCGGCTGTTGCTGCTGCGCCTTCCAGCGCTCGATGTTGCGTTGCAGCGCGGCTTCCGTCAGGCCGGACGCGGGCAATTCTGTCATCTTTTTGGCCAGCTGTCCGCGCAACCACGGATCGTTGCAAGCCGAGTTGTGGGAAAGCGCAAGGAACAGACCGGGCCGGTCAATCGGTTGCTCGAAAGCCAACAGATCATTGGCCATGCCCAGGGCCTGCGCGGCGGCCATCCCCGAGTAGCGGCCGGCGAGTACATATTCCACTTCGCCCAGCAGCAGTTTCTGCAGGGCCTGAGTGAGGTTTGCCGTACGGGTCAGGGTCAAATGCTGCTCGGCAAAAGTGCCAAATGCCTGGGTCATTCGAGACTTTTCCGACAATCCTCCTTGATGACCCTGGAGATCCTTCGCTTCGCTGTAGACCAGGGTCGAGCCTTTGCGGGTCCACACCAGATAGTCGTTTTCCAGCAGAGGGGGATGGATGTAGTCGAGGTTTTCCAGCTCGTTGAAGGTCATGGGCGCGTCGGCCAGCATGTCCATGCGCCCGCTGCGCACTTCGTCGAGGGCCTGTGAGCGTTTACCGGCATAAAGCAATTCGACCTTGATGCCCAGATCCTTCGCCACTTGCTGCAACAGGTCGGCACTGGCACCGATCAACTGTTTGGGATTCTGCGGATCCTGCCAGAGATACGGCGGTGCATCCGGGCTGCCGGTGACGACCAGTCGCTCGCATTTGCCCGCCGCCATGGACAACCCCGGCAACAGGCTGGAACACAGCAATAACGAGAAACCCAACCGGCGATGCAGATCCATGGCGAAACGCTCCCACTCAAATCCGAGACAAAAAAAAGCCCGACCAACAGGCCGGGCTCTTTATAAGTGAAGCCGCCGGATTAGACCAGCTTCTCCAGCTCAGGTACGGCTTCGAACAGATCCGCCACCAGGCCGTAATCGGCCACCTGGAAGATCGGCGCTTCTTCGTCCTTGTTGATCGCAACGATCACTTTGGAGTCTTTCATGCCGGCCAGGTGCTGGATCGCGCCGGAGATACCGACGGCGATGTACAGCTGAGGCGCAACGATCTTGCCGGTCTGACCGACCTGCATGTCGTTCGGTACGAAACCTGCGTCGACTGCGGCGCGGGAAGCACCAACAGCGGCGCCCAGCTTGTCGGCCAGCGCGTACAGGTGTTTGAAGTTGTCGCCGTTCTGCATGCCGCGGCCGCCGGAAACGACGATCTTGGCAGCGGTCAGCTCAGGACGATCAGATTTCGCAAGCTCTTCGCTGACGAAGCTGGAAGTACCGGCGTTGTGAGCAGCGGCAACCGCTTCAACGGCAGCCGAACCACCTTCAGCAGCAACCGGGTCGAAACCGGTGGCACGCACGGTGATCACTTTGATCGCAGCGGTCGATTGCACGGTAGCGATGGCGTTACCGGCGTAGATCGGACGCTTGAAGGTGTCAGCGCTTTCTACCGAGATGATCTCGGAGATCTGGTCAACGTCCAGCTGGGCGGCAACGCGCGGCAGGATGTTTTTACCGTTGGAGGTGGCGGCAGCCAGGATGTGGCTGTAGCCCTTGCCCAGTTCGGCGACCAGCGGAGCAACGTTTTCCGGCAGCTGATGCGCGTAGGCAGCATTGTCAGCGTTCAGGACTTTGCTCACGCCTGCGATTTTCGCGGCGGCTTCAGCCACGGCGCCAGCGCCCTGGCCTGCGACCAAAACGTGGATGTCGCCACCGATTTTGGCAGCGGCAGCAACGGTGTTCAGTGTGGCCGGGGCCAGCACTTTGTTGTCGTGTTCAGCAATAACCAAGATAGTCATTTAGATTACCTTCGCTTCGTTTTTCAGTTTCTCGACCAGTTCAGCCACCGACTTGACCTTGATGCCAGCGCTGCGTGCAGCCGGCGCTTCGACTTTCAGGGTCTTGTTGGTGGAGGCGGTGGAAACGCCCAAAGCGTCCGGAGTCAGCACTTCGAGAGGCTTCTTCTTGGCTTTCATGATGTTTGGCAGGGACGCGTAGCGCGGCTCGTTCAAACGCAGGTCGGTGGTGACGATCGCTGGCAGTTTCAGGGAAACGGTCTGCGCGCCGCCGTCGATTTCGCGGGTCACGGCAACGCTGTCGCCGGAAACTTCGACTTTCGAGGCAAAAGTGCCCTGACCGTAGCCGCTCAGTGCTGCGAGCATCTGGCCGGTCTGGTTGTTGTCGCTGTCGATGGCCTGTTTGCCCAGGATCACCAGCTGAGGCTGTTCCTTGTCGACCACGGCCTTGAGCAGCTTGGCCACGGCCAGGGAAGTCAGGTCTTCAGCGGATTCGACGAGGATGGCGCGGTCGGCACCCAGAGCCAGTGCGGTACGCAGCTGTTCCTGAGCGGTGGACGGGCCGATGGAGACGACGACGATTTCAGTCGCAACGCCTTTCTCTTTCAGGCGTACGGCTTCTTCCACTGCGATTTCGCAGAATGGGTTCATCGACATCTTGACGTTGGCGAGGTCTACGCCGGAATTGTCCGCCTTGACGCGAACCTTGACGTTGTAATCCACAACGCGTTTGACAGCTACAAGAACCTTCATGGATTCCTCGTTACTCTCCGGTGAAAAGAAAGTCGCCTAGGCGAACCTGGCGGTTGATGCTCATCGGGCACAAGGGCACCTCTAAAAACGCCGGCTGAGCGGGATGACCGTTCGTCAGTCGTGACCGACGAGTCATGCCGCTTCGCGGTGTGTAAACTGCGCGCCGAACCTGCGCTGCGCATCACCGGTTACCGCCTACGCCCTGTCTTTAGAGGTGCTCTTGAAACCACCATTCAGCCTACGGCGAGCGCAAAACCGCCCGTATCTTGACCGGAACGCCCATTCTGGTCAATACGCCAAAATGCCCTGTCATAAGCCGCGCTTCTTTGATTTCTCTGGGCTGGAGCCGATTCAAACAAACGTTTGTATTGGACGCTAAGAGTGGTGTAGATATAATGCGCCGCCTAGAGAGAAAGGTGGTTTGCCCATTATTAGCCTTGACGTTAACGTAAAGGCAATAACGGATACGACACCGAACCTCCAAATTAGAAAAAAAACTGTTGAGCCTTGAGTAGGAGATAGCCTGTGGAACGCGAATACATGGAATTCGACGTGGTCATCGTCGGTGCCGGCCCCGCTGGCCTGTCCGCCGCCTGCCGTCTGAAGCAGAAGGCCGCCGAAGCCGGTAAGGAAATCAGCGTCTGCGTGGTCGAAAAAGGCTCCGAAGTCGGCGCACACATCCTTTCCGGTGCCGTATTCGAACCACGGGCCCTGAACGAACTGTTCCCGGACTGGAAAGAGCTCGGCGCCCCGCTGAACACGCCAGTCACCCGCGATGACATTTTCGTGCTGAAAAACGCCGAAAGCGCGCAGAAAATCCCTGACTTCTTTGTGCCCAAGACCATGCACAACGAAGGCAACTACATTATTTCCCTCGGCAATCTGTGCCGCTGGCTCGCTCAGCAGGCCGAGAACCTGGGCGTGGAAATCTACCCGGGCTTCGCCGCTCAGGAAGCACTGATCGATGAAAACGGCATCGTGCGCGGGATCATCACCGGTGACCTCGGCGTCGACCGCGAAGGCCATCCGAAAGAAGGCCTGTACACCCCGGGCATGGAACTGCGTGGCAAATACACGCTGTTCGCCGAAGGCTGCCGTGGCCACATCGGCAAGCAACTGATCAAGCGTTACAACCTCGACAGCGATGCCGATGCCCAGCACTACGGCATCGGCTTGAAGGAAATCTGGGAAATCGACCCGGCCAAACACCAGCCAGGCCTGGTGGTGCACACCGCCGGTTGGCCGATGGACATCATGGGCACCGAGAACACCGGCGGCTCCTTCCTCTATCACCTGGAAAACAACCAGGTGGTGGTCGGCCTGATCGTCGATCTGTCCTACAGCAACACCTACCTGTCGCCGTTCGACGAATTCCAGCGCCTCAAGCATCACCCGGTGCTCAAGCAGTACCTGGAAGGCGGCAAGCGCATCAGCTACGGCGCCCGCGCCATCTGCAAGGGCGGCCTGAACTCGCTGCCGAAAATGGTCTTCAAGGGCGGCGCGCTGATCGGTTGCGACCTCGGCACCCTGAACTTCGCCAAGATCAAGGGCAGCCACACCGCGATGAAGTCCGGCATGCTCGCCGCTGAATCCGTGGCCGACGCACTGTTCGCTGACAAGGACGGCACCGAAGAGCTGACCACCTACGTCGACGCCTTCAAGAAGAGCTGGCTCTACGAAGAACTGTTCGCCAGCCGCAACTTCGGCCCGGCGATCCACAAGTTCGGCGCCATCGTCGGCGGTGGTTTCAACTGGCTGGACCAGAACATCTTCGGCGGCAAACTGCCGTTCACCCTGCACGACACCAAGCCGGACTACGCCTGCCTCAAGCTCGCGGCCGACTGCAAGAAGATCGACTACCCGAAACCCGACGGCAAGATCAGCTTCGACAAGCTGAGCTCGGTGTTCATCTCCGGTACCAACCATGAAGAAGAACAGCCGTGCCACCTTAAACTGACCGACCCGACCATCCCGTTGAGCCGCAACCTGCCGATGTACGACGAACCGGCGCAGCGTTACTGCCCGGCCGGCGTGTATGAAGTGATCACCAAGGAAGACGGCGAGAAGCGCTTCCAGATCAACGCCCAGAACTGCGTGCACTGCAAGACCTGTGACATCAAGGACCCTTCGCAGAACATCACCTGGGTGACGCCGGAAGGCGCTGGCGGCCCGACTTACCCGAACATGTAAGTCGATCTGCAGAACATCAAGGCTCCCTATATGGGGGCCTTTTTGTTGCCTGCGATTTGTAAAAGATCAAGCCGCGCGCTCATCCCCCGGGCTGCGTTCGAAATAGCGTTTGTACTCGCGACTGAACTGCGACGTGCTCTGATACCCCACCCGATGCGCCACCTGCGCGACACCCAGCCCCTCGGCGATCAACAACGTCTGCGCCTTCAACAAACGCAAACGCTTCAGATACTGCACCGGTGACAGCAACGTGCTGCGTTTGAAGTGTTCGTGAAAGGTCGAAACGCTCATGTTCGCGCAACTGGCCAATGTCTCGACGTTCAACGGTTCGGTGTAGTGCGAATGCAAATGGCTGATCGAAGCCGCCACCCGGGCAAACTGCCCCTGCTGCTCCACCAGCGCCCGCAATACATCAGCCTGTGGACCGCGCAACGCGACGAACAACAACTCCCGCACCCGCGCAGGCCCGAGAATCTGGCACTCCAGCGGATCGTGCAGACAGCGCAGCAAGCGTTCGACGCAACCGCGCATGTCATCGTCGAGCACCACCGAGGTCATCGACTCCGGTGTCTGCGCCGGAATATGCCGCCCCGGCGCCAGGCCCATGGCCAGCACCAGCTCACCGAGCAACACCCGGTCGATCGCCACCGATACGCCGAGCAACGGCGCGTCCGGCAACGCATAGGTTTCGCACTCGAACGGCACCGGCAACGCCTGGATCAAGTAATGCCCGGCACCGTATTCCATGGTGCGCGGCCCCAGATACGCCAGTTTGCTGCCCTGGGCGATGATCATCAGGCTCGGTTCATAAATGTGCGGGCCACGGGCAACGTCGCAACTGGCGCGCAATACCTGCACACCCGGCAGCCCGGTCTGGCTGTAACCATCGCGCAGCGCCAGCGGTTCGATCAGCGAAACCAGCATGGCATTGGCATCAAGGTGACGGGTCAATTGCATCGGGTGGCTCTTCAGAAAAAATCACGGAAAAAGGGATAAAAGCATCATCGCAGATCCTTTTGCCAATGCGACCGATCAACCCCGCATGCCGGAGGATTAGGCATGACACCCGGAGGAATCGCCATGGCCGGACGACCGGACGGCGCCCAGAATGCGCCGCCTCACTTGTCACTGCTTTTGCGAGGTTTCACATGTACACCGCCATCGGCTATGCCGCTCAAACGGCCACCACCCCCCTCGCCCCGATGAAATTCGAACGCCGCAGCCCTCGGGCCGACGATGTCGCCATCGAGATTCTGTACTGCGGCGTCTGCCACTCCGACATCCACCAGGCGCGCAACGAATGGGGTATTGCCGTTTACCCGTTGATGCCCGGTCACGAGATCGTCGGAAAAGTCACCGCTGTCGGTGCGAACGTCACCAAACACAAAGCAGGAGATTTGGTCGGTGTCGGCTGCATGGTCGATTCCTGCCGCACCTGCGAAGCCTGCCAGTCGAACCTCGAGCAATACTGCCTCGAAGGCCCGACCATGACCTATGCCACACCCGACCGGGTCGATGGCAGCAACACCATGGGCGGTTATTCGGACAGCATCGTGGTCAGCGAGCACTTCGTGGTGCGCATCCCCGAGAAGCTGGATCTGGCAGCGGCTGCTCCGATTCTCTGCGCCGGCATCACCACTTACTCGCCACTCAAGCACTACGGCGTGAAGGCCGGCGATAAGGTCGGGATTCTCGGCATGGGCGGCCTCGGCCACATGGGCATCAAGTTCGCCAAGGCCATGGGCGCTGAAGTGACGCTGTTCACCCGCTCGGCGAGCAAGGCCGAGGAAGGTCGTCGTCAGGGCGCCGATCATGTGATCGTGTCCACCGACGAAGAGCAGATGAAAGCCGCCGCCGGTCGATTCGATTTCCTGCTGGACACCATTCCAGTGCAGCACGATCTCAACCCGTACCTCGACACCCTGCGCTTCGACGGCGTGCACATTCTGGTGGGCCTGATCGAACCGATCGACCCGCCGGTCCACGCCGCGAAACTGGTATTGGGCCGTCGCGTATTGGCCGGCTCGCTCATCGGTGGCGTCGCCGAAACCCAGGAAGTGCTGGATTTCTGTGCCGAGCACAACATCACTTGCGACATCGAAATGCTCGACATCCGCCAGATCAACGAAGCCTACGCGCGGATGATCGCCGGCGATGTGAAGTACCGTTTCGTGATCGACATGGCGACCTTGAAACTCTGATTCCTCAGACCTTCAAGCCAAGCTCCGCCGAAAGCCGGGTTGTGACCCCTTTGATCAGGGGAATCAGCTCGGCCATTTTCTCCAGCGGCATATACGGCACGGTGCTGGCGATGCTGATCGCCGCGACGATGCGCTTGCTCGCGTCGCGGATCGGCGCCGCCACGCAACGGATCGACGGTTCGTTGTCTTCCAGATCGAACGCGTAGCCGCCGGCCACGTACTCGGTCATCCGCTGCTCAAGCTGCTCCCACGACTGCTGGGGATGCTGCGGCCAGAACTGACTTTTCCCACCCGCCGGCAGGCTGATGTCGTACAGACGCTGCCAATCCTGCGGCGCGTCATCCAGCATCAAGGCCTTGCCGATCCCGGTCCGCGCCAGCGGCATGCGATGGCCGACCCGCGAGCGCATTTCCGGGCCGTTGCGCCCCGGATTCTTCAACAGGTACAACACTTCGTCGCCTTCACGAATCCCCAGGTGAACGGTATCGCCAGTCAGCGCCGACAACTCGTCCAGATAAGGCCCGGCCAGGGTCACCAGCGGCAACTCTTCACGCGCCTGGAAACCCAGTTCGATCAGCTTCGGCCCCAGCAGATAACCGACTTGCGGCACGACGCGCAGGTAACGCTCGTCCACCAGGCAACTGGCCAGACGATGGGTGGTGCTGCGCGTGGTACCGATCAGGCGGGCAATCTCTTTGAGATCGCGGGCGCCACTGGCGACGGCCTGCACCACACCCAACCCGCGAAGCAGGGTCTGGGTGCCGGTCGGCGCGGCGTCCTTGGCGTTTTTCGGGGCGTCTTCCTGCATATCCAGCCTTTAGCGTTGAGCGAGGGAACGGGCGGCATTATGGTCGCCCGACAGGGACGACTACAACTCGATGCGCTCGACCTTGCCCACCAGCAGCACGTAGGACAAAGCACCAATCAATGCCAGAACCGCGATGTAGGTGATCGCCGGAGCGAACGAATCGCCGCTGGCCAGAAAGCCGATGACAATCGGCGTGGCAATCGCCGACAGATTGCCGATGAAATTGAACACCCCACCGGTCAAGCCCAGCAGCCGCGCCGGCGCCAGTGTCGACACCAGCGACCAGGTGATCGACGCCAGCCCATTGCCGAAAAACGCCAGGGCCAGGAAAGCAATCACCAGCGGCGTCGATTCGACGAAGTTGGCGCCGATGATCGAGGTGGAAATCAGCAGGCCACCAATGATCGGCAATTTGCGCGCAAACCCGACGGTACAGCCACGGCGAATCAGGAAGTCGGAAAAGAACCCGGAGCACAGCACGCCGATGAACGCAGCGAGAAACGGCAGAGACGCCAGCAGTCCGGACTTGATGAAGTCCATGCCGCGATATTTCACCAGATAGGTCGGGAACCATGTCAGGAAAAACCACAGCGTCGAGTTCAGGCAGAACTGGCCGAGGTAAATTCCCCACAACTTGCGTTTGCTGAGGACGATGCCGAGATCGGTCCAACTGAATTTCGCTTTCACTTTGGCGGCTTCGGCGGCGATGTCCACCAGCCCTCCGCCCTCACGGATCAGGTCGATTTCGCCTTCGTTGGCGCCTTTGAAATCACGCGGTTCGCGATACACCGCATACCAGATCGCGGCCCAGACAATGCCCACCGCCCCCGTCACGACAAACACCATGTGCCAGCCAAACTCATGTTGCAGCCAGGCCAGTACCGGGGTCAGAAACGCCAGCCCGACAAACTGCCCGGAGGTGTAGAAACCGATCGCCGTGGCACGTTCGCGCTCGGGAAACCAGGTCGTCACCACGCGGCTGTTGATCGGATACGCCGGCGCTTCCAGCGCACCGACCGCCATGCGCAGCACGAACAGGGCGATGAAACTGGCGGCGAAACCGAGCATCACCGTGGCCAGCGACCACAACAGCAGCGCGACGCTGTACAGGATGCGCGGTGGCACCCGATCCACCAGCCAGCCGCCGGGAATCTGCATGGCGGCGTAGGTCCAGCCGAACGCGGAGAAGATCAGTCCGACATGCACCGGGTCGATGCCCAGCTCGGTGGTGAGCGCCGGGGCGGCAATCGACAGATTGCTGCGGTCGAGGTAGTTGATGACCACGGTGATGAACAGCAACACCATGATAAAAAAACGCTTGCGGCTGGGCGTGACTAACGTCGCTTGCCCGGTGAGGGTTTGCGGTTGCATGGGGAGAACCTCTTCTTATGTTTATTGAGGTTGGCCTGAGGCCTTGAGTCGTTCCCGCGCTCGGCACGGGAACGATCAGATGTGCTGAGTCAGCCACTCACCACTCGGCAAAACTGCCATCGGCATGGCGCCAGATCGGGTTGCGCCAGCGATGGCCGACCGCCGCGCGTTCGATCACGTATTCCTCGTTGATCTCGATCCCCAGGCCCGGGCCGTTGGGGATTTTCACGAAGCCTTTGTCGTAATCGAACACCCTTGGATCCTTCACATAATCGAGCAGGTCATTGCTCTCGTTGTAATGGATGCCCAGGCTCTGTTCCTGGATAAACGCGTTGTAACAAGCGGCGTCCAGTTGCAGACACGCCGCCAGTGCGATCGGCCCCAGCGGGCAGTGCAGTGCCAGCGCCACGTCGTAGGCTTCGGCCATGTTGGCGATCTTGCGGGTTTCGGTGATACCGCCGGCGTGGGAGGCATCCGGCTGGATGATGTCGACGTAACCTTCGCTCAACACCCGTTTAAAGTCCCAGCGCGAAAACAGCCGCTCACCGAGGGCAATCGGCGTGCTGGTCAGCGGAGCCAGTTCTTTCAGCGCTTCGTAGTTTTCGCTGAGCACCGGCTCTTCGATGAACATCAATTTGTACGGGTCGAGTTCCTTCATCAGCACCTTGGCCATGGGCTTGTGCACCCGGCCATGGAAGTCGACGCCGATGCCGACGTTGGGCCCGACCGCATCGCGCACTGCCGCGACATTGGCCAGCGCCAGATCGACTTTCTCGAAGGTATCGAGGAATTGCAGTTCCTCGGTGCCGTTCATTTTCACCGCGGTAAAACCACGGCCCACCGCCTCTTTCGCGGCCCGCGCGGTGTCTGCCGGACGATCGCCGCCGATCCACGAATAAACACGGATCTTGTCCCGCACCTGACCACCAAGCAGATCACTCACCGACACACCAAGCGCCTTGCCCTTGATGTCCCACAACGCCTGGTCGATGCCGGCCAGTGCGCTCATGTGGATCGCCCCACCCCGATAGAAGCCGCCGCGATACAACACGGTCCAGATGTCTTCGATGTTGCGTGGGTCTTTGCCGATCAGGTAGTCGGACAATTCCTCGACCGCTGCCGCGACGGTGTGGGCGCGGCCCTCGACCACGGGCTCGCCCCAACCGGTCACGCCCTCGTCGGTTTCGACTTTCAGGAAGCACCAGCGCGGCGGGACGATGAAGGTGGTCAGTTTGGTGATTTTCATCTTTTTGTCTCTCTTATAGATGCAGCGCACGCAGCGCCAAAAAGTCTTAGCGAAGGGCTTTCCAGGCCGCCACGTAGGCCTTGGCATTGGCCGCCACTTGCTCGGTCGTCATGCCCGGTTTGAACAACCCGGAACCGAGGCCGAAGCCTTTGACGCCGGCATCGATGAACGCCTGCATGTTGTCCGGGGTAATGCCGCCGACCGGCGCCAGAATCGTCCCGACGGGCAACACCGCCAGCCACGCTTTCACCACTGCCGGCCCCATCTGCTCGGCCGGGAACAGCTTGAGAATGTCCGCGCCCTCCTCCAGCGCCGCAAAGGCTTCGGTCGGCGTGGCAACACCCGGCGACAGGTACAGCCCCGCCGCTTTCGCTGCCCGCAACACCTTGGCATCGCTGTGGGGCATGACGATGACCTGGCCGCCTGCTTCCTTCACTAAATCCACCTGTTCCGGCGTCAGCACCGTGCCGGCACCGATCAGGCAATCGGCGGGCAGGGTCTTGCGCAGGATGCGAATGCTTTCGTACGGCGCGGGGGAATTGAGCGGTACTTCGATGACGCGAAATCCGGCCGCATACAGGACTTCTCCGACAGCAGCGGCTTCCTGCGGATGCAGGCCGCGCAGGATCGCGATCAGACCGTTTTGCGCCAGTGCTTGCTTGAGCATGTCAGGCCTCCAGTCAGGGTTAACGGGATGAGGAATCGATCAGTCCGGCGGCAAGCACCAATTGCCACAGCCCACGCTCGGTGGCCTGCTCGGCCAGGGTCACCCGGGCGAAACCACAGGCGTCGAGCGCACGGCTGTAGCGGGCGCACAACTGCGCGTTGCCGATGAGGATGATCGAAGGAAGCTGTGCACTGTTGCGACGGCGCCGTTGCACGGTGGCCAACGCTGTCAGCTCGTGGCCGATCAGCAGGCCGGACAGATAGTCCGGTTGCGCAGTGGCGCTGAGTTCGCCGGTCAGGCCCAGGCTGCGGGCGCTGAACAGGGTCGACAGCACGCCGATTTCGCCCTCGGCCGACAACGTCACCTGCACGCCGCGATCAAACGCCTCGGCATCGAACGTCGCGCTGTGCTGTTGGGTACGGCCGAGAATGCTGTGTTCACTGAGCACGGCGAACACTTCGCCGGTCATGAAGGTGTCGAAACGGGTGATGCAGCCGTCGGCCACTTCCACCCATTTCGAATGACTGCCCGGCAGGCCGATCAACAGATCATTGCCCGCCTCGACCGGCAGATTCTGCAGGACGCCGAGTACCTGGGTTTCTTCGCCGCGCATCACGTTCGGCAGCGTCGAGCGCTGAATCACACCCGGCACGATGTGCACATCGACACCGCGAAGACTGCGAACGGTTTGCAGGGATTTTCCGAGATCGGCGACGTTGGCCGGCGTATCGCGGTAGGACGCTTCGCGCCAGCCCTGAGCGCTGCCGACCATGCCGCAGGCAATCACCGGCAAGTCGGGTTGCGCATCGAGCCAGTCGCCGCACGCCTCATCGAATGCCAACTCAAAACCGTCGGCGCATTCACGACCGTTGATGACCCGCGGCGTCTTCGGCAACTGCATGATCCCGAACGACAGCGACCGCTGCGCCAGCACCTGCCCGCCCGCCGCGAGTTTGTAAGCACGTAGGGAGGTCGTCCCCCAATCGAGCGCGATCAATTGCGCCAGCATCGCTTCACCTGTTTTGTTATTGGCAGTGAGTGAGCTGGACTATAGACCTCTCAAGCGCGAAATCTCAATATGTAATTTTACATCCCATATTTTGGGACGTCTTCAATCCAAGGCGTCCATCGCTCGACAGGATCCAGGTGCTTGTTGAGGATGACGCTCAAAGATTCATGCTCACTCGCTCCCACCTCATGTGTACGCCCCTCCTCGTCGGCTATGCCTGGCTCCTGACGCCCGTCTCCTCGAATGATGATGTACGCCGCCTGGGGTGCAGGCGTTCCCTCTGCTCCTGCAACAATCCTCAATTTCGTATTGTTCGGCGCAAAGGAGGCCAACATTCCGGCATAGGGCACATCACTGCATAGCCCGAGACTGTCGATCCGGTCATATCCTGCTGCCAACTCATAGCGCCAACGCACGATGCACACCGACGCAAGTGGCAGCAATGAACGCGGCTGGTCAGAGGGTTTAAGCGAGACACGCGACGGTGCCAAACGTGGATTTTCCAACTGGGCAATGAATCGCGACGTGGGGATGTACATGACTCTTGAGTAGTAGGCGACATACGGAAACGCGGTGATCACCACCTTGCACGGAATGTATTCCTGCGGCTTGAGGATCTGCACCAACTCAACGGGTCTGACCCACTCCCGGCCGTCGTTGAGGGCGTGATTCTTCAGGTTGATCCTTGCAAACATCTCATACCGGCGGTCGCCTTCGATCAAACGCATTTCACTGACCGTCCCCGAAGCTTCCAGAGCGATCTGATGTTCGACGGAAAAATTCAGGTCACCATTCAGCGAGCAATTAATCGAGGTTCCAATCTGGCCTCTCTGTCCATGCACTTCATACAAATCGATGAGGTTTCGGTCAGAGGTGAAACGCAGATCGTACAAGGAAGAAAATGCGTGATTGATCGAGACAAATTCAAGCCTGGCAGGTGGAACGTCGAGATGCAGGCAGGACGAACACATCAAGAAACTGCTCAACAGCAACCATTTGCAAATACGAAAGTTCAACGTTCCTCCTCCTTGGTCAGAACGCGAACAAAATCGGAGGCTGGAACACCCATTGGTCTTGAGTAGTAAACTCCATAGCCATAAGCGGAGGCATAAAACCGGCATGCCAAAGCATTGCGAGCATTCAACAACGCCAAAAGATCTTTCGAAGAAATGAACGTATTCGAGCCGGTCTCATGGTCGGTATGAATCGCATTCAGTTCCGCCGAGTACTGATGCCTGGTCTGTGAGTCCGTACGATCAACTTCAACCATCAAGCCATCCAGATAGTCTGACTCACCCTGCCTTTCAAAGAGTTCCACTTTCGCACCCAGATAGCACGCCAACCCTTCATAGGTTTGGTTTCTACCTGCATGGGTATCGAAGAATTTCAGCAAATCCTTATCCGAAGAAAACCGGACATCAAAGCGTGCGTAATCAGGCACATAGCTTACAGACTCAAACTGTATATCAATGGGCGGCACCGGTGGATTTTGCTTGCAAGCACCGCACAAAAATAACAAACCTACAACTATATATTTCTTCAAGGGAGAATCCTGTTAATTACAATCAGTACTCAGCGTTAGCTTTCAGCAATTCCTTGCTAGGCACTTTCATCACGTTAGAGAAGTAAGTCGTGTACGTCGTGGAGTGAACTCGAAACAAACAAACGATAGAGTCTTTTTTCATCAAGAAAGGGGCCAAAGTATCTCCTTGCAGATATCGCTCACCACCACTGCTTTTTTTAGACTCACTAAAAATGACGTCAGCCCTGTAAAGCCCCGGCTCGGCCGATACTTCCTCAACCAGACCAAATCCCGATTGCTTTATATGATGTGCTTGAGAAAAATCCAGATCATCGCTCAGCGAGCAAATCAGGCCTTGACCAATGGACGACTTGAACAAACCGAGAAGATCGATATCCGACGCAAAGTAAATCTGATAAATCCCGGTATTGCGGAGTTGCTCAACCTTTGAAATTTGCAGAGTTGCAATAGGTCGACCATGATTCAGGGAGCAGGCTGAAAGCACTAACATCAAAGCGAGAAAACATACCCATCTCATAAAAATTCAACCTTTTTGTGCGTTTCTGAATTTGCGTGCAACAGGCGCTTGATGGGCTACTCCGTGGTCACCGGAAAACGACAGAGGCGCGAGAAAGTGACTGAGGCATTGCGCGGGAATACTCAGCCAGCAAGGTTTTTTAATGTGCATCAATCGCTTGCACTAGATCGGAAGCTGGAACATGCATGACGTTAGAAACATACGCTCTATTGCCGGTAGTGTTAACTCTAAAAGCACATACTATAAATTCCCTCTTGACCAATACATCACGCAACGCCTTGCCCCCCAGAATATTTTCCTGCCCTTGCAACTCTCCTGCCTCGCGAAAAATAACCTTTGATTCGTAATGCCCTCCCGTAGTGTCATCGATAAATCTCACACTACCGCGTCCGGAACGCTTCAAATAATGCCCAATTGAAAAATCCTGATCATCTTCCAGCGCACATACGAGACCTTCCCCAATGGCGGGACCGAACAAGGCCAAAAGATCGATATCGCTGGTAAAAGTCATCAGAAAGCCGAAGCCACTCGGCGTTATCTCAACAGTTCCAAAATGCAGCGTGGCGGTGGGTCGCCCATGATTGGTGGAACATGAAACAGAAAAAATCGTTGCAAATAAAATGACAAAAAACGCTTCATTGCTCCCCCATGCACACAATAAAGTCAGAAAAATTACGATCCTTGACCTTCCAATAATCACCTTCCCCGACCCACCGGCCACGACATTGCCGTGTCCGCCGGTGCTGTCGAGCATCGCGACATCGAGGCACGAGACAAACGCACGGATGGCTTTGCCACCGAGGGGGTGATGGTGCAGAGAATGTCCACCGGTGGGCGGTGCGGGTTATCGGAGGAACCGAGGTTTCTGACCAGACCGAACAGGCGGATCGACGCCCGTAGTCCGCTCAACGCCGGTCACTCGTTGACGCAGCGAGGGCTCCACAGGCGTGGAGAAAGAGTGCCAGAGGCATTGCAGGTGTCGTCCGTGAGCGCGCAAAAATGGCGCGTAGAATGCCGGACTAGAGCGGTGATAACAATCGAATCAGCATCGGATTGCCATCACTCCCTCAGCCCTCGGCAAATTCGCGCAATACCTTGCCATCCATGCGATAGCGCACCCACTCCTCCTGTGGCTGGGCGCCGAGGGATTTGTAGAACTCGATGGCCGGAGTGTTCCAGTCCAGCACGCTCCATTCGAAGCGGCCGCAGTCGTTGGCGCAGGCGATTTTTGCGAGATGGCGCAGCAACGTTTTACCGGCGCCGCCGCCCCGTTGTTCCGGGGTGATGTAGAGGTCTTCGAGGTACAGGCAGTTGCTGCCCAGCCAGGTCGAATAGCTGAAGAAGAACACCGCGAAACCGATCGGCACACCGTCGCGCAGGCAGATCAGGCCGTGGGCGGTGGCGCCTTCGCTGAACAGGCTGCGCTCGATGTCGGCGACGCTGGCGATGACTTCGTGACGGGCCTTTTCGAAGTCTGCAAGTTCAGTGATGAACGCGAGGATTTGCGGTGCATCGCTGGGGGTCGCCGGGCGGATTTCGATCGTCATGGACGGGCCTTGTCGGAAAAAGGAAAACGCCATACTAAGGCGGCGCGCGGCGCTCGTCACATGGCAATCCACAGATTAGGCTAGCGCCGCCGAACACTCGAAAGGACGCCCATGAAAAACTTCGCTTTCTCGCCCCTCGCGGAACTCGCCGCCGAACTGCTGCCCCACGCCCTGGAACCGTCGGAGGACGGCGCTCATGACCTGTCGCACCTGCAACGGGTCTGGCATAACGCGCGCACCTTGCAGGCCGAGGAAGGTGGCGACCTTGAGGTGCTGCTCGCGTCGGTGCTGCTGCACGATTGTGTGTCCGTGGAAAAGAACTCGCCACTGCGTTCACAGGCATCGCGCCTGGCGGCGGAAAAAGCATCAACGGTGCTGGCAAACCTGAACTGGCCCGAAGAAAAAATCAGTGCAGTGATCCACGCCATCGAAGCCCACAGCTTTTCCGCCAACATCACCCCGCTAACCCTCGAAGCACGTCTGATGCAGGACGCCGACCGCCTCGACTCCCTCGGTATGCTTGGTGTCGCCCGCACCTTCTACATCGCCGGGCGCATGGGCAGCTCACTGTACGACCCGCACGATCCCGAGGCCCGGGAAAGGGACTACGACGACAAGCGATTCTGCCTCGATCATTTCCAGACCAAACTGCTGCACCTCGCCGACGGTTTCCAGACTACTGCCGGTCAACATCTGGCCCGGATTCGTCATCAACGTCTGAAGGGTTTCATGGAGCAGTTCAAGGAAGAGATCGGCGTCGTCTGAAAGCGTTACTCCGGTCATTCACGATCCTGAGTTCGCCAAGCTCAGACCTAAGCCGCAGGCCTGACGTGTTAGATAGATGACGCTCAATTTTTCCGGTCAAGGAACCGCGTCATGCCTCAAGCAACACCCCAGGTCTCGGGCAAACTGTTCGGCCTGTTCTGCCTCGCCAGTTATCTGTTGTCGCTGTCCTACGGCGCGACATTCTTGCTCTCGCTACTGATCGGTTCACGCGGCGGCAACGAGCACGATGCCGGCAGCGTGATCAGCGCAGCGATGCTCAGCACATTCGTTGCAGTGCTGGTGTCAGGGCATTTGTCCGACTGGCTGGGCGCGGCGCGTTCGATTGCGCTATTCGGGCTGTTGCTGGTGGCGGCGAGCCTGGGGTTTGCGATGACGCCAGGCTTCGGTTATTGGCTGCTGTTTTTCGGTTTGCTGCTGGGGCTGGGCTGGGGCGTTTTCTATACACTGGGGCCGATCATCGTCGCCAGTCTGGTGAGCCCGGCGCAGCGGGCGAAATACTTTGCGCTGCTGTCCGGCAGCATGATGACCGGGATCGGCAGCGGCCCGCTGCTCGGGCGTGCGGCGAGTGCGCTGGGCTTGCCGGTGACGTCGGCGTTCTATCTGGCAGCCGGGGCGAGCCTGATCGGCATGCTGCTGTTTTGGCATCTCGGCGCCCGATTGAAAGGCACGCAGGCAACATCAGTAGCACGAATTTCTTGGCAGGCGACTACTCAGGTGCTCGGCTCTCGCGCGGTGTTTCCGATCATCATGGTCGGCCTCGGCGGTTGCGTATTCGGCGGGCTGTCGAGTTTCCAGACCAGCTATGCCGCCGCCCGTTCGCTGGACTATTCGCTGTTCTTTCTGGGCTTCATGAGCGCTGCGATCAGCAGCCGGATGTTGATCGCAGGCTATGTGGTCAAGCGCGATCCGCTGCGGGCATCGTGTCTGTTATCGGGGTTGATGCTGGGCTCGATCGTGCTGTTCGCGTTCGGTGTACAAAGCGGTTTCAGCTACTTGCTGGCAGCGGTGATGCTCGGTGTCGGTTACGGCCTCACTTACTCGGTGATCAATGGACTGGCGGCCAACGAAGCGCCGGCCGGCACGACATCGCAGGCGTTGCTGCTGTTCAGTCTGGCGTACTTCATCGGTGTATTCGGCTTCCCGCTGCTGGCCGGGAAAATCATTGTCGAGCACGGCATGGCGACGCTGTTGCTGACCGTTCTGGCGGTGGCGGCGTTGAACTGGTCGATCACCCTCGGCCGTTTGCTTTGGCGCCGAATGTCAGTAGAAAGCGCACTGACGAACTGAACCGTTCGTCATTCAATCGGCACCTATGCCACGCGAGGACAGACCAAGATCAGGTAAGGATTCCAATCACTGGAGACACACCATGATCTCGTCAAGGTTGACTGCTTTCGTGTTTGCCACGCTGCTCTGCCCCGTGGCATTCGCCGCGACCGCCACGGGCACCGGCCCCACCGATCCGGTCGAACGCCCGAAGGCCCCGGCCATCCAGAGTGCGCCCGGCATGAACACCGATGGCTCGGGCGTCGAGAACGCCCTGCCGCCCGCCACCGGCACCGACCCACGCACCCAGGGCAATGATCCGGGACGTCAGGGCGGCACTCAGGGCAATCCCGTTCCGCCGGACAATTCCGGCTCCGGTATGGGCTCGAAAACCACTACCGGTGGTTCGGGTTCAGAAGGTGCCGGTCAGTAGGCGGAAGATTCGCGGATCAGCGCATCGACTTCGGCTGTGCCCGGTGCAGTCGCCGGCCCCCAACGGGTCACGGCCAACGCCGCTGCAGCATTGGCGCGCCTCGCGGCTTCATCAGCCGCCAGCCCTTGCGCCAGGCCGGCAACGAACACGCCGGCATGGGCATCGCCCGCGCCGTTACTGTCCACCGCCTGCACCTTGAAACCCGGCACATGCCGGCGTTCGCCGTGCTGATGAATCCAGCAACCCTGCGGCCCGTCGCGCACCACCATCAGCACACCCTGCGGCAGGTGCACGGCCAACCGGTCCAGCGCGGTTTCGATGTCCGTCGCGCCAGTGAAACGCAAGGCTTCGACACTGTTGCTGGTCCACACATCGATGCGCGGCAGCAACGCCTGCATCATCGGTGAGTCCGGCGATTCCACCAGCGGGCCCGGATCGAACACCACGTTGATCGTCTTCGGCAACGCCAGCGTCCAGTCCAGCAACGCCTGGGCCTTGCCGCTGTGCAGAAGGCTGTAGCCGCTGACGTAGACATAGTCGCCCGCCTCGGCTGCAACGCTGTTCAGCTCCGCCGCCGTCACTTCACCTTCGGCGCCGATGTAGGAAATGAAACTGCGCTCGGCCGACGCATCGGTCAGCGCCACGCAGATGCCGGTGTCGCGCTCTGCAGGCTGCTCGATGCCGACGCGGATACCTTCGGCGTGCATCGCCTGCCGCGCCAGATCACCGAAACGACCATTGCCGTGGCGACCGAGATAGACCACCGGCAAGCCGTTGCGCGCAGCGGCGGCCATCACATTGAAGCCGCCGCCGGCTTCGAAACTGGCGGACTGCGCCAGCACGTCGCCGCCGATTTGCGGCAGCGCCTCCACGGCCATGACCAGGTCGATGATGACCTGGCCGGTGTGCAACATCTTAGGCATGAGCATTCTCGACTTGCGCGGCGCGGCGGTCTTTCGCCCCGCCGAGTACGAAGTACAGGCCACCGGCGACCACAAACGTCACGATCCAGCCGAGGCCGTTGTGGCCCAGCCATGAGTCGGACAGGAAGCCCTTGAACCAGACATTCTCGGCGGTCGTACCGATGGTGGTGAAACTGAAGCCCAGCACGATGGCAATCGCCCACGCACCGAATGCGCGCCACTCGATGCCGCCGCTGTACCAGTAGGCGCTGCTCGGGCTGACGTCGAGCAGGTCTTTCGGGCTGTAGTAGTGACGGTGAATCAGGTCGACCACGAAGATCCCGACCCACGCGGTGATCGGCACCGCCAGCAGGGAAATAAAGGTAATGAACGGGCCGTAGAAACTGTCGGCGATCAGCATGAAGTAGATAGAACCGGCGAAGATCGCGACGATATCGACCACCACCGCGTAAACGCGTTTGACCTTCAGGCCGAGGGTCAGCGTGGTCAGACCGGCGGAGTACACCGAGAGGTTGTTCGATAACAGCAAGCCACCGAATGCGGTGATCAGGTACGGCACGGCCATCCAGGTCGGCAGCATGTCGCGGATCGCCACGATCGGGTCGGTCGCCGATGCCAGATCGTTGTTGCCCACCGACAGCAGGCCACCGAGGGTGATCAGCAACACCAGCGGAATCCCCGCACCGAACGCCGCCGAAGCCACCAGTCGCACGGCTTTGACGCTGCGATGCTGATAGCGCGACATGTCGGCACCGGCGTTGGCCCAGCCGATCCCGGTGCCGGCCGCCATGGTGCCGATACCGATGATCATCGCGCTCATCGGTGCTGGCGTGGCGTTGAACACCGCGCTCCAGTCGATGGTCGCGCAGAGGAAGCCGCCGACCAGAATGTTCAGCGCGCCGAACACGTAGGTCGCCCACTTCTGGATCACCAGCAACGTGGCGTGGCCGAGTCCGGACACCGACAAGGTCAGCAACACGAAAATCGCGATGAAGACCAGGGTCAACACCGGCGCGCTTTTGGCTTCTACCGGCGAGCCGAACAGGATCGAGCACAACGACAACAGCACGAACGCAGCGGTAGTGGTGTTGACGGTTTCCCAGCCCAGGCGCGACATCAGCGACACCAGCGTCGGGCCGATATTGCCGCGCACACCGAAGATCGCCCGGGACAGGGTCAGGCTCGGCGCACGACCGCGACGGCCGGCAATCGAGATGATCCCCACCACCGCGAACGAACCGGCAGCGCCGAGAATCGCAACGATGATCGCCTGCCAGATCGCCAGGCCGCGAAACGCAACCAGCGTGGCGCCCAGCGGCAGGCCGAGGATGGAAATGTTGGCCGCAAACCAGACCCAGAACAGTTGCAGCGGATGACCGTTGCACTCGCCTTCCGGCACCGGCTCGATGCCACGGGTTTCCAGTTGCCCGGCGCTTTGCCCGGCGTTCGATGAACTCATGAGAGATGCTCCTGTTGCCATTGTTGTGGTTGTCGGCAAGACAGATGGTTGACGTGTGGCGGGCGGCGTTTCAGCGCAGCGCGAGGAGTCCTTTCACCAACGGTTCCAGCTCCAGATCATTGACGGTTTTGACGATTTCAATCATCGCCGCCGGCCAGCTCTGAAGACCCAGGCAGGCCCCGAGCATGGCGCCGAGAATCGCGGCGATGGTATCGGTGTCGCCACCCAGGCTGGCGGCCATGCACAGCGCGTCGAACGGCGTCATTTCACCGACCGCGACTTGCTGCGCGAGGGCGAACGACACCACCACCGATTCCTGCGAGGCCACCGATGTACCGATCACGTCGTACAGCAGATCCGCGAGCAGCACCGGGTCGCTTTCAACGCTGATGCTGCGCGCCCAACTGATCCGCGACGCGATGCGCCCACCGGCCACCCAGTGCCCATGCGCTTCCGCTTGCTGGGCAATCTGCTGGCCGAGGTTCAGCGCCTCGCCCAGATCCAGACCGTTGATGCCGGCCGAGACCACCGCCGCCACCGCTGCCGCGCTGGAAATCCCCAGCGTGGTGTTGTGAGTGACCTGACACGCCTGCACCACCGCCGCGATAAAACGCTCGGAGTCGGCGACATCGGCGGCGATCCCCACCGGGGTGATGCGCATCGCCGCGCCGTTGGTGGTGCCGTAGCGCCCGGCCTCTTCAGGCGAATGGCCGGCGAGGATCATTTCGATTGCACGTTTGGTCGACGGGCCGAGCAAGTCCTGCGAGCCCTTGGCCTGCATCTCGGCTTCCCATTCGATCAGCCGTTGCGCGAGTACCGCCGGCTCGATCCGGCCCTTGCCTTCGACCAGCAACTCGCCCACCAGAATCGCCTGTTCGGTGTCATCGGTGATCGAGCCTTTGGGCATGTTCGCGGCAATCGGTTGCAAGGGGCCGGCGTCTTGCAGGTCGGTGATCTGGCCGAAGCGCTGCCTGATCGTTTCGCGGTTCAGGGATTGCGTCGGCATGCCCAGCGCATCGCCGAGGGCCAGGCCATAAAACGCGCCCAGGGCACGGTCGAGGGCGGTCATTTCGATTCTCCAAATTGCAGGTGCAGACGGAAATGCACCGGATCAAGCAGGCTTTCGACCAGTTCCATGAAGCGGTTCTGCCGGTCGTAGGTGGTGCGCAGTGCCTTGAGGAACACCGTGCCTTCAGGACGGCCGAGCAGCTCAGCATCGACAGCGTTGAGCGGTTCGGCGCCGATCCACTGATCGCCGCGCTCGCCGATGTAGCCGTAGGCCGCCAGGGTGACGGTCAGCGAATTGTCGATCAGGCCGACACGCGGCAGGCTTTCCAGGCCTCCGGTGGCGGGCATCAATGAGCGTTCGAGCGACACCAGCGTGCCATCGTTGGAACGGCGACGACGATCGAGAGTGATGAATTGGTCGGTGCCGAAGCGCGGCAGCAGATCGGGCCGGGTCACGGCTTCCAGGCGCAGCACTTCGGTGTTGATGAACGCCCCGCTGTCGGCCAGAGCCTGAGCCCAGCCGCTGCGCTGATCGAGCACCACACCGTCAAACGTGACGATGGAGCCGACCCCGCTTTGCGTGGCGATGTAATTGCGCCGCTTCAGTTCGGCCAGCGCTTCGCGCAACGTGCCACGGCTGACGTTGAATTCCTGAGCCAACTGATGCTCGCCGGGCAACAGAAAGCCGTCCTCCATGAGGCCGCTTTCGATGCGCCGGACGAGCTCGTCGACCACCCGTTGTTTCTTGTCAAATCGTACCTGTCTAATCATGTACAAAGTGATAACTGAAACGGGGTTGGGTGGGCAAGGGAAATTTTGGGTGGGGTGACGGAAGGCGGGAGATCAAAAGCTTTCCCTCACCCTAGCCCTCTCCCGGAGGGAGAGGGAACTGAATGGGGGATATTCGGGAGGTACGTCGACCTGAAAAGGCTTTGCCGAATCCATAATCGACCGGATGTTTCAGGTCGATGTACAGCGCAAGACACCTCGGTCAGCTCCCTCTCCCTCCGGGAGAGGGCTGGGCGGGCGGCGTTCCGATGAGGGAGCTCTTGATCTTAGCGTTGCTTGAGACGATCGATAACCACAGCCAACAGCAGAATCGAACCCCGAATCACATACTGATAAAACGTGTCGATATTCTTCAGGTTCATCGCATTCTCGATAATCGCCAGAATCAAGACCCCGGCAATCACATGCCGGATCATCCCGATCCCGCCACTCAGCGACACCCCGCCCAGCACGCAAGCCGAAATAACCGTCAGCTCAAACCCCTGCCCGATCATCGGCTGACCCGAAGTCATCCGCGAAGCCAGAATCACCCCCGCCAGCGCACCAATCACCCCATGCACCGCGAAGATGATGATCTTCGTGCGATCAACATTCACGCCTGCCAGCAACGCCGCTTCCTGGTTGCCCCCGATGGCCATGGTGTTGCGCCCATAGGTCGTGTAATTCAGCAACCAGCCGAAGAACAGGAAGCAGACGATAGTGATCAGGATCGGCACCGGCACACCAAACAACTGGCCGTTGCCAAACACGAAGAACGACTCCTGCGATACGCCCACCGCTTTGCCGTTGGCAAAAATGTAGGCCAGGCCACGGACGATCTGCATGGTCGCCAGCGTCGTGATCAACGCGTTGACCCGCAACTTGGCGATCACGATGCCGTTGATCAAACCGACGATCAGCCCCATCACCAGCGCGGCGCTGACGCCGAGAAACACGCTGTTGGTATCGCGCATCACCACCGCCGCAACCACCCCGGCGCAGGCAATCACCGAACCCACCGACAAATCGAAATGCCCCGACGCCAGGCAATACAACATGGTGCACGCGGCGATACCGGTGGTGGAAATCGCCAGGCCCAGGCCACGCATGTTCAGCGGCGAGAGGAAGTTGTCGATCAGCAAGGTGCAGGCGAGGAAGATCCCGACCGCCGCCAGCAACATTACCCAGTCATCGAGGAAGCGCCGCATATCCAGCGGTTTGCGCGCGGTCGGCAGGGTTTCGTTTTGGGTTGTCATCATAGTCACCTCTCAGTTCGCCACGCCGTCAGCGCGGTGGCGCGGCAAAGCCAGTTGCAGCAAGTTGGATTCGTTGGCCTGGTCGCGGCTGACTTCGCCACGCAGGGCGCCCTCGCACAGCACCAGAATGCGGTCGGAAATACCCATCACTTCCATCAGATCACTGGACACCACGATCACCGAAATGCCGTCGGCGGCCAGGTTATGGATGATCTGGTAGATCTCGGCCTTGGCGCCGATGTCGATGCCCCGGGTCGGCTCGTCGAGCAGCAGGACTTTCATCGGCATCGACAGCCAGCGGCCGAGAATCGCCTTCTGCTGGTTGCCGCCGGAGAGGAACTTGATCTGTTGCCCGGCGTGGGGCGTTTTCACTTTCAGGGCCTTGATCTGTTTGTCGGCGTTGCCCTTTTCCCAGATCCCGCGCAGCAGGCAACCGAGCCCTGAGTTCGCGCCGCGCGCACTGATGTTAATGTTCTCGGCGACGCTGGCGAGCGGGATGATGCCTTCCTTCTTGCGGTCCTCCGGGCACAGCAGAATCCCGGCGGCAATCGCATCGCGGGGCGAACGCAGCTTCAGTTCATGGCCGCGCAATTCCAGGCGCCCGGCGGTGTTGCGTTCCAGGCCGCTGAGCAACCGGAACAGCTCGGTGCGCCCTGCCCCGACCAGTCCGAACAGGCCAAGGATTTCGCCTTTGTGCGCATCGAAACTGATTGGCTCGCGCAGGCCCGGGCCGAGCAATCCGTCGACTCTCAGCGCCACCGCACCGCGCGGGCGACCGCGATAATCGTAGATGTCCTGAATGTCGCGCCCGACCATGCAAGTCACCAGTTGATCGTGGGTCAACTGGGTCATGTCGTCGAAAGTGCGCACGTAGCGACCGTCCTTGAACACCGTCACCGCGTCGCAGATGCGGAACACTTCTTCCATGCGATGGGAGACGTAGAGCACCACTTTGCCCTCGTCGCGCAGCCGGCCGATGATCGCCATCAACCGGTCGATTTCCCGTGCCGAGAGGCTGCTGGTCGGTTCGTCGAAGGCAATCACATGGGCGCCACGGGACAACGCCTTGGCGATTTCCACCAGTTGCCGCTGGCCGAGGGACAGGCGCCCGACCTTGGTCTGCGGATCGATTTCATCGGCCAGACCTTTGAGACAAGCCAAGGCTTGTTGACGCAGCGCACCGCGATTGATCAGACCGAAACTGGCCGGCAGGTGGCCGAGGAACAGGTTCTCGGCCACGGTCATTTCCGGCACCAGATGCAGCTCCTGGTGAATCACAGCCACGCCGCTGCCGATGCTGTCGGCGGTGGACTTGAAGGCCATCGTCCGTTCGCCGATCTGCAGCTGGCCGCTGCTGGGAATGTAGGCGCCACCGAGGATTTTCAGCAGCGTCGATTTGCCGGCGCCGTTCTCGCCCATCAAGGCGTGCACCTGCCCGGGATGGGCGACGAAGCTGATGCCGTCCAGCGCCTTCACCCCGGGGAAGGTCTTGCCGATCCCGTTGAAGCGCAGACTGCCGGCACTGTGTTGTTGTGTTTGTACTTGCGCGTGCATTTAAGCCACCTCTTCACACCGATGACAGCCCGGTTGCCCGGGCCGCCGCTGCCGTCAGTTCCACAGGCCGATCTTTTCCAGCTCTTGCTTGAAGTTCTCGCGGGTGATCAGGGTGACGTCGTCCATCGCGGTGTACTTCGGCGGTTCTTTGCCGGTGGTGACCCACTCGTACATCATGCTGGCGGTGTTGTAGCCCTCGATGTGCGGGCTCGGCAGCATCGAACCGTAGAAGCCGCTGTTGGGCTTTTTCAGCTCGCCGATCGCGTCGGTGCCGTTGATGCCGATGCCGATCACGTTGGCGGCGGCAAACCCGGCGGCTTCGGTGGCGCGCACGCCGCCGAGCACGGTGTTGTCGTTCATGCCGCCGATGATCAGGTTCTTCGCCGCGCCCGGCAGCTTGACCAGCGCCGAGTTGGTGGCGTCCATGCTGCCCGGTACGTCGAGGGTTTTCAGGGCGGCGGTCAGGATGTGAGCTTTCGGCAGGCCGGCATCTTCAAGCGCTTTCATCGAGCCGTCGGTGCGCTTCTTGCCGGTGTCGAGTTCGTTGTAGGTGTTCACAACGGCGTAGGTGTCTTTCCAGTCCCAGTTACGCTTTTTCGCTTCGGCGGCCATGGCGGCGCCCTGCTTCTGGCCGACTTCGAACGCGGCCATGCCGAGGTACGGCACCTCTTCCATGAACTTGCCGTTGGCGTCGACGAAACGGTCGTCCACGGCAATCACTTTCAGGTCATTGAGTTTGGCCTTGGCCATGATCGCAGGGCCGAGGGATACGTCCGGCGGGCAGATCACAAAGCCCTTGGCACCGTTGGCCGCGAGGCTGTCGATGGCCGAGAGGGTTTTCTCGCCGTCCGGCACGGCGATCTTGATCAGCTCGAAGCCTTTGTCCTTGGCCGCTTTTTCTGCGAAGGCCCATTCAGTCTGGAACCACGGCTCTTCGGCCTGCTTGACCAGAAAACCGATCTTCACCGGATCGGCGGCCAGCAGCGAACCGCTCAGGCTGAACGCAGTGGCCGCCAGCGCGGCACTGCACAGGGTACGAATCCCGAAACGACGTTTCATAAGCAGACTCCTTGTTATTTTTCTTGAGCGTTATTTGAAAAGCGTTGAAGCGGTCGAAGCATGTTTCTGTCAATCATCAGGACAATAGTCATATCGTATGATGATTGGATTTCAGGCGGACCTTGCCACCTGGAATCCGGTTCTTCAGTCGTGGTACATCACCGAGCGACCACCATCGATGGTGATGCACGAGGCGTTGATGAACGGCGCTTCGTCGCTGGCCAGGAACACGGCCGTCATCGCCACTTCGATCGGTTGGCCGATGCGTTTGGGCGGATGCAGGTCAAAGGCGCGCTGGCGTTCAGCGTGCGGGTCGGCGAAGCCGTTCCAGTAATCGACGTTGAGCTGGGTTTCGATGTAGCCCGGGGCGATGGCGTTGACGCGAATACCCTTCGGCGCGTACTCGATGCCCAGCGCGCGGGTCAGCCCGAGCAGGCCATGTTTGGCCACCGGGTACGGGAAGCAGCCGGGAATGATGTTCGTGGAATGGGTCGAGGCAATGTTGATAATGCTGCCGATGCCTTGCTCGATCATCTGCGGCAACACGGCCTTGCAGCCATACCAGGCGCCGTCGAGGTCGATGGCAAAGCAGCGGCGCCAGTCTTCTTCGGTCATTTCCAGCGGATCGCGGAACACGTTGACGCCGGCGCAATTGACCAGCACGTCGATACGACCGTGCAGCTCGATGGCCAGTTTGGCCATGGCGTGCAGATCCTGCTGACGCGAGACGTCGGCCTTGATCGCTTGCACATCGGCGCCCTGCTCGCGCCAGTGCGCAGCGACCTTCTCGACCTTTTCAGCCTGGATATCGCTGATCACCAGCTTTGCCTGCTGGGAGGCGAAGGTCGCGACGATGGCTTCGCCGATGCCTTGAGCGGCGCCGGTCAGCAACACAACCTTGTTTTTCAGACGCTCGCCTTTGGGTGGCTCGGGCACTGGCGGCAAGGAAAGGGGTTCAGCCATGAATCAGGACTCCTGTTCGAAAGCATAAAAAAACCGGGCATCTGACGATGTCCGGTCTGGAAGGCTTCTGGAACGCAACAGGCGAGCGCCGCTGACGGCATCGGGCCGTTGCGGGACGCTGACTCCGCTGGGGAGTGCGATAGAGATTCGCTGCATCACTTCACCTGTTTTGTTCTTTTTAAGTGTGAGTGCGTGTTACTGCTGGAGCCGACTATAAACCCGACCGCCAAATAATCTCAATATATAATTTTGCATCCCATATTTTGGGATTTAACTGGCGAATCGCGTACAGAGCTTTCCTGCGACGTCCACTCGTAGCGACAGCACGGCGCCATCCAGCGGGTGGTTCAGCAGACTTTTGGCGCTGGTGATGTACAGGGTTTTCAGATCGGCGCCCCCGAATACGCAACTGGTCGGGCGGCTGATCGGCAGGTCGATCTTGCGGTCGATCTGGCCATCCGGTGTCAGGCGCAGCAGGCAGCTGCCGTCCCAGCGGGCGTTCCAGATATAGCCTTCGGCGTCCATCGCCGAACCGTCCGGGCCACCGTTCTGATCGGCGCTGTACCAAGACCGGGCCGTGTCGAGGTTGCCGTCGGTGTGGATGAAATAGCGATACAAGGTGCTGTCGAGGCTATCGCCGAACAACAGCGTGGTGCCGTCGTCACTCCAGAGCAGCGTGTTGGGAATCCCCAGGCCACGCAGCAATGGCGTGACTCGTTTATCCGGATCAATCCGGAACAACCCACCGGAACGACGGGTGATCGGCAGATCTTCGCCCTGCTCGCCGATGTTGTTTTGCATGGTGCCGAGCCACAAGCGGCCCTGGCCATCGCAACGCGCTTCGTTGGCGCGGTTACCCGGTTGCGGGTCGGCGACGCAGAACAGCGTCAGCCGCGGCTCAAGTCCGGGGGAATCCAGGTCGATTCGGTAGACGCCGCTGCTCAGGGTCACCAGCGCGTCGCCGCTGGCGCAGGGGATGAACGCCGAGACGTGTTCCGGCATCTGCCAGATCTGCACGTTCTGCCCGATCAGGCGCAGCGCCTGCTTGCCGGCGATGTCGACCCAGTACAGCGCCTGGGTCGGTGCGTCCCAGAACGGGCCTTCGCCCAGTTGCGCCCGATGCTCTGTCACCGCAGTCCACGTCATGCAACCTCCTGTCTTGTTGTTTTTGTCAGCTGGCTTTTTTGTCGGCCATCACCTGCGGGTAGAACCGCTTGATGGCCAGGTCGGCATTGTCGATCAGGGTCATGCAGGCCCACACCCCGCGCGCGGCATCCCGGGCGGCGATGGCGTCGGCCATGTCTTTGTGGATGGGCAAGGTGCGGCGCAATTCGTCGGGGTCGGCCGCGGACACTTCGAAGGACACCGCGAGCAGCGCGCCGAGGGCCGGCACCATTTGCTCGATGAATTGATTGTGGCTGGCGGCCAGAATGCACTCGTGGAAGAACTGGTCGGCACGGTTGTAATCGATCCCGCTGTCCACCGCCTTCTCCAGGGCGTTGTAGGCCTGCTGCACGGCTTGCACCTGTTCGACGGTCGCCCGCTCGCAGGCCCAGCGCACCGCCATCGGTTCGATGGTGCGGCGCAGGTCGAGCAGGTCATCGACGAAGTTTTCCGGCAGGCCGCTGCGCGACAGCCAACCCACGACTTGCGGGTCGAACAGGTTCCAGCGCTTGATCGGCAAGACCCGCGTGCCGACTTTGGGCCCGACTTCGAGCATGCCTTTGGCGACGAGGGTCTTGATCGCTTCGCGGATCACGGTGCGGCTGACACCGAGCTGTTCGCCCAGATCGGCCTCGACTTTGATCGCCTGCCCCGGTTTTACCTGGCCGGCGGCAATCCAGGCGCCCAGCCAGTCAACCGTTGATGCGTGAAAACTGCTCGACATGGATACCCCGAAGCCGTTCGCTGTGGTTGCCCAAGCTAATCATCATACGATTGAGAGTCAACGACAAAAAACCGCAGCCTGCTTTCACAGACTGCGGTTTCTTAGGGTTCGAGGCCGATGCGGAAGAACTCGCCGCCACTCCAGACGCCGAGCCAGCGCTGGCCATCGATTTCACGGCTGACAGCCAGCTCCACCAATTGGTAGAACACGTTGCGGTGGATCAGCGCTTCGAGATTGGTGCGTACATGCACGTAGGGCGCAGGTTCTTGCGTCGTCGGATCGATCTCGACCCGGATCGGATGCTCCGGGCCGGCCTCGGTGGTTTCATCGACGTTAGTGGTAAAGCGCAGCAGTTGCGCCTCACCCTCGCCTTCCACCTCGACGGCAATCGCCACGAATGGCGCGTCATCGACCTTGATCCCGACTTTCTCGACCGGAGTAATCAGGAAATAGTCATCACCATCGCGGCGGATGATCGTGGAGAACAACTTGACCATCGGCTTGCGCCCGATCGGCGTACCCAGGTAATACCAGGTGCCATCACGGGCGATGCGCATGTCGATGTCGCCGCAGAAATCCGGGTTCCACAAGTGCACCGGCGGCAAGCCTTTGGTTTTGGGGATTTGCCCCAGCAGGTCATTGGCTTTTTGCGGGCCACTCATGGCGTACTCCTTGAATTACTGGTCCCCGACGCCCAGCAAGCTGCGCGCGTATTGCGCCAGCGGTGGGCCGATCAGGTCTTCGGGCTTGTTGTCGTGGAACGTCAGTAAACCGCCACGACTCTTGATCCGTGCAGTATCAATCAAATACTGGGTGCTGGTCTCGATCAACATGATCTGAATCACGCCGCCGTCGATACCGAGGCGATCCACGGCTTCCTGATCCAGCCATTCATCGGAGTTGCCGATGCGGTCGTCAGCCTTGGCGAAACGGGTGTACAGCAGGTAGTGAGCACCGGCATCACGGGCCTCGCCCATCGCCTGGTCGAGGCCTTCCGGCGCACGGGCGCGGCGGACCATCGGGAAGTATTCGACGAAGCCTTTGAAGGCCTCTTCAGCGACTACGTTGGGACGCGGGTAAGAACCACCCGGCGGCGCGAACGAACCCTGCGCGATGTAGATGAACGAATCCGGCTGAATGCGGAAATTGTTTACGCGGCGGCTGTCGCTGTGATCCAGCAGACCTGCGTCGCTCATCTGGTAGCGAGTCCCTTCGGCCATGTCACTGACAGTCATACAGCCGCCCAGCGCCAAAACGGCCAGCAGCAAAACCAGGCTACGCATCCTAATCCTCCAGAAGCCGGTGACGGAAAACCGGCGAATGGCCGTAGGATGCAGCTTTTGCGCCAGTCCTTGGAAATGTGCAGGTATCCGGTTTGAAATAGATTTTTGGTGGCGAGAGATTTAGCCGCCAATGATCTTCATGACGGTGGCGCCGCCGGAGAACGCGACTTCCTGCTTGTCGCCCAAGGCTTTGACCAGCAATCGTTGCAACGCTGGCAGCGCCTCGTGGCGCGGCTTGTCGAGCAGGTCACCGACGTAGTGACGGTTGCTCGATGACAGGCAACCATGCAGCCATCCGGTGGATGACAAGCGCAGTCGCGAGCAGGTTCGGCAGAACGGTACGCTTTCGTTGGCGATCACACCAAAGTTGCCGAGACCGGGAATTGCATAGCGAACAGCGGTGGCGTCCACCGGCGCGTCGGTTTGCGCGTACTCGTAATGTTCGCCGATCAGGCTCAGCAACTGTTGCAGGCTGACGAACTGTTGCAGGAAGGCATTGGAATCGGTGGCCAGGTGGCCCATGCGCATCAGCTCGATGAAGCGCAGTTCAAAGCCGCGCTCAAGGCAGTAATCGAGCAGCGGCATCACCTGGTCGAGGTTCTGCCCGCGCAACGGCACCATGTTGACCTTGATCTTCATTCCCGCCGCTGCAGCCTGATCCATGCCGTCGAGCACGGTGGCCAGATCGCCGCCACGGGCAATGCTTCGGAACGCGCCGGCGTCCAGGGTATCGAGGGAAACGTTGATCCGTCGCAGGCCGGCATCGACCAGCAGCGGGAGTTTTTTCGCCAGGAGCTGGCCGTTGGTGGTCAGACTGATGTCTTCCAGGCCCATCTTGCCGACGGCGCTCATGAAGGATTCGAGCTTGGGACTGACCAGCGGCTCGCCGCCAGTGATGCGCAGGCGCTCGATGCCGGCGGCTTCGATCAGATAGGCAACGCCGCGTGCCATGGCCTCGGCCGACAGTTCATCCTGCGCAGCCACCAGCCGCTTGCCGTTGGGCACGCAGTAGGTACAGGCGTAATTGCAGGCGGAGGTCAGACTGATCCGCAAATTGCGAAAACGCCTGCCTTGACGGTCAACGATCATGAAGCACTCCGGCGATGGAAAATCGAGCGACTAAAACTTGACTCACAATTCAAGTTTTAGCAAGCCCTATGCCTGAGTATATTCCTGCGGTACTGCGCCATGTAGCGAAAAACACGGCGCATAAGGCGACTGAATGATTCAGCTGCTTGGCGTTTCAGGGTCGCGCTTGCGCTTGTTGCCCATGCGCACGCCGATGTCCATCAGGAACTGGAAGAAACCTTCCTGATCTTCCAGCACGTTGCTCCAGAACGGCGAGTGATACAGCGCCACAGCGCCGTGCACCAGCGCCCAGGATGCGCAGTAATGGAAGTACGGCGGCACGTCTTCGAGCTTGCCTTCGCTGATGCGGCCCTTGATGAGCAGGGTCAGACGTTCGAAGTTCGAGGCACGGATCTTGTGCAGCTCCTCGACCATCTCCGGGACCTGATTGCCCTTGACCACCTTCTCTTCCAGGCGATCGAACAGGCGATAGCGCTGCGGGTCGCGCATGCGGAATTCAAAGTAGGCACGGGACAGGGCTTCCTTGTCCTTGTCGACATCGGCCGAATGCAACAGCTCGTTCAAGTCGCGCTCGTAATCGAGCATCAGGCGCAGATAGATTTCCGCCTTGGACTTGAAGTGCTTGTAGATCGTGCCTTTGCCGATACCCACGGCATCAGCAATCATCTCGACGGTGACACTGTCTTCACCTTGTTCGAGGAACAGCTTGAGCGCGGTATCGAGAATTTCTTGCTCGCGGCGACGAAACTCACGGACCTTACGAGGTTCTTTGTGCATAAGAAAAGGTCTGTAGGGGTCAAAATTCGAAGCCGCGTATTATGCCTAACTTGCGCAAAAATGCACGGATCATCCGACCATATCTGTGTTTCTTGTTCATTTCACGAACGTTTCGGGGGGAATGAGAACATAACCGAAGCGAACGTATTCCAAATTTGTTTAAAAACCCCGACCGGCCAACTGGACTGAACGCCAGACTGATCAATACTTGAACTGTCGGGCGACATCTCCCCCAAGTGTCGCGCCGGTAAAGGTACCAAAGGACCGCGTGCCTTTGTTTTACTCCTAATGGTCTTAACCCGGATTCACCCCCCAGAACCCGGGTTTTTTTTGCCTGCGATTCAGGCTTTTACGTGCGCCAGCGGAAACAGTCGCTTGAAGTTCTCCGTGGTCTGCTCGGCAAAGCGCTCATAGTTCTCGCCCCGCAGCATCGCCAGAAACTCTGCCACTTCCCGCACGTATTGCGGCAGGTTCGGCTTGCCGCGATAAGGGATCGGCGCCAGGTACGGCGAATCGGTTTCCACCAGCAGGCGATCCGCCGGGACCTTGCTTGCCACATCGCGCAGCGCATCGGCATTGCGGAAGGTGACGATGCCCGACAGGGAAATGTAATAACCCATGTCCAGCGCCGCCTTGGCCATGTCCCAGTCTTCGGTGAAGCAATGCAGCACACCGGCCTGGGGCAGCGCAGCTTCGCGCAACAATTCAAGCGTGTCGGCGCGGGCGCCACGGGTGTGGATGATCACCGGTTTGCCGGTCTGCTGTGCGGCTTGCAGGTGCAGACGGAAAGACTCCTGCTGCAATTCGGCGGCTTCCGGCTCGTAGTGGTAGTCCAGACCGGTTTCGCCGATCGCCACCACTTTCGGGTGATTCAGTTCATGCAGCAGCCAATCCAGCGCCGGCGCCGCGCCCGGCTGCACATCCAGCGGATGCACGCCGACCGAACAATCGACGTCGTCGTAACGCTCAGCCAGGGCTTTGACGTCGGCGGCGTTATCGGCGCTGACGCCAATGCACAGGAAATGCCCGACGCCGCGCTGGCGGGCTGCATCCAGCGCGGCATCCAGGGAACCGTCGTGAACGGCGAGGTCGAGGCGATCAAGGTGACAATGGGAATCTACGAGCATAAAAAGGACTGCAACTTACATCGTATGAGTGGGACGGTCGGACTTCAGGGCTCCGGCCAGATGAGTTTCGATGCGACTGCGCGCGGTGTTGTCGCCATCGTTGAATTGCACGCCGACGCCGGCAGCGCGGTTGCCCTGGGCGCCTTTGGGGGTGATCCAGGCGACTTTGCCGGCCACCGGTATCTTTTCCGCCTCATCCATCAGGTTCAGCAACATGAACACCTCGTCGCCCAACTTGTAGCTCTTGTTGGTCGGGATGAACAAGCCACCGTTCCTGATGAACGGCATGTAAGCGGCGTAAAGGACGGACTTGTCCTTGATGGTCAGGGACAAGATGCCGTTGCGCGGCCCCGGGCTGACGGGTTCATTCATGTTGACCTCCACTGCTGATGTTCAGAGTCTAGGTACACATTCTTATCTTTGGCCAGGCAGACTCGCCCATTGCACCAACAACGCTTCCAGCAGCAACGCGGCATTGAGGTTGGCCTTGCTCAGGACTTTCTGGCGCTGGGCGAGAATCCAGTCCTGGATATCGAGGACTTTACGCTGGGCGCTTTTTTGCGCCAGGTACTGCACGACCTTGCGCATGTCGGTCAGGCCGAGGCCCGCTTCATCCTGGGTCAATTGATAGCGCAAGATCAGGCTCGACCAGTCGCAGAACCAGTCGAACAGGCGCAGCATCGGAATGTTTTTCCACTCTTCGGCCAGTTGAGTCGGCGATTGCTGCTGCTTGAGCAACTTCTTCACACCTTCGACAACCTGCGCGCGCTGTTCACGCACGCCCTGCCCCTGCAACGTGACGGCGGCCAACGGCGAGCCGGCGGCCAGGGTCAACAGCTCGACCCGTTCGTCTTCGGAGCATTCCGGCAATGCCTGAGCCAGCCATTGCAGGCTCATGGCCTCGCTCGGCAGCGGACAGGCCTGTTGCACGCAGCGGCTCTTGATGGTCGGCAATAGACGGCTCGGCTGGTGACTGACCAGCAACAACACCGTATTGCCCGACGGCTCCTCGAGGCTCTTGAGCAAGGCGTTGGCGGCGTTGATGTTCATCGACTCCACCGGCTCGATCAGCACCACCTTGCGACCGCCCAGTTGCGCGGTCTGCACCACGAAACTGACCAGATCACGCACCTGGTCGACCTTGATTGCCTTGTCGGCTTCTTCCGGTTCGAGGATGTAATTGTCCGGGTGGCTGCCGGCCTTGAGCAGCAGGCAGGATTTGCACTCGCCGCAGGCTTCAGGCGTCGGACGCTGGCACAGCAGACTGGCCATCAGCCGCTCGGCCAACGCGCGCTTGCCGATCCCGGCGGGACCGTGCAGCAGATACGCGTGGGCGTGCTGAGTGCGACCGGCCAGTTGCTGCCAGAGACTGTCCTGCCACGGATAGGCCTCAGCCACGGCACAGCTCCAGCAAGTTCGGAATCAGGGTATCCAGCGATTGTTGAACCTTGGCCAACGGCTGACCGGCGTCGATCCGCACGTAACGCGTAGGATCGGCCTCGGCACGCTTGAGGAAAGCACTGCGCACCGCCTCGAAAAACGCCCGGCCTTCCAGTTCGAAGCGATCCAGACGACCCCGGGCGCTGGCCCGGGCCAAACCGATTTCCACCGGCAGATCGAAAATCAGCGTCAGGTCGGGACGCAGGTCGCCCTGCACGAAAGTCTCCAGTGCAGCGATACGCTCCAGCGACAAACCACGACCGCCACCCTGATAGGCGTAAGTCGAATCGGTGAACCGGTCGCACAAGACGACGGCACCACGGGCCAGCGCCGGGCGAATGACTTCAGCCAGATGCTGGGCACGGGCGGCGAACACCAGCAGCAGCTCGGTGTCCGGGTTCATCACTTCGTCGACCGGGGCCAGCAACACCTCACGAATACGCTCGGCCAGCGGCGTACCGCCGGGCTCGCGGGTCAGCACCACTTCGATACCGGCGGCGCGCAGGCGCTCGGCGAGGTATTCGCGGTTGGTGCTCTTGCCGGCGCCTTCCGGGCCTTCCAGGGTAATAAACAAGCCAGTCACAGGCAGTCCTTAATCAAAGTCATTGCGCGGTTTGCGGTGCGGCCGCTTCGGTTTCCGGAGTCGGCGCGGGCTCCTGGGCAGGAACCTGCGGCAACGATTCTGGCGCAGTGTCGGGTGATGCGGCAGGAGCGGCTTCCCCGGTTGTCGGAGCGGCTTCCGGTGTCGAAGCCGGCGCCGGGCTCGAACGGTAATCCGAGCGCCGTTTGAGCTGGAACTCACGCACCGCACTGTTGTGCGCATCGAGGTCGTCGGAGAACACATGGCTGCCATCGCCACGAGCTACAAAGTAGAGGCTGGTGCCTTCCACCGGGTTCAACGCGGCGTGAATCGCCTCGCGGCCAACCATCGCAATCGGCGTCGGCGGCAGCCCCGGAATCACATAAGTGTTGTACGGCGTGGCTTCCTTGAGATGCGCACGAGTCAGCTTGCCGTTGTAGCGATCACCCAGGCCGTAGATCACCGTCGGGTCGGTCTGCAACTGCATACCCAGCGCCATGCGACGTACGAACACGCCGGCAATCTGGCCACGCTCCTGCGGAACGCCGGTTTCCTTCTCCACCAGTGACGCCATGATCAGCGCCTGGTAAGGCTCGGTGTAGGGGGCATCAGTGGAGCGGTTTTCCCATTCCTTGGCCAGTACTTCGTCGAGGCGGTCGAACGCCTTTTTCAGCAGCTCGGTATCGGAGACCCCGCGCACGAATCGGTAGGTATCAGGGAAGAACCGACCTTCGGGAAACAAGCCCTTGTGGCCGATTTTGGCCATCACATCGCTGTCGCTCAGACCGGTCAGGGTCTGCTCGATCTTTTCGTCTTTCGACAAAGCGGCGCGCACCTGATGGAAGTTCCAGCCTTCGACGAGGGTCAGGCTGTACTGAACCACTTCGCCACGCTTCCACAGATCGATCAGACCCTTGACGGTCATGCCCGGCTGCATGCGGTACTCGCCCGTGTGAATCGGGGTGCCCGTCAGATTGAAACGCCAATATATGCGTAGCCAGAAAGCGTCCTTGATCACGCCATCGGCTTCAAGTCCGAGAAGGGTGCGGGTCGGCGTGGAACCCTTGGGCACATCCAGCAGTTCTTCCTGCGTGATATTCAGAGGCTGTTCCAGTGCCGAATGAATCTTCCAGGCGCTGGCGCCCAGCAGCAGCCCTGCCAGAACCAGTCCGGTTTCCAGCAGCAGCAAAAGTTTACGTCTCACGAATCAGGCATCCAGTAGCGTGCGGGCAATGGTTTGCAGTTTACGGGTGAGCGGCCCAACCGGCCAGCTCAGTGCAGCGTACGCGCGTACCGGCCAGACGCCATACACGCTGTTGCAGACAAAGACTTCATCAGCCCATTGCAGCTGATCAAGGCTGATATCGGTGATTTGCACGGGGATACCCGATGACGCTGCCTGAAACAATAGTTCGGCGCGCATCACACCGGCCACCCCGCAGCGTTTCAGATCCGCCGTGACCAGCACGCCATCGCGCACCAGAAACAGGTTGCTGAACACGCCCTCGATCACACGACCCGCCTGGTCGAGCATCAAGCCTTCGGCGTGCTCGCTGTCTTGCCATTCGGCGCGAGCGAGGACTTGTTCCAGACGATTGAGGTGCTTGAGACCTGCCAGCAAGGGCTGGACAGATAAACGCGTCGTACACGGAAACAGGCGAACGCCTTGCTCGCCATGGACGGCAGGATAAGCAGCAGGAGGATTGCCTTGCAGAATGCGTCGGCCCGGCGCCGAAGGATCCGGCGCATAACCGCGCAAACCGTCGCCACGGGTGAGGATGAGCTTGAGCACACCCTCGCCCATGGCCGCCGCATAGGCTTGCAGCTCGCTACGGATCAGCTCGATGTCGGCCGCGATGGCCAGGCGTGAACAGCCTTCGGCCAGTCGCGCCACGTGACGCTCCAGCAGCAAAGGCTGGCCGTTACGCACGGCGATGGTCTCGAACAGACCGTCGCCGTAAGCCAGGCCGCGATCTTTCAGCGACAGAGTGTCAGCCGGTTGACCGTCGACCCAGCAGTCCATCAGCCGGCGAACCGACGGAACGCCAACGTGCCGTTGGTGCCGCCAAACCCGAACGAGTTGGACAACACGACATCGATGTCCATGTTGCGCGCAGTGTGCGGCACGAAGTCGAGATCGCAGCCTTCATCCGGCTCATCGAGGTTGATGGTCGGCGGCGCCACCTGGCTGTTGATCGCCAGCACGCTGAAGATCGCCTCAACCGCGCCCGCAGCACCCAACAGGTGGCCGGTCATGGACTTGGTGGAGCTGACCGCCAGTTTGTAGGCGTGATCACCGAACACCGACTTGATCGCGTTGGCTTCGGCGAGGTCGCCGGCCGGCGTCGAAGTACCGTGAGCGTTGATGTATTGCACTTGATCGACGTTGATCTTCGCGTCACGCAGCGCATTGGTGATGCAACGCGCAGCACCGGCGCCATCGGCAGGTGGCGACGTCATGTGGAACGCATCGCCACTGGTGCCGAAACCGATCAGCTCGGCGTAGATGGTCGCGCCACGGGCCTTGGCGTGCTCGAGTTCTTCGAGCACCAGGGCGCCGGCGCCGTCGGACAGGACGAAGCCATCACGGCCCTTGTCCCACGGACGGCTGGCACGGGTCGGTTCGTCGTTGCGGGTCGACAGTGCACGGGAGGCGCCAAAGCCGCCCATGCCCAGACCGCACGCGGCCATCTCGGCACCGCCGGCAATCATCACGTCGGCTTCGTCGTACATGATGTTGCGGGCCGCCATGCCGATGCAGTGCGTACCGGTGGTACACGCTGTGGCGATGGCGTAGTTAGGCCCCTGTGCACCCAGGTGGATGGACAGGAAACCGGAAATCATATTGATGATCGAGCCAGGCACAAAGAACGGAGAAATCCGGCGCGGGCCGGTTTCGTGCAGGGTGCGACTGGTTTCTTCGATGTTGGTCAGACCGCCGATACCCGAACCCATGGCCACGCCAATGCGTTCACGGTTGGCATCGGTGACTTCCAGGCCAGCATTGCGTACGGCTTGAAAGCCGGCCGCCAGACCGTACTGAATGAACAGGTCGAGCTTGCGCGCTTCCTTGACCGACAGGTATTCCTCGACATTGAAGCCCTTTACCGAGCCGCCAAAGCGGGTGGAATAGGCAGAAAGGTCGGTGTGTTCGATCAGACCAATGCCACTGCGGCCAGCCAGAATGCCCTGCCAACTGCTCGGCACATCCGTGCCCAGTGGCGACAACATACCCATACCGGTGACTACGACGCGTCTACGCGACACAGCACTCTCCTTTTTCAAATGACGACTTTGCATCAGGCCTAAAGAAAAAACCGCACGCCATGATGGCAGTGCGGTTTTTCCATGACAGCAAGCAACGATTACAAACTATTACGCCTGGTGGCTAGTAACGTAGTCGATTGCAGCTTGTACAGTAGTGATCTTCTCAGCTTCTTCGTCAGGGATTTCGGTCTCGAATTCCTCTTCCAGAGCCATCACCAGCTCAACGGTGTCAAGGGAGTCGGCACCCAGGTCTTCTACGAAGGAAGCGGTGTTTACCACTTCTTCTTCTTTAACACCCAGTTGCTCGGCAACGATTTTCTTGACGCGCTCTTCGATGGTGCTCATACCTTGTTTTCACTCCTAATGGACAAATTCAGGCAGCTGGCCAGTGGGTAAGTGTATAGAAAGACTTTTCAGCTTTTCAACTGAAAGCTTCACTCCTCAAACCCTGCGACCCTCTGCCTATAAATAGATTGCAGCTTTATAACGGATTTTAGACAGCTCGTATGACATTTTTTTGAAGCAATCCGTCACATTTGAATTACATGTACATCCCGCCGTTAACCGGGATTGTAGCCCCGGTCACGTATGCCGCACCGTCGGATGCAAGAAAAGCGACCACGGACGCGATCTCTTGAGCTTGTCCCAGACGGCCCAGCGGAATCTGCGTCTGCAAGGCTTCACGCTGTGCTTCAGGCAGCTCGCGGGTCATATCGGTGTCGATGAACCCTGGGGTCACCGAGTTGACCGTAATCGAACGCGAACCGACTTCACGCGCCATGGCACGGCTGAAACCTTCCAGACCGGCCTTGGCGGCTGCATAGTTTACTTGGCCTGCGTTGCCCATGGCACCCACCACCGAGCCAATACTGATAATTCGACCCCAACGCGCCTTGGTCATGCCGCGCAGAACGCCCTTGGACAGGCGATACAGACTGTTCAGGTTGGTATCGATCACGTCGTACCACTCGTCGTCTTTCATGCGCATCATCAGGTTATCGCGGGTGATGCCGGCATTGTTGACCAGGATCGCGACCGGAGCACCGAACTGCTCCTGGATGCTTGCAAGCACCTTGGTGACCGATTCGTCACTGGTGACGTTCAGTTCGAAACCTGCGCCCTGAATGCCGTTTTCCTTCAGGGTCGCAGCAATGCGCTCGGCGCCGGAAGCGGAAGTCGCGGTGCCAACAACGATGGCGCCCTGACGACCCAGTTCCAGTGCGATAGCCTGGCCGATACCACGGCTTGCGCCGGTGACCAGTGCAACTTTACCTTGCAGACTCATGCAAGTTTCTCCTGATTCAGACAATCGCTGCACGAGCGGCAGCGAAAGCGTCTGGGGTATTGAGGTTGGAAGTCGAAACGCCTTCGGCGCAACGTTTGTTCAGACCGGCAAGCACTTTGCCAGGGCCGCACTCGACCAGATTGGTCGCGCCTTTCGCTGCCAGAGTCTGTACGGACTCGACCCAGCGAACCGGCTTGTAGAGTTGTTCCAGCAGATCACGTTTGAGGGTTTCCAGATCCGCCGGCACCTGAGCGCTGACGTTCTGCACCACAGGGATCTGCGGCGCCTGCCAGTCGATGGCAGCGATGGATTCGGCAAAGCGCTCGGCAGCCGGACGCATCAGTTCGCAGTGCGATGGCACGCTGACCGGCAGCGGCATGGCACGCTTGGCGCCACGGGCCTTGCAGCCTTCGATGGCGCGCTCGACGGCAGCCTTGGCACCGGCGATCACCACCTGGCCCGGGGAGTTGAAGTTCACCGCGCTGACCACGTCGCCTTGCGCCGCTTCGGCACAGGCTGCCAGCACGTCGGCGTCTTCCAGACCGAGGATGGCAGCCATGCCGCCCTGCCCGGCCGGAACGGCTTCCTGCATCAGCTGGCCACGGCGCTCGACGAGCTTCACCGCGTCCGCCAGGCTCAGGCTGCCCGCAGCGACCAGCGCGCTGTACTCACCCAGGCTGTGACCGGCAACAAACGCCGGGCGCGCACCGCCTTCCGCCAGCCACAGACGCCACAGGGCGATCGAAGCGGTCAGAATGGCCGGTTGGGTTTTGTCGGTTTGATTGAGCAGCTCTTCCGGACCCTGCTGGGTCAGCGCCCACAGGTCGTAGCCCAGAGCATCGGATGCTTCTTTGAAAGTTTCGAGGATCAGCGGATGTTGCGCGCCCAGCTCGGCCAGCATGCCGAGGGACTGCGAACCCTGTCCTGGAAAGACGAATGCGAGGGAAGCAGACATGTAACAAGCCCCTAATGATCTTGTCGTCGGAAAAATGGCATCCCGCTAGAGGGACGCAAGAAACTGACAGTTGGATGGCCCTTTGAACCGGGCGGTCACATTTAAGCATTGTCCGACGAAAACGCCTAAGACAACAAATCCTCCAGACGGCCGTGCAGGCGCTCGGGAAGATTCTCCTGAATCTCGATCAACGCCCGCTGAATGGCGCTCTGAAACCCCTGAACCCCGGCGGAACCGTGACTTTTCACCACAATCCCCTGCAGGCCAAGGAAGCTTGCACCGTTATGCCGCGCAGGCGCCAGATCAGCCTGCAGACGCTTCATCAAGGGCAGCGCCAGAGCGCCGACAGCGCGGGAGGCGAGGTTTTTCTTGAACAAGGCCTCGATGCGCGCCGCGATCATCGTCGCCAGGCCTTCGCTGGACTTGAGCAGAATGTTGCCGACAAAACCGTCGCAAACCACCACATCCGCCTCGCCGCGATACAAGCCGTCGCCTTCGATGAAACCGATGTAGTTAATGCCCCGGGCCGCCTGCAACAACGTCGCAGCCAGCTTGACCTGCTGATTACCCTTGATGTCCTCGGTGCCAATGTTCAGCAACGCGACACGCGGGCGGGCAATGCCCAGCGTTTGCGCGGCCACAGACCCCATCACAGCGAACTGCAACAGATGCTCGGCGCTGCAATCGACGTTGGCGCCCAGATCGAGCAACTGGCAATAGCCCTTCTGCGTAGGGATCGCCGCGACCATGGCCGGACGATCAATCCCCGGCAGTGTCTTGAGCACAAATCGCGACAGCGCCATCAGCGCACCGGTATTGCCGGCACTGACACAGGCCTGAACCTTGCCATCACGCAGCAATTCGAGGGCGACACGCATCGACGAGTCCGGCTTGCCACGCAGAGCCTGGGCAGGTTTTTCGTCCATGGTGATGACTTCGGACGCCGGAACAATCGTCAGGCGCGCGCGATCGGCAGCCGATTGGCCGGTGATCAATTCTTCAAGAAGGGAGGGTTGACCGACGAGGGTCAGGTGCAGCGAGGGTGTAGCAGAAAGGCAAGCAAGGCTGGCCTGAACAATGCTGCGGGGACCGAAGTCCCCGCCCATTGCGTCAATCGCGATGACTTGAGCGGACAAGTGATTACTCGTCAGCGCCCTTGTCGATCACTTTACGGCCACGGTATACGCCTTCTGGCGATACGTGGTGACGCAGGTGAACTTCACCAGTGGTTTTTTCTACAGACAGGGTGCTAGCCTCGAGAGCGTCGTGCGAACGGCGCATGTCACGGGCAGAGCGGGATTTTTTGTTCTGCTGAACAGCCATAATTGATTAACTCCTAAACGTTTGGGTCACGCTTTAACTGCGCCAATACACTGAACGGGTTGGACCGCGTTACCTCGTCCTCGCTCGGTTCGGGCTCATCTGCTCCCGCCGGCTGCTGGCATTCTTCCGGATGATGAGCAGGCACAATGGGCAAGGCGAGCAGAAGCTCCTCCTCGATCAGTGACTGCAGATCCAATGGATCTTCGCCCAGTTCCAGCACGTCATAACCTTTCGGTAACGACTGGGTATTCGCACCCTCCTTCACTACAGCGTAACTGCATTCGCTGTGGATCGGCAGGGTGACCAGCTCAAGACAACGCTGGCAAACCATTTTGACTTCGGTGTCGATAAAACTGTGGATCACCACAGATTTACGTTCATCTCGTTCAAAAACGAATTTAGCCTGCACCGTACCGACATCGTCGGAAAGCGGGTCGCAGAGTCTCTTCAAATCGGCCAGCAGCAGTTCACCTTGAAGGGTGGTGCCACGGTCAGCCAATTTGCGCGGGTCAACGTGAGGTGGAATCGGGTCATTCAACATAGGCGCAGCATTATAGGGATGCACCCGCCCATGTCAAAGGAAATTGCGCCCTGTCCGTCACTTACGCGGCTCCGCTAGAATCTGCCACCTGCCTCTGGAGATGCGAATGCTGCCTTTATTACTCGCTTCAAGCTCGACCTATCGTCGGGAATTGCTCAATCGCCTGCGCTTACCGTTCGTCTGCAGCTCACCGGATATCGACGAAAGCCATCGCCCGGACGAGTCGGCAATCGACCTGGTCAAACGCCTCGCCGAACAGAAAGCCCGGGCACTGGCCGACAGCCACCCTGCCCATTTGATCATCGGCTCCGACCAGGTTGCCGTACTCGGCGAACGCATCATCGGCAAACCACACACCTTTGAAAACGCCCGCGAACAACTGATGGCCGCCAGCGGCGCCAGCGTGACCTTCCTCACCGGCCTGGCCCTGCTCAACAGCCAGACAGGCCACTGCCAGGTCGACTGCGTGCCTTTCACCGTGCACATGCGCGTACTGGATCAGGCCCGCGTCGAGCGCTACCTGCACGCTGAGCAACCCTACGACTGCGCCGGCAGCTTCAAGGCCGAAGGACTGGGCGTGAGCCTGTTCCAGTCCACCGAAGGCCCCGACGCCACCAGCCTGATCGGCCTGCCGCTGATTCGCCTGATCGACATGCTGCTGGCGGAAGGCGTACAAATTCCCTGACCCATAAAAAACCGGCCACGAAGGCCGGTTTTTTTTATGCATCAAGCGATCAACGCAACGATGGCCCGTGGAAACCCATCCACATTGCCAACTGCTCGGCCACACTGGCGCCCAGCTTTTTCGAGAAACGATCGAACGGCGATTCCTGAACGGTGAAATCCACCAGCTCCTTTTCGCCAATCACGTCACGCGCCACCGAACTGGCATTGCCCAGACCATCGATCAACCCCAGCGGCAACGCCTGCTCGCCAGACCAGACCAGCCCGGAGAACAGCTCCGGATGCTCCTTGTCTTTCAGGCGATCACCACGCCCCTGCTTCACGCTGTTGATGAACTGCTTGTGCGTGGTATCCAGCACACTTTGCCAGAACGCCGTCTCTTCCGGCTTCTGCGGCTGGAACGGGTCGAGGAACGACTTGTGCTCGCCAGAGGTGTAGGTGCGACGCTCGACGCCCAGCTTCTCCATGGTGCCGACAAAGCCATAACCGGCCGCAGTCACACCGATAGAGCCCACCAGACTCGCCTTGTCGGCGTAGATCTGATCCGCAGCGCTGGCGATGTAATAGGCCCCGGAGGCACCAAGATCGGAAATCACCGCATACAACTTGGTATCCGGATGCAGACCACGCAGGCGCTTGATCTCGTCATACACATAACCCGACTGCACCGGACTGCCGCCAGGGCTGTTGATGCGCAGGATCACACCCTTGACCTTCTTGTCCTCGAACGCTGCCCGCAGACTGCCGACGATATTATCGGCACTGGCCGGCTCTTTGTCGGCAATCATGCCGGTGACGTCGATCAGCGCGGTGTAGTTCGGACCGCGCGTGGCGCTTTTTTCCATGTCCATCAATGGCGTGAACAGGATCAGCGCAACAAACAGGTAAACAAACGTCAGCAGCTTGAAGAAGATCCCCCAACGCCTGGAACGACGCTGCTCTTGCACACCGGCCAGCAGGGTCTTTTCCAGCAGCTTCCAGCTTTTCGCGTCACCGTCGTCGGCAGTTGCCTTGGCCGGTGCTTTCCATTCGTCGGTCATGCCATCCACCCCAGCAAAAACGTATTAAGCCTGCTGCGCGAGCCAGGCATGCAATTCACAAAATCGGTCAATCGACAGACGCGGCTCGAACTGCTGCAGCGATTCGATCGATTGCGCGCCATAACTGACCGCCACCGAATCCATCCCCGCATTGCGCGCCATCAACAGATCGAAGGACGAATCACCGACCATCAGCGCTTGCTCGGCACGCACACCGCAATGCGCAAGGATCTGCTCCAGCATCAGCGGATGCGGCTTGCTCGCCGTTTCATCGGCGGCACGGGTGATATCGAAATAATCTTCCCAGCCATTGGCCTTGAGCACCCGATCCAGCCCGCGACGATTCTTGCCGGTCGCGACTGCCAGGTGATAGCCCTGCTCGCGAAAGGACGCCATCGACTCGACTACGCCCTCGAACAACGGCGAAGGCACGGCCTCCGCGGCGATGTAGTGATCCGCGTAATACTCGCGAAACAAGATCATTTCGGCATCGCTGATGTCCGGATACAAGGTGCGGATCGCCTCGGGCAAGCCCAGACCGATGATGCCTTTGACGGCAAAATCATCACGCAACTCGAAACCTGAACGCCCGGATGCCGAGTGCATTGCCTCGACAATCCGATGAATGGAATCGGCCAGCGTACCGTCCCAATCAAAAATCAGCAGCTTGTAATCAGATGGGCGCACTCAATCGCTCCACAGTCTTGGCCCACATTTCATCGACCGGTGCCTGCAACTTGAGCTCACCGCCATCGGGCAGCGGCACGGTCAGCATGTAGGCGTGCAGGAACAGGCGCTTGCCGCCCAGATCACGGATTTCCTTGCTGAAACTGTCATCGCCGTATTTGGTGTCACCCGCAATGCAGTGCCCGGCGTGCAATGTGTGGACGCGGATCTGGTGCGTACGACCAGTGATCGGCTTGGCTTCGATCAGAGTGGCAAAATCGCCAAAGCGACGCAGGACCTTGAACACGGTCACAGACTCCTTGCCCTCCTCCTCGTCGACCTCGACCATGCGCTCACCGGAGCGCAGATTGCTCTTGCCGAGCGCCGCACGGACTTGCTTGATCGAGGTCGCCCAATTGCCGCGAACCAGTGCCATGTAGCGCTTGTCGACACCGTCACCGCGCAACGCGGCATGCAAGTGACGCAACATGCTGCGCTTCTTGGCGATCATCAGCAGGCCGGAGGTATCACGATCGAGACGGTGAACCAGCTCGAGCTCCTTGGCATCGGGGCGCAACTGACGAAAGGCTTCGATAACGCCGTAATTCAAGCCGCTGCCACCGTGAACCGCAATGCCGGCGGGCTTGTTGATCACGATCAGGGCTTTGTCTTCGTAGACAATCGAGGCTTCCAGGCGCTGCAACAGACCTTGGGCCAAAGGCACCGGTTCGTCACGCTCAGGCACGCGAACCGGCGGCACGCGCACGATATCACCGGCCTGCAGCTTGTATTCGGGCTTGATCCGACCTTTGTTAACCCGCACTTCGCCTTTGCGCAAAATGCGGTAAATCAAGGTCTTGGGCACGCCTTTGAGCCGGGCGAGGAGGAAATTGTCGATTCGTTGGCCGGCATATTCCGGCGAGACCTCAAGCAATTGAACGCCTGGAGTCGAAGGGGCAGTAGTCGTCATGGCGCGGATGATAACAATTTTTATGGAATTGAAGCACTTAATCATTGCTGCTATAGTCGCGAACGCCGCCAAAAGCGGCCTGGACAGCGGAACCACGGTCAAAAACCGGCCCTGACCAACGCAATTCACCAGGACGCGAGGCCGTCCTACGGGGCTTTCGCTACGTAACGGTGGAGTTTGCAGCTGTAACAAGCGCAGGTGACATGAGGCCTGAATCACGCCGCAAAGCAGAGTTTTGACTCGCCACGCGAGCCATATTCACGGCCAGTTCACAAAGTGCAGTCAGCCGCGGATGACCCCGAGCGAAAGCGCCGGAAACACCGCCTGAATTAGCCATGATGCGTGACCTCCCCTTTCGGAGCTCACGGTAAATGCCAACCCGCTGCGGATTCTGCGCGCGGCAGCACCCGAATTATCAGGGATACGTGTAGGGTGGAGATGCACAACCGCTGGACTGTGTAGCAACAGGCTTTATCAAGACGCTTCATCTCGTCCACAGCCGCGGTTGATTCCTCCTCCTGACTGAGTGCTTAAGTAGCCACAGCAAGCAGGACGCGTACGTCGCGATAACGGCCCAATTGGCCGGACATCGCTGGACACGGGAATGGCCAACCACTCCCGACGCACCTGACACCGACCGTGAGAAGTCGTGTGTGCCGAACGCCGTTTCCGGCAGCCCGGAAACCGACGGTACTACATGAAAAGAATGCTGATTAACGCAACTCAACCCGAAGAGTTGCGTGTTGCACTGGTAGATGGCCAGCGCCTCTACGACCTGGACATCGAATCCGGTGCACGCGAGCAGAAAAAGGCCAACATCTATAAAGGCCGTATCACTCGCATCGAACCAAGCCTTGAGGCTGCCTTTGTCGATTTCGGCTCCGAGCGCCACGGCTTCCTGCCCCTCAAAGAAATCTCCCGCGAATACTTCAAGAAAGCCCCCGAAGGCCGCGTCAACATCAAGGACGTCCTGAGCGAAGGCCAGGAAGTCATCGTTCAGGTCGAAAAAGAAGAACGTGGCAACAAGGGCGCAGCCCTGACCACCTTCATCAGCCTGGCCGGTCGTTACCTCGTTCTGATGCCGAACAACCCGCGTGCCGGCGGCATCTCCCGTCGCATCGAAGGCGAAGAGCGCAACGAGCTGCGTGAAGCGCTGAACGGCCTGGTTGCTCCAGCCGACATGGGTCTGATCGTGCGCACTGCCGGCCTTGGCCGCAGCAGCGAAGAAATGCAGTGGGACCTCGATTACCTGCTGCAACTCTGGACCGCGATCAAGGAAGCGTCGCTGGATCGTTCCGCGCCGTTCCTGATCTACCAGGAAAGCAACGTCATCATCCGCGCCATCCGCGATTACCTGCGCCAGGACATCGGCGAAGTGCTGATCGACAGCGTTGAAGCCCAGGACGAAGCCCTGACCTTCATCCGCCAGGTGATGCCGCAGTACGCCAGCAAGATCAAGCTGTACGAAGACAGCGTTCCGCTGTTCAACCGTTTCCAGATCGAAAGCCAGATCGAAACCGCTTTCCAGCGCGTCGTCGAACTGCCTTCCGGCGGCTCCATCGTCATCGATCCGACCGAAGCCCTGGTGTCCATCGACATCAACTCGGCGCGCGCCACCAAAGGCAGCGACATCGAAGAAACCGCCCTGCAGACCAACCTTGAAGCGGCTGAAGAAATCGCCCGTCAGTTGCGCCTGCGCGACATCGGCGGCCTGATCGTCATCGACTTCATCGACATGACCCCTGCCAAGAACCAGCGCGCCGTGGAAGAGAAAGTCCGCGAATGCCTGGAAGCCGACCGCGCCCGTGTGCAGATCGGCCGCATCTCGCGCTTCGGCCTGCTGGAAATGTCCCGTCAGCGCCTGCGTCCTTCGCTCGGCGAAAGCAGCGGCATCGTCTGCCCGCGCTGCAGCGGCACCGGCATCATCCGTGACGTCGAATCGCTGTCCCTGGCGATCCTGCGCCTGATCGAAGAAGAAGCCCTGAAAGACCGCACCGCTGAAGTTCGCGCTCAAGTGCCGATCCCGGTGGCTGCGTTCCTGCTCAACGAAAAACGCAACTCGATCACCAAGATCGAACTGCGCACCCGCGCTCGCATCGTCATCCTGCCGAACGATCACCTCGAAACCCCGCATTTCGAAGTTCAGCGTCTGCGTGACGACAGCCCGGAAGCCGCGACCAACCAGTCCAGCTACGAAATCGCTGCCGCTGCCGCCGACGTCGAAGACGTTCAGCCAGCCGCCGCGACCCGCACCCTGGTTCGCCAGGAAGCTGCGGTCAAGACCGCTCCGGCCCGCGCCAACGCTCCGGTTCCGACCGAAGTCGCCGCTCCGGCTCCAGCCCCTGCTCCGGTTGCCGCACCAGAGCCAAGCCTGTTCAAAGGCCTGGTGAAATCGCTGGTCAGCCTGTTCGCTACCAAAGAAGAGCCAGTTGCTCCGGTCGTGGTTGAAAAACCTGCCGCCGAGCGTCCGGCCCGCAATGAAGAGCGTCGCAACGGTCGTCAGCAGAGCCGCAACCGTAACGGTCGCCGCGATGAAGAACGCAAGCCGCGCGAAGAACGTGCCCCACGTGAAGAGCGCGCACCGCGCGAGCCGCGTGAAGAGCGTCAGCCTCGTGAAGCCCGTGAAGTCCGCGAGCCACGCGAGCCCCGTGACGAAGCACCGGTAGCCCGTGAAGAACGCGCACCACGCGCCCCTCGCGAAGAACGTGCACCACGTGCTCCGCGCGAAGATCGCAAGCCGCGTGGCGAGCGTGAAGAGCGCGTACGCGAACTGCGTGAACCTCTGGATGCCGCACCAGCCGCTGCTGCCGCTGTTGCTGTAGCCGCCACTGAAGAGCGCCCGACTCGTCAGCCGCGTGAAGAGCGTGCACCACGTCCACCGCGTGAAGAGCGTCAACCGCGTGCCGAACAAGCCGCTGCTGCCGTAGCTGAAGAAGAAATCACCACCAACGAAGAGCAACTGCCGGAAGACGGTTCGGAGAACGCCGAAGGCGATCGTCCACGTCGCCGCTCCCGTGGTCAGCGTCGTCGCAGCAACCGTCGCGAGCGTCAGCGTGATGCCAACGGCAACGTGATCGAAGGTTCGGAAGAATCCGAAACCGGCGAAAACGCCGAAGCACCAAGCACTGCCGACCTGGCTGCTGGCCTGGCTGTGACTGCCGCTGTTGCCAGCACCGTGATCAGCGCTCCGGCCGAAGCTCAGGCCCACGAGCAAGCTGAACGCGCCACCGCTGCAACGCTGGAAACCGCTCCAGTAGAAGCGCCGGTTGTTGAAGCAACCACTCCAGTAGAAGCGGCTGCTGCTCCGGAAGTCGAAGTGGCTCCGGTTCGCGAAGCTCAGCCACAGGTTGAAGTCGCTGCCGAACCTGCCGTGGCCTTCGAAGCACCGGTCGTTGTTGAAGCATCGGTTGTCGAAACCGTCGCTGAAACCGTGACCGAAACCGTGCGTGAAGTTCGCGAAGAACAGACCGCTTTCAACTGGGTGGCCGAGCCGGTTGTCGCTGAAACACCAGCGCCAGTGGTTGAAGCGCCTGTTGTTGAAGAAGCCAAGGCTGCCGAGCCAGTGGTTGTTGCTGAACCGGCACCGGTCGTTGAAGCTCCGGTCGTAGAAGCGCCAGTCGTAGCCGAAGCACCAGCCCCTGTGGTTGAAGCGGCTCCAGTCAGCGCCCTGACGCCAAGTGGCCGCGCGCCGAACGACCCACGTGAAGTGCGTCGCCGCAAGCGCGAAGAAGAGCGTCTGCAGAAGGAAGCCGAACTGGCTGCCGCTGCCGCCGCTGCTACTCCAGCTGCCGAAGTGGTCGAGGCAGCCCCTGCCCCGGTCGCTGAAGAAGTTGCCGTTGAAGCCGTGATTGCCGAAGCACCACGTTCCGTTCAGGACGCGGTCGAGCATCACGAACAGGCCCAGGAAAAAGAACACGAGCCTAAACCTCTCGTCTGATTCCGACCGCCAATGAAAAGCCCCGCCTGGTGATCCAGGCGGGGCTTTTTTATGCCTTGCGATTTGTATCAGGCCGGCGGAAAAACCAACGCCTGGGGCACATCGATATCCCACAGGACGCCAGGATCATCCACGACTACCTCAACCACCCGCCCCTGCTTGAACAAAGGCCTGGCCCCACGATCACCGGACAACGCCATCAACCCGGACCCAAATGTTCGACCAAATCCAACTGGATGCCCGTATTCACCGTTGAGCACCGGCACACTGACCGCATCGTCGGCAATCGCCGCCACCACCCGCTCAATGCTCGACGGCAGGATGAACGGCATATCGCCCAGCACAATCAGCCAGCCATCCAGATCCGGGCAAGCCGCGACACCCGCCGCAATGCTGTCACCCATCCCCGTGGACTCGATCGAGACAACATCACACCCGTAAGCCTGCGCCATGCGCATCGCCTGCGGCCGCGCTTCGGTCGTCACCAGCACTCGCTTGTCGAGACTCGCCGGCAGGTTCACCAGCGTCTGCTCGATCACCGAACGCACAGCCCCGTCGCGCCCCGTGCAATCGGCCAGAAGCTTGTCTTTGTCGGCACCCGCCACCTCGCGGAAACGGCTGCCCTCGCCTGCCGCCAGCACAATCACTCCGATGGATCGACTCATGCGCACTCTGCCTTCTTATGCTTCAACTCGACACCATTCTTGATCGCGACGATTTCCGCCAGCAACGACAACGCGATTTCCGCCGGGGAATGACTGCCGATCGGCAGACCGATCGGCCCGTGCAATCTTGCAATGGCCGCTGGCGACAAGCCTAGCTCAGCCAGATATTCCCGGCGCTTGAGGCTGTTGACGCGCGAGCCCAGGGCACCAACGTAAAACGCCTTGGAATCCAGCGCCGTGAGCAGCGCCATGTCGTCCAGGCGCGGATCGTGGGTCAGGGCAACGATGGCAGTGCGTTCGTCGGTCTGAATATTCAGCACCGCCTCATCCGGCATGCCCGGGACAAAGCGGCCATGCTGCTCTTCCCAGTCATAAACGAATTCGGTGCGGGGATCGCAGATCAGCACTTCGAAATCCAGCAGCCGCGCCATTTCTGCCACATAGCGCGACAACTGTCCGGCACCGATCAGCAGCAGACGCCAACGCGGGCCGTAGATGGCGCGCAAGGTCTTGCCGTCGAAAGCCAATGCATCCGCTTTGCTCGCCGGCGAAAGAATCACTTCACCGCTTTCAAGATTCAGCTCGCGGGCAACGATTTCGTGAGCCTCACAACGAGCCAACAACTCGGCGACCCATGCCGGATCGCCGACTCGCTCTTCGGTCAGACGCAAGGTGCCGCCACAAGGCAGGCCGAACCGCGCCGCCTCCTCCCGCGTCACGCCATAGGTGATCAACTGCACCGGCGGCCCGTCGGCGGGAATCCGCCCGTCATGCAACCGGGCAATCAGATCGTCCTCGACACAACCGCCAGACACCGAACCGATGACCACGCCATCCTCGCGCAATGCCAGCATCGCGCCGGGCGCCCGGGGCGCAGTGCCCCAGGTCTGCACCACCGAAAACAACACCACCCGCTGCCCGGCGCGGCGCCATTCGAGCACGCTGCGCAGGACATTGAGATCGGCGCTGTCCATCACGCTTGCGCCTTTTGCCAGCCCTGCAACTGGTAACGCACCGGCAGGTTACGGATGCGCTGGCCGGTCGCGGCGAAGATCGCATTGCACAGCGCCGGCGCAATCGGCGGCACGCCCGGCTCACCGACACCGCCCAGCGGCACTTCGCCCGGCGGCGTCACCAGATGCACCGCGACTTCCTTCGGTGCCAGCGACATGCGCGCCACTTCATACATATGGAAGTTGTCTTGCTGCACCTTGCCGTCCTTGAAACTGATTTCACCCCACACGGCATTGCCCAGGCCCATCACACAGGCGCCTTCGAACTGCGATCGGATCCGCTCCGGGTTGATCTGCGGCCCGCAATCCACCGCGATATCAGCCTTGTGCACGATCAGCGTGCCGTCGTCCTTGACCTCGACTTCGATCACCGCTGCCACATAAGTCACGAAGCTGTAATGCACGGCTAATCCGAGACCACGGCCCTTGGGCAATTTCCGCCCCCAACCGGCGGCCTTGGCCGCGGTTTCCAGCACGGTGCGCATACGCCCGGTGTCGATCGGATAACGCTCGGGGGATTCGCCGTAGTTCCATTCTTCACTGAGCGTGCGCGGGTCGATCTGCCGATCCGGGCCGAGCAATTTGATCTGGTACTTGAGCGGATCTTCCTTGGCCTTGTGCGCCAGTTCGTCGACGAAGCTCTGGATCGCGAAGCCATGGGGAATGTTCGACACCGAGCGATACCAACCCACACGCGTATGAACCGTGGCTTCAGGGTTTTCCAGACGTACGTTGGGAATCGCATAAGCCATGTTGGTGAAACCCATGCCCAGCTCGAACGCGGCTTCGTGATTCATGCCCGGTGCGAACAGCGCCGTGATGCTCGGCGCCACCGTGCGGTGCAGCCAGGCGGACGGCAAGCCATCCTTGCCCACGCCGGCCTTGAGGTATTCGGCGGACACAGTGTGGAAATACGAGTTGTGGATGTCGTCTTCCCGAGTCCACTGGACCCGCACTGCCTTGCCGGGGAACTCCTTGGCGAGGACTGCGGCTTCAACAACGAAGTCCGGTTTGGACTTGCGGCCAAAACCACCGCCGAGCAGTGTCACGTTGAAGGTCACGTTATCGAACGGCAGACCGAGGCGTTCGGCGATTCGCTCACGGGTGACCTGCGGCGCCTGACTCGGCGCCCAGGCCTCGCACACGCCCTCTTTATAGCGAGCGATGGCCACCATCGGCTCCATCGGCGCCTGTGCCAGATGTGGCAAGTAGTAAGAAGCTTCCAGGGTGCTGGCAGCGCTGCCGATGGCCTTTTCGATGTCGCCGGTGTTGCGCACTACCTTGCCCGGCTTCAGCGAAGCGGCTTCGATCTCCTTGCGATAGGCAACCGAGTCGTAACTGGCGTTCGGGCCGTCGTCCCATTCGATCTTCAGCGCCTCGCGGCCCTTGAGCGCCGCCCAGGTGTTGCTGGCCACGACGGCCACGCCGCCCAATGGCTGGAATTCCGACGGCAGCGGACGCGGTTCGATCTGAATGACTTTCAGCACACCCGGTACTTTCAGCGCGGCGCTGTCATCCACCGACTTGACCTTGCCGCCGTACACCGCAGGGCGGGCGATCACGGCGTACAGCATGCCGTCGAAATGCACATCGGCTCCGTACACGGCGCGACCGTTGACGATGTCATCGCCATCGATGGCCTTGGTGCCTTCCTTGCCGATGTAGCGGAATTCCGACGGCTGCTTGAGCCGCAGGCTGTCACGGCCCGGAACCGGCAACGCACTGGCCGCTGCAGCCAGCTCGCCGTAGCCCAACTCGCGCCCGGACGGTGTGTGAATGACTTTGTGCAGTTGCGCGCGGCACTCGCTGACCGGCACTTTCCACTGCGCGGCCGCAGCCTGCTCAAGCATGGTCCGGGCAGCGGCGCCGCAACGACGCATCGGTTCGTACCAATGGCGCATGCTGCGCGAGCCGTCGGTGTCCTGGTTGCCGAAACGCACTTCGTCGCCCGGCGCCTGTTGAACCTTGACGTGGGCCCAGTCGGCCTCAAGTTCATCGGCGACCACCATAGTCAGGCTCGTGCGCACGCCCTGGCCCATTTCCGAGCGGTTGCAGACCACGGTCACCGTACCGTCGGCGGCAATGCTGACGTAAACCTTCGGATCGTCGATCCAGCCGTTGGGCATGCCATCGGCACCGAATTTCTTCGGTTTGTCTTCGGCCAGCGCATCCTGCCAGCCCCAACTCGCGGCAAGCACCAGCGCACCCGTGGCACCGACACCCTTGAGGAAGCCCCGACGACTCAGGTTGCTCAGGGCGAAATCGTTCGGTAAGCGGCTCATGCCTTGACCTCCTTCAAGTGAGTGGAAGCCTGGCGGATGGCGGTCTTGATTCGGTTATAGGTGCCGCAGCGGCAGATATTGCCGACCATCGCCTCTTCGATCTGCTCGTCGCTCGGGTTCGGGTTGGTCTTGAGCAACGCGGTGGCAGACATGATCTGCCCACCCTGACAGAAACCGCACTGGGCCACGGCGGTGTCCAGCCAGGCCTGCTGGACGATCTGGCCAATCGAATCGGCGTGCAGGTTGTCGATGGTGGTCACATTCTGCCCGGCCACCGAGCCGATCGGCGTGATGCAACTGCGCGCCGGCGAGCCGTCGATATGAATGGTGCAGGCGCCACACAGGCCCATGCCGCAGCCGAACTTGGTGCCGTTGTAACCGGCGACGTCACGGATCGCCCACAGCAGGGGCATGTCCTCGGTGACATCGAGTGGATGATCTTGACCATTGAGTTTCAGGGTAATCATGGGCACGCCCGCATATTCGTGGAGGTTATGGGGTCGAGCAATCTGCCGCCGGAAAATCAGCGGTGGGTTCACGCAGATCGACTCAGGCTAATGAGGCTCTCTTGTGCCGACAGGAACGTCTGCACCGGGCCTTTGGTGGAGCAAAGGGTTGTATCGTTAGCTCGCTAAGTTAACCCGGGATTAACAAAAAAGCCCTGCACTTTTTAAATAGTGCAGGGCTTTGGATTCAGCCTTGAAAGCGTAGCCTCAATAACGGTTGGGCTCCATTTCCAGCTCGACATTGAAACGTTCTGCAATGTCTTTCTGGATACGTTGCGCCAGATCGAGCAGTTGCAGCCCGGTCGCCGCGCCGTAGTTGACCAGCACCAGCGCCTGCAATTTATGCACGCCGGCATCGGCCTCACGGAAACCTTTCCAGCCCGCCCGCTCGATCAACCAGCCCGCCGCCAGCTTCATCTGCCCGTCCGGTTGCGCGTAGGCCACCAGATCCGGGTGCTGCCCCTTGATCTGCGCGACCACCGCCGCTGACACCAACGGGTTTTTGAAGAAGCTGCCGGCATTGCCGAGCACCGCCGGGTCCGGCAGTTTCTCGCTGCGGATGCTGCAAATGGCGCGGCTGACATCCGTTGGCGTCGGCTGCTCGATGCCCTGCTCGGTCAGGCGCTGACGCACCGGGCCGTATTCCAGGTGCAGATGCGCGACTCGATTCAGTTCGAATCGCACCCGCAGGATCAACCAACGACCCGGCTGCTGCTTGAACACGCTGTCGCGGTAGGCGAAGTTGCACTCTTCCAGACAGAAGTCGCGCAACTCGCCGGTCTGGCGATCCAGCGCTGTCAGGCCGGCGAACACGTCCTTGATCTCGACACCGTAGGCACCAATGTTCTGCATCGGCGCAGCGCCGACGGTGCCGGGGATCAGGCTGAGGTTTTCCAGCCCCGAAAAACCCTGCGCCAGCGTGTGCTGGACAAATGGATGCCACGGCTCGCCAGCCTCGGCCTCAATCACCACGCGGTTGCCGTCATCACTGATGACGCGAATGCCACGGCTGGCCATGCGCAGCACCAGTGCCGGAATGTCCGCCGTCAGCAGCAGATTGCTGCCGCCACCGATGACCAGCAACGGCACATCGTGGGCGGTCGCATAAGCCAGGGCTTCGCGCACATCGGCGTCACTGTGGGCTTCGGCAAACAGTTGCGCGCGAACGTCCACACCAAAGGTGTTGAACGGCTTCATGGAAACCTGAGGGTGTACCTGCAAACTCATAACCGGCCCTTCACTTCGATCAGCAACCGGTCGCAGGCGCGCTCGATCAAATCCAATACCTGCTCGAAACCCTGATCGCCGTCGTAATACGGATCCGGCACTTCATCGACTTCGCCTTCATAACGGCGCAGGAACAAGTCCAGCTCAGCCTTGCCGGTAGACGGTTGCAAGGCCTTGAGGTTGCGCAGGTTGCTGTTGTCCATGGCGAGGATCAGGTCGTAGCTGGCGAAATCGGCGCGGCTGACCTGCTGAGCGCGTTGCGCCGACAAGTCGTAACCACGCAGTTTGGCCGCTGCCTGACTGCGCTTGTCCGGTGGATTGCCGACGTGCCAGTCGCCGGTACCGGCAGAGGCCACTTCGACCTGAGCCGCCAATCCGGCCTCACGCAGTTTGGCGCGCATCACGCCTTCGGCGGTGGGCGAGCGGCAGATGTTGCCCAGGCACACGAACAGAACGCGCATCAGGCCTCCAGCAGGCGACGGACGCGCTCGAGGTCTTCGGCGGTGTCGACTCCGGTTGGCGGCGCGATCAATGCGTCAGCCACGTGAATCCGCACGCCGTGCCACAGGGCACGCAACTGTTCGAGGGATTCGGTGTTTTCCAGCCAGCACGGGCCCCAGCTCACGAAGTCCTGGAGGAAGCCTGCACGGTAGGCATAGATGCCGATGTGGCGGCGATACGGCACGCCTTCCGGCAGCACGTCGCGGTTCTTGGCGAACGCATCGCGGGCCCACGGCAACGTCGCACGACTGAACGTCAGCGCCAGACCGTTGAGGTCGCTGACGACCTTGACCACGTTCGGATTGAACAGGGTTTCCACGTCCTCGATCGGCTCGGCCAGGGTGGCCATGCGCGCTTCGGTGTGGGCCGCAAGGTTGGCGGCAACCTGGTCGATCACGCTTGGCGGGATCAGCGGTTCGTCACCCTGCACGTTGACCACGATGGCATCCGGCTCAAGGCCCAGTTTCGCAGCCACTTCGGCCAGGCGGTCGGTGCCGGAGTTGTGATCTTCACGGGTCAGCACCACTTCGGCGCCGAAAGCCTTGCAGGCCTCGACGATGCGCGCATCGTCGGTGGCCACGACCACGCGACTGGCGCTGCTTTTGCTGGCCTGTTCCCAGACGTGCTGGATCATCGGCTTGCCGGCGATATCCAGCAGCGGTTTGCCCCGCAGACGGGTCGAGGCGTAGCGCGACGGGATGACAACGGTGAAGGCTGTGGTCATTTATCCAGACGCTCGTCGGTGGTCAGGGTGCGGGCTTCGCTTTCCAGCATCACCGGGATGCCATCACGGATCGGGTACGCCAGGCCGGCGCCCTTGCTGATCAGTTCGGTCTTGTCGGCGCTGAGCTTGAGCGGGCCTTTGCAGATCGGGCAGGCGAGGATGTCGAGCAATTTGGTGTCCATGAACATTCCCTGGATAAAAACGGTTTAAGGCAAAAGCCGATCCGGCAACAGGCGCATCAGTTGCGTGTCGAACCAGGCCACGAAGGCCGGCGACGGCACGGCATCGACCGCCAGGTACCACCAGTCGGCGGCAGCGAAGGCACGGCACTTCACCGCGTCCTTTTCAGTCATCACCACTGGCAATGACGGCGTGAAACTCAAGGCCTGCACGCTGTATTCGGCGTGGTCGGCAAACGCGTGGGGCACTGGCCGCCAGTCTAGCGCTTCGAGGGTATTGAAGAAACGTTGCGGATTGCCGATCCCGGCGACTGCGTGCAGTGCCTGACCGGGCGAAAAGTGATCGAGGGGCCGGCGTTCGCCGCTGAGTAGATTGACCAGTGCGGTGGGTTGCAGACGGAAAGCGAAACCGTCCTCGCGGTCCGACGCCGCGCCGTTGAACAGCACGCCATCGACGCTTTGCAGGCGCTCGATCGGTTCACGCAACGGGCCGGCGGGCAGGCAGCGTTTGTTGCCCAGCCCTCGGGCAGCGTCAATCAGCACCAGCTCAAGGTCCCGCGCCAGACGATAATGCTGCATGCCGTCATCGGACAGGATCAGGTCCAGCGGCTCGCTGGCCAGCAAGGCTTTGACGGCGGCGCCGCGATTCGGGTCGATCATCAGCGGCACACCGGTGCGCTGCACGATCAGCAATGGCTCGTCACCAGCGATTTCGGCGCCTTGATCGGCTTCGACCCGCCACGGCAACTGCGGCGGCTTGGCGCCGTAACCGCGACTGACCACACCGACCCGCAGCCCGCTGCGCCGGCAGTGTTCGATCAGCCACAGAATCATCGGCGTCTTGCCGGTGCCACCAACCGTGATGTTGCCGACCACGATCACCGGCACCGGCGACTGATAGATCTCGCCTTCACCATCGAGAAAACGCTGACGCTTGCCGGCCACGACGCGGCGGTACAGCCACTCCAGCGGCCGCAACAGCGTCAGGGCCGGATGCCCCTGATACCACGCGGCGAGCAGACGATCGGACATGGCCATCAGGATTTGGGCGCCGCCTCGACCGTGGTCATGCGCAAATGGCTGAAACCGAGCTTGCCGGCCGCGTCCATGGCGGTGATCACGGATTGATGCTGAGTCTTGCCATCGGCACTGATCGACAACGGCATGTTGGTGTCACCGTTGGCTTCTTTCTGCATGGCTTCCATCAGGGTTGCCAGGTCGTTCTTCGGCAGAATCTTGTTGTTCACCGAAAACACGCCTTCAGCGCTGATGGCCACGTCCAGTTGCTTGACCTGCTGATCCTCGGCCGGCGAGCCGCTGACCGCTTCCGGCAGGTCGACACGCAACTGGGTTTCGCGGGTGAAGGTGGTGGTCACGACGAAAAACAGCAACAGAATGAACACCACGTCGATCAGCGACGCGAGGTTGATGTCGATCGTTTCCCGGGGTTTGCGACGGAATTTCACGCTTTGCCCCCGGCCAGATCGACGTCACGGTCGCCCTGCACCACTTCCACCAGTTTGATCGCTTCCTGCTCCATGCCCACCACCAGCTCATCGATGCGGCGTTGCAGGAAACGGTGGAAGAACACCGACGGAATACCGACCATCAGGCCCGCTGCCGTGGTGATCAGCGCCTTGGAGATACCACCGGCCAATACCGAAGCGTTGGTGGTCATGCCGGAACCGGTGAAGGCACTGAAGATGTCGATCATGCCCAGCACCGTACCCAGCAGACCGAGCAGCGGCGACATGGCGGCGATGGTGCCCAGCGCGTTGACGTAGCGCTCCAGCTCGTGGATGACCCGGGCGGCGGCCTCTTCGATGCACTCTTTCATGATCTCGCGACCATGCTTGGAGTTGGCCAGGCCCGCAGCGAGGATTTCACCCAGCGGCGAGTTGGCGCGCAATTCCTTGAGTTTTTCCTTGTTGAGCTGCTTGTCCTTGATCCAGACCCAGACCTGACCCAGCAGATGCTCAGGGGTGACGCGACTGGCGCGCAGCGTCCACAGACGCTCGGCGACGATCGCCATGGCGGCGATGGAACTCAGAATGATCGGCAACATCATCCAGCCGCCGGATTTGACCAATTCCCACACAGTGACAGCCCCCTCGAAAAAGTGCGCCACTTTACCATACCGGTTCGCGATAAAGACCCGTCGCCCCGACGACCGTGCTCAACGGTACGCCGCCCCCGGCAGTGGCGGGTCGCGCCAGAAGCGGCGCTGCTGACGCATCGACCGGGCCGGCTGGAATCTGCCCAGTTGCAGATGAATGGCGCCCTGCTCGGCGCTGTCATGGATGCGCAGATCCAGCTTGCGGTAACGGGCGATGACCGTCGGATGCGGATGCCCGAACGAGTTGCCCTGCCCCCGGGAGATCAGCACGTCCCGGGGCTGCAAAACCTTGAGCAACGCCATCGAGGAAGAACTGCGACTGCCATGGTGCGGGGCTTGCAGCCACCGGGTCGGAACCGCCAACGCGCTGTTGAGCAAATCCCGTTCGGCAGCGGTGTCGATATCGCCGGTCAGCAGCAACCGCTCGCCGTTGGCTTCGATCTGCAGGACGCAGGAACGCTGGTTGCTGTCATGGGCGTCGGCCCACTGCCATAGATGAAAGGCAACGCCATCCCATTGCCATTGCCGACCGCTGTCACAGGACTCAGCATTCAGCGCTTCGGGCAGGCCCGGCGGATCGCCGCTGATCACCCGGCCGACCGGTAATCCTCTTGCCACCGCCAACGCCCCACCGGCGTGGTCGGCGTCAGCATGGCTGAGCAGCATCAGGTCGAGTCGCTCCACACCCAGTTTGTGCAAGGCCGGCAGCACCACCCGTTCACCCACATCGAAGTCACCGAAACGCGGGCCGCTGTCGTACAGTAATGTGTGGTGACGGGTGCGTATCAGAATCGCCAGACCCTGGCCGACGTCGAGCTGCCAGACATCCGCCAGGCCTTCGGCCAGCCGCTCCCGGGGCGGTAATGCCAGCACCAGCAGTAACGGCCAACCCAAGGGGCGCAACGGAACGCCTCGGGGCAGCAATAACAGCAGTGCACCGATGCAGCCCAGTGCCAGAACCCAACCCGGCATCGATGCTGCAACCCACGCTGGCCAACGCCCTGCGATCTGGGCCAGAGCCCGGAACAATCCATCGACCAGCCCGCCGGCCAGCCACAACAGACCTTCGCCGACATAGGGAATCGGCAACAACAAAGTGCCCAGCAATGCCGGCGGCAGCACCACAAAACTGATCCACGGCACCGCCAGCAGATTGGCCAATGGCCCGCTGAGGCTGATCGGCAAGCCCAGGGTCAGCAACACCGGGCACAGGCCGATAGCGATCAGCCATTGCGCTCGCGTCCAGGTCTGCCACCAGCGCCAGGGTCCCAGTCGACCGCCGAAGGTGAAAATCAGCACCGCCACCGCCGCGAAGGACAACCACAATCCCGGACGCAGACTGGCCAGCGGGTCCATCAACAACACCCCATTGAAGGCCAGCAACAACGGCCACCAGGCACCGAGATGGCGAAATCGCAATCGCCACAGCAACACCAGCGCAACCATCACGCAGGCCCGTCGCACCGGCACATCGAACCCGGCCAACAGCCCGTAACCCAACGCTGCCGCGAACGCCAGACCGCACGCCCACGGCAACCATGGCCAACGCAATGGCCACACACCGAATCGCGCCAGCCCGGCGACCAGCCCATACATCACCGCCGCCAACAGACCGATGTGCTGCCCGGAAATCACCAGCAGGTGCACGGTGCCGGTGTCCTGCAGAATCTGCCAGTCCTCGCGACTGAGTCCCGAGCCATCACCCAGCACCAACGCCGCCAGCGCTGCGCCTCGACCCTGGGTGTCCACTTCCAGCAGACGCCGACGAATGCCGTCCCGCCAGGCCCATTGCGCCGCCGCCAGCCGACTGCCGTCCTTTACCGTGCCGGTGGCGCCGATGCGTTGCGCCAACAGCCAGGCCTCGTAATCGAAGGCATCGGGATTGAGCAGCCCGCCGGGACGTTTGAGCTTGACCGCCAGGCGCCAGCGCTCACCGCTGTTGACCGATGGCCCGTCGTACCAGGCGAGGCGCATCAGCGACGGCAGTTTCTCGTGTCTCGAACGGGCATCGGCCAGTTCGAAGCGCACCACTCCATCACCATTCTGTGGCAGGCCGACTACCCGCCCTTCGACCCAGCGCGTCTCGCCGTCAAGCTTCGATGGCAGTCGATCATCCAGCGCCCACTGCGCACCGATGCACGACCACGTGAATCCAAACAGCAAAAAAGCCAGCGGATAGCTGCGAAACGGCAGCAGCATCAGCGCCACGACCGGCAGCAAAACCATCCACCCGACCGGCGGCAACGCCGGTAAAAAAACCGGAACCAGCAGACCGACCGCCAGCGCCATCATCCCTGTGCGCATACGCTCGTCCTTGATTGCGACTTTCCGGAAAAGTCTCCCCTCACAAGGCATAGCGGGTGTTGGTCACAGTCGTCGTTATCAATTGTCACAAAGTCTGAATGGGCGGTTCGTAGAATCCAGACATACTTGCCGCCTTAACCGACCGAGAAGCCTTATGCCCCGGCGCTTATTCAAACGTTACATGCCCGATCCGACGAGCATCAGGGAACACAAATCCTTACGCTTTCTCGGCACGTTGCTGCATGACCCGAACCTCTGGCACCTCAATCGTCACTCGGTGGCCCGGGCCATGGCCGTTGGCCTGTTCGCGGCGTTTCTGCCGATTCCTGCGCAGATGCTGGTGGCGGCGGCACTGGCCATAACGGTGCGCGGCAACATGCCGATTGCCGTCAGCCTGGTCTGGCTGACCAATCCGATCACCATGCCGGCCGTGTTCTTCTGCACCTATCAGGCCGGTGCGTGGTTGATGGATGTTCCCGCCCGCACTCTCCCCGACGAATTGACCTGGGAATGGATCAGCGGAGAACTCTCGACCCTGTGGCAACCCTTCCTGCTGGGCTCGGTGGTGGTCGGACTGGCGCTGGGCGCCCTCGCCTACTGCGTGGTGATGATGTACTGGCGCTGGTGGGTGGCCCGGCAATGGGCGCGGCGCAAGAAAAGTCGCCAATCGTGAATGCAAAACGGCCTCCACTGTGGGAGGCCGTTTTTTTATTGCGACACCGGATGAATCAGGTACGCATGCCGCGTCCGCTTACCAGCAACCGTGCGCAACCGACATACAGCACCACAGTGGCGACCAGCATGAAGGTGATTGCGATACCGATGCGAATGTCCGAAACGCCCAGGATGCCGTAACGGAAGGCATTGACCATGTGCAGCACCGGGTTGGCCAGCGACACGGTCTGCCAGAACGGCGGCAGCAAGGTGATCGAGTAGAACACGCCACCGAGGTAAGTCAGCGGGGTCAGCACGAAGGTCGGGATGATCGAGATGTCATCGAAGTTACGTGCGAACACGGCGTTGATGAAGCCCAGCAGCGAAAAGATCGTCGCCGTCAGCACCACCACCAGGACGGTGACGCCCAGGTGATGCACCTGCAGGCTGGTGAAGAACATCGACAGGATGGTCACGATAACCCCCACCATCAGACCGCGCAGCACGCCGCCGAGGGTGTAGCCGATCAGAATCGTGTGCGGCGACACCGGCGACACCATCAGTTCTTCGATGGAGCGCTGGAACTTGCTGCCGAAGAAACTCGACACCACGTTGCCGTAGGAGTTGGTGATCACCGACATCATGATCAGCCCCGGCACGATGTACTCCATGTAGGTGAATCCACCCATGGCGCCAATCTGCTTGCCGATCAGGTTGCCGAAGATCACGAAGTACAGAACCATGGTGATCGCCGGCGGCAGCAGAGTCTGCGGCCAGATCCGGGTGAAGCGTTTGACCTCGCGGTAAACGATGGTGTTGAGGGCGACGAGGTTGGGGCGCAGCTCGGAACTCATACCGCCACCTTCGACAGATTTTTCTCCACCAGGGACACGAACAGCTCCTCGAGGCGATTGGTTTTATTGCGCAGGCTCAGCACTTCGATGTTCTGCAGGGCCAGTTGGCCGAACAGCGCAGTGATGCCCATGGACTTGTCGACCTGGACTTCCAGTGTATGCGCGTCCACCAGACGGGCCGGATAGCCGACCAGTTGCGGCGCAACCGCCAGATCGCTCTTCAGATCGAGCAGGAAGGTTTCCACATGCAGTTGCCCGAGCAACTGACGCATGCTGGTGTTCTCGACGATGGTGCCGTGGTCGATGATGCCGATGTTGCGGCACAACTGTTCAGCCTCTTCCAGGTAATGCGTGGTGAGGATGATGGTGATGCCTTTCTGGTTCAGCTCGGTGAGGAAGGTCCACATCGAACGACGCAGCTCGATATCCACCCCGGCTGTCGGTTCGTCGAGGATCAGCAGGCGCGGCTCATGCACCAGTGCGCGGGCGATCATCAAGCGCCGCTTCATGCCGCCGGACAACGAACGCGACGGCACATCGCGCTTGTCCCAAAGGCCAAGCTGGGTCAGGTACTGTTCGGCGCGTTCCTTGGCGATCTTCGCCGGAATGCCGTAGTAACCCGCCTGGGTCACGACGATGTCGAACGTCTTTTCGAACTGGTTGAAGTTGAATTCCTGGGGCACCACGCCAATCGAGCGCTTGAGCGCCGCGGGGTTCTTGTCCAGGTCGTGACCGAAGATATTCACCGTGCCGCTGGTCTTGTTCACCAGGGTCGAGAGAATGCCGATGGTCGTGGATTTGCCTGCGCCGTTAGGGCCGAGCAAGGCAAAGAAGTCACCTTCGGCGACGTCCAGATCGATACCACTCAAGGCCTGGAACCCGTTGCCGTAGGTTTTGGTTAGCTGCCGGATGGACAGAGCGGAACTCATATCGGATTTACGCACCAAGAAGAGAAAAAGGACTGAATGACGGCGGGCGGCGAGGGAGACAACCGCGGCACACAAGCGCAATGGTGCTTGCCGCCGCCGCACAAGTACAGTCAAGTGTGTCGATAGTAGGTATTAAGTCAACGCGGTCATGACGGCTTTTTGATACGCCGGGCGCTGCTTCAGTCGCGCATACCAGGCCTCCAGATGAGGCATCGGCGCACGCTCGATCGGCATCTCGAACCAGGCATAAATGAAACTGCCGAGCGGAATATCGCCCATGCCGATTTCACCGCCGGACAGATAAGGCTGGTTTTTCAGGGCCTGATCGGCCATCGCCAGCAACCCTTCGCATTCCTTGATCGCAGCATGAATCGCCGGCCAGTCCTGCTTGTCCGCCGGGGTGCGCAGAACGCCCCAGAACACCGTACGGAAAGGGCCTGCGAAACTGGACGTGGTCCAGTCCATCCACTTGTCGGCGATCGCGCGGGTTTGCAGATCTGCCGGATACCACGAGGTATTGGCCGCATGCTTGGCCAACAGGTAGCGAACGATGGCGTTGGATTCCCACAACACGAAACCGTCGTCTTCGATCACCGGCACTCGACCGTTCGGGTTCATCGCCCGGTACTCAGGCGTGTCGACCACACCGAACGCGCCACCGGCATCGATCGCCTCGTAGGCCAGCCCGAGTTCTTCGGCAGCCCACAACGGTTTTCTGACATTCGACGAATTCTTGCGACCCCAGATCTTCAGCATGACCGCCTCTTTTCCATTGAGTGGGCGAGCAGCATACGCCGGATCAGCGGCTGCCGACATTACCGTGCATGTCACTGGACAGTGGCGTCTGCTGATCGTTGAACAGGTGCGGATAGCATTTCTGCAGATGTTCGAAGAAAAAAGATTCCGGTACATCGGCGAACTGGCCGTGATCGACCAGGTACTCCATCAGCAGCGCGCCATCGCTGTTGTACGGGTGAAAAACACTGTCGTTTATGCCGTCGAATTCCAGCGGTGCAACGTTGAACATTTCGCAGAGCTTCTGGTTGAACGCGGGTGTGGCTTTCACCCAGCGATCATTGAGAAACAGCTCGGTATAACCATGCATGGCGAACACTTCGCTTCTCAGCAGCTCAAGCAGACGCGGCGTCGACAGATGGTTTTTCACATCCGCCAGACCGATGCGTGCGGGGATCCCGCAATGGCGCGCGCAACCGGCGAGCAACGTGGCCTTGGGCACGCAATAACTTTCACCCGCCGCCAGCGCGTAGCTGCCGCGCAAGGTCTGCGGGTCGCGGCTGAAGGTGTACATGTTGTAACGCACCGCCTCGCGCACGGCGTAATAAAGACTGATCGCCTGCGCGCGCGGGTCGCGGCTGGCACCACGGTGCTGTTCTGCGAACTCCACCAGCGAGGGGTGGTCACTATCGATGAAGCGGCCGGGGCTCAGATACTCGCGCATGACGACATTCTCCTGGATGAACCCGGAGTCTAGCGAGAGGATCAGCACAGAGATAACGACGTTTCGGCCAAACATGGACGCAAAGCCGCGGAGTCTGCGAACGATTTCCCACGGGTGTTGCCCACCGAACCTACAAAAGACATCCAGGGATTCCCACGATTTAGATCAGCTTGCTCTGACCGCCCCGTTTTGCAGATGCCGTCTAAGCTCTGGAGGGTCGTTCGCCCTGGTTCACGGAGGATTGAATATGCTGTTGTTGTGGATACTGGTTCTGATCGTCGGCGTGGCGTATCTGGCCCACCGGCGCATCGCCCCGTTGCCTGCACTGGGTATCGTCGCGGCTTACCTGCTGGCGATGGGGATTTTCAGCCACGCGCCAGGCTGGTTGCTGCTGATCTTCTGGGTCGTACTGGCCATCGTTGCGGCTCCGCTGCTGTTGCCGGATCTGCGCCGCAAACACTTCAGCGCGCCGCTGTTCAACTGGTTCCAGAAAACCCTGCCGCCCATGTCGCAGACCGAGCGCGATGCGATCGATGCCGGCACGGTGTGGTGGGACGGTGAACTGTTCAGCGGTCGTCCGGACTGGGAAAAACTGCTGTCCTATCCCAAGGTGCAACTAAGCGACGAGGAACAGGCGTTCATCGACGGCCCGACCGAAGAGCTCTGCGCGATGGTCACCGACTGGCAGATCGGCCAGTCGATGGACCTTCCACCCGAAGCCTGGACGCACATCAAGGAACACGGTTTCTTCGCCCTGATCATTCCCAAGGAATTCGGCGGCAAGGGTTTCTCTGCCTACGCCCACTCCCAGGTGGCCATGAAACTGGCGACCCGCAGCGGCGACCTCGCCTCCACCGTGATGGTGCCCAACTCCCTCGGCCCAGCGGAACTGCTGCTGCATTACGGCACCGACGAACAACGCAATCATTACCTGCCACGGCTGGCCCGGGGCGACGATATTCCGTGTTTCGCGCTGACCGGCCCGCTCGCCGGTTCCGATGCCGGAGCGATGCCCGACACCGGGATCATCTGCAAAGGCCAGTGGGAAGGACAGGAAACCCTCGGCCTGCGCCTGAACTGGGAAAAACGCTACATCACCCTCGGCCCGGTCGCGACCTTGCTCGGCCTGGCCTTCAAGGCCTACGACCCGGATCACCTGCTCGGCGATAAAGAAGACCTGGGCATCAGCCTCGCGCTGATTCCGACCGATACCGCCGGCGTTGAGATTGGCCGTCGCCACTTGCCATTGGGCGCTGCTTTCATGAACGGCCCCAACTCCGGCAAGGACGTGTTCATCCCGCTGGACTTCCTGATCGGCGGCCAGGACATGCTCGGCAAGGGCTGGATGATGCTGATGAACTGCCTGTCGGTCGGGCGTTCGATTTCCTTGCCGGCAGTGGGCACTGGCGCGGCCAAGTTCACCAGTCTGGTGACCGGGCAGTACGCGCAGATTCGCGAGCAGTTCAATGTTCCGCTGTCGGCATTCGAAGGTATCCAGGAAGCGATGGCGCGCATTGGCGGCAACGCCTGGATGATGGACGCTGCGCGGATGCTGACCGCCAATGCGGTGGATCTGGGCGAGAAGCCCTCGGTGCTGTCGGCGATCCTCAAGTATCACCTCACCGAACGTGGTCGCGAGTGCATCAGCCACGCCATGGACGTGCATGGCGGCAAGGCGATCATCATGGGCCCGAACAACTACCTGGGTCGCAGCTGGAACGGCGCGCCGATCTTCATCACCGTGGAAGGTGCCAACATTCTTTCGCGCAACCTGATGATCTTTGGTCAGGGCGCAATCCGCTGTCATCCGTTCGTGCTCAAGGAAATGGCCCTCGCCGGTCGCGAGGACAAGGATCAGGCACTCAAGGAGTTCGATGGCCTGCTGCTCAAGCACATCGGCTTTGCCGTGAGCAACGCTGCCAGCACGCTGGTATTGAATCTTGGTTTCGGCCATTTCGAACATGCACCGGGAGACAAGCTCAGCCAGGGTTATTTCCGCGCGCTCAACCGTCAGGCTGCCGCGTTTGCGATGCTCGCCGACCTGAGCATGATGCTGCTGGGCGGCGAACTGAAACGCCGTGAGCGTCTGTCGGCGCGCCTGGGCGATGTGCTGAGCAACCTGTATCTGGCCTCGGCGGCGCTCAAGCGTTATCACGATCTCGACTCCCCGGCGTACATGGAGCCGTTGTTCAGATGGGCCATGGAGGAAAGCCTCGGCCAGTCGGAAAAAGCGCTGGATGAACTGCTGACCAACTTCCCGAACCGAGTTTTCGGCTGCCTGTTGCGAGTGATCGTGTTCCCGTTTGGTCGTCGCCACAAAGGCCCGTCGGACAAGCTCGGGGCCGAAGTGGCCGGCGTCATCGGTCGGGCCAAGGGCGATCCGGCACTGGAAGAACTGCTTGCCGGCTGCTATCGCCCACAATCGGCGGACGATGCGGTCGGCGCGCTGCAACATGCCTGCGATCAGTTGAACGCTGCGCAACCGCTGCACAAGAAACTGCACACCTCGCTCAAAAGCGGTCAGGTCAAACCGGTCGCAGGGGAACACGCCATCGATGCAGCACTGGAGGCTGGAGTGCTACAGGCAGTGGAAGCCCAGACCCTGCGTGATGCCGAAGCGGCGCGGCGCAAGGTGATCGATGTCGATGATTTCGACAAGGAGGAACTGAAACCCGCGGAAGGGAAAGTCCGCTGATCCCTTCAATCAGTGAAAAACGGGCGCAGGCGCTTTATACTCCCGCGCCCGTTTTGCTCTTGAGGACTTATCTCGTGTCCAACGTCGTTGCCGATCATCTGGTTTTGCTCGACCACCTGCGCAGTATCCTGGTCGCCGTAGGTGAGGCCGATCAGGTTCCCGAAGAAAGCCATGCCCTGTTCCTGGAGCGTTTCGACGAACTGCTGGCGTCACTGCCGATCGAGCCGATCGAAAGCCAATACCTGGGCCAGGACATCCTGACTCAAGTGATTACCCGCTATCCGCAAATTGCCCACCTGATCCCGCGGGATCTGCTGTGGTTCTTCGCTGGCGACTGCCTGCACTACCTGTCCGATGAAGAAATCGACATGTATCAGGCACTGGAAGAGCGCCGTTACGAAGCTGAACAGAACGACGAACCGTTCGACTGGAATCAGGAAAAACAACTGCTGGCGATGTCCGCCCAGGACAGCAAGCACTGATTTTCGCCCGGTAAAGAAAAGGCCCGCATGGTGATCCATGCGGGCCTTTTTTTGATCGATTAAAGCAGCCCTTCACTCTCGGGCAATTCGTACTCGGCCAAGGCTTTTGAACCGCCAGCTTTTCCGGGTTTGCTCAATGTCGGTTCTTTCTCCAGGCACTCCACCAGATAGTCGATGAACACCCGCAGCTTCGGCGGCAGATAGCGCGTCGGCGAGTGCAACAACCATAGTCCACCGTGGTAGGACGCCAGGAATGTCCAGTCCGGCAGGACCTGCACAATCAAACCTTGTTCCAGGGCATAGCGCGCGGTGAAATACGGCAGGCTGCCAATACCGATGTGCTGCAACACCGCGCCCAGACGCACGCCCGTGTGATTGGCGGCATACCGCCCTCGAACGCCGACCGTCACCGCTTTGCTGCTTTTCTTGAATTTCCAGCGCGCATCGCTCGGGGTTTCGCCCAGGTAGATGCAGCTGTGATTGAGCAAGTCGTGGGGATGAGTCGGTGTGCCATGTTCGGCCAGATACTGCGGTGTGGCGCAGAGCAAATGGTCGATAGTCAACAACTGCCGCCCAACCAACCCCGCCGGCGGGCGCTCCGTGATGCGAATCGCCAGGTCGACATGATCGTCGATCAAATCTACCTGCCGATCTTCCAGCAGCAACTCCACATCAACCTTCGGATAGCGGCGCAGAAACTCCGGCATATGCGGATGAATTACGAAGCGCCCGACCGCTTTCGGCACGCTGACCCGCACCAGTCCCTCGGCTTCGTGGGTGAACTGGCCGCTGATCTCCATCACTGACCGGGCCGCGCTGACCATCTCCTGACAGCGCTTGAATACCTCTTCCCCGCCATCGCTCAAGCGCAATTTGCGCGTGGTGCGTTGCAGCAGCCGCGTGGCCAAAGCCTTCTCCAGCCGGGAAATACTGCGGCTGACCGCCGAGGGCGACGAACCCAGTTGGCGCGCGGCTTCGGAGAAGCTGCCGGTCTCCACGACCTTGACGAAAATCGCCATTTCACCGAGCAGCGGCAGAGGGAGATTTATGCTCACAGCGCAACAGTCCTTTGATGTTTGAACGGATTATCACGTTATTGCACGATTCATATAATTAAAAAAGAAACTTTAATAAGGGCATGGAATATGACGCTTCGCCTCTTTTTCCATAGTGATGACCTCAAGGCTAATGTGGAAGTCCTCGACTGCACGCCCCACGAGAACGAGTTCGCCGTGGTGCTGCGCGCCACTCTGTTTCACCCGCAAGGTGGCGGACAGCCTTGCGATACCGGCTGGATCGGCGACAGTCAGGTCCTGCGCGTCGTGCAGGAGCCGGATCGAATCATCCATTTCGTCGATCAGCCCATCCCGCTCGGCATGACCCAGATTCGTATCGATGAAGACCGCCGTCGCTTCAACACCCGCATGCACTCTGCCGGGCATTTGATCGGCCACTTTGTCCAGGCCATGGGCTGGATGCCGATCAAGGCACACCACTGGCCGGACGAAGGCCGGGTGCAATTCAAGCCCGGGGATTCGGCTCAGGAAGTCGATGCGCAATCCGTTCAATACGGCATCGGGCAATGGATCGAACACGATCTGCCCCGCCTGACGTCTCTGCGCGAAGGTGCGCGGGAAATCGGCTTCGGTGAGCTGCCGGCCTATGGCTGTGGCGGCACCCATGTACGCAGCCTGAAGGATCTGGGCACAGTCACGATCGCGTCCCTTTCGCAGAAGAAGGGCACGTTGTCCGTCCACTACAACGTGGATTGAGGATTTCGGGCGCTGCCAGATGCAGCGTCCGACGCCGGGGGAACCGCGCTCGTCGGTTCCGTTGACTACTCGTTAGATGGACCTGAAACCATGATGCTTGACGTCGAGCGTCTCGATGAGACGTGCATAAAAAAACTGGCCAACGAAGAAGTCCTCGCCATCCGCGTCAAAGGCTTTTTGCCTGAAGACCAGGCGATCCGGATTGGCGACAAGATCCTCGCCCCCGGATTCGAGGGTTACATCAACGCCCCCAGCATCGGCCGCATCGGCATGGCGTTCTACGAGGCGGAAAACCAGCCGTTGCTGATCGAGGATTACTTCGAACGCGCCACCAGCAACATTGCCGAACTGCGTAACCGCTGCGCGCCCTACTCCTCGCCGATCGACACCCTGCGCTGCATGCTCGACGAATCCTGGCCGGCAGGCGCCCATCTGGAGAACCTGTACGGACGCAAGATGTACGTCGGTCTGTCACGGGTGGTCAAACCCGGCGTCTGCTTCCTGGCCCACCACGACATCTTCGCCAAGGACGCGCCGGAGAGTTTCCAGGCTCACAGCCTGGAGGCGCAATTCGCCTGCAACGTCTACCTGAACATGCCGACCGAAGGCGGCGCGTTGCAGATGTGGGAAGACGACATTTCACCGGACCGGTTCGACGAAATGCGCGGCGACAGCTACGGCATCGACCCGGCGCTGCTCGGCCCGCCAGCCCTCGAAGTACGCCCGGAACCGGGGGATTTCATCATGTTCAATTCGCGTCGCATGCACTCGGTGACGCCGGGCGTGGCAGATCCGCGCTTGAGCCTTTCGTTTTTTGTCGGCTATCGCGGCAATGCTTCACCCCTGACTTTCTGGAGTTGAAATGACATCGAATTACCTGGGCGAGTTTCTGGCGCTGGCCACCATCCACTTTCTCGCCGTAGTTGCTCCCGGCCCGGACTTCGCCGTGACCATTCGCCAGAGTGTGCGATTCGGTCGACTGGTCGGCATCTGCACGGCACTGGGCATCGGCGCGGGGATTTCCGTACACGTGCTGTACACCCTGCTGGGCGTCGGCGCCTTGATGCACACCACGCCCTGGCTGCTGACGGTGGCCAAGGTCGTGGGCGGCGCTTACATCTTTTACCTCGGTATCAGCCTGATCCGCAGCAAACCCAAGACAACACTGGAAGGCGAAAAGACCAGCGACGAACCGCTGGTCGAGCAATCGTTGTTCAAGGCGTTTTCCACCGGTTTCCTGACCAACGCCACCAATCCCAAGGCCACGCTGTTTTTCCTGGCGATCTTCACCACAATCATCAGCGCCAGCACGCCGCTGGAAATCCAGGCCCTGTACGGACTGTGGATGTGCGGCGTGAATGCGTTGTGGTTTGTGATCGTTGCGCTGTTCTTTTCAAGCAGCAAAGTGCGCGTGCTGTTCATGCGCATGGGGCACTGGTTCGAGCGCAGCATGGGGGTGATTCTGATCCTGTTTGCCGGGCGACTGGTGTTGTCGATGTAAGCACGCTGATCGGAGAAGCCCGGCCCAGACAGATTGGACGGGCTTTTTCGATTCTGCGCCGCTTTTGCATTTCTGTGCGACGCGTCCCACTTCGGGGGCTCCCCTATCGCTTGCTTGTGGTGTTAGTTTGCGAAACCGTCTGACGCATCGATCAGACACTTCCTACTCACTGCCTGCAAAGGAATGCCCTTAGCAATGGACTTTTCACTCAAGCAACTGGCCGCGTCGACCCTGATTCTGGCCAGCCTTTCGTCCGTGACACTGCCCGCACACGCCAACATCACACCGCAGCAAAGCGCGACCATCCTCAAGACATTCAGCGATGCAAAGGTCAGTGACTTCCGCCAGTTCCTCGGCGAACTGGCCAAGAGCGACCTGAGCAAGACCGACGACCTGCGCCCCTCCATCAGCGCGTTTCTCGACAACAAGACACTGACCGCTGAGCAGCAAAACGAAATCTATCGCCTGCTCGGCCTCTACACTCGGGCGAAATACGGCAAGGCCGCTCTCGAAACCCTGCGCGAACTGGTAGAGATTCCGACCGATCGCAAGGAAGGTGTTGCCCAGCACGAGAACCCTGAATTCATCAAGATTGCCGCCAAGATCAAGAGCCTGGCCGATTCCTTTGGCCTGAACTACCGAAACATCGACAACCGCGTCTACGAGATCTCCCTCGACGGCAGCGGCAAGGAAGTCGTGGGCATTCATGCTCACGCTGACGTTGTTCCGGTAACGCCGGAAAACTGGGTGCTGAAGGACGGCACCAAACTCGACCCGTTCAAGGTCACGCTGATCGGCGACCGCATGTACGGCCGCGGCACCGAAGACGACAAGAACGGGATCGTGGTGACGCTGTATGCCATGAAGGTCATCAAGGAAGAAAAACTGCCGCTGGCCCGCAACTTCAAACTGCTGGTGGACACCACCGAAGAAACCACCGGCGACGCGATTCCTTACTACTTCGAGCGCAACCCGACGCCCGAGTACAACCTGGCGCTGGATGGCGGCTACCCGGTGGTGATTGCCGAGAAAGGCTACGGCACGGTCATGGCCAAATTTGCCAAGCGCAAGGCCGAGGGCAAAGGCGCGGAAATCATCTCGATGACCGGTGGTATGGCTACCAACCAGATTCCATCGGTTTCGCTCGTCACGCTACTGAGCGATAAGCCTGCCGAACTGGCCGCCAGCCTGCAAAAGGCCGGTAACGAATACGCCAAACAACATGGCGGCGATTTCGAAGTGAATGCCAAGGTCGATGGCAAAGACGTAAAACTCAGCGTTACTGGCGTTTCCGCGCACTCTTCCGAACCGGAATCCGGCGTCAACCCGGTCGCCCGCATGCTGGACTTCATCCACAGTGTGGATGGCAAAATTGCGCTCAAACACAACCACATCACCGATGCCGCCCGCTACGCCGCCGACAACTGGGGCCTGGACTACAAGGGTGGCAAGTTGGGTGTCGGTTTCGCCGATGACTTCATGGGCCCACTGACCACCTCGCTGACCTATGTCGGGATGGACGACAAAACCTTCAAACTCGCGGTTAACCTGCGTGTGCCGAAGGGTAAGTCGCCGGAAGTGCTCAAAACCGAAATCGCCGACAAACTGGCGGCCTGGAGCAAGAAAACCCACGTTGCGGTCAACTTCGATTACTCGATTGCCGAGCCGATGTACCGCAATCCCGAGGGCGAGTGGGTCAAGGCGCTATTGGCCGTTTCCACCGAAAACCTGGACATGAAACACGAGTTCGGCACCTCTGCCGGCGCCACCTCGGTGCATGAACTGCCTAACGGCGTGCAATTTGGCCTGGCTCGACCTGAGGTCAAGTACACCGGTCACACCGACGGCGAGTTCAAGACGGTTGACCAGTTCCTGCTGGACCTGCAGATCGTTACCGAAATGATGGGACGGATCGGGCAACTGCCGAAGCTGTGATCAGCTGTTCACTGCCTCGATAAATTAAAGGCCCGTCGGTTTTCACCGACGGGCCTTTTCACTTCAGTCAACGACTGACCTCTCCACCCTGCTGCATCGAATAAAACGCCACCCCATCAAAACCATCGCCAGCGTCAACGCGGTGATCAGCCCCATCCAGATACCTTGCGGCCCCAAGCCCAATCCAAATGCCATCAGACAACCCAGCGGCAAACCGACAACCCAGTAACAGAAAATCGCCAGCCACATGGGGACACGGGTGTCTTGCAGGCCTCGCAATGCGCCGGCGCACAACATCTGCAATCCATCGGGAAACTGCAAAGCGGCGGCATACAGCAGAAGCGTCGACGCGAGTGCGGTGACAGCAACATCCGCGCTATACCAGCCTGCGATCGCTTCATTGCCCAGCAGCATGACCAACACCGACGCGCTTTGCGTGATCAGGACGATGACACAGCCCGCCCATGCAGCCTGCCGGACACCCTTGAGGTCCCCGCGCCCAAGCGCATGGCCGACCCGAACGGTGGTGGCCTCCGCCACGGCCACCGGGACCATGAAACACAACTGCGCCAGATTCACCGCGATCTGATGCGCCGCCAGGAAAGTCGAACCGAGCCGGCCGATCAACAACGAGGTGACAATGAAAAGACTGCCCTGGGTCAGGATTGCGATGCCGATCGGCAGCCCGACCTTCAACAAATCAACGATGCCGGCAAGACGCGGCGGATCAAAACGGGCAAACAGTTGCAAATGCGCCAGACGCTTGCCACGCCAGAGGTACACAGCGAACAGCAGCGCCTGCAACCACATCATCACGGCCGAAGCGATGCCCAGTCCCTCAGCCCCCCTTTCTGCGAAACCCAACTTGCCATTGGTCAGCACATAGCCCAACGGTGCCAGCAACAGGAGACCGCCGAAACCGAAGACCATGGTCGGACGCATCCAGTGCATCCCTTCGCACAGATAGCGCATGCAGAAAAACAGGGTCAGCGCCGGACTTCCCCAACGCACAGCCTGCAGAAAGGCCTGTGCACCGGGAATGATGTCCGGTGCAATCCCGGCGGGCGCGAGCAGAAGAGGCGCAAGACTGAGAAAGCCGAACATCAGCCCTCCCATGAACAGTGCCAACCACATGGCCTGGCGAAAGATCGGGCCGATCTCGCCTGTTCGCTCCGCGCCGTGTAAACGGGCAACTGAAGCGGTCAGCGCAATCAATGTCCCGATCGGCACCAGCATCGGCAGCCATAACAGCGCAGTGCCGAGCGTGACGGCTGCAAGAGTCTCGGTGCCATGATTGCCCGCGATGAGGTTGTCCACGAAAGCGATCAGCCCGGCGCACAGGTGCCCGATGACCAACGGGAGCGACAGCAGTGCGGTTGCACGTATCTCGTGCAGGGCACCAGGAGATGTGATGGTTCGTGACATGAAGGTGAGATCCTCGAAATCAACCAAGACGATCCGGCCGCAAGGCCGACAGGTTGGTCGTTATCTCAGAATCAGTCGTGGGCTGGCTGTCAGACGCTTCTGTGAATCACGGATTCGCTGTAGGAATCTTGTAACAGAGAACGCCAAACACAAAAACGCGCATACAAAAACGCCGCTCATCACTGAGCGGCGTTTTTGTTGAATATGGAGCGGGAAACGAGACTCGAACTCGCGACCCCGACCTTGGCAAGGTCGTGCTCTACCAACTGAGCTATTCCCGCAATGGCGTCCCCTAGGGGACTCGAACCCCTGTTACCGCCGTGAAAGGGCGGTGTCCTAGGCCACTAGACGAAGGGGACA
>NZ_JBXARH010000011.1:0-260761 GCF_058808055.1 Pseudomonas sp. GW821-FHT11G12
GCGGTAGTTCAGTCGGTTAGAATACCGGCCTGTCACGCCGGGGGTCGCGGGTTCGAGTCCCGTCCGCTGCGCCATATCTGTTTCAAGGACCACTGAACGCCTTGAAACACCGAAAGCAACCTTTGGTTGATTCGGAATCGATAGCAAAGACCCTGGTCGAAAGACCGGGGTTTTTTGTGTCTGAAATTTGACCTCTCCAAAACTCCTCTTTTTGTTGTCCAGCAACGAGCGCAGCTGTGGCTCGTTCGATGCCGCCGGACAGTCTCCGCTGCGTCCATGGGTCGCTGCGATGCGATGTCGCATTGATTTTTGATTCTTTAGTCAGATTTTTGTAACTGGTTGTTTGCTGCGAGCGCAGAAACCTTTAAAGTTAACCTTTCGGTCAGCTTTGCACTGTCATCACGTCCTTTGTTTAGCCAAAAAGGGCTTCTGCAAGACTCGAGATTCCCAGTAGATAACCAGAAGGGCGGATCCATAACCGCCCAGAGGATGATCCATGTCCAACCGTGAAATATCCCGGCGCTCGTTCCTTCAGGGCGGGCTGGTGGCGGGTGTGAGCGTTACGCTCACGCCGCTCAGCAGTCAGGCGCTGGCTGCCTTGATGGAAAACAGCGTGACCGTGCCGTCCGAGCAGTGGCTCGGCAACAACGGCAAGGCGCGCCAGCGTAACGATGCCTTGTCCAAGGTCTGCGGCAGCAAGGTGTTTGCCCGCGACATCCGCTCCAAGGACATGCCGGGCTGGCCCCAGCAGCAAGGCCACGCCATGTTGCTGAAAACCATCAAGGCCGACCGAATCTACGATGGCTATGACCTGTCGTGGCTCGGCGCCGATTTGCAGCCTGATCGCATCGTCACCGCTGCCGACCTGGACAAGGACGGCATCGTATTCCCGGAAGAGCACGCTCCGGATCCGTTGCTGCCTGAGGGCAAGGTGCCGATGTTCATCGGTCACCCGGTCGCGATCCTGATCTGGAACGATTTCGAGCGTTTCCGCCAGGCCAAAAACAAACTCAAATTCAATGACAAAGCGATTCGTTACGGTGCGAAAGTGCCGTTCTACGAAGGCGATCCCTATGGCAGTTTCCGCTACGTGCGCGTCGGCGGCCCGACCTCGGCAGATGAAGACGAGTTCGCCAGCCTCAAGGATTCGATCCTGTTTCCGATGCTGAAAAACCGTCGCCCGGTGTGGAATTCCCAGCCGAACCTGCACGGCAACCTGACCGAGCGCGGCCTGTTCTACGCCGATCGCATGAAGAAAGAGATCGACACCCCACCGGACAACTGGCTGGTGTTCGACGAGCGTTACAAGACCCCGTCGATCGAGCCTGCCGCGATGGAGCCGGACAACGGCAACGGCTGGTACGACCCTGCGACCAAGACCTTGCATTTCGTTGTCGCCACCCAGTGCCCGCTGGAGGCTGCAACCGAGACCGCGAAGATGATCTCGCCGTCGCGCTTCGGCCTAGCTAACCTGAACATGCACCCGGGTTACACCGTCGGTTACGGCTCCAAGGACCACAACATTTTCGTCTACTACGCGGCCCTGGCGGCGTTGTATGGCGCGGGTGTGCCGATTCGCCTGGCCAACGACCGCTACGAGCAGTTCCAGAGCGGCATCAAGCGTCACCCGTTCGACATTCGTTACCAGTTGGCGGTGGACAAGACCGACCACAGCTTCAAGATTTTCCGCGCCGAAATGAGCGTCGATGGTGGCGGTCGGATCAACTACAGCCCGTCGGTGGCTGCGGTTGGCGCAACGGCGGCTCAGTCGATCTACTACATGCCGCAGAACGATCTGCAAGTTACCGCCTATCACTCCCGCGGGGTTGAAGCGGGTTCGATGCGCGGCTACGGCACGCTGCAGAGCATGGCTTCCACCGAAATGATGGTCGACGAAATCGCCGACCGCCTCGGTGTCGACGCCATCGATCTGCGCCGCAAGAACGCGCTGCGTTCCGGGATGAAAAACACCCAGGGCGCGATCCCGGCCGGTGCGTTGCGCCTGCACGAGATTCTCGACAAGGCTTCGCTGCACGAAGTCTGGAAGAACCGCGACGCGATCAAGAAACAGCGTGAAGCGGCGGATCCGGACAACTGGTATGGCGTGGGTTTCGCCATTTGCCAGAAAGACTTCGGCACCGGTTCCGAAGCGCCGATGGCCAGTATCGAATTCACCGCTGAAGGGCGCATTTCCCTGCGCCATATCGGCATCGAGATTGGTACCGGCATGTCCACTTCGCAAGCCCTGGTGGTCGCTGATTTCCTCGGCAGCCCGGCGCACGACGTGAAGACCGGCGAGACCGAATGGAAGGAAATGCAGCTGGTCACCGCCGGCAACCCTTACATTATGAGTCAGGCCGAGCAGGACAACTTCCTGCGCAACCCCCGTTGGGTCGGCAAACTGGCGTCGGCCTCGTCCGCGACCAACTCCGCCTATTACTTCAGCCATGCCACCCGTGAAGCGGCGCGCGTGCTGTTCAACCACGGTTTGTGGCCGGCGGCGCTGGAGATCTGGCGTCAGGGCCCGTACGGCGGCCAGGCCAACCCCTATGTGGTGCGTCGCGAAGATGCGCATTGGGTCGACGGCAAACTCACCGCCAACGGCATGCAGCCGCTCAGCTTCGAGGAACTGGCCAAACGCGCTCACGAGCGCGGTCTGGTCACGGCTGCCACGGTTCATGGTTTCAACCGCTGGAGTTGGGCTGAGGCCGAATACAGCATCGACGGCGTGCGCGAGCGTCTGCCGCTCGACGGTCTGGCCGTGAAGTACGGTGATGGCGCCCCGAAAGCCAAGAAAGCGCAGATGACCAGCGACGGTTTCCATCTGCTGGATCGGCAGAACATCGCCTATCCGGTGGTTCAACTGAACAACGCCGCTGTGACTTACTACAGTCCGGTCGCAACGCTGGTCGAGTTGAAGGTCAACAAAGGTTCGGCAGAAGTCGAAGTGCTCAACCATCACTCGTGGCTGGAGTGCGGTCGGGTGCTGGTCGAAGAGTTGGTCCGTGGCCAGCTCGAAGGCGGGATCGCCATGGGCATCGGCCACGCCTTGATGGAAGAGATGCCGCTGTACGAAGGCGGGCCGGGGGAGGGTGACTGGAACTTCAACCGTTATCGCCTGCCGATGGCGCGCCATGTGGCGGTGTGGAAGCAGACGTCGGAAATCCTGCCGCCGCTGTCCCCGAGCGACCCGTCCAAAGGCATCGCCGAAGTGGTGATGATCCCGGTGGTCGGTGCCATCGGTAACGCCGTGGCCCACGCCATCGGTAAACGTGTTCGCGATCTGCCAATCACTGCTGCGCGCATCAAGGAGGCCCTCAATGGCTAACCGTCCGCTTCAACTGACCCTCAACGGTCAAACCGTCGGCCCGGTGGACATCCCTGATGACCTGCCGATGATCGATTACCTGCACGAATACAAAAACCTCACCGGTTCGCGCCTGGGCTGCGGCCAGGGCATCTGCCACGCCTGCGTGGTGATCGTCGACAACCCGGACGGCACCAGCGAAGAAGTGCGTACCTGCATCACCGGCGCGCATTACTTCGAGGGCAAGAAAGTCCGCACCATCGAAGGCCACGCCAAGCGTGACGAGCAAGGCCAGGTCACCGAGCTGAACCCGATCCAGCAGCGTTTCGTCGACGAATTCGCCTTCCAGTGCAGCTACTGCGCACCGGGCTTCGTCAACGCCGCGACCGTGCTGGTGGAAAAGCTGCAACGCCAGCCAATCGTCAAAAGCAAACTGGAACAAGTCATCGAGGACAGCCTCGGCCATCACGTCTGCCGTTGCACCGGGTACGTGCGTTACTACAACGCCACCCGCAACGTGCTGACCGATCTCGGCCTGGTCAAGGAGGGTTAAGCATGAAGCAATTACTGACCCGCCTGACCCTGGCGGTCGGGCTGGCTGTGCCTGTGTTGGCGGTGCACGCGGATGATCAGGTCAAGCGCGGCGAATACCTCGCCCGTGCGGCCGACTGCATGGCGTGCCACACGGCGCCCGGCGGCGCGCCGTTTGCTGGCGGCCTGCCGATCGTCTCGCCGTTCGGCACGATCTACGGCACCAACATCACGCCGAGCAAAGAGCACGGCATCGGTCTGTACAACGATGACGAGTTTTTCGCTGCGCTGACTGAAGGCAAGCGTCGTGATGGCGCCAACCTGTACCCGGCGATGCCGTACACCTCGTATCACTTGATGCCGCGTGCGGATTCGGATGCGATTCACGCGTATCTGAAAACCATCGAGCCGATCGAGCGCGCCGCGCCAGTGACGAGTCTGAGCTTTCCGTTCAACGTGCGTCCGGGTCTGATCGGCTGGAACATGATGTACGGCAAAGCCTTGAAGCTGGAGCCGGCCGAAGGCAAAAGCGACGCCTGGAAGCGCGGCCAGTACATGGTCGAAGTGCTCGGCCATTGCGGCGAATGCCATACACCACGCGGCTTGCCGGGTGCGATGCAACTGGACAAGCGCCTGACCGGCGGCATCCTCAACGGCTATCTGGCACCGAGCCTGCTGGCGACGGATCTGGCGGCACGCGGCTGGAACCATCAGGACCTGAGCACGTTCCTCAAGCACGGCATGAGCGCTCAGGGCACGATGTTCAACGAAATGTTCCCGGTGTTCCACAACAGCACCCAGGGCCTGAATGATCCGGATCTGGCGGCGATGGCAACATTCCTGCTCGGCGACAAGCCGCCAGCAGCGAAAGAGCTGGCCGAAGTGCCGGTGGAAAAACTCAGTGCCAGCGCTCAACGCGGTCGTCAGGAATACTTGAACGTCTGCGCCGGCTGTCACGCGGCTGGTGGCGAAGGCAAACCGCACATCGCGGTGGCCATGCGCGGCAACACCACGCTGCGTCTGGAAGACCCGCGCAACCTGTTGCGAGTGATCGAGGATGGCATCGGCGAACAGAAATTCGCCGGGTTCGAACACATGCAGCCGATGCCCGGTTTTGCCGACAAGCTCAGTGCCGAACAATTGACCGATCTGCTGAACTACCTGCGTCAGGGTTGGGGTGGTCAGTCTGCTGAATTGGCGGTGGGCGATGTGCAGAAGCTCAAGGCTGACGCACCGTCCATCGAGCACAAGGCGCACTGATCATGCAGCATCTCGATCTGCAGGTTGTGCGGCGGGCGCTGGAGTGGTCGATAGCGGGGCAGCGCATCTGGCTCTGCACCGTGCTGACCACCTACGGCTCGGCGCCTCGCGCGCCGGGTTCGCTGCTGGCGGTGAACGACGACGGACAGTGGATCGGGTCGCTGTCCGGTGGCTGCGTCGAGGAAGATTTTCTCGAGCGTGTCGCCGAAGGTGCATTTCTCGATGCGATCAACGTGGTGCGCTATGGCGAAGGTGACGATCCGCGCTCGCGGGTCAGCCTGCCGTGTGGCGGCATTCTCGATGTACTGGTAGAGAAATTTGACGCCGACTGCGATGTGCAGGCGCATCTGCGTGAGCTTGAATCGGCGTTGCTGGGTCAGCGCCGGTTGATTCGCGAGGTCGACCTGGCCACTGGCGCGCGCAGCGTGTTTGCAGATCGCGAGCAAGGTGCGCGGATCGAGCGTGAAATCGACCGGGTACGGATCCGTATCGGTGCTGCTCAGCGTTTGTTGCTGGCCGGCTATTCCAGCGTGGCGCAGGCGTGTGCGGAGTTCGCGGTGGGTCTCGGTTTCGAGGTGATTCTCTGCGACCCGCGTGAGGAGGTGCTGGAAGGTGTGGTGCTCAATGGCGTGGAGATTCGCCGGCAATTGCCGTCGGTGTTCATCGCCGATGGTGGTTGCCACCGTGATACGGCGGTGGTGGCGTTGACCCATGATCCGCGTATCGACGATCTGGCGATGATGGAGGCCGTGCGCACCGAGGCTTTCTATATTGGTGTAATGGGCTCGCAGCAGACGTCGCAGAAGCGCTTCGAGCGATTGCGCCGGATTGGCGGGTTGGGGGAGGGCGAGCTGGCGCGGATTCATGCGCCGATCGGCCTTAACCTCGGCAGCAAAACCCCCTCGGAAATTGCCTTGGCGGTACTGGCGGATATCCTGCGGATTCGTAGCGGGATTGCGCGAGACCAGCTGTAATCCGTTGTTGGATGTAAAAAGGGCCGCTTTTCAGCGGCCCTTTTTTTGCGCATTAGAAACCGAGCTTGTCGCGCAGTCCGTAATACCAGGCGCCCAGTGCGGCAAACGGTGTGCGCAGCAATTGCCCGCCGGGGAACGGGTAGTGCGGCAGGTCGGCAAACGCATCGAAGCGTTCGGCCTGTCCTCGCAGCGCCTCGGCCAGTACCTTGCCGGCCAGGTGCGTGTAGGTCACGCCATGGCCGCTGCAGCCTTGGGAGTAATAGATGTTGTCGCCCAGGCGTCCGACCTGAGGTAGGCGCGACAGGGTCAGCAGAAAATTGCCGGTCCAGGCGTAGTCGATTTTCACGTCCTTGAGTTGCGGGAAGGCCTTGAGCATTTTCGGGCGGATGATCGCTTCGATGTTCGCCGGATCCCGGGCGCCGTAAACCACGCCGCCGCCGAAGATCAGGCGCTTGTCGCCAGTAAGGCGGTAGTAATCGAGCAAGTAGTTGCAGTCTTCGACGCAGTAATCCTGCGGTAACAGGGTTTTGGCCAGTTCATCACCGAGCGGTTCGGTGGTGATGACTTGAGTGCCGCACGGCATCGATTTGGCTGCCAGTTCCGGCACCAGATTGCCGAGATAGGCGTTGCCGGCCACGATGATGAATTTGGCCCTGACCTTGCCCTGTGGCGTATGCACGACCGGGTTGGCGCCTCGTTCGATACGCACCGCAGGCGACTGCTCATAAATGGTGCCGCCGAGGGACTCCACGGCGGCGGCTTCGCCCAGCGCCAAGTTGAGCGGGTGGATGTGGCCGCCGCTCATGTCGAGCATGCCGCCGACGTATTGATCGCAGGCCACCACTTCGCGGATGCGGCGCTGATCGAGCAGTTCAAGCTGGGTGTGCCCGAAGCGTTCCCACAAGCGTTTCTGCGCTTCCAGGTGGCCCATCTGCTTGGCTGTGATTGCCGCGAATACACCGCCGTCCTTCAGGTCGCACTGGATGTTGTACTTGCTGACGCGATCACGAATGATCCGGCCGCCCTCGAATGCCATTTGCCCGAGCAATTGAGCCTGCTTTGGGCCAACGCTGCGCTCGATCACGTCAATGTCACGACTGTAGCTGTTGACGATTTGCCCGCCATTGCGCCCCGACGCGCCGAAACCGACTTTGGCGGCTTCCAGCACGGTCACGCGAAAACCGTTCTCCAGCAGGAACAGGGCCGAGGAAAGTCCCGTATAACCAGCGCCAATCACGCAGACATCCGTCTCCACATCATCTTGCAGGGCAGGGCGTGGTGGTACGGCGTTGGCCGACGCCGCGTAATAAGACTCTGGGTAAGGGGTGTTCGCCATCCTGCAGCCTCTGTTTAATATATTTTACGAGTGCGACGATCCTACCCGAGTTGAAAAACCTCCGCCAGCCACCGGGAAATCTTCTTGCGGCGGGGCGAAATTAAATATTTTGCATATTCATAGGGTTAGGTGAAAAAAAGGTGTTGACACCCCTCCGGAATTCCGTAGAATGCCGCCTCACAGCAGGCACGTAGCTCAGTTGGTTAGAGCACCACCTTGACATGGTGGGGGTCGTTGGTTCGAGTCCAATCGCGCCTACCAAACAAAATCCGCTCTGCTGGGCGGTCTAGAAGGGCTCACCGAAAGGTGGGCCCTTTTTTGTTGTCTGTCGTTTCTTCAGAACGTTCACAAAGTATCGGGTTCGTTCACACTGGGCAATGTGAACGCCTAAAGCGGATGATTTTGTGGCGGTTATACTTGATAACTGAATGTGCGATGTCATATCCGATATAAGCACATTGCCTCCACTCAGCATGCCTAGCTTGAGCCGGTATCCTCCGCATCTAGGTGAATGACACGGAACGCGGGAACATTCAGTAGGGCTTTTGGGATTTGTCCTACAGCCATTGCTCGAGCTTCCCGCTAGCGTCGACGCTGCCAAGCTACTGGCTGAGACTTTTCACAACGACTCAAGGATGATCAATGATTTCCTCTGCACGATTGGGTGACAAGCATGTCTGCCCAATGCCAGGTCATGGCACCACCCCGATTGCCTCAGCTAGTGGCGACGTGAATATCAACTTCATGGGTTCTGCACGTGTTGGCGATACCTGTGGGTGTGGCGCTGTTATCACTACCGGGTTTCCCTCGATTCAAGTGAACGGGCGGCCTATGGCCCATTAGGGCAGTCCCACAAGCCATGGCGGAACAATCATCACCGGATCAGGCGATGTCGGTGGTGGATTTGTAATGGGGGACGCAGGCGGTGCAACAATCATCAACTTCATGGCGCTGGGAGCTTTCCGGCCAGATGGCTCAGTGGACGATGAGAAGATGGCGACCTTATTATCTGACCCTAAGCTCAAGGAGAAAGCCTTAGCGGCGAACGCCTTGGTAGGCTCTAAAGCAGCCTCGGCGGAACCGAAAGCAAAGACACAGCCAGAGACTAAGCCCGCCGCTTGTAATGATCCAGACAGGATGGAAGAACCGGCGAGCTACATTGCTGGCGAGATGAATCGCAACATTCACGATCCGGCAGTCCTCAAGATGAAACAGCTGCTGAGCTACGACGTTGCAGCAGAGACCCGCAAACAAATGGACTTGCCTTGGTATGCACAGATTGGAACTACAAGCCCTCAAGCGATAGGGGCTGCAAATGGTGCGGCTGCTATGGCCATTTGGACGGAGCGAGTTGGACAGAATCGCCCTTGGGATCACAAACCTATCCTGCTCAAACTCTTTGGTGGGGTTTGGTACAAGCAAGGAGCCCACGACTACTTTTACGACATCTGGTCGAACGTCCACTACGGATATGTCGGTATGGCTGGCGGTCTGTCTGAAAGCGCTCTTTCAGACGGTGCGGGCGTTGAGCAATTTGCCTCGGACTCCATACGGAAGGCGAAAGAGAAGTTTGTAGAAGTGCTGACGCAACAGACGCCTGAAAAACCACTTCCCGGCCCACACCGCTCAGGGAATGTTGAGGGGCTACGCGCCTTTGATGATGCTCCTGACCGAATATCGATTCAGATAGGTGTGCAGCTTTTCAAGGAGCACCCAAATGGAGGCATCACAGCCAAAATGGTGATGGAAAAAGTTTTGGCAGTGGCACCAACGGAATGGGGAGACGGCATACGTGAGCATAAATGTGAAACCAACTAGATACCGGCGAATCTCTGTTGTCCTCTTCCTGATGCTCTCACCGTTTGCATTTTGGTATGTCGCAACGCCCACTGTAACAGTTCACTATTCAAAGGAAGCCACAGAGAATCTTGGAGTCGTTTGGAATACAGAGAACAGGATCTACAGAAGTGGTCGTGGAGGCCTGTACCCCGGCGAAACCTCAATGGACTTCGGCCACATATTTCCAGACGAAGGCTTTTTTATGGAGTTCTACTGGTGGGGGAAAAAGACTCGCAACCATTGCGTCAACATCACCCCAAAATGGCCGACGACGCATATCTACCTTGATGCGAACGGCGACATTGATAGAAGCGAAGACAGCGGCACGAATACTGATCGCTTGAAGCAGTGCATTACGGACAAGGCGAAACCATAAGCTGATATTTCCAGAACCTAACCCCGCCGTTTCGGGATGTTGCACAGTGTGGGAGCTGTCTGCGTGCCAATCTAAAAATCATTTGGTGGTCCGCCCACACCAAAGGACTGTCATCCTGCTCGGCGGTTAAACTGAAGGTGTGAGCGAGCGAAGTGAGTCTGCCGTAATCGCTCCAGCCAGTTCCTGGCCCCCGCCAAACACAGGACTTGATGCAGGCGAAAAAGATGGTGAGAGAGTTGGTCTCGATCTACAACCACGAGCGTCCGCACCTGTCTTTGAAATACAAAACGCCCGATGCAACGCATCGGGCGTTGGGGTGAAAAAGGTGTAAACCTATTTCAGGACTAGACACTGCGATTTGCAAAGCGCCGCCTCGAGCGTCAGCTCGGAGCACATCTTTATGTGCTCCACCGCCTTATTCGTTTTCATCATTTTGGTTGTCGGCCGCGGTAGGCGAGGCCGACGATTAGCGCATGGCTAGTATTTTTCTGGGCATGTGAAGCCCCAGCCATTTATGACCAAGTCCTTTATTTCTTCGCCGGTCGTCGAGATGACCAGGCACCTATTGTTTTTTTTGTAATTGAATTCGCAGTACTGCACCCCTTGTGTGCATCGCTCTACCTCTACCACGCCTCTTCTTTTGAGCAGGATCTCAGTGCCAATTAGCTCTGTCTCGTTTGTGATATATGGTTTCCAGCCATGATTGATCAGCTCTTTTCGAGCACTTAAAAAAGACATTCCCTTTGTGATGGGTACATCCGTTGCGTTTGCAAATGAGCTTACGCAGCAAAGGATCATGCAGGAAATACGATGTGGCTTCATTTCGTGACACCGCAAAACTTTCTATAGATGGTTGACGCCTCGTCATATGGCATACGCCGCTGGCTTGGTCGAGGGTAAGTGGAAATGCTTCCCTGCGCTCGACTGTCTTGTGTGTCGTGGTTTCGAGATCACCTTCGACGATTGGATCAATTGCATGGACAACTCGAAGTATTTCAGTAGCGGTCAAATCCTGAGTGTGGGGTATAAAGCCAGCTAAACCCATTGCTTCAATACCCTACGTCTTCCATGCAGGCAGCGCCATCTTCACTGCTTTGGCTCTTTGGTGGTTTCTTTCGAGCCGCTTGAGCTGGCTGAATCCTTGTCGGTTTCATGCGACTCGGCTCCGGAGTTTGACCCGGATGCTTCTTCACCTTTTTTGTCAGCCTTGTCTTCTTTGGAATCTGATCCACCTTGGTTCACTCCGGGAATGGCGGCAGGTGGTACGGCAGATCCGGCAATGGAGACGATAGGGCTCGCCGACAAAAGACCAGCAAAGGCTAGTGCTGCGATTTTTCTGTTCATCGACCAATCCTCAGTTCAGGGTATCTGCTTGTTGGAGGGGTGGGCGAGATGAGCGTGCGGCTTGGGTGACGGGCGGCTAAAAGGGTTTGCTTGCTGGCGATGGTTTTTCCACAAAGCCATACGGTGAGCCAGATCCTGGCAGACCATAAAAATAATGTGGATATTGAATGGCTTACGATTTTATTGAACCAACCGGTTATCAAAAATACGTTGTTACATAATGAAAATATCAGTAATATCCGCCCCGCGTTCACCACCACGGTTTATGCATTTTTAAATCCCAAGCTTCCATCAGCTGCTTGGGATTTTTTTTGCCTGCGATTTACCTCTCCCCAGGCTTTCGTCCTGCCGACTCCCTCAACCCGAGTGCCTTTCTGGCGCGGCATCGGGCAAGTCCACACTTTTTCGACTACTACTGTCTGGCCGATTTTTCATCTCAGTCTGACGGGGGTTCATCGATGCTGTTTCATTGGTTTCTTGCTGCGGTTCATCTGCTGGCATTTGCCCTGGGGTTCTGGGCCGTCCTGACACGCGGAACGGCATTCAGCCGCCTGGCTGCCGGGGCTGGTGAGGTTCGGCGGGTTCTGCTCGCTGACAACCTATGGGGGATATCTGCGCTGGTGCTGCTGATCACAGGTGGCATGCGAGCTTTTGGCGGTTATGAAAAGGGCGCCGATTACTATCTGCATCAGCCGCTGTTCCATTTGAAGATGACGCTGTTTGTGCTGATTCTGCTTCTGGAGCTCGCACCGATGATTACGTTGATCAAATGGCGCGTCGGTCAGGCGCGCGGAACGCCCCTCGACACTGGGCGGGCCAAGGTGTTTGCACGAATCAGTCATGCCGAAGCGCTGTTGCTGGTTCTGATGGTGATAGCAGCCACCGGGATGGCGCGTGGGGTGACGTTCGGCTAGGCGGGCGCGATTCCCTGCTTTTATTCGGAAACGTCCGACAGCCAGCCATTGAAATGATGGTTAGTATCGGTTGCGAAGAAGGGGGGAGGGAGTTGCAGCAGGAGGGGAAATAGCCTGCGCCGTCACCAATGAGGTGGGGGGATGGCAATACGGCGCTCGGATCTTTAGCCAGTCATTACGCGAAGGTGAACGGACTGGCTACTGACTGCGGCAGGGCTCAGGGGGTTTGTGGCTTGTCCGGTGCGGTCAGGCCAGCCTGAATGCGCTGGTAGATCTCTTCGCGGTGTACGGCAACGTTCTTTGGCGCGTTGATGCCGATGCGAACCTGTTGGCCGCTTACGCCGAGGATGGTGATCGTAATGTCATCACCAATGTTTATGCTTTCACCGACTTTGCGGGTGAGTATCAGCATGGTCTTCTCCTTGATTGCTTTGTAGGGCACCTGATTCAGACAGTGCAGAGGTCGGTGGTACGTATAGATTAGTGCGAAGTCTCACGGTTTGGGTGCCTCTTTCTGACGCGCAGATGCGGCATTAATTCCCAGCGCGTAACTATACAGGTGCTGCATTCATCAATCTCGTTGTTTTGTGCCCATTTTGCGGGGCTCTGAAAGTATTCGCGAATGTTAAGATCTCCCTTTCGAGAATTCAGAGGGAAGCGTTGTGCGCAAATTGGTCTGGGTAGTCGCAGCACTGGCATTGGCGGGATGTGGTGAAGGCAAGAGCGTGGATGCGCAAAAACCAAAATCGGTAGCGGTGGCAGCGCCGGCAGCCGTGTCCGGGCCGCAGTGGGATCTGGAGGTGCGCGGTGAAACGCCTCAGGCTGTCAGTGATCTTAGCGGGTGGTTGATCGAGCATGCGTTTATCGCCAATGTCATCAAGGATGCCAGCGGAAAAACCCGGATCCTGCTGGGGCCATTCAATTCCAAGGCCGAAGCCGATGCGAAACAGGCTGATGTGAATGCGGCGCTGATCAAGGCGAAAAAGCAGAACATCGAGACGCTGGTGATCGAACGTACCGCAGCGCAATAAGCATTCCTTTCAGCGGAGCTGACTAAAGGGAGTCCGGTGTGATTCGTTTTTACAGGAGTCACCGAAGATTCTCAGAAGGAGCTCCGCATGGCCTCCGCCAACCCCTACAAGTTGTTCGACGTCGTTTTACGTCACAAGCGTCAGCTGAGCCCGCATCTCATGCGGATTACGCTCGCCAGCCCGGCTGTTGCCGAGATGGCAACCTGGGCGCCTGATCAGCGCGTCAAACTGTTTTTCCCGGCTTCGGACGGTTCGCCAGCCCGGCTCTCTCAGGGTGAGGGTTGGTACGCTCGTTTCCGCTCAATGCTGGCGGATCGGCGCCCGGCGATGCGCACCTATACCATTCGTCATTTGCGTGCCGATCAGGGCGAAGTCGACATCGACTTTGTACTGCATGGCGAAACCGGGCCGGCTTCGCGCTGGGCTCTTCGGGCGCAGCCGGGCGAGTCGATGCAGATTCTGGCGCCCGATAGCCGGTTCTCGGCCGAAGAGGCGGGTGGCTTTGAATGGAAGCCTCCGCAAACCCTCCAGCAGCTTTTGCTGGTCGCCGACTCAACGGCATTGCCCGCCGCGATGGGGATTCTCGAGGAGTTGGCAGCGCTTGCACAACCACCCCAGACTCAAGTGTTCTTCGAGGTCGACAGTGCCCAGGATATGCTTGCAGTCCCGGACTGGCCTGGCCTTTCGGTGCAGTGGTTGATCCGAGAGCAGGCGGGAGCGACGGTTGCCGGGAAGCTGATGGTGGAGGCGGTGCGAAAGGCGGCGCTACCTGTCGATGCATCGATGGTCAATCAGGCTATAGAGCTGGCTGACGTCGATATCGATCAGGAGATTCTCTGGGAAATCGCCGAAACCGCCTCTGACGGTTTCTATGGCTGGGTCGCCGGTGAGTCCGCTGCGGTCATGAATTTGCGCAGATACCTGATCAAGGAGCGCGGTATTCCTCGCGAATCACTCAATCTGATGGGCTACTGGCGTTACAACAAGCCAGGCAGCTAACCACAAAAAAGGCCTCGAGCTTGCAGCACGAGGCCTTTTCTTTTGCGCGAACGATCAGCCGCAGGCTTTCATGTTCACCGGCCCGACAAACTCGTTGCCGCGACCCATCACGCACGCCACGCTCTGATTGCGCTGGCGCTCCCAGTCTTGCACCGGGTACGTCTTGTCCCACGCTTCATACAATTGGCGATCCTGCTTCGACAGGCGCAAGCCATATTGCTTGCTCATGTAGAAATAGGTGCGGGCGATCATGCCGCGAATCGAAGGACGGGGCATGACCTTTTTCGCCTTGAAGTCGATCTGGGTCAGGCAGGAGCCATATTGACCCTTTTCAACGGGTAGCCAGCCGTAACTGAAGTTGCTGCGATCACCATTGACCTCGCCGATGCTGGGTACCAGGTTGTGCAGGTCGGCTTCGGCTTTCTGGTAACTCGGGTCATAGCGCGTGCAATTCTTGCGTCCACCTTCCTGCCAGCACTGGCGCTGATGGCCGAACTCCCAGGCCGGGACAATGTGTTCCCACTCAATGCGGGAGGCGCGCTTGGCATTTTTACGCGGTACATAACCGCAAGCGGCCAGGTCGACCTTGTTGCCTGTGTATTTGCACCCGCAATAAAACTCGGTGGATTGTGGGGCGTACAGCTTCCAGGCGACCTTCTTGGCCTCGTTGAATGTGCGGGGCGCGCCAGCGTGGGCGCCTAGAGAAATGAACAGTAAAAGCAAAGCAAAAAAACGGACAATCATTGAGTCAATCTTCCTTCGGTACAACCCAGAAAATCTGCACGCCACCATCGTCTCGATAGGCGAGGGTGACGTTGTCGTTCTCGTCGATCTCTTCCAGCAGGCGCTCCCACTCATCCATCGGTTCATCCGGGAGACGGAAGATCAGAGCGGCTTTGGCTTTTTGTGCGGTGGGGGAGTTGATGATCTTTTGGACACGCATGCCCATGCGTTCGTAAGCATCGGGAGCATCAGAGGAAGTGGCCACGAGGTTATCCTTATTAAGCTGTACGTGCATACAGTATTTAACTGTAAGCATTTTCGCAACTGCTTAAAAATCAAGAAAATCCTCTGACAGCGGTTTTCCGGTTTTGATGTGGCTCATCCGAAATATTTGTTCAGGAAAGGTGTGAGGTCGGTGTAGGTAATTGCACCACCCGCCAGAGCGGCGAGTGGTGAGAGAAGTGCCCGGTCAGGATGAGACCGGGCGAGGGTGAATCAGTACTCCCAGAACATCCGTTGCAGCTCTTTGCTGTCGTTGGTTTTGGTCAGGGCGACCATCGCCAGGATGCGGGCCTTTTGTGGGTTCAGGTCATGAGCCACGACCCAGTCGTACTTGTCGTCAGGCTGTTCGGCGTTACGCAGAACGAAGCCGCCGGCATTGACGTGGGAAGAACGAATGATCTGAACGCCATCCTTGCGCAGGGCTTGCAGGGCCGGGACGACGCGAGAAGACACCGAGCCGTTGCCGGTGCCGGCGTGGATGATGGCTTTGGCGCCGGATTGAGCCAGGGCTTTGTAGGCGGTGTCGCCGACATTGCCGTAGGAATAGGCGATTTCTACGTCGGGAAGGCTCTTGATGTTCTTGATGTCAAATTCCGAATCCATGGTGTGGCGCTTGGCTGGCAAGCGGAACCAGTAGGACTTGCCTTCGACCACCATGCCCAGCGGGCCCCATGCGCTCTTGAACGCTTCGGTCTTGATGTTGATCATCTTGCTGACGTCGCGGCCGGACTGGATTTCATCGTTCATGGTTACCAGCACGCCCTTGCCGTGGGCTTCTTTGCTGCTGGCGACGGCGACTGCGTTGTACAGGTTGAGCATGCCGTCCGCCGACATGGCGGTGCCTGGGCGCATCGAGCCGACAACGATGATCGGCTTGTCGGTTTTCTCCACCAGGTTCAGGAAGTAGGCGGTTTCTTCCAGGGTGTCGGTGCCGTGGGTGATGACGATGCCATCGACGTCTTTGCTGTCGGCCAGTTCGGATACGCGGCGACCCAGTTGCAGCAGGTTTTCATTGGTGATGCTTTCCGACGCGATCTGCATGACTTGCTCGCCACGCACATTCGCCAGTTTGCTCAGCTCAGGGATGCCGGCGATCAATTGTTCGATACCAACCTTGGCGGCCTGATAGGTAGCGCTGTTGGCCGCACTGGCGCCAGCGCCGGCAATGGTGCCGCCTGTGGCAAGGACCACCACGTTGGCCAGTTTGGTCTGGGTTTCGACTTCTTTTGCCTGAAGGGCGGAGGGCAGGAGCAGCAACAGGGCCAAAGCGCCCGGAACCAATGTGTTGAAAGCAGATTTCATTATTTTTCTCTCTAGTAGTGAGACGGTGCTGGTGCAGGTTCATCTAGATGCGCCCCGGGCCGATCTGAATGCCAGGGGTGCAGGGAGGGAGCAGGATCTGTACCAGCCGTACTTTGCTTTAGAGAAATGTTTAACTTGATGATTTATATCAATATTTTATGAGTTGACGAGTTTCTGGCTGAATCGTTTATCCGGTATTCCGAACAAGGAAGGTTTTCGTGTTCGGCTCTCCGAAAAGGACTACGTCTTTTGCAGGGCAAGTGAGGTTGCCGGATTTGGATTCTCTGCTAAAGAAAGCTTCCCACAGGCCGATGGGTGTTAAAGGAATCTGGAATTGAGGGAGTTCACATGTCACTGACGATCGGTTTTTCAAACCCCGGTGCCGTCACCATCGGCGGCAAAACCGCAGCAACGATCAATGCGATGAGTGAAGCGCAAGCGGATGCTTCAACCGAGGCGCTGGGCACAGAAAAACCAGAGAGCAATCAGGTCAAGACCGGCGGTCCCGCACAAGAAGGCAGCAAGGCTGAAGGGGAAGGCGATAACCTGAGCCTCACCGTCAAGATGTTGCTGAAGCGGATGCAGGAATTACAGAAGCAATTGCAAGAGCAGCAACAGCGACTGGCCGCGGCACAAGCCGCGAGCTATCCGACTCCGGAAGCGAAGTCGCAGGCGGTCATGGCCGTTCAGGGGGAGATCGCTCAAACAAGCGGTGCGCTGTTGGAAGTCTCGGCTGCTCTGGTCAAGGAAATGTCCAAGGGTTCGTCTGGCGGCAACCTGGTCAACACCACGGCTTGAGCATTCAAGGGGCGAATATGCAGATTCGCCCTACAATCAAAACCGATTTCTGATTGTTGACAAATAGGGGCAGGGTTCGCATAGTTCGGTCTACGCAAACGTTTGCGCGGCCTTCGCGATGAGTTGAACTCGTCGTGGAACGCAGCGAAGCTTACGCCAGCGCAAGCGTTGCTCACAATAATCATAAGATCGGAGTGAACTCATGAAGCTGCCATTCGCTGGACGTCTTCTCGCTGTCGCCATGTTGGCTGCCGCATCCGCCGCACTGCCCGTCTCTTCGGCTTTCGCCGAGTCCCCGGAAAAACCAAAAGTCGCACTGGTCATGAAGTCCCTGGCCAACGAATTCTTCCTCACCATGGAAGACGGCGCCAAGGCTTACCAGAAAGAACACTCCGCCGATTTCGACCTGATCTCCAACGGCATCAAGGACGAAACTGACACAGCAGGCCAGACCCGCATCGTCGAGCAGATGATTCTGGCGAAGGTCAATGCACTGGTGATCGCGCCTTCTGACTCCAAGGCCATGGTGCCGGTGATCAAGAAAGCCGTCGATGCCGGTATCACTGTGATCAACATCGACAACCAACTCGATCCGGCTGTCATCAAAAGCAAAAATATCTCCGTACCGTTCGTAGGCCCGGATAACCGCAAGGGTGCACGTCTGGTGGGCGAGTACCTGGCCAAGCAACTGAAGGCCGGTGACGAAGTCGGCATCATCGAGGGCGTTTCCACAACGACCAACGCCCAGCAGCGTACCGCTGGTTTCAAGGATGCGATGGAAGCCGCGCAGATCAAGGTTGTTTCCCTGCAGTCCGGCGATTGGGAAATCGACAAGGGCAACAAAGTAGCCGCGTCGATTCTCAGCGAGTACCCGGACGTCAAGGCACTGCTGGCCGGTAACGACAGCATGGCCGTCGGCGCTGTTTCCGCTGTGCGTGCGGCCGGCAAGGCCGGGCAGGTACAAGTGGTCGGTTACGACAACATCAACGCCATCAAGCCGATGCTGCAGGATGGTCGTGTCCTGGCAACCGCCGATCAGTTCGCCGCCAAACAGGCCGTGTTCGGCATCGAGACCGCGTTGAAAATCATCAAGGGCGAGAAAGTCGACAGTGGCGCCAACGGCGTCATCGAAACCCCGGTCGAGCTGGTCACCAAGAAGTAGTCCTTCGGCGACACAATGGCGCTCGTCCGTCCGGGCGAGCGCATGGAGAGTTTTTATGTCAGTTTCCGCCCCGAACGCTGTCCTCTCGGTCAGCGGTATCGGTAAGACCTATGCGCAGCCGGTGCTCACCGGCATCGACTTGACGCTGATGCGCGGTGAAGTGCTGGCGCTGACCGGCGAGAATGGTGCCGGTAAAAGTACCCTGTCGAAGATCATTGGTGGCCTGGTAACCCCGACCACCGGGCAGATGCAGTTCCAGGGCAAGGAGTATCGCCCCGGTAGCCGTACCCAGGCCGAAGAGCTTGGCGTGCGTATGGTCATGCAAGAACTCAATCTGCTGCCGACCCTTTCGGTGGCGGAAAACCTGTTTCTCGACAACCTGCCGAGCAACGGCGGCTGGATCAGTCGCAAACAACTGCGCAAAGCTGCAATCGAGGCAATGGCTCAGGTCGGCCTGGATGCCATCGACCCGGACACGCTGGTCGGTGAGCTGGGCATCGGTCACCAGCAAATGGTCGAGATTGCGCGCAACCTGATCGGTGATTGCCATGTGCTGATCCTCGACGAGCCGACCGCGATGCTCACCGCTCGCGAAGTCGAAATGCTCTTCGAGCAGATCACCCGGCTGCAGGCGCGCGGCGTTGCGATCATCTACATCTCCCACCGCCTTGAAGAGCTGGCTCGCGTTGCGCAGCGTATCGCCGTGTTGCGTGACGGCAACCTTGTTTGCGTCGAGCCGATGGCCAACTACAACAGCGAGCAACTGGTCACCCTGATGGTCGGTCGCGAACTGGGCGAACACATGGACATGGGCCCGCGCAATATCGGTGCCCCAGCGCTGACGGTCAAAGGCCTCACTCGCTCCGACAAGGTGCGTGATGTGTCCTTCGAAGTGCGCGCGGGTGAGATTTTTGGCATTTCCGGATTGATCGGGGCGGGGCGCACGGAGCTGTTGCGCCTGATCTTCGGCGCCGATCTCGCCGACAGCGGAAGCGTTGCTCTCGGTTCGCCGGCGCAGGTAGTGAGTATCCGCTCGCCGGTCGACGCGGTGCGTAACGGCATTGCCCTGATCACTGAAGACCGAAAGGGTGAAGGCCTGCTACTGAGCCAGTCGATCAGCGCCAACATTGCTCTGGGCAATATGCCGGAAATTTCCAGCGGTGGTTTCGTCAACAATGGTGACGAAATCTCTCTGGCCAAACGGCAGATCGACGCCATGCGCATCCGCAGTTCGAGCCCGACTCAACTCGTATCCGAATTGTCCGGCGGCAACCAGCAGAAAGTGGTGATCGGCCGCTGGCTGGAGCGCGACTGTTCGGTGTTGTTGTTCGATGAGCCGACTCGCGGTATCGACGTCGGTGCCAAGTTCGACATTTATAACCTGCTCGGCGAGTTGACCCGGCAGGGCAAGGCGCTGGTGGTGGTCTCCAGCGACTTGCGCGAGTTGATGCTGATCTGCGACCGCATCGGGGTGCTGTCGGCGGGGCGTCTGATCGACACGTTCGAGCGTGACAGCTGGACCCAGGATGACTTGCTTGCCGCCGCGTTCGCCGGCTACCAAAAACGTGATGCGTTGCTCAACGAAGCAGCGCCTAGGGATCTCCCATGAAAACTGCATCTTCTGCCGGTAAACGTAGTGGCAACTTCTACGGCCTGGGTACTTACCTGGGCCTGGCCGGTGCCTTGCTGGCGATGGTTGCGCTGTTCTCGGTCATGAGCAGCCACTTCCTGTCGTACAACACCTTCAGCACCCTGGCCAACCAGATCCCCGACCTGATGGTGTTGGCGGTGGGCATGACGTTCGTGCTGATCATCGGCGGGATCGACCTGTCGGTGGGTTCGGTGCTGGCGCTTGCGGCATCGACCGTCAGCGTGGCGATTCTGGGCTGGGGCTGGAGTGTCTTGCCGGCTGCGCTGCTTGGCATGGCAGTGGCGGCACTGGCCGGCACGGTGACTGGCTCGATCACGGTCGCCTGGCGAATTCCGTCGTTTATCGTTTCGCTCGGTGTGCTGGAAATGGCCCGGGGCCTGGCCTATCAGATGACCGGTTCGCGTACCGCCTACATCGGTGATTCATTCGCCTGGCTGTCAAACCCGATTGCTTTCGGCATTTCGCCGTCGTTCATCATTGCCTTGCTGGTGATCTTCGTTGCTCAGGCGGTGTTGACCCGGACCGTGTTCGGTCGCTACCTGATCGGTATCGGTACCAATGAGGAAGCGGTGCGGCTGGCGGGCATCAACCCAAAACCGTACAAGATTCTGGTGTTCAGCCTGATGGGGCTGCTGGCCGGCATCGCGGCGCTGTTCCAGATTTCCCGTCTGGAAGCTGCCGACCCGAACGCCGGTTCAGGCCTTGAGCTGCAAGTCATCGCTGCTGTGGTGATTGGCGGTACCAGTCTGATGGGCGGCCGTGGTTCGGTCATCAGTACGTTCTTCGGCGTCTTGATCATCTCCGTGCTGGCGGCCGGTCTGGCGCAGATCGGCGCAACCGAGCCGACCAAGCGCATCATCACCGGCGCAGTGATCGTCATCGCGGTAGTGCTCGATACGTATCGTAGCCAACGCGCAAGCCGGCGGGGCTGAGACATGGCGACGATCAAGGATGTGGCGGCGCTTGCAGGGATTTCCTACACGACCGTCTCCCATGTTGTGAACAACACCCGGCCGGTGAGTCAGGAGGTGCGGCTGAAAGTCGAGGCGGCGATCAAGAGCCTCGACTATGTACCGAGCGCCGTCGCCCGATCGCTGAAGGCCAAGACGACTGCCACCATTGGCTTGCTCGTGCCCAACAGCCTCAACCCGTACTTTGCCGAACTGGCGCGCGGGATCGAGGATTACTGTGAGCGTAATGGCTACTGCGTGATTCTCTGCAACTCCGACGACAATCCGGAAAAACAGCGCAGCTATCTGCGGGTGTTGCTGGAGAAGCGTATCGATGGCTTGATCGTCGCCTCCGCTGGCGGTGACAGTGGTCTGGTGCAGGGGCTGGCCGGGGTGAAGACGCCGATGGTAATCGTTGACCGGGGTCTGGAAGGTGTGGACGCCGATCTCGTGCGCATCGACCATGAATATGGTGCCTATCTGGCAACGAGGCACCTGATCGAGCTTGGACATCGTGATATCGCCACCATTGGCGGTCCGGCGAGCACCAGTGTTGCGCAAATGCGTCAGGCCGGATTTTGCCGTGCCTTGAAAGAGGCGGGTATTGAAGTGCCGCCATCGCGGATGCTGGAAAGCGATTTCACCAGCACGGGCGGCTATAACGCAGCTGCGGCTCTGCTTGAGCGCAGCCCTCCGAGCGCAATCTTTGCCGGCAACGACATGATCGGCATTGGTGTGCTGCGGGCGGCTGCCGAGCGCAATGTGCGCGTGCCCGCGGAGTTGTCGGTGATCGGCTTCGACGATATCCAGATGAGCCGTTACGTGTATCCGGCGCTGACCACTGTTGGTCAGTCGATCCTGCAACTGGGAGAGATGGCGGCAGAAGTGTTGCTGCGAAGAATTGCTACCCCGGATCTGGCCACTGATCAGCGGATCGTGACCCCGAGTATTGTCTTGCGAGAGTCGACTGCGCCGCTGGCTGGCGTGTTTACCGAATATCGCTGAAACCGAATTGATGAGTAGTGATGTATGCCCGCAAATGTAGTGGTAATTGGCAGCCTGAACATGGACCTGGTCACCCGGGCGCCTCGTTTGCCCCGGGGGGGCGAGACACTGATCGGTCATTCGTTCGCCACTGTGTCGGGTGGCAAGGGTGCCAATCAGGCGGTGGCCGCTGCCCGGTTGGGCGCGCAGGTATCGATGATCGGTTGTGTCGGCAATGACGACTATGGCGTGCAATTGCGCGAGGCATTGCTGGCCGAGCAGATCGATTGCCAGGCGGTCAGCGTCGTCGAGGACTCCAGTGGCGTGGCGCTGATTGTGGTCGATGACAACAGTCAGAATGCGATCGTCATCGTCGCCGGGGCCAACGGCTCGATGACGCCAGCGGTGATCGACCAGTTCGACGCGGTGCTGCAGGCGGCGGATGTCATCATTTGTCAGCTGGAAATTCCCGATGCTACCGTCGGTCATGCGCTCAAGCGCGGTCGCGAACTGGGCAAGACAGTGATCCTGAACCCGGCCCCGGCCAGCCGTCCGCTACCGGCAGACTGGTTTGCCTCCATCGACTACCTGATTCCCAATGAAAGCGAGGCTGCCGCCCTCAGCGGTTTGCCGGTGGACTCGCTGCAAAGCGCTGAAAAAGCGGCTGCTCAGCTGATTTCCATGGGCGCCGGCAACGTAATCGTCACGCTGGGTGCTCAGGGAGCATTGTTCGCCAATGGTGCGGGTTACCAGCATTTTCCTGCACCCAAAGTGAAGGCGGTCGATACCACGGCTGCCGGGGATACCTTCGTCGGCGGTTTCGCGGCAGCGCTGGCCGCTGGCAAAACCGAAGCCGAGGCCATTCGTTTTGGTCAGATAGCTGCGGCGCTGTCGGTTACTCGAGCGGGTGCCCAGCCGTCCATTCCTACTTCATCTGACGTACAGGCGTTCAAACCCGCATGAAAAAGACTCCTTTGCTCAATATCGCGCTGTCCCGGCTTGTCGCCTCCCTTGGTCATGGCGACATGGTCGTGATCGGTGACGCCGGCTTGCCCGTGCCGCCGGGCGTCGAGTTGATCGACCTCGCGCTGACCCACGGTGTTCCGGATTTCGTCAGCACCTTGAAGGTCGTGCTCAGCGAAATGCAGGTGGAGAGTCATGTGCTCGCCCAGGAAATCTTCGACAAACAACCCACTGCGCTGGCTTCGCTGGACGCATTGAATGAAGAAGGTGCAATCGGGCGACGCGATCTGCTCAGTCACGAGCAATTCAAGGTTCTCAGCCGACAGGCGCGAGCGATTGTTCGTACAGGCGAATGTCAGCCGTACTGCAACATCGTGCTGGTGGCCGGGGTAACATTTTAATCGGGTTCAGTCCCTTTCAATTTCAAATGCACAAGGAATGCGCCATGCACCGCTATGCTCAAAAAATGCACCAACTGATCCGGAGTCTTCTGCTTTTGTCCGTGATAACCGCGACCGGCGCCCAGGCGGCGGAAAAGATCGATCTGATCATCGACACCGATCCGGGTGCCGATGATGTGGTGGCTCTGTTGTTTGCTCTGGCATCGCCAGAGGAACTGAATATTCGCGCGCTGACCACCGTGGCTGGCAACGTGCGTCTCGACAAGACCTCTCGCAATGCGCGACTGGCCCGTGAGTGGGCAGGGCGCGAAGAGGTGCCGGTCTACGCCGGCGCACCGAAACCGTTGATGCGCACGCCGATCTACGCCGAGAACATCCATGGCAAGGAAGGCCTGTCGGGTGTCACCGTGCACGAACCGAAAAAAGGCCTGGCTGAAGGCAATGCGGTCAACTACCTGATCGACACCCTGAAAAAAGCCAAGCCGCACAGCATCACCATTGCCATGCTTGGGCCACAAACCAACCTGGCACTGGCGCTGATCCAGGAGCCGGAAATCGTTCAGGGCATCAAGGAAGTGGTCATCATGGGCGGCGCCCATTTCAACGGCGGTAACATCACGCCAGTGGCCGAGTTCAACCTGTATGCCGATCCGCAAGCGGCTGAAGTCGTGCTCAAAAGCGGCGTGAAACTGACTTACCTGCCGCTGGATGTGACCCACAAGATCCTCACCAGCGATGCGCGCCTGAAGCAGATCGCGGCGCTGAACAACAATGCGAGCAAGATTGTCGGCGACATCCTCAACGAGTACATCAAGGGCGACATGGAGCACTACGGTATTCCGGGTGGCCCGGTGCACGACGCTACGGTCGTGGCTTACCTGCTCAAACCAGAGCTGTTCACCGGCCGTTCGGTGAACGTGGTGGTCGACAGTCGTGAAGGTCCGACCTTCGGGCAGACCATCGTCGACTGGTATGACGGCCTGAAAGCCCCGAAAAATGCCTTCTGGGTGGAAAATGGTGATGCTCAGGGCTTCTTCGATCTGTTGACCGAACGCCTGAAACGCCTGAAGTAAGCGACAGGCCCGCAGGTGCCAGCCTGCGGGCCTTTATTCTTTCTCGATGTCCGATGTGCCTTTGAAGTCATCCGGATACTTCTCGAACAGCTGTGCGATAAATGATTGCGCGGCTTGCGTTCCCAGTGTCTTGACCAGCAGGTCGATGCTGATCAATGCCAGTTCCTCCGGGCTGCCCGGACTGTAAGAACTGTGCCCTTGTGGCCAGTGGGCCTTGATGTCGGCTGAGATGCTTACGGTCGTCATGATGGGGCTCGGAAGGTCACGGGATTGGAGTCTTGAGTTAACCACTTTGTCCGGCGTTTGGCACTGCGACTTAGGCATGAGCGCAGGGCTATGCGACACTTGGTCGTCTCCGAAAAACCAAGGACTGAGCTGTGCAGATCGATTTGAATTCCCCCGGCGGCCTGACGCTGGACGCTGTGCGTCTGTTGCTGGCTTCAGCCCGTGACGACGAGCACACCCAGTTGCGTGTGACCAAGGGCGGCATTGCCTATATCTCTTCGGGCGTCACGGGTGGTCAGGATATCGACGGGCTGTCGTTTCGCCTGGAAACCTGGGCCAAGGGCTCGGGATACGTGGGCAACGTCGCGGCCAGCGACGAGGTCTGGGTGATGCAGATATTCAATGCGCTCAAGGACAACTGGCCGAACCCGCCCTATGACTACATTGACGTCTACTGAGCGCCGTTCATATTCAGTGACGATTGTGTGATGAAGTATCAGGCGTAGCTCAGGCAAACTCGCCGTTTTTCTGATCGTGGGGCAGGGGAGTGGCGCAAGTCATGAAACCAAACGCTGTATCGGCGGTCGCACGATGTTCGCTCAACTATTGAAAAAAGGAGGCTTCATGCCTTGGAAGCTCGCGTCACTGGGTACTCTGATGGCGGTTGCCATGCTGGCTGGCTGCAACACAACCTCCAGTGAGTCGCAGAAGGATCCCGTGGCGGCCGAAACCGGTCACAGTCGTTGCGAGGCAACAGCTGCAGAGTTCACCGTCGGCAAAAAGGCTTCGCCGGAATTGCTGGAGCAGGCGCGCAAAAAAGCCGGCGCGCAGAATGCCCGGTTCCTCAAGCCTGACGACATGATCACCCTGGAATACCGTTCTGATCGGCTGAACCTCAATACCGACAGCAATCTGGTGATTACCCGGGCCAGCTGCGGCTGAGTCGCACAGGCTTTTGTAGTGCCCATAAAAAACCCCGTCACATGGACGGGGTTTTTTTAGTGCGCCGAGAAATTACTCTGGGCGAACTTGTGCAGCTTGCATACCCTTTTGGCCTTTCTCAGCCACGAAGGAAACGGTCTGGCCTTCTTTCAGGCTTTTGAAACCGTCGGATTCGATAGCTTTGAAGTGTACGAACAGGTCGTCACCGCCACCTTGAGGAGTGATGAAGCCGAAGCCTTTTTCATCGTTGAACCATTTAACGGTGCCGGTTTGGCGATTAGACATGGTGTATCTCCAAGAAACATATATTTTCAGTAGTACTGTGCTGCTCAGGCCAACTGGGCACACCGGAGTATCATAGTCGAAATGTTCGCTTTGGTAGCCCCCCGGACGTGCTGTTTGCTTTCATATTGCGGATGTTTCGACATTCTGAATGGCTACAACCCCCGGTTTCAGCGGCTTTCAGCCGAAACGAAGGGGTGTAAAAAAAGCTATAAAACCTGCGTAAAATATCGGATTCAGGGTCATTTTGACCGATTCCGGCCTGCAGAGCGCCCGCAAATCCCTTCGTCACAGATTATTTCTGCACTCGGCAAACCGAGATTTCTTTCAGTGCGCGCTGGCCCAGCTCGCCGCTTGGCGGGGTGTTCTTGTCCATCAGTTGAGCGATTTCCTGGGAGGTGAATTTCTTCTCCAGAACGTCGGCACCGCAGGTGCAGTGCTGCTTGGCCACGGTCGGGTTGACGCTTTGGCTGGCGGCTTTGGTGCAGTCATTCATGTATTGCTCTTTCACGCCCGCAGGCCAGGCAGCCTGAGCGCTCAGCGGCAGCAGCATTGCCAGGGGAGCCGCGAAGGCGAAAAGTCGGATAAGGCGCATGTCTGAAACTCCTTGGTTTGAGTAATTCGGGGTAATTCTCAGCCCATTTGAGGTTAGTCGTACATCTCAAGTTCACCGCACCGTTAAAATGAGCAATCAGGGGCTGGCTCAATTCGTTCGCCGCTGTGACCGTTCATCTGTGCTAGGATGCCCGACTCGGGCGTTCGCAGGCTCCGGATGACCTTCAGTCCCGGAAGCGGCGGCGTACGAATACTCTGATTTGAATCCCAGTCACTCTGGTTCGGTTTTCCGGTTGGCCGCAAGGCTCCTGCCGCTGTAAGGCAGGCGTTCGTCATTGAATGGCCTGGATCGGATCTTGTACTGGCTCATCCCAACCCACGTGACCTTTGGTAGGGGTCACCACTAGGAGAGGAGGCGCCATGCCAACTATTACTCTTCCCGACGGCAGTCAACGTTCATTCGATCACCCTGTTTCCGTAGCCGAGGTCGCCGCCTCTATCGGTGCAGGCCTGGCCAAGGCCACCCTGGCCGGCAAGGTCAACGGCAAGCTGGTCGACGCCTGCGACATCATCGACAGCGACGCAACGCTGCAAATCATCACGCCAAAGGATGAAGAGGGGCTGGAGATCATTCGCCACTCTTGCGCCCACCTGGTTGGCCATGCGGTCAAGCAGTTGTACCCGACGGCCAAAATGGTCATCGGTCCGGTCATTGACGAAGGCTTCTATTACGACATCGCCTTCGAGCGTCCTTTTACGCCGGACGACATGGCGGCCATCGAACAGCGCATGCAACAGCTGATCGATACCGATTACGACGTCATCAAGAAAGTCACTCCGCGTGCCGAAGTGATCGAAGTGTTCAAGGCTCGCGGCGAAGACTACAAGCTGCGCCTGGTCGAGGACATGCCGAATGAGCAGGCCATGGGCCTGTACTATCACGAAGAATACGTCGACATGTGCCGCGGTCCGCACGTGCCGAACACCCGCTTCCTGAAGTCCTTCAAGTTGACCAAGCTGTCCGGCGCCTACTGGCGCGGTGATGCCAAGAACGAGCAATTGCAGCGCGTTTACGGCACCGCTTGGGCTGACAAGAAGCAGCTGGCTGCCTACATCCAGCGAATCGAAGAAGCTGAAAAGCGCGATCACCGCAAGATCGGCAAGCGCCTGGGCCTGTTCCACACCCAGGAAGAAGCGCCGGGCATGGTGTTCTGGCACCCGAATGGCTGGACTCTGTACCAGGTACTCGAGCAGTACATGCGCAAGGTGCAGCGCGACAACGGCTATCTCGAAATCAAGACGCCGCAAGTCGTTGACCGTAGCCTGTGGGAAAAGTCCGGGCACTGGGCCAACTACGCCGACAACATGTTCACCACTGAGTCGGAAAGCCGCGACTACGCGATCAAGCCAATGAACTGCCCTTGCCACGTGCAGGTGTTCAACCAGGGGCTGAAGAGCTACCGCGAACTGCCGATGCGTCTGGCCGAGTTCGGTGCCTGCCACCGTAACGAGCCGTCGGGTGCGCTGCACGGCATCATGCGTGTACGTGCATTTACCCAGGACGACGCCCACATTTTCTGCACCGAAGAGCAGATGCAGGCCGAATCTGCCGCGTTCATCAAGCTGACCATGGATGTTTACCGCGACTTCGGCTTCACCGACGTCGAGATGAAACTGTCCACTCGTCCGGAAAAACGCGTTGGTTCCGACGAGCTGTGGGATCGCGCCGAAGCTGCTTTGGCCGCGGCCCTTGATAGCGCGGGCCTTCCGTACGATCTGCAGCCGGGCGAGGGCGCATTCTATGGTCCGAAGATCGAATTCTCGCTGAAAGATTGCCTCGGTCGCGTGTGGCAATGTGGTACTTTGCAGCTCGATTTCAACCTGCCAGTGCGTCTTGGTGCCGAATACGTCTCCGAAGACAACAGCCGCAAGCATCCGGTCATGTTGCACCGTGCGATCCTCGGTTCGTTCGAGCGTTTCGTCGGGATTCTGATCGAGCACTACGAAGGTGCATTCCCTGCGTGGCTGGCGCCAACCCAGGCAGTGATCATGAATATCACTGATAAACAGGCAGATTTTGTTGCTCAGGTCGAAAAAACTCTCAACGAAAGCGGGTTTCGTGCCAAGTCTGACTTGAGAAATGAAAAGATCGGCTTTAAAATCCGCGAGCATACTTTGCTCAAGGTTCCATATCTCTTGGTTATTGGGGATAAGGAAGTCGAGATGCAGACTGTCGCTGTGCGTACTCGTGAAGGTGCTGACCTGGGCTCGATGCCCGTCGCCCAGTTCGCTGAGTTTCTCGCGCAAGCGGTTTCCCGGCGTGGTCGCCCAGATTCGGAGTAATTATTATTAAGCGTGAAATGAGACAAGATAAACGAGCTGCACCGAAAGCCCCGATCAACGAGAATATCTCGGCACGCGAGGTTCGGTTAATTGGCGCTGATGGCGAGCAGATTGGCATCGTCTCGATTGATGAAGCGCTTCGTATTGCTGAAGAAGCAAAGCTTGATCTGGTAGAAATCTCTGCAGACGCAGTCCCACCGGTTTGCCGTGTGATGGACTACGGCAAATCGATCTTCGAAAAGAAGAAGCAGATTGCTGCGGCGAAGAAGAACCAGAAGCAGATTCAGGTAAAAGAAATCAAGTTTCGTCCAGGGACGGAGGAAGGGGATTACCAGGTAAAACTGCGCAACCTGGTACGTTTCCTGAGTGACGGGGACAGGGCCAAGGTATCCTTGCGATTCCGCGGCCGTGAGATGGCCCACCAGGAGCTGGGGATGGAACTCCTCAAGCGGGTTGAAGCTGACCTGCTCGAGTACGGTTCGGTCGAACAGCATCCTAAGATGGAAGGACGCCAGCTGATCATGGTCATCGCCCCGAAAAAGAAGAAGTAATCAACAGGGCACGGCAGGCCTTCTGATTATGTTTATCAACTGAATGCGGAGTATCCGAACATGCCAAAGATGAAAACGAAAAGTGGTGCTGCTAAGCGGTTTCTGAAAACTGCTAACGGTATCAAGCACAAGCACGCTTTCAAGAGCCACATCCTGACTAAAATGTCGACCAAGCGTAAGCGTCAACTGCGCGGTAGCAGCTTGCTGCATCCGTCTGACGTGGCAAAAGTCGAGCGCATGCTGCGCCTTCGTTAATTTTAGTCAAGAATAGAGGAAGTAACTCATGGCTCGTGTAAAGCGTGGCGTCATTGCCCGTAAGCGTCACAAAAAAATTCTGAAACTTGCTAAAGGCTACTACGGTGCACGTTCGCGCGTATTCCGTGTTGCCAAGCAAGCGGTAATCAAGGCAGGCCAATACGCCTACCGTGACCGTCGTCAGAAAAAACGTCAGTTCCGCGCTCTGTGGATCGCTCGTATCAACGCTGGTGCTCGTGTTAACGGTCTGTCCTACAGCCGTTTCATCGCTGGCCTGAAAAAAGCGTCCATCGAGATCGACCGTAAGGTTCTGGCTGATCTGGCAGTGAACGAAAAAGCGGTGTTTGCCGCGATTGTCGAGAAAGCTAAAGCCACCTTGGCTTAAGTACCCCCGACAGTCACCCGGCTTCACCTCTGTGGGGTCAGGTGGTAAACGTCATAAATAGGGGAAGAGCCTTCAAGCTCTTCCCCTATTTTGTATCTGGAGTCTGTACATGGAAAACCTGGATGCGCTGGTCTCTCAAGCACTAGAGGCTGTGCAAAGCGCTGAAGATATCAATGCCCTGGAGCAAATCCGGGTTCAATACCTTGGCAAAAAGGGTGAATTGACTCAGGTGATGAAGACCCTGGGGAATTTGCCGGCAGAGGAGCGTCCGCAAGTCGGCGCCCTGATCAACGTTGCCAAGGAACGTGTCACAGGCGTTCTCAATGCGCGCATGGCTCTGTTTGAGGAAGCCGAACTGGCTGCCAAACTGTCCGCCGAGTCCATTGACGTAACCCTGCCGGGCCGTGGCCAGACCTCCGGTGGTCTGCATCCGGTAACCCGGACTCTGGAACGTATCGAACAGTTCTTCACCCGTATCGGCTACGGCATTGCCGAAGGTCCTGAGGTCGAAGACGATTATCACAACTTCGAGGCGCTCAACATCCCAGGCCATCACCCGGCCCGGTCGATGCACGACACCTTCTATTTCAATGCGAACATGCTGTTGCGCACCCATACCTCGCCGGTACAGGTCCGCACCATGGAATCGCAACAGCCGCCGATCCGCATCGTCTGCCCAGGCCGTGTGTATCGCAGCGACTCCGATATCACCCACTCGCCTATGTTCCACCAGGTCGAAGGCCTGCTGGTCGATCGCGACATCAATTTCGCCGACCTGAAAGGGACTATCGAAGAGTTCCTGCGGGTGTTCTTCGAAAAAGAACTGGCGGTGCGTTTCCGTCCTTCCTACTTCCCGTTCACCGAGCCATCCGCTGAAGTCGACATGGAATGCGTGATGTGCAGCGGTAAAGGTTGCCGCGTCTGCAAGCAGACCGGCTGGCTGGAAGTGATGGGCTGCGGCATGGTTCACCCGAATGTGCTGCGCATGTCCGGGATCGATCCGGAAGAGTTCTCGGGCTTTGCCTTCGGCATGGGCGTCGAGCGTCTGGCCATGCTGCGTTACGGCGTGAACGACTTGCGTCTGTTCTTCGACAACGACTTGCGGTTCCTCGCGCAATTTCGCTAGTCGTAACGAATTCTTAGGAGAGCAGGATGAAATTCAGTGAACAATGGCTGCGTGGCTGGGTTAGCCCGCAGGTAAATCGCGACGAGCTGGTTGCTCGTCTGTCGATGGCCGGTCTTGAGGTCGATAGCGTTACGCCGGCCGCCGGTGCATTCAGTGGTGTGGTGGTGGGCGAGGTACTGAGTACCGAGCAGCACCCTGACGCCGACAAGCTGCGTGTTTGCCAGGTCAGCAATGGCACGGAAACTTTCCAGGTCGTGTGCGGTGCGCCAAACGTGCGTCCGGGCCTGAAGATTCCGTTCGCCATGATCGGTGCCGAGCTGCCGGGCGATTTCAAGATCAAGAAAGCCAAGCTGCGTGGCGTCGAGTCCAACGGCATGCTGTGCTCGCAAACCGAGCTGCAGGTCGGTGAAGGTAATGACGGTCTGATGGAACTGCCGGCCGATGCGCCGGTGGGCGAAGATTTCCGTGTTTATCTGGATCTGGAAGACGCCAGCATCGAGGTCGACCTGACCCCGAACCGCGGCGACTGCCTGTCTCTGGCTGGTCTGGCTCGTGAAGTCGGTGCGTTGTACGACGCTCCGGTTACTCGCCCGGTGGTGATGAGCGTTCCGGCGGTGCACGATGAAGTGCGTTCGGTAGAAGTCCTGGCACCCGCTGCCTGCCCGCGTTATCTGGGCCGAGTCATTCGCAACGTGGACCTGTCCAAGCCTACGCCGCTGTGGATGGTTGAGCGTCTGCGTCGCGCCGAAGTTCGTAGCATTGACGCTGCGGTCGACATCACCAACTACGTGATGCTTGAACTGGGTCAACCGCTGCACGCATTCGACCTCGCTGAAATCAACGGCGGCATTCGTGTGCGCATGGCTGAGGAAGGCGAGAAGCTGGTATTGCTCGACGGTCAGGAAGTCAGCCTGCGTAGCGATACGCTGGTAATCGCCGACCACACTCGCGCTCTGGCGATTGCCGGTGTGATGGGTGGCGAGCACAGCGGCGTGTCCGCGACCACTCGTGACGTGTTCCTCGAAAGTGCATTCTTCGATCAGATCGCTGTGGCGGGCAAGGCTCGCTCTTACGGTCTGCACACTGATGCTTCGCACCGCTACGAGCGTGGCGTGGACTGGCAACTGGCCCGTGAAGCCATGGAGCGCGCCACTGGCCTGCTGCTGGAAATCACCGGTGGCGAAGCGGGTCCGATCATCGAGACCGTCATCGAGCAGCACTTGCCGTCGATCGCGCCGATCACTCTGCGCGCTCAGCGCATCACCCAGATGCTGGGCATGGAAATGGATTCGGCCGAAGTCGAGCGTCTGCTCAACGCTTTGGGCCTGAAAGTTTCCGCCGAGGGAGCAGGGCAGTGGCGCGTAGAAGTGCCAAGCCATCGCTTCGATATCAGCCTGGAAGTCGATCTGATCGAAGAGCTGGCGCGTCTGTACGGTTACAACCGTTTGCCGGTTCGTTATCCGCAAGCTCGTTTGGCGCCGCAGGCCAAGGCCGAAGCGCGTAGCGATCTGCCGGAGCTGCGCCGTCTGCTGGTCGCTCGTGGTTATCAGGAAGCGATCACTTACAGCTTCATCGATCCAAAACAGTTTGAGCTGTTCAACCCGGGTGTTGAACCACTGCTGTTGGCGAACCCGATCTCTAATGACATGGCTGCGATGCGTTCGTCGCTGTGGCCGGGTCTGGTCAAGGCGCTGCAGCACAACCTCAATCGTCAGCAGGATCGCGTCCGTCTGTTCGAGAGCGGTCTGCGCTTCGTCGGTCAGTTGGAAGGCCTGAAGCAAGAGCCGATGCTGGCCGGTGTCGTCTGCGGTAGCCGTCTGCCGGAAGGCTGGGCACAAGGTCGCGATACTGTGGACTTCTTCGACGTCAAGGCCGACGTGGAAGCGGTGCTGGGTTTTGCCGGTGCGCTGGATTCCTTCACTTTCACTCCGGGCAAGCACCCGGCGCTGCACCCGGGTCAAACCGCGCGCATCGAGCGTGAAGGGCGTGAAGTCGGCTTTATCGGTGCTATTCACCCTGAGCTGTCGAAATCCCTCGGTCTCGACCGTCCGGTCTTCGTTTTCGAGCTCGTTCTGGCTGAAGTGGCATTGGGCAAAATGCCTAAATTCCACGAGTTGTCGCGCTTTCCTGAAGTACGTCGTGACCTTGCACTGATTGCGCACAAAGACGTTGCAGCCTCGGCTGTACTGGACGTAATCCGTGAAAATGCAGGCGAATGGCTGACAGACCTCAGGCTATTTGACGTGTATCAGGGTAAAGGTATTGATCCTGATAGAAAAAGCCTTGCAGTCGGCTTGACCTGGCAGCATCCATCGCGCACTCTTAATGACGATGAGGTGAATTCGACGACGCAAAATATCCTCACCTCGCTCGAACAAAGGTTGAACGCCACGTTAAGGAAGTGACGTATGGGGGCTTTGACGAAAGCTGAGATGGCGGAACGTCTGTATGAAGAGCTGGGCCTGAACAAGCGGGAAGCCAAGGAATTGGTAGAACTGTTTTTCGAGGAAATCAGGCACGCTCTTGAAGACAACGAGCAGGTCAAATTGTCGGGTTTCGGCAATTTCGACCTTCGGGACAAACGCCAGCGGCCTGGCCGCAACCCGAAAACGGGGGAAGAAATCCCGATCACGGCTCGCCGTGTGGTCACCTTTCGTCCAGGGCAGAAGTTGAAAGCCCGAGTTGAGGCTTATGCTGGAACCAAGTCATAACGACGAACTACCCGTCATCCCGGGCAAACGCTACTTCACCATCGGTGAAGTCAGCGAGCTGTGTGCGGTAAAACCACACGTGCTGCGCTACTGGGAGCAGGAGTTTCCTCAGCTCAACCCCGTCAAACGCCGCGGAAACCGCCGGTATTATCAGCGCCAGGACGTGCTGATGATCCGGCAAATCCGCGCGCTCCTTTACGATCAAGGATTCACCATCGGCGGCGCACGTTTGCGACTGTCCGGTGATGAAGCCAAAGACGACACAACCCAATACAAGCAAATGATCCGCCAGATGATCGCCGAGCTCGAAGATGTTCTGGTGGTTCTCAAGAAATAATTTCCTGCTTTTAAATACTTCCAGTTTTCAAAAGCTTGCGATATATTCTTGAGCGTTCTTCGAGATGAGGAGCGAGTTTCACGCCTAGTCGGGGCGTAGCGCAGTCCGGTAGCGCACTAGCATGGGGTGCTAGGGGTCGAGTGTTCGAATCACTCCGTCCCGACCATATAATTCAATGACTTAGCCCAACTTTAGCGAGTTGGGCTTTTTCATGCGCAGTGACTTTTGTAGGGCGACCCAGTTTCCTCTTTAATAAAATCAGACACTCAAGCCGATCAGCCAGATCGGCTTTTTTGTGCCCCCACAAAACTAGCCAGTGATTTCACTGGCAGACACCCAGCGACGCTCCTCAGCCGCGACCCGAATCGCTGTCGCCAGTCGCTCCACTTCAAATGCCTCCTCGAAATCAGTCCCCGTTTGCCCATTCCCGGCCAACGCCATGATCAGTTCATGCACTTCCAGTGTTTTCAGCTCGTTGTAACCCAGCTGGTGCCCCGGCGCCGGGCTGAATGCTGCGTAGCCGGGCAAGTCCGGTCCGGCCAGTAAACGCTGGAAGCCGCCCTGGCCGGCGCGACACAGGCGTAGCTCGTTCAATCGCTCCTGATCGAACGCCAAGGTGCCTCGGGTGCCGCTGATCTCGAAGCTCAGATGATTCTTGTAGCCATGCTTGAGCCAACTGCTGCTGAAAGTGCCGTGCGCGCCGCTGGCAAAGCGCAACAGCGCTTGGGCCTGATCGTCGACCGCAATGCGGCGTTGTTCCTGGCTGCCGGGCGTGGCCGGGCGCTGGCGATGGACGGTCTGAGAGTCGGCGCACACCGCTTCGACATCGCCCAGCAGGTGGCGCGCCATGGCGAGCAGGTGACTGCCTAGATCCGCCAGGGCTCCACCGGCATGTTCGGGTTCGCAGCGCCACGACCAGGGGGAGGCTGGATCGGCCATGAAATCTTCGCTGAATTCACCTTGAAAGCTGATGATCTCGCCGAGTTCGCCACTCAGGATCAGCTCGCGTGCCAGGCCGATGATCGGATTGTGCTGGTAGTTGTAGCCGACCCGGGTGACGACGCCGGCGTGCTTCGCCGCCACGTGCATCGCATGAGCTTGTTCAAGATTCACCGCCAATGGCTTTTCGCAATACACCGGTTTGCCAGCGGCAAGCGCGGCCATGGCCATCGGGTAGTGCAGGTGATTGGGTGTAGTGATTGCGATCAGGTTGACCTTGGGGTCGTCGATCAATCGCTGCCAATCGCCATGGGCCTGATCGAAGCCCCAGGCGGTGGCGCAAGCTTGTGCGCGTGCGGGATCGGCGTCAGCCAGGGCGGCCAGGCGAAGGGTGAAGGGCAGTTCGAATGCCGCACTGACGTTGCGAAAGGCCAGGGCGTGTGCTCGCCCCATGAAACCCGTGCCGATAAGACCGATTCCGAGTTCACGCATGACAGGATCCTTTGAGTTCTTGTTTTCAGAGATCCTGTTTATAGAATAAAAATTCACTACGTTCAAATAATGGAATAAATATTTTGAATTTCCGCGCTCGGTGGAATGTCGGTTCTCCGGTCAGTCTTCAAACCCGACCTGCTCGTGAATCTCATCCACCTTCAACTCCAGTCGATAGGCCACGGCGATAAACAGCGCCTGGCAAAGGCACAGGGTCGCACTCAAGGAGCGGAACGCAAACGAGCTACCTTCATTGACCAGCAGCAAAGTGTTGGCGCGCTTGGCCAATGGCGAGAGATTGCTGTCAGTGATGATCAGGGTTTTCGCCTGATGGTGCTGGGCGATGCGCAGGCAGTGCTGGGTTTCCTTGCCGTACGGCGTGAAGCTGATGGCGATCACCAGGTCATTGGCGCGCACGCTGCGCATCTGCTCGCGATAACTGCCGCCGAGGCCCGAGACCAGGTGGATGCGCTTGTTGGTATGTTGCAGGTTGTAGACCAGATAGTCGGCCACCGCGAACGAGCGGCGCACGCCGACCACGTAGATATTGTCGGCATTGACCACCAGGTCCACGGCCTTCTCGAAGGCCTGGTCATCGAGTTCCTGCCCCAGTCGTTCGATGCCCGACAGGGTGGCGTCGATGCATTCGCGGGCCAGATCGCCGCCGCTGGCTTTCTGCGACTTGTTGGCGATCATGCTGCGAATGCGCTGTTGGTAGTTCTGCACCGGCGTGGCTTTGTGGGTGTACGCCTCGCGGAACAGCGCCTGCATTTCACTGAAACCGCTAAAACCGAAACGCTGGGAAAACCGCACGATGGCTGACGGGTGCACTTCGCACTCGCGGGCGATGTCGCTGATGCGGTCGACCATGATCCGATCGCTTTGCTGGCTCATGTAACTGGCGATGCGTTTGAGCTGGCGCGGCAGGCTTTCGTATTCGCGGGTGATGAGCTGCAGCAGGCGCTCGGCATTGATCGGGGGGCTGGCAAGATCGCTCTCGGGCGTGCTCTCGGCGGTAGCCGGCTGATCGGTGCGGGACATAGATAATCCTTCTGGCTTGTTCTTGGCTTGTACTTATAGCGACGGTGGTTCACCGCGTCCCAGGACAATAGGTTGGCTGTGCGCAGTCTACAGGCTAGGCCCGGACAAAATCTTGGGCTTGCGCCAGCGGGATGCCTGCTGAAACGATGCACTGCGTCTGGAGCGCCTGCACTGAAGTTTATTGGAAAAAATATTCCACGTGAAAAATAATTGGAATATTTATTGATTGTTCGATCCGGCTCGTTTTAGTCTGCATCCACCAAGAGTGTCCGGCGCCGTCATCGCCCCGGGTACAGGCTGATAAAAATAACAGGAGCCAGCATGGGCCAGACTCGTTTTGCCAGTGGACGTCAATTGGATCTGATTTGTCTCGGGCGCCTCGGCGTCGACCTCTATGCGCAGCAAGTCGGGGCACGGCTGGAGGATGTGAGCAGCTTCGCCAAATACCTCGGAGGCTCTTCCGCCAACATCGCGTTCGGCACCGCCCGGCTGGGGCTCAGGTCGGCGATGCTGAGCCGCACCGGCGACGATCACATGGGGCGTTTCCTGATCGAATCCCTGGCCCGTGAAGGTTGCGATGTCAGCGGCATCAAGGTCGATCCGGAGCGACTGACCGCCATGGTGCTGCTCGGTCTCAAGGATCGGGAAACCTTTCCCCTGGTCTTCTACCGTGAGAATTGCGCCGACATGGCGCTGCGGGCCGAAGATATCAGCGAAGCCTTTATCGCCTCCAGCAAGGCCTTGCTGATCACCGGCACCCATTTCTCCACCGACGGCGTCTACAAGGCGAGCATCCAGGCGCTGGACTACGCCGAAAAGCACAACGTCAAACGAGTGCTGGACATCGACTATCGCCCGGTTCTGTGGGGGCTTGCTGGCAAGGCGGATGGCGAAACCCGTTTCGTTGCCGATCAGAACGTCACTCACCATGTGCAGCAAATCCTCCCGCGCTTCGACCTTGTGGTCGGGACCGAAGAAGAGTTTCTGATGGCCGGCGGTTCAGAGGATTTGCTCACCGCGCTGCGCAATGTCCGACGGTTGAGCGCGGCGACCCTGGTGGTCAAGCTCGGTCCGCAAGGTTGTACGGTTATTCACGGAGAGATTCCGGTGCGTCTTGAAGACGGCGCGATTTATCCCGGTGTGCGGGTCGAGGTGCTGAACGTGCTGGGCGCCGGCGATGCGTTCATGTCGGGTTTCCTCAGCGGCTGGCTGGAGGACGCCAGCGACGAGCGTTGCTGCCAGTTGGCCAATGCCTGCGGTGGTCTGGTGGTATCGCGCCATGCCTGCGCGCCGGCGATGCCAACCCGTGCCGAGCTCGATTACCTGTTCAGCAGCCCGGTGCCGATTACCCGGCCGGATCAGGACGTCACCCTGCAACGCCTGCATCAGGTCACTGTGCCGCGCAAACAGTGGAAGCAACTGTTCATCTTTGCCTTCGACCATCGCGGGCAACTGGTGGAGCTGGCCCAGAAGGGGGGGCGCGACCTCGGCGCCATCGGCGAACTCAAGCAACTGTTCATCAAAGCCGTGGAGCGGGTCGAAAGCGATCTGCGCGAGCAGGGCATAGAAGCCGATGTCGGGCTGCTGGCTGATCAGCGTTTCGGCCAGGACTCGCTGAACGCCGCTACCGGTCGAGGCTGGTGGGTGGCGCGTCCGGTTGAAGTGCAGGGTTCGCGGCCGCTGGCCTTCGAACACGGGCGCTCGATCGGCAGCAACCTGATCGCCTGGCCGCAAGAACAAATCATCAAATGCCTGGTGCAATTCCACCCGGACGACGAGCCGATGCTGCGGCTGGAGCAGGAAGCGCAGATCAAGGCGCTGTATCAGGCATCGCAAGTCAGTGGTCATGAACTGCTACTGGAAATCATCCCGCCCAAGGATCACCCCTCACCGCATCCCGACGTGCTGTATCGCGCGCTCAAACGCCTCTACAACCTGGGCATCTACCCGGCGTGGTGGAAGATCGAAGCGCAAAGCGCCGAGGAATGGCAACAGCTCGACGAACTGATCCAGGCGCGCGATCCCTATTGCCGAGGTGTGGTGCTGCTGGGCCTGAATGCCCCGGCATCAGCGTTGGCCGAAGGCTTTCAACAGGCCAGTCAGAGCCAGACTTGCCGTGGGTTCGCCGTGGGTCGGACGATTTTTCAGGAGCCGAGCCGCGCCTGGCTGGCCGGGGAGATCGACGACGAGACGCTGATCCGCCAGGTACAGGGAACCTTCGTCGAGCTGATCGATGCCTGGCGCACGGCCCGGGCCTGAGCCGCAGTTGAACACTCTAGAAATAACAATAAAAGGTGCAGCCATGCCCGCTATCCGAATTGGCATCAACCCGATTTCCTGGAGCAACGACGACCTGCCGTCCCTCGGTGGTGAAACACCGCTGAGCACCGCCCTCAGCGAAGGCAAGGTCATCGGTTATGAAGGCTTCGAACTCAACGGCAAGTTTCCCAAGGACGCCAAAGGCGTTGGCGACGTGCTGCGCCCGTATGACCTGGCGTTGGTGTCCGGCTGGTATTCCAGTCGCCTGGCGCGCCGTTCGGTCGCCGAGGAAATCGACGCGATTGCCAGCCATGTCGAGTTGCTGGCGAAGAACGGCGCGAACGTGCTGGTTTACGGTGAAGTCGCCGATTCCATTCAGGGCCAGCGTATTCCGCTGGTCGAGCGCCCGCGTTTTCACACCGAACAGGCGTGGGAGCAGTATGCCGACAAGCTGACCGAACTGGCACGCTTCACCCTGTCCCAGGGCGTGCGTCTGGCGTATCACCACCATATGGGCGCCTACGTCGAATCACCGTCGGACATCGACACCCTGATGGCGCTGACCGGCAGTGAAGTCGGGCTGCTGTTCGATTCGGGCCATTGCTACATGGGCGGCGGTGAACCCTTGCAGGTGCTGCGCAAACACCTGTCGCGCATCTGCCACGTGCACTTCAAGGACGTGCGCAAACCGGTGGTGCAACTGGCGCGCAACAATCTGTGGAGCTTCCCCGACTGCATCATCAACGGCACGTTCACCGTGCCGGGGGATGGCGACATCGACTTCGCCGAACTGCTGGACGTGCTGCTGGCGGCCGATTACCACGGCTGGCTGGTGGTCGAAGCCGAGCAGGATCCGGCAGTGGCGCCGAGTTACGTCTACGCGAAAAAAGGCTTCGACACCTTGCGCGCGCTGCTCGACGAGAGGGCTGCACGATGAGCCTGCTGGTCAAAAGCAATGCCCGTGGCCGGACCATGGTCGAGCTGGCTGAAGGTGAGTTGCAATACGTCGGTTTCGCCGCCTACCGGTTGAGCCTGGGTGAAACCTTGCCTGTCGCGGCGGGCGACAAGGAGCTGTGCCTGGTGTTGCTCAGCGGTCGGGTCGGCATCCACGGCGAGGCACTGGGGCTGGGGACCTTCAACTGGGACAACCTCGGTGATCGCCAGTCGGTGTTCGAAGACAAATCCCCGTTCGCCGCGTACTTGCCACCCGGCAGTCAGGCGCAGGTGGTGGCATTGAGTGATGCGCAAGTGGCGGTTTGCGCGGCTCCCGGTTCGACCACCATGGGTCTCGGTCCGCGCCTGATCAGGCCTGAAACCATGAAGCGCAGCGTGCGCGGCAAGAGCGCCAATACCCGCTATGTCTGCGACATCCTGCCGGACAGCGAGCCGGCTCATTCGCTGCTGGTGGTGGAAGTGCGCACGCCGTCCGGGCACTCGTCGAGCTACCCGCCGCACAAGCACGACACCGACGACCTGCCACACCAAAGCTTTCTCGAAGAAACCTACTACCACCAGATCAACCCGCCCCAAGGCTTCGTGTTCCAGCGGGTCTACACCGACGACCGCAGCATCGATCAAACCATGGCCGTGGAAAACAGCGATCTGGTGGTCGTGCCCAAGGGCTATCACCCGGTCAGCGTGCCGTATGGCTACGAATCTTATTACCTGAACGTGATGGCAGGGCCGAAACGCGTCTGGCAGTTCCATAACGACCCGCAGCACAGCTGGCTGCTGGATCTCTGAATTCCAACTTTCGCACGGAGAACAAGAACAATGAGCGACGCCCCGGTCATAGGCCACTACATCGACGGTCAGGTGCAGGACAGCGGTAGCGAACGATTCAGCGATGTCTTCAATCCGGCCACCGGCGGCGTTCAGGCGCGGGTCGGGTTGGCCAGCCAGAAGACCGTGGACGCTGCCATCGCTTCGGCGCTGAAGGCATTCCCGGCCTGGTCCGAGCAATCGTCCCTGCGCCGTTCGCGGGTGATGTTCAAGTTCAAGGAATTGCTCGATCGTCATCACGACGAACTGGCCGAAATCATCAGTCGCGAACACGGCAAGGTGTTTTCCGACGCCAAGGGCGAAGTCACACGAGGCATTGAAATCGTCGAGTACGCCTGCGGTGCACCGAACCTGTTGAAGACCGAGTTCAGCGACAACATCGGCGGCGGCATCGACAACTGGAACCTGCGTCAGCCGCTCGGCGTCTGCGCCGGGGTCACGCCGTTCAACTTCCCGGTGATGGTGCCGCTGTGGATGATTCCGCTGGCGCTGGTCACCGGCAACTGCTTCATCCTCAAACCGTCCGAGCGCGATCCGTCCGCCAGTTTGCTGATGGCTCGCCTGTTGACCGAAGCCGGTTTGCCGGACGGTGTGTTCAACGTGGTCCAGGGCGACAAGGCGGCGGTCGACGCCTTGCTGCAGCACCCGGACATCGAGGCGATTTCGTTTGTCGGTTCGACGCCGATTGCCGAGTACATCCACCAGCAGGCAACCGCGCGCGGCAAGCGGGTGCAGGCGCTGGGCGGCGCGAAGAATCACATGATCGTCATGCCCGACGCGGATCTGGATCAAGCGGCGGATGCCTTGATCGGCGCCGCTTACGGATCGGCCGGTGAACGCTGCATGGCAATTTCAATTGCGGTTGCGGTCGGCGAAGTCGGCGATCAACTGATTGCCAAACTGTTGCCGCGCATCGATCAGTTGAAAGTCGGCAACGGTCTGCAAGGCGACAACGACATGGGCCCGCTGGTCTCCGCCGAACACAAGGCCAGGGTTGAAGGCTTTATCGATCAGGGCGTGGCCCAGGGCGCGCAGCTGATTGTCGATGGCCGCCACTTCAAGGTGCCGGGGGCCGAGGCGGGCTTTTTCGTCGGGGCGACGCTGTTCGATCACGTCACCACCGACATGAGCATCTATCAGCAGGAAATCTTCGGGCCGGTGCTGGGCATCGTCCGCGTGCCGGACTTCGCCAGTGCCGTGGCGCTGATCAACGCCCATGAATTCGGCAACGGCGTGTCGTGCTTCACCAGCGATGGCGGGATAGCCCGTGCCTTCGCCCGCACCATCAAGGTCGGCATGGTCGGCATCAACGTGCCCATTCCGGTGCCCATGGCCTGGCATTCGTTCGGTGGCTGGAAGCGCTCGCTGTTCGGCGATCACCATGCCTACGGGGAAGAAGGCATTCGTTTTTACAGTCGCTACAAAAGCGTGATGCAGCGCTGGCCCGACAGCATTGCCAAGGGCCCGGAATTCAGCATGCCGACGGCCAAATAATTCACCTGCGCGGAGAACAACAAGAATGAGTACTCCCCTGCGTTTTGCCCTGAACCGAATGGTCGCTCCACGTTTATCCCTGCCGGCGTTCATCGAATTGGCGGTGACCCTCAAGGCTGACGCCATCGAGATCCGCAACGACCTCAAAGGCGTCGAGATCGATGACGGCACCGCACCCGAACACGTGCGTGAGTTGTGCGCGGCCCATGGCATCAGCGTGCTGTCGATCAACGCGCTGTATCCGTTTGATGTGTGGAATGACGAGCGCCGCGCGCAGGCCTTGAAGCTGGCTGCCTATGCCCGCGATTGTGGTGCGCGGGGGCTGGTGATGTGCCCGTTGAACGATCGCGCCGATCCGCGCAGCGTGGCCGAGCGTGCGTCGGGCCTGCGCACCGCGTTGAGCGAGCTGGCGCCGATCCTGCGTGATCACGGCCTTCTGGGATTCATCGAGCCTCTGGGTTTCAAAGCCTGCTCGCTGCGCCGCAAACGCACGGCGGTGGAGGCGATCAAGGCGGTCGGCGGGCTGGATATGTTCCGCCTGGTGCATGACACCTTTCATCACCACCTGGCCGGCGAGCAAGAGTTTTTTCCCGAGCTGACCGGGCTGGTGCACATCTCCGGTGTCGAGGAGTCCGAGGCGCCGCTGGCGACCCTTTGCGATGGTCACCGGGTGCTGGTGGGGGCGGACGACATTCTCGGCAACGCGGCACAAATCAACAGCCTGCTCGCTGGCGGCTACAGCGGCTACCTGTCGTTTGAACCATTCGCCGACAGCGTCCATGGCCTGGCGGATATCCAGACGGCGATTGGCGCGAGCATGGACCACCTGAGCAACTCCCTGAGTTGACAGTGCCCCTCGCAGGGGGGGCGGATCTGAATTTGAAAGGTGCGGTTATGACCACAACAAGACTGACCATGGCTCAGGCCCTGGTGAAATTCCTCGACAACCAGTACATCGAGGTCGATGGCGTTCAGAGCAAGTTCGTCGCCGGGATCTTTACCATTTTCGGCCACGGCAACGTGCTGGGTCTGGGGCAGGCGCTGGAGCAGGACAGCGGTGACCTGATCGTCCATCAGGGCCGCAACGAACAAGGCATGGCCCATGCGGCGATCGGTTTTGCCAAGCAGCACCTGCGACGCAAGATCTACGCCTGCACCTCGTCCGTGGGGCCGGGTGCGGCGAACATGCTGACTGCTGCCGCCACCGCGACCGCCAACCGGATTCCCTTGCTGCTGTTGCCGGGTGATGTCTATGCCTGTCGTCAACCGGACCCGGTGTTGCAACAGATCGAGCAGTTCCACGACCTGAGTATCAGCACCAACGATGCGTTCAAGTCCGTGAGCAAATATTGGGATCGCATCAACCGCCCCGAGCAATTGATGAGCGCTGCGATCCACGCCATGCGCGTGCTCACCGACCCCGCCGAAACCGGTGCCGTGACCCTGGCCCTGCCGCAGGATGTGCAGGCCGAAGCCTACGATTATCCCGATTACTTCCTGCAAAAACGCGTGCACCGCATCGAGCGTCGTCCGGCCACTGAAGCGATGCTCGGCGATGCCGTGGCGCTGTTCAAAGGCAAGCGCAAACCGTTGATCATCTGTGGTGGCGGCGTCAAATATTCCGGCGCCAACGCGGCGTTGCAGGCGTTTGCCGAGCGTTTCGATATTCCTTTCGCTGAAACCCAGGCCGGCAAGAGTGCGGTGGTTTCCGGCCATCCGCTGAACGTCGGCGGCATTGGCGAAACCGGTTGCCTGGCGGCGAATCTGCTGGCCAAAGAGGCGGATCTGATCATCGGTGTTGGCACCCGCTACAGCGATTTCACCACCGCGTCGAAATCCTTGTTCCAGCACCCTGACGTGCAGTTTCTCAACCTCAATATCAGCCCGTGCGATGCCCTGAAACTCGATGGTGTGCAACTGCTGGCGGACGCCCGAACAGGTTTGTCGGCGCTGGCTGAAGCGCTGGGCGACTACCGTTCCGGCTGGGGCGATGACCCCCGTCAGGCGAGGGCGCAACTGGACGAGGAGGTGGATCGCCTTTATCAGATCGACTATCAGGCCCGGGATTTCCTCCCGGAAATCAACGACCACCTCGATTCGGCGGTGTTGCGCGAATTCATTGAGCTGACCGGCTCCTGTCTGACCCAGAGTCGCGTGCTCGGCGTGCTCAATGAAACCCTCGCCGATGACGCGGTCATCGTCGCCGCCGCCGGCAGCCTGCCCGGCGACTTGCAACGCAGCTGGCGCAGCAAGGGGGTGAACACCTATCACGTCGAGTACGGATATTCGTGCATGGGCTATGAGGTGAACGCTGCGCTGGGCGTGAAGCTCGCCGAGCCTGAGCGCGAGGTCTATGCGCTGGTGGGCGACGGCTCCTACATGATGCTGCACTCGGAGCTGGTCACCTCGATCCAGGAGCGGCGCAAGATCAACGTGGTGCTGTTCGACAACATGACCTTCGGCTGCATCAACAACCTGCAGATGGGCAACGGCATGGACAGCTTTGCCACCGAGTTCCGTTTCCGCAACCCGCAGACCGGCCAGCTCGACGGCGCTTTCGTGCCGGTGAATTTCGCCATGAGCGCGGCGGCCTACGGCTGCAAGACTTACAAGGTGAACACCGTTGAAGAGCTGCAGGCGGCGCTGGCCGATGCGCGCTTGCAGACGGTCTCGACCCTGATCGACATCAAGGTTCTGCCCAAGACCATGATTCACGGTTACCTGTCGTGGTGGCGGGTCGGCGTGGCGCAAGTCTCCACCAGCGCCCGTACCGAAGCGGTGGCCAAAACCCTGAACGAACGACTGGCCAAGGCCCGTCAGTACTGATTGCCCTTAATCGAACAACCACAAGGAATCCTTTCATGTCATTGTTTTCCCAAGCGTTGCGGCTAGGCGTCATCGGCACCGGTGCCATCGGCCAGGACCACATCCGTCGGTGCAGCCAGACCTTGCTCAACAGCCAGGTCGTCGCGGTTACCGACATCAATTTGCAGCAGGCGGCCAAGGTCGTGGCAGACCTGAAGCTGACCGCCGAGGTCTATCCCGACGGCCACGCGCTGATCCAGGCGCCGGACGTCGAGGCGATCCTCGTCACCTCCTGGGGCCCGAGTCACGAAGAGTTCGTGCTGGCCGCCATCGCGGCGGGCAAACCGGTGTTCTGCGAGAAGCCACTGGCGGTCACAGCCGAAGGTTGCCGCAAGATCGTCGAGGCCGAAGTGGCCCACGGCAAACGGCTGGTGCAGGTTGGTTTCATGCGTCCGTACGATGAAGGTTATCGCGCGTTGAAGTCGGTGATCGACAGCGGCCAGATCGGCGAACCGTTGATGCTGCACTGCGCCCACCGCAACCCGAGCGTGGGTGAAAACTACAAGACCGACATGGCGATCACCGACACGCTGATCCATGAACTGGACGTGCTGCGCTGGTTGCTCGACGACGATTACGTCTCGGTGCAGGTGGTGTTCCCGCGCAAGAGCAGCAAGGCCCTCGCGCATTTGAAAGATCCGCAGATCGTGCTGCTGGAAACCGCCAAGGGCACGCGTATCGACGTGGAGGTTTTCGTCAATTGTCAGTACGGCTATGACATTCAGTGCGAAGTGGTCGGGGAGACTGGCATCGCCAAACTGCCGGAGCCGTCCCAGGTGCAATTGCGCAGCGGGGCCAAGCTGTCCAACGCGATCTTGATGGACTGGAAGGATCGCTTTATCGCGGCCTATGACGTCGAGTTGCAGGCGTTCATCGATGGCGTGCGGGCAGGGCAGGTCGGTGGGCCGTCGGCGTGGGATGGGTTCGCCGCCGCTGTTGCCGCCGATGCGTGCATCGAAGCGCAGAACAGCGGCGCGATCGTCAACGTTGCACTGCCTGATCGCCCGAGGTTCTACGGTTAACGCTGCTCCCACAACCACCGCGTTTTCCCGAGACGCGGTGACATAACAATAAGAAGGAGTTCAGACATGCGCATCGGACTTGTCGGTTACGGCCATGGCGGCCGGTTTTTTCATGCTCCGCTGATCAGCAGCCTGCCGGCGGCGACGTTCGTCGGCGTGGTCACCCGTTCAGCGGAGCGCCGACAGTTGCTGGCAGCGGAACATCCGGGTGTGCCGGCCTTCGACAGCATCGGCCAGTTGGTGGAAGCCGGAATCGATGTGCTGGTGGTATCGACGCCTCTCAAGGGCCGGCCGGCACTGGTGCTCGACGGCATCGAACACGGCGTGGCGGTGGTCAGCGACAAGCCGTTCGCCGCCGATTGGCAGCAGGCGCAAACCCTGATCACCATGGCCGAGCGCCAAAGTGTGCGGCTCAGCGTCTATCAGAACCGACGCTGGGACTCGGACTTTCTAACCGTGCGCAAACTCATCGAATCCGGCGCGCTGGGCCAGGTCAGCCGTTTCGAATCGCGGATCGAGCGTTACTCGCCCTCGTCGGTTCACAACGGCAGCGGCGGTGGTTTTCTGCGCGATCTTGGCAGTCATCTGGTCGATCAGGCGCTGTTGCTGTTCGGCCCGGTGACACGGGTTTACGCCGAACTGGACTACCTGGAGAAAGACCAGGCGTTCGATCACGGCTTCTTCATGTCCCTGACCCATGCCAGCGGCGTAACCTCGCACCTGGGCGGCAGTTGCCTGGAAAACAGCCCCGGCCCGCGCTTTCGGGTGAGCGGCACGCTGGGTTGTTACAGCGTCGAGGGGCTCGATGGGCAGGAGGCCATGGCGCTGGCCGGGCTCTCGCCGAAAACCGAAGGCGAGCGCTGGGGCGTCGAGGAGCACCGGCGTTGGGGCTGGTTCGAGCACGGAGAAGAGCGCGAACGGGTTCCTTCCGAACGAGGATGCTGGAGTCAGTTCTATTTACAGCTACAAATCGCGTTGCAAAACGGTGGCCCACTGCCCGTGGACGCCCGTGATGCACTGGCGACAACCCGCGTGCTAGACGCTGCGCGCCTGAGTTTCAAACGTCATCAAGTGGTGGAGCTGAGTGAGTTTGCGAGCCATGGAATAAAATCATAATAAAATTCTAAAATTTGTTGATATGGAAAATATTTTCCAATAAAGTCGATTCCAGATTTACTGTCTCGCGATACGTTCCAACGCCTCGACTGCTTGTCCGCTTACTGAAATCGTCATGCCTCATCCATAAAACCAACAAGAATGTGGAGAAAGACTTTTCATGAAGACCAAGACCCGTTTTGCCTCACTGGCCTTGTCCCTGATGTTTGCCAGCGGTGCTGTGCTGGCCGATATGAAGATCGGTGTCAGCATGTCCCAGTTCGATGACACCTGGCTGACCTACCTGCGTGAATCCATGGACAAGAAAGCCAAGTCCTATCCCGACGGCGTCAAGCTGCAGTTCGAAGACGCCCGCAGCGACGTGGTCAAGCAATTGAGCCAGGTCGAAAGCTTCATCAGCCAGAAGGTCGACGCCATCGTGGTCAATCCGGTGGATACCGCCGCTACCAAGAAGATCACTGAAGCGGCGGTGAAGGCCGGGATTCCGCTGGTCTACGTCAACCGTCGTCCCGATGACTTGAACCTGCCCAAAGGTGTAGTAACCGTTGCTTCCAACGACCTGGAGGCCGGCGAGATGCAGATGCAGTACCTGGCCGACAAGATGGGCGGCAAGGGCGACATCGTGATTCTGCTGGGTGATCTGGCGAACAACTCCACCACCAATCGCACCAAGGGCGTCAAAGAGGTGCTGGCCAAATACCCGGACATCAAGGTCGAGCAGGAGCAGAGCGGCGTCTGGCTGCGGGATAAAGGCATGACGCTGGTCAACGACTGGTTGACCCAGGGCCGCAAGTTCGACGCGGTCGTCTCCAACAACGACGAAATGGCGATCGGTGCCGCGATGGCCCTGCAGCAGGCCGGCGTCGCAAAAGGCAGCGTGCTGATCGCGGGTGTCGACGGTACGCCGGATGGCTTGAATGCTGTGAAGAAGGGCTCGCTGGCCGCTTCCGTGTTCCAGGACGCCAAGGGTCAGGCCGACGGCTCCATCGATACCGCAGTGAGAATGGCGAAGAACGAGCCGGTCGAGCCGGCGGTCTGGGTGCCGTTTCGTCTGATCACGCCGCAAAACGTTGACCAGTTCAAATAGTCCGTCCGTTCAATAACAACAATAAGCCCGCAAGGTGGCGAACGCGACCTTGCTGATGGAGTACCTGATCATGTTCGCTTCAGCGACTGCTTCGAGCACCCCTTTGACGGGGAGCCCGCCCACTTCAATACCTGTCGAAGAGCCGTACTTGCTGGAGATCCTCAATGTCAGCAAGGGTTTCCCCGGTGTGGTGGCGTTGTCCGACGTGCAACTGCGGGTACGTCCCGGTTCCGTGCTGGCGCTCATGGGAGAAAACGGCGCGGGTAAATCCACCCTGATGAAAATCATCGCCGGCATCTACCAGCCAGACGCCGGCGAGCTGCGCCTTCGGGGCAAGCCGGTGGTGTTCGAAACGCCGCTGGCAGCGCTTCAGGCCGGGATCGCGATGATCCACCAGGAACTCAACCTGATGCCGCACATGAGCATCGCCGAAAACATCTGGATCGGCCGCGAGCAACTCAACGGCTTTCACATGATCGACCACCGGGAAATGCACCGCTGCACGGCGAAACTGCTGGAGCGTCTGCGGATCAATCTCGACCCTGAAGAGCAGGTCGGCAATCTGAGTATCGCCGAGCGGCAGATGGTCGAGATCGCCAAAGCCGTGTCCTACGACTCCGACATCCTGATCATGGACGAACCGACGTCGGCCATCACCGACAAGGAAGTCGCCCATCTGTTCTCGATCATTGCCGACCTGAAAAACCAGGGCAAAGGCATCATCTACATCACCCATAAAATGAACGAAGTGTTCGCGATCGCCGATGAAGTGGCGGTATTTCGCGACGGCGCCTATATCGGTCTGCAACGGGCTGATTCCATGGACAGCGACAGCCTGATTTCGATGATGGTCGGTCGCGAATTGAACCAGTTGTTTCCGGTGCGCGAAAAGCCGATTGGCGATCTGCTGCTGTCAGTGCGCGACCTCAAGCTGGATGGCATTTTCAAGGGTGTCTCCTTCGACCTGCACGCCGGGGAAATCCTTGGCATCGCCGGGTTGATGGGCTCCGGCCGGACCAACGTGGCCGAAGCGATCTTCGGCATCACGCCCAGCGATGGTGGCGAGATCCGTCTCGATGGCGAGGTGGTGCGCATCAGCGATCCGCACATGGCGATCGAGAAGGGCTTCGCGCTGTTGACCGAGGATCGCAAGCTCAGTGGTCTGTTCCCGTGCCTCTCGGTGCTGGAAAACATGGAAATGGCCGTCCTGCCGCACTACACCGGCCACGGATTCATCCAGCAAAAAGCCTTGCGCGCCTTGTGCGAAGACATGTGCAAGAAGCTGCGGGTTAAAACCCCGTCGCTGGAGCAGTGCATCGACACCCTGTCAGGTGGCAATCAGCAGAAAGCCTTGCTGGCCCGCTGGCTGATGACCAACCCGCGCATCCTGATTCTCGACGAGCCGACCCGTGGCATCGATGTAGGCGCCAAGGCCGAGATTTACCGGCTCATCGCCTACCTCGCCAGCGAAGGCATGGCGGTGATCATGATTTCTTCGGAGCTGCCGGAAGTGCTCGGCATGAGCGACCGGGTGATGGTCATGCACGAGGGCGACCTGATGGGCACCCTCGACCGCAGCGAGGCGACTCAGGAGCGGGTGATGCAACTGGCTTCGGGCCTGTCCTCGGTTCATTAATGGATGCCGGTGGTGGCCGAGGCCGCCGTCGATGATGCGATAGAAAGGTGAGTGGTTATGAACGCGATACTGGAAAACAAACCGGCCACGGCACCGGTCAAGAGTCGCCGGCGCTTTCCGACGGAACTGAGCATTTTCCTGGTGCTGATCGGCATCGGCCTGGTGTTCGAACTGTTCGGCTGGATCGTACGCGACCAGAGCTTTCTGATGAACTCCCAACGGCTGGTGCTGATGATTCTGCAAGTGTCGATCATCGGCCTGCTGGCGATTGGCGTGACCCAGGTGATCATCACCACCGGGATCGACCTGTCGTCGGGCTCGGTGCTCGCCTTGTCGGCGATGATCGCAGCCAGTCTGGCGCAGACATCGGATTTCGCCCGTGCGGTGTTCCCGTCACTGACCGATTTACCGGTCTGGATTCCCGTGATTGCCGGGCTCGGTGTCGGGTTGCTGGCGGGGGCGATCAACGGCAGCATCATCGCTATCACCGGGATTCCGCCGTTCATTGCCACGCTGGGCATGATGGTTTCGGCCCGTGGCCTAGCGCGTTACTACACCGAAGGCCAGCCGGTGAGCATGCTCTCGGATTCCTACACGGCCATCGGCCACGGCGCGATGCCGGTGATCATCTTTCTGGTGGTGGCAGTGATCTTCCACATTGCGCTGCGCTACACCAAATACGGGAAGTACACCTACGCCATCGGCGGCAACATGCAGGCGGCGCGTACGTCTGGTATCAACGTCAAGCGCCATCTGGTCATCGTCTACAGCATCGCCGGGTTGCTGGCGGGGTTGGCAGGCGTAGTGGCTTCGGCCCGAGCGGCCACCGGGCAGGCCGGGATGGGCATGTCCTATGAGCTGGATGCGATTGCTGCCGCGGTCATCGGTGGTACGAGTCTGGCAGGTGGGGTGGGGCGAATCACTGGCACGGTGATCGGCGCTCTGATTCTTGGGGTGATGGCCAGCGGTTTCACGTTCGTCGGGGTCGATGCCTACATTCAGGACATCATCAAGGGGCTGATCATCGTGGTCGCGGTGGTGATCGACCAATACCGCAACAAGCGCAAGCTCAAGCGCTGAAATTCGTCGCCCTGGCCTGCTAAAGCGGAATGAGCGTCGCACAAAAAATGCCGATCGGAGAGATCGGCTCTTTTGTGCCTGCGAAAACTGCTGAGGCGGTAAAGTCGTTCAGGGTTTCTTTTCTTCTACCCCATCCTTTGACCCGCTGGATGTTTGTGCATCCTTCTCTGTCTCGTGGGACTCTGCACCGGAGTTTGAACCCGAGGCCTCTTCACCTTTTTTGTCGGCCTTTTCTTCCTTGGATTCGGTGACGCCCTGGTTGACTCCGGGAATACCGGTGGGCGGGACGGTGCTTCCCGCCATCGCAAGCGGTGCGGTGGCAGATAAAAGACTTCCAAGCATAAGGGCTGCAATGGTTCTGTTCATCGTCGGCGCTTCCGCGTCAGGTGGACAGACGTTGCAAGAGCAGAGGCGGGTAAAGTGCCCGTCGGGTGACGGGCGGAATCTCGTATCTATTCGTTCACGGATGCCCGCTATAGATGTGGCTCAGTATGAACAGCTCGATGATCGCTACAAAGACGCAGAGCACGACAAATCCGCGGGTGAAGACTCTGCGAGGCTTTTGGCCGGACGTCTCGAAGCTGCCCGGGGTCGATAGCAGGTTTGAGAAAAACTCCAGTAACTCCATCCGTGTCTGTCCTTCGCTCGGTGCTTGTGTTGCGCTGTGGTGCGGTTTATCTCAACGGTACAGAGGATTGCGTCCATGCTTCACGGCTCGCGCAGCTGGCTCCATTCAATCCCAAACCGTCCCAGATACTTTCTCAATCGGTCCGCATCATTGGGCTGCGCCTTCGCCTGGCGGGACACGCCGAACAAGCGTCTGCCCGCATCCGACAAGCTATCTGACTCTCTGCACACTGCCAGTACGGCCTTCAATTGCAATCGGTCAAACAGGTCCATGCCTTCGGCGTCTCCCGGCAAATCGTCCGTCACTCCTGCCGGTTGCTTCAGTCCCCAGGCATAACGAAGTCGATCAATTTCTTCCTGCACTTGCGCTTCATCAATTCGGCCGCTGTCGGCCAGTGTTGCCATGCGTGTGATCGAGGCCGAAAGTTCGCGAAAGTTGCCCAGCCACGCCGCTTCGCGTGAACTGGCGAAGGCGAGATAGCGCCTGCGCGCTTCGAGGTTGAAACGTACCAACTGACCGTGCTCGCGTGCGTGGCGCTCGAGTTCGAAATCGATGTTGGGTTCGATGTCTTCTCGACGGCCGGCCAGGCCGGGCAGATCAAATGTCCAAAGATTGATTCGTGCGTACAGGTCTTCCCGGAACAGGCCTTCGGCGACCCGACTGCGCAGGTCGCGGTGAGTGCCGGCAATGATCAGGAAGTCACTGTCGACTTCCTTGTCCGAGCCGAGCGGGAAGAAGCGCTTCTCTTCAATGGCCTTGAGCAGCATGGCTTGTTCGTCTGCGCCCAGTTCGCCGATTTCGTCAAGAAACAACATACCGCCGTCGGCGGCGCGTAGCAGGCCGTCGCGGGCATTTTGCGCGCCGGTGAAGGCGCCTTTGACGTGGCCGAACAGGGCTGACATCGCGCCGTCGCCGCGCAGAGTGGCGCAGTTCACTTCAACGAAGCGTCCTTGCATTTGATGGCGGCCGCGCTTGAGCTCATAGATCCGTCGAGCGAGGAAGGATTTGCCGGCTCCGGTCGGGCCGATCAGCAACATTGGCGCTTTCGAGCGCACCGCGACGCGTTCGATCTGTTCGATGGAGCGGTTGAACGCGGCGTTGCGTGTGGCGATGCCGGATTTAAGAAACTCCAGGCTTTCGAGGCGTTTGTTGGTAAAGCGAGTGGCAATGCGATCGTAGCGCGACAGGTCGAGATCGATCAGCGCGTGAGTGCCGGTGGCCGGCTCATCTTCGCTCTTGCGGCGGGCGGGGGAGGTCTGGATCAGCCGTGCCGGCAGGTAGCGCGCCTCGGTCAGCAGGAACCAGCAGATCTGCGCCACATGGGTGCCGGTGGTGATGTGGACCAGATAGTCCTCGCGTTCGGTATCGAAGGTGTATTCGGTGGTGAAGTCGTGCAGCGCGCCATAAACCTCTTCGAAATCCCACGGGTTGCGCAGCGCCATCGGGTGCAGGCAGACCTCGGTTTCAGGCGATACCTGACTAATGTCTTCGCGAACTCGCTCGGCAAGGCTGGCGTCTCGGGCGTCTGTGCCGTGAATCAGTTCCAGTCGATGAATCAACACATCCGGCTGCTGGCACAGGCCCACGCTCGGGCGCCAGTGGTTCCAGCGATTGGCACCTTTACCCACGCGATCGAGGGTTGCTCCGATAAAACCGATGGCAACAGTGCGCTTGTTTTGCATGGCTATCTCAAAAGATAAAAGACGATATTCAATGATAGTGTTCTGCGAATCGGTTTGTCGTGCTTAACGTTATGAGATCATCGCAATAAAAATAAATATCTATATAAATCAAATAGTTAAATTATTTTCTGATGCTTTTTTCAAAGCTGGCACGGCGGCTGCAATACCTCTTGCAACGAACAGGACAACACAGCGAGACGCCACGATGGCCAATTTCAACCTCTTCAACACACAATCGAACAACCTGCCGGCGTGCGACACCTTGAATGCTTCTGGAGCGGCGGCCTATGCCTATACGCCCAAGCATCAATTGGCCCAGTTGGCAGTGACCGGTTGTCTGAACCAGACCTTTTACGCAACGGCTGAAAACCAGCTGGATCAGGTGTTGAAGCTGGTGGCTGAACTGGACAGCCGTTTTGTGGCCAACGCCGCAATATACGCCCGCAAAAAGGGCCATATGAAAGACATGCCGGCCTTGTTGTTGGCGGCGCTGACCGCCCAGCGTTCGGTGCTGGTACCGGAGGTGTTCGGAGGGATCGTCGACAGTGGCAAGATGCTGCGCAACTTCGTACAGATCCTGCGCAGTGGTGCCACGGGGCGCAAATCCCTCGGCTCGCAGCCCAAGCGGCTGGTGCAGAACTGGCTGAACAGCGCGACCGAGCGGCAACTGCTGCAAGCGTCGATCGGCAATCAGCCCTCGTTGGCGGACGTGGTGAAAATGGTTCATCCCAAACCGTCCGAAGCCTGGCGCGAAGCGTTCTTCGCCTGGCTGATCGGCAAACCAGTGGATGCGCAGGCGTTGCCGGAACTGACCCGCGATCTGCTGGCGTTCCGCAGTGGTGCAAGTGATCAGGTGCCAGAGGTGCCTTTTCAATTGCTCGGCAATGAAACCCTGAGCAAAGAGCAGTGGGCTGCTCAAGCGCGAAACATGGGCTGGCAGGGGCTTCGAATCAACCTCAACACCCTGGCGCGCCATGGTGCTTTTGAAGTGCCGGGTTGCACCGAATACGTGGCCGCGCGGTTGGCGGATCCCGAAGCAGTCGCCAGGGCGCGGGTGTACCCGTACCAGTTGCTGACGGCGTATCGAATGATCGGTGATGACATTCCGGCGCCGATACGCGAGGCGCTGCAAGATGCACTTGAGCTGTCGTTGACCAATGTGCCGAAGATTGAAGGCGCGGTGGTGGTCTGCCCGGACGTCTCCGGCTCGATGGGCAGCCCGTTGACCGGATACCGGCAGGGCGCGACCACGGCGGTGCGCTGCATCGATGTGGCGGCGTTGATCGCGGCAGCGGTGTTGCGCAAGCAGCCGGCTGCACGAGTGATGCCGTTCGAGGTCGACGTGGTGGATATCACGCTCAACCCGCGGGACAGTGTGATCAGCAATGCCGAAAAGCTTGCGGGCATTTTCGGTGGTGGAACCTGCTGTTCGGCGCCGCTGAAGAAGCTGGCGGACAGCAAGGCCAGGGTCGATACGCTGATCATGGTGTCGGACAACGAATCCTGGATCGATGCGCGACGTCGAGGGGCGAGTGAAACGATGCTGCAATGGGAGCGGATAAAGCGGCTCAACCCGCAAGCACGCCTGATCTGTATCGATCTGCAACCGGGTTGGGCGACACCGGCGGCGGATCGCGACGACATCCTGAATGTCGGCGGCTTCAGTGATGCGGTGTTTGATGTGATCGAGCAATTCACCGCCGGCCGGTACGGTGCGCAGCACTGGGTCGAAGCGATCGAACGTATGGAATGAAGCTGAATAATTGATTTGTCACGGGCACTGAATGCCGGTGGGACTACATCCAAGACGTCTCATCAAACCCTTGTCAGTGCGCGTGACGGCACGAATGCCGATGGCTGTACATCTGAGGCCGGCTAACCCCGGTGCGCGGTGACGCGCAACAGTCATCAACCTTTGTCGTGCCACCTTTTTCGAATTTGCCCGGCGAATGCCGGTGGAACTACAGGACGGCGTGGGGACGGGTTCGAATCCCGTCGACCGAAAGGTCGTAGCTCAGCGGTAGAGCGCGCTGCATGTTTCACCCAACCTTGTCGCCGAAGGCTGTGTAACCGCGCCGAATCATCGGCCAGACAATAAAGAATCGAGATGATGAAACAACACACTTACCAACTGCTGGAAGTTGCTAACGGCAAGCCGATCAAACTCTGGACCGAAGGCGTCCCGGTGGAAAACGAAGCCCGCGAGCAACTGATGAACACGGCGAAGATGCCATTCATCTTCAAGCATCTCGCCGTGATGCCGGATGTCCACTTGGGCAAGGGCTCGACCATCGGCAGCGTGATCCCCACTGTAGGCGCGATCATCCCGGCGGCGGTCGGAGTCGATATCGGATGCGGCATGATTGCTGCGCGAACTTCTCTGACAGCTGCTGATTTGCCCGACAACCTGCATGGCCTGCGCAGTGCGATCGAACAGGCGGTGCCCCATGGCCGCAGTTCGACCCGATCACGGCGGGACAAGGGCGCCTGGGACGAGATTCCGGTGCAGGCCGATCAGGCGTGGGCGGCGCTGCATCCACGGTTCAAGGCAATCACCGACAAGTACCCGAAACTGGCCAACACCAACAACCGTGGGCATCTCGGAACATTGGGCAGCGGCAACCACTTCATCGAAGTGTGTCTGGATGAGGCCAATCGGGTCTGGTTCATGTTGCACAGCGGCTCGCGGGGTGTCGGCAACGCCATCGGCAACCTGTTCATCCAGATGGCACAGGCGGATATGCGTCAGCACATCGCCAATCTGCCGGACCGTGACCTGGCCTACTTCGAAGAAGGCAGCCAGCACTTTGATGATTACGTGGAGGCGGTGGGCTGGGCCCAAGACTTCGCCAAGCAGAACCGCGCGTTGATGATGCAGGCCGTGATTCAGGCGACGCGACAGATTATCCGCAAGCCGTTCGAAGTGGCGCTGGAGGCGGTGAACTGCCATCACAACTACGTGCAGAAAGAACGGCATTTCGGCGAAGACATTCTGGTCACCCGCAAAGGCGCGGTATCGGCGAAGAAGGGCGAGTTGGGGATCATTCCCGGTTCGATGGGTGCCAAGAGCTTCATTGTGCGCGGTCTGGGCAACGAAGAATCGTTTTGCTCCTGCAGCCACGGTGCCGGTCGGACCATGAGCCGTACAAAGGCAAAAAACACCTTCACCGTTGAAGATCAGATTCGTGCCACCGCGCACGTTGAATGCCGCAAGGATGCTGCGGTGATCGATGAAATTCCGATGGCCTACAAGGACATCGACAAAGTCATGCACGCCCAGCGCGAGCTGGTGGAAGTGCTGCACACCTTGCGTCAGGTAGTGTGCGTCAAGGGATAGCGCGTGCCATGGCACGCTGGAACAAGGATTGAAAGACATGAAATTCGAAGAACGTCACCCGCTGTGCAGCGCCATGCGCGCCCGGGTGCTGGAAGAGCTGGCGCGCATAGAGCGCGAGCGTAATGTCACGGTGTTGTATGCCTGTGAATCGGGCAGTCGGGCTTGGGGATTCGCCTCGACCGACAGCGATTACGATGTGCGCTTTGTTTATGTGGAGAAACCCGAGTGGTTCGTCCAGGTCGACGCGCCACGGGACGTGATCGAGCGGCCGCTGGATGATGAACTCGACGTGAGTGGCTGGGAGCTGCGCAAAGCCCTCGGACTGTTGCGAAAGTCCAATCCGACCTTGCTGGAGTGGCTCGACTCACCACTGGTGTACCGCAGCGAAACCGCGGCGGTCTCTCAACTGAGGGCGCTTGCCGAGGCGTTTTACAGCCCGCCGGCCGCGCGCAATCACTACCTGTCGATGGCGAAGAAGAACTTCCGTGGTTATTTGCAGGGCGACAGCGTGAGGTTCAAAAAGTACTTCTACGTATTGCGGCCGCTGCTGGCCGTGCGCTGGATCGACCAGGGCCGTGGCCGGCCGCCGATGACATTTGCCGATCTACTGAGCACCGTCGATGACCAAGCGTTGCTCGACGAAGTCGATGAGCTGCTCGCACTCAAGCGCAATGCCGATGAGAGCGCCTACGGTCCTCGTCGCCCGGCGCTGCATCGATTCATCGCCGCTGAACTTGAGCGCGAAGTACCGACATTGGCCAGAACCCGGGAAGACTCCGGTCAGCTCGATCGATACCTCAGAGAAACCGTCGGGTTGTACGCATAAGGAAGAAAATGAAACAGGACGTGATTGAACTGGACGGCGCTATTGGTGGCGGCCAGGTGTTGCGCAGTGCCTTGAGCCTGTCGATGGTGACGGGACGGGCATTTCGCATCGAACGGATTCGTGCCAAACGTAGCCGTCCGGGTTTGTTGCGCCAGCACCTGACCGCCGTGATGGCGGCGGCACGGGTCTGCGGTGCAAGGACTCAAGGCGCAGAGTTGGGGTCGCAAGCGTTGAGCTTCGAGCCCGGGCCGATTCGCGGCGGCGAGTACCGCTTTGCCATTGGTACCGCCGGCAGTTGCACACTGGTGTTGCAGACCTTGCTGCCCGCGTTGTTGCGGGCGCCGCAAGCCAGTCGGATATGGATCAGCGGTGGCACCCATAATCCGTTGGCGCCACCGACCGATTTCCTCACCCGCAGCTGGTTGCCGTTGTTGCGACGCATGGGCGCCGAGGTTGATCTGAAGCTGCTTCGTCATGGATTCGTTCCTGCGGGTGGCGGCGAAATCGAGGCCACGGTGCAGCCGTCGAAACTGTCGGCGTTGCACGTCTGCGATCGCGGCTTGCCGCTTTCGCAAAAGGCGTTTGCGCTGTCGGCAGGTCTCGCTTCGGACATCGCCAGACGTGAGCTTCACCGTGTGGCCCGACGTTTGAATATGCCTCCAGCGGCGATGAATGCGATCAGCCTTGATCCGGAGTGCGGGCCGGGTAACGTGCTGTTGCTGGAATATGCGTTTGAACACGTCACGGAAGTATTCAGTGCGTTTGGCCAGGCTTCACTGCGCGCAGAGACTGTTGCGGACGTTGCGGTCAATCAGGCAGACGCTTGGTTGCGCAGTGGTGCGGCGGTGGCTGAGCACCTGGCCGATCAATTGTTGTTGCCGATGGCGCTGGCCGGATCTGGTTCGTTTACGACGCCCGGGATGACCGAACATTTGCACAGTAACATCGCAGTGATCGAGCGCTTTCTGCCAGTCTCCATTGAATGTCGTGAAGAAAGCACCGATCGGTTGAGGATCGAAGTCAGCACTCGGGATCAATAGGCGGCAAACTGCTGGCCCCCGAATGTTTCCGGCACCGGCAAACTCGCCTTTTTTCAAAAGGTTAGGCTGGCCCTATGCGGACGACTGTCATCACCGTTGCAACGCTTTCCCTGGCCCTCTTCGCGCTGGGCGCCCAGGCGAGGGAACTGAGCAAGAGCCATCGTTTTGCTTGTACCTGGGGTTCGGACATCGCAGCCGGCGCGCAGCAATCGAAGCTGTCGGGGATTTCCCTTTATGGCGCCCGCAAGCGCTTGCAGGTACGCAGGTTTCAGCAACCATGGATGCGCATGACTGCGATGGGCATCACCGAACAGACCTACAACAGTACCTCGCGCCTCAAGCCTGCAGCCGTCAAACAGACCTATTACGAACAATGCGTGAGACATGAACTGGCTCAGCGATAAACACTAAGCCCGACCTGAAGAGGTCGGGCTTTTTCATGTCCGGCGCAATGGCTGCATCACTTGTCGCTTTCGCAATTGACCATCCATGACACGCCAAAACGATCCACCAGCATGCCGAAACGCGCGGCCCAGAAGGTCGCTTCCAGTGGCATGTCTACTCGACCGTCTCTGGCCAGGGCATTGAAGACTCTTTCAGCCTCGGCGACGGTGTCGACGTTCAAGGACACCGAGCAACCGCTCATGCCCTGGGTCGGACGGTCGGGCGTGGTGTCCGATGCCATCAGCATCTGATCACCAACCTTCAGGCAGGTATGAATGATCAGATTGTGATGCTCTTTCGGAACATGCTCTGCGGCGGGCGTTTCGCCGAAAGTCATCATCGCTTCAAGCTTGCCTTGCAGGCATTGCTCGTAAAACGTGAAGGCCGCACGGCAATCGCCGTTGAAGATCAGGTACGGGTTGATTTTCATGGTGGTGCTCCCGAACAGGCAGTGAAACGCAGCGCGGCCGGGTGTGCCGAAGCTGCGTCATGGATTGACTCCATCCAGCAAAGCGTTAGATCGACGGATTGCCAGTCAGTGCTGCAATTATTTACGCCGGGATGACCGATGGTCTCTGTTTTCAGGAATCGCGCGCGCCTTGCAACAACGTTACGCCTGCGACGCGTGCGGCGGGCTTGGTTTGCATCAATGCATCGATCGCCTTGCGATAGTTTTGTCCGCCAAGTGCCATGCTGTTGTTGTGCGTCCCGCCGGGTACCAGCAGCAATCGTTTGGGTTGGCTGGCGGCCGCGAACAGTTGCTCGCTGAAGCGTGACGGCACAAACGCATCGGCCAGGCCGTGCACGACCAGCAATGGCATATGGATGTCGGCAATCTTGTCGATGGAGTCGAACTTCTGCGACAACAGCCAGCGAACGGGCAGGGACGTGTTGGCCACCGCAGCGGCGACGTCGGCCAGTGAGGTAAAGGTGGACTCAATCACCAGGCCGCGAACCGGCAACGGCGTATGGTTTCTGGCGGCGTCCCGGCCCAGCTCGGCAGCCAGGTCGATGGCGACCGCACCACCGAGGGAATGTCCGTAGATCAGGCGTTTGCTCGGGTCGGGTTGAAGTTGCCGGAAGCGTTCCCAGGCCACCCGTGCATCCTCATAAACGGTGCTTTCTGACGGCAAGTCACCATGACTCTGGCCAAAGCCTCGGTAATCGATGGCCAATACCGAATACCCCGCCGCGCGCAGCTGTTCAATGCGGAACAACTGCCCGGTCAGGTTCCAGCGCACGCCATGCAGATAAAGAATGGCCGGGGCATTGGCCCGTTCCGCCGGCCACCACCACGCATGAATGTTCTGCCCGGCCTTGAAGCTTTTGGGTTGCAGGTCAAGTTCCTGAACGCTGCCGGGCAAGCCGTGATACCAGCCGGCCGTGCCCGGTTCGATGCGAAACAGCAACTTGCGTTCGGTGTGTTCCAGTACGGCGCAACTCGCCGGCAGGCCGATGATCAGGGCGGCCATGCACGCAAACGCCAGGCGCCGGTGGCGAAGTCGGGTCATGAAGGCAAGGAACATTGAACGTTTCACCAGTGCGCGGACAAAGAAGGCTTTTTACCAGATGCCTTGGTCCGCGCGTGACATTTTCGATCGTCGTCCGCCTGCAATCATTACAAAACGATGCTGTGGCTCAAGCCACGTTCAGCACGATCTTGCCGATGTGATCACCGGCTTCCATGTGCGCATGGGCCTGGGCCGCGTCGGTGAGCGGGTAGACCTTGTCGATGATCGGCAGGCAGCGCCCGGCGGCCAGTACCGGCCAGACGTGCTCGCGCAATTGATCGGCGATGGCAGCCTTTTCCGCAGAAGTGCGTGCGCGCAACAAGGAACCAGTGACCACGGCACGCTTGCCGAGAATGGTCAGCAGATCGACATCGTTGGCACGGGCGCCGCCAAGAAAACCGAGCATCACCACGCGGCCATCCATTGCCAGTGCGCTGAGGTTGGCGTTCAGATACGAGCCGCCCATGATGTCGAGAATCACATTGACGCCCTGGCCGTTGGTTTTCTCGGCGATGACGGCAGCGAAATCCTGCTCGCGATAGTTGATCGGCTCACCGCCTAATTCACGGATGGCCTCACATTTATCGGTACTGCCGGCGGTGGCGAAGGCTTCGATGCCAAACTCGCGGCACAGCATCAGCGCGGTGGTGCCGATGCCACTGGTGCCACCGTGAATCAACACACGCTGCCCTCGAATCGCACCACCGAGACCGAACAGATTGGCCCATACCGTGAAAAAGGTTTCGGGGATTGCCGCGGCCTGAATCCAGTCCATCCCGTCGGGGATCGGCAGGGCCTGGCCCGCCGGCACCGTGCAGTATTCGGCATAACCGCCACCATTGGTCAGTGCGCAAACCCTGTCGCCCACGGCAAAAGTGCTGACACCTGCACCCAGCGCCACGACTTCACCGGCCACCTCCAGACCGGGGATCGGGTTCATCCCGGGTCTCATCGGGTACTTGCCTGCACGTTGCAAGGCGTCCGGCCGATTGATGCCGGCGGCGTGCACGCGGATCAGCAGTTCGCCCTGCGCGACGACCGGCAGCGGGACTCGTCTGGATTGCAGAACCTCGGGCCCGCCCGGTTCAGTGATTTCGATGCGGGTCATTTCAGTGGGCAACGTCATTTTCGATTCCTCTTAATACAAGTGATCAGTAGATGGGAGCGCACTCAGGGCGCAATGATTCCCGTCATTGGGCGCAGCAGCGTTGCGCGACGGAGGAGGGCAGCAGTTTTATGGCGTGCTCAAGTATCAGAGCGATCACAATGGCACCGCCGGCAATCACGAAGAGCAGCACGTGCTGTCCGCCCATGGCGTTGAACAGCGCCGAATAGGCGAATCCGGCCAGCGCCTGAAACGTGGCGAACGACACCGTGGCGCGGCTCCACGCCACCTGTTGGCGATGATGATCCGGCACCAGCTCATGCACCCGGGCCAACGCCAGCGGAACGATGCCCGGTGGAAACGAGCCGAGCACCACCGCCAGCAGCGCCAACGCCAGGAACGAATGCGAAATGGCCAGCAAACCAAGGGTGATCGCCTGGACCACCAGCACCAGACGAATGCCGGTTCGTGCGCCGAGATGATCGGCGAGAAAGCCATAACTCACCGGGCCGACGATGGCACCCAGACCGTACATGACCCAGATCAGCGCGCCGACGTGCGCCCCGGCGCCCAGTCCACGGGCGACGTAATCCACCAGAAAGACCATGGCCGGCACCAGCCCGGCGGCCATGAATGCGTACTGGGCAAACAGCAGATAAACAGCAGGCGGTGTCGGCTCGATCGGCTCCACCTGAGCCGTTGCGGTGGTTACATGGGGCAGCTCCGAGGGCCAGCCGAACCAGCTTAATGCCGTCAGCGCCAGCGACAGCACGCCCAATCCAAGCCAGGTCGCTTGCAGGCCCAGACTCAACAGCAGCGGAACGATCGTGCCCGAGCCGGCGATGCCCAGACCGATGCCGAGGAAAATCGCCCCACTGGCCAGGCCCTTGCGCGCGGCCGGTACATGGGGCAATACGGTCGAGGCAACCAGCACCATGATCGCGCCGCCCGCGATTCCGGACAGCAGACGCCAGCCGAAATACCAGCTCACCGACACGGGGTACGCACAGGCGAAAAACGCCACGGTCACCGCCAGCATCATCAGACGCAGAGCGTTTCTCTGGGTAAACCTGCGTGCCAGCGGGCGGCCGAGGAGGGCGCCGATCAGGTAACCGACCAGGTTGGCCGCGCCGAGATAGACCACATCATGGGCGGAAAACCACTGCGCCTGAATCAGCGAAGGGATCAGCGGCGTGTAGGCGAAACGCGCCAGACCGATGCTGACCAGGCTGGCGCAGAGTCCGGCGAAGATCGCCAGCCAGACACTCGTGTCCGGACGCTCGGGCAAAGTAGTTGAAGTGTGCATGACGGCAATCCTGTGAAAGGTTTATGGCGCCCAGCATATCGGCTATCTTTGCTGCGTTAATGCAGCGAGTTTGCGTTATGGTGATGCGTTTATGCATCAATGGAGAATGGTATGAACTGGGATGACGCGCGGGTGTTTCTTGCGGTCTGCCGCGAGTCGACATTGCGTGGCGCTGCGCGTGTACTGGGCGTGGATCAGGCGACGGTCGGGCGACGCATCACAGCACTGGAAAAGTCGCTGGGCGCGACCTTGTTTCTGCGCACCTCCGAGGGCTATGCACTGACGACAGTCGGTGAAGCCGCGCTCAAGTCGGTGGAAAAAATGGAGCATTCGGCGCTGGAGCTGGAGCGGCGTATCCAGGGCCTGGATGATCGCCTGACCGGCAGTGTGCGAATCAGCACCACCGATTCGCTGGCCATCGATTTCCTGATTCCGGCCATTGCGCAGTTGCACGAACAGCATCCGGACGTGCGCGTGCACCTGGACGCCTCCACGCAGATCCTCAGCCTGGCCAAACGTGAAGCGGACATCGCGGTGCGCAATACCCGCCCGGACAACCCGGACCTGATCGCCCGGCGCATCGCGCGCTGGCCGGTGGGGCTGTTTGCCTCGCAGAGCTATGTCGACAGCCATGGCGTGCCGGCGCCAGGCAGTGCGTTCGAGGGCCATGATCTGGTGGTGTACCAGCCGTATCTGCAAGGCAACAAAGACTTGACCCTGGTGACCGAACCCGTGACTCGCGGGCGTATCGTCGCCGGTCTGAGCTCCAGTCTGCTGGTACGACGCTCGATTGCCGCCGGACTGGGTGTAGGAGAAATCCCGGTCTACATGGGCGAACGCGACGGTCTGGTCAGGCTGTGGCCGGAACGCACGCGTCCGTTGCCTTATGAAGTGTGGCTGGTGACCCACGCGGATTTGCGCCATACCGCGCGGGTCAGGGCGGTGATCGAACACATTGTCGAAGCATTCGTGCTGGAGAATGAGTAGTTCATTGATGCTGTGTAGGACGGCTACATCAGCTGACGATCTTGCCTACAACAGCGCCAGAATCCGCTGGCTTGTGAGTTTTTTGGCCGGGTCCTATCGTTTCTCACACCCGGAGTGAGCAGGTGAAACCCTCCGAGGTGATCAATCCAGGGAAGTATTGATAAACGTCAGAGGTGCGGAATTGATTGCAAGGGAAGTCAGCCAATTTCAAGCAAGCGACATGGCCGGGCAAACGGATAGAACTGAGTCTATGACCTACATAACGCGAGACGAATTCAGCGCCAGGATCGAAGTCATCGAGACAAGAATCGATGCGCGGATCGAGTCCATGTCCGCAAAGATCGATGGCTTTCTGACCCAGCAGGCCGAGCGGGACCAGGCACGGCTGGAGGTCGAAAAAAGGCAGGAGCAGGCCCGGCTGGAGCAAAAACGATCCATGGAGGAAGCCCGGTTCGAGTGGGAGCGGTCTCAGGAGGCGGCGCGGCTGGAGCGGGAGCAGGCTCGGGAGGCGGTGCGGCTGGAGCGGGAGCGGTCTCAAGAGGTGGCGCGGCTGGAGCAGAAGCGAGAGCAGGAGGCTGCACGGCAGGGATGGGAGAAGGCTCAGGCGGTAGCGCGGCTGGAGCAGAAGCGAGAGCAGGAAACTGCACGGCAGCAGTGGGAGCAGTCTCAGGAGAAGTCGCGCCTTGAGCGGGAGGAGGCTCAGAAGAACGTTTGCCTTGAGCGCGAGCAGGCTCGGGAGAAGGTGCGTCAGGAGCGGGAGCTGGCTCTGGAAAAAATTCAGCTGGCGCATGAGCAGAATCTGGAAAACCTGCGGCAGGAGCGCTTGAAGGCTCGACTGGGGCATGAAAAGGTCTTGGAGACGGCCCGACAGGAGCGGGAAACGGCTAGGGTCGAGCGAGAGAAAGTCTACGAAAAAGTCAGACTGGAGCAAGAAAAGGCTCACCTGGAACGCGACCAACGTTACGCGGTCATCTCGGCTCGCATGGACAGGTCTCTGGAGCGAATTGACGAAGCAATCAGGCAGGTCTCGACGATCAAGGCGAATTACTGGGCGGCAACGGCCGTACATTTTCTCGGGATGGTTGCCATACTCGCGGGTTCTTACTACGCGAATCAGGCAAACGTGCTTGTAACGATGCAGACCACTCTGGCCATGATTCAATCGGTGAAAGAGGCTGGAAATTCTGCGCCGGCAGTGCTGATGACCCTGCCTGCAGAATGAAAAACGGCCTTCAACGAAGGCCGTTTTTTGTGAGCGATGAACACCAACGACTCATGGCATTTCCGGCAACTCCTGCGGCCGCAGATCAAACACCAGCACTTCGGCATCCTGACCATTGCTCAGGGTCAGTGCCTGTTCTTCACGAACCCGCACACCGTCGCCTTCCTTCAACTGCACGCCGTTCAGTTCAACGCTGCCGCGAGCAACATGAACATAGGCGTAGCGGTTTGCAGGCAGCTCGAGTGTGGCGCTTTCCTGGCCATCGAAAAGCCCGGCATACACGCGTGCATCCTGGCGCACTTTGAGCGAGCCGTGGGTGCCTTCGGGCGAGATGATCAGTTGCAGGCGACCGCGTTTTTTCTGCTCGCTGAAGTGCTCCTGTTGATAGCGTGGTTTGGCACCACTGACGTCCGGCACGATCCAGATCTGCAGGAAGTGCACAGGCTTGGTCGCCGAGTGGTTGAACTCGCTGTGGGCCACGCCGCTGCCAGCGCTCATCAGTTGCACATCGCCCGGGCGGATGACTGAGCCGGTGCCCAGGGTGTCCTTGTGTTCCAGCGCACCTTCGAGCACATAGGAGAAAATCTCCATGTCGCGGTGCGGGTGCTGGCCGAAGCCTTTGCCGGCGGCGACGCGGTCATCGTTGATCACCAGCAGGTCGGAGAAACCCTGCTCACGTGGGTCGCGATAACTGGCGAAAGAAAAGGTGTGGAAGGACTTCAACCAGCCATGATTGGCCAGACCACGGTCGGAAGCTTTGCGAAGGGTCAGCATGATGAAATCTCCTTTCAGGACGTTGATTCGTCCGAGTGAGGAGAAGGTTACTGGTTACTCTTGGGCGCAATAAGTAGATGAAAATTGAAATACTGTCCCCTCAGGGTTGACAGTTGTGTGAGTCAGTTCACGCATTCTTCTCCAACGTTTGCGCTGTACTTGGTCATAATGCGCAAACTTATAACCGTTCATTGATTTCAGTGATGTCTGCTCATGAAAACCGTGGCAATGGTGTTGTTTCCCGAGTTTCTTCTGCTCGATATGGCCGGGCCGCTGGAAGTGTTTTCGGTTGCCAACCGATACCTGAAGCCGGACGCCCATTATCAACTGACGCTTCTGGGCACTGAGCGTGGGCCGCTGCGTGCCTCCAACGGCGTACTGGTGCACACAGACCGGCACATCGACGAAGCCAGTGATCGCTATGACCTGCTGTTGGTGCCGGGCGGTCCCGGGGCCTACAACGAAAAATGCCCGCCGTTGCTGGCCTGGCTGCAAGGTGCGGTCGGCCGTGCCGAGCGCTACGGTTCGATTTGCACGGGGGCCTTTGTGTTGGGTTACGCCGGGTTGCTCGACGGTTATCGCGTGACCACCCACTGGAATTACACCGAACGCTTGATCAAGGGTTTTCCGAACGCGGATGTCGCTACCGACCAGATCTTTGTCGAGGACCGAAACCTGATCACGTCCGGCGGCGTCACGGCCGGCATCGATCTGGCACTGGCAGTGGTGGCCCGCGATCACGGCAAGAAACTCGCCCAGGACGTGGCCAAAGTGCTGTTGGTGGTGATGAAGCGCCAGGGCGGACAGGCGCAATTCAGTCCGCTGATGGCGGCGGTTTCGCCCCAGGAAACGCCCATCACCCGGGTACAGAATCACGTTCTGGAACACCTTGAAGAAAGCTTCACCATCGAACGCATGGCAAGCCTTGCGAACATGAGCGCTCGTCATTTCGCCCGGGTGTTCGCTCGCGAAGTCAACATGACGCCCATGGAGTTCCTGCAAAGTGCGCGCATCGATTGCGCTCGCAATCTGCTGGAAACCAGCGATCTGCCGTTGAAGACGGTGGCCTACAAAAGTGGTTTCGGCAGCGTGCGCCACATGCGTTTTCTGTTCGGCGAAAAGCTCGGGCTGACCCCGGCCCAGTATCGCGAACAGTTCAGCTAGAGCGATTCTGTCCGTTACACGCACCCGGATGTCCGTGCTGCGCCCCGTGTGACGGTTGTACCGTCATCGTGGCCTGCCAAGATAACGGACATGAACAGCCTCAACGAATTGAACTCGGCGTCGGTCCTGCATTTCGGCCCGTACGCGTTCCATTTGCGCCAACGGCTGATCCTCGAAGGGGATCGGCAACTGCGCATGGGCGGTCGTGCGCTGGACATTCTGCAAGTGTTGGTCGAGCGTGCCGGCCGGGTGGTCAGCAAAGAGCAATTGATCGCGCTGGTATGGCCAACGTCGGTGGTCGAGGAGATCAACCTGCGGGTGCACATCGCGGCATTGCGTCGAGCCCTCGGTGATGGCGAGAACGGACAGCGCTACATCGTCAACGTGCCGCAATGCGGGTACAGCTTCGTTGCACCGGTGCACGGCGACAGCGTTGCCCAGGTGGTGTTCGAAAGTCTGCAAGCTCCGCAGCACAATCTGCCCGCACGGCTGACGCCTGTCACCGGCCGCGATTCATTGGTCGGTGGTCTGGTGCGACAATTGCCGCTGTCCCGACTGATAACGGTGACGGGACCTGCCGGCGTCGGCAAGAGCACCGTGGCGCTGAGAGCGGCGGAGTTGTTGCTGCAGCATTTTCGCGATGGCGTCTGGCGGGTGGATTTATCCCTGATCGACGAGCAAACCTCACTCGTCGATCATCTTTTGCATACCCTCGATATCGATTTCACCACGCTGACGGCGCGCCATGCGTTGCTGGTGCTGGATAACTGCGACCCTCTGCACGAAGCCTGCCGGGGCTTGCTGGAGACTTTGCTCGACGCAGCGCCCCGTCTGTCGATCCTGGCCACCAGCCGCGAGCCGTTGCGTCTCGCCCTGGAAGTCCTCCAGCCATTGCCGCCTCTCACCATTCCTAAAACTTCGGCGCTCAACAGCGTCGATGAAGTCATAGGTTATTCGTCTGTGCAACTGTTTGTCAGTCGCGCCCGTGCCCGTCAACACGGCTTCTGTCTGCGTGAGCAGGATCTGGAAACGGTGCGCGATATCTGTCGACGACTCGACGGCCTTCCGCTGGCGATTGAACTCGCGGCGGCGCAGATCGACGCGCTGGCGCTGGTCGGGTTGCAGGCGCAGCTGGATAACGGCCTGCAAGTCTTGAGTCACGGCCGCCGGACCGCCGTGCCACGTCATCAGTCGATGATGGCCGCGCTGGACTGGAGTTATCAACGCTTGAGCGAGCACGAACAACGCGTGCTGCAGCGGTTATCGGTGTTCAAAATGGCGTTCACGCTGGATGCCGCCATCGGCGTGATCAGTTGCGTGCAACTGCCACCCTCGACGATGGTGGCTGTCGTTGAACAGTTGGCGGCCAAGTCGTTGCTGACGGTGGATCGATCCAGCGGAACGCTGCGCTATCGAATGCTCAACACCACGCGCCGTTATGCCCGTGAGCAACTAGAGCAGGGCGGCGAGTTGGGTGATGTCGAGCGTCGGCATGCGCGTTACCTGGGACGCACGCGATCGAGCTCACGCCCGCAACTGACTGCGCAATTCGTCGAGCAGTAAGCGCACCTTGCGCAAATCCGGGGTGGCGTAACCTTCGGTGAAGCGCTGGTAGACCGGTGTCAGTAACTCCAGTGCTTCGCGGTAGCGCGACTGGCGCTGCCACAACTGAGCCAGCGATGTCGCACTGCGCAGTTCCCAGGCCAGGGCGCCTTGCGTCTTCGCAATCACAAGCGATTGCTGCAAGGCGCTTTCGACGGTGTGATGGCAGGGCGATTCAGCGGCCAGCAATCGCTCGGCCCGAGCTCGCAGGATTTCCGCGGTGCTCCAGCCAGCCGCGCCGCTTTGTGCTCGTTCGAGCAATGCATCATCAACGAAACCGGTGTCCAGTGTGACCATGATTTCCCTGACCAGGCCGCTATCGGCGGGCGGTATCGCGGGAGCCTTGTCGGCGTCGATCACCTGCGCATAGTGCCGCGCCCACGTGTAGAACAGCAGCACCGAATGTTTCTGCGCCTGTTCGAGCAGCAGTTGCAGCAACGCGCGCGCGTTTTGCCCGTCGCCGTTGTAATGGGCGATCAGGCACGAGGCGAGTGCCAGGGTGTAGCAGATCGAGGTGCCGTGGTTGATCTGTACCGCGATGTCCAGCGCCTGCCGCGCCGTGCGCCAGGCCTGCTCGGGAAATCCTTGCAGCCACAACACCCGTGCGAGAACGGTCAGCGAAGCAACGCTCTGATCGTATTGCACGCCGAAACCGTGGGTGAAGCGGTTGAGGTGGCCGCTGTGGGCCATGCGCTGAATGACTTGTTCGGCATGGATTCGCGCCTGATGCTGATCGCCGGCGTAATGCAGGGCGAGCACCCGCAAACGGTGGGTGCTCAGGGACAACTGCGCATCGCCGTGCAGGCCGAGGCTTTCGAATTGCTCGCTCTGCTCCAGCGCCATCCGGTAATGCCCGCAACTGAGATTGACCGCCATGTGCCCGGACACCGCACGCAATTGCCCGGCCTTGTCGTCGTGCTGTTGCGCCAGCAGGCGGGCGCTGACGAAGGCTTCGATGGTTTCCGGTGTGCCGCCCCAGGTGTGGTAGCAGGCACTGCCGAGGGCCAGTTTCAAGGCGATTTCCAGTCGCGGGCAGGGCTCGTCGGATGACGCCAGCAACGCGAGTGCCCGGCGCACATGAACGCCGTACTCTTTGAGCAGGGACAACTCTTGCCACAACGGTGCCGAAGTCGCCGTCAGGCGCACGCCGAGCGGGCGCGAGCCTTCATCGTTCAGCGTCCACTCCAGCGCCGCCCGCAGGTCTTCGAGGCCACGGGCGTAGCGCTCGATCCACACCTCGGTCGGCGTGTTCTCCCAATCGGCCTGGGCCTGATGCATCAGCGCCAGGCAGCGCTCGGCATGGCGTTCGCGGGTTTCGCCGAGTTCGGCGGCCTGGTCGAGTTTTTCCAATGCATAGCGACGGGTGGTGTCGAGCAGGCGATAGAACACCTCTTCATCGCCGACCTCGACGTTGAGCAACGACTTGGCGACCAGTTGCGTGATCGAGGCGAAGACTTCACCGGGCTCGATGTGCTGGCCGACGATGACCGCTGCCGCAGATTCCAGCGTGAACGCGCCACTGAACACGCCCAGTCGGCGTAGACCGGCCTGTTCGCAGCCGTTGAGCAGGTTGAAGCTCCAGTCCAGCGTGGCACGCAAGGTTTCATGTCGGCCGAGGTGAGTCTGGTTGCCCGCCGGCAAGCTTCCCTGAAGCTGACTCAGCACACCGTCCAGCCCAAGGCTTGCCACCTGCGCGGCCGCCAGTTCCAGTGCCAGCGGGATGCCATCCAGCCGCCGACAGATTTCGACGATCGAGGGCAGATCGGCATTACCTGGCTCGAAATGTTCGTGGGCGGCCATTGCCCGTTCGACGAACAGCTGCAGCGCGGAAAATCCCATCGCCTGATCGCGGTCCAGCACCGCAATCGGCGGCGGACAGTCGAGGGATTCCAGACGCTGCACGTACTCGCCCTCGGCGCGCAGGCTTTCGCGGCTGGTGGCCAGGATGTGCACCTGCGGCGCGCCACGCAGAATGCTTTCGCTGAGCAGTGCTACGGCGTCGATCAAGTGCTCGCAGTTATCGATCACCAGCAGCATCTGGCGCTCGCGCAGGCTGTTGATCAGGCACGCCATCGGTTCACTGTCATGCAGCGAAAGGTCCAGCAGGGCGGCGAGATGCCAGCAGATCGAGCCGGGATCGTTGAGCGGTGCCAGATCCAGCAGACGGATACCGTCGCGATAACGGCCGATCAACTGTTCGGCGACGCGCAAGGCCACGGTGGTCTTGCCGATGCCGCCGGGGCCAACGAGGGTGATGCAGCGTTGGCGCGGCAGTTGCGTCATCAGGCTGTCGACCACCGGCTGACGGCCGATCATCCGCGTGCGGCGCAATGGCAGGTTGTGCCGACCGATGGGGTCGGTTGCGGGGCGTTGTTCGATGGATTGCAGCAGGATCGGCGCGACGAAACTGTAACCGCGCTGCGCCACCGTGACGATGTAGCGCTGCCCGGCCTGACCGTCGCCGAGTGCCTTGCGCAGGGCGGCCATGTGCACCCGCAGGTTGATGTCTTCCACCACGCTGTCCGGCCAGATTTCGGCGATCAATTGCTGCTTGCTCACGACCTCGCCGGCGTTGGCCAGCAGGATCAGCAGAATGTCCATGGCGCGGCGGCCCAGGCGCAAAGGCTGGTCGCCTTCAAGCACCAGCCGCTGGCCGGGGTGGATCCGATAGGGGCCAAATCCGATGGCCTGATTCGGGGAAAGACTCAACCGCCCACTCCTTCGATGTTTTTTATGATCCTGACCCGAACAGGGTGAAAAAACCGTGACGGGGTGGTCGGACAGCGACTCGATGGGCATGCAAGCCGTCTAATCCGCAGTATCCGAGCATATTCTTCAGGAATGGGCGTCAACGCAACTTGCTTGAAGACCTGACATTTGAGCGTCTGTCCGTGTCGGGTGCTGACATCACTGTATTTAAAGGCTGGAACCTGTGCCGGTTCGCCCGACAGCCGGGAAAAATTAACAACGATTAACTCGTCCGCGCCCGTTCTAGAGCCAAAACTCCAAGGCAATGGAGTGCATACGTCCGGAGGACGCTGCGATGAGCAAGGTAGTGGTGGTCTATCACAGTGGCTACGGGCACACCCGCGTCATGGCCCAGGCTGTGGCGCAGGGTGTGGAACGCCACCTGGGCAGCACCTGCCTGTTGCTGGCGGTGGAAGACGTGGAAGCCCACTGGGACGACCTGCACCGCGCCGACGCCATCATCTTCGGCGCACCGACCTACATGGGCAGCGCTTCGGCGGCGTTCAAGCAGTTCATGGAGGCCACGGCCTCGTTCTATCTTGCCCGGCCGTGGCGCAACAAACTCGCGGCGGGCTTCACCAATTCCGGCAGCCTGTGCGGTGACAAACTCAACACCCTGCTGCAAATGGCGGTGTTCGCCGCCCAGCATTCGATGATCTGGGTCGGGCTCGATCTGTTGCCGGCGCGTGCACATGCAGGTGCCTTCGATGGTCAATTGAATCGCCTCGGCAGCTCCCTTGGCGCCATGTCCCAATCCTCGGTCGAGCAACCGCCCGAACAGGCACCGCCGCTGGAAGACCAACAAACCGCCGCGCACCTGGGCGAGCGGGTGGCGCGGCTGGCTCAGCGGATGGCGCGGGAATGACACCGCCTCAGCGGTTTTTCATGACCTGACACCGCCAGGCAAACGGATTGATTCCTTCGCTGCGGGTGAAGATGTGACAGAAGTGCGCTTGATCGCAGAAGCCGCATTCCAGGCTGATCTGCGTCAGGCTGTGGTTGGTGTGCTGGATCAACAGCTTGGCCCGGGCGATCCGCTGGGTGCGGATCCAGTCTTGTGGCGAGAGCCCGGTGCTGCACTTGAACGCCCGGGAAAAGTGACTGCGTGACAATGAGCAGGCGCTCGCCAGTTCGGTGACTTCAAGGCTGTCACCCAGGCGTTCGAGGATGAGTTGTTTCACCAGCCGCTCGCGCTGCGGGCTGAGGCCGCCGGTGCTGGTTTTGCGGGGTTCGCTGGCAGGGGCGAGGGCGACGGTTTGCTGTGAGTGAGCCATGGCCAATGTCCGTGTCGAGGGGGGAAGGCACGGTCAGCGCTTTCCCTCAGGTCAATAAAACAACGCTGCGCAGAGGGATTCATTGTTTGGCGAGGGGCGAAGGCTGACGAGTTAAACGTTGTTAATTCCGCCGCCAAAGCTGATTTCGAAAGGTCGCCGATCAAGTAAAGTGCGTAGCACTTGCGCCTGGCCCAAAAGGAAAACACGCCCATGAACCGAAACGATCTGCGCCGCGTCGACATGAACCTGCTGGTGATTTTCGAAGCCCTGATGTTCGAAAAGAACCTGACCCGCGTCGCCGAAAAACTGTTCATGGGCCAACCGGCGGTGAGCGCGGCGCTGGGCCGCTTGCGCGATCTGTTCGACGATCCATTGCTGCTGCGCAACGGTCGCGGCATGGAGCCGACGGCGCGGGCGCTGGCGATCCTTCAGGAACTGCAACCGGCGATGGACGTGATCTCCGGCGCTGTCAGCCGGGCCAAGGAATTCGATCCGGCCACCAGTTGCGACGTGTTCCGCATCGGCCTGTCGGATGACGCCGAGTTCGGTCTGTTTCCACCGCTATTGCGCCAGTTGCAGGAAGAGGCGCCGGGGATTGTGGTCGTGGTGCGCCGCGCCAACTACCTGTTGATGCCGACGTTGCTGGCGTCCGGGGAAATCTCTGTCGGCGTGAGCTACACCACCGATCTGCCGGCCAACGCCAAGCGCAAGAAACTGCGCGACATTCCCTGCAAGGTTCTGCGCGGCGATAACCGCCCGGGCCCGCTGACCCTCGACGAATACTGCGAGCGACCTCATGCGATGGTGTCGTTCTCGGGTGACCTGAGTGGCAACATCGACGTGGATTTGGCCAAGGTTGGCCGCAGCCGTCGCGTGGTGCTTGGGGTTCCGCAGTTCAGCGGTTTGCGTGCGCTGCTGGCGGGTACCGAGATGATCGCGACCGTGCCGGATTACGCGGCGTGTGCATTGGTCGAAGGGTGTGCGTTGCGGGCTGAAGATCCGCCGTTTCCGATAGATGCGGCGCAATTGTCGATGGCCTGGAGCGGGGTGCATGACAACGACCCGGCGGAGAAATGGCTGCGGTCGCGGATCAGTCAGTTCATGTCGGTGACGCTGGATATTCCGGTTGCCTGATGCAGCACTGAGAAAACGGCCTGTGGGCCGTTTTGTATTCCTGCAGGAAAACGAGTTTGTACGTCAGAGAGGGCCAAAAACACCACGTTGACCAGTCGTCGCTACTGTCAAAGTTGACAGTGGCGCAATGCTCTCTCGATGGCGCTCCATGGTGCATGCCTGCTGCTGTTTCGACAGAAACATCTGTTCTCGGAAGGAGTGTCTGCCATGAAGAAAATGCCAGAAAAACAAAAGTCCAAAAAGAAAAAGCCAAAAAAACAGAATCCGTTTTTCTCTTTTTTCACGTCTTTTCCTGGTGGGACCCCTTACAAAAATCCTGACAACACTTTACTCAGAGGGCTCGATATGGGCGCTGACGGTCCGCCTGGAAGCCCTCTTGAAATAACCCACACACATAACGGCATTCTTAAAGTTCTGACGCCTCCCGGGAGTGTGTTCAATCCCAGTGGCAGATTCCTGTTACAAGTACTGAATCTTTTTGATGGGTCGCACACCTTCGGCTTGCGTGCAAACTCCAGTTCGTCGCCTTTCCACGAATGGTTATTGAATGTGGGTGCGGTCGAGACGTTGACGATCGATTCGCTGAAAGGCTTGAACAGCGGAGTGGAGATTCCCTCGGGCACCAGCACTTCCGAAAAGCTGTTTGCACTTAGTGGACAAGCAAGGGCGAGCGCCACCGTTGATTTGTACGACAACGGCATTCTTGTCGCAGGACCGATCGCCGTGGGTCCGCTTGGCAACTGGACCTATAACACCGGCCCTCAGACGCCAGGGCCTCATAGCTATACGGTCAGAGGAAAATACGACTCGGGCCCTGAGTCGACTCCGCCGAGAACATTGACTGTCAGCCTTCCACTCACTGTCGACACATCGCCGATGATCCTCGATGGGGTGATGATCCGGAGTAGTCACTGTCCGTATCCCAATGGCGTCCAACCACCGCGCAATTTTGAAGAGCGAAAAGCTACTGGAGGTGTCGAGCCTTATACCTACCGATCATCCAATACGGCTGTTGCGGTTGTGAGTCAACAGGCTGTAGTCGTGGGTATGAATAATGGTCGGGTCACGATTACGATCGAAGACCAGGTCGGTGCAAAGGTCAGTTTTGACGTAATAGTTTCAAATATTTACGACGTCACCATTTTTCATCGCACGGATTTGACCTACCCCGTTTACACGCAACAGTTGATCCAGAATAACTGGATTGGAATCACCCCGCAGATTCGCGCCGCCCTGCAGACCTGCTACAACCCTCCCTATTTCAATTGGACGGTAAACCCTGATCCTCGCGGTAACCGCGCCTGGACAGGCGTTACCAACGGGGCGTCGGGGGAGGTCTATGACATCATTCTCCGTCTTTTCACTTGGGACGATCAGATCGTGAATCATCCCCTTAGTGGACTTGGCTTCTGGCTGAAAAAGTAGGATTGGCTAACCTGCTGGGGGTACCGAGATGATCGGCACCGTGCCGGATTACGCGGCGTGTGCATTGGTCGAAGGCTGTGCGTTGCGGGCTGAGGATCCGCCGTTACCGATTGATGCGGCGCAACTGTCGATGGCGTGGAGCGGGGTGCATGACAACGACCCGGCGGAGAAATGGCTGCGGTCGCGGATCAGTCAGTTCATGTCGGTGACGCTGGATATTCCGGCGGTTTAGTGCGGTGTTGAAAGGTCTTTAGCGTTACTTCCGGTAAGCCACAACGCCTTGCGCCTTTGCCTACGTGTACGCCAGAATCCGCCGGCTTGTGCGCTTTTGGGGTGGGTCTTATCGTTTTCGGGTCGCTGACGAATCAGCGATCGGGTCTCGCAGCCCGCGATCTCTGGACGCACAACATCCTCCGGTTTTATGGCGGCTGTACGTGGGAGACCTTCGGGTCTGCCGGTTCTAGAGTCCCGGTCTGCGACCCGCGTATGGCTGCCACCCCTTCGTATCGCAGCGAATCGTGGCAGCTCAATGACTCTGGAGATGCAACCATGATCAAATCCACGCCAAACCCGCCTGAAACCGACACAACCTCGCCCTACGAAACCCTCGACTCCAAGAAATTCCACGAAGCCGCCGAGCGCGCCCTCGACCACTACCTCAATCCGCTGCTCTCCAGAAAACCGCTGCTCAAACCCAACACCCGCTACCTCATCGCCCCCGGTATCGACAGCGAAGAACTACTGGCCGACGCCTGCGAAACATTGACCTCGGCCAAAATCATGGCCACCGACTTCGCCGGGCTGGTGGATGGCTCGCATCGTCATGTGCTGTTGGGGATTGCGCAATTGATCATGTTGGGGGAACTGGCCGTGAATCGGACGCTGGATAACCTGGAAGTGGCCGCTGATTCGGCTGCTTGATCCGGTATTGATAAAACGGCCTGCGGGCCGTTTTTTGTGACTGGCCAAAACCTGCCACCTTGGCAAACCACCGCATTGACCATTCGTCGCTACTGTCAAAGTTGACAGTAGCGACACTCCTCTCGATTGGCGTTCGATGGCACATCCACCGGTCAAGCAGTTGCCGCGAACCCACGAAGGAGCCTTTTCCATGGCCATCCAGTCACCAAGCTTTGGCGCCACGAGTTTTCCCGGCGGAACCACCATCAACGATGGCGATAACATTCAATTCACGGACATTGAACTGTTCAGCAGCGATGGAACGGCTTTTCGCACCTACCAGATACTCGATAACGGTGTCGTTGTACGCGGAGGCGGATTTAATGGCTCTGGTGTTTTTCGCGAGCTGTTCTTGAGCCTGGCTTCGGGACCACATCACTTTGAATTGCGCGAGCACGCCAGTGCGTTACCTACTTCCGAATTGCGGTTCACCGTCAACGGTGTATTGAAGTCGCCACAAATCGACGAAGCGGAGACGAACAACAACGTGCTGGACTTGGTTGCACTGGGCTCGAAAGACGCAAACCATGCGTGCATGGGACTGGCTGGGGATTGAAGTGGGGCAACAGGTCTGGCTGCGTGTTTCGGGCTTCAAATCAGACGGCTCGATGCATAATCTGACGTTCTGGAATGGTGGAACTCACAAGACCAATGCGACGTGGATCAGTCAGGGTTACTGGATCAAACCATTCAGTAATGGCTATTTGGCAGTTTTGGGAAATGGCACCAGGCTGACCCTCGCATTCAAGGTGTCAATGGATAAAAGTGGCGAGGAAAGTGCAGCCACACCGTTCCCTGAAAGGGTTTATACGATCAGGACCGGAAGGCTAGAGATTGATCCCACGCCCATGATCCTCAACGGTATGGCCGTTTTTTCAAGATCCGGATGGGCGGACAGCGGTCGGGATTTTCCCGGTAACACTCAGACCCGGGTTCCGAGCAATGGCACTGCGCCTTACACCTTTGTTTCAAAAAATACTGCCATTGCGACGGTCGATAGTTCAGGCAAGGTCGAGGGCAAGGCAAACGGCGAGACAAAGATTGAAATCCAGGACGCGACAGGCGCTACGGCCAGCTATCCCGTTGAAGTCAGTCAAGTCTTCGAACTGGTCCACAATGGCGCTGCAGTTTCAGTACCAGCGGCAGTTGCCTGGATGTCCTCGATAGGCGGATCACCACTGACTTTGGCAGTCTGGAACCTCATGGTCTTCAAATATCCCAACTATCAAAGTTACTGCCCGCTGTTTTACAACGTGAGCAATATCATCAGTTGGGCAAAGGGTTGGGGGTGGTGGTCATGTCAGCCACAAGGCAGTGGGCAGGAAATCGCCGGGTACGCGCAAAGTAGCCATGGCGGGAATCAAGGGCCGGGGTTATTTGCGCAAGTGGGCGCTTCTACAGCCACGGCAATGTGTATTCGGCCATTGAACGGTTAGGTCGCTCGAGCGGAGCGTGCATGCTTGTTGATGGTGTTGAAGGGTGTGTCCGCCAAGTTACGCAACGCGCTCGATACCCTTGAGGCTGCGAAATCAGCTGACTGTTCCGATACTGATAAAACGGCCTGAGGGCCGTTTTTTGTGGGCGAATGAATTTGGATGCGATGAAAACCTGCCTTGACCACTCGTCGCTACTGTCAAAGTTGACAGTAGCGACGCTCCTCTCGATTGGCGTTCGATGGCACAGGCCAGTGGTGCCCGTCGAATCTCAAAGGAGCGTCAGCCATGAACTTCACCTATTGCACGACATATCCCGGTGGTGCACCCATTTCCAATCCTGGCACAACGCCCTCTACCGGTATCGAACTGGGCGGCAGTGGTACACCCATTACTCCATTTGTGATCACGGACAACCTCGCGGTGGTCGCCAATGGGTTGTATAACCCGAGCGGCGCATTCATTCAGCAGTTGGCGAATCTGAGCCCGGGGCCACATCGTTTTGAACTGCGGGAAAATGCCAGTCTTCCGGTGACTGACGTTTGGTTATTGACCGTGGGTGCGGTCGAAGACACTACGATTGACGCTATGAATGGCTACCCGAGCGGGGCCCCGATTTCGAACGGGGGCGAGACACTCGATCCAGGCGTGACGCTGACCGGTACAGCCGCCGCGGGCAGTCTTGTCGATGTATACAATGGCACGGTCTTCATCGGACAGGCGACCGCCAATCCTTCAGGTTCGTGGACGCTTATTCTCCCGAATCTGCCATTTGCGGTTTGCAGGTTCACCGCCAAGGTGGGCAGTGGGCAAAATTCAGTGCCTGTCTGGGTGTTGTACAAAAATTACCTGGAGGACTTTGAATCCTTCTCAAGCCTGTCCATGGGTGTCGGCGGTTTTAATGGCAACGCGTTCCTGGACATTATCTATTTCTCAGGTCCACCGGGATCTATGGTGGCAATCACTCAGGCTGTACCGGTCGAAGGCGCAATCACCGGGCAATCGCTGCAACCGTCTTATTTGAGAGAGGCCCCCTATTCCGGGTTGGTCGTCATCGATATTCGATTGAGAGCTCCGTGTTCACGCGTGCATTTTTGGAGTGGAGCCGTCAGTGCGCCTGCTTCGGTGGATTTTCATAACGCAGCAGGCGGGTTATTGGGTAGTCGATCTATTCCGCATACGCCTGTGGGTTCGATTCTCCATCTCACGGACTTCTCAGCCGCCGGTATCTCCAGAATTTCCCTCAAAACGACCGGTGGGGACTGGTGCAATTTCGACACCTTCACATTCCGACCCTGAACACGCCAAAGAGAGCACACCCATCCAATTTCCCCTCGATCAATCGTTGCACCATTGCCGGCAATGATTGATCAAGGATGGGCCCATGAACGCTGTACAACGCAATGACCAGGCGCAAAACCTCGGCCTGCTGTTCCTGCGGGTCTCCGGCGGATTGTTTCTGCTGTTCGTCCATGGCTTGCCCAAGCTGCTGGACTTCACCGTGCAACTGCAACTGATCGAAGACCCGTTCCACCTCGGCGCCCACCTCACTTTGATTCTGGCGATCTTCGCCGAAGTCCTCTGTCCGCTGCTGATCGTCGCCGGGGTGCTGGCGCGTCTGGCGTGCTTGCCTATTCTGTTTGTGCTGCTGGTGGCGCTGCTGATCGTGCATCCGCAATGGAGTGTGGCCGAAGGGCAGTTCGGCTGGTTGCTGTTGATCCTCTTCACCACTGTTCTGATCGCCGGGCCGGGACGGCTGGCGCTCAATGTTCGTTTGCCCGGAGTGCTCCGTTATGCCTGATTCCCAGATCCTGAAAACCCCGGGACCCGAAGAAACCGTGACGTTGATCGTCAAGCATCGGGTCAAGGCCGGTTTCGAACAACCGTACGAAGCCTGGCTGCGCAATATCGTCAGCGTGGCGGGGCGCGAAGAAGGGCACCTGGGCGTGGACGTGATGCGCAGCAAGCAGGGTGGTCTCGCGCTGTTCACCTGTGTGCTGCGTTATTGCTCGACCGAGGCGATGCAGCGCTGGCTCGATTCGCCGCAACGCCAGAAGCTGATCGATGAAGCGGCGCCGATGCTCGCCGACGGTGACCAGACCGAGGTCAATGCGGCCAACGAGTTCTGGTTCACGCCACTGGCCGATGCCGCCTCGCCGCCACCGCGCTGGAAGCAGGCTGTGGTGACGCTGTTCGTGATTCTGCCGCACACCTTGCTGGTGCCGCTGATCTGGGGGCCGCTGCTGCAACTCAATGCCTTCCTGTCCAACTACGTGGTCGCCACGTTCCTGATCACCCTGACCATCGTGCTGTCGGTGGTGTACGTCTGCATGCCGGCCGCGACCCGCCTGTTCGCACCGTGGCTGACAGCCAGTCAGCCCCATGAACACCTGGATTCCAACACCAACCCGCCGCGCTGAGCCGGCAGGTCTGGGCTTCGTTTCACTAATATCGAAGGAACTGCGATGAACGCCAACGCTGATCTGATTCTGTTCAATGGCCAATTTCATACCGTAGACCGCACAAAACCCCTCGCCAGTGCCGTGGCGATCAAGGACGGCCGCTTCGCCGTCGTCGGCAATGATGCGCAAGCCATGGCCCTGCGTGGCGCCGGCACCCAGGTCGTCGATCTCAAGGGCCGCTGCGTGATCCCCGGCCTCAACGACTCGCACTTGCACCTGATTCGTGGCGGTTTGAACTACAACCTCGAACTGCGCTGGGAAGGTGTACCGTCGCTGGCCGATGCGCTGCGCATGCTCAAGGATCAGGCCGACCGCACACCGACTCCGCAATGGGTGCGCGTGGTCGGTGGCTGGAACGAATTCCAGTTCGCCGAAAAACGCATGCCGACCCTCGAAGAAATCAACCAGGCGGCGCCGGATACCCCGGTGTTCATCCTGCACCTGTACGACCGTGCGTTGCTCAACCGCGCTGCGTTGCGCGTGGCCGGTTACACCCGCGACACACCGAACCCGCCGGGCGGCGAGATCGTGCGCGATGCCAACGGCAACCCGACCGGCATGCTGGTGGCGCGGCCGAACGCGATGATTCTGTACTCGACGCTGGCCAAGGGGCCGAAGCTGCCGCTGGAATATCAGGTCAACTCGACCCGCCAGTTCATGCGCGAGCTCAATCGCCTCGGCCTGACCAGCGCCATCGATGCCGGCGGTGGTTTCCAGAACTACCCGGACGATTATCAGGTGATCGAGCAGTTGGCCAAGGATGAGCAACTGACGGTGCGCATCGCCTACAACCTGTTCACCCAGAAGCCGAAAGAAGAGCTGACCGATTTCCAGAACTGGACCGGCAGCGTCAAGTTGCATCAGGGCGATGACTTCCTGCGCCACAACGGCGCTGGCGAGATGCTGGTGTTCTCGGCGGCTGACTTCGAAGACTTCCTCGAACCGCGCCCGGACCTGCCGCAGACCATGGAACAGGAGCTGGAGCCGGTGGTGCGCCACCTGGTCGAGCAACGCTGGCCGTTCCGTCTGCACGCCACCTATAACGAATCCATCAGCCGCATGCTCGACGTGTTCGAGAAGGTCAACCGCGACATTCCGTTCAACGGTTTGCCGTGGTTCTTCGACCACGCGGAAACCATCACCCCGCAGAACATCGAGCGGGTGAAAGCATTGGGTGGCGGTATTGCGATCCAGGATCGCATGGCGTTCCAGGGTGAGTACTTCGTCGACCGTTACGGCAAGCAGGCCGCCGAAGCCACGCCACCGATCAAACGCATGCTCGCCGAAGGCGTACCGGTCGGCGCGGGTACCGATGCCACGCGGGTGTCCAGCTACAACCCGTGGACTTCGCTGTACTGGATGGTCAGCGGTCGCACCGTTGGCGGTCTGGCGCTGTATGAAGAAGGTTTGCCGCGCGCCACCGCGCTGGAACTGTTCACCCACGGCAGCGCCTGGTTCTCGTCGGAACAGGGCAACAAGGGCCAGATCAAGGTCGGTCAACTGGCGGATCTGGCAGCGCTGAGCGCGGACTTCTTCCATGTCGAGGAAGAGGCGATCAAGTGGATCGAGTCGGTACTGACCGTGGTCGGCGGCAAGATCGTTTATTCCGCCGGCGACTTCGAAGACCTCGGTCCACGTGCATTGCCGGTGCTGCCGGACTGGTCGCCAGTGGTGAAAGTCCCTGGCCACTGGCGCCCGAATTCGCCGTTGCAGGCGCAGGTGCACCAGTGCAGCGGCCCGTGCGCCGTGCATACCCACAGCCATGAAAAAGCCCGGATGTCGAATGCGCCAGTCAGCGATTTCGCCGGTTTCTGGGGTGCGTTCGGCTGCTCCTGCTTCGCTTTCTGAGTCTTGCAATAAAGCGTCGGCCACCGGGGTCGGCGCTTCACCTCACCACCACCCGAGGAGTTTCAAATGAGCAACGTTCCTTACAAGCGCCTGAACAAAGACGATGCCGTGGTCCTGCTGGTCGACCACCAGACCGGCCTGATCTCGCTGGTGCAGGATTTCTCGCCGAACGAGTTCAAGAACAACGTGTTGGCGCTGGGCGACATCGCCAAGTTCTTCAAACTGCCAACCATCCTCACCACCAGTTTCGACGCCGGTCCAAACGGCCCGATCGTGCCTGAACTGCGCGAACAATTCCCGGACGCGCCGTTCATTCAGCGCCCAGGCCAGATCAACGCCTGGGACAACGAAGACTTCGTCAAGGCCATCAAGGCCACCGGCCGCAAGCAACTGATCATCGCCGGTGTGGTGACTGACGTCTGCGTGGCGTTCCCGACCCTGTCGGCGCTGGCTGAAGGTTTTGAAGTGTTTGTGGTGACCGACTCGTCCGGCACCTTCAACGAAACCGTGCAGCAAGCGGCGTGGGCGCGCATGTCGGCGGCCGGTGCTCAGCTGTTGAACTGGTTCTCCGTGGCTTGCGAGCTGCAGGGCGACTGGCGCAACGACATGGAAGGTTTGGCGAATCTGCTGTCGAATCGCCTGCCGAACTACCGCAACCTGATCAACAGCTACACCAAGTTCACTGCCAAGTAATGGGTTGAAGAAAAATGCCCGCTGAAGAGCGGGCATTTTTTTGTCTGTCGCAAAGGGCTCAGCGCTTTTGCAGCCACCCCAGAAACCCACCCTTGCGAACAGCCACAGGCTGGGCCATCAACGCCAGCCGACTGTTCTGCTGCCGTACCGCCTGCAACTTGTTCAATGCCTGGCCGACTTCGCCGCGCTGTTCCATGCACTGGCGGGTCAGGTTCTTGTCGAGCCGATAAATGATCGAAGACGTCAACGCCGTAAACGTTGCCTGCGAAGGCGTATCGGCCAGAATGCTCTGTTCTCCCATGACCTCACTCGGCCCCATGCGCCCGGCCTCGGTGAAACCATTGCCGTCCGGCACGCTGGCGCTGACCACGCCGGTGGCAATCACGAACAGGCTGTCCGGCACTTCATTCAGATCCAGCACAACCTGCCCGGAGCTGTACTGCTGCGCGACCATCGATTCGGCGAGGCGATCGCGTTCTTCATGGCTGAGCGAGCGGAAGATTTTCACTTCATCGAGCAAGGCGCGGGCGCGGGTCGAAGGTTCGATCACGCCGTCCGGGTGCCGCGAAATACCGGCCGCTTCGAGATGGCGGTGGGCGAGGTCGAACAGTTGATTGCGCACTTCAGCCTTTTTGCCCAGCTCGGCGATAAAACCGCTGGCCACGTATTCCGACATCTCTTCGCCGGCCTCTTTCAGCACCGCTTTCGGCGCGGGCGTCAGCAGCAGACTACTGCTGCCTTGCAAGGTGCGGTCGAGGGCATCGAGTACCCGGCGCGGGCGGATGTGGTTCGGCACCTTGATGCTGATCGACACGCCGTGCAGGTTGTTCGGGCGGCTGAGGTTGACGATCTTGGCCTTGGCCGCCACCGAGTTCGGCACCACGGCCAGGGTGCCGGCGCTGGTCAGCAGGTGCGTGGCGCGCCAGTCGATGTCGAGCACTTTGCCTTCGACGCCGTCGATCACCACGAAATCGTCGACCTGATACGGCTTGGTGGTGTTGAGCACGATGCCCGAGAACACGTCGCTCAAGGTGCTTTGCAGCGCCAGACCGACCACGATGGCGAACACCCCGGAAGTGGCGAGCAGGCCTTTCACCGGCAGCTCCAGCACATAACCGGCGGCCGCGACGATGGCCACCAGAAACACCAGCGCACCGATCACGTCCTGCAACAACCGGCCGCTGTGACCGATGCGGCGCATCAGAATCAGGCCGATCACTTCGGTCAGTGCTCGCGCGGCGTACAGCCACCAGAAAATTCCCAGCGCCGTCGCGCCCAGTTGCGCTACCTGATCATCGGCAAAGACTGGCGCCTGCAACGGGCTGACGCCGGCATTGATGATCAGCGCGCTGAAGGCCAGAAACAGCACCAGCCGCATACCGACCCGTTGCGCGCGATGCTTGAACGGCGCGAGGTGCCAGAGCAGGGCGTCGAGCACCAGCAGCAGGGCACTCCAGGACAGCAGGTGGGCAGAAAAAACGCTCATGAGGTGAACTCCGGCGGGCACAAAAGAAAACGCCACACCCGAAGGTGTGGCGAGTGGCTGGACTCAGTTCAGATGGGTCTTGAGTTCCGCCGCGGCCTGGCGCACGGCGGCTTTTACTTCCGGAATCTGATTCAGCGGGTTGAGCAGGCCGAAGTCATGAATCATCCCGTTGTAGCGCACCGAGGTCACCGGCACACCGGCCGCGTCGAGGTGGCGGGCGTAGCCTTCGCCTTCGTCACGCAGCACGTCGAACTCGGCGGTCTGCACCAGCGCGGCGGGCAGGCCCTTGAGCTGTTCGGCGCTGGCGTTGAGCGGCGAGGCATGGATCTGCGCACGCTCGGCCGGGTTGGTGGTGTAGCTGTCCCAGAACCACTGCATCATGCCCTTGGTCAGGAAGTGGCCCTCGGCGAACTGCTGGTACGAGCCGTTATCGAACCCGGCGTTGGTCACCGGCCACATCAGCAACTGGAAGCGCAGGGCCGGGGTTTTCTGTTCCTTGGCCATCAGCGCCACGACCGCCGCCATGTTGCCGCCGACGCTGTTGCCGGCCACCGCCAGACGCTTGCCGTCGACACCGATGTCCTTGCCGTGCTCGGCCACCCATTTCGTTGCGGCGTAGGCCTGATTGATCGCGGTCGGGTACTGCGCTTCCGGCGACGGCGTGTAATCGACGTACACCGCAACCGCGCCAGAGCCCACCACCAGATCACGAATCAGCCGTTGGTGCGTCGGGAAGTCGCCCAGCACCCAGCCGCCACCGTGGAAGAACATGAACACCGGCAGTTCGCCCTTGACCTTGGCCGGGCGCACCACTTTCAGGTTGATCGTCTGGCCATCGACCTTGATTGCCTTGTCGCTGACTTCCACGCCCGACAGGTCAACCTTCACCGAAGCCTGGGCGCCGGTCAGCACCGCACGGGCGTCTTTCGGGCTCAGTTGCTCAAGCGGTTTGCCACCGCCTGCGGCGAGGGCGTCGAGGAAGGCCTGGGTGGTGTGTTCGACGCCAGTGCTTTCGGCGGCGAACGCGTTGCCGATGGACAGGGCGAGGAGGGAAGCGGCGAGGGTTTTCTTGATGTTCATGTGCAATTCCTTTTTAAGTCGTTTGAGTTTTTGTATGCCTTGGGATCGGGCTGCTGTGGCGCTGGGCTTCAGGTCTCAGCAACACCGTGAGCACAGATTAATGAGGTGCCGGAAAGTGAAAAAGCGGCTATAAAGCGTTTAACTGTCAACCAGAGAGTGACAATGAACCCGTTCGAAGACATGCGTATTTTTTGCCAGGTGATGGACTCCGGCAGCTTCACGGCGGCGGCCGATCAGTTGGGCCTGTCCAAGCAGTTCGTCAGCCGTCGGTTGATGCAACTGGAGGAGCGCCTCGGCGTGCGTCTGCTCAACCGCTCGACCCGGCGCCTGGATGTGACGCCGCTGGGCCAGAGCTATTACGAATCGGCGCTGCGGCTGTTAAGCGAAGTTGAACAAGTGGAGCAGGGCATCGCCGGGCAGACCGCCGAACCGCGCGGGACGATTCGTGTCAGCGCGCCGCTGTCGTTTGCGGTGGCGCATCTGGGGTGTCTGCTGCCGCTGTTCTTGCAGCGTTATCGCGAGGTGACGGTGGAGGTCGATCTGAGTGACCGGCCGGTGGACTTGCTCGGCGAGGGCTACGACCTGGCGTTGCGCATCGGCGTGCTGGAAGACTCGACCCTGATCGCCCGACGCATCGCCGCCATCGAGCGGGTGTACTGCGCCAGCCCTGCGTATCTGGCCGAGCGCGGTATACCGGTCAAACCGGAAGACTTGCTCAGTCATGACTGCCTGCCTTACGGCCACGGGCGTTCGGTGCAGTGGAGGTTCAACGCGGGGCAGGGCAAGCCGCAGCTGGTGAATGTCACCGGGCGGATGCGGGTCAACAACGGCGAGTTGCTGCGGGATGCAGCGGTGGCGGGGATGGGGATTACCTACTTGCCGACGTTCATTGTCGGGGCCGCGCTGAAGGATGGGCGCCTGGTGCCGGTGCTGGATGATTTGCGTCCGGAGCCGTTGATCCTGTCGGCGGTGTATCCGCAGCATCGTCAGGCATCGCGGCCGGTGCAGGCGTTGATCGAGTTTTTGCGCGAGCGGCTGGATCAGCGTCAGGGGGTGTTGTAGCCCCAGCCGCTCGCACAATTTTCAGCGTTGCTCAGTTGGCGCGCTTGTCATCGCCTGGCTCGCCGCCAACGTGAACCCCGCGATCATCGCCGGGTTCGCCTGCGGCATGTACGCCATGGTCGTCACCGATTTCGCCCGCGCGGTGTACGCCGTGGTCATCACCGATTTCGCCTGCACGATGAACCCCATGGTCATCGCCGATTTCTCCGGCCCGATGAACGCCGTGATCGTCCCCAGCCTCGGCGTGGGTGCCGTTGCGTCCTGAAGAGGCGCTGTCGCCGGAATGGCCCGAACCATGGTCGCTGCCGCTGTGGCCACTGTTTCCACCGCCGCCGCTGCCACTGTTGCCTCCACTGCCGCTGCCACCGTGGCTACCGCCATTGCCGCCACTGCCACTGCCTCCGTTGCCGCCGCCCCCGCCGTTGCCACCACCGCCACCCCCATTTCCGCCTCCACCACCGCCACTACCTCCGCCGCCCCCACCACCGCTTCCTCCACCCCCACTGCCACCTTCCTTGGCCTGAACACTGGACACCCCGGACAGGTTGTCCGGGATCAATACGGTAGACGCCGACAGGACTGCGCCGATGGCCATTGCGAGCATGAGCTTTTGAATGTGCATATCGTTCTCCGTCTTTGTTGTCTTGATTGGGAACCTGGTTGTGCAGTGTTGCGCTTGAGTCGACCCGTTCCCGGGGTCAGTGAATGCTTGAAGCGAGTTCAAAGATCGGGATGTACATCAGGATCACGATCACCCCGATCAGCAGGCCGATGAAGGTCATGAGCAGCGGTTCGAACAGCCGCACGAACCACTCGATCCAGCGGCTGATTTCCTCGTCGTAGAAGTCGGCGCTGCGTTCCATCATTTGCCCGAGGTTGCCCGACTGCTCGCCGGCGCGCAGCAGGCGCAGAGACACGGGCGTCACCAGCCGATTGAGCTCCAGCGCGGTGGACAATGACTGTCCTTCGCGTACCCGTTCGCAGGCCTGGTCGAGTCGCGCCCGCGAGGCTACGGTGAGCAGGCCGCGCACCATGCCCATGGCGGTCACCAGCGGAATCCCGCCTTGCAGCAGAATCCCCAGTGATCGGTAAAATCGCGCCAGCTCATACATGAAGATCCGCTGGTGCACGGCGGGGAGTTTTTCCACCAGCCGATCCAGCCCACGGCGAAACGCCGGTTGTTTCTGCAACACGGCGAGGGCGGTGATGATTGCCGCCAGAATCCCGAAAAACTCACCCTGATGCGCGTGCAGGAACATGCCGCTGCTCATCAGAATCTGCGACAGCCACGGCAGGTTCGAGCCCAGTCCTTCGAACACCAGACTGAAGCGCGGCACCACGTAACCCATCAAAAACAGCACCACGCCACCGCCGACCACCAGCAACAGCAGCGGGTAGATCGAGGCGCTGACGATCTTCTGCCGCACCTCGTCCATGCGTTGGCGATAGCTGACATAACGACCCAGCGCATCGCCGACCGCGCCGGTCTTCTCGCTGGACTGCACCAGCGCCACGTACAGCGGCGGGAAAACCGCCGACAACTGGGCCAACGCCTGGGAGAACGATTTGCCTTCGTACAGCAGCCGCACCAGCTCAGTCAGGGTTTTTCGGGCGGCGGGCGCGGTTTCTTTTTCCGCCAGGCTTTCCAGTGCATCGATCAGCGGCAGGCCGGCGTTGAGCAGCGTGGTCAGCTCCTGGCTGAACAGCACCAGGTTGAAGGTCTCGCGTTGGCTCAGGCGCAGCGAACGCCAGTGCCGTTCGGCGTGCAGGCTGACCACGCGCAAGCCCTGATCTTCGGCGATGCGCCGCGCTTCGCTGTGACCGGGCGCTTCGATGTTCAGCGACACCACGCCGGCCTTGCCCACTGCCTTCAGATGAAAACGCATGCCGTGTGCTCCGCTCATTGCCAGTTGGTGACTTCGGCGTTTTCGCCTTCGCCGCCGGGCTGGCCGTCCTTGCCCATCGACAGCAAGTCGTACTCGGCGTTTTCACCGGGGTAGCGGTAGGTGTAGTTACGGCCCCACGGGTCCTGCGGCAGTTTTTTCTGCAAGTACGGGCCGGTCCATTTCGCCTCGTCGCTCGGTGCGGTCACCAGCGCCTGCAAGCCCTGTTCGGTGGACGGGTAGTGGCCGACTTCCAGCCGATACAAGTCCAGTGCCTTGCCCAGACCTTCGATCTGCGCCTTGGCGACTTTCACTTCGGAGCGCCCCAACTGGGCGAAATATTTGGGCGCGACGATCCCGGCCAGCAGGCCGAGCACTACCAGCACCACGAGCAATTCGAGCAGGGTGAAACCCTGTTGGGCGCGCGGACGAACATGCAGCTTCATGATGACCTCCGGTGAGTGGCAGCCGAGTCGCCTGAGGGCTTATGCAATTGCCATGCTCAGCCCCCGATAAATCCTGCGTGCGGGCTGAAGCCCTTGAAATACGGGCTTCTCGAGAGTCGGCACAGTGCTTGCGTACGGCTGATTCACGACAGGTCAGTGGGGCATTTCCCCCAATTTTTCGGGGCCTGTCAGGGGAGGCCCAATGCTCAATCCAATCTGCGCAGGACTGCTTGGCTGCATGCTGTTGACCGGCATCGCCGAGGCCGATGTATTTGTCTCCGTGGACGCCAAGGGCAGCTATGTGCTGTCCAACGTCCATCGCCCCGGACGCACCTACGAACGGGTGATTCACGAGGCACAAATGCCCGTGGTCAGCCTTGACCGGCAACCGCAATTGATCGCCAACCAGCCCTACGCGGAACTGGTGTCGGCGGCGGCCACGGCCAATCACTTGCCCGAAGCCTTGCTGCACGCGGTGATCAACGCCGAGTCGAACTACAACCCCGGCGCCACCTCGCCCAAAGGCGCCGGCGGGCTGATGCAACTGATGCCCGACACCGCCCGGGAGCTGGGGGTGACCGACGTCTACGACCCCCAGGCCAACATCCAGGGTGGGGCCCGGTATCTCAAGCGCCTGATGACCCTGTTCGACAACGATATCGCGCTCGCCGTGGCGGCCTACAACGCCGGCCCTGACGCGGTGTTGAGCCGTGGACGGGTGATCCCGCCGTTTGCCGAAACACAGCGTTATGTCCCCAGCGTCCTGCGCCAGTATCGGCGTCTGCAGGGGCTGGCAGCGGACGCACCGTTGTAAACCTTCAACCCGGTTTTCCCCACTTTCGGGGCAAATCCGCCGGGTCGGAAAAACGGGGAAACGGGTGGGGAATATCCCCCGGATTCTCAAATGATTTCTGTAACTGATTGAACAGCAACACGATTTTTTGTGGCATGCGGATTGCTCCGAGGGCTTTGTCGAGAATCATTCCCTGTGAGCACCCACTACGAGGTTTCCGATCATGGTTGGCATTCACCACGCACCGTCCCTGTTGAACTGGCTGCTGTTGCTGGCCTCGATGCTCAGCGTCGAACTGGCCAGTGCCGCCGTGCGCTGCGAACGCAATCTGGTGGCCAACGTCGTGGCCTTCGATCAGCCGCTGATGTTCAACCGCCTCGGTGCGCAGAACGTCAACGGCATGATGTTCGCCTTGCGCCGCGACGTGGTCGATGACCATGACCGGTCACTGGCACAGGGCGGTTCGGCGGTGCCGGGCAAAGTCTCGCTGCGCCCGGACAAGCGTCCACGGCCGCTGGTGCTGCGCGTGGCGGCGGGGGACTGCCTGACGATCAACCTGCAAAATCTTCTGGCGTATCAGGCCAACCCGAACCATCACTCCGAGCCTGAGGGTGAAGAGGAAAACGCCAACGTCGGCGAAGCCTTCAAGGCCGACGAGCAAGTCGCCGACCGGCATGTCGGTTTCCAGGTCAACGGCCTGCAAGCGGTGAACAGCATCGATGACATCGCCTCGTTCACCGGGCGCAACGCCAACAGTCTGGTCGCCCCCGGTGCCAGCCGTTCCTATCTGTTGTACGCCGAGCGCGAAGGGGCGTTCGATGTCAGCAGCCGTGGCGCGACGTTCGGCGGGGAGGGCGCGGCCGGCAACAATGCCAATGGTCTGTTTGCCCAAGTGGTGGTCGTGCCCAAGGGCGGCCGCACTTACCGCAACACCCTCACTGAAGAAGACATGCGCCTGGCCAGCACTGGCCGCACCCCCGCCGGACATCCCATCGTCGATTACCAGGCTCGTTACCCGCAGCGCGAGCCGTGGCTGCGCGAAGGCAAGGCCGGCATGCCAATCATCAGCATGGTCGACGGCAGCGAAATCATCTCCAGCGAAAGCGACGCCATCGTCATGGGCAGCAACCCCGACGGCAGCTTTCCGCCGATCACCTATCCGCTGGAATCGGTGGGCAAGCGCAACCCGGCGCTGCCCAACCGGCTGGAGCCGTTCCGCGATTTCGCCGCGCAGTTCCAGGACGAAACCGCCGTCACCCAGGCGTTCCCGGCGTACTTCGCTGACCCGGTGATGGGCCATGTGCTGGAGCCGACCCGCGACTCGTTCATGATCAACTACGGTGCCGGCGGAATGGGCGCCGAAGTGATCGCCAACCGATTGGGTGTGGGGCCGATGCACGATTGCCTGTCCTGCGCCTACGAAGAATTCTTCCTCAGCTCGCACACCGTCGGCGACGTGGCGATGCTGGTGGACGTGCCGGCCAACTCCGGGCTTGAGAACATCGCCCCCGGCCAGACGCCACGTGCCGATCAGGTCGGCGTCAAAGCGACGATGGCGCTGTATCCGTCAGAGCCGTCGAACGTTGCCCACAGCTACATCGGTGACTTCGTCAAATTCCGCAACACTCACAACGGTTACGAACACCACATCTTCCACTTGCACGGCCACCAATGGCTGTTCAACCCCAATGATGATAACTCCGATTACGTCGACGCTCAGGGCATCGGCCCGGGCGCCGGCTATACCTATGAAATCGCCAATGGCGGCTCGGGCAATCGCAACCGGGTGGCGGGCGATGCGATTTACCATTGCCACTTCTATCCGCACTTTGCCCAGGGCATGTGGGCCATGTGGCGGGTGCACGATGTGTTTGAAGAGGGCACCCGACTGGAGGTTTCCCAGCAGGGTGCCGATGGTTTCCACAGCGAACCCTATGCGCTGCGCAGTGGTAAACCCGCCGCCGGTGCCCGCGCCTTGCCGGACGGCGAAATCATTGCCGGCACGCCAATCCCCGCCATCGTGCCGCTGCCGGGCAAAGCCATGGCGCCGATGCCGGGCAAAGTCGTAGTGGTGCCGAAAATCGGCGAAACCCTGGTCGCCGGCAACGATGACGGCGATGACGGCGATGAGGGAGAAGAGGGCGACGATGATCACCACGGCGGCAACGCTGGCGCTCAGGCTGTTGGTTCTCTGGCCCTGGTGGATCGCAGCGAAGCCAACCGCAACGCCGACGGCAGCCTGAAAAATCCCGGCTATCCGTTCTGGATCGGCGGCATGGAAAGTTCGGTCGGGCAACGTCCGCCGACTCCACCGCTGGACATGCTCGACGCCGCCACCGCGCAATCGCTCAAAGCCAGCGGCAAGGCGCTGTGGGCCAACCTCGACCCGACGCAATCCGGCGGCTGGGACGGTGGTTTGCCGCGTCATGCACTGGACGGAAAGTCTGCTGGTGGCGAAGCGCTCACCGTGACCACGTCGCTGGATTTCTCCAAGGAAGTCACCCGCGCCAAACCGATTTATCTGCCCGAAGAGGGCACCGAAGTCGAACAGGCGGCGATGGCTTTCCACGCGAAAAAGGATCACCCAAGCTTCGCCTTGCTGCCCGGCAATCAAGTGGTGGCCAAGGCCTTCCGCACCAATGGTGCCTTGCCGATTGCTGGCGCGCCGTACTACGAACCGTGCATGGATGACCGTCAGAAACGTTTGACCAGCAGCGCCGGTACAGGCGAATTCAACAGCGGCGAGCGTCTCGATGGCATGTCCTTCGTCGGCGCCTCGACCTTCACCGCCGACCGGCCACGAGTCTACAAAGCCGCCAACATCCAGTTCGACGCGGTGTACAACAAGGTCGGTTATCACTTCCCGCAGGCGCGCATCCTGGCGCTGTGGGAAGACGCCTGGCCGGTGATCACCAAGCAGCGTCCGCCAGAGCCGCTGGTGATGCGCATGAACACCTTCGACTGCGTGCAATACCAGCAAACCAACCTGGTGCCGGCCGTCTACGAGATGGACGATTATCAGGTGCGCACCCCGACCGACGTGATCGGCCAGCACATTCACCTGCCGAAGTGGGACCTGACGGCGGCGGACGGTTCCTCCAACGGCTGGAACTACGAGGACGGCGTGCTTTCCCCCGGCGCCGTACAGGAACGTGTGCACGCGATCCGCGAGTTCAACCAGTGCGCCGGCACCGACCCGCGTGATGGCACCCCGGCCTGCCCGAAAGCCAAGGCGCACCCATTCTTCGGTCAGTACGGACGCAGCGACTGGATGGGCGCGCGCACGGCGATGCAGCGCTGGTTCGTCGACCCGGTGATCAACAGCAAAGGCGTGGATCGCGGCCTGGGCACGATCTTCACCCACGACCACCTCGGCCCATCGACGCACCAACAAATCGGCCTCTACGCCACCGTATTGGCTGAACCGGCCGGTTCCACCTGGTTCCACGCCGAAACCGGCGAGCCTTTGTACAGCGGCGCCCGGCAGGACGGCGGGCCGACGTCGTGGCAAGCGGTGATCAACACCGGCGACCTCGACGGCGACGGTTTGAACGACAGCTTCCGCGAGTTCTTCCTGGAGTACAGCGACTTCCAGCACGCCTATGAAGCCGGGGTGTATGTGGGCGCGGGGCCGAACGGCATCCCGAATGCGCAGGCGTTCCCGGCAACGGCCGACAGCTTCCGCTTTGCGATCAACCCGCCGGTGCGCAACAACGCCGGCAACCTGCTCGAAGCGGTGGTCGAGGCGCGCGGCGGGATCAAACCGGGCTGCCCGAGCCGGCCGTGCCCGCAGGCGATTTCCGTGGATGACCCCGGCATGTTCGTCGTCAACTACCGTAACGAACCGCTGGGCCTGCGGGTGTTCGACCCGAACAAGGTCGGCCCGGACGGCAAGCGCGGCATGCAGGCCGAGGGCCTCGGCGGTGACCTGGCGTACGCCATGCAGAGCCGCACCGACCGGGCGATCCCGGCGCTGAACCTGGCGCCGAACCAGATCAATTCGGCCACCGGGCCTACCGGCGGCACCACGCTGTTCCCGCCGCACATCAACAAGGGCGGCGCCGAACCGGGTGATCCGTTCACACCGATGCTGCGCACTTACACCGGGGACAACGTGCGGCTGCGGGTGCATGCCGGCGGCCACGAGGAAGAGCACAACGTCACCCTGCACGGCGTGAAATGGCTGCAAAGCGGTTCCGGGTTCGGCAACAGTTCGAACTCCGGGTGGCGCGCTTCGCAGATGGTCGGGATCTCCGAGCAGATGGGCTTCATCGCGCCGGTGTCAATGCTGTCGAGTTCGGCGGCGACCACCGGGGATTATCTGTACTCGATGGACGCCTCGATCGAAGGCTACTGGAACGGCATCTGGGGTGTGATGCGCAACTACACCGCGCAACGCAACGACCTGTTCGCGCTGCCGAACAACCCGAAACCCACCGGCATGCGCAACACCGTGGCGTTCGAAGGCAGTTGCCCACGGATCAGCGCCAACCCCAACGGCATCGGCACCCGGCCCACCGTGCAGCGCAACTATGAAGTGGTCGCGGCGCTGGCCAACGACATCCTGCGCAACCCGCTGGGGCTGACCATCGGCGACTCGGCCGGGCTCGGCCAGCATGTTGGCGGGCCGTTGAATCCGGCGGGCGGCACGCTGGTGTTCAACTCGCGGCCGGTGAGCATTCCGCAGGTGACGGTGACCGATCCAGAGGATGGCGAAACCATCACCATCGGCGGTCAGAGCGGGCCGATCCATGACCCGACCGCCATTCTGTACGTGCGCAAGGCGGATCTCGATCCGGCCACCGGCAAGCTCAAACCCGGGATCCCGGTGGAGCCGCTGGTGCTGCGCGCCGCTGCCGGGGACTGCATCAACATCACCCTGGAAAACCGCCTGCCAAGCGTCATGCCGGACCTGGCGCAGACCGCAATCCTGCAAGGCTTGGTCAAGCGTGATCGCAACGGTGGCGACGGTTCGACCACCTTCAACAACAACCTGTTGCGGCCGTCCAGCCACGTCGGACTGCACGCGCAACTACTGGCCTACGACATCACCAAATCCGACGGTGTGAACGTCGGCGCCAACCCGATCCAGACCGTGCCACCGCGTGTCGGTAGCACCGGTGCGTACCCGACCCGTACCTATCAGTACTACGCCGGGCACCTGGAGCGCGAAGGCAAACCGATCACCCAACTGGGGCGCAGCGTCGACAACATCAACGCCACAGCCGTGGAGTTCGGCGGCCTCAACTTCACCCCGGCGGACGTGATCAAACAACCGCAAAAAGGCCTGGGCGGGGCGATGAGCATCCTGCCGGCGGGCGCCACCTGGGTCGACGATGTACGCAAGGTCAGCGCCACGGTGACGGCGGCGGGGCAAACGGCTTATCGCGATTTTGCGATGGTCTGGCAGCGCGCCCTGAACCTGCGCTGGGCCAATGGCCGACCGGTGGAGGGCATTGCTTCCGAAGGTATGGGCGTGCCGAACGATCCGAAGGACAACGCCGGCATGGCCATCAACTACAAGGCCGAACCGATGTGGTACCGCTTCGGCCTGGCGCCGGATGCACCGTTCGGCCGTGCCGACGGCCACGGTTACGGCGACGTGCCCAACGCACACATGGCCTACAGCAACGCGCTGGTCGGCGGTGATCCGCAGACCCCGGTGTTCTACGCCAGGCCAGGGCAGCCGTTCCGCACCCACATCCTGATGCCGACCGGTGGCAGCCGTGGCTCGACCTTCCAGCTCGATGGGCATCTGTGGTCGGTCAACCCGTTCCAGTCGGAGAAGAGCGATGTCGGCGGCTACCCGATGAACACCCCCGGCGTGGGTTCGGTGAAGTTCGGCTACAACCCGATGTCGATGTACATCGGCGCCCGCGAGAGCGTGCTGCCGGCGGCGCACTTCAGCTTCATGTTGCCGAGCGCCGGCGGTGCCAATGCGATAGCGGGGGACTACCTGTTCCGCGACAACGCCTCGTTCGGCAACACGGCGGGGTTGTGGGGGTTGTTGCGGGTGACCAATGAGCCGGAACCGGTCCCTCAGGGCCAATAGCGGGAATGCAGTCGGGAATGTATTGGCAGGGGAGAGCGACATGAACAGGATCATCAACATCATCGGCGTCTGTCTTCTGGCGATGGCCGGGGCGTTGCTCACACTGAGCGAGATTGCCCTGGCGCAAACCGGACCCGGGCAGGTGCTGACCCGCGACGGCGTGTCGATTGCATTCAACCTGCAACCGCTGGCTCGCGACGGCAAATTGCGTGAAGGCGAGTTCGCCGACGTGCAGTTTCGCGTCACCGATGGCGCCTCCGGCCAGCCGCTGTCCGGCGTGGCGCCGGGAGCGTGGATCGATCCCGAAACCGTTGCCGCCGACCAGGCCCAGGGCCGCGACAAGAGCTGCAAATCCCGGGTCGGGACGTTCCTCAAATCCAACATCGGCGCGCGGCCGCTACTCGATCTCAACAGCTACTTCCTGCTGGTGATGAACCGCGATGCCAGCGTTTCGGTGATTGATCCGTCGGTGTCGGTCGGCGGCATCACCAGTACGTTGGCGCGGATCGAACTCAAGCAGCCGCCGATGGATTGGGTCACGCCCAGGGACAACAAACGGGTGTTCGTGTCGATGCCGACAGCAGGGGAGGTGGCGGTGATCGACAGCGAGCAATTCAAGGTGCTCGACTCGGTGGCCGCCGGCAGCCAACCGGTGCGGGTCGCGCTGCAACCGGACGAACGTCTGCTGTGGGTCGGCAACAATGCGGCGAAGGCCGAAGAGTCAGGGGTCACGGTGATCGACGCCCACAGCCTGAAACCGCTCAAACACTTGGCGACCGGTCGTGGGCACCACGAAATCACCTTCAGCAAGGACAGCCGCTTCGCCTTCGTCAGCAACCGTGACGACGGCACGTTGAGCGTCATCGACATCGCCAGCCTGAGCCTCCTGCAACAGATCAAAACCGGCTCCAGCCCGTTGTCGGTGGCGTATTCGCCGCTGTCCGGGGCGGTATATGTGGCCGATGGCAAGGACGGCACCGTCACGGTGATCGACAGCAACAGCCGCGCCGTGCGGCGGGTGATCAAGCTGCAACAGGGCCTTGGCCCGATGGGGTTCAGCGCCGATGGTCGCTTCGGTGTGGTGTTGAACACGGTGGAGAATCGCGCCACCGTCATCGATGCGGCCAATGATTCAGCGATCCATGATCTGGAAGTCTCGGCCGAACCCTATCAAGTGGTGTTCACCAAAGCCTATGCCTACGTGCGCGGGCTGGCGTCGCCGAAAGTCACCATGATCAACCTCGCCTCACTCGGCGAAGGGCGCCAGCCGATCAGCCAGGGTTTCGAGGCCGGGCCGCAGCCGCCACGGCTGGCCGGGAATTTGCCGCTGGCGGCGAGCCTCGCCGTGTCGCGGGACGATAACGCGGTGTTCGTGGTCAACCCGGTGGACAACACCACCTATTTCTACGCCGAAGGCATGAACGCGCCGATGTCCGGTTACCCCAATCGCGGGCAGGTTGCGCGTGCGGCGATGGTTGTCGACCGCAGCCTGCGCGAGGTGTCGCCGGGGCTGTACAGCGCCCGGGTGAAACTGCCGGCGGCGGGGCGTTTCGACGTGGCGTTCCTGCTCAATCAACCGAACATCATTCATTGCTTCAGCGCGCAGGTGGAGTCCGACGGCGCGGCTGAAAAACACGTCGGCCCGCCGAAAGTCGAGTTCCTGCCGGGCAAGACCGCCGTGGCGCTCAACGACCCGTACGTGGTGCGGTTCCGCATCGTCGAGGGCAAGCAAAAGGTGCAGCGCAGCGGCGTGAAAGACGTGCAGTTGCGCTACTTCCTCGCGCCGACATCGCGACCCCGTGAAGTCGCGGCGCTGGAAGTCGCCGACGGTGTGTACGAAGCCCCGGTGACCCTCGACCGCAGCGGCGCCTGGTACCTGCATGTGCGCGCGGCATCGCTGGGCGCGGGTTTCGACGACAAGACATTTGCCAGTGTCCGGGTGCTGCCCGGTCAGACTCAGTGACGAGGACAACGCCATGAACCGATTCGCATCATCCGGCCTGCTGACCTTGTGCCTGTTGGCCGCCGGCATCCATCAGGCCCGAGCCCATTCGGCGGACGAACACGCGGGGCACAAGGCACCGGCCGCCAGCACCCAGGAACACACCCAGGTCAAATTCGTCGACGTGCCGCTGCTCGACCAGAACGGCAAGACCGTGCGCCTGGAGCAGGATCTGGTGCACAACAAAATCGTCGTCATGAGTTTCATCTACACCAGCTGCACCACGGTTTGCCCGGTGGTCTCGTCGATCATGGGCAAGGTGCAGAAACAGCTGGGTTCGCGGGTCGGCGGCGAAGTGCAACTGGTGTCGATCAGCATCGACCCGCAGCACGACGACCCGAAACGGCTGCTGGATTACGCCCGCTCTTTCCAGCGTGGGCCGGGCTGGAGCTGGCTGACCGGTTCGCCGCAGTCGATCAACGCCACGCTCAAGGGCCTCGGTAGTTTCAGCGGTGACTTCAAGAACCACCAGCCGCTGATCCTCGTCGGTGACGGCAACAGCCGCCACTGGATGCGCTACTACGGTTTCACCGACCCGGCGTTGCTGGCCAAGGAAGTGGAAAAACTCAGCGGCCTGCGCACCCACGCCAAACACACTGCGATTGCCATGGAGCAACAGCCATGAGAATGCTCGACTGGATCTCCCTGACGATCTGTTTTCTGATTCTCGGCAACGTGGCGTTCGCTCACGAAGGCCATGCGCTTGAGGCCCCGGCGACGGTGGCCGCCGCGCCGGCCAAAGGTACTCATGACGCGAAAACCTGGTTCACCGACACGCCGTTGCTGGATCAACACGGCGTCACCCAGCGTTTCTACAGTGACGCGCTGCAAAACCGCGTGGTGCTGCTCAACGTCATCTTCACCAGCTGCAACGACGCCTGCCCATTGATCACCCGCAAGCTCAAGGAAGTCCGCGAGCTGCTGGGCGACAAGGCCGACGGCATCACTTTCATTTCCCTTACCAGTGATCCTCTGCGCGACACGCCGGCGGTGCTCAAGGCTTACACCTTGAAGCAGGGTGCCGATGACCCTCACTGGCTTTTCCTTACCGGCGACAAGGCGCAGATGGATCTGGTGCTCGGTCGCATCGGCCAGATCGTGCCGACGCCGGAGCAGCACTCGACCCAGTTGATCGTCGGCGATGTCGCCAATAAACGCTGGAGCAAGATCCGTCCCGACGCCCCGGCCGCCGCCATTGCCCAGCGCTTGCAACTGCTGACAATGCCCGTGGCCGGCCGCTGAGTCCGCGCCATGAACCTGCGCCGCGTTCTCGCCCTGATCCTGCTCGCTGGCGCCAGCCTCGGCGCGGCCGCGTTGCCACTGACCGCTGAAGAAAGCGCCGGCAAGCGCCTGTACCGCGAAGGCCTGTCGGCCAGCGGCGAGGCAATCATGGCGCGGGTCGGTGCGGCGGACGTGTTACTGCCGGCCACCCGCCTGCCGTGTGCCAACTGCCACGGCGCCGACGGTCTCGGCCGGCCCGAGGGCGGCGTGCGTCCACCGGAGCTGAACTGGTCGCGGCTGACCAGCCTCCACGGTCAGCAACAGATCAATGGCCGCAACTACCCGGCCTACACCGACAGCAGTCTGGCGCGGGTGATTCAGGAGGGGCGTGACCCCGGCAACAACCGGCTCGACCCGAGCATGCCGCGCTTTCTGCTGTCGACGAAGGACCAGCGCAACCTCACTGCCTATCTCAAACGCCTGGCCGATGATCGCGATCCGGGGCTCGATGACCAGACTTTGCACCTGGGCACTTTGCTGCCGAGCCAGGGGCCGCTGGCCGAGGAGGGCGCCACGGTGGCGGCGGTGCTCAACGGCAGCGTGGCGCGGATCAATCAGGCCGGGGGCATTCATGGCCGGCAGTTGCGCCTGACCGTGGTCGATCCCGGCCCGGACCGCGCCAGCGCCGAACAGGCTCTGCAACGGTTGATCGATGAGGAAAAGGTCTTTGCGCTGATCGCCCCGCTGGCCCCGGCGCTGGATAGCGAACTGGCGCCGCGTCTGGAGCAGGCCGGTCTGCCCCTGATCGGGCCGCTGTCCTTGATGGGCTCGGTGCAGGCCAGTGCGCAGATTTTCGAACCGCTGCCGGGATTGCGCGAGCAGTTGATCGCCCTGGCCGACTACGCCACCGCCAGCCTGAAAGTGCTGCAAGGGCCGACGCTGATCGCCTATCCCGACGACCCGACCCAGGTGCAGGCCGCCCAGGCGCTGGGGCAATACTTGCAGGATCACGGCTGGAAAAATGTCCGAATGCAGGCCTACGACCCGGCGGCGGATACCTTGCCGCTGGGCTCACGCTCAGTGTTCTACCTGGGCAGCGGCAGCGGTTTCAGTCGGCTGGCGACGGGGTTGCAGCATGCCGGGCAGGTGCCGTACCTGTTCGCGACGTCGGGCCAGGTGGCGGGCGACTTGCTGCAAGTGCCCGAGGGCTTTTCCCGGCGCGTATTCCTGGCCTATCCCTTTGTGCCCAGCGACTGGACTCAGGCCGGGCGCATGGCCCTGACCCTGCTGCGCGAACATCAGGGCCTCGGCGCGCAGCATGCGGTGCTGCAAGTCGGCGCCTATGCCTCGATGCTGTTGTTCAGCGAAGCCATGAAGCAGGCCGGGCGCGACGCCAGCCGCGAAAAGATGGTGGCGGCCCTCGAAGGCCTGCACGACTTCGACACCGGCCTGACCCCGCGCCTCAGCTTCGGCCCCGGCCGGCGATCGGGCTTGAGCGGGGCGCATGTGGTCACCGTGGACTTGCCCGATCAGCGTTTCTATCTGGTCGCGCCCTACAAACCGATTCTCGCGAGCCCCTGAACGGAGGCCTGGATCATGAAGCTCAAAAGCGTGTTGTGGCTGCTGGCATGCTGGTTGCCGATCGCGTTCGCCAATACGGAACCGGTGGCGGCGCGGGTCAACGGCGAGGTGATTTCCGAGTTTCGTCTGGAACGGTTTTTCGCCGAATACCTGGAAGACCGGGGCCGCGCCGTCGCGAGCATCCGCAGTCCAAAGGCCTATAAACAGCTGCGCCAGGCCGCGCTGGACACGCTGATCGACAAGGAACTGCTGTGGCAGGAGGCGCAAAAACGTGGCCTGAAGGTGGACGATCAAGCGGTGCAGCAACAGGTCGAACAGATTCGCGTCGCCATCGGCGGCAGAGACAACTTCCTGCGGCGCTTGCAGGATGCGGGGTTCGACGAAGCTTCGTTCACCGAGTACACCCGACGTGAACTGGCGGCGCAGCAGATGTTCGCCGCGTTGATCCGCGCCAACACCTTGCAGGCTCGGCATTTGCTGGTTCGGGTGGCGCCGGACGCCGATGCCGCCACAGACGCGGCGGCGCGTCTACGCTTGATGCAGATGCGCGCCTCTGTGATTGAGGGAGCAACGTTCGCCAGCGATGCCGTTCGCTCGCCATTCGGCTGGCATTTGATCTATTTGCAGAACCACTTGGAGGCAGCCGATGTCCCACAGATGCAGGGGCTTGCAACAGTCCGGGTACAGCGTGCCCGACAGCAACAGGTCCAGGCTCGTCGCCAGGTGCTCGCGCAATTGCGGGCGCAGAACAGGATCGAACGAATTGACGACGATTGAAGGTTCCCCCCCAATAGTGGGGAATGGCTTCGATGCCCATTCAGGTGCTTCCCCGTTTCTGGGGAACGGGGTACCGGGACGAGCGGGCATTGTCATCAAATTCAAGGACATGAAGACATCAATTTACCGGCACTCGGCCTGGCATGAAGTGTGCGTTACCTCTTGTGAGGCGCACTCCAGCAGGATCGGGCAGTTGATTTGAAAAGGCCGGATCTGTCGCTGCAAGGAGTAGACCTTGGTTAACAAAGTACTGGTTGTCGAAGACGAACAGCTGCTTGCACAGAACCTTCAGGATTATCTGTCGGCGCAAGGGCTGGATGTCCGGATTGCACATGACGGCGCAGACGGAATCGGCCAGGCCGAGACCTTCGCTCCCGACGTGCTGGTGTTCGATTACCGCTTGCCCGATATGGAAGGGTTCGAGGTGCTCGACGCGGTCCGCCAGAACAGGACGTGTCATTTCGTGCTGATAACGGGTCACCCGACCGCTGAAGTCTGTGAGCGGGCGCGGCAACTGGGGGTCAGTCACATCCTGTTCAAACCGTTTCCTTTGGCGGAACTTGCCCGAGCTGTCTGCGACCTTCTGGGGATCCAGCGCGAAGCGAAACCCGGTGCGAGCCCGTCCGAAGGGTTCGTCGAACGACGCCAGAGCAGGACCGAGAGCTTCCCGTTGCAGTTGTACGATGGCAGTTGGGTGCTGGCGGACCGCCGACGAAACCGGTCGGAGGCCATGGCACCGGACGACGATCAAATGCTCACCGGGGAGTAATGGCGCGATAGACGTTCCGGCACTCGCCGAACTCGCCTCCCGCGCCGTCAGGGCCTCAAGCCCCGGGTGTTGGAGAGCAAGCCATGGAACGTCTGTCCGTTGTCGTCGATGCGTTGCAGCCTGCGTGTGCCCCGACACGCTTCTCCAGTGAACAACTGGCCCAGGCCCGGGCGCGGGCCAGCACCTCCGGGGAACGGGTGCTCGACGCACTCAACGTCCTTTGCGAACTGGCGCCGATGCCGTTCATTGCCAGCCTCGGCGCCACCCTGCATTACCCGGTGCTCGACACCGACACCCTGTTTCTGGCGACCCCGGTGTTCGACCGGGTCACCCTCGCGCAATGCCTCAAACGTGAATTCATCCTGCTGCGGCACAACGATGAAGTCATCGGTGTGTTCGCTGACCCCTTCGACACTTCGCGCCTGGCCTGGATCGACGAATGCCTGCACGGCGCGCCGCTGTATCTGGTGCACGCCGACGACCTCAAGGCCTATCTGGCCCGCCACGAAGAAAGCTTCCACGCCGTCGAATCGCTCAACGCCCAGGCCGATGCCGGCAGCGAGGTCGACACCCTGCAAAGCCTGTCGCTGACCAGCATCAGCGAAGACTCGAGCGTGGTGGTGAAACTGGTCAACTCGACCCTCTACGACGCGCTGAAAATGCACGCCAGCGACATCCACCTCGGCACCACCGGCAACGGCCTGGTGATCAAGTACCGGATCGACGGCGTGCTCAACAACATCAGCAAGATCCAGGGCAGCGAGTTCGCCGAGCAGGTGATTTCCCGGGTCAAGGTCATGGCCGAACTGGACATCGGCGAAAAGCGCGTGCCTCAGGACGGACGCTTCAAGATCGGCATCAGCGGCCGGCAGATCGACTTTCGTGTCTCGATCATGCCGAGCATCTTCGGCGAAGACGCGGTGCTGCGGGTGCTCGACAAACAGGACCTGGCCGACAAGGTCTGCGGCGTGCAGCTGCAAGCACTGGGCTTCGAAGACGAAACCCTGCGCCAACTGCGCCGCCTCGCTGCCGAACCCTACGGCATGGTGCTGGTGACCGGCCCCACCGGCAGCGGCAAGACCACCACGCTGTACGCGATGATCACCGAGATCAACCACGGCGTGGACAAGATCATCACCATCGAAGACCCGGTGGAATATCAGTTGCCGGGCGTGCTGCAAATCCCGGTCAACGAGAAAAAAGGCCTGACCTTCGCCCGGGGCCTGCGCTCGATCCTGCGCCACGATCCGGACAAGATCATGGTCGGCGAGATCCGCGACCCGGACACCGCGCAGATCGCTGTGCAATCGGCGCTCACCGGGCACTTGGTGTTCACGACGATCCACGCCAACAACGTGTTTGACGTGATCGGCCGCTTCACCCAGATGGAAATCGACCCCTACAGCCTGGTCTCGGCGCTCAACGCGATTCTCGCGCAACGCCTGATCCGTCTGGTGTGCAGCAGTTGCAGCGCACCGGCCACCCCGAGCGATGAAGAACTGCGCGCTTCAGGCCTCGACCCGCACAAGGTCGGCCACTACCACTTCGTCCACGGCAAGGGCTGCGGCCATTGCCGGGGCAGCGGTTATCGCGGGCGCACGGCGATTGCCGAACTGCTGCACCTGGACGACGAGCTGCGGCAGATGATCGTCGAGCGCCAACCCATCACCCAGATCAAAGCCCTGGCCTGCGCCCGTGGTTTGCGCCTGTTGCGCGAATCGGCGCTGGAGCTGGTGGAGCACGGTCGGACCACGCTGGAGGAGATCAATCGTGTCACTTTTATCGCGTGATCAATTTGTCGCCGTGCTCGGTGCCAGCGGTGTCGGCCTCGGTCAGCGCCGGGGCAGCGACACCCTGTGGCTGGGCAGCGTCGGCTACATCGACGAAGGCTTCCACAGCTACACCGTGGCGCTGGACACCCTCGACCGTCTGCTCGGCGAACACGCTCGCGCAGGTTCCGAGCTGAGCGTGGTGATCTCCGGGCACTTCAGCCGTTTCTGCCTGGTACCGTGGAGCGAGCAGATCAGCACGCCCGAGGAACTGCGCGGCTTCGCCCAACTGTGTTTCGAAGACCTGTTCGGCGCCCCGACCCAACCCTGGAGCCTGGTGCTGTCGGCCGAGCCGGCCGGTCACGACCGGATCGCCAGCGCCTTGCCGCAGGATCTGCTGGAACGCCTGCGCACCCTGGTCAGCGGTCGCAACCTGCGTCTGCGTTCGGTGCAGCCGTACCTGATGAGCGCCTTCAACCGCTTCGACAAAAGCCTCGACGCCGGAGACTTCCTGTTTGTGGTCGCCGAGCCACAACGCAGCGTGCTGTTGCTGGCAAGGGAAGGACGCTGGGCATCGGTGCGCTCGGTGGGCGGCAGCGACAGTGACGCGGCATTGAGTGCCTTGATCGGTCGCGAACGGCAACTGCAAGCCTCCACCAGCGAACGCGCCTTCAACGTTTATCTGCACGCCCCGGCGCGCCTCGATGCGCAACCGGATGTGGCGGGGGTGCACTTGCGCACCCTCGAAGATGACTCGATGACCGTGCGTGACGCCTTGTACGTCATGTCCCGGGCGGTGGCCTGAGATGCGCGCCTTGAACCTCGACTTCCAGCCCCGTCCGCGTTCCGGCCCGTTGGGCTGGAGCCTGCTCGGTGGTGGCGTGATCCTCGCGCTGGTGTGCTTCGGCGTGCAGCAGCACCTCGGCGATCAGGCCGAACAGCAGCAAGGTCACTTGCAGCACACCCAGCGTCAGCTCACTGGGGACAGCGGTGCCAAGACCAGCCTGAGCCCGGCCGAGACCCGCGAGCAGGCGCAGAACCTTGCCGAAATGCGCAAGGTCTCGCAGCAACTGCGCCGCCCCTGGGAACGCCTGTTCGCCATGCTCGAAGCCATGCCGCGCGACGACATCGCGTTGCTGACCCTGACCCCGGATGCGCGCAAGGGGCAGGTGCGGATCAGCGCCGAGGCGCGGGATCTGCAAGCGATGCTGGATTTCCACAAACGGCTGGAGGCCAGTGACGAGCTGTCCGACGTGTCGCTGCTGAGCCATGAAATCGTCGTCAAATCGCCGGAGCAACCGGTGCAGTTCAACCTGTCGGCAACCTGGGAGATGGGCGATGCGAATCCCTAGACTGATCGTCCACGAATACCTGCAAGGCCTCGGCGTTCCGGGCCTGGCCGGGCTGGCGCTGCTGCTGGCGACGTTGATCTGGGCACTCGGCGGCTTGCTGCCGGGCTGGCAATCGCTGCAACAGCTCAGCCAGCAAACCCAGGAGGCCACCGAATACCTGGCCAAGGTCGAGGACGGCAGCATCGCGCCACCGGTGGTGCCGCAACGTCAGCTCGATGATTTCCGCAACAAGCTGCCGGCCCAGCCGCAAGCCACCGTCGCCATCGACCGTATCTACGCCTTGGCCGCGCAGGAGCACATCACTCTGGCGCGCGGCGAATACGCCCTTGGCGTCGATCCCAAGACCCATCTGGCGCGCTACCAGATCCTGTTGCCGGTGCGTGGCAGCTACCCGCAACTGCGCCGCTTCCTGCATGCCTTGCTCGGCCAGTTGCCGGCGGTGGTGGTGGAAGACGTCGAGTTTCAACGCAAGAAGATCGCCGACACCGACCTCTCCGGGCGGATCCGTATGACCCTTTACCTGTCGAGGTCGTGATGAACACCAAGCGCGTAACAGGGTGGGTGGCGTTCTTCGGTGTGGCGGCGGCACTGGCCTGGGTGCCCGAATATTTTTCGCCGAGCGACGACGCGGACGCCACTGATGTCGCCGTCTCGACTCCGGTCAAAGCCACCGCCCGTGGCGCCTTGCCGGCCAGCAGCGCCAAGGCTGGCGCAGTGCCGATCAAGGACCTGAGCCCGGCCGGCGACCTGTTTTCCGCCAAGTCCTGGAAGGCCGCGCCGACTCTGGCCACCGTCACCGAACAACCCGTGAACCTGACCCCGGTGGTGCAAGCCCCGAGCCTGCCACCGGTGCCGTTCCAGTTCGTCGGCCGCCTGCATGACCGCAGCGACCTGCAGGTGTTTTTGCAGGACGGCGAAAAAATCTACGTCGTGCGCAACGGGGATGTGATCGACGACACCTGGAAGATCACCGGCATTTCCGATCTGGAATTGAGCCTGGTCTACCTGCCTCTGCATTTGTCGCAGACCTTGTCTGTGGGGAGTACGCAATGAACAGATCCCGTTTGCTGATGAGCCTTGGCCTGTGCGCCGGGCTGGCTGCGTGCAGCACCGCGCAGGTTGCCAATAAGGAAGCCGCTGACCTGATCGAGCAGGGCCAGTACGAGGCGGGCCTGGCCCGGATCCAGGAAGGCTTGCGGGAAAACCCTCGCGACACCGAACTGCACCTGCTGCTCAACAGCGGCCGGGCCAAGGCGATCACCGCGTTGCTGACTTCCGGCGACACCGACCGTGCCCGCCGCGATTTCGCCAATGCACGCCTGGCCTACAGCCGCGTGCTGACCATCGAACCGAACAACCGCCGCGCCCAGGATGCCCTGCGCCAACTCGATTACCTGCGCAGCATGGACGAGAAGCTCGAACTGGCCCGTGGCGACCTGCGCCGGGGTGACATCTATGGCGCCGACCGCCAGGTCAAACAGATCCTCGAACTCGACCCGAAAAACGACGGTGCGCTGGAGCTGCAAGGCAACATCCGCCTGGTGCAGAGCCGCAACGTGATCCAGTACCCGCAACTGCGCACCCGGCTCGACCGCCCGGTGACCCTGGAATTTCGCGACGCCAACCTCAAGACCATTTTCGAAGTGCTGTCCCAGGTCGCCGGGCTGAATTTCATCTTCGACAAGGACCTGCGTCCTGACATGAAAGCCACGATCTTCGTGCGTGACGTGCGCATCGAAGACGCGGTGGCCTTGCTGCTGCAACAGAACCAGCTGCACCAGAAAGTGGTGAACGAAAACACCTTGCTGATCTACCCGGACTCGCCGCAGAAACTCAAGGACTATCAAGAGCTGGTGATGCGCACCTTCTACCTGACCAGCATCGACGCCAACACCGCGCTGAACATGATCAAGACCATGCTCAAGACCCGCGACGTGTTCGTCGATGAACGCCTGAACACCCTGACCATGCGCGACACCGAAGACGCGATCCGCATGGCCGAGAAACTCCTGCAATCCCAGGATCAGTCCAACCCCGAAGTGGTGCTGGAAGTGGAAGTGATGGAAGTCGCCACCCAGCGCATTCTCGATCTGGGCCTGCAATGGCCGAGTACCTTCGGCGTGCTCAACAGTGACGGTTCGCCCGTCACGCTGCTGGGCCAGCTCAAGGGCATCAACTCCGACCGCATCTCGATCGGGCCATCGCCGCAGGCCAAGATCAACGCACAGGACAACGACATCAACACCCTCGCCAGCCCGGTGATCCGCGTCAGCAACCGTGAGCAGGCGCGTATTCACATCGGTCAGCGCGTGCCGATCATCAGCGCCACCTCGGTGCCGTCCACGCAAGGGCCGGTGATCACCGAAAGCGTCACTTATCTGGATGTCGGTCTGAAGCTTGAAGTGACTCCAACGGTGCACCTGAACAACGAAGTGGCGATCAAGATCGCCCTGGAAGTGAGTAACGCCACGCCGCTGGAACCGACCCGCCAGGGCACGATCCCGGTGCAGGTCGATACCCGCAACGCCCAGACCTCACTGCGCCTGCACGACGGCGAAACGCAGATCCTTGCCGGGCTGGTGCGCAACGATCATGGCGCCACCGGCAACAAGATTCCTGGGCTTGGCGACATTCCTGGACTGGGCCGGTTGTTCGGCAGCAACAAGGACACCATCGGCAAATCGGAACTGGTGCTGTCGATCACCCCACGGATCGTGCGCAACCTGCCGTACCAGAGCCCATCGGACATGGAATTCCCGACCGGCACCGAAACCAGCATGCACATCCAGGCACCGGATCGCTCGCAGAATTTCGTGATGCCAACGCCTGCCGCGCAGCCTCGGGCCATCGGTGATGCCGCCGTGGCAACCACCCGTGTCACCGTCGAGAAGCCTTGATCATGAACGCCTCCCAGCGCGGTTTTACCTTGATCGAAGTCGTGGTGACGCTGGCCCTGATCGGCCTGCTGGCCGGCATGGCTGCGCCGCTGACCGAGACCCTGGTACGGCGTGGCAAAGAGCAGGAACTGCGCACCGCGCTGTATCAGATCCGCGATGGCATCGACGCCTACAAGCGTGCCTTCGATGCCGGCTACATCGAGAAGTCGCTGAACAGCAGCGGCTACCCGCCGAACCTCAAGGTGCTGGTCGAAGGCGTGCGCGACGTGCGCAGTGCCAAGGGTGCCAAGTTCTACTTTCTGCGCCGGATACCCCGCGATCCGCTGGTGCCGGCCAAACGTGACGACAACGGCGGTTGGGGCTTGCGGGCCTACGACAGTTCGGCCCAGAACCCGCGCGATGGCGAAGACGTGTTCGACGTCTACTCCCACGCCAAGGGCCGTGGCCTCAACGGCATCGCTTACCGCGAGTGGTGATTCTCATGCGCCGGGAAAAGGGTTTTACCTTGCTCGAACTGATGGTGGTGATGGCGATCATCGCGACCCTGATGACCATCGCCTTGCCGCGCTATTTCAACAGCCTCGAGGCCTCGAAAGAGACCACGTTGCACCAGAGCCTGTCGGCCATGCGCGAGGCGCTGGATCACTACTACGGCGACACCGGGCGTTATCCCGATTCCATCGAGCAACTGGTCGAACAGCGTTACCTGCGCAATGCGCCACTGGACCCGATCACCGAACGCAATGACCAGTGGGTGCTCGTTGCACCGCCGGAAGGTGTGGCGGGCGGCGTGGCGGATATCAAGAGCGGTGCTACCGGGAGGGCGCGTGATGGCAGCCAGTATTCCGAGTGGTAAGCGCGCGGAGCAGGGTGGGTTCACCTACCTGGGCGTGCTGTTCCTGATCGTGATCATGGGCATGGGCCTGGCCAGTGCCGGCGAGTTGTGGTCGACCGTGTCGCGCCGTGATCGCGAGAAGCAACTGCTGTGGGTCGGCACCCAGTACGCCCAGGCGCTGCGCAGCTACTACCGCAGTTCACCGGGGCTGGCGCAGTACCCGAAAGACCTGGCCGACCTGCTGCAGGACGAACGTTTTCCTGAGCCACGCCATCACCTGCGCCAGCTCTACCCGGACCCGATCGGCGGCGGCGAATGGGCGCTGCAACGGGGCTTCGACGGGCGCATCACCGGGATCAACAGTCCGTCTACCGAGGTGCCGTTGAAACAGGCGGACTTCCCGTCGCAGTGGTCGGATTTTGAAGGCATGCAGCGTTATTCGGACTGGCAGTTCGTGGCCGAGAAAGCCTTTCTCGATGGCACCGGCCCTGGCAACGGATCCCCGGTCAAAGGCCAGTCGGCCCTGCCGCAGGCATTGCAGCCATGAGCCGTCCGTGGTGGTGCGCGTTGATCCTCGCTGCTGTGGCGTGCTGCGCCAGCGCCGCCGAGGAAGACGAAATGATGGGCTTCATCGTCGACGACACGATCTCGCACATCGGCCACGACTTTTACTACTCGTTCAGCGAACGCCTGCGCGACACCAGCCCGATGGATTTCAACCTGGTGGTGCGCGAGCGCCCCGACGCGCGCTGGGGGAGCCTTGTGACCGTGGAATATCAGCAACGCCTGGTGTATCGGCGCTTCCTGCCGCCGAACACCGTAGAACTGAAGGACGAGGCCTACGAGGCCGCCGACTCGGTTCGACTGGAGGTCGTCCGGCGCAAGCTGGAAGCCTTGTTGCAGGACACCACCGACCTTGAGAAGGACGAACTATGAACACGACAACGTTCTCACGGCGCCGCGGATTCTGGATCTCGGGGTTGTTGATCGGGCTTGCCAGCGCCGCCGCCGTCCAGGCCACCGAGCTGGTCTACACACCGGTCAACCCGTCGTTCGGCGGCAACCCGCTCAACGGCACCTGGCTGCTCAACAACGCCCAGGCGCAAAACGATTACGACGATCCGGACCTCAAGAAACGTACGACGGTGGCCGGCACTTCGGCGCTCGAACGTTTCACCAGTCAATTGCAGTCACGGTTGCTGGGGCAACTGCTGGACAACATCTCCACCGGCAACACGGGGAGCCTGTCCACCGACGCTTTTATCGTCAACGTCGTCGATGACTCGGGGGCACTCACGATTGAAGTGACCGACCGAGCGAGCGGCGAGGTTTCTGAAATTCAGGTGAACGGCCTCAACCCATGACGGGATGACGGTTCCGGGGAGTGATGGACATGAAAAAAATAATAGCGCTAGGGCTGATGTTGGCGGCATTACAAGGGTGTGGTCTGCGTGAGCCGATGTCGGCCGAGCAGGACACCGACACTCCGACCCTGACCCCCAGGGCCTCGACCTACTACGACTTGCTGAAAATGCCTCGACCCAAGGGTCGCTTGATGGCGGTGGTGTACGGCTTCCGTGACCAGACCGGACAGTACAAACCGACCCCGGCCAGTTCGTTTTCCACCAGCGTCACCCAGGGCGCGGCGTCGATGTTGATGGATGCCTTGCAGGCCAGTGGCTGGTTTGTGGTGCTTGAGCGTGAAGGGCTGCAGAACCTGCTGACCGAACGCAAGATCATTCGTGCGTCGCAGAAAAAGCCGAATACGCCGGTGAACATCCAGGCTGAGCTGCCGCCGTTGCAGGCGGCGAACATGATGCTTGAGGGCGGGATCATCGCTTACGACACCAATGTGCGCAGTGGCGGGGAAGGGGCGCGGTATCTGGGGATTGATCTGTCCCGTGAGTACCGGGTGGATCAGGTGACTGTGAATTTGCGCGCGGTGGATGTGCGCAGCGGGCAGGTGTTGGCGAATGTGATGACCAGCAAGACGATTTATTCGGTGGCACGCAGTGCCGGGGTGTTCAAGTTTATCGAGTTCAAGAAGTTGCTTGAGGCTGAGGCGGGGTATACGACCAATGAGCCGGCTCAGTTGTGTGTGTTGTCGGCGATTGAGGCGGCGGTGGGGCATTTGCTGGCGCAGGGGATTGAGCGGCGGTTGTGGCAGGTCGCTGGGGATAATTCTTCGCCTGCGGGGGATGAGACTTTGAATCGGTATTTGACTCAGAACAAGGTGGATCCTGAGTCGGAGTGAACGTGGCGGCCTTTGGGCCGACCAGGTTCTCTGGGTGGTTTGGGTGAATATCCGTTTTTTTGGGTGTTGCCGCTGGCGGTTTCGCCCTTACGGCGAGTCCCTTTTGCAAACGCCCAAAAGGAACCAAAACGCTGGGCCCCGGCGTTCGGCCCCTCGCTGAGGCTCGGGGTTCCTTCGCTCCGGGATTCATCCGGGGGCATCGCCTCCGGTTTGCTTCGCTGCACCTCCTCTCGATGTGTTCGACTTCGTCGAACGGTCGCTGCGCTCCCACCCCCGGATAAATCCCTCCACTCAGCCTTCCGATGGGGCCGGCACGTCAAAAGCGGTACTCGAGCTAACGCTCTTTGTGTTGAGTGGTGAGAGGCGATAAGCAGAAAGCGGACTGCTTTTGCTTTGATCGTTCCCACGCTCCGCGTCCCATTCTCGAATGTTTAAAAGTTGTGTCTGTTTTAACGATCCTTCCCACAAGGTTTTCAGGTTGTCCGTCGGAAGCGCGGGCCCTAGCCTGTTTCGGTCGCTGCCAATTCAGCGATCGGGTCTGGAAACCCGGATATGTGAGAAAGCGAAATCGCTTTTCATAACGTATGCTTGCGCACCTTCATTGTGTGCACGCTGTTATGGCGGCTGTGCGCGGGAGACATTTATGTCTGCCGGGTCGCGTTCTCCCCGGATTTCCAGCCCGCGTACTGCTGCCACCCATTCTTCCTGGAAGTCGATTGAGCCGGCTGCAACCATCAATGAGGACGAAATGACCATGTTCAAACCAACACCCAACCCACCCGAAAACCAGGCCAGTCTCGAAACCGACCCAACCTCCCCATACACCTCCATCAACTCGAAAAAACTCCACGAAGCCGCCGAGCGCGCCTTGGACCATTACCTTTGCCCCGGCGCTCACATCATGGGCAGCGTCAACGAACCCGCCCCGATGTACCTCGCCAACCCGGCCTACAACACCGAATCCCTGCTCGCCAACGCCTGCGAGTCCCTGGGCTCCGCCAGCGAAATGCTCAACAACTTCGCCGCCACCCTCGACCCCGCCCACCGCAAGACCGCCCTGGGCATCGCGCAGATTGTCATGCTGGGTCAACTGGCAGTGAACCAGGCGCTAGATCACGTCGAGTTGAAAGTCTAATCAGCTCAGTATTCATAAATTGGCTGGCAATATTTTGCCTCCGAAGAAAAATCGCGCCTTCGAAGGAGGGCGCGATCTAAAGTCGGGCAGATTTTTTATTTATACAAGAAAACGCCCTGTTGGCATGGTTTCTCATTTCGAGCCTTTGTTTGTCCGAGTCGGGAGTGTTCAGACTTTGATGGGGCTCAATTCGGGGTTGCCTAATACGATAGCTTGATATTGCTCGGATCCGGGGGCGTAGCGCTGATCATATCGATTTTATCGTATGTAATAACTTCGTTTGCACCGCTTCTGTCTGTTGGCCTTTTAATTGATACGGAGTTTTGGTCTACCGAGACTATCTCTTCGTATCGATTAGTAAAACCTGTAGGGGAATCAAGCTTCCCTGCAAGGAATACCTTGTTCCCCACCCCAATGCCGTTCAGTTTTTTTTGTGCTGAAGTGCTATCCATGGTGTCGATTCCAATCTGGAGGATGAGGACATACGGTAAGTTTTTTAATGTTCAATGGAACCTGTCATAAATGACAGTGCATTAGAACTCTTCGGAATAAAGGGTTGCTGTTTGTTATGGTTTCATCACCTAAGGTGACTTCCCTTTGGCAAACGACGGGATGCCGGGTCCTTGCAAGGCTGCTCCCGGCATCGCGCAGATTGTCATATTGGGTGAGTTGGCAGTGAATCAGGCGCTGGATCACGTCGAGACTGAAAGTCTAAGCGTCCTTGCCACAGTTGATTCGGGCTACATAGAAAGAGCCGCGACCCCTTAAAAGGATCGCGGTTTTTTTAAGAGACAGACTTGGAGCTATTGATCAACTTCGTGTTTTGGACGTTTTGTTTCAAGCAGCGCATGTATCTCCGCCATCTCCTCTTCATGCGGAACACTTGGCCGTGGATCTTCAATTGAAGCTTGTATCTTGGCGCGGAACCAGAGGTCGTAGCGTGCCGCTACTGGGTTATTGGCAAACTCTGAAGTAGGTGGGTAGTAGTGAAAGTACAAGTTGCCTCCGATTAATCGCCTGATAGCCAAACCGTAAGGCACGATGCGCTTACCGCTGGCTGCGTTAATGGGTCCAAAGCCTAAACGTCACACGTCCGACGGCCAACCTTCAAAAGCAGTCAGACAATTCCGCGATTCTTTGCGAAATTCCCCAACTGTTTCACAACAAACTAAGCGCACAAAAAACCGCGATCCCCTTCTCCAAAGAACCGCGGTTTCTTAACACCCAACCCTTACTGCTGCAAAACCGTCGCCTGGTTAGCCGACCCAAACTGCTGAATCGTCGCGGTCTGCGTCATCCCGCTCTGATCCACGTTCGCAATGTTCCCGGTGCCGCCCTGGGTCACGTACGCCACGTTCATGGTGTCAGCCTGTTTCACGGTGATCATGTTGTCGCTGCCATACAGCTGCGCGGTGTAGGCCTGGTTGCCGGTGCCCGACTGATCAAACTCGGCACTGTTGCCCGAGCCATTCGAAGAACCCTGAATCAGGTTGGTCGTCCCGCGTTGGTCGGCGATGAGGATGTTGTCGCTGCCGTTCTGATCGAAGTACAGCTCGTTGTAGGAATCCGCCTGGCTGACCGTGGTCTTGTTGCCTGTGCCGGTCTGGTTGGTCGTCATGATGTGGCCGACGCCGTCCTGGGTGAAGCTGGCGATGTTGCCGTTACCCGCCTGATTGATCGTTGCACGCTGGTTGCTGCCGAACTGGCCGCCGTGTTGCGGGCCTTTCCAGTTGCTGGCGTAGACCTTGTTGTCGTTGCCCACGGAGGTGGCGTTGAGCGTGTGACCGTCGCCACTCTGGTAGGTGTAGTGCACGTTGCCGTTGCCGACTTGATAGAGCGACAGCGTCGAGTTGACCGACTCGAACTGGTCGGCGTAGATGGCGTTGGTGTTGCCGACCTGGGTGACGGCGGCGGTGTTGTTTTCGCCGAAGCTCTGGTCGACCACGGTTTCGTTGCTGTCGCCGTATTGGTTGACGGTGGCCTGGCTGGCCAGTTGCGTGTCTTGCCAGATTTCGCTGCCGTTGAGGTTGCCGAACTGGTTGATGGTGATGTTGCCGCCGGTGCCGTTGCGCTGATCGGCGTAGCCGTAGTTGTTTTCGCCGGCCTGGTTGATGCCGATCTGCCCGCCGTTGTGGGTGACCTGTTCGGCGGTGCCGTAGTTGGCGGTGCCGTATTGGGTGATCACCGAGCTGTTGCCGCTGCCTTCGTACAGTTGCTCGATGTTGGCTTCGTTGCTGTCGCCGAACTGGAAGGTCTTGCCTTCGCTGCCGTTCTGCGAGTCCTGGTAGACGAACGAAAAGTTGCCGGTACCTTGCTGCTGTTGCAGGGCCGTGTTGGGGGCGCCGAAGCCCAGCGACTGGCTGGCGTGGGTGGTGTTGAAGGCGCCGACCTGTTGTTGGGTGATGGTGCCATTGTCTTCGTAAAGTTGTTCGGCATAGGCGGCGTTGTAGTCGCCGACCGCGTCCTGGGTGATGACGCTGCTGGCGGTGTCTTGCACAGCGGCGGCGTCGTTGCCTTGGCCGAGTTGGGTCTGGGTGGCGCTGCTGAACGGGGCCTGGGTCTGCTTCACATTGGCGATGTTGGCAGTACCGACCTGGCTCTGAGTGGACAGGCTGTCGTCGGCCATGGCCTGGGCACTGATCATGACCAGGATGGCGGCGGTGAGGGGCGTCAGTTTGAACATGATGAACTCTCCGATGATTGCAGTGCTTAGCGATATTGCTTGACCGAAACGCTCATGCCGTTGCCCGACTGGGTCACGGCGCTTTGCAGCCCCGTGCCGGCCTGCTCGATGCTGGCGTCGTTGTTGTTGCCGTTTTGCGAAATCTGCGCGCGGTTGTGGCTGCCGTTTTGTGTGATGGACGCGGCGTTGCCGGAACCGTTTTGCGTGATCAACGCCATCAGGTCGCTGCCTTGCTGAAGGATGTACGCCTCTTGATTGCTGCCCGACTGCACGATCTTTCCAAGCAGCGACTGACCGTTCTGCGAGAGCAGCGCGAGGTTGGCCTGGCCGTTCTGGTCGATCAGGGCTTGCTGGCCCACCGGGGGCGGCAGTTCGCCGAGGTCGGCGGAGGGCGCCAGGTCGTCGTTTTCCATCAGGTCGTCGGCACGCACGCCCGCACTGCCGCACAGGGCGAGCAGGCAAAGCAGGGCGGCGGTCGGCGTGTTCATGGCGTTGTCCTGTGGTGTGTCGTGTTGCGCAAACCTGAAATCGTGGCTGAGACCGGCCCCACCCACTCCGCGCCAGGCGGTGTGGGGTGGGTGGGGCGTGGGCTCAGAGGGTGGTCACCGAGATGGTGCGTACGGTGCCCTGGGACGAACGGATGGTGGCGGTCGGGTTGGCCGATGGCACCACCGTCGTGTTGTTCAACGTCAGCCGCCAGCGTCCGGTGACCGGTACCGTCGTCGTGCCCAGGGTGACCAGCCCGGTCGGGGTGGTGACCTGCACGGTGATGGTGTTGCCGGTGGTCACCGACGAGGTGCCGGCGAAGTCCCAGTTGAAGCGGTTGCCGGAACGGGCCTGCACGGTCGAGGTGGTGATCGTGAAGGTTTCCGCTGCTGGCCGTGGCGACACTTGCACAGTGACCGTGGCCGGCGTCGACTGGGCGCCGAAGCTGTCCCGGGCGATGTAGGTGAAGGTCGTGGTGAAAGCGGTGGTCACGGTGGCCGGTGGGGTGTAGGTGATCACCGTGCCGTCAGTGCTGACGGTGCCGCGTCCTGCCGGCGGTTGGGTCAGGCTGGCGACGCCCAGCGGCGTGTTGCCTTCCGGATCGGTGTCGTTGGCCAGGACGTTGATCGGGATCGCCACACCCAATGTGGCGACACTGTCGGCGACGGCGGTCGGTGGCCGGTTCGGCGCGACGCTGAGGGTCACCGTGGCCGGGTTCACCGAGGCCAGGCCTTTGCTGTCCTGGGCCTTGTAGGTGAAGGTCGTGGTCAGCGGTGCGTTGACCACGGCTGGCGGGGTGTAAACCACCGAGGTGGTGCCGTTCAGGGCAACGGTGCCCTGGCCGGCCGCCGGTTGGGTCAGCGCGGTGATGGTCAGCGGTACGTTGCCGTCCGGGTCGTTGTCGTTGGTCAGCACGTTGAGGGTGATCGGCACGCCGAAGCTGGTGCTGCCGGTGTCGGCGCCGGACAGCGGTGCCTGGTTTTCACCGGTGTCCGGCGCGTTGCCGACGACTACGACCGGCTCGGTGTCGCTGCCGCCAGCGGCGGATTTGACCGTGACGGTGGCCGGCGGCTGGGTCAGTTCGGCGACGGTGATTTTTTGCAGGGTGCCGGTTTTCGACAGGCGTCCGTAACCTTGGGCAACCATGTCCGGCACGGCGACTTCATCAGTCGACGTGGCTTCGATCAGCAGGCTGTGGTTGGCCCAGCTGTAGCGGGCGGTCTGGATTTTCACCACGTCGGTGAGCTTGGCCGATACCGAAGTCGGGCGCGTTGTCCCGGCCGGGTTGGTTGCAGTCACGACGATCACCGATGGCAGGGTCCCGTTGCCCAGACGCTGGCCGAAGAACAGACCGTTGTTGTCACCCAACAGACTGGTCTGGCACGGCGTTTTCGGTGGACCGGGCAGCAGCGCCAGGGTTTCGCGGAAACACAGGGTCGAGCTGCTGTCAGCCTTGGCGAACACTTCGGTACGCACACCGGCCGACGTCCGGCGATAGGTGGCGCGATCGAGGGCGACGTGGGTCTGTTGACGGTTGTCGAGGACCTTGCCGGCGACGGTGAACAGGGTGGTCTGAATCGAGCCGGCGCCCGAGGGACCGTCGATCCGCACGAAGTTGGTGTTGAACGGGCTGCCGGTCACCGCTTCGGTGAGGTTCGGGTCACCGACGAAGGTTTCGATGCTGCCGGTGTCCGGATTCACTTCGGTGTACGGGCCGTTGATGCTGCGCAGGAACGGTCCGATGGCGCCGTTGAGCGCACCGCTGAAGTTGCCCGGAGCGCCGATGCCGACGTCCTTGGTGATGTTGATTGCCCGCCGGCCTGGCGTGGTGACGGTGACCGTTTCCACACCGTACGGGTGGGTGATGGTGTAAGTGCCAGCAACAGGCACGTTCACCCGGATGCGGATCCGCGCGAAGCTTTGCTGATCACCGTCCACCGGGTTTTCCGAGGCGAACGCTGCTTCGATCCCGGCGACATAGGCGTCCATACCAAAACCGGCGCCATTGTTGGGGATATTGGTTTCCGCCAGGAACCAGAACGCTTCCGGCGGCCAGTTGTCGGGGAACACCATCGGCAGCGTGTCGTCGAAAATCCCCGGTTCCGGCAGCAGGGTGCACATGTACGCCGGCGGGGTGGCGGCCGGCACTCGCGAACTGGCGGCGCGGGACTGGCAGAGCTCCATCGACAGCAGGTTGTTGTCCTGGTACCACATCGGGAATTTCCCGGTGGCAAAGGTGTAGGGGCCGGGATCGACGGCGGCCAGTTGCGCGAACGCACTGCCGGTCAGCGAGATTGTCAGCCCGAGCGCGTTGAGCGCGAAGCGTGGCCACTTGTTCATGATGCCTCCTGATGCGGATCTGGGCATGTGAGCGTTCATTGCACGATGACCACTTCTTCGGTATCGCTGCCGCCGTTGGACGACGTCACTCGCACCTTGGCCGGTGGGATCGGGGTGATCCCGGTGGTCAGGGTTTTCACTGCGCCGTCACCGCCCAGCGCACCGATGGCGGCGCCGCTGCCGGAGGTGGCGGTGAGCACTGGCGGCGAGGTTTCGTCACTGGTCGAGGCCACCAACGTCAGTTGTCCGGAGCTCAGGCTGTACTCGGCGCGCTGGATCACCACCAGGTCGGTCAGGGTCATGGGCAGGGTGGTCGGCGAGCTGGTCGCGATGGCCAGGTGGTTGTCGGCGGTCACTTGCAGCGTGGTCGGCAAGGTCGGGTTGACCTGCGATTGCGCGTACCAGCTGCCGGTGCTGTCGGCCTCTTTGAGGTTGAGCACCGGCGTGCTGCTGGTGACGGCGACGGTGGCCGGAGCAGGCGGGGCTTTGACGAATACGTCTTGTTGGGCGACCGGGGCGCTGTCGCCGGGTTTGCGCGAGTAGGTGCTGCGTTCGGTGATCAGCGGTGTTGGCCGAACCACCGTCGACAACTTGCCGGAGACGGCAAACACCGTGGTGCGCAGATCGATGCCGCCGGGGCCTTCAATGCGGATGAAGTTGGTGTTGAAAGGACTTCCGGTCACCGCTTCTTCAAGGTTCGGATCGCCGATGAATTGTTCGGCACCGCCCGCCGGATTGGTCTCGGTATACGGACCGTTGACGCTGCGCAGGAACGGCCCGACGTCACCCTTGAGCGCGCCGTCGTAGGTTTTCGGACTGCCGATGCCGATGTCGCGGGTCATGTTGATCGCGCGGCGACCGGGGGTGTCGACGGTGAACACTTCGACGCCGTACGGGTGAGTGATCACGTAGGTCCCGGCGGTGGGTACATCGACCCGGATGCGGATGCGGGCGAAGCTGATCTGGTCGCCTTCCACCGGATCACCGCCGCTGAACGCCGCTTCGATGGCCGAGCCGTAGGACAGGTTGATGCCCCGGGCCGCATCGACCACGGTGCCGTCGGCGGTGAACCAGAACGCTTCGTCGGGAAAGTTGCTCGGGAAGACGATCGGCTGGGCGTCGTCGAACACACCGGGGGTCGGAATCAGCGAGCACATGTACGAAGGGGCGCCGGGCGTGCTTGGCACGCGTGAGCTGAGCGCTTTGGACAGGCACAGGTCCAGCGTACGACCGTGGGTGTCCTGATACCAACTGGCAAATCCGCCGGTCGCCGGGGCATAGGGTCCGGGATCGACGGCGAACAGAGCGGCCTGGGCAATGCCCTGGGCCAAGGCGCTCACGACCAGGACGGTCGCGGTTTTGGACAGTAAAGGGTGCATGAGTTAATCCCTCTATCGAAGTGCCTGCCCCTTGGGGGTGGGTCAGTTGCAGAGGGGCTTTACAACTTCCATACCAACGGCCGTGCAACGGGCGGCAAAGGCCCGTGGCGTAAGGGTTGGCAAGTGAGGGTGGGGATTTTTTGCAGCGCGGGCATCGGGCGACAGTCCCCAGGATTGGGGATTGTGGGGCTCAGTCGGCAGAGCGGATTTACAGATCGATGATCGTGGGGCCGTTCACCCCCCGCATCCGGGCAATCACCCAACGGTGGGCTATAACCCTATAGGGACGTATCGGGAAGTCGCCGCCATGAACATGCAGTCAAAATCGCTACCGGTCGAGGAGAGCAGCCTGCGGCTGGGCTCGCGCAAGCAGCCGTTCAATCTGCTGCGCTGGTTTTCATTGATCAGCATGGCGGTGATCGGCACGGTGGCCGTGGCGCTCGGGACGGTGTCGACGCGATTCGTGATCGAAGAAAGCGTGCAGCGCGATGCCTTGCTGACCGCGCAGTTCATTCAGGCCATCGCGTCGGCGGAAGTGCGTCACGTCTCGATCCCCAATATCCGCACCATGGGCGAGTTGCTCGACCCGCGCCAGGACAACGATTTTCCCGACGTGGACCCAGCGGCCCGGGCCAATGCCCGAGGCGAGTTTCTCGATCACATTGCCCACTTGCCGGACGTGATTCTCGCCAACATTTATGCGCCGGATCGTCTGGTGATCTGGTCGACCAACCCGGCGCTGACCGGTACGCGGATTCACGCCGATGAAGACCTCGACCGGGCGTTCAATGAAAAGATTCCGGTCTCGGCCAGTTACCACGACGTCGACAAGGGTCGTGAAGAGCAGAAGTTCGTGGTGCCGCCGGAATACATCTTCATCGAGAACTACATTCCTTTGTTCGACGCCGATGGCAAGAACGTCACGGCGATGGTCGAGATCTACAAGGAGCCCAAAGACCTGATCGCCCGCATGGAGCGCGGTCTGACCCTGATCTGGCTGGCCACGGCGCTGGGCGGCGGGCTGATTTATCTGGGGCTGTACTGGATCGTGCGTCGGGCGGCGATCCTGTTGGCGGTCCAACAAAAGCAACTGATCGCCAACGAAACCTTCGTTGCGCTGGGCGAGATGTCCTCGGCGGTGGCGCACAGTTTGCGCAACCCTTTGGCGACCATCCGCTCCAGCGCCGAACTGGCCCTGGAATTCGACGCGGGGCCGGCGCAGAAGAACATCAAGGACATCATTGGCCAGGTCGATCGCATGTCGAAGTGGGTGCGCGAACTGCTGCAGTCGCTGCGACCGCTCAACGACGAACCGGAACCGGTGAACCTGGTGGCGGCGCTGCACGAGAGTCTGGTCGCGTTCGAGCAGCAGATCGCCAAAAACGCGGTAAACGTGGTGTTTCATCCGCAACAAACGCCGATGGTGCTGAGCCAACCGGTGCAACTCACGCAAATCCTCAACAGCCTGTTGGCCAACGCACTGGAGGCGATGGACAAGGGCGGCACGCTGACCATTACGCTTGAGCCAACGGACAGCCGAGGTGTCAGCGTCATGCTCAGTGACACCGGCAAAGGCATGAACGAAGAACAGCGCAGCATGGCGTTCCGGCCGTTTTTCACCACCAAGCAGGGTGGGCTCGGTGTGGGGCTGGTGCTGGTCAAACGGATCATGGAGCGCTTCGGCGGTGGTGTGACCCTGGACAGTCGTGAAGGCGAGGGCACCACCGTTCGTCTGGCGTTTCAGCTCATCCAGTAAATTGGGGTGAACTTCCCCCCAGGAGCGGGTGTCAGGCCCCGGTCACCGGGGAGTGGGGAATGCAACAGCGTCTGTAACGGCTTGTTTCAACGGGGATTAATACTTTGGCGAGGTAATTGCAAAACACCATCACCCCTTCCTTAGATGAGGCGGCTGGTGATGGACAGAGCAACGCGTTACCCCAACAAGTTATTCCTGCTGACGCCGTTAAGCGTCTTTCTGGCATTGACCCTTGGCACCATGACCGGGGTTCGAGCGAGCCCGATCGATGACGAGAACCAGCCGGAAGCTTCCGACCCGTCGGCGTACTACGACGAGCCGGCCGATGAACCGGCGGCCCTCAACGCCATCCTGACCATGCCCGAGGCCAACGAAGATTCCTTCGATCTGCCTGACGGGGTGAAAGGCACGCGCAACACCACGCGTTCGGAAAACATCCTGCCGCCCACCGTGCAGACCAGTTTCAATTACCCCACGAATGGCAAGCCGAGCCCGTTGTACGGCGCCCAGCCGTTCACTCAGCAAATCGTATTGTTCGAAGAATTCGGCCCGGAAAAACTCGACCCGACCACCCCGGCCGCGCCGTTGGGCTTTCCGCCCGCTGCCATCGGCCCGGCGCCGGCCCAGGACCCGAACAGCGTTGCCCGCAGCGCGCCACCCGGCACGGCGTTGGACGCGTTTTTGCGTCAACCGGGGCTGACACCGTTCCCGAGCCAGTTCTCCAACGTCGTCGACCGTAACCCGTGGCAGTCGCAGATCGAGTTGTTCCTCAACCGTCACATCGGCTCGTCCGCCGAAGGCCGGCCACCGGGAAAAGGCTGGGCTCACCAGCGCTGGAACGAGTTCTACCCGCAAGTCGCCTACAAGACCGTGCAGACCGGCGCGCGTCTGAACGGTGGCCTGCGTGACAGTCGGCAGATGCACGGTTATGCCGTCGGCGAATTCGGCCCCGGTGGTCTGTACCACAACGTCGCCGGCGTGCCGGCGACTGATGGCACGGCCAAAGGCGTCGATGCACGTTTCCACCCGGCGATGCCAGTGCAGAACCACAATTCGGTGTGGACCTTCGACGGCACGCTGCCGCCGAAACTGCTGATGGTGCGCTACGGCCAACCGGTGATGATGCGCCACTACAACGGCTTGCCGATCGATCCGTCAGCCAACCGCGGTTTCGGCCTGCACACCATCACCACCCACGAGCACAACGGCCACGCACCGGCGGAAAGCGACGGCTATGCCAATGCATTTTTCTTCCCCGGCCAGTATTACGACTATCGCTGGCCGATCCAGCTCGCCGGTTACGACAGCATCAACACCAAGGCTGAAGACCCGCGTGCGGCGTTCCCGTGTGCACCGGGGGAAACCCTGTGGGTCAACGACCTTGCACCTGCGAAGAAGACCTGCGACCACGGCACCATCAAGATCCGTGGCGACTGGCGCGAAACCATGAGCACCCACTGGTTCCACGACCACATGCTCGATTTCACCGCGCAGAACGTCTACAAGGGCAACGCGGCGATGATGAACTACTACAGCGCCCTGGATCGCGGCAATGAATCGGTGAACGACGGGGTCAACCTGCGTTTCCCCAGCGGCAGCGCCTTGCCGTGGGGTAACCGCGACTACGACGTCAACCTGGTGTTCGCCGACAAGGCCTGGGATCAGGAAGGCCAGTTGTGGTTCAACCCGTTCAACACCGATGGCTTCATCGGCGATCAGGTGCTGGTCAACTGGCAGTGGAAACCGACCCTCGACGTGCGTGCCCGCAGTTATCGGTTCCGCATCCTCAACGGTTCGGTCTCGCGCTACTTCAAACTCGCGCTGGTACGGGAAATCAAAGGCACCGGCGGTGAATTCCAGGGGCCGAAGAACTCCGGTGTTTCCTACAGCCGGGTGCCGTTCCACATGATCGCCAACGACGGCAACATCATGGAGCACAGCGTGCCGTTCGATGGCTCGATGGATCTGGATGCCGACGGCGACAAACAGAACCACAACGCGATCCTGCCGACCCAGGGCATCGCCGAGCGGTTCGACATCATCGTCAACTTCTCGAAAAACGGCATCAAGCCGGGCGACAAGCTGTTCTTCGTCAACCTCCAGGCCCAGGACGACGGCAAAGGCCCGAAAGAGACGATCTCGCTGTCCGACGTGCTGTCCGAGAAGTACCTGGCGGTGATCAAACAGACCAGCAAAGGCCCGCAATGGGACAGGGGTGATCCGGCAGTGGGCAAGGTCTTGCAGCTCAACGTCAAGCCTTTCACCGGGCAGGACCTGGCCATGGACCCGGCAGCCTACGAACCGGCCAAACCGGGCAAGGCTGAAGGTATGGTGATGATCCCGCTGAAGATCCACCGCGACAACGCCGCCGACAAGGCGCTGCTGGCCAACGCCCGTCACCGGACCTTCACCTTCGGCCGCAGCGACGGCACCGATGAAGCACCGTGGACAGTCAAGACCGATGGCGGCTTCGGCTTCCACATGGACCCACGCCGGTTGAACGCCTCGACCAAATTGGCCAGCGGCCCGACCGATGCCGGCACCGCCGGGTTCGGCACTCTGGAGGTGTGGAACATCAAGCTTGGCGGCAAGGGCTGGAGCCATCCGGTGCACGTGCACTTCGAGGAAGGGATCATCCTCAGCCGTGGCGGCAAGGCCCCGCCCGAGTGGGAAAAATGGGCGCGCAAGGACGTCTACCGCATCGGCTCGGAAGCCGACGGGCTGGACAGCGTGGAAATGGCGATCAACTTCCGCGAGTTTGCCGGGACCTACATGGAGCACTGTCACAACACCCAGCATGAGGACAACTCGATGCTGCTGCGTTGGGACCTCGAGAAACCCGGCCAACTGCAATTGATGCCGACACCGTTGCCGAGCTGGGATGGCGTGCGCTACGTCAACTCCGCCGCGCTGCCAACCTTCCGTACTGGCGATGGCTTCGGCCCGCAAGTGACCGTGAAGAAATGAAAAGGGAGGGAGCCGACATGACCCAGCCAACGCCGCGCTCCCGCGCCCTCGGCATGCACTTGATACTGGTGCTGGTCACCTGCCTGTTCGGCAGTCAGGTGCTCATCGCCCATCAAGCGCTGCCCGAAGGCGCCAGCGAATCCGCCACCCCGTGGGGTGGCGACTATTTCCCCAACACCCTGCTGACCGATCAGGACGGCAAGCAGGTGCATTTTTTCGATGACCTGATCAAAGACAAAGTGGTGGTGATCAACTTCATCTTCACTTCATGCAGCGACTCCTGCCCACTGGAAACCGCACGCCTGCGCCAGGTGCAGAAACTGCTGGGGGACCGGGTCGGGCAGGACATCTTTTTCTACTCGATCAGCATTGACCCGCTCAGCGACACCCCCGAAGTGCTCAAGGCTTATTCGCAACGGTTCAAGGTCGGCCCTGGCTGGAAATTCCTCACCGGCGAATTCGAAGATGTCACCGACCTGCGCAAGAAGCTCGGGTTGTTCATCGAAGGCGTCGACAACGGCCGCACCAAGGATCACAACCTGAGCCTGATCGTCGGCAACCAGAGCACCGGGCGCTGGATGAAGGCGTCGCCGTTCGAGAACCCATGGATCCTCGCCGATCAACTGGCCAACACCTTGCAGAACTGGAAACAGCCAAGCATCGAGGAAAGCTACGCCAATGCGCCGGAGATTCGCCCGCCCAGCAACGGCGAAGAACTGTTCCGCACCCGTTGCGCCTCGTGCCACAGCCTCGGCCCGCAGGACGGCGAAGGCATCGGCATGCGCAACATCGGCCCGGACCTGATCGGCGTGACCCGTCAGCGTGACCCGGCCTGGCTCAACCGCTGGATCCGCGAACCGGATCGGGTACTGGCGGAAAAGGACCCGATCGCACTGCAACTGTTCGAACAATACGAGCGGATTCCGATGCCCAATCTGCGCCTGGACGAGCTGTCGGCGCAGTCGATCATCGACTTTCTGCGCGATGAAACCGAGCGTCAGCACCCCACCACGCAGCCCTTGGCTGACGGGGCGTTGACGCCAATAAGTCCGGCCGTCAGCAGCGAAACGGTGAGTCGCATGCGCTAGCGGCTAAATAGCATCATTGAGTCCTGTATCACGGTCATTGCCACCTACACTCAGTCGTGAGGTGGCTGTAACCGGTTCGATACACAACGCCAGGGCACCCCCATGCAACGACTGGAAGAACAAAAAACACCTGCGCCGAACGTCGCGGCAGCAGCCATCAAGAGTTGGGGCGGACAGTTCAACCTGCTGCGCTGGTTCTCGCTGGCCAGTTTTTTCATCATCGCGGCGGTGGCGCTGGGGCTGGGCTATATCTCCACGCGTTTTGTGGTCACCGAGAGCGTGGAGCGCGATGCGTTGCTGACGGCGCAATTCGTCCAGGCCATCGGCGATGCGGAAATGCGTCATGCCGGCATCACCCCCCTGCGCACCATGGGCGAAATGCTTGATCCGCGTCAGGACGAAAATTTCCCCGACGTCGATCCGGTTGCCCATGGCGCGGCCCGGGCCGAGTTTCTCGATCATGTCGAACACTTGCCGGACATCCTGCTGGCGACGGTCTACGCCCTGGATCGCTCGGTGATCTGGTCGACCAACCCGGAGCTGATCGGCGTGAAATTCGAGGACGATGACGAGCTGGACGAATCGTTCGAAATGAAAGTGCCGGTCTCTTCCAGTTATCACAAGATCGACGACGAGAAACCCGAGCAGAAGCTGTCCCGCGAACCCAAATACCTGTTCATCGAGAACTACATCCCGATGTTCAACGCCGACAAAAGCAAAGTCATCGCCATGGTCGAGATCTACAAGGAACCGGCGGATCTGGTGGACCGCATCGATCGTGGTTTTGCTTCGATCTGGGCGGCGACGATCCTCGGTGGCGCGGCGATTTATCTGGGGCTGTTCTGGATCGTGCGCCGTGCCTCGACCTTGCTGCAGAGCCAGCAACAGCAACTGATCAGCAACGAAACCTTTGTCGCGTTGGGCGAGATGTCCTCGGCAGTGGCTCACAGCTTGCGCAACCCGTTGGCGACCATCCGTTCCAGCGCCGAACTGGCCCAGGAAGTGGCCAGCCAGAGCGCCCAGCGCAATATCGGTGACATCATCAGTCAGGTCGACCGCATGTCGCGCTGGGTGCGCGAGTTGCTGGTGTCGTTGCGGCCGATGAACGATGACGGTGAAGCGGTGGACCTGCTGGCGGCGGTCGAAGACACCCTGGGCGCGTTTGATGCGCTGATTCGGCGTAGCGGGGTCGACGTGCGATTCAACCCGCAGGACTGCCCGCCGGTCGTCAGCCAAAGGGTGCTGCTGACGCAGATTCTCAATAGCCTGTTTGCCAACGCCCTGGAAGCGATGCCCAAGGGCGGCGTGCTGAGTGTCGACATTGAGACACCCCATGCCGGCCAGGTGTGCATGACCCTGGGCGACACCGGCAAAGGCATGAGCGCGCAGCAGCAACAGCTGGTGTTCAAACCGTTTTTCACCACCAAGCAGGGCGGCCTCGGGGTTGGCCTGGCACTGGTCAAAAGAATCATGGAGCGTTTTCAGGGCTCGGTCGTGCTGACCAGCCGCGAGCAGGAAGGAACCCGCGTCAGTCTCAACTTTAAAGTGGCATCGGGAGGGGAATATGGAACACAGCATTCTGCTGGTCGAGGATGACGAACTGTTGGCCGACAATATTCAGACCTACCTGGAGCGCAAAGACTTCGAGGTGACGGTTTGCCATTCGGCTGAAGACGCGCTGGGGCAACTGGAAAGCTTCATGCCGGACATCGTGCTGACCGACAACTCGCTGCCGGGCATGAGCGGTCACGACCTGATCCAGAAGCTGCGCATCAGCGCGCCGGATCTGAAAGTGATCATGATGACCGGTTACGGCAATGTCGAAGATGCGGTGGTCGCGATGAAGGAGGGCGCCTTTCATTACGTCACCAAACCGGTCGCGTTGCCGGAGCTCAAACTGCTGCTGGACAAGGCTCTGGCCACCGAGCGGATGGAGCGCACGCTGTCGTTCTATCAGGAGCGCGAGGCGCAGAAATCCGGGGTGCAGGCGCTGATCGGTGAATCGGCGCCGATGCAGCATTTGAAAAACACCATCGGCCAGTTGCTCGAAGCCGAACGCCGCATGACCAACGGCGATCTGCCGCCGGTGCTGGTGGAAGGCGAGACCGGGACCGGCAAGGAACTGGTGGCGCGTGCGCTGCATTTCGACGGCGCGCGCAGCAAAGGCCCGTTCATTGAATTCAACTGCGCGTCGATCCCCGCCAACCTGGTGGAATCGGAGCTGTTCGGTCACGAGAAGGGCGCGTTCACCGATGCCAAGGATCGTCGCGTCGGGCTGGTGGAAGCGGCTGACGGCGGCACGCTGTTTCTCGACGAAATCGGCGAAATGGATCTGGTGCTGCAGGCCAAACTGCTGAAGCTGCTGGAAGATCGCACCATTCGCCGGGTCGGCTCGGTGAAGGAACGCAAGGTCAACCTGCGGGTGATCAGCGCCACCAACTGCAACCTCGAACAGATGGTGCAGCAGGGCAAGTTCCGCCGTGACCTGTTCTTCCGCCTGCGGATCATCTCGATCAAGGTGCCGCGCCTGTATGCCCGTGGCGACGACGCGCTGCTGTTGGCCCGGCATTTTCTCGCCAGCCACGGCAAGCGCTACGGCAAACCGAATCTGCATTTCAGCCAGCAGGCCGAAGAGCTGCTGCTCAATTACACCTGGCCGGGCAACGTGCGCGAACTGCGCAACATGCTCGAACAGACCGTGTTGCTGGCGCCGAACGACATCATCGCCGCGCACCAGTTGAACGTGTGCATGAGCCTGGTCGACGAGCCGCCGCTGCACCAGCATCACGAGGTACCGCACTTCGAACCGCGCCCGGCGAGCAACACCGAGTCGATGAACCTGCCGGAGGTCGAGCGCGACATGGTGCGCAAGATGCTCGACAAGACCGACTGGAACGTCACCAAGTCCGCCCGCCTACTGGGCCTGAGCCGCGACATGCTGCGTTACCGCATCGAAAAGCTCGGCCTGGCACGCCCGGACAAGCGTCAGTGGTAGACCGCGTTACTCCGTGGATTCGGCGGGCTCAGGCACTCCAGCAGGCACGTCGGGTCCAGCACCTCGTCATTGACGTAGATGCCGCGCTCGGCATCGTACGTGCGGATAAACACCCGCACCGTCGCATCGGCCACGGTCGGCAGTTGTGAGTCGTGGAAGTCGTGGCGATCGGGGATCACCACGAAATCCTGCGGCGTGGTGTCATCGAATGGCCGAGGCGGCTGGGCATTCAGCGACGGCGGCGCCGGGTGGGCGAAGGGCTGGTTCGGCCCGTAGTAATTGAAATTGCTGTCGAGGGCTTGCGCCTGTGTGGCGGCGAGCAGACAGGCGGATAACAGCAGCCGGTTGAACGTTTGCATGGCGGCACCTGTGGAAGCGGTTTTCCCCAAGGCTATTAACTATAGCCGCCCGTTGGCTTACAAGTTCGCAACAACCTGGATCGGCAGGCTCAACTAGACTCGGGCCGCTCAATCAAGAGCATCGTCCGGAGTGCGCCATGGAAGTGCCAAACAACAAGAACGCCATCGAAAGCAATCGTCAGGCGTGGAACGATTCAGCCCGTCATCATCAGGAATCGCCCGAGTGGCAGGCCTTGTTGACCGAGATCGCCCAGGCTGATTTCTCCTGCCTCGACTCAACCCTGCGCGGTTTGCTGGAGCAGGTCGGCGTCGATGGCAAGGACGTCGTGCAACTGGGTTGCAATAACGGCCGCGAGAGTCTCTCGCTGTTCGCGCTGGGTGCGCGAAGTGTCGTCGGGGTCGACCAGTCGGCGGCGTTTCTCGAACAGGCCCGGGAGCTCAACAGCCGCTCGCCGCACAAGGCCGAATTCGTCGAAACCGATATTCATCACCTGCCCGAAGCACTGCGCGGTCGCTTCGACGTGGCGCTGATCACCATCGGCGTCCTCAACTGGATGCCGGACATCGGCGAATTCTTCCGCCACGTCGCCTCGACCCTCAAACCGGGCGGGCAACTGGTGATCTACGAAACCCACCCGTTCCTGGAAATGGTCGATCCCGACGCCGAAGATCCGTTTCGCCTCGCGACCTCGTATTTCCGCGAAGAACCGTTCGTGCAAGAGGAACCGATTGTCTACGTCGGCAAGGTCGAACAACAGGCCGCGCCGTCGTACTGGTTCGTGCACAACCTCGGCGCCATCTTCACCGCCGCCCTCGAAGCGGGGCTGAACATCGCGCATTTCAAGGAATACCCGCATTCGAACCGGGAAGAGGCGTATGACCAGTACCTGAACCGCGAGGCGCAGATGCCGATGTGTTTTACGTTGGTGACTGTGAAGGGCGAGTAGCGTAACTCTCAGGAAGTTGAATGATTCAGCACATGCCCTGGTTGAGCACAGAGATCGATGCCAAGTGCATGAATAACTCTGAGCACAGTGTCAAAGCGGGGTTTGGCTCCCGGCGCGAAAGCTTTGTACAAGCTTTCGCGACCCATTCCCGAGTCCTTGGCTATTTGAGTCATGCCGCGTGCCTTGACCACATAGCCGATTGCACGAAGAAACTCCTCGTTGTCACCGTCGGCCAGCACTTGGGAAAGGTATTCGCTGATGGCTTCATCGCTGTCCAGCAATGCTGCCATATCAAAAGTTGTCAAAGTCTGGCTCATGGTTAAACCTCCTTTGCCATTTTTTTTGCACGTCTGATGTCCGCACTTTGTGATGATTTGTCCCCACCAGCCAGCAGGACAATGACAACACCACTACGCATCGTAAAGTAGACCCGATACCCGGCACCGACATCAACGCGCATTTCCGATACACCGTCACCTACCGGTTTGATGTCGCCTAGATTACCTGCTGACGCACGATCAATGCGACGGGCAATAGCAACCTTGGCTCGCACATCACGAATCGAGGTGTGCCATGCCATGAAAACTGCTGTTTGTTGTATGAAATAGTTCATGGCTCGACTGTATCCAATTGGATACGGTCGAGCAGTCAGTCAGTTCGTTTATCAGACTTGGATGTGTCGTCAGTGTCTGTAGGCAAGCAGGAACTGGTTTTGTAGGAGCTTACGCTGGCGTAGCTCCTACAGATCGCAGGAAAAAGCTGTCAAGCCTGCGCAGCCGCCGTCACCACTGGCCGTCCCGGTTTTCGCAGTGGTTCCAGCCGTGAACCTTCGTACTGCGTCTCGCGGAAGAACCGCCATTTTCCAAACAGGCCGTAGACGTGGGTGACGCGGCCCTGTTCGTGATAGCCCATGCGGATGTGCAGCTTCAGCGCCGGGATGTTGTGGGTTTCGCAGACGTCCACCACCTTGTGGCAACCCTGGGCGGCCATGGCTTGCCAGAGGGTGACTTGCACGTCCACCGACAGGCTGCTGCCGAAGTAGGCGCGGGTCATTTCGCCGCCGAACTCGAAGAACTCGCCGGGTTTGACCGGGAATTCGCAGCCGTAGTAATGGCGGTCGTGGTAGTTGCGGGTGCTGCCCCAGATGAAGCCCACTGCGTGGTCGTCTGCGTCGAGGTACATGTGCCCGGTGTGGCCTTCGGCCGCGAGTTCGGCCATGGTCTGCACGCGGTCACCGAAGTGTTTGGCGAAGGCACCGGTGTTGTGCGGCGTGATGTCGACTTTGCGCAGGCCTTCGTAAGGGCGCAGCTTGTGCGGCGGCACCGGGCTGATCAGGTCGCGCTCCATCCACAGCAGTTCCCAATGGAAGAACACGTAGCGTTTCCATAAGGTGCCGAAGGTGCGGCCCAGGCCTTTTTGCTTGATGCGTTCGCGCAGCTTTTCAATGACGCTCATATGCCCTCCGTGGCCGCAGCCCGGGTGTTTTTGGATGTCGCTCTGGTGGGTATAGATCAAGCCTGCAAGTTCATTTCGAAGTGCCATCTTCGAAAGTATTGCAAGTTGTGTAACTCAGTCGAGTGCCGCGGCACCGCGCAGAAAATCCTTGTTCAGGTCGGCATAGGAGACCCGTGGAACGCCCGCCAGCCGCTGCTCTAACACGCGGCTCAGGGACTCTCCAGGTTGCAGATACGCATCACCGAAATCAGCCCCGAGCTGATTCGGATGCGCGACGATTTCCAGCACACCGTCGGTCGGCGCGGGCTCGTTGCGCAGGTCGACCGGGGTGCAGACGTAGTCCGCCGTCGCACCGGCCAGCCCTTGCAAACGACGGTTGAGCAAGCCTTTGAATAGGCGTTTGGGCAGGCTGAGGTTTTGCCCCAGGTTACGTGCCAGTCGCACCGGTACGCCCTGGTGGGCGGCGAAGCGCGCGACGATCTCGCCGATCGGCCAGATGTTGTGCACGTGCTGATGGGAATCGATGTGGCTCGGGCGCACGCCATGATCGACACAACGTTGCCACTGCGCCTGCAATTCCTCCTGCACCGCTTCGCGATCCGCTCGACCGAGCCACAGGCTGTACCGCGTCAGGTTGAGGTCGAACACACCCTGGCTGTCGCAGAAGGTGGGGCGAGCGAGAATCGCCTGGCTCAGCGGCCGGCCATACGTCAGGTTGAAATGCAGGCCGATCCGCCCCTCCAGCAAGTGATGGCGGGCCATCGCGCAGGCGGCTTCGAACGCCGGCATGTTGGCCATGGCCGTGGCGGAACTGATGACCCCGGCCTGGAAGGCGCTGAAGATCACTGCATTTTCGTTCGGGGTCAGGCCGAAATCGTCAGCGTTGACTATGACTTGGCGAGGCATGTTCGCCCTCCGTGGTGATGGCGGCGGGTTTGCCGACGGGTTGGGCGATCGCCGTTTGCCGACGTGCTCGCCACTGCTGCAGTTTCGGTTTGAGCCGCTGCCAGACACGCAGCCCAAGCCCCAGCAACAGACCGCTCGGGCGCCAGGAGTAGAAGCTCCAGCGCCAGTGTTCCAGTTGCCCGGTCATGCGTTCGTGCAGTTGGTGACTGGAGTTTTCCAGGCTGACCCGCGAGGCATCGATCCAGCGCCAGTGATCGTCCAGGCCCCAGCGAATCCATTCCTCCAGCAACACCCGACCGCTGCCCAGATCGGCGTACTGCGGCAGGAAGGCGAGGTTGTAATCGTAGAGCCGGCCCTGTTCGAGCAAACCGAGTCGGTAGCTGATGCAGCGCCCGTCCAGCTCCAGCGTGACCACCCGCACCAAACCCTGTGCGGCGAGGGCGGTGAAGGCGCTTTCGATGCAGCGGCGGCTGCGTTCGCTGGCGAAGATGCCGACGCCTTCGTCGCCTTTCCAGCTCACCGCTTCGACTTCGCTGATGGCTTGCAACAGCGGGCCCATGGTCACGGCATCGGGAATGATCCGCCGCACGACAGCACCGCACGCAGCAATCCGTTTGCGCGCACGTCGCAGTTTGTAGCGCGGATCACCGGAGACTTCCTGAAGATCGGCGTCACTGATCAGGTGCACCGGCACCCGACAGCTCAAGCGCCGCTCGCCAGTTGAACTGCGCGCCATCCATTCGGTGAGGGCGCTTTCTTCACCCGCCGGCTCAGACAGTTCGTTGAGCTGCAGCAACGCGTGGGGGATGCGTTGGCGAATGAGCAACAACGCCTGACGCAGGCTGTCGGCCTCAAGCACGGACAGCAGCGCCAGGCGATCCGCCAGCGGATAACCGAGGTGATGCACCACGCCAAACGGTATCCCGGCAAAGCGTTCACGACTCGCCACCAACGGCAGGCACAGGCGCAATTCGTCCGCCTCCCAGCCCAGCAGAATGTGCAGATGCTCACTCGCGTCGAGTGTCTGCTCTGCCGCGATCAACCAGCCGAGGCTGTTGAACGGCGTGTGATCCGTCACCCGCAGGCGCAGCGCTTCATAGGCTGCTGCCGGGAAGTCGGGTGCGCACAACGAAGTGCGCCATTCGAATCGCGCCATAGGCTCAGGTCGCCGTTGCTGTGACGGAGGGACGGGAAGGTTTGCGCAGCGCATCCAGACGCGAGCCGCTGTAGCGGGTTTCGCGGTAGAAACGCCAGCGGGCGAACAGGGTGTAGACGTTCATGATCCGGCCCTGTTCGGTGTAGCCCATGCGCAGGTGCAGCTTGAGCGCCGGGATGTTGTGGAACTCGCAGACGTCCACCACTTTGTCGCAGCCCTGGGCGGCCATGGCTTTCCACAGTTCCAGTTGCAGGTCCACCGACAGTTCGGTGCCCCAATAGGAACGGGTCAGTTCGCCGCCGAATTCGAAGAACTCACCGGGTTTCACCGGGAACAGGCAGCCGTAGTAATGGCGGTCGAAATAGTCCCGGGCGCTGCCCCAGATGAAGGCCACCGCATCGCCGTGATCGTCGAGGTGCATGTGCCCGGTGTGACCTTCGTTGGCCAGCTCCGCCATGGTCCCGACGCGGTCGCCGAAGTAACGGGCGAAGGCACCGGCGTTGTCCGGCGTGATCTTCACCACCCGCAGCGGCGGGTAAGGCTTGAGGCTGTGGGGCGGCACCGGGCTGACCAGGTCGCGCTCCATCCACAACAGTTCCTGATGGGAAAAGAAATAGTGCTTCCACACCTTGGCCAACGTGGCACGCAGGCCTTTCTGTTTAATTTGCTCGCTGATTTTTTGCAGAATGCTCATGGTCGTTGCTCCTGATGACGAGTCATCGCGCGGCACAGGCCTGCGCGGCGGAACATCAACGGACGGTTCATCAAGCGTTCCAGCTCAGAGAAAACAGGGTTTGCCCCGGCAGCTCGAAACGCACACGACCGTCCTGGCAGCGGAAGGGCGCGTCGCGGCTGCGGTTGTCGGCGCCGAAATAGCGCAGGGCGCCGTTGTTCAACGGGCACTTGGCCCCGGCCAGATCGACACGCTGCAACCGCGTGCCCTTGTTGACGCCCAACAACCCGCGCTGATCGTCGCCGGCCATCGCCAGCACATCGACTTCGAATGCATCGTTTTCCAGCCACAACACGTTGTGCAGCCAGTGCTGCTGGATGAACTGCTGGGCCAGGCCCACCGGTTTCAGTTCGAAGTGTTGTTCATCCGCCGAGACGCGCAACATGCCTTTGGGGTATTCCGGTTCATCGGCGGCCTGGAACCAGTTGAGCATCGTCAGCAAGCCGTCCTGGGAGGCGTTGATCACCACCGAGGCCCACCACAGCGAGGTGTAATGGGTTTCCTGATCGTAGGGGCTCAGGCTTGAGCCGCTGGAGAGATTGGTCTGATCCAGGAGCAAGGCCTTGCGTGGCTGACCCTTGGCATCGAGGCCGACCAGATCGGCGGCGCGGCGCACGCTGTCGCGGTAGACGCGGGTGGCGAGCAGGTCGCGGATCATCCATTCGTGCCAGGCCAGCGCATCGACCTGATCAGCGGATTCGCCCAGCAGGCGTCGGGCCCAGTCGATACCGCGTTTGCTCGCCGCGTTGTCGGCGAACGGGCCGTTGACCAGCCGCGAACTGGCCGGCATCGCGATGCGCACGCCGGCCCTGGCATTGGCCGGATCGCTGCGTACCTGGCGGGCCATGCTGGTGAAGATCGAACGGTATTGCTCGTAGCTTGAATAGTTGAGATTGGGCTCGTCGGCAAAGCCGATGTAGTGCGTGCCTTTGCCGCCAAGCAGTCGCGTGCTCGCGAGCCAGGCGTCGAGGCCGTTGTTGCTTTGCACATCGGCGCGCAGATCAGCCTGGCGCTGGCTGCCGGCGAGCAGGGTGATGTCCTGGCGGATGCCGAAACGGTCCTGATAGACCTGACGAAACGCATCTTCGAACTGCGGTTTTTTCGCCGTCACATCGACGAAGCTGTAGTAACTGGCGGCCGTCGGTTTCAGTGCATCGAGCGCCGCATGACTGGCGGGCGGCGGCATCACGTAGGGCAGGGCGATGCCCAGGTCCGGCGTGCGGCCGAGGACTTTGTCGTGCAGGGTCAGTCGGGTCTGGCCATCGTCTTCGCGCAGCGGTTTGAGCTGTTGCGGATTTTGCGCGAACAGATTGGCCGTGCCATCGAGCCAGAACGCCGCTTTGCCGCTGCCTTGCAGACGCAGGCGCCAGACTTGTTCTCGATCGCTGACCGGCAGCGCGAGCTGATCGAATTGCCAATAGGCGCGATACGGTTTGAGCGCCAGCGACAGTTGTTGGCCGTCGCCGACCCGCTGCGCTTGCAGGGCGCTGACGCCACCGTGGAACTTGCCCGCGAGCACCGAGTGTTCACCCGGTGCAATCCTGAAATACAGCTCATCGCCGTCGCGGGTCTCAGCGCTGAAATGCACCTTGGCCGGGGCGAACAGCGCCACGGTGTTTTCGTCGTGCTCGACCCGGTAATTGCGGAAACTGTAGCCGGGGATTTCCAGTTGATAACTCGCCGCGCCCGGCGCCAACGGCCAGCTCTGGCTGCCACGGGCTTCGCTGGCCTTGATGAAGCGGTCGCCTTGCAATTGGCCCTGGCCGTCGAGCAGGTACAGGTGCTCTTCGTTGGCGTCCGCCTGCCACGCCGGCGCCCAGCGCACGGTCACGGTGTCGGGGCGATCCGCTTGCAGGTACAGGCTGCCGTCGCGAATGTCGCCCCAGCGCATCGACGCCGCGAAGGCGTCCAGCGACAGACCGAGTCCGAGCAGCAGGGCCAGGCTTTTCATGCCGCCTTCCGACGCTGCAACATCAGCCACATCGGCGTGATGTCAGCGGGCAGGATGATCAAGGTTTGCCAGAACGGCACGCCGCTCAACCGGCAGTACAACACCAGCATCGCCACGGTCACCGCCAGGTAGGCAATCGACGAGGCCGCTGCCGCGCCGACGATACCGTAGGCCGGGATCATCACCAGGTTCAGGGCCAGGTTGAGCAGGGCACCGAGGCCCATCAGTAGCGACACCGTGCCGGGGCGATTCTTGCCCAGCAGGTCGAGCCGCAGAATGCTCGCATAGCACAGGCCCAACAGGCCCGGCAGCAACGCCAGCAGCGCCGGATACGCCGGTTGGTAGGCGACGCCGAACAAGGTGACGATCAGCCATTCGCCGATCACCGCCATGGTCAGGCAGGCGCCGAGCATCACCGTCGCCGTCAGGCGCAGCGCCAGCGGGGTGACTTTGTCCATGCCTTCGTCCTGTTGCAGCAGGCGTTTCATCAGCGGCGTGGTCACGGCTTCGGGGACGATCAGCAACAGTTCGGCGGCGGCGCTGGCCATGGCGTAATGACCCAGCGCGGTACTGCCGAGCAGGGCGCCGATGAACAGATAATCGGAACGCAGGATCACTTGTTGGAACAGCAAGTCCGGATGGCTGCGGGCGCTGTAGCGCAACAGTTCGTTCTGGCTGGCGCGATCCCATTGCAGCTGCAACGGCTGTGCGCGCTTGAGCCAGACCCAACCGGCCAGCACCACCAGGCTGATCCCTGCCAGCCAACTGATCAGTGCGGCTTCCAGTGCCGCTTCCTTCCACATCCAGAACAGCGCGAGAAACAGCAACAGCGGCGCCAGGGATTCCACCAGACGCAAGGCATTGAACGCGACCACGCCGCCGGACGCATTGTGCAACGTCAGCAGGCCGCTCTTGAGCACGGTCAACGGCACGGCCAGCAGCAACAGCCAGGCCAGCAGGCCGAGTTGCACGGTCACGTCCAGTTCACTGCCGAACTCGCGCACCAGCGCCACCACCAGCAAGGTCAACAGACCCGCCAGCAAGCAGCCAAACACCAGTACTTGCGCGAGCAACAAACCCATCGGCCGCTGCTTGGCGGCCTGATAACCGACGGCGGAATTCAAGCCGCCACTGGTGGCCGCGCTGATCAGGTCGGGCAGGGTACTGAGCAGCGCGAACAGCCCGCGCTCACTGGGGCCGAGGATTCGCGCCAGCAACACATTCCTCAGCAGGCGCAGGGCAATCATCGCCAGTTTGGTGCCCATGCTCAGCGCCAGGTGCTTGAGGTAATTGCTTCGACTCATGGTCGCGCCCCGCGAAAGATCCGCCACGACAGCAGTTCCGGGTTGCGCGCAGTGCGCTGGCTGACCCCGAAGCGCGGCAGGTTCAGCGGATCACCCGCGCCGCGATAGATCCCGGTGCCGGTGCCGAGGGCGAACGGATAATCGTGGTTGGCAATCTGTTCGCGCACCCGTGCGTCGTTGTCGCCGTTGGGGTAGCAGTACACCGGCAGTGGCCGGTTGCAGCCATTGTGCAGGGCATCGCGGCTGCGACTGATTTCTTCGCTCAGGCGCACGTCGTCGAGTTGGGTCAGGATCGTGTGACTGGCGCCGTGAGGACCGAAACGCACCAGCCCTGAAGCTTCCATCGCCCGCACCTGATGCCAGTCCAGCGCCTGGGGTTGCGACTCTGGCGGGCATTCGTCGGTCAGGCGTTCGAGCATCAAAGGGTCAGAGTTTTTCAAACCTTGCAGATAGTGCAGCAACGTCAGGCTGCGACGATCCACATCGATGTCGTCCATCAGCACCGGCAGCGGGTGGTGAATCGCCTGCAAGCAGTCGATCAGGTGCATGCGCGGTTTTTCACCGTGGCTGCCCCACAGGGTTTCACCGATGCTTTCCCACCAGAAGCGCTGGCGGCTGCCGATGAAGTCGGTGGAGAGGAAAATGCTCGCCGGCACCTGATGTTTCTGCAGCAGCGGGAAGGCGTTGGCGGCGTTGTCGCGCCAGCCGTCATCGAAGGTCAGCGCCACTTGCGGGCGTTCGCTGCGCAGGGCGTTGGGCTGGAGGATTTCCATCAGCGGCACGCAATCGAAATGCTTGCGCAGCCACACCAGCAGATGCTCGAAGGCTTTCGGCCCGACGCACAGTTCGTTGCGATGCGGCAGGTCGGCGGCGCGGTCGTTGGACAGCACCCGGTGCAACATCAGGATCACCCCGGCGCCGTGCAACTGGTTTCGCCCCACGGACGAGTTGAGATAGAGCCAGCCACTGGTGCGTTTTATCAGTTGTTTGATCGCCATGGCTTGAGCCCTCTCAACGGTTTTGGTCAGGGTTCCACTGGGCGTAACGCTGGCCGCGCAGGAACTGCCACAGGCCGATGCTCATGCCGGCCAGTGTCACCAGCAGGAATGCCGCAAGGCGGAACGGTTTGGGTAAGCGGTGTTGCGAATCCAGCAGGCCGGCAATCGCGATGCCGTACCCAAGCAGTTGCATGATCAGGCTCAGGCGATAGAAACCGTGGTCGTCCCACAGCCAGAAATTGCTCAGCAGCAACGGCAGCAAAAGAATCGGTGCCAGACGCCGGATCAGTTTGTGGCTGATCAATGCAATCGAATACAGCCCGTGCTTGAACGGATTGAGCAGTTCGCTGCGCTGGGCCAGGCTTTGCAGGCCGCCGACGGTGACCCGCTGACGCCGACGGAACTGTTTGTCCGCTTCATCGACGCCGTGGTCGATCACTTGCGCTTCAGGCACGTAGACGATGCGTTTGAACTTCACCGGGGCGCAGGTGCTGATGAAGAAGTCGTCGTTGACCTCCGCCGGCACGTCCTCGAACAGTTCCCGGCGCAGGGCGAGCAACGCGCCATCGGCGGAGACCATGCAACCGGTGCGGTTCTCGACCCGGCGCAGCCAGCCTTCGTAATGTCGGTACAGGCTGTCGCCGACACTCAAGCCGCCGCCGGTGACCGGGATCACCATGTGCCCGGCGCAGGCGCCGACCTGCGGATCGCTGAGGGGCGCGAGCAGGTAGCCGAGGGTTTCCCGCGACCATTGGTTATCGGCGTCGGTGAACACCAGAATGTCCCCCGTGGCCAGCGCCGCGCCGGCATTGAGCGTCGCGGCTTTGCCCTGACGCGGCAGGTCGAGCACGGTGATTCGCGGGTCGACGACCTTGTGCGCGCACGCCACGGTGTCGTCGGTGGAGCCGTCGCTGGCCAGAATGATTTGCAGGGTAGCCGGCTGATAATCCTGGGACAGCAGCGAACGCAGCTTGTGTTCGATATGCCGCGCCTCGTTGTGCGCGGCGATCACGATGCTGATGTTCAGCGGCGGTGCCGGGCTGTGACGCCACGCCGGGAACAGCGGCGCCAGCAGCGTCAGCAGCAACGGGTAGCCGACATAGGCGTACACCGGCAGCAGCAGGCACATCCAGAAAATGAACTCAGCCACGGGCAGGCCTCCTGGCATTCCAATGACACAGACTGAGAATGAACGCCGCACCCGCCAGGTGCAGGCGTACCCAATGCAGCCCCCACAGTTGCAGGGTCAGGCCGAGGTCATGCTGTTGGCGACTCTGACGGATGCTGAGTACCAGCGCCGGTATCGTGGTCAGTGTCACCATGACGGCGGCGTGATGGGGGAAACCGTTGAGCAGCGCGGAAATCGCCAGCAGATCCAGCAGCCACGCGGCCAGCGACAGCAATGGAAAACGCAGCAATCGCAGGCTGAACCCGTGAGTGCGCAGCAGTTGCAGGTGACTGCCCTGGCGCCACATTTCCTTGCCCATCCATTCGCGCCAGTTCATTTCGTAGCCCCAGTGCAGCGCCACGCTTTCGTTGACCGACAGCAGCCGCGCGCCCTGTTCGCGCTGGCGCAGGGTGAACTCTTTGTCTTCGCCGGTGCGCAGGGTTTCGTTGAACCCGCCGACCTTGTCGAACCAGCGCCGACGCATCAGCAGGTTGGCACTGGGCAGCCAGTCCACGGCATGGGCGGCGTGGGAGATCGGCCGTTGGGTACGGCGTTGCCAGGCCACGGCGTACCACGGCGCGGCGGCGGGGGTGTGCAGGTCCAGCCCGAACACGTCGGCGTGGTTTTCGGCTTCGAGGGCGAACAGCCCGGTCAGCCAGTCTTCGGGCATTTCGATGTCGGCGTCGATGAACGCCAGCCATTCGCCGGTGGCGATGGCGGTACCGCGATTGCGCAAGGCGCCGATCAACACGCCTGGCACGACCAGCACTTGCGCACCGAACTGGCGAGCGATCTGAGGGCCGTCATCGCTGGAACCGTTATCGACCACGATCAGTTCACACTCGACATTGGCCGCGTGCGCGGCTTTTTGCGCGGCTAGCAGGGTACGGCCGATGTGGCGGCCCTCGTTGTACATCGGGATGACAACACTGATCCGGCTCATGCCCGGGCCTCCGTCAACGGTGCTTGCTCGGCTTTCAGGCGCAGGACACTGGTCAGCGCGAGCATGATCCACACGTACTTCTGATTCGGTGCACTGAGAAACATCAGGAACAGCGTCAGCGACAGGAAGCTCACGCCAAGGTGGGTCATCAGGTCCGCTTGTTCCCAGTCCCGTCGTTGCATCCAGGCGCGACGGGCGCGGATCAGGTTGTACAGGCCCAGGCTGAGCATGCCGACGAACAACAGGCCGGCGGGAACTCCCAGTTCGCTGAAGACTTCCAGGTAAGTGTTGTGGGCGCGGCGGTACAGGTCGCCGATCTTGCGGTTGGCGGAGAATGCCTTGGCGTAACCGGTGGTTGCGTAATGCAGCGGGAAGGTGCCAGGGCCGGAACCGAGCAGCGGATTCTCGCGGATCATCTGGCTGCCGACCACGATGTACGAGGCACGGCGACCGAGGGATTCGTCATCGTGGCCACGGGCACCGGCGCTCAATACGCTCAACGACTGGATGCGCGCGATGTAGCCGGCGGGCATTGCGTAGATCGCCAGTGGAATCACGATCGCCAGGCCGAGCATCGCGAAGCCGAGGTGACGCGGACGAATCCGCGACAGTTGCGCGCGGTAGTGCCAGCAACCGATCACCAGACTCAACGCCAGTACCACCAGCCCGGAACGGGATTCGGTCTTGGTCATGCCGCCGAGCAACAGCAGGCAGCACGCGCCCCAGAACAGCCGGTGCAGCAGGTTCGGGCCGCGAATCACCAGCAACAGACCCAGCGGCACGGCGAACGCGATCAGCAGGGCGAAGGCGTTCGGGTCTTCGAGCAGGCCGGCGGCGCGGCCCTGATCCTGGAATTTGGTCGAAAACATCGCCATGGCGCAGGTGGCGCTGACGCTCAGGGTCACCAGCCGGGCGAACAGGTCGAGGTTCAGTTCACGACCGATCAGCAAGGTGATGACGAACAGAATCAGGCCGACGCTGAGTTCGCGCAAATGCCCCAGCGACATGCCCAGGTCATCGGTGTTGAGCAGGCTCAGGAAGTACAGGACCATGAACCAGATCAGGTAACGCCAGATGTTGCTGCGCAGGCGTTCCGAAGGAATCTGGTGCATCGCCAGTTGCAGCATCAGGATCACCGCCAGCGACGCGCCGATGAGCTTGCTGCCCGACAGCGAACTGTCCTTGAAGAAACCCTCGAACGGCACCAGTGCAGCGATGCCGAGCAGCCCCCAGGTCGGCTTGCGGTAAAGCACCGCGAACCCCACCAGACCGAGCACCGCGCCCGGCGCCAGATAGGGCCATGGGCTGGCCAGCAAAGCGATGCAGACCAGACCCAGCAGACTGACGATCGAGAGCGGGAAAATCATGCGCGTGCCTCCCGTGCCGTGCGGATGTACAACTGCGACCAGCGCTCGGCCAGGGCCTTGAGGTCGTAGCGGTCCTGTTGCGTGCGTTTGGCGTTGTCGCGCAGTTTGCGCGCCAGCGCGGGTTGGCTCAGCAGCGTGTCGAGCTGGCGGGCGAGGGCGCTGCTGTCGGCCGGCGCGGCCAGTAGGCCGTTGTGCCGGTCTTCCAGCACATCGGGAATTCCGCCGACCGCGAACGCCACCACTGGCACCCCGGTCTGCATGGCCTCCAGCAGAATCATCGGCGTGCCCTCGGTGCGCGAGCTGATCACCAGCGCGTCGAGTTGCTGCCACCAGTGGCGCATGTCGGTCTGATAACCCGGCAGACGAATGCGCTGTTGCAGCCCGGCGGCGTCGATCCGCGCCTGAAGTGCCTCGCGCTCCGGGCCGTCACCGAGCATCACCGCGTCGAGTTGCGGATGTTGATGACACAGCGGGATCAGCGCATCGAGAAACAGGTCCGGACCTTTTTCGCTGCTCAGTCGTCCGACGTACCCGGCGAGCCAGCGCTGATGATCGACCTCCGGCATCCGTTCAGCGACCGCCGCCGGCAGGCCGTTGGGGATCACTTGCAGCTTTTCCGCACGGACGCTGGCCTGGCGGTGCAGCACCGCGATGCTTTCGGCCACGCACACCACTCGATCCACCGACGCGGTGCGGCACAGTTGCAGGCTCAGCCAGGTGTAGAACTTCTGCTTGCGGCTGCGCGGGGTGAAGCCGTGTTGAGTGATCACCAGCGGCAGCCGTAACAGCGTGGCGCCAACCCAGCCGAACAGCAGGCCTTTGAAATTGTGGGTGTTGATCAACGGACGTTCCGCCCGGCGCTGACGCAGATGCCCGAGCAATGCGCCGAGTCCGGCGCAACCTTGGGCATCGACGCCCGCCGCGCGAAAGCGCTCGATCAGTTCCGGCGGCGCATCGAGAAACAGCACCTGATGCTGCCCCGGTGTCGCCAGGCAATGATCCAGCAACATCCGCTCGGCCCCATAGAAGCCGCCACTGCTGAGCAAATGAATGATCGGCAGGGCGGCGTTCGGGGAGGACGGGGTGCTCAATTGCGCACCCAGTGCACGAAGCTTGGCACGGTCCAGTTCTTGTGCGGATTACCCGGCTGAGTGCTCTGGTCGTTGATCACCAGCAGCACCGGCAGGCCCAACTCGTGGCTGATTTGCGCCGGGTGTTTGAAGCGGTGATCGAAGAACTCACGCACGTAGACCAAGGCAATCGCCAGCAACAGACCGGTGAACAGGCCGAACGGAATGATCAGCAGCGGTTTGGGGAACGCCGCTTCGGTCGGTTCGAACGGCGGGCTCAGGACCCGGGCGTTGGACAGGTCGTCGTTCAGCGAACGGGTGGTGCTGCTTTCAGCAAAACGCTGGGCGTAGGTCGAGAACGCGGCGTGCAGGGCGTCGATTTCGGTGTCCATCTGCCGCAGCTTGCTCTGGGTCTGCTGCAACTCGTGGATCCGTGCCTTGAACTCGGCGATGCGCGCGGTTTTCTGATCGATCACCTGCTGGACCACGGCCAGGTCGTTGGTGCGCTCCTGAATGCGGTTGCTCACCACTTTGAGGAACTGCTGACGGGTGCGGGCAATCTGCTCCCGGGTCAACAACATCGGCTCGCTGCCAGGCTGGAACACCGCCAGATCGTTCATGTAGCGACTGACCTGGGTGGTCAGTTGCTCGCCCAGCTGTTTGATCTCCCGATCCTCGAACGCCACGTTGTCGACGGTGGTGGTGAAGGTGTAGGGGAAGGTGTAGTCGTTGAGCTTGTTGTTGCTGGCGGCAGCCAGGCTGGTTTTCAGGTACTCCAGCCAGCGTTGGCTTTGCAGCAAGCGATCCTGATACAGGTTCAGCGCCTGCTCTTCAGTGTTGATCGCGTTCAGGCGGAAGGTGATTTCTTCCTTCGGATCGGACGCGCCGACACTTTCAAGCAAGGCTTGCCGGTTGCCTTCCAGACCATCGAGACGCACCTGATACAGGTGTTTTTTCGATTCGTAGAACGACTGCGGCAGGTCGATCGATTGCAGCGCCTGACGGCTCACCAGATAGTTTTGCAGCAGGGCTGAAACGAACGTCGTGCCTTGATGCGGATCGGGGAAGCTGTAGACGATCGAGATCACGTTGGAGCCGGGCAGGGTCTCGATCTTCAGGCTGTCGATGGCCTGTTGCGTCAGCGCATCGAGGGCGGTGTCGCGCACCGGATCGGTTTCAAGGCCCAGCACGTTGCGCAGCGGGTTGATCAGGTACTGACGCAGCGGCGAGGTGATGTAGCGCTTGAACGGCTCGCCAATCAGCCGGGCGAAGACGCCGGGCGACGGGGTGTACTCACCCTTGTCCCGCAGTTCGCTGATGGTCTGACGGATCAGCGCCGGCGAGCGCAGGATATTGCTCTCGGTTTCCATGTCCGCCAGCGACGGCGGGATGAACGTGGCGTTGTCCACGGTCAGCGACGTGGTGGCGTCGCCCTGGGAGAGTTTTTTCGACTGCACGATCACCTGGGCGGTGATATCGAAGCTCTGTTTGAGCACCAGCGGCAGCACCAGCGCGATCACTGCAAAGATCAGGAAGACACGCTTCACCAGTTGCTTGTTGGCGAAGAAGATCCTGAAGAACTCATGCAGGTAGTTTTCCTTTGGATTCATGTCAGGTCACCCGAGAGTCAGTTGTTGTTGCTGCCTTTGTTGTCGACGCGATAGCCGAAGCTGAAACCCACGCCCTGGAACAGCACTACATCGGCCAGTTGCCTTGCGAGTTCGCCGGCGCTGGCCAGTTTGGTTTTCGGCACGTAGAGCATGTCGTCCGGTTGCAGGTAGGCGATCTGCGAGGCATCGCCGGACAGGGCTTTTTCGACGTCGTAACGCACGGCCTGCACCTGATTGCCATTGCGGCGCATGATCACCACGGAATCCAGGCGCGCCTTGACGTTGGTGCCACGGGCCAGGGTCAGCGCTTCAAGCACCGAGACCGGCCGACGGATCGGGTAGGAGCCGGGCTGGCCGACTTCACCCAGCACATAGATCTCGTTGCCGGCGGTGGACTTGAGCAGCACGTCCACGGTCATCCGTCCCGGCAGTTGCGCGTAGCGTTTGTTGAGGAAGGTTTCCAGTTGATTGACGGTCATGCCTTGCAGCGGCACGGCGCCGATTTCCGGGAAGCTCGCGTAGCCGTCGGTGCCCACGGTGATCTCGCGGCTCATGCCGGTGGCCGGGTGGTTGAGGGCGCTCTTGAGGTTCTGCTCGTTGGTCAGCGGGCTGATGATCTGCACGGTCAGTTGATTGCGATTGGGCTGGAACAGCTGCTTGCGTTGGTAGGCGCGCTGGATTTCCTGGCGCGCTTCGTCGCTGGTCAGCCCGGCGATTTTCACCGAGGTGTTGGCGCCCGGCAGTTCGATGGTGCCATCCGGCAGCACCAGCTGATTGCCGTTGAGCTGGCTGGCGGCGGTGAAGTTCAGACCGATCTGGTCACCCGACTGCACGCGGTAGGCGTCCGAACCGCTGGTGCTGATGTGGAAGATCACATCCAGCACATCCTGCGGGCGCAAGGTCTGTTCGACCTTGGGCATGTCGGTGGCCTGGGCGTTGGCCGGCGGGGCGGTGAGGATATTCACCGGCATGCTCTGGGTTTCCGAGTTGCTGGAGCAACCTGCAAGCGGCAGCATCAGCAGAACCAGTATCTTGGCGTTCATGGCGTCATCCCTCGCGTTTGCTTACAGGTTTTTGTAGAGCCATTTGGGCATGTAGTACTTGCGCCGGTTGAACACGCTGCCCACCACTTTCGCCCCGGCCTGGGTCAGCCGTTGCACCGCGGCCTGGGCGACTTCCCAGCGGGTGTCCTCGGCACGCACCACGAACACCACCCCGTCGACCTGCGTGCTGATGACCAGGGTGTCGGCGGCCGAATACACCGCATCGCCGTCGATCACCACGAAGCGGTACTGGCTCCCCAACTGATCGAGCAACGGGCTCAGACGCTCGGCGGTCAGGTGCTCCATGGTGCGGATCGGCCGGCCGTTGGGCAGCACGTGGAACGGCAGGCTCGACACCTGCACCACGCAGTCCTGCAACAGCGGCGGGCTATCCGGGTTGAACAGCAAGTCACGCAGGCCGCGCTCCTTGCTCAGGCTCAGTTGCTGGGTGAGGTTACCGGCCGACTGGCTGGCATCGACGTAGAGCACCAGGCCGCTGCTCATCTGCGCCAGTTGACTGGCCAGGGCCAGCGCGCTGGTGGTCGTGCCGGCACCGGGGTTGGCGGCGGTCAGGAACAGGATCCGCAGATCCAGGTCCAGCACGGTCGAGGTCAGGTTCGACTCGCTGGGGCTGGCAATGCTCAGGCTTTTGTTGGTTGAACCGTCCATTAGCTTGCTCCGTGGCCGCTGAATACTTTGAAAGGGGTTTTCAACAGAATCTTCAGATCAAGCAAAAGGCTCTGCTCGGCGATGTAGCTGAGGTCCAACTCAACGCGCTGGTCGAAGTCGATGTTGCTGCGTCCGGAGATCTGCCACAGGCCGGTCATGCCGGGGTAGATCGCCAGGCGCGCGAGGTGACTGTCCTTGTAGCGGTAGGCGTTGAACGAGGTCGGACGAGGGCCGACCAGGCGCATGTCGCCGGTCACCACGTTGATCAGGTTGGGCAGTTCGTCAAGGCTGGTGCGCCGCAGGAAACCGCCGATCCGGGTGATGCGCGGGTCCTTGTCGATCTTGAAATCGATGGCATCGGCACCGTGCTTGTTGAGGTGGCGCAGCGATTCTTTCAGCTCTTCGGCGTTGGCGACCATGGTGCGGAACTTGAACATGCCGAACTTGCGGCCGCGATAGCCGGTGCGTTTCTGCACGAACATCACCGGGCCCTTGCTGGTGAACTTGATGGCAAGTGCCAGACCGATCAGCAGCGGAGAGATCATCACCAGAATGACCAACGCGCCGAAGCACGCCACCACCCGATTGGTGCGGGACAGTTGCCATGGTCGACCGCCTTCGCGACCGGTCACCCAGCCCTGGCCCTGGCGGTGAATCGCCGCGTCGAGGCGCATTCGCTGTTCCGGATCCATGCGTTTGTCTCGAACCAATTGTTGGATCGGTACACCTTTCTCATGTCCAGTCATGCAGTCCTCCGCTGATGTTCAGCCGCGAGCGGCGCGTGGGCGATAGGCCGTGGGGTAGTAGTTGCGATACCAGGCGATGAAACGCCCCAGTCCTTCATCCAGCTCGATCCGGGGCTGGAACCCGGTGGCCTGGGCCAGATCATCGGTGTCGGCACAGGTGTTGAGCACGTCGCCCGGTTGCAGGGGCAAGAGCTCGACCACGGCTTTCTGACCGAGGTGCTTTTCCATCAGCGCCAGGTAGGTTTTCAGTTCCACCGGGTGGTGGCCGCCAATGTTGAACAGGCACCACGGGGCCATGCTGCTGCCCGCGTCGGGGTGCTCGCGGTCCCATTCCGGATGGTTGTGTGGCGGATGGTCGGTGAGGCGCGCGATGCTTTCGACGATGTCGTCGATGTAGGTGAAATCACGCTGGTGCCGACCGTAGTTGAACAGCTTCAGTGGCGTGCCTTCGGTGATGGCCCGGGCGAACTGGATCGGCGACATGTCTGGCCGGCCCCATGGCCCGTACACCGTGAAAAAGCGCAGCCCGGTGCAAGGAATCCCGAACAGGTGGCTGTAACTGTGAGCCATCAGCTCGTTGGCTTTCTTGGTAGCGGCGTACAGCGACAGCGGGTGATTGACGCCGTCGTGCACCGAGTACGGAATGTGCTGGTTGGCGCCGTACACCGAACTCGACGAGGCATAGATCAAGTGTTCAACCGGGTGATGCCGGCAGCTTTCCAGAATGTTCAGGAAGCCACTGAGATTGCTGTCCATGTAGGCCCGTGGATTTTCCAGCGAGTAACGCACCCCGGCCTGCGCCGCGAGGTGGATCACCACTTGCGGGCATTCACGGACGAAGAGGGCGTCGACGGCGGCGGCATCGGCCAGGTCAACCCGGGCGATCTGGAAATCACCGACCTGGTCGCGCACCCATTGCACGCGATCCAGTTTGAGCTGCGGGTCGTAGTAGCCGTTGAAGTTGTCGAGGCCAACCACCTGATGCCCGTCGCGCAACAGTCGCAACGCGCAATGGGCACCAATGAACCCGGCCGCACCGGTGACGAGGATTTTCATGGGCGCAACCCGTCGGGCGAAATGTGTCGCAGACCGATGCCGCTGTAGTGCAGGCCGGCGGCCGCCACTTGTTCCGGGTTGTAGAGGTTGCGTCCGTCGATGATCACTTTGGAGCGCAGCTTGTCGGCCAGCAGCTCGAAATCCACCACGCGGAAATTCTTCCACTCGGTGCAGATCACCAGTGCGTCGGCGTCTTCCAGGGTGTCGTCGCGGGTGGCGCACAGGTGCAGGTCATCGCGGTAACCGTAAATGCGCCGGCACTCGGACATCGCTTCCGGATCGTAGGCCTGGACGCTGGCGCCTTCGGCCCACAGCGCATCCATCAGATAGCGGCTGGGGGCTTCGCGCATGTCATCGGTATTTGGCTTGAACGCCAGACCCCAGACGGCAATGGATTTGCCGGCCAGACCTTGCGGGAATTGCGCCTTGAGTTTGCTGAACAGGATGTGCCGCTGCGTGTCGTTGACGTCGGTGACACTGCGCAGCAGTTTCAGCGGCATGCCGTTGTGCTCGGCGGTGTGCAGCAGGGCGCGCAGATCCTTGGGAAAGCACGAGCCACCGAAGCCGCAGCCGGGGTAGATGAAGTGATAGCCGATGCGCGGGTCGGAACCGATGCCCTTGCGCACCGCTTCGATGTCGGCGCCCAGCAGCTCGGTGAGATTGGCCAGCTCGTTCATGAAGCTGATGCGGGTGGCGAGCATCGCATTGGCCGCGTACTTGGTCAGCTCGGCGCTGCGGTTGTCCATGAACATCAGTTTTTCGTGGTTGCGGCAGAACGGCGCGTACAACTCGCTCATCTGCGCCCGTGCTTCATCGTCCTGAGTGCCGACGATGATCCGGTCGGGGCGCATGCAGTCGGCGAGGGCGCTGCCCTCCTTGAGGAATTCGGGGTTGGACACGATCCGCACGTTCAGGCCGCTTTTGCCGCGCCGGTGCAATTCATCGCTGGCGGTCTTCAGCACCTGGTCCGCCGTGCCGACCGGCACCGTGGATTTGATGATCAGCGTGCGATCGGCCTCCATGAAACTTGCGATCTGCCGCGCCACGTTGAGCACGTGACTCAGGTCGGCGGAACCGTCTTCGTCGGCCGGGGTGCCCACCGCGATGAAGATCAACTCGGCGTGTTCTACGGCATCGCTGGCCTGGGTGGTGAACAGCAGGCGCCCGGCCTTGATGTTTTCTTCCAAAGTTGCCGATAGACCCGGTTCACTGATCGGCGGAACTGCCTGTTGCAGTTGTTTAATCTTGTTCGGGTCAATATCGACGCACAACACACGATGTCCGACATCGGCGAGTGCCGCAGCTTGAATCAGGCCAACATAGCCCGTACCAAATACGCTCACGTCCATATTGGCGTGCCTCGTAAGACGGTGGAGGAAGATCGAATTGGAACTGTCAAAAGGGGTATAGCGCAGCGTTGGCAAACCATGTCAGCAAAATGACATGTTGCATGTGTATAACACCCCCATTTTTGGGGGCGATTGGCCATCAAGTACTTGCTATATCTGGATTTGTCCCGTCCTTGACATGTTTTTCACATTTCAAAGAAAACGATAAACGGTCGTAGGCCACAAAATACAAGGCCTGTAACGACTTGGGTGTGTCAGTTTTGAGTCAATGTTTTTTTGACGCTTTTGGCCAAAGTCCGACAGTTCTTGCGCTTTGATGGCCCGCTGCTAGTGTCAGAAAATGGCCGACAAGCGATTGACCATGCCCCGTCGCAAGCGCCCCGGAATCGCCATGTTTCGATATTTGAAAGAACTGCTTTTAATTATTTATCTACTGCTTTATTCCGAATATTACCTTGAGCGTTTAAGCGCCATGGGTATCGGCCCGGCAGTACTTCTTTTTGGCGCGATGTTTTTGGCGCTGACTTTCGCATTATTACTAACGGCCTATATACGTCAGACTTTCATTCGGCACTTGTTCGCATTAACGATGTTTATTTCGGCGGTTTTTTTTGATGTGTATACCCGCGTCACCACCGATTACCTGACGTACAGCAGCTTCGTCTCGCTGGTGTATTCCGGTGGTTTCATTCAGGAAGCGGCCTACCAGTACCGGGACGCGATCGTCCACGGGGCGCTCAATGGCCTGCTGCTGTTGGTCGGCATCGGCCTCAAGCCACGGCATTCGATCCCCGTGCCAAATGCCTGGCGGATCGCGGCGCCGTTGTGCGGCGTACTGCTGCTGAGTGCGGTGTTGTTCATGCGGGCCGGGGAGGGTGCGCGTGGATTGCCGATCATGTACACGCCGCTGGCCTACCTCAACCTGTTCGGCTATGAGGCGCTGCACAACACCGTCGGCCCCCGTGAGCCGGTGACCCTGGCGCGCAACGGGCCTGCGGTGGGCCACGACATCGTGCTGATCATCGACGAAAGCATTTCCGGCAATTACCTGGACATCAACGCGCCGTTCGGCGTGCACAGCAACCTCAAGCAGGCGCCTGCGGGCGTCGACATTTTCAACTACGGCTATGCGGCGTCCATCGCCAATTGCAGTGCCGACACCAACGTCACCCTGCGCTACGGCGGCACCCGCGCCGATTACATGCGCATCAACACCACGCTGCCGTCGATCTGGCAGTACGCCAAAAAGGCCGGCCTGCGCACCGTCTACATCGACGCCCAGCGCACCGGCGGTAACCTGCAGAACCTGATGACCGACACCGAGAAAAAGGACATCGACGAATTCGTGCAATTCGACCAGACCAGCGTCCGTGACCGCGACATGGCCGCCGCTGGCAAACTGATCGAATTGCTCAACGACGACAAACCGGAGCTGGTGGTGATCAACAAGGTCGGCGCGCATTTCCCGGTGCACGACAAATACCCCGATGCGTTCATGGCCTACCGCCCGACCTTGCCGCGCGGCCAGTTCACGGAAGTCGCCGACACCGGCAAGCGCGACGGTTTCAACGGCCAGCCCGATGACTGGGTGCTGTACCGCAATGCCTACAAGAACACGGTGCTGTGGAATGTCGGCGAGTTTTTCTCGCGAGTGTTTGCCCAGGCCAACCTGAACAACGCGCTGCTGATCTACACCTCGGACCACGGCCAGGACCTGCACGAACGCGGCAACCCGGGGCTCAACACCCATTGCGGCGGCGACCCGGTGGAGGAAGAGGGATTGGTGCCGCTGGTGGTGATTCAGGGCGATCAATTGCACACGCTCGACTGGTCGGCCCAACTGGCGGCCAACAAGGATCGCTCCAGTCACTACAACATCTTCCCGACCCTGTTGCAGTTGATGGGCTATGACCTCGCGGGGATCGAGTCGGTCTACGGCAAACCGCTGAGCGTGCCGACGGCAGATGATTTCACCTTCAACTACCGCTTCAATGCGCGGTTGGGGGCCAAGCCCGAGTGGAAACACATCGACCTGAACAGCATCGTCACGCCGGGTGAGGCGCCAACCAGCGTTGCCGCCGGACAGTAACCCTGCGCCATCCGCTATCCTTGCCCCACACGGATCGATCGGATGGCGGCATGCTGCAGGTTCAAAACGTCTTCAAGAGCTATCTCACCCCTCAAGGCCCGTTGCCCGTATTGCAAGGCATCGACCTGACGCTCAAACCCGGCAGCAGTCTGGCGCTGATGGGCGAGTCGGGCAGCGGCAAAAGCACGCTGCTGCATCTGATCGCCGGCCTGGATAAAGTCGACAGCGGCAGCATCCATAGCGGTGAACATCGACTCGACGTCATGAACGAGGCGCAACTGGCCAACTGGCGGCGCACGGAAATCGGTCTGGTGTTCCAGCAGTACAACCTGATTGGCAGCCTGCGGGTCGAGGACAACCTGGCGTTTCAGGCGCGGCTCGCCGGGCGGCATGACCCGCGCTGGCAGAACCATCTGGTGCAGCGTCTGGGCCTGGGCGATCTGCTCAAGCGTTATCCCGAACAACTCTCCGGCGGTCAGCAGCAACGTGTTGCACTCGGCCGGGCATTGGCGTCTCGGCCCAAGCTGTTGCTGGCCGACGAACCCACCGGCAGCCTCGACGAAGCAACCAGCGACGAGGTGCTGCGTCTGTTGCTGGAATTGCTCGACGACACGCCGACCACTTTGCTGATGGTCACTCACAGTCAGCGCGTGGCGGCGCGACTGGCGGAGCGGGTGGTGCTGTCCAGCGGTCGTCTGACGTGAGGGTTTTTCGGCAAACGTTGATCGCGTTGCTCAGTCACTGGCGGCGGCATCCGGTGCAGTTTTTCAGCGTGCTGACCGGATTGTGGCTGGCCACCAGCCTGTTGACAGGTGTCGAGGCGCTCAACAGTCAGGCGCGGGACAGTTACGCCCGCGCCAGCCAGATGATTGGCGGCGAACCCCAGGCCAGCCTGAGCATGCCGAATGGCGCGACGTTTTCCCAGCAATGGTTTGTCGATCTGCGCCGTCAGGGCTGGCCGGTATCGCCGGTGCTGCAAGGCCGGTTGATCCTCAAGGGGCACGAATCCCAGCGCCTGCAACTGATGGGCATCGAGCCGGTGTCCCTGCCGGCCGACAGTGCGGTGGCGGGGCAGGCGATGCCGATCGAACGCATCGTCGATTTCTTCAGCCCGCCGGGCAGCACCTGGATTTCTCCCGAGACCTTGCAGGCGTTGAACCTGGTCGAGGGCGCTACAGCGCAAACCGAAACCGGCCAGACGTTGCCACCGTTGAGGGCGCAAACGGACATGGCTCCCGGTGTGCTGTTGGTAGACATTGGCGTCGCTCAGCGTGTGCTTGAACAACCCGATCAATTGTCGCGGCTGCTGTTGCCGAAGGACTTTCACGCCGACATGCCGGCGGCGTTCAAAGGCCAGTTGCAGCTCAAGAGCAGCGGTGAAGAAAACAATCTGGCGCGGCTGACCGAAAGCTTTCACCTCAACCTCGATGCCCTGGGATTTCTCTCGTTTGTCGTTGGTCTGTTCATCGTCCATGCCGCCATCGGCCTCGCGCTGGAACAGCGCCGTGGGCTGTTGCGCACATTGCGCGCCTGCGGTGTCAGCGCGCGGATGCTGATCACTTGCCTGATCGTCGAACTCGGTGCGCTGGCGTTGATCGGCGGCCTGTTCGGCGTCGTCAGCGGTTACTGGCTGGCGAGCGTGCTGCTGCCGGATGTCGCCGCCAGCCTGCGCGGGTTGTACGGCGCGGAAGTGGCGGGGCAGTTGCGCCTGAGTTCGTGGTGGTGGTTCAGCGGTATCGGCTTGAGCCTGCTCGGCGCGTTGCTGGCCGGGGCCAACAGTTTGCTGCGGGCGGCGCGGCTGCCGTTGCTGGCGGTGGCCGATCCGCAAGCCTGGCATGAACAGCATGCGCGCTGGTTGCGCCGGCAGGGCTGGGTGGCCGGGGTGTTTGCCGCGATTGCGTTGATCGCGCTGCTGTTGGGCAACAGTCTGGCCAGTGGTTTTGTGTTGATGGCGGGGTTGCTGCTCGGCGCGGCGCTGGCGTTGCCGGTGGTGCTCAGTGCGCTGTTGAACGGCTTGCTCGGGCGCAGTCGTTCGGTGCTGGGGCAGTGGTTTCTCGCCGACTGCCGACAGCAATTGCCGGCGCTGAGTCTGGCGCTGATGGCGTTGCTGTTGGCGATGGCGGCAAACATCGGTGCCGGCAGCATGACCGCCGGTTTCCGCCAGACCTTCAACGACTGGCTCGAACAACGCCTCACTGCCGAGCTCTATCTGAACCCGAACAATTCGGCACAGGCGCGCGAACTCTACAGCTGGCTGAAACAGCAACCGAGCGTCGCGGCGGTCCTGCCCACCTGGCAGGTTTCGGTGACGTTGCAAGGCTGGCCGACGGAGGTGTTCGGCATCATCGATCATCCGCACTATCGCCAGCACTGGCCGCTGCTCGAAGCCCGGGGCGACGATCCTTGGACGGCGCTGGCTACGGACGATGCGGTGATGCTCAGCGAACAACTCGCCCGCCGGCTCAAGGTGCGGCCGGGCGATCACCTGACGATTCCCACGCCGGGTCTGCCGTGGTCGCCGCGCATCGTCGGGATCTACGCCGACTACGGCAATCCCAAGGGGCATGTGCTGGTCAACAGCAATCACCTGTTGCGCAGTTGGCCGCAACTGACGCCAAACCGTTTCAACCTGCGTATCGAACCGCCAAAAATCCCCGTACTGCTGAGCGCCTTGCAGGCACGTTTCCAGCTCGACGACAGCCGCATCGTCGATCAGGCGCGGCTCAAGGGCTGGTCGGTGCAGGTTTTTGAGCGAACCTTCGCCGCGACGGCCGCGCTCAACAGCCTGACGCTTGCCGTCGCGGGGGTGGCGCTGTTCATCAGCCTGCTGACCCAGAGCCAGAGCCGCCTCGGCCAACTGGCGCCGCTGTGGGCCCTGGGGGTGACGCGACGGCAGTTGATGCTGCTCAATCTCGGCCAGACCTGGCTGCTGGCTGTGCTGACGCTGGTGCTGGCCTTGCCGTTGGGCATCGGGTTGGCGTGGTGTCTGGATGCGGTGATCAACGTCCAGGCCTTTGGCTGGCGTCTGCCGTTGCGGGTGTTTCCGTGGCAGTTGTTGCAACTGACCGGGCTGGCCTTGCTGGCGACGTTGCTGGCCTCGGCGTGGCCGATGTATTCGCTGTACCGCACGCAACCGGCGGACTTGTTGAGGACGTTTGCCCATGAGGATTAGCTTCGTCGTGGTGTTTCTGGCGCTGATGCTCAGTGGCTGTGACAACCCGGCACCGGAACAGAAGGGCTTCGCCGGAATGGGTGCCCAGGCGCAGGCCTTCACACCGGTAGTACCGGGGCGGGTGTTCAGCTTTCCGGCGGATCATGGCGCCCATGACGGTTTTCGCATCGAGTGGTGGTATGTGACGGCCAATCTCAAGGATGCCCAGGGCAATGATTTCGGCGTGCAGTGGACCTTGTTTCGCAGCGCCCTGAACGCCTCGCCGGAACAACCGGGCTGGGCCAACCAAACGATCTGGCTTGGCCATGCGGCGGTGACGTCGGTCAATGTCCATCACGCCGCCGAGCGTTATGCCCGTGGCGGCGTCGGGCAGGCCGGGGTGCATGCCGCGCCATTTGAGGCGTGGATCGATGACTGGCGTTTCGTCAGTCAGGCGAGCGATCCGTTGGGCGACATGCAGCTCAGCGCAAAGGACAAAAACTTCAGCTACCAACTGCGCCTGACCTCCAGCCGCCCGCTGGTGCTGCAAGGCGATCACGGCTTCAGTCAGAAATCCGAACAGGGCCAGGCGTCGTATTACTACAGCCAGCCGTTTTTCCAGGCCAGCGGCACCCTGCAAATCGACGGCAACACCTACACCGTCAACGGCCCGGCCTGGCTCGACCGCGAGTGGAGCAGCCAACCGCTGACCGCTAACCAGACCGGTTGGGACTGGTTCTCCCTGCATCTGGACGACGGCGCGCACGTCATGCTCTACCGCATGCGCCAGAAGGAAGGCGCGCCGTACTTGACCGGCACCTGGATTGCCGCCGATGGCCAGACCGAAACGCTGCACGCCGCGCAGATCAAACTGACCCCGCAGGACACCGCGAAGGTTGCTGGCCGTTCGATGCCGGTGCGTTGGTCGATCGGGATTCCGGAAAAAAATCTGCAGATCACCCTCGATGCAATCAACCCGGACGCCTGGATGAACCTGCGCATCCCATACTGGGAGGGGCCGGTGCGGTTGAGCGGCAGTCAGGGCGGGCAGGGTTATCTGGAGATGACCGGGTACTGATTCGCCCTGTGCGAGGAGCAACGGCCGATCAGCGTCTATGCTCCTTCGCACGCACGGCGCTGAAACCGATTCGGCGCGGTGTGCTGCCATTCATCACAGGGAAAGTACCGCTTATGAAGCTCCAAGCACTGACGCACGCCATCGCACTTGCCACTGTCCTGTCCGCCACCAGCCTCACGGCATTGGCCGCCGACATTCCACTGTCCGCAGCGGTCGAGGCCGACCAGGTCACCACCAAAGTATTGGCGGTCGACCCGGCCAATCATCAGGTTGTCCTTGAAGGCGCGGAAGGTCGCCAGGTGCACATTCAGCTCAGCGACAAGGCGAAAAACCTCGGCAACCTGAAGGTTGGCGACAAGGTCGACATCCAGGTTACACATTCGATCGCCGCTTTCCTGGACACCGACGTGGATAAAGGTCTGCCTGGCTCCACCGAGCGTACCGGTGAGCTGCGCAATGCCGTGGGCAGCAGCAACCCCGGTGGCGAGGCGTTCCGTCAGATTCAGGTGCAACTGAAAATCACCAGAATTGATTTGAAGAAAAAGCAGGTCACTCTGGAAAACCCTTCGGGCCAATCGAAAACCCTCAACGTCGAAAAGCCTGAAATCCAAGCCAAGCTCAAAGATCTGAAAGTCGGACAGAGCGTTGTGGTCACTTACACCGATGTATTAAAAGTGACCAGTGCACATGAAAGCTGAGTATTAACTCTACAGATTGACTGTTCTTGTACAAATAGTTGTATGAGAACAGTCATATGAAATGTTTGAGTGGGAGAATTCTGAAAGTTTGTCGGGAAATATCGATGATCAATATTCGTTAACGTTTTAGTACATAAAATTCATTATCAATTAGCACGACATATCCGCCAACTTCCATTAAAATCCCTCCCGTTCGCCCAGTGTCAGGGCTCTTTACCGGTGCATGGATTGCCAGGCCATTACACTGGGCGAACACCTCCTCCAGAGAGATGGCTAAAGAATTCAGATAAAAAAAGGGCGACTGTGAAGTCGCCCTTTTTTATTGTTCTCAGGATTTGGCAGGTCGCATGCCTTGCTGCATCTGAATACGCTTGAGTGTTTGCTGGTACATGGTGGTGCGGCGGTGGTTCTTGGCGTAGCCACCGGCGGCGGCCACGGTGCCTGCCTGGATGTGATCCAGGTAGCGGAAGATCGTACGCGGCGAAAGAAATCTGATGCCGTAGCCGAGGCTGCTTAATCGATCCTGCAGCGTGTATCCCGGGACCCGGTCGTCCATCGAAAAATGCAGCCCGTGCGCCTTGATCAACCGTGCATTCCACAAGGTGCAGAAGCTTTTCAGGTGGGTTTCCCGGTAGGGTTTTGGCTCCCGGGAACGCAGGCCCAACTGAAGTTTTGCCCGCCGGAAATAGTGTTTGAAATAACGCGAAGACAAGCGCCAGGTGTCTCTTAGAACACCCCGATCAAGCTGTTCGACACAACCGACTGCTGCTGTATCCAAAGATTGCATACACTCGTTGATCATCATTGAAAAGACAGTGCTGTCGAACACGAAAGTGTCGGTGTGCAGCAGAAACAGGTAATCGGTTTCAACTTTCGCAAGTGCCAGATCAAGTGCCTTGCCATGAGCAATATGTCCGGGTTCCTTAGCCGGCGAGGGGCGCTCGATCAAGTTGATCCAGTCAAGGGAACGCAAGTAAGTCAGACTTTCGTCCGCAGAATCGTTGTCCACCACCCACACCGGAATCTGATGATCCTTGACGTATTGCTGGAGAAACTCCAGGCACATCCGGGTTATTTCCGGGGTTTTGTAATTGACCAATACAAGACTGAACGCGGGCTGTTGTGCCGAGGGGAAATCAAACGCTCTCATGGTCAGGGCTCACATCAAGTTGAAGGGTTTTGCATGCGGCAATCGATGCTCGCAACCCGCTGCTTTGTGGCCCGGATGGTAGGGACGCAACCTTAGTTCAAGCTTAATTTTGGAGCGGTCGGGTTCAGTCGACTTGTTACGGCGTGCGACGCAAGCGCAGGCCGCGCACACGGCGACTTTCCACGGTAAGATGCGCCGCCATTTTCAGATCAAGGAAGACAACGGCCCGCGCCGTTTGCCACGGATGAAACCACTTTCCCTCTACCACCCGGCCCTCTACTGGCTGCGCGTGTGGCAAAAAAGACTGTTCCGCCACATCGCCTGGCACTGTTCGAGTAAACGCTACGCACGACCTGCCGCGACGTCCGAGCGCTTGCCGTATCGCTACCTCAAACACACCTCCAAACTGATTCGCAAACTCGGCGACTCCGACCTTGCGCTGCAACACAACAAAGTCATCAACCTCAAACTCGCCGTCGCCGCCATCGACGGCGTCACCATCGCCCCTGGCGAATATTTCTCCTTCTGCCGCCTCGTCGGCCGCCCGACCCGCCAACGCGGCTACGTCGAAGGCATGGAACTGTCCTTCGGCCAGGCCCGCACCGGCATCGGCGGCGGCATCTGCCAACTCAGCAACCTCATCCACTGGATGGCCATTCACTCACCCCTGGTCGTCATCGAACGCGCCAACCACAGCTTCGACCCCTTCCCGGACGACGGCCGCGTCCTGCCGTTCGGCTCCGGCGCGGCGATCTTCTACAACTACATCGATCTGGTGCTGCACAACCCGACGGATCGGAGCTTTCAGCTGAAGTTGAAGGTGGGGGAGACGCAACTGGAAGGGGAGTTGTTGTGTGATCGGGAACGGGCGTATCGGTATCACGTGTTTGAGTTGGGGCATCGGTTTGTGCGGGAGGGGGAGCGGGTGTTTCGGGAGAATGAGATTTGGCGGGAGGTGAGGGAGAAGGGGCAGGTGGGGGCTTTGGTGGAGAGGGAGCGGTTGTATGGGAATCGGGTGGTGGTTAAGTATGAGGTTGGGGAAGGCGCTTTTGAGGTGACGTAAATCTATTGGCTGGTTGTTGTTTTTTTCAATTTTATCGATTCACAAGGACGTTTCAATGAACCGCTGTTTCAAGACTTTCATCCCGGTCGGTGTGGTGCTTTTTACTCTGTTCAGCACAGGCAACACATGGGCACAGGAACCGCGAGCGCTGTACGACGCGATGAAGGGTGGGGTCTGTTCGCCTAACTCGGAGCGCTTGCACGAAGACGCGGTAAAGGGTGATCTGCAAGCACAACTGGAATTTGGCAAAGCCATTCAGCAGAACCTTTGCGGGGTGGTAGAGCAATTCTCGCCCGGCATGCCTGAAGAGTGGTTTCGCAAACCTGCAGAACAGGGAAATGCCGAGGCACAAGCCGAACTCGCCCACGAACTGAGTTCGGACTGGAGTGTAGAAGGTGAAGACGCCGGGGTTTACTGGAGTCTGAAAGCTGCGGAGCAGGGCAATGCGAAAGCGCAATTCCATCTGGCGCAGATTTATCATCGTGGTGGCCGCTCGATAAAAAATCTCAAGGATATGGACAAGGCTATGGCCTACTACAACCAGTCCGCCGAGGGCGGTTATCCCGATGCCTACATGCTATTGGCGATGATCTACCAAGAAGGGGATGGGGTCCCACAGGATGACGTAGCGGCAGCCAAATGGCTCCGTAAGTTCGCCGAGACGGGGAATGCTTCTGGGCAGTTTGATTTTGCAGAAATCCTGGCTGCCGGGCGAGGTGTTGAAAAAGATGAAGTCAGTGCCTTCGATTGGTTTAGCAAGTCGGCTGCCCAAGGAAATAAGTACGCCCAATATGAGATGGCGCAGATGCTCGAACAGGGCCGTGGAACGAAGCGCAATGAACGGGAAGCGGCCAATTTCTATCGCAAGGCGGCTGATGCCAAATATGGCAAAGCTCAATTGGCGTTGGGGAACATGTACGCGCAGGGCAGAGGTGGGTTGAGCAAGAGCAAAACCAAGGCGAAATTCTGGATGCTCAAGGCGATTGAAAGCTCGGCACCTGGGGCTCAGGAAGCGTTAAACAAGCTTTGACGTGGCTAGCAACAAGGGGCGATTGAAGTCGCCCCTTGTTGTACATCAGACTTCCTGTTTCCAGGCTGAAAGGGTGATCACAGTTCCCTCTTCTTTTCGATTGTTGATCTCGATTTTGTAGGTCCCGCCACCGATATACCCCTCAACAAGTGCTTTTCTCTCGGTGCCGCTGATCTCGGAGTCTTTGGCTTGTTGCTTGTAAAATTCCAACACGCTTGCGTACTCGGTGTAGGTCTGCAGAATGACCTCGAACTCATGTCGTGGCCGGCCGGCTATTTGATCCCAGTCGCCATCCATAGGGGCGCCTACCATGCCGGGCGTTATGAATTTTCCGTGTGCTCCAGCACCGATCAAATGAGCTTGTTCTGGAAGCAAGGGAAGCATGAATTCGGGAAAATCTGACGGAAGCTGTGAGGCGCTCCACGCCGCCTTTTTCGGATCTGTGGAAACGTATTCCACGGTCGCAATTTTCTGCACATTAGCGCGTGTTTCAGGATCGTCGCTCTCGGCAAGGATGGCTTGCATGGGCGGCAACTGCTTACTCCAGGTAACAAGAGGCGCAGCATCATCTTTTTTCGCGCCTTTCGACTGGAAGATAGTCAGCACAGTGTCCGTTAGGTCATTACAGCTCAACGACTCTTCTCGGGACTTTACAGTGCAGTGTCCGTTTACCAACCCGACCGCAACCAGTTGACCTTTTTCATCCAGCAACAAGGCAGCCCGTTCGACACCGTTATTACGGTCATTCATGGCTGTAATCATCTTTTTCCCAGCGGGAACACCCTCTTCAAAAGACGAAATTTCTGAATCTAGGGATTCAAGGACCTGCTGCACGATCATGGTGTTGTCGTTTGTGTAGCTACCGGTCGCATAGCCAAAAAAATTAACCAGCGAAGTTCGGATCGCGGGATCCTGATTGAGTTTCGGGGGAGTGGGTGCTGCGGGATCATTTGTCAGCAACAACGCAACGGTGCCGTCGGGACGTTTTTCTGAGCGTAGTGACAGGGCGGTTGCGTTCAGGGAAAGAGTCAAGGCGAGGATGAGGGTTAGGGAGCGCGTTAGGTGTGGCAAGAGACAGTCCTTTGTGTTGGTTGTAAATCAGATTGTGAGGTTGGTTTTATGAGGGGGGTTAATGAAACGAAAAATAAATCTGTCGCCTTTGGTTATATGTTCCCTTTGATTATAGGTCTGTTTGGTGAACTCAGTTGCGAAAGTAGAGTTCGTCGATCTGCCGTCGTCGAATCGACAAATATTCTTCCCAGACTGTCGGAAAGTCTTCGTCGCGGGTGAAGGGGAAGGTCAGGTAGATGTGTTTCCCGCTAACGCTCAAATACTGCCTGGTCCGTTTGAATGCGGGCTGCTCGTGAACTGATACAGTCTCATCATAACCATCGTGGCGCTGCTGGATACTGATCCGGTGCGGAGCAATCATTCCTCGTGAAAAGTCGATGACCCAACTACTGTCCACGGCAGTGGTGAGGTAACCGTAGACGCCATTGTCAGATAAGCGAATACACGATCTTGCGTGTACGCCCTCGTCATCGTTTACAAGTACAACTTGGTCGTTGAAATAATTGATGCGATTTTGATTTGGGCCTGTTAGCAGAAGACCCCAACCCTCTGCTCCCATATGGAACTCACCTGTATTGTTAAATTCTGCAATCCAGTCATTCGGTAGGGTGATTTTATGGCAGTTCATGTTGAGTTTTTAGTAAGTTTAGTGGTCGGGCGGGTAGTGAGTGGATGTGTTGTTCAAAGCTATGGAAACTGATTCCTGGAGATCTGTTTTAGTGATAATACGGACGGATTTATTCTCTTGAACGAAAACAAATCTATCCTTTTGATTTTTTTTGGGTCTGTGGATTTGTTAAAGTTTTTCAATGTCTATAGCGCAGCCATTGTTTTTTAATCTTTGAAGCTCTTGCTCAAAGGAATACTTCGATGAGGTTTCGTTTTTTTTGTCGTATTCTTTTCTTAGTAGTCTAAATAGGGTGCTGACATTGTTTTTTGCTTTTTTGTCAAGGCTTTCAATTAGGTCGTATTTCTCGTCTGAAAGAAAGCTTATTCTGTTTTTTAGGATGTAGTATGCGGCTATATTTGAGAGCAGGCCCGTTGCATCCTCGTAATTCTCGCTTAGATACTTTGCGTAGTCTTCAAATATTTTTGTCAAAAGGCTCTGAGGCGTTTTTTGATTTTTTAAAACACTGCACATTTCCTGCCAATTGCTGACATAGAGGTGGTCACCCCAATCGGAACCTCTAGCGAAATAAATCCCTTCACCTTTGAAAAACTCGGAAATTTCATGCTGATCCAAGGCGGTTTCAAATGTGGTTTTCATTGAAGCTTTTCCCAATCTTCGAAGTTTTTCAGCAGCGTTCCAATATATCTGTTGTGGGTGATGCTTTCTGAGCCGATCAGGACTAAAAAGTGACTGAAAAGGGGATGCCCATTCGCTTAGTCCCCTTTGGCTTATAGATCCCAGCACCCCAAAAAAATCAGAGGTTATCTATGTTGGCTGGACCTCCGTCGTTGATGAGCTTGCTCATCCGGCGATTATAAAGCTCCAACTCTTGAGGATTGTTGTTAGTCGTGACTGTTTTTCTAAGAAAGCTCATAACAAGAGAGATTTTCTGTTTGTAACTATCAGTACTGTCTCGCACAAGATCAAATCCATCTTTTGACAAGAAAGGATGCTTGTTTCTTAGATAGTAATAACAACCGATGTTTTCAAGTAGGTCGTTGGCATCATTTTTTGTAGGCTCAATGGAGTTTAAGAACTCGCTGAAAGCATCCCTCAATATTTCCGTCGAGTTGTTAAGGGGGGTCAAATAGCCGCAAAGTCCCTGCCAATTTATGATGTGCAGCTGAGTTCCCCAATCCGGATCTGGTGTAAAGTACTGGCCATTTCCTCTGAAATAATCAGGGAATTCATTTTTTTTAGAAGCTATTTCAAAGTTGCTTGTCATTGGAGTTGTTCCCAGTCGTCGAATTGGCTTAGAAGTTTATTCATGTCAGCGCCGTGATTGATTTTCTCAGAGCCAATGAGGGCTGCTTCTTTTGTACCACTCTTCGTCTCGCCCCCAGGAACCCACTCTTTAGGATAAGCACCTGCTTCATTGCCGTTCGGTATCTCGTACTTGAATCGTGGATCGTCAGGTTTTATTTTTACTAAGTAAATTTTAGCTGACGATAGATCGTTTGAACCAAGATTTAGTTCTCGATTTAGAACTTCCCAGTCACCACCACTCGCTTTGTATTTTGCAACCACACTATCCATTTCGGAGGGCAGACCTACAAATTTTCTAGGGGGAAAGGTCGGATACGAGGAACGCTCAATCCACTGGTCAATAACAACAAATGAACCACCTTGTTGCCTGAGTGCTTCCTCGTGAAGGTTTACATATTGCTCCGGCAAATATTCACGTGCGCTTCCAGGTCGATTGCCTCGCTCTAAATTGATAACGTCATCATACTCAGATTGACTCATCGGGATTCGATCAGGTTTTGTTGCATTTGCTGTGTTGCTTGGTGGCTTGCAATCAGCACCAGGGCAGTTGTCTAACCCCAGCGGATCCACCCACCCCGTAGGGTTCGGTACGTACTGGTAGTTATTCAACCCACCCGCAAGCTTGATCGGATCCGGCGTCAGATACCGCGCTGTGTTCGGATTATAGTAGCGGTGCCGGTTGTAATGTAACCCCGTCTCAGTGTCGAAATACTGGCCCTGAAAGCGCAGCGGGTTGTCGATTTCGCTGACATCTAGTGCCGTAAGGTTGCCATAGGCACGGTATTTAGCCGACCACATGATCTCGCCGCTGTAGTCGGTGAGTTCCTGCGGTGTGCCGAGGTGGTCGAGTTGATAGTAGAACGGCGTGGCCTTTAGTGGACCCTCGCCGTCGAATGAAAAGGGGACAGATTTATTTTCTTTAATTACACTTTTAGTTCTTTTAGTTTCAACGAAAAATAAATCTGTCCCCTTTGGTTGCTTTATTTATTTATGGCTTGGTACTTTTTAAGGCAGTTTAGTAATGTTTTCATAAAGTTGCGTTTGTTGGATGGTGGGGCAGGGAAGTATGTTGTCATGTCTGAAAAGATTCGATTGAAGCTTTCGTTTTTTTCTAGATAGAATGTAAGTGAGTCTATATACCATTGCTGTTCGCTTGCTATTCGGCTTGTGAAGTCTGGCATGATAAAAGCGTCGAAAAGCTTAGTAAGCTCTAATTCGTTGTTTATGTCTGTACTTGCTATCTGTTCTTCTGCTTCAACATTTTGATTGCTATCCACGTCAAAGGCGAAAAGTAGAGACGGCAAAATATCCAGGGTTGGTTGTAGTTTCATTGTTCGTACTTCGGGTAAGAGGTTTTTGGTAGGCCGTTTGTGTCAAGGATTGTAACGGCTTTTGTTTGCTGTTTGTATTTTGTTCCACCTTTTTTATAGCCCTCGCCAATTATTCCACCCATGCTCATAGGGCGTTCGGCTAATGCTTTATTTCCCGTGTTCTTAAAAATTCGCATTGCGCGTGTAATTGCTGCTAATTGAGCTTTGTGACTTGTGTAGCGAGTTGAGTTAGGCTTGACTATCTTCCCGCTTTGATAGGTTTCCACAATTCCGGTAGTAGGGTTTTTCCCCGTTGTCGCCCTTTCCAATTGCGAGTTGGTGGTAGTTTGCGCACCATGTTTTTCGAGGAAATGATAGTTAGGCGAAAGACTTTCCATGGCTACTAGTTCTTTGTATGCCATTGCTTCCGTCAGCTCATGAATTCGAGCTTGTCGTTCCGCACGTGACATTTGTGGTGGGTTAGGTTCCCCACTGTTAACGACAGCCTTTTTCGTTGGATCACTGCCATTCTCTGATGGGGTCCCTCCGTTGCTATCGGGACATCCATTCAACCCCAATGGATCCACCCACCCCGTAGGGTTAGGCACGTACTGGTAGTTATTCAACCCACCCGCAAGCTTGATCGGATCCGGTGTCAGAAACCGCCCTGTTCCCGGATTGTAGTAGCGGTGCCGGTTGTAATGTAACCCTGTCTCCGCATCGAAATACTGACCCTGGAATCGCAACGGGTTATCGATTTCACTGACGTCCAGCGCAACGAGGTTGCCGTACGCGCGGTACTTCGCGGACCACATGATCTCGCCACTGTAGTCAGTGAGTTCCTGCGGTGTGCCCAGATGATCGAGCTGGTAGTAGAACGGCGTTGCCTTGCGCGGGCCTTCGCCATCAAGCATCGCCAGTGGACGGAAGCTGCCGGGTTCGTAGATGTAGGTTCGATAACGGTTTTCACCGCTTTCGGCGATCAGGCGTTCGCCTTGCCACAAGAATTCGGTGGTATGGCCGTCGATGGTTTTTTCGATGCGGCGACCGAATGCGTCGTACTTGTAGGACGCGGTGTTGCCATCCGGCAGGCTCGCGCCGATCAGTCGATGCTGACAGTCGTAGCGGTATTCAGTGACGAGTTTCTGTCCGGTGCCACGGCGTTCGCGGATCAGGTTGCCATAAGCGTCGTAGTCGTAGTGGCGGTCGCCCTGCATCAGCAGACGGTTGCCTTTGACGTTGGCGAGGTTGGCTGTGCCTTCGTTGTTCTGGCCTAACAGGTTGCCGGCCGGGTCGTGGGCGAAGGTTTCCGGTGTCGCGCCACGTACGCTGGTCAAGCGATCCAGCGGGTCGTAGTGGAAGCTGCGGTTGCCCTTGCGGCTGTCGTCGATGCCGGCGAGGTTGCCGTTGGCGTCGTAGTTATAGCGACGCTGGAACAGGTTTTTTTCACGCTGGCTGACGCTGTGCGCTTGCAGGCGACCTTGTTCGTCGTACTGGTATTGGCTGAGCAACAGGCCTTGCTGGCGCTGCTGTTCGCGACCGGCGCTGAACTGGTGGCTGGTCAGGCGTGAGCCGTTGAGGTCGATGCTGCTCAGACGTCCGCCGGACAAATGGCGGTAGTCGAGTGTGCTGCCGTCGGGGAGGCGGCAGTGACTCAGTTGTCCGACGCTGTCGTATTCGTAGCGCGTGGTGCCCCAGCCCTGATGCTCGGTGATCAGACGATCCTGCACGTCATATTCGTACGCGAGCGGCCAGTGGCCGTCGTCGACATTCACCAGACGACCCAGAGCGTCGTAGCTGTAATGGATCTCTTCGCCATCGGCGAGGGTTTTCACCAAAAGTCGCCCGGCAGCATCACGCTGATACTCGGTCATCAGTTCGCTGCCGTCGTCGCCGAATTCGGTTTTTTTCAGCAACTGGCCGTTGAGGTCGTATTCGTAGGCGGTACGGCGGCCGTCGAAACCAGTTTCTTGCTGGATCAGGCCGTTCGAGTAGTAGTCGAGTTTGTAATGCTCGCCGCGTTCGTTTTCGATTTCAGTGAGCAGCAGGCCCGAGTTGTCGTAGCGATAGCGCAACTGGCTGCCGTCGGGGTTGATGCGTCGGCTGACCAGATGCAGGTTGTCAGCATATTCGTAGCGGGTGATGCGGCCGAGTTCGTCGCGTTCGGCGGTGACACGCCCATACGGGTTGTAGGTGAAGGTACGGGTCGCGCCACCGGGGAGGGTGACTTGGTTCAGGCGATCTACGGCGTCCCACTGATATTGGGTAATGGCACCGAATTCGTCTTGACGGGTGATTTGCCGGCCAAGCGCATCGTATCGGTACTTGCATTGGCCGCCATCTGGTAAGCGTTCTTCCAGCAACTGTCCGAGGTTGTTCCAGCCCAGTTGATGACGGCTGCCATCGGAGTGGCGAATCTCTACCAGTCGGCCCTGTCTGTCGTAGCTGTAGTGGGTTTCGTTGCCATTGGGATCGGTTTGTTGGGTGATGTCGCCCTGACGATTGCGCTCGTATTTCCAGCGGGCTTTGCCCCGCTGAACGTCAATGAGCTGGCCGTTGAAATAGTTATAACGGGTCGGAACTCCCTCGGGCGGTATCACCGCAATCAAGCGTCCTGCGTCGCTGTACTGATATTCGGTGATCGCGCCCATCGGGTCTTTTACTGCGATCAGACGACCTTGATCATCATAAGAGTTTTGCGTTTCGCCGCCGTCGGGTGCGGTCTCACTGATAAGGCGCGCATTCTCATCATGCACATAGACTTGATTGCTGCCGTCCGAGTTGTAAGCGGTGACTGAGCCTTTGTCATCCCATTCGTAGCGCGCTTCCAATTGCGAGTAGTTAGCCCAGTGACGAACGCAGCGGGAGAGTTTGCCTTCTCGCTCCCATTCCCAGAAGAAACTGGCACCACCGGCAAGTTGCCGCTCCACAATGACGTGTTGCTCGTTGTAGCGGTAGTGCTCGGCTTCACCCTCAGCATTGATCGCCGACACGAGTTGATTTCGAGCGTTGTAGCGGTAGGTGACCATCGTCTGGATGGTCAGCCATGGATCTTGGCGCTCACCGCGATCGTTATATTCAGCACGTTGTTGCTGTTGGTCGACTGCCACAATGTGGCGATCGTCGTAGCGAAGCAACAGGGAACGTCCGGCACCGTTGTCGATACGCTGAATGCGATCAACAAAGTCATAACTCAGGTGCAGGCGGTTTTCATAGGCGTCACTGATGGTTGTCAGTCGTCCGGCACGGAAATGGTAAAAGCGTGTTTTGGGTCCGGACTGGGTCAGAACGAGTTCACCGGGTGCGTCGCCCAGGAAGATTGCTGCTTGCGCAAGGCTATTCGTAATAGCCGGTCGTTGTTCCGTCGGCATAGGGAACCGAGTCCGACGATTCTCGTTATCTATCCACAAAACACCTTCGTCGTCGAGTTGCAAACGATGTGAAAGCGAGTGGCTCCAGCCATGACCGAGACGGCTGTCTATTTCAACCGCACTGCTGCGATACAGACGGGTCCATTCCAAAGCCAGCGAACCAATAAGTTCACCGTCGGTTAGGGTAAGTAATTCCTCACCGGTTACCATCGAAATTGGGTCATCTTTAACGCACGTTTCGCTGGAGCACTTGGAGGGTTGATCAGCCGGGTTTTTCGACTGATCTGGAGCGTTGTCGACCTTTTCTACTTGCTCTGCTCGAGAGTCAGGTTCATTTTTTCTACGGGCCTGAACCTGCGCATCGGATTCAACTTTTCCACCGCTGACAGGATGTTTCTGCTGAGGTGCTTTCGCGGTTTCAGCAGGTTTGGGGCTGGCAATCTGAACATCGGCCTTACGCGCCGGGTTGAACGCCGCATCACCATTAAGCAGCAAAGGCTTTGACGCCTCGGTATGCGGTGTCGCCTTGGATTTGCTGACTTTCATCAGCATGCCCGTGAAATCTTCAATCAGCTTCACGACTTTGCCGCTGGCTTGCACGCCTTTGATGGCTTTCGTGCCGACACGCACCGCCAGACCGAGACCGCCAGTCAGGACGACGCCGACCAGAATGTTCAGCAGGAACTCCGTGCTCATCTGAGCCAGAACTTCGGTGCAGGTTTGCGGCGGCAGCATTTTCACCCAGGCCACGATGGCAGCGACGTAGATCCACATCAGTGGTTCGTCGCTGGCAATCAGCAGGGCAGTGTGAATGGCCTCTGCGGAGGCGTCATAAATCTTCTTGATCTGTTCTTCGGTGAAGAAGTTTTTCAGTTTCTCGTAGTTCTCACGAGGGTGCGCAACCAGGTCATAGAGGCTTTTGATATCGCCCCACAAACCCATGATCGCTTTCAGAAAACCTTCCCACGCCGCTTCCAGTTCTTGCAGGGCACGCCCGCCCAGCGAGGCATCGGTGTGCGCTTGCCAGAGCGGCAGGAAACTGGTGCTCCACTCCGTCTGTAACCAGCCTCCAAGTTCGCCGATTACCCCCTGATAGGAGTTGAACAGACTATCGATCTGGGCAGGCGTAGGGTTGGGGAAGAAGGTGATCTTGTATTGTTGGTTCGGTGTAAGGCCCGAGACTTCGAGGATGCCGGTCGCATCGATGGTTTTGTTGATCGCTGGCCCCACTTCGTTTTTACCAACGAAGCGACCATCGACCACAGGCGTCAGACGTACCGGCGTATTGCCGATCGGCACAAAGCGAGCGGATTCGAAACTGTGTACGAGCACGAGCTTGCCGTTGGCCGGGCAGTTGGCATAAAGGGTATTTTCCTTTTTGCTGTCCTTATCCGCCGTGCCGACTTCGTCACCGACCTTGAACTGCTGCTCTGCGTCCAGAATACCGCCGTACCAGGCTTCGGCATGCTCGCGATAATCCTTCAGACACTTCTTGAAGTCGCTGATGATGGCCTGAGCGTCAGGTTGTTTTGCGTTGAGGCTGCCAACAATCCCGCCCATCAAAATGCTCATACAGCCACCTCACTTTCCAGATGGGCCTTCAGCAGGCCGGTAAAATTTTCTTCCGTGAGTGGCGTGCGTTTTACGAAGCGCGCCACTTTCTTTTGCAGGTTTGATTCCGGGAACGAAAAGTACAGGTCGGCATGTTCGTCCAGCAGCCACTGCATCATGTTGCCGATCACGGTCGACGGGTTTTCGGCCATCAAACTGTCCAGCAGATCTTTCGGCACCTCCCACCACGGCCAATCCCTCGCCTTCGGCACCACCCTCGGTCCGACTTCCAGGCTGCGGCCATTGACCAGATACCGCTCAAACACCGGCAGCACCTCCCCAGCGCTCTCACCCAGCCCTTCAAGAATCGGATACATATGCCGCCCATCCCAGAACCGGAAAAACACCTCGGTCCCGTCCGGCATTTTCACTTGGGTCAGGCTGCGCAGGTGTTCGAAGACTTCGTTGGGTTCCGAGCGGGAGACCGCCAGCCAGCCCCAGTCGAGGGCGTCGGTTTCGTTGATCCAGGGCAGGAAAGCCGAGTTGGCCTTGAGTTCGGCGACGTAGGGCATCACCGGTTGCCAGGTGGAGTAGGGCGTTCCACCCCAGACGGGAATGGCCTGGACGGACGGTTCGCTCTGATACAAGGCTTTGAGCGCTTCGGCATCGCTGGCGGCGCTGACGATCAGGTACAGGCGTTCGTTCGCCTTGAGCGGGTGCGCGGAGAGCCAGGCCTGGGGAGTGATTTTTTCAGATGCCACAACAACCGTCCTTGATGGGTGAGCCTATTGGCTCATGTCCGCTTCAATGTTTTCTTCGTAACCCGAAAGCTCGTGCAGAACGCTTTCGTTTCCCGAGTATTTTTCTTTCAACTGCTTGAGCTGCTGATCTGTTCCCTTGCAGTACTTGTTTGCATTGCTGACGAGCTGATTGATGTTGTCAGGGTCGGCCGGGTCATACTCGGGAATATCACCGCGAAGCGAGTCACAGTTGTTTCTCTTGATTACGTAGCTGGAGACGTCGTCGGGTACGGCGCTGCGACGCTCAGCTGCGGAGGCGGTCTGCGGTTGAGTCAGCAAGACACCCGATAAACAGCATGACAAAACGCGCAGATTGACTCGGCCTCTGAGCGCTATGAGATTTGTTCGCGTATGGCGCCCGCAAGTCAGATCGCGCATGCCCCTGCCTTACACTTCTCACACTCTTCACAAAACGGCGCATTACGCTTGAGGGTGTTGATCTGCGCCGGTGTCAGCACGGCACCCGCCTTATCGGCATCGGCCTGTTTCAGTACGCCCGGCATCAACGGCGCCGCACCGGTGCCGCTCCCCGGCCCACCGCCGGAGTTGATGTTGATCGCCGGCCCGCTCATGGTTACGCCGCCGCCATCGATCTTGATGAAGCTGCCACCCCCGACCAACGTCAGTTCAGCGCCAGCCTCCAGCACCACCTTCATCCCGCTGCTCAGGTGAATTTCCTGGCCGGCGTCGATGAATTGTCCGGTGCCGATCTTGATGTGCTGGTTCACGCCCACGGTCAGGTGGTCGTTGGCTCGTGTTTCGACTTTGCGGTCTTCGTAAACCGTGTGGTGTTCTTCAGCCTTGAACTCGCTGTAGCTGTTCTTTTCCACGACGTCGTGGCGTTCGTTGCCGACGCGGATTTTCTGGTCGTGTTCGATGTTTTCGTCCCAGTCGCGCTGGGCGTGGAGGAAGATCTGTTCCTGGCCTTTCTTGTCTTCGATGCGCAGTTCGTTGAAGCCACCGCCGCCCATCGAGCTCAGGGTCTTGAAAGTGGTGCGCGTCTTGTTCGCCGGCAGGGCGTACGGGACGGTGTTTTCCTTGTGGTACAGGCAGCCGCTGATCAGCGGTTGGTCGGGGTCGCCTTCGAGGAAGGTGACCAGCACTTCCATGCCGATGCGCGGAATGGCGATGCCCCCGTACTGGGCGCCGGCCCAGGCGCTGGAGACGCGCAACCAGCAGCTGGTCTTGTCGTCGGCGAGGCCGTCGCGGTCCCAGTGGAACTGGACTTTGACGCGGCCGTATTCGTCGCAGTGGATTTCCTGGCCTTTGGGGCCGGTGACCACGGCGCTCTGGCTGCCGAGGATGCGCGGTTTCGGGTGGCGCAGGGGCGGCCGGTTCGGCACGTCCCACGGGGTGGCCTGGAAGCGGTTGCGGTAGCCCTGATGGAAATCGTCTTTCAGCGCGGTGGTGTCGCTGGTCACCGATTCTTCCAGCACTTGCGGCTGCTTGCCTTCGTGCAGGACTTCGGTGAGCAGCCACAGGTCGTTCCACTTGGCCTTCGGGTGTTCTTTCAGCGCGAGGAAATGGCCGCTGACCAGCAGCGGCTGGTCGCTCTTGCCTTCGGCGAGCTGGAAGTCGCTGCGATGGCGTTCGAGGGCGCGTTTGGCCAGGTGTTTGCCACGCTCGCGGTCGACGAAACGGCCGGGGTAGTCATAATCCTCGAGGTCGGGCAGGGCGTCGCCACGGTTTTCGCTTTCGAGGGTGATGCGCGGTTTTTCGAAGTCGTAATCGCGGCGGGTGGTGCGGCTTGTACGGGTTTCCAGGCGCAGGTCGAAGCGCTTGATCACCGGGTCGCTGGCGACCATGCCGGAGTCCTGCTGATAGGCCACCGGCGCCAGTTTGTGGAACACCGTCTGGTCGTCGCCGAACACCAGTTTGTGCGCCGTGGCGCTGTGCTGGAAGTGGTAGTGAATGCCTTCTTCTTCGCACAGGCGCTGGATGAAATGCAGGTCCGATTCGTCGTACTGCACGCAGTAGATGCGCTCGGGGTAGATCGAACCGGTCTGGAATTCATAGGCGTTGCCCTGGATGCCATGTTCTTCGAGGACCTTGCCGATGATTTTCGGCACGCTGAGGTTCTGGAAGATCCGCTGGTTGATCCGGTGCGCCAGGTACGCCAGTTGCGGGCGCAGGGTCACGGAGTAGCGCGTCAGGCGCTTGCCGGAATCGCCTTGCGCGGCGCGGTAGATCAGGCCGTGGATGCCGCTGCCGTCGGGCGACAGCTGCAGAAAGGCCGGTTTGTGCAGCAGGGTTTCGAGGTCCAGCGACGGCTGCTCACTGACCAGCTCCACCTCGAACACAAAAGGTTGGCTGATGGCTTCCCGACCGGTGAGGGTAAACACCTGAAAGTCGTTGGAAAGACCTTCGATGGTCAGGGCAAAGTGAGTTTCATTGGCCGGCGCGAACATCCCTTGTTCCTCGTGCTGTACAGCGGCGTTCGTCGATGACCGCCAGGCGGATCAACGCACGCGAAATTCTGGAGGGCGTAAACAACATCGACCAGCAGAGCTGGCCGATGCTTGAAACGATCAGCCGTAATTAAACGACTGGAGCACGCCAGTCATCGGAACCCGAAGTACCGGATACTTCGTGGGTCCAGGTGATTTTGCGGTAGGTGAACTGCACTTCTTCCAGGTGGGTGAAGTGCGCGTTGCCTGGATCCTGGCAGTTGTGCATTTTGTTGTTGATGGCGACGATGATCGCGTCTTCCAGTTTGGTGGTGTAGTAGTGCTCTTGGGTGCCTTGCGCCGAAGTGCGGTACCACTGGATAACGATTTCGCTCATGCGCTCGCCGGAGGTCAGAGCGGCTTGCAGCAGAGGCGAAGCCTTGTCGTAGACCTTGGTGATCACAACTGGCTTGTGAACGCGCTGACCGGTTGGCTGACCGGATTGCGGGTCACGCGGGATGATCACGTCGTGGGTGAAAGCCTGAACCATAACCTGGTCTTCGTGGCCTTCCTGGTAGGTGTTGCCAACGGAGTCGGCGGTGAAGGCGCCGGCAGTGATCAGGCCTTGTTTTTCGCCGGTAACCGACATGTACGCTGGTGTTGCCATGGGATGCTCTCCTTGCGGATAAAGTTAGGGTGCCCGGGAGGCGAAATCGCCCGGTGGGTGCCAAAGCTATATCAAGGACCGTGCCAGCTTTACCAAAGTCTCCGTGATACGGGGGCGAAACTGCTGTTAAGTGCATGTTTCAAGATGTTTCATGCCAAATTAAGGCCAAAAGTGCGCAACTTCTTGCGCAGTACTGCGCAAGAAGTTGCGCACTCGGCTACAGGCGACGGTACTCGGGGGCTGTAGCGATATCGGGCGGCGATTTTGCGAATCAAGTGCGCAAGAAGTTGCGCACCATGGCACATGGCTATTGTGTCGCCAGGTCATCTAAAACCGAAATGGCCAATCCATCGCCCCTTTTTGCCATTGCGTCACTGGCACGCCGCCCTCCGATTGCTTGAAAGTCCCTATCCAGAGCCCACCCCGTTTAACACCGGAAGGCTTGAGCGCGGCAAACCGTCTTATAAATGAAACACCGCCCTCAGCTATACTCCCCCGCAATTTCGATCTGGCCCCGAGGACTGACTGTGAAGAACTGGACGTTGCGCCAACGCATTTTGGCGAGCTTTGCGGTGATTATCGCCATCATGTTGCTGATGGTGGTCGTCTCGTATTCTCGGCTGTTGAAGATCGAAGCCAGTGAAAACAGCGTCCGTGACGACGCGATTCCCGGCGTCTATTACAGCTCGATGATCCGCGGCGCGTGGGTCGACAGCTATCTGCAGACCCAGGAGTTGCTGGGGCTGAAAGAAGGGCAGGGCGTCAGCAGTGAAGACGCGGCGGACTACCAGTCCTTCGAGAAACGTCTCCAGGAGCAGATGGCCAACTACCGCAACACCGTGACCACCGACGAGGACCGGATCGAGTTCGCCGCGTTTGAAAAGGATCACGACAACTACATGAAGATCCAGGACGCCGTGCTGGATCTGCACAAGCGCAATCTGGAAGCCGATGCGGTCAAGCTGTTCAACGAGAAGCTGACCCCGGCCTGGGTTGGCGGCCGGATGAAACTCAACGACATCATCGGCGAGAACAAGAAAGTCGCCGACCAGGCCATGGCCAACATCGACGACGCGGTGGCGGCAGCCAAGGTCAGCATGTTTGTCTCGCTGCTGGTGGCCGTGCTGGCTGCCGGTTTCTGCGGTCTGTTGCTGATGCGCGCGATCATGGCGCCGATGAACCGCATCGTGCAGATCCTCGAAGTCATGCGTACTGGCGACCTGAGCAGCCGCTTGAACCTTGAGCGCAAGGATGAGTTCGGCGCCGTGGAAACCGGCTTCAACGACATGATGACCGAGCTCACCTCGCTGGTGTCCCAGGCCCAGCGCTCGTCGGTGCAGGTCACCACGTCGGTGACAGAGATCGCCGCCACCTCCAAGCAACAACAGGCGACCGCCACCGAAACCGCTGCCACCACGACCGAAATCGGCGCGACGTCTCGCGAGATCGCGGCGACCTCCCGTGACCTCGTGCGCACCATGACCGAAGTGTCCACCGCCGCCGATCAGGCCTCGGTACTCGCCGGTTCCGGCCAACAAGGCCTGGCGCGCATGGAAGACACCATGCACTCGGTGATGGGCGCTGCGGACTTGGTGAACGCCAAACTGGCGATCCTCAACGAGAAGGCCGGCAACATCAATCAGGTAGTTGTCACCATCGTCAAGGTCGCCGACCAGACCAACCTGTTGTCCCTGAACGCCGCGATCGAAGCGGAGAAGGCCGGTGAGTACGGTCGCGGTTTCGCCGTGGTCGCCACCGAAGTGCGGCGTCTGGCGGATCAGACGGCTGTCGCTACTTATGACATCGAACAGATGGTTCGCGAGATCCAGTCGGCGGTGTCGGCCGGGGTGATGGGCATGGACAAGTTCTCCGAGGAAGTGCGTCGCGGCATGTCCGAGGTCCAGCAAGTGGGCGAGCAGCTCTCGCAGATCATCCATCAGGTGCAGGCGCTGGCGCCGCGGGTGTTGATGGTCAACGAAGGCATGCAGGCCCAGGCCACCGGCGCCGAGCAGATCAACCATGCGCTGGTGCAACTGGGTGATGCCAGCAGCCAGACCGTCGAGTCGTTGCGTCAGGCCAGTTTCGCCATCGACGAACTGAGTCAGGTGGCCGTGGGCCTGCGCAGCGGCGTTTCGCGATTCAAAGTCTGATGAGCGAAATCACCGCCAAACGCAGCGCTGCACCGGTGGCGAAGCAGGCGTTGTTCCTGCTGTTTCGCATCGGCAGCGAACGCTACGCCCTGCGTGCCACGGAAGTGGCCGAAGTGCTACCGCGCCTGCCGTTGAAGCCGATTGCCCGGGCGCCGCACTGGGTGGCGGGGGTGTTTGCCTATCGCGGTTCGGTGGTGCCGGTGATCGATCTCAGCGCCCTGACGTTCGGTCACCCAGCCGAGGCGCGCACCAGCACACGGCTGGTGCTGGTGCATTACCGCGCGGATGATTCGCAACCCTCGCAATGGCTCGGGCTGATCCTCGAGCAGGCCACCGACACCCTGCGTTGCAACCCGGATGATTTCCAGCCGTACGGCCTCGACAATCGTCAGGCGCCGTACCTGGGCCCGGTGCGCGAAGACGCTCGCGGGCTGGTGCAATGGGTTCGGGTCAATGACCTGCTGGACGAAACGGTGCGCCCGCTGTTGTTCCCGACGCCGCCGCTGGATCCGGCGCGGCTTGAGGAGCAGCCATGAGCAGCGACCAGCGCTTCTTCGATTTCCTCAAGGAACGCATCGGTCTCGACGTTGCTTCGGTAGGCCCGGCGATCATCGAGCGGGCGGTGCGCCAGCGCATCATCCTGTCGCAGATGGTCACGGCCGATGAGTACTGGCAAGCGCTGCAAGGCTCAAGGGACGAACAGCAAGCGCTGATCGAGGCGGTGATCGTCCCCGAGACCTGGTTTTTCCGTTACCCGGAATCCTTCGCCACCCTGGGCAAACTGGCGCGCAAGCGCCTGGCCGAGCTGAACAACATGCGTGCGCTGCGCATTCTCAGCCTGCCGTGCTCCACCGGTGAAGAACCTTATTCGATTGCCATGGCGTTGCTCGATGCGGGCCTCAAGCCCCATCAGTTCAAGGTCGATGGCATGGATGTCAGCCCCTTGTCGGTGGACAAGGCGCAACGGGCGCTGTACGGCAAGAACTCGTTTCGCGGCCAGGAACTGGCGTTCCGCGAACGGCATTTCATGCCGGAGGACGAAGGCTATCGCCTGAATGAATACGTGCGCGAACAGGTGCGTTTGCAGGTCGGCAATGTGCTGGATCCGACGCTGTTGGCCAGCGAGCCACCGTTCGATTTCGTGTTCTGTCGCAACCTGCTGATCTATTTCGATCAACCGACCCAGCAACAGGTGTTCGCCGTACTCAAGCGCCTGACCCATGTGGATGGCGTACTGTTTATCGGCCCGGCTGAGGGCAGCCTGCTCGGACGGCTGGGCATGCGCTCGATCGGGATTCCGCAGTCTTTCGCGTTCAGTCGCCACAGCGACCCGCAACCCGAACCATTGCCAATGCCGGTCGCCATCCCGACACCGTTGCCCGTGCGCCAGCCGGTGCGCAGCGCGCCTCCGCCGCCCGTGCGCAACCGGCCGTTTGCCGCGGTGACACCGTTGCCCGCCACCGTCAAAAGCCCGAATCCCGACGCCACGACCCTGCTGGCCAACATCGCTGCCCTGGCCAACGAAGGCAAAAGCGCCGAAGCCCGCGCTGCGTGCGAACAGTATTTGCGCAGCCATGAGCCGGTGGCCCAGGTGTTTTACTGGCTTGGCCTGCTCAGCGATGTTGCCGGCAGTGCTCTCGAAGCCCAGGGTTTTTACCGCAAGGCTTTGTACCTCGAGCCGCAACACGCCGAAGCCTTGATGCACCTGGCCGGGTTGCTGCAGGCCCAGGGCGACACGGCCGGTGCCAGACGATTGCAGGAGCGCGCCGCCCGCAGCGGCCGCACCGCCGACAGTGAGCGTAAATGATGATCCCGTCCGACACCTTGAACGTCACCCACGAAGACGCCCGGGCCATCGACGATTGCTGGAATCGCATCGGCATCCACGGCGACAAGTCCTGCCCGCTGCTGGAAGAACACATTCACTGCCGCAATTGCTCGGTGTATTCCGCCGCCGCCACGCGCCTGCTCGACCGCTATGCGCTGCAGCAGGACGAACGCGATCCGGTGGCGATCCAGGTTGAGACCGAGCTGAAAACCCGTTCGCTGCTGATGTTCCGCCTCGGCGAAGAATGGCTCGGCCTGGCCACCCGCAGTCTGGTGGAGGTCGCGCCGTTGCAGGCGATTCACTCTCTGCCGCATCAGCGCTCCCGGGCCTTGCTCGGCGTGGCGAACGTGCGCGGTGCGCTGGTGGCGTGCCTGTCGTTGGTCGAACTGCTCGACCTCGACAGCAACGCCGCCCCAGCGACGGGCGCACGGATCATGCCGCGCATGCTGATCATCGCGGCCCAGGGCGGGCCGGTGGTGGTGCCGGTGGACGAAGTCGACGGGATTCACGCCATCGACAAGCGAATCCTCGATGCCGCATCGCGTTCCGGGGCGCAGGCCAGTGCGAAATACACCCGAGGCGTGCTGCCTTTCAAAGGTCGCAGCCTGCGTTGGCTGGATGAAGAACAGCTGCTGTCCGCCGTGACCCGGAGCCTCACATGACCCCCGAGCAAATGCGCGACGCCTCCCTGCTGGAGCTGTTCAGCCTCGAAGCCGAGGCCCAGACCCTGGTGCTCAGCGCCGGGCTGCTGGCGCTGGAACGCAATCCGACCCAGGCCGATCAGCTCGAGTCGTGCATGCGGGCGGCGCATTCGTTGAAAGGTGCGGCGCGGATTGTCGGCATCGACAGCGGCGTCAGCGTCGCCCACGTGATGGAAGACTGTCTGGTCAGTGCGCAGGAAGGGCGGCTGTTCCTGCGCCCGGAACATATCGACGCGCTGTTGCAGGGCACTGACTTGCTGATGCGCATTGCCACGCCAGCCAACGGCCCGCAACCGGCGGACATCGAGGCTTACGTGGCGTTGATGGGCAGTTTGCTCGATCCGGTTGCGCCGGCAGTGGTACCCGTCGCTCCGAGCGCGCCGCCGATGGCCGAGTTGCAGCTTCAGCCACCCCCAGTAGTTGAGCCGACGCCGGTTGAAATCCCCGTCGAAACTGCCGAGCCAGAACCCGCACCGCGCAAGAGCAAACGCACCACCGAAGGCGGCGAACGGGTGCTGCGGGTCACCGCCGAACGCCTGAACAGCCTGCTCGATCTGTCGAGCAAATCCCTGGTGGAAACCCAGCGTCTGAAGCCGCACCTGGCCACGATGCAACGCCTTAAGCGCATGCAGAACAATGGTCTGCGGGCGCTGGAAAGTCTTAACGTTCACCTCAAGGAACATGCCCTGAGCCTTGAGGCCCAGGAAGCGCTGGAAGATGCGCGGCGTTTGCTTGCCGAATCCCAACAGTTGCTGGCAGAGAAAAACGCCGAACTCGACGAGTTTGCCTGGCAGGCGAGTCAGCGCGCGCAAGTGCTCTACGACACCGCGCTGGCCTGCCGCATGCGTCCGTTCGCCGATGTGCTGTCGGGTCAGGTGCGGATGGTACGGGACCTCGGTCGCAGCCTCGGCAAGCAGGTTCGGCTGGAGATCGAAGGCGAGAAAACCCAGGTCGACCGCGATGTGTTGGAAAAGCTCGAAGCACCGTTGACGCACCTGCTGCGCAACGCGGTCGATCACGGCATTGAAACGCCGGAAGAGCGCCTGCTCAAAGGCAAGTCCGAAGAAGGGCTGATCCGCCTGCGCGCCTCACACCAGGCCGGGCTGCTGGTGCTGGAACTGAGCGATGATGGCAACGGCGTGGACCTGGAAAAGGTCCGCCGCAGTATCGTCGAACGCCAGTTGTCGCCCGCCGAAACCGCCGCCCAGTTGAGCGAAGAAGAACTGCTGACCTTCCTGTTCCTGCCGGGCTTCAGCCTGCGCGACAAGGTCACCGAAGTGTCCGGCCGTGGCGTCGGCCTCGATGCCGTTCAGCACATGGTCCGCCAGTTGCGCGGCGCGGTGGTGCTGGAGCAGACGGCAGGCGAGGGCAGCCGCTTCCATCTCGAAGTGCCGCTGACCCTGTCGGTGGTGCGCAGTCTGGTGGTGGAGGTCGGCGATGAGGCCTACGCCTTCCCGCTGGCCCACATCGAGCGCATGTGCGACCTGGCACCGGACGACATCGTGCAGGTCGAAGGCCGCCAGCATTTCTGGCACGAGGGCCGCCATGTCGGGCTCGTCGCGGCCAGTCAGTTATTGCAGCGTCCGGCCAGCCAGAACAGCGGCGATACCCTGAAAGTCGTGGTGATCCGCGAGCGCGACGCGATCTATGGTGTAGCGGTCGAGCGTTTCATCGGCGAGCGCACGCTGGTGGTGCTGCCGCTGGACGAGCGACTGGGCAAGGTGCAGGACATTTCCGCCGGCGCTCTGCTCGACGATGGCTCGGTGGTGCTGATCGTCGATGTCGAAGACATGCTGCGTTCGGTGGACAAACTACTCAACACCGGGCGTCTGGAGCGCATTGCCCGCCACGGCCATCAGGCCGCAGAAGCGGCGCGCAAGCGGATTCTGGTGGTCGACGATTCGCTGACCGTGCGCGAATTGCAACGCAAACTGCTGCTCAATCGCGGCTATGACGTGGCCGTTGCGGTGGACGGCATGGACGGCTGGAACGCCCTGCGCTCCGAGGACTTTGACCTGTTGATCACCGACATCGACATGCCGCGCATGGACGGCATCGAATTGGTCTCGCTGTTGCGCCGCGACAACCGTCTGCAATCGCTGCCGGTGATGGTGGTGTCCTACAAGGATCGCGAGGAAGACCGGCGCCGTGGACTGGACGCCGGAGCCGACTATTATTTAGCCAAGGCCAGTTTTCATGACGACGCCCTGCTCGACGCGGTGGTTGAGCTCATCGGAGGAGCGCGGGCATGAAAATCGCAATCGTCAACGACATGCCTTTGGCGGTGGAGGCCCTGCGCCGGGCGCTGGCCTTCGAGCCGGCGCATCAGGTGGTGTGGGTCGCCAGCAATGGCGCCGAAGCGGTGCGCCTGTGCGCGGAAAACACCCCGGACCTGATCCTGATGGATCTGATCATGCCGGTGATGGATGGCGTCGAGGCCACCCGGCGCATCATGGCCGAGAGCCCGTGCGCGATTGTCATCGTTACCGTTGACCGCCAGCAGAACGTGCACCGGGTGTTTGAAGCCATGGGCCACGGCGCGCTGGATGTGGTCGACACCCCGGCCCTTGGCGCCGGCAACGCCCAGCAGGCGGCCGCGCCGCTGTTGCGCAAGATTCTGAATATCGGCTGGCTGATCGGCGAGAAAACCGCTCGCGCCCGCCCGGCCCAGACGACACCGCGCAGTTCCGGGTCGTGCCAGCGGCTGGTGGCGATCGGTTCGTCAGCCGGTGGACCGGCGGCGCTGGAGGTTTTGCTCAAAGGCCTGCCGCGCAACTTTTCCGCGGCCATCGTGCTGGTGCAGCATGTCGATCAGGTGTTCGCCGCCGGCATGGCCGAATGGCTGGCCAGCGCCAGCGGCCTGGACGTGCGCCTGGCCCGGGAAGGCGAGCCGCCGCAGGCCGGCGCGGTGTTGCTGGCCGGCACCAATCATCACATCCGATTACTCAAGAACGGCACGCTGGCCTACACCGCCGAGCCGGTCAACGAAATCTACCGCCCCTCGATCGACGTGTTTTTCGAAAGCGTCGCCAACTACTGGAACGGTGACGCAGTAGGGGTTTTATTGACCGGGATGGGACGCGACGGGGCGCAAGGGCTTAAGCTCATGCGCCAACAGGGTTACCTGACCATCGCGCAGGATCAGCAAAGCAGTGCGGTGTACGGCATGCCCAAGGCCGCCGCGGCCATTGATGCAGCCGTAGAAATCCGTCCACTGGAAAAGATAGCGCCACGATTGCTGGAGATTTTCCCCAAATGAACACGTCCATCCGCAATCCTGGCCCCCGCAGCACTCAGGTGACCGCCCATGAATGACTTACAGATCGATGACATCAAAACCGACGAGAACGCCGCCATGGTGTTGTTGGTGGACGATCAGGCGATGATCGGCGAAGCCGTGCGCCGTGGGCTGTCGAATGAAGAGAACATCGACTTCCACTTCTGCTCCGACCCGCATCAGGCCGTGGCTCACGCGGTACGGATCAAACCCACGGTGATCCTGCAGGATCTGGTGATGCCCGGCCTCGACGGACTGAGCCTGGTGCGCGAATACCGCAATCACCCGGCGACCAAGGATATTCCGATCATCGTCCTGTCGACCAAGGAAGACCCGCTGATCAAGAGCGCGGCGTTTTCGGCCGGGGCCAACGATTACTTGGTGAAGTTGCCGGACAACATCGAGCTGGTGGCGCGCATCCGCTATCACTCGCGCTCCTACATGACCCTGCTGCAACGGGACGCGGCCTATCGCGCGTTGCGGGTCAGCCAGCAGCAATTGCTCGACACCAACCTCGTCCTGCAACGGCTGATGAACTCCGACGGCCTGACCGGGCTGTCCAACCGCCGGCACTTCGACGAATACCTGGAGCTGGAATGGCGCCGCTCGCTGCGTGACCAGAGTCAGTTGTCGCTGCTGATGATCGACGTCGACTACTTCAAGTCCTACAACGACACGTTCGGCCACGTCGAAGGCGACGAAGCCCTGCGCAAGGTCGCCACGGCGATCCGCGAGGCCAGCGCCCGGCCGTCCGACCTGCCGGCGCGTTATGGCGGTGAAGAGTTTGCGCTGGTGCTGCCCAACACCTCGCCGGGCGGGGCGCGACTGGTGGCGGAGAAGCTGCGCCAGACCGTGGCGGCACTGAAGATTCCGCACAATGCTCCGGTCGAAGGGTCGAGTCTGACCATCAGCATCGGCCTGGCGACGATGGTGCCGGAGGCGGGCAGCGACTGCCGGTTGCTGATCTCGGCGGCGGACCGTGGTTTGTATCTGGCGAAGAACAATGGGCGCAATCAGGTGAGGATCGAATGAACCATCGGGTTCATTCGCCTCAAGAGCCGCCAGACGGGCTGCCGTGACAGCTTGATTACGTTATACTCGCCGGCTTTCAAAAGTTCGCCAACGAGTGCTGCCCGTCATGGAAATCAACCCGATCCTGAACACCATCAAGGACCTGTCCGAGCGCTCCGAAACTATTCGGGGGTATCTTTGACTACGATCAAAAGCATGAGCGTCTGATCGAAGTCAATCGCGAGCTTGAAGATCCTGCAGTCTGGAACAAACCTGAATACGCCCAGGAACTGGGCCGCGAGCGCGCTGCGCTGGCGCAGATCGTCGACACCCTCGACGAACTGAACGGTGGCCTGGCCGATTGCCGCGAGCTGCTGGACATGGCCGTTGAAGAGAACGACGAGGGCGCGGTCAACGACGTCGTCGAAGTCCTTCAAGGTCTGGAAGAGTCCCTGTCCAAGCTCGAATTCCGCCGTATGTTCAGCCACGAGATGGACCCGAACAACGCCTACCTGGACATCCAGGCCGGTTCCGGCGGCACCGAAGCCCAGGACTGGGCCAACATCCTGCTGCGTATGTACCTGCGCTGGGCCGACAAACGCGGTTTCGACGCGACCATCATGGAGCTGTCGGCCGGTGAAGTCGCCGGGATCAAGGGCGCTACCGTGCACATCAAGGGCGAATACGCCTTTGGCTGGCTGCGGACCGAGATCGGCGTGCACCGTCTGGTGCGCAAGAGCCCGTTCGACTCCGGCAACCGTCGCCACACCTCGTTCTCCGCGGTGTTCGTCTCGCCAGAGATCGACGACAAGGTGGAAATCGAAATCAACCCGGCAGACCTGCGGATCGACACCTATCGTTCCTCCGGTGCCGGTGGTCAGCACGTAAACACCACCGACTCGGCCGTACGTATCACCCACGTACCGACCAACACCGTGGTCAGCTGCCAGAACGAACGTTCCCAGCACGCGAACAAGGACACCGCCATGAAAATGCTGCGGGCCAAGTTGTACGAGCAGGAAATGCAGAAGCGCAACGCGGCGTCCCAGGCGCTGGAAGACACCAAGTCGGATATCGGCTGGGGTCACCAGATCCGTTCGTACGTGCTCGATGCGTCGCGGATCAAGGATCTGCGCACCAACATCGAACGCAGCGACTGCGACAAGGTGCTCGACGGCGACATCGACGAATACCTGGAAGCCAGCCTGAAATCGGGGCTGTAAGCTTTCACCCGACCTCAAGTCCCCCGCCATCGGCGGGGGCAACGAACCTGTGATGGAATATTTAAAGACATGAGCGACCAACAACTCGATCCGCAAGCCCTGCAACAGGAAGAAAACTCCCTGATCGCCCTGCGCAAGGAAAAGCTTGCTGCCGAGCGCGCCAAGGGCAATGCCTTCCCGAACGACTTCCGCCGCGAAAACTACTGCGAAGCACTGCAGAAACAGTACGCGGACAAGACCAAGGAAGAGCTGGCAGAGGCTGCGATCCCGGTCAAGGTTGCGGGTCGCATCATGCTCAACCGTGGCTCGTTCATGGTGATCCAGGACATGACCGGTCGCATCCAGGTCTACGTCAACCGCAAGACCCTGTCCGAAGACACCCTGGCCGCGGTGAAAACCTGGGACATGGGCGACATCATCGCCGCCGAAGGCACCCTGGCCCGTTCCGGCAAGGGCGACCTGTACGTCGAGATGACCAGTGTGCGCCTGCTGACCAAATCCCTGCGCCCGCTGCCGGACAAGCACCACGGCCTGACCGACACCGAACAGCGCTACCGTCAGCGCTACGTTGACCTGATCGTCAACGAAGACGTGCGTCAGACCTTCCGCGTGCGTTCGCAAGTGATCGCGCACATCCGCAGCTTCCTGATGAAGCGCGACTTCCTCGAAGTCGAAACGCCGATGCTGCAGACCATCCCTGGCGGCGCCGCGGCCAAGCCGTTCGAAACCCACCACAACGCGCTGGACATGGAAATGTTCCTGCGTATCGCCCCAGAGCTGTACCTCAAGCGTCTGGTGGTTGGTGGCTTCGAAAAAGTGTTCGAGATCAACCGCAACTTCCGTAACGAAGGCGTTTCGACTCGTCACAACCCTGAATTCACCATGTTGGAGTTCTACCAGGCTTACGCCGACTACGAAGACAACATGGACCTGACCGAAGAACTGTTCCGTGAACTGGCGCAGCTGGTTCTGGGCAGCACCGACGTGCCGTACGGCGACAAGGTGTTCCACTTCGGCGAGCCGTTCGTGCGCCTGTCGGTGTTCGACTCGATCCTCAAGTACAACCCCGAGCTGACCGCCGATGACCTGAACGACATCGACAAGGCTCGCGCCATCGCCAAGAAGGCCGGTGCCAAGGTGCTGGGTTTCGAAGGTCTGGGCAAACTGCAGGTGATGATTTTCGAAGAACTGGTCGAGCACAAGTTGGAGCAGCCGCACTTCATCACTCAGTACCCGTTCGAAGTGTCACCGCTGGCCCGTCGCAACGATGACAACCCGAACGTCACCGACCGCTTCGAGCTGTTTATCGGCGGCCGTGAAATCGCCAACGCCTACTCCGAGTTGAACGACGCGGAAGACCAGGCCGAGCGCTTCATGGCGCAGGTGGCCGACAAGGACGCCGGCGACGACGAAGCCATGCACTACGACGCCGACTTCGTTCGCGCGCTGGAGTACGGCATGCCGCCAACGGCCGGTGAAGGTATCGGCATCGACCGTCTGGTGATGCTGCTGACCAACTCCCCGTCGATCCGCGACGTGATCCTGTTCCCGCACATGCGGCCACAAGCGTAAGTGTTTCAATAAAAAAGCCGCCTGAAATGGGCGGCTTTTTATTGCCTGTCTGGTACAAACGTATCAAATGGTTAATTTTGAAGAAAACAACAGAGGTATGCCTGTCGTGATCGGTGCAATGGCTCAAGAGGGTGCAGCGGGAATCGCCACTGCGGTCGCTGAAAGTGTTCAGTACCAGGGCCGCAAGGCCAGCCGACAGGGCAGCGAGCAGCGTCGGCAGGACATTCTCGACGCGGCGATGCGCATTGTCGTGCGCGACGGCGTGCGTGCCGTGCGCCACCGTGCGGTGGCGGCCGAAGCCGGTGTGCCGTTGTCGGCGACCACCTATTACTTCAAGGACATCGATGACCTGCTCACCGATACCTTCGCCCAATACGTTGAACGCAGCGCGGCCTACATGGCCAAGTTGTGGATCAACAACGAAGGCCTGCTGCGCGAAATGGTGGTCAGCGGCGACGGCAGCCCGGAGTCGCGCTCGCAGCTGGCGGACGATATCGCCCGGTTGATGGCTGACTACGTGCACCGGCAACTGGTCAATCGCCGCGAGCACTTGATGGCCGAACAGGCTTTTCGTCAGGAAGCGCTGCTCAACCCGCGTCTGGCGGTATTGGTGCGCTCCCACCAGCAGATTCTGTTGCAGGGCACCTGCCAGTTGTTCCAGGTGCTGGGCTCACGCGAGCCGCAGCAGGATGCCAAGGTGTTGACGGCGATTATCGGACGGATGGAATATCAGGGCCTGCTCAACGACGCCGAGCCTTTGGCCGAAGAGGACATGCTCGGCATTCTGACCCGCTATATGCACCTGGTGCTGGCGTCGATGTAACGCTCCCACAGGTCCGGTGGCGAGTTCGGTTCATAGGGAGTGTTGAATGAAAGCCTGGCGTGGCGCGTTGATCGCGCTGTCGTTCCTGCTGCTCAGCGGTTGTCTGGTGACCTTCAAGGAGCCGCTGCCCGCCAGTGAGCCGGCGCCCAAGGGCCTGCTCGGCCAATGGTCGAGCACCAACGCCTGGGGCGAGCCGATGAACCTGGAACTGACGCGCCTGGGCAACGACCGCTATCAGGCGGTTGCGTACTTCAAGGCCAGACCCCGCGAGCGCGAAGCCTATCCATTCACCGTGTCACGCCATGGCAACCGCTGGTATCTGTCGGCGAAGGTGCCGGCGCAGTATGGCGGGCACTTCACCATCGCCGGTTTCGAGATTACCGATAAGCACGAACTGGTGATCTACAACCTCGATCTCGAACAGATCAACCAGGCCATCGCGCAGAAAAGCCTCGACGGCCAGGGCTTCCAGACCGATGACGGCGAGGGCGTGCAAGTCGACAGCACTCTCGAAAAGGTCTTTGCTTACCTCGACGACCCGGCCAATTCCGACGTTTTCGTCGAAGCGGCGCGCTACCAGCATCAGGCCAAGGCCAAATAATTCAGTTCGTCACGTTTTCTACAGGAGTTTCGGGTGGACGATTACCAGCAGACGATACGCACGCTGTCCGATCGCATTGTGCTGGCGCAGACGCCGATTCGCGTCCTTGACGCAGTCAAGTGGGACGAGAACATCCGCAAGGGTTTTCTCAAGGCCAAGGGCAAGGAATTGCCGGCGGTGGATCGCGACTACTACCTCAACCGGCCGCTGTCTTTCGATTCGAGCAAGGTGAAGCTGGAATTCCAGAACATCGAGCGCGACATCACCCGCCAGCTCGGCCAGTTCAACCCGGTCGGCCAGATCATGCGCCGCATGTGCAAGGAATACCGGATGGTGGTGCGCATGCTCGAAGCGCGCGGCACCGAGGATTTCGGCCTGATTTCCCAGGAACTGTACGGCGCCGCGTCCGATGCGTTCCACGCCGGTGACCCGACCCTGGCCGACCTTGGCCTGATGATGTCGGACTACCTGAACAACATCGACGGCCGTGGCGACCTGAAGGACGAACCGAAGATCCTCACCGCCAAGGATGCCGTGCACCTGCTGCAAACCCGCCTGAACAAGGTGTTCGGCGAGGCCGAGGAAACCATCCGCGTGTTCGAGTCCGACGGGATCGTCGCCGACGCGGCGGCGGGCGCCGACTATATCAAGATCCGCACCGACGCGATGTTCAACGACCGCGACGTGCGCGCGCTGGAAGTCCACGAAGGCCTGGTGCACGTCGGCACCACGCTCAACGGTCTGAACCAGCCGATCTGCACCTTCCTGTCCAAAGGCCCGCCCTCGTCGACCGTGACTCAGGAAGGCCTGGCGATCCTGATGGAAATCATCACCTTCGCCTCCTACCCGAGCCGCTTGCGCAAACTGACCAACCGCACCCGCGCCATTCATATGGTCGAGGAGGGCGCGGACTTCCTGCAGATCTTCGAGTTCTTCCGCGAGCAGGGCTTTGAAATGGCCGAAAGCTATGGCAATGCCAGTCGGGTTTTCCGGGGATCGACGCCGACCGGTCTGCCATTCACCAAAGACTTGTCCTACCTCAAGGGCTTCATCATGGTTTACAACTACATTCAGTTGGCCGTGCGCAAGGGCAAGCTTGAGCAGATCCCGCTGTTGTTCTGCGGCAAGACAACCCTTGAGGACATGCGAACCCTGCGTCAGCTGGTGGACGAAGGCCTGGTGGTACCGCCGAAGTATTTGCCGGACCAGTTCCGCGACATGAACGCGTTGTCGGCGTGGATGTGCTTCTCCAACTTCCTCAATCACTTGAGCCTGGACCGGATCGAGGCCGATTACTCGAACATCCTGTAGCCCCCTTGAACGTTCCCACGCGCTGCGTGGGAACCCGAATTTCGCGAGGTTTCAACGGATGAGAATCCTCGGCATCTTCTGCCTGCTCCTGACCCTCGGCGGTTGCAGCTCTTTGCTGTTCTACCCCGAGCCGGGTCAGATCTTCACGCCGGAAAAGGCCAAGCTCGAATACCGCACCGTCACCCTGACCACCGCCGACGGCCTCAAGCTGAACGCCTGGTGGCTGCCGGCCAAACCCGGTGTCGAGGTCAAGGGCACGGTCCTGCACCTGCACGGCAACGGCGGCAACCTGCCGATGCACCTGGGCGGGAGCTGGTGGTTGCCGAAAAACGGCTATCAAGTGCTGCTGGTGGACTATCGCGGTTACGGCTTGTCCGAGGGCGAGCCGAGTCTGCCGGCGATCTATCAGGACATCGACGCCGCGTTCGCCTGGCTGGACAAGGCGCCGGAAGTCAAAGGCAAACCGCTGGTGTTGCTGGGCCAGAGCCTCGGCGGCTCGATGGCCGTGCATTGGCTGGTACAACATCCGGAAAGACAAAAGCAACTCAAGGCGCTGGTGCTCGACGGTGTGCCCGCCAGTTATCGCAGCGTCGGCCAATACGCCCTCAGCACTTCATGGATGACCTGGCCGTTCCAGGTGCCGCTGTCGTGGCTGGTGCCGGACGGTGACAGCGCGATCAACGCGATGCCGCAACTCAACGGCGTGCCGAAACTGATCTTCCACAGCCTCGACGATCCGCTGGTGCCCCTTTCCAACGGCATCCGTCTGTATCAAGCTGCGCCGCCGCCTCGCGTGCTGCAACTGACTCGCGGCGGCCATGTGCAGACCTTCGGCGATCCGGTGTGGCGTCAGGTGATGCTGCGCTACCTCGACGATCCCGAGCACTTCAACGGCCTGCGCCGCCTCGGCGAAGTCCCGAATTATCCGCCTCCCCAGAATTCTGAAGCTGAACCACCAGAGAGTCCGCAATGAGTGAAGAACGTAACGCCATCCCGCTGATCATCACCGGTATCTGCAGCATCCTCGGCACTGTTGGTGCCCTGTGGTACTACGGTTACCTGCACTTCGCCAAACCCGAGGATGCGTTGCTGCTCAACGAATTCACCATGCTCAAGACCATTCCCGGCGAAGACTACAAAGTCTCTCTGGACCCGGCGCCGCAAGTGGCGCAATGCATCGATGGCGTGCTGGTGCTGTTCGACACCGAACAGAAAGGCCTGACCGGGGTGCTGATCAACGGCCAGAAAAAGGCTGTGCGCTGCATGGGCCAGGAGACCCCGCAGAAGCTGGAAGAGTAAGCCTGCGGCAAACAAAAGCCCCGCCTGATCATTCAGGCGGGGCTTTTTCGTTACCGCTTGACGCTTAGTTCGAGCTGACAGCCGAACGCGGAATCACCGGCTGGTTGTCGTTGGAAATGGTCACTTCCACCCGACGGTTCATCGCACGGCCCGAGACGCTGCCGTTATCCGCCACCGGGTATTCCTTGCCATAACCCTGCACCACGATGCGCGACGGATCGACGCCCATTTTGATCAGCGCCACCTGCACCGAAGTCGCACGACGCTCGGACAGCGACTGGTTGTAGTTCGCCGCGCCAGTGCTGTCGGTGTAGCCCTCGACGATCACTTTGCGATCAGGGTTTTCCTGAAGGAATTGCGCCAGTTTGTTGATGTTCACCAGGCCGCTGGATTTCAGGTCAGCCTTGTTGGTGGCGAACAGCACGTCACCGAAGGTCACCAGCGTACCGCGATCGGTCTGCTTGGCGTTGAGGCTGTCCTGCAACTGCTTGATCTGTTGATCGCGGGCATCCAGACGTGCCTGGGCACGTTGGGCGGAGGCGTTCTTCAGGTTGTTTTCAGCGGTGCGCAGGGCGATGGTCTGCTTGGCCACTTCCACGCGCTGGTTGGTCAGGTAGGCCAGTTGGTCAACCTTGGCCGCGTTTTCCTTGTCCAGATAGGCCTTGTCAGCCTTGTCCAGGTAATCGCTGGCGTCCTTGGTTTCCAGTGCGGCCACTTTGCTCGCCTGCGGGTTGGCCTGCAGACCGGCGTAGTTGGTGCGCGCCTGTTCCAGGTTCGGGTTCGGCGGCGTCGAGCAGGCAGCTAGGGCAACACTTGCGGCCAGCAGAGCGGGGATCATCAGTTGTTTACGCATAATCGTTCGTCCTTTCTATCGGTAAGAGATTCAGCCTTGCAGTCGGGATGCGCGCTTATTGCACGGTGCGCTGACTTTCCTGACGCAGTTCCTGAACACCTTTCTGGGCATCCTTCACAGCGAGTTCAGCTTTCGCCGCCTGAGCTTTGCGTTCTGCTACGCGAGCGTCCCACTCGGCTTGCTCGGACAGCTTGCGAGCCTCGTCATACTTCTTGTCGTGCATGGCGATTTCGGCTTGTTTGAGCTTGTCCTGTGCCTGCTTCATTTCCACGGCGGCGAATTCGGTACCACCGGCACTGACCGCGCTGTTGACCGCCGATTGGGTGACGGCGTACTGCTCGGTCGGTGGATTGCCGGCGCAACCGGCCAGCACGAAGCTGGTGCCGATGGCGAGAGCGGCCAGTTTCAGACCGCGCAGGTGGGAGAACGAGGTTTGGGTCTTCATGGTCTTCAACTCCATTGGTTAACTCCTTGAAAGCTTCGAAATCCATCCTGGTAGCGGAGCCGCAACCGTCATGTGCAAGTGCGTTTTGAAACGCTCGTTCCAGGCGTGGTTACCTGTTCCGACCGAAGGCTTTTTTTAAAAGTTCAGAAAAGATGGCTCATCGCCAAAAAATATTCTGACCGAATGGACAAGGCTCTAAACCGGGAACTTTGGACGTGCGCAGCGGTATCCCCGGGCCTTTTCAGGCTCGGGGACAGGGCTGTTCAAGGGAGAGGAGAGGCAGGAAAAATCAGTGTTTCTGCTTACCGACGGCGGCCGATAAATCGTGCAGATGACGCCGCGACAACGCGAGAAAACGCGGCGTCGGGCCGACGTCTTCATACAGCGGATCACCTTCCTCATCGGTCGCGACCACGGTCGAACCTTTCACATACGGCAGGCTCGCTTCGAACTCTTCGAGGGCGGCGCCGATCAGCTCGCCGAGCAGTTCTTCGGCGTGGCGTTTGGGGTACATCTCGGCGATCGCGGCCAGCCGTGCGGCCGCTTCCACATCCAGATGAATCGTATAGCCGGTCTCGGTCAGACGACCCTTGGCGGTTTCTTCCCAATGCTGGGCGAGTTCACGGATTTTCATAATGACCTCATGTCGCACCTGCTCGTGGCAGGTCTGGGTGAGTGTCCGCCGTCAGCCGGCGGCAAGCCGTTGTGGGGCTTACTGTTGAGACTAGCTTCAAGCCTCAAGGTTTAAAGTCCCTTCGTCGTCTGCTTGTAAGAAGCGTCCCAGAGCGGCACTCTCTGTTCATCCACTCACTTGCGATCCGTCACCGATTACTGCTGGAGAGATGCTGATGACCGATATTGATGCACGCTTGCGCGAAGACGTTCACCTGCTCGGTGAGCTGTTGGGCAACACCATTCGTGACCAGTACGGCGAGGCGTTTCTCGACAAGATCGAGCAGATTCGCAAGGGCGCCAAGGCTGACCGACGCGGCTCGATGGATGCGGAGCTCAGCGCCAGCCTTAATCAGTTGAGCGAAGACGAGTTGCTCCCGGTGGCGCGGGCGTTCAACCAGTTTCTCAACCTGGCGAACATCGCCGAGCAGTACCAGCTCATTCATCGCCGCGAAGAGTCGCAGGCCGCACCGTTCGAGTCCCGGGTGCTGCCGGAATTGCTCGCCCGCCTGCGTGAAGAAGGGCACAGCGCCGATTCCCTCGCCCGACAGTTGTCGCGACTGGAAATCGAGCTGGTGCTGACCGCGCACCCGACCGAAGTGGCCCGGCGCACGCTGATCCAGAAGTACGACGCGATCGCCGCGCAACTGGCGGCCCAGGATCACCGCGACCTGACCAGCGCCGAGCGCGAGCAGATCCAGAACACCCTGCAACGTTTGATCGCCGAAGCCTGGCACACCGAAGAAATCCGCCGCACCCGGCCGACCCCGGTGGACGAGGCCAAGTGGGGTTTTGCAGTGATCGAGCACTCGCTGTGGCAGGCGATTCCCAACCATATGCGCAAGGCCGATCAGGCACTGTTCGCCGCCACGGGCCTGCGTTTGCCGCTGGAGGCTGCGCCGATCCGCTTCGCTTCGTGGATGGGCGGCGACCGTGACGGCAACCCGAACGTGACCGCTGCCGTGACCCGCGAAGTACTGTTGCTGGCGCGCTGGATGGCAGCAGATTTGTATTTGCGCGATGTCGATCACCTGGCGGCTGAACTGTCGATGCAACAGGCCAGCGAATCGCTCAAGGCCAAGGCCGGCGACAGCGCCGAACCCTATCGCGCCGTGCTCAAGCAATTGCGCGAGCGCCTGCGCGCCACGCGCAACTGGGCCCATGCATCTTTGGCGGCGACCACTCCGGCACCGGCCGATGTGTTGCACAACAACCGCGACCTGCTCGATCCGCTGGAGCTGTGCTACCACTCGCTGCACGAGTGCGGCATGGGCGTGATCGCCGACGGGCCGTTGCTCGATTGCTTGCGCCGGGCCGTGACCTTCGGCCTGTTCCTGGTGCGCCTCGATGTGCGTCAGGATTCGTCGCGACACAGCGCGGCCATGACCGAAATCACCGATTACCTCGGCCTCGGTCGCTATGAAGACTGGGACGAAGAACAACGCATCAGCTTCCTGACCCGCGAACTGCAAAATCGTCGGCCGTTGCTGCCGGCGCATTTCAAACCCTCGGCGGACACTGCCGAAGTGCTCGCCACCTGCAAGGAAATCGCTGCCGCGCCGGGCGCTTCGCTGGGCTCCTACGTGATCTCCATGGCCGGCGCTGCCTCCGATGTATTGGCGGTGCAACTGCTGCTCAAAGAGTCTGGCGTACTGCGGCCAATGCGCGTGGTGCCGCTGTTCGAAACCCTCGCCGACCTCGACAACGCCGGCCCGGTGATCGAGCGCCTGTTGCTGCTGCCGGGTTATCGCGCGCGCCTGCAAGGCCCGCAGGAAGTGATGATCGGCTATTCCGACTCGGCCAAGGATGCCGGCACCACCGCGGCGGCCTGGGCGCAATATCGGGCGCAGGAGCGGCTGGTGGAAATCTGTCGCGAGCAGCAAGTCGAACTGCTGCTGTTCCACGGTCGCGGTGGCACCGTGGGCCGTGGCGGCGGCCCGGCTCACGCGGCGATCCTGTCGCAGCCGCCGGGTTCGGTGGCCGGGCGTTTCCGCACCACCGAGCAGGGGGAAATGATTCGATTCAAATTCGGCCTGCCTGACATCGCCGAACAAAACCTCAATCTCTATCTGGCTGCCGTGCTCGAAGCGACCTTGCTGCCACCGCCGCCACCGACGCCGGAATGGCGACATCTGATGGACGAATTGGCCGCCGACGGTGTCGCCGCTTACCGTGCCGTGGTGCGGGAAAACCCACAATTCGTCGAGTATTTCCGCCAGTCAACGCCAGAGCAGGAGTTGGGACGTTTGCCGTTGGGCAGCCGTCCAGCCAAGCGCCGCGCCGGTGGTATCGAAAGCCTGCGGGCGATTCCGTGGATCTTCGGCTGGACCCAGACCCGCCTGATGCTGCCGGCCTGGCTCGGCTGGGAAACCGCGTTGAGCAAGGCGCTGGCGCGTGGCGAAGGCGAATTGCTGGGGCAGATGCGCGAGCAGTGGCCGTTTTTCCGTACGCGCATCGACATGCTGGAGATGGTGCTGGCCAAGGCTGACGCCGACATTGCGCTGTCCTACGACGAGCGACTGGTTGAGTCGGACTTGTTACCTTTGGGTGTGCACTTACGCGACCTATTGTCGCAGGCATGTTCCGTGGTCCTCGGCCTGACCGGTCAGTCGCAACTGCTGGCACATAGCCCGGACACCCTCGAATTCATCCGTCTGCGCAACACCTATCTCGACCCGCTGCATCTATTGCAGGCTGAGCTGCTGGCGCGTTCGCGGCAGCAGAATGTCGAGCAGGGCAGCCCGGTGGAACAGGCGTTGCTGGTGTCTGTGGCGGGGATTGCCGCCGGTTTGCGAAATACCGGCTAAGGTTTTCTGCGTGGGGCGGGGCACCCGGGGCAAGCGTCGGGTGCCGTTTATCGATCGTGGGGAAAATGCGGTCAGGCGACAGTTAGTGATGGGGTTGCGACTTGGGGAACCGCGTCGCAAGGTCGCGGCAGGCGCCGGTTTCTCCGACTTTTGGCGTCTTGTGTGGGCGCAGCCTGCTGTGTATCTTGGTCAGCCTCTGGCCGTTTGGGCGGTCACGACCCTATTTCCAGGATTTCGCCCCATGAGGCGAATCCGTTGTTTTGCAAAAGCTTTTTATAAAAAAATTGAGGAGCACATCTAATGCGCGTCATTCTGCTGGGAGCTCCCGGGGCCGGTAAAGGTACTCAGGCTAAGTTCATCACCGAGAAATTCGGCATCCCGCAAATCTCCACCGGCGACATGCTGCGTGCTGCGGTCAAGGCCGGCACTCCGCTGGGCGTTCAAGCCAAGAGCATCATGGATGCCGGCGGCCTGGTGTCGGATGACCTGATCATCGCACTGGTCAAGGACCGCATCGCTCAGTCTGACTGCGCCAACGGTTTCCTGTTCGACGGTTTCCCGCGCACCATTCCTCAGGCTGAAGCGCTGGTGACTGCCGGTGTCGAGCTGGATGCCGTGGTTGAAATCGCTGTTGAAGACGAAGAGATCGTTCAGCGTATCGCCGGTCGTCGCGTTCACGAGGCCAGCGGTCGCGTGTACCACATCGTCTACAACCCGCCGAAAATTGCCGGTAAAGACGACATCACCGGTGAAGAGCTGGTGCAGCGCAAGGACGACACCGAAGAAACCGTGCGTCATCGCCTGTCGGTCTACCACTCGCAGACCAAGCCGCTGGTGGATTTCTACCAGAAGCTGTCGGCTGCCAACGGCAAGCCGAAGTACAGCCACATCCCGGGTGTCGGTTCGGTTGAAGCGATCACTGCCAAGGTTCTTGAAGCGCTGAGCTGAAAAACCTGATCCGCTGCATCATCCACGGCCCGCTTGCGGGCCGTAGTTGTTTATACTGGCGCACTTTTTCCCCACCTGATTTACGGACACATCGATGAGCACCTTGCTGGCCCTGGACACCGCGACTGAAGCTTGCTCCGTTGCCTTGCTGCATGACGGCAAGGTCACGAGCCATTACGAGGTGATCCCGCGCCTGCACGCGCAGAAACTGCTGCCGATGATCCAGCAACTGCTGGCCGACGCCGGCACCACGCTGCAAGCCGTGGACGCTATCGCCTACGGTCGTGGCCCGGGCGCTTTCACCGGTGTGCGCATCGCCATCGGCGTGGTGCAAGGCCTGGCGTTTGCGCTGGATCGCCCTGTGTTGCCGGTGTCGAATCTGGCGGTGCTGGCGCAACGTGCTTATCGCGAACACGGCGTGAGCCAGGTCGCGGCGGCCATCGATGCGCGCATGGATGAAGTGTATTGGGGCTGCTATCGCGAGACGGCCGGGGAGATGCGTCTGGTCGGCACCGAAGCGGTGTTGCCGCCGGAAGTCGCCGCGCTGCCGGACGATGCGACTGGCGACTGGTTCGGTGCCGGCACCGGTTGGGGCTACGGCGAGCGCATCGCGGTCAATCTGAGCGGTTCCGACGCGGGCATGCTGCCCCATGCCGAAGACCTGCTGACGCTGGCCCGCTTCGCCTGGGCGCGCGGTGAGTCGATCCCGGCAGACGACGCCCAGCCGGTTTACCTGCGCGATAAAGTGGCCACCCCGAAAGCCCGCTGAAGACAATCTCCCTGTGGCACCCGCCACAGGGTTCCGCCAGCTCCTGCCAATCGTCAGTTTCCAACGCCCCGCTTTAAACCTTTTGTCTTTTATGTGTTCTAGTTATCACTCGGCGATTTGCTAAGTCGGTCAGGTGCCGCTAAATTGCCATCATCGATACCGAGCATGACTTTATGCGTATAGACGGCGTTTCCACTCAGTCCTACCCCATCAAGCGCAAGCCTCGCAAAGGCAATCCGGCGCTGGATGAGTCCGTCGAGGATATCGACGGCGAGCTGGAATTCCCCACCGAGGCGCAACTGGCCGCCCGTGCTGCCAAAAACGCTGCGCAACGCCTGAGCAATCTGCCCGCCCGCCAACAAGACATGATTTATCACCGTGCGATGAAGAAAAGCGTGGCCATGGCCTTGGCCAGCTACCTGAGCACCGCCGGTTTTGTCGATTGGGACGCAGACGTGCTGGGCCTCGACCTTTACATCTGATGGATCTGCCTTACTACCTCGGCTGCCCGTCCTGGAGTGAAAACGCCTGGCGCGAGTATCTGTATCCGGTAGAGGCCAAGACCTCTGATTTCCTCGGTCTCTATTCGCAAGTGTTCAACGCCGTGGAAGGCAACACGACCTTCTATGCCAGCCCCTCGCCGGCCACCGTGCAGCGTTGGGCCGAGGTCATGCCCGAGCACTTTCGCTTCACCGCAAAATTCCCCGGCGACATCAGCCACAGCGGCGATCTGCGCGATCAACTGACCGCCGCCGAAACCTTTATCCGGTTACTCAGCCCTCTCGGCGAGCGTGTGTCGCCGCTGTGGCTGCAACTGTCGAAGAGCTTCACTCCGCAACGTCTGCCAGAGCTCGCAGCCTTCATCGACGCGTTTGATCGGCCATTGGCGGTGGAAGTGCGGCACGAACAGTTCTTCGCCAAGGGCGAAAGTGAACGCCTGCTCAATCGTCTGCTGCTGGATCGCGGGGTGGAGCGCATCTGCCTCGATCCGCGCGCGTTGTTCAGTTGTCTGTCCACCGAGTCTTCGGTGATCCACGCCCAATCGAAAAAGCCCCGGGTGCCAACCCGTCCGGCAGCGTTCACCCAGTTTCCGCAGGTGCGCTTCATCGGCCATCCCGAGCTTGAAGCCAACGACCCGTTCCTGGTGCCGTGGGTGGCGAAAATCGCCGAATGGATCGAAGAAGGGCGCACGCCGTACATCTTCCTGCACACCGCCGATAACCTTCTGGCGGCGAAGCTCGCGCAACGTTTCCATGCACAACTGATGCAACGTTTGCCTGGCCTGCCGTCCCTGCCTGAGCTATACAGAGAGCCCGCTGCCGAGCAACTTGGCCTGCTCTGAGGCGGATTCTTTTTCCTGCCCAGGAGCCTGCCGATGGACGCCCAAGCCCGCAAAGAACAAGCCCGTAAAGCCGAAGCCTTCAAAGCCCTGCATGAACGTCCCGGGATTTTCGTGATTCCCAATCCGTGGGACGCAGGTTCGGCGAAGATGCTCGCCAGCCTGGGCTACCAGGCGTTGGCGACCACCAGTGCCGGTTATGCGTTTTCCCAAGGCAAACCCGATGGCGCTTTGGGGCTCGAACAGACTCTGGACAATGTTCGGGCAATTGCCGCAGCCACGGATCTGCCGGTGGCGGTGGACCTGGAAAACGGTTTTGCCGACGCGCCGGCTGAATCGGCACAAAGTCTGCTTCGCGCAGCTGAAGCGGGTGCGGTGGGTGGTTCGATCGAAGATGCCACTGGCCGACCGGACGCGCCGATCTACTGTTTCGAACACGCCGTGGCACGGATCGAAGCCGCGGTTGCAGCGGTGCGCACGCTGCCGTTTCCCTTCACCCTGACGGCTCGCGCGGAAAACTACCTGCATGGCAATCCGGACATCAACGACACCATTCGCCGTTTGCAGGCCTTTGCCGAGGTTGGCGCCGATGTGCTCTACGCTCCGGGTCTGAGGACGGCTGAAGAGGTCCTGGCGGTGGTGCGCGCAGTCGCGCCGAAACCGGTCAACGTATTGATGTCCGGTGGCCTGAAACTGACCGTGCAGCAGCTGGAAGAAATGGGTGTGAAGCGGATCAGCACCGGCTCGGCGCTGGCTCTGGCGGCGTTTGGCGAGTTTTTCCGGGCTGCCGAGGAAATCCAGCAATCGGGCACGTTCGGTTTCACCTCGCGTTCGATGCCGTACGCCAAGGCCAATCAGTTTTTCAAAGGCTAAGGAGAGGCGGGATCAGGCGGCGATGCGCAGGTTCTGCTGAACGATCGGGCGCACCCAGCCGTTATCGAAGTCCAGGGCTTTCTGCTGTTCGACGATTTCTTCCGGCGGGAACGGCGGGTAAGGCTGCAGCAGATCCAGGTCGAACTCGGCAATCGGCAGGTACAACGGCTTTTTCTGCGGGGCAGGGCCCGGTTCCGGAATCGGCTGGCCGTTGTTGATCACGACCGGACGAACCCAGCTGCTGTCGAAATCCTGCTGCTTTTGCTGAGTCTTGATGGCTTCAGGCGGGAACGGAGGGTACGGCTCGGCCAGTGTCATGTCGATTTCGGCAATCGGCAGGAACAGCGGCTCAGGCGGGCGAACCGGGGTTTCCACCACGTTGCATTCGCGCTGGTCGATGATGTGGGCGTGCAGTTCACTGCCGACGGTTGGTTCTTCAGGGCTATCGAGATCAACCGGTGGGAATGTGCCGCAGGCGGGCACCACATCACTCGACTGCTCGGCCATCGCCTGGGCAAAGAAATCCTGCCACAGGTGACTGACGCCGCTCAGTGCTTGAGTGTTTTGACGGCTGAAATCGCCATGGGGCGAGATGTAGCCAATCGATGTGGGAAGAATGCCTGACATTTTTTTCGGTTGACGCTCAGCTCTGGCAAAATGCGCGTTGATTGGGTTATCGGCGGTTTTTGCCGATCCTTAACTTTTTTGAGCGTGTTTTCCATGATTGAGCAACCCGCGGCCTGCCGCATCCATGTCGAAGCCCTCGGCCCGACGTTCGAAGCGCAGGCCGAGCAGTGGGCGCAGCGCCTGAATCTGCCATTGCAGGTGGCCGACGGCGAGTTCGCCTTGCAGGTCGGCGAGCAGGGTTTGCAACTGCAACAACTGGGGCCGGATGCGCCGGGGCCGGTGAGGGTCGACTTCGTCGAGGGTGGCGCGGCCCATCGTCGGTTGTACGGCGGCGGCAGCGGTCAGATGATCGCCAAGGCGGTCGGCATCGCCCAGGGTGTGCGTCCGCGGGTGCTGGATGCCACGGCGGGGCTCGGGAAAGATGCGTTCGTGCTGGCGAGCCTGGGCTGCGAGATGAGCCTGATCGAGCGCCAGCCGCTGATCGGCGCCTTGCTGGAGGATGGCCTGGCCCGCGCGGCGGAAGATTTCGACGTGGCGCCGATCGTGGCGCGGATGACGCTGCTCAAGGGCAACTCCATCGACGTGATGCGTAACTGGGAGGGCGAGCCACCGCAGGTGATCTACCTCGACCCGATGTTCCCGCACCGTGAGAAAACCGCATTGGTGAAGAAGGAAATGCGCCTGTTCCGTCCGCTGGTGGGCGATGATCCGGATGCGCCGGCCCTGCTGGAAGCGGCGTTGGCGCTGGCCACGCACCGGGTAGTGGTCAAGCGCCCGCGCAAGGCGCCGTGCATCGAAGGGCCGAAGCCGAGTCATGCGCTGGACGGCAAGTCCAGTCGCTATGACATTTACCCGAAGAAAGCGCTCAAGGCCTGAGTCGCCGCATAAGAAAATCCCACGCATGGCGTGGGATTTTTGTTTTCAGGGGCGATAGGCCCGCATGAACAGCTCGACCACTTCCTGCACATGGCTTTCCGCTGCCTCGCCCGTCAGTGGTTCACCGCAGCCGTACAGCAGCCGGAAATTCCCCGCGCCCTTGATCAGGCAGAAGAAGTGCTCGGCGGCGTTGTGCGGGTTGTCGATGCTCAGCACGCCGGTTTCATGAATCCGCCGCAGCAAGCGCTCCATGCCTTGCACCATGCGCTGGGGACCGGCCTCGAAGAAGATCAGCGACAGCTTCGGATCCTGACTGCCCAACGCCATGATCAGGCGATGCAGGTTCACCGACTCGTTGCTGTTGATCAGGTGATGAAAGCCTCTGGCAATGTTCAGCAACACATTTTCCACCGCGATGCCATCCGGCAATTCGAAGAACAGCGGCGGCAATTGCTCCTCGCATTTGGCGACGACGGCGGCAGAAAACAGCGTTTCCTTGTCATTGAAATGGCTGTAGACCGTCAGCTTCGACACGCCAGCCTCGGCGGCCACCGCGTCCATGCTGGTGTTGGCATAGCCGTGACTCAGGAACAGGATTTTCGCCGCTTCGAGAATCGCCTGGCGCTTGGCCGGATCCTTCGGGCGGCCGGGGCCGTTTGGAGCTGAAAGATTGTTCGACATTCTTCGCTTTTAATACTGGACTGGTGAGTTTGCTATTAATAACATACCGGTCAGTATAATTATTCCAAGCCTCCTTAGCGAAAGGTCCTTCACCATGTTCCGCCATGCGTTGTCCTTTGCGGTGCCAGTCACTCTGGCGTTCTTATTGTCGGCATGTGGCAAGGAAGAGGTGACGCAAGTCAGCGTGCGACCGGCCATGGTGGTGCAGCCAGAGCCTTCGGCGCAGGCGATGGAAAGTTATCCGGGCGAGGTTCGTGCCCGGTATGAACCGGATCTGGCGTTCCGTATCGGTGGCAAAGTCAGCCGACGACTGGTCGAGGAAGGCCAGCGCGTGAAGGCTGATCAGCCGCTGGCCGAACTCGATCCGCAGGACGTGCGCCTGCAACTGGAAGCCACCCGCGCCCAGGTCACTGCCGCCGAAGCCAATCTGAATCTGGTGCGCGCCGAGCGTGACCGCTACAAGACTCTGATGGAACGGCAGATGGTCAGCCGCTCGGCCTACGACAATGCCGAAAACCTCTACCGCTCCGGCGAAGCCCGCCTCAAACAGATCAAAGCCGAATTCAACGTCTCGACCAATCAGGCCAGTTACGCCGTGCTGCGTGCGCCACAGGATGGCGTGGTCGCCAAACGCTCGGTAGAGGTCGGACAAGTGGTCGCCGCCGGGCAGACCGTTTTCACCCTCGCCACCGATGGTGAGCGTGAAGTACTGATCAGCCTGCCGGAACAGAGCTTCGGTCGCTTCAAGGTCGGCCAGCCAGTGTCGGTGGAGCTGTGGACTCAACAGAACCAGCGCTTCGCCGGGCAGATCCGCGAGCTGTCACCGGCCGCCGATCCGAAATCCCGTACCTTCGCCGCGCGCATTTCATTCACCGCCGGCAAAGTCCCGGCAGAACTCGGCCAGAGCGCCCGGGTATTCGTGCAGACCGCCGACGTAATCCCGCTGTCGGTGCCGCTCTCGGCCCTGACCGCCGAAAACGGCGCGACCTATGTCTGGGTCGTCAGCGCCAACAACACCTTGAAAAAGACGCCCGTGCGCATCGGTCCGTTCGGTGAGAAAACCGTGCCGGTGCTCGAAGGCCTCAACGCCAGCGACTGGGTAGTGGCCGCCGGCGTGCATGTGCTGCTGGAAGGGCAGCAGGTGCGTCCCGTGGATCGCTCCAACCGTGTGGTCAATCTGGCGGACAAGGAGTAAGGCCCGATGCGCTTCAACCTTTCCGAATGGGCGCTGCGTAATCGCCAGATCGTACTGTTCCTGATGCTTCTGCTGGCCATCGTCGGCGCCTTGTCCTACACCAAGCTGGGGCAGAGCGAAGACCCGCCGTTCACCTTCAAGGCCATGGTCATCCAGACCCGCTGGCCGGGCGCCACGGCACAGGAAGTCTCGCGTCAGGTCACCGAGCGCATCGAAAAGAAACTGATGGAAACCGGCGAGTACGAACGCATTGTCTCGTTCTCCCGTCCCGGCGAATCCCAGGTCACGTTCATTGCCCGCGACTCGATGCATTCGGTGGAAATTCCGGACCTCTGGTATCAGGTGCGCAAGAAGGTCAGCGACATCCGCCAGACCCTCCCGCCGGGGATTCAGGGCCCCTTTTTCAACGATGAGTTCGGCACCACGTTCGGCAATATCTATGCGCTGACCGGCGACGGTTTCGACTACGCCGTGCTCAAGGATTATGCCGACCGCATCCAGATCCAGCTGCAGCGGGTCAAGGATGTGGGCAAGGTCGATCTGCTCGGGCTGCAGGACGAGAAGATCTGGGTCGAGCTGTCCAACGTCAAACTAGCCACGCTCGGCCTGCCGCTGGCAGCCGTTCAGCAGGCGCTTGAAGAGCAGAACGCAGTGTCCACCGCCGGGTTCTTTGAAACCGGCAGCGAACGATTGCAGCTACGGGTCTCGGGGAATTTTCAGACAGTCGACGAGATCAGGAACTTCCCGATCCGCGTCGGTGATCGTACGTTCCGTATCTCTGATGTCGCTGATGTGCGGCGCGGTTTCAACGATCCGCCGGCACCGCGCATGCGCTTCATGGGCGAAGACGCGATCGGGCTTGCGGTGGCGATGAAGGACGGCGGCGACATTCTGGTGCTGGGCAAGGCCCTGGAAGTCGAATTCTCCCGCATCCAGAAAAACCTGCCGGCCGGCATGCAGTTGCGCAAGGTGTCCGATCAGCCGGCGGCGGTGAAAAGTGGCGTCGGTGAGTTCGTTCAAGTGTTGGTTGAAGCGCTGGCCATCGTGTTGCTGGTGAGTTTCTTCTCCCTCGGCGTGCGCACCGGCATGGTGGTGGCGCTGACCATTCCGCTGGTGCTGGCGATGACGTTCGCCTGCATGTATTACCTCGGTATCGGCCTGCACAAGATTTCCCTCGGTGCGCTGGTGCTGGCGCTGGGCTTGCTGGTGGACGACGCGATCATTGCCGTGGAAATGATGGCGATCAAAATGGAGCAGGGTTTCGACCGGATCAAGGCGGCCAGTTACGCCTGGACCAGCACTGCATTCCCGATGCTCACCGGCACGCTGATCACTGCCGCAGGCTTCCTGCCGATTGCCACCGCGCAGTCCGGCACCGGTGAATACACCCGCTCGATCTTCCAGGTTGTCACCATCGCGTTGCTCGCTTCCTGGGTGGCGGCGGTGATGTTTGTGCCGTACCTCGGGGAAAAACTCCTGCCGGATCTGGCGAAAATTCACGCCGCCAAACACGGTTCGGGGGACGGACATCCGGACCCTTATGCCACACCGTTTTACCAGCGGGTTCGACGGCTGGTGGAATGGTGCGTGCGTCGGCGCAAAACGGTGATCGTGCTGACGGTGGGGCTGTTCGTCGCCTCGGTGATGCTGTTCAAGTTCGTCCCGCAGCAGTTCTTCCCGGCCTCCAACCGGCTGGAGCTGATGGTCGATCTGAAACTGGCCGAAGGCGCTTCGCTGGCCAACACCACCGCCGAGGTCAAGCGACTGGAAGCGATGCTCAAGGATCACGCCGGCATCGACAATTACGTGGCCTACGTCGGCACCGGATCGCCGCGTTTCTACCTGCCGCTGGATCAACAACTGCCGGCGGCGAGCTTTGCCCAGTTCGTCGTGCTGGCGAAAACCATCGAGGAGCGTGAGGCGCTGCGTACGTGGCTGATCGATACCTTGAACGAACAATTCCCGGCCCTGCGCTCGCGGGTCACGCGGCTGGAAAACGGCCCGCCGGTCGGTTATCCGGTGCAGTTCCGTGTCACCGGCGAGCACATCGAAGAAGTCCGGGCCCTGGCGCGGAAAGTCGCGGCCAAGGTTCGCGAGAATCCACATGTGGTGAACGTGCATCTGGACTGGGAAGAGCCGAGCAAGGTCGTGTACCTGAACATCGATCAGGATCGCGCCCGGGCACTGGGTGTGAGCACGGCGAATCTGGCGAAATTCCTCCAGAGTTCGCTGACCGGTTCCAGCGTCAGCCAGTACCGCGAAGACAACGAGTTGATCGAAATCCTCCTGCGCGGCACCGTGCATGAACGCACCGAACTGTCGCTGCTGCCGAGTCTGGCGGTGCCGACCGACAACGGTCGCAGCGTTGCGCTGTCGCAGATTGCCACGCTGGAATATGGCTTCGAGGAAGGCATCATCTGGCACCGCAACCGGCTGCCGACCGTGACCGTGCGTGCGGACATTTACGGCAAGGAGCAGCCGGCGTCGCTGGTCAAACAGATCATGCCGACACTTGATCCGATTCGGGCTGAGTTGCCTGACGGTTACCTGTTGGATGTCGGCGGTACCGTCGAGGATTCCGAGCGTGGGCAGAAGTCGGTGAATGCCGGTGTGCCGATGTTCATTGTCGTGGTGCTGACGTTGCTGATGGTGCAGCTGCGCAGTTTCTCGCGCACGGCGATGGTGTTTCTGACGGCGCCGCTGGGGTTGATCGGGGTGACGCTGTTTCTGTTGGTGTTCCGTCAGCCGTTCGGGTTTGTGGCGATGCTCGGGACGATTGCGCTGTCGGGGATGATCATGCGCAACTCGGTGATTCTGGTGGATCAGATCGAGCAGGATATCGCGGCGGGGCTCAGGCCTTGGCAGGCGATCATCGAAGCGACGGTGCGGCGGTTCCGGCCGATTGTGTTGACGGCGCTGGCGGCGGTGCTGGCGATGATTCCGTTGTCGCGCAGTGTGTTTTTCGGGCCGATGGCGGTGGCGATCATGGGGGGGTTGATTGTGGCGACGGCTCTGACGCTTTTGTTTTTGCCGGCGTTGTATGCGGCTTGGTTCCGGGTTCGTCGGGACGGGTGATTTGGTTTGTTGAGCGTGGCGGCCTGCGGGCCGGCCAGGCTCTGGGTGTTCTTTGTGAATATCCGTTGCTTCGGGTGCTGCCGCTGGCGGTTCCGCTCTTACAGCGGCTCACTTTTTCAAACGCCAAAAAGTAAGCAAAAGGCTGGGCCCCGGCGTTCGGCACCTCGCTTTGGCTCGGTGTTCCTTCGTTCCGGGATTCATCCGGGGGCATCGCCTCCGGTTTGCTTCGCTGCACCTCCTCTCGATGTGTTCGACTGCGTCGAACGGCGCTTCGCGCCTACCCCCGGATAAATCCCTCCACTCAGCCTGCCGAAGGGGCCGGCACGTCAAGAGCGGTACTCGAGCTAACGCTCATTGTGTTTGAGTGGTTGTGGGTTGTGGGGGCTCCTACAGCTTTTTCAGAATTCTCTGATATTGAGGACGTCCGGTCTTGGGTGTTGTACTCGATCCTCTGTTTTTATGAGTGATCGAGAGGTTTTTTGTGAAGAAGCCGCCGGTATTGAAAGGACGGTCCGATCCGGTATTCGATTTGTTGGCGCGGGCGCCTCACAAGCAGCATCTGGTGGATTATCTGGCGCTGCTCAAGCCTCTTGATGATCGGGGGCGTTATTTGCCTTTTGAGGATTTGCGCTATCGCTGGGCGCCGGGGCTGGATGCTCGTTTGTGTTGGGCGTTGGTGAAGAGGGCGAGGGCTGCGCAGTACGTCAATCTCCTGCCGTTGGGCGAGCCGCCGCAGTGGGGCAAGTATTTGCTGACGCCATCGGCACGGAAAACCCTTTCGGCCGTCGATCTGCAGACGACTTCCGCTTCGCTGGAATGCATGACCGGGCAGATTGGCGAACGGTCGCATTTCAGTTATTTGCTCAATGATCTGATCGAAGACGAAGTGATCGCCAGCAGCCAGTTGGAAGGTGCGGCCACGACCACGCGAGTTGCCAAGGACATGCTCAAGTATCAACGGCAGCCGCGCACACCGGATGAGCGCATGGTCATGGGCAATTACAGGATGATGAATTTCGCCTGGGAAAACCGTTACCAACCCTTGAGCGTCGACTTGATCGCGGCAATGCATCGGGTGGGCGTCGAGGGGATCGATGACGCGCAATACAGTCCCGGTTTTTTCAGGACGAACGATGAAGTGGTGGTACAGGATGGCGAGGGCAACACGGTGCATACACCGCCGCCGGCTGTCGGGCTGGTGATGCGTTTGCAGAGGCTTGTACGCTGGATCAATCAGCCACTCGGTTCACCTCAAGAAAGGGACTACCTGCACCCGTTGATCAAGGCGATCACGCTGCATTTTTCTCTGGGCTACGAACATCCGTTTCGCGATGGCAACGGACGGGTCGCGAGGGCGCTGTTCTACTGGTTCATGTTCAAGCACGAGTTTTCGGCATTTCGCTACATTGCGATCAGTCCTTTGCTGCGCAACGCACCGGTGAAGTACGGGCGGTCGTATTTGCACAGCGAGGCCGATGAGCTGGATCTGACGTATTTCATCGAGTTTCAGTGTTCGGTGATTCAGCGTGCAGTCAGTCGCTTCACGGATGTCTACCGCAAAAGCCTGGCGTACACGGAAGACTTTGAGCGGTGGCTGATGGCGTCGGGTTTTTTCGAGCGGCTGACGCAAAAGCAGCGGGCGCTGTATCAGGTGGCCAAGAGTGGAGTGGCGAAGGAATTTACGGCGAGCAACGTGGGGGAGCACTTGGGCTGTTCTTGCAGCACGTCGATGTCAGCCCTGAATGGGCTGGTCGAGTTGCAGGTCTTCGAGAAAAGGAAAATGGGCAGCGAGTGGGTGTTCTTTTTACGCAGTCCAGCCAGAGAGTTAAAGGACGGGAGCGAGTTGTCTCGCTCCCGTGCAGCGTCGGCCTAGAGGCTGCCAAACACCTTCTTCGCCAGACTCGTCGCCGCAGCGGCCGGGTTCTTGCGAATGGTTTCTTCCTGTTTGCCGATCATTTCGAACAGGCCGTTCAGTGCCTGTTCGGTGACGTAGTTTTCGACATTGGCGCTTTTTGCATCCACTACGCCCAACGTTGCAGCCTGGCCGGCGAAGGCGTTGTATTTCTGCGCTACGCCGACTTTGTCGGTCGCCTGTTTGACGATCGGCAGGAACTTGGCGCGGATCTGCTCGCGGCTGGATTTGTCCAGGTACTGCGTCGCGGAGTCGTTGCCACCGCTGAGGATGCCTTTGGCGTCGGCTACGCTCATTTTCTTCACGGCATCGACCAGGATCGGCTGGGCCTGGGTCACGGCGGTTTCCGCGGCCTTGTTCATGGCGGTTTCCAGTTCATCGACCTGGGCGCCCATGCCGAACGCTTTCATCTTGCCGGCGACTTTGCCGAGTTTGCCCGGCAGCTCGATTTTCACGTCCGGGTTATTGCTGAAGCCGCCCGGCGTGCCGAGTTGTTTGACGGCGAGTTGCGCACCTTGGGTCAGGGCGTCCTTGAGGCCGCCGGTGGCGTCGCCTTGCGACAGGTCGCTCAGTGACAGGGCCATAGCGTTGGCGGAGATCATCAGGCCCGCGCACAGGCCGGCGAAGCGAAGGGTTGGACGGAGCATGAAAGCTTCCTTGTTCAAAAGAATTAGCGGGCGGCGTCGACGCGGATCTTCAGCGGCTGCGGATCCTTGCCATCAAGCTGCACGGCATGGTTTTCGGTGGTGATGAACATCAGCTCGCCGTTGACTTCGATGCGTGCGCTGACCGAATAGCGGTGACCGGGTTTGACCTGGGCCGGATCGTAGCTCAAGTGGAACGGCAGCGGCACCTGGCCTTTGACCGGGCCTTTCTGTTCGTCGAGCACTACCGCCGGAGCATCGGCCAGCGAGACGTCCTGCAGGCTTACGCTCAAGGTTGCGCTCGGTGGCAGGGCGATGCGTTGCAGGTAGAACACTTCACCGTCGAGGCTGGCTTTGCCGGCTGGCGAGGTCGATTGGCAGGCGCTGAGCAATGTGGCGGCGGCCAGCAGGGATAGTTTTTTCATCGGAAATCTCCGTATCGACGGCGCCAGAAGAAGCCTGGCGCCTGTAGGAATTTAGTCGCTCTGCGCAGGGGCGGCGGGCTGATCGGCTGCATCTTCACTGCGATGCAACGCCACCTGACGAATCGACAAACGAATCTCCGCCGGCAATACCCGTTTGGCTGCGCCTTCGGCCAGTTCGCCGAGCAGTTCGTGATAGCTCAATTTGCCTGCTTCGTCGCGACGCAACACGTCGAGGTCGAGCATGGTCTGGATGAAGTGGCGGAACAGGCTCTTGTCGAAGAACTCCGGTGCGTTCAGGCCATGCAGGATCGACAGGCGTTGGGCCATGACCGTGCACAGGTCTTCCAGCTCTTCGGCGCTGATGGTGTTCTGGCCTGCGTTGAGCAGCAACGACACGGTCATGTAGAAGCGTTGCAGAGTCTGGGCGATGCTCTTCGACAGCAGGGTCAGCAGCACGAAATGCCGCGAACTCGGTGCCGGGCGCAGGTACACGTCTTTTTCGAAGCGCAGCAGGCCTTGTTCGACGAACGCTTCCAGCCACTGATCGATCACCGCGTCCAGTTCGTCCAGGGTCCAGCGGATGAACAGCTCCGATTGCAGGTACGGATACAGGGCGCGGGTGTAGCGCAGGATCTGTTCGCGGCTCATGCGCGAGGCGCTCTGGAAGAAGCTCGCCAGCAGCGCCGGCAGGGCGAAGATGTGCAGCACGTTGTTGCGGTAGTAAGTCATCAGGACGGCGTTCTGCTCGTCCAGATACAGAATCTTGCCCAGCGCATCATTCTGCTCGGACAGCAGGTCCATGTCCTTCACGTGTTCGATCAGCGCCCGGCCATCGCCCTCCGGCAACGTGGTATGCGGCGAGTACGGGACTTTGCGCAGCAGCGCCAGGTACAGATCCAGCACCCGCGCCATGGCCCGATCGTCGAGCGCCAGCCGGGTGGTCGACAGCAGCGCCAGCGCCACCAGATTCACCGGGTTGATCGCCGCCGCTTCGTTCAGATGCTGCGCGACTTTCTCGCCGAGGCGATTGGTGGTTTCGTTGAGCCACGCCGGTTTGTACTGCGGGCCGAGTTCCTGCTGACGCCAGCCCGGTTGTTCGCTGTCGAGGAATTCCGCGAGCTTGATCGGTTCGCCGAAGTTCACCGCCACCTGGCCGAAGCGCTGCTTGAGCGCGCCGATGACTTTGAAGATGTCGAAAATCGACTCTTTCTTCTTGCTCGCACCGCGCAGTTCGCCGAGGTAGGTACGACCTTCAAGTACGCGCTCGTAACCGATGTACACCGGCACGAACACGATCGGCATCCGCGACGAACGCAGGAAACTGCGCATGGTGATCGCCAGCATCCCGGTTTTCGGTTGCAGCATGCGGCCGGTACGCGAGCGGCCACCTTCGACGAAGTACTCGACCGGGAAACCTTTGGTGAACAGGGTGTGCAGGTATTCGTTGAACACCGAGGTGTACAGCGGGTTGCCCTTGAACGTGCGGCGCATGAAGAACGCACCGCCACGGCGCAGCAGGCTGCCGATCACCGGCATGTTGAGGTTGATCCCGGCGGCAATGTGCGGAGGGGTCAGGCCGTTGCGAAACAGCAAGTACGACAGCAGCAGATAGTCGATGTGGCTGCGATGGCACGGCACGTAGATCACTTCGTGACCCTGGGCGACCTTCTGCACGCCTTCGATGTGGTTGACCTTGATCCCGTCGTAAATCTTGTTCCAGAACCAGCTCAGCACCACTTCCAGAAAACGGATCGCGGTGTAGGTGTAGTCCGAGGCGATCTCGTTGCCATAGCGCAGGGCCTGGGCCTTGGCTTTTTCCGGGGAGATGTTTTCGCGTTCGGCTTCGTCGAGGATCGCTTGCTTGACCAGTGGCTGGTTGAGCAGGCCCTTGACCAGGTTACGGCGGTGGGAAATGTCCGGGCCGATCACCGCAGCCTTGAGATTGCGAAAGTGCACCCGCAGGATTCGCTGGGCCATGCGCACGGTGCGCTCGTGGCCCTTGTTGTGTTCGATCAGTTCGCGCAGATGGATCGGTGCGGAGAATTGCACGCGGGTCTTGCGGCCCAGAATCATGATGCTCAGCAGGCGACGCAGGCGCCCGGTGACGGCCCAGCTGTCGGCGAACAGCAATTTCCACGGGCTGTTCTCGCTGTCCGGCGACTGGCCCCAGAACACGCTGACCGGAATGATCTGCGCGTCTTCGGCGGCATTCTGGCTGAGGGCGCTGACCAGTCGGGTCAGGGTCGGCGGCGCACCGCGCTTGTCCTGGCGGCCGAGCCAGTCCGGGTCCGGCGTCAGGTAGAAGAACGCCGCCGGCTCCAGCAGATTTCCGACTGACACCGGCAGCACCGGGCGCGGCAAACCGGCCTTGGTGCATTCGGTGTCGACCACCGCCAGATCAGTCAGCGATGGGTTTTGCAGGACGTAGAACACCGGACGACTGCGGTCGAGGTTGAGGGTGAACGACGACTGGTTGATCGTCTCGGAGCGAACCCAGAGATACAACAGTCGGCGCAAGGTGCCAAACACAAGACGGCGGAACGGGGAACGGGTCATACGGCTTCTGCATGAGTGGATAAACCGAGCGTTTGCTCGGGCGGTCGACAGTTTGCCGGATTACTCGAAAATCGGCAAAAAAGCGGCGAAGTAATCTCCTGTTGAGAGTTTTGTCGCCTGTCATATACTCGGCGCTCTGTCGCCGGGGCCCTTTTATGGACGTCGGACGCAGGCTGACGTTCCGCAAAGGCTTTCCTGCGAAAAGCCTGTTCAATAATAAAAAAGGAGTATGAACAGATGGCAACACGTGAAACCGGCAACGTGAAGTGGTTCAACGACGCCAAGGGCTACGGCTTCATTCAGCGCGAAGACGGGGTGGACGTGTTCGTGCACTACCGTGCGATCCGCGGTGAAGGCCACCGTTCGCTGACCGAGGGTCAGCAGGTTGAATACGCGGTGGTGGAAGGGCAGAAGGGCTTGCAGGCCGAGGATGTTGTAGGCCTGTAATGATCGTTCCCACGCTCTGCGTCCGCCGTGGGTCGCAGAGCGTGGGAGTGTTCAGCGTCAGGCAGTTTTCCAGGTGATCTCTTCTTCACCGTCTTCGCTGATGCGAATCCAGCGATCCGCCGTTTCCTCACCTTCTTCCTCGACCCACGTCCCCGGCGCGCAGCGCACTTCGACGTTCAGCGCGGCAAAGGCTGCGCGGGCGCAGGCGATGTCGTCGTCCCATGGGGTCGCATCGCTTTCCAGGTACAGGCTGTTCCACTTGCCCACGGCTTTTGGCAGCCAGGTCACCGGGATGTTGCCGGCCTTGCACTTGTAGGTCTGACCTTTCTGTACCCAGTCGCTGCACGGGCCAAGGGCGGCGCCCAGCCAGGCGGAAATGGCCTTGTGGTCGACGTCGGCGTCTTTCAGGTAAATCTCGATGTCCGGTTGGCGCATGGATATCCTCACTGCGGGTCTGAAAAATCCATTCGCGGATTTAGCCGGCCCCGGGTCGTTGCCCGGGACCAAAAGTTATTGAAGAACGAAATAATCGTAGCGCATCGACACGGTGGTCACGAACGGCTCGGGCTGCTCAATCACCGCCGCGCGGCGTTCGGCACTGGCGCGCCAGCCGTGGGGCGTCATCGCCAGCAGGTTGGCGCGATCCTCTGGCTTGTCCAGCGTCAGTTTGAATTCGAGGGTTTCACTGTGCGCCAGCGCCATGCCTTCCGGCACCAGGGCCAGGTGCTTGTCGTCGGTGTACTCGCGCACTTCGTCGTACAGGCGCTCGCGCAGTTCCATCAGATGGCCGCTGGTCGGGCCGACTTTCATCAGGCCGCCGCCGACGCTGAGCAGACGCTTGGCTTCTTCCCAATCCAGTGGACTGAAGACGCTGGCCAGAAACTGGCAACTGCCGGAGGCCAAAGGCACCCGGGCCATGCTGGCGATCAACCAGGTCAGCGCCGGATTGCGTTTGCAGGCGCGTTTGACCGCTTCCTTCGAAATATCCAGCGCGTAACCGTCAGCATCCGGCAAGGCCTCGGCGATCTGCGCGGTGTAATAACCCTCGCCACAACCGATATCGACCCAGCGGGCCGGCGCATAACTCGTCGCCAGTTCCGCCAGACGCTTGGCTACCGGCGCATAGTGGCCGGCGTTCAGGAAGTCGCGGCGGGCCTCGACCATGGCCTGATTGTCGCCAGGGTCGCGGCTGTTCTTGTGCTGCACCGGCAGCAGGTTCAGGTAACCCTGGCGCGCACGGTCGAAGCGGTGGCCGACGGGGCAGACCACGCCATTGTCCACCGCGTTCAGCGGTTCACTGCAGATCGGGCACGCGAGCATCAGGCGAGCAACTTGATCAGGGTCTGGTAGTAGATCTCGGTCAGCACGTCGAGATCGGCCGCCAGTACGCGCTCGTTGACCTGGTGGATGGTCGCGTTGACCGGGCCCAGTTCAACCACCTGCGTGCCCATGGTCGCGATGAAACGGCCATCGGAGGTGCCGCCGCTGGTGGACGCCTTGGTCTCGCGACCGGTGATCTGCTTGATGCTCGACGACACCGCGTCGAGCAGCGCGCCCGGTTCGGTGAGGAACGGCAGACCGGACAGCGCCCAGTCGATGTGCCAGTCCAGGCCGTGCTTGTCGAGGATGTCGGCGACGCGTTTCTGCAGGCCTTCGACCGTCGATTCGGTGGAGAAGCGGAAGTTGAACAACGCCACCAGATCGCCCGGAATCACGTTGGTCGCGCCGGTGCCGGAGTTGACGTTGGAAATCTGGAAACTGGTCGGCGGGAAGAAGTCGTTGCCGTGATCCCAATGCTCGGCGGCCAGCTCGGCCAGAGCCGGGGCAGCGAGGTGGATCGGGTTCTTCGCCAGGTGCGGATAGGCCACGTGCCCCTGCACGCCGCGCACGGTCAGTTTGGCGCCGAGGGAGCCGCGACGACCGTTCTTCACCACGTCGCCCACCAGGGTAGTGCTCGATGGCTCGCCGACGATGCACCAGTCCAGACGCTCGTTACGTGCGGCCAGACGCTCGACCACAGCCTTGGTGCCGTGATGCGCCGGGCCTTCTTCGTCGCTGGTGATCAGGAACGCAACCTTGCCCTTGTGATCCGGGTAGTCGGCGACGAAGCGCTCGGCGGCTACAGTCATGGATGCCAGGCTGCCTTTCATGTCCGCCGCGCCACGGCCGCAGAGCATGCCGTGCTCGTCGATCACTGCGTTGAACGGGTCGATCTGCCACGCCGTCACCGGACCGGTCGGCACCACGTCGGTGTGACCAGCGAAGCACAGCACCGGGCCGTCGTGTTTGCCGTGGATCGCCCAGAAGTTATCCACATCTTCAATGCGCATCGGCTCCAGGGTGAAACCGGCATCGCCCAGGCGCTGCATCATCTGCTTCTGGCAATCGGCGTCGACCGGCGTCACGGACGGACGGCGAATCAGGTCGATGGCGAGTTGGAGGGTCGGCGAAAGGTCGGCGTGGGCCGTCATGGAAAACTCCGGATGCTTGAAATTGGGCAAGGGCCAATGGGGGAGCCAGCCTGCTGGCGATGGCGGTGTGTCAGTCAACATAAAGGCTGATTGTTACATTGCCATCGCGAGTCAGCTCGCTCCCACAGGGTTGGATATCACGCCAAGCCCCGCAAAATGGCGGTTATCTTAAAGCAAAACGGCGACCATTGGCCGCCGTTTAGTGCATCGCAGAGGATTTAGACGGCCGGTGCCGGTTCAGGCGTCGGCGCCGGTTTCGGCAGCGACGACAGGAACGCCATGATCAGCGCCGCCACGTACGGCAGCGACTGCACCAGCAGCATGGTCACCCAGAAGCGCATGTCGTTGCTCGGCAGGCCCTGCACCAGGAAGATCCCCAGCGCCGCGCCCCACAACAGCAGCATGATGAACAGCTCTTCCCGGGCCTCGGAAATCGCCACCCAGAAGCCGTGGTTGTCAGCGTTTTTCGGCGTACGGAAGAACGGAATGCTGCTGGTGAAGAAGCCGTACAGCACCGCTTTAGCGATGGTGTGCGACAACGCCAGACCGGCCAGTGCCGCGCAGAACGCATCCTTCAGGTTCACGCCCACGGCGCGACGGTAGAGGAAGATGATCTTGCCGACCTTGAACACAAACAGCGCCAGTGGCGGGATTGCGAAAATCAGCAGCGGCGGATCGACCCGTTGCGGCACGATGATCATTGCCGCCGACCACAACAGCGCGCCGACAGTGAAGAAGATGTTCATGCCGTCCGCCACCCACGGCAGCCAACCCGCGAGGAAGTGGTAACGCTGGCCACGGGTCAGCTCGGTGTCCTTGCCGCGCAGCAGGCTGCCGGTGTGACGCTTGATGATCTGGATTGCACCGTAGGCCCAGCGGAAACGCTGCTTCTTGAAGTCGATGAAGGTGTCCGGCATCAGACCCTTGCCGTAACTGTCGTGGTAATACGCCGCCGACAGGCCTTTCTCGAATACCCGCAGACCGAGCTCTGCGTCTTCACAGATACACCAGTCGGCCCAGCCCAGTTCTTCGAGCACCGAGCGACGGGTCATGGTCATGGTGCCGTGCTGGATGATCGCGTCGCGGTCGTTGCGGGTCACCATGCCGATGTGGAAGAAGCCTTTGTATTCGGCGTAGCAGAGTTTCTTGAAGGTGGTTTCGTTCTGGTCGCGATAGTCCTGCGGCGACTGTACCACGGCGATTTTCGGGTCGGCGAAGTGCGGCACCATGTGCTTGAGCCAGTTCGGGTGCACGCAGTAGTCGGAGTCGATCACCGCGATCACTTCGGCGTCCTTGGCGGTGTGCGGAATCAGGTAGTTCAGCGCACCACCCTTGAAACCGGCCAGGGGCGAGACGTGGAAGAACTTGAAGCGCGGGCCGAGGGTTTCGCAGTAGTCGCGCACCGGTTCCCAGACCACCGGATCCTTGGTGTTGTTGTCGATGATCAGGACTTCGAAGTCCGGGTAATCGAGGTTGGCCAGGGCGTCGAGGGTCTGTTTGACCATCTCCGGCGGCTCGTTGTAGCAAGGCACGTGGATCGAGACTTTCGGGCGGTAGTCGGAATCGCCGACCACCGGCAGGAATTCACGGCGACGCTTGTGAATCCACACGGCCTCGGCCAGTTCGTGGGCTTCGGTCAGCAGCACGATGAACACCCCGAGCGCACCAAGCGCCAGCAGGAAACCCACCGTCAGGCTGAACCACGTGCTGTATTGCTGGCTGTAGTCGTAGCCGATCCACACCAGCACCGAACCGCACAGGAACGCGATAAAGGTCAGGAACGTACGGCCGCGCTGGCGCAGGGCCGAGCCGTCGATCATCAGCAGGGTCAGCGACAACAGCGCCAGCACCACCGAACCGATGGCCAGCACGCGCCATTGCGGGATCGCCACGACCGGGCCTTCGAAGTTGAATTTCTGCTGGCGCGCGGCGTTGAACACGCCCCAGTAAGCGCCGACCGAACCTTCGTCGCTGGCCTTCCACGGCTGGTCAAACGCTTCGATCACGAAGTAGTTGAAGCCCTGGCGGTTGAGTTTGTTGACCAGCGTGCGCAGGTAGATCGCCTGATCTGCCGGCGACGCATCGGCGCCACCGCGCATGCGGCCGTTGCTCGGCCAGCCCACTTCGGACAGCAGCAGCGGTTTTTTCGGGAACATCTTTTTCAGGTCGCGGGCGCGATCGAAAACGAACTGCCCGGCCTTGTCCACCGGAATGAATTCCCAGTAGGGCAGAACGTGCGCGGCGATCAGGTCGACGTGCCTGGCCAGCTCCGGGTGCTCTTCCCAGACGTGCCACTGTTCGGAGGTGGTCACCGGCACTTTCACTGCTGCACGTACGCGGTCGAGCAGCACGCTCAGTTGTTCGGCGGTGATTTCCTTGCGGAAGATCGCTTCGTTGCCGACCACCACGCGAACCACGCTGCGCGAGGTATTGGCCAGTTCGATGGCGCGGGTGATTTCGCGCTCGTTGCGTTCCTGGTCCGGGCTGATCCAGATCCCCAGGGTCACGCGCAGGCCGAACTCTTCAGCCAGTTTCGGGATGTCCTGCAGGGAACCGTCGACCGAGTAGATGCGGATGTTGTCCGTCAGCTTGCTCATGATCTCCAGGTCGCGGCGCATTTCGTCGTCAGTCGGATACTGATCCTTCTGCGGGAACTGTCCTTGCTGGAACGGTGAATAGGAGAAGCCGGAGATCTGCTCCGGCCAGTTCGGCGCGGAGACGGGGCGGTTGATCAGCGCCCAGAAACCGGTGAACAGGGCGGCGATTGCCAGAACCACCACCAGGTTGAGTCCAAATTTACGCGATGACATAGCTGTGTCGGGTTCCAAGGTCTGTGGAACGAAGGGTCGGCTGGTTGACGCCTGAGGGCGCGCATCCTACACCGGCAGTTCGCCGAGTCCTACAACAGACAGGGAAATGCCGGACGTTGGGCAATCCAACCCGACTTAAGTTCTTTCGTTTCAGCATGTAAGGCAAATCTTTGTTACGTGCAGCTTTAATTAAAGCAGGCAGGTTCACCGTTCATAGCGCAAAGATGCTCTTGGCCGCCGACGGCCCTATAATGCGCGCCGGTTTTTGGGGTAATGGTCATGAGTACAGAAGATCCGCGGTTTGCAGGCATCGCCCGTTTGTATGGCGTTGAGGGGATGGCGCGTTTGCGCGCCGCCCACGTGGCGATTGTCGGCGTTGGCGGCGTCGGTTCCTGGGCGGCGGAAGCCATGGCCCGTTGCGGGGTGGGCGAGATTTCGCTGTTCGACCTCGACGATGTCTGCGTGAGCAACGCCAACCGGCAGCTGCACGCGCTGGACAGCACGGTCGGCAAACCCAAGGTCGAGGTGATGGCCGAGCGTCTGCGCGGGATCAACCCGGACTGCAAGGTGCACGCCGTGGCGGACTTCGTCACCCGCGACACCATGGCCGAATACATCACGCCGAACATCGACTGCGTGATCGACTGCATCGATGCGGTCAACGCCAAGGCGGCGCTGATTGCCTGGTGCAAGCGCCGCAAGATCCAGATCATCACCACCGGCGGTGCCGGCGGGCAGATCGATCCGACGTTGATTCAGGTCTGCGACCTCAACCGCACCTTCAACGATCCACTGGCCTCGAAAGTGCGCTCGACATTGCGCCGCGATTACGGCTTCTCGCGCACCGTGACCCGTCACTACAGCGTGCCGTGCGTGTTCTCCACCGAACAGCTGCGTTATCCGAAACCGGACGGCAGCATCTGCCTGCAAAAGAGTTTTGTCGGCGACGGCGTGAAGCTGGACTGCGCCGGTGGGTTTGGCGCGGTGATGATGGTGACGGCGACGTTCGGCATGGTCGCGGCGACCAAGGCGGTGGACAAGATTGTGGCGGGCGTCCGGCGCCCGGCGGATCGGGTCAAGCCTCAGGCCTGAAGCAGAGGGCTGCGTAGCAGCCCTTTTAGCGGGCCAGCTCGTTCATTCGCTGCAACACGGCATTCAGGCCATTGCTGCGCGACGGCGACAACTGCCGCGACAGCCCCAGCTGATTGAACCAGTCCGGCAGATCGACCTGCTGCAACTCGCCGGCGGTCAGACCGTTGACCCGCAGCAGCAACAACGCCACCAACCCGCGAATCATCCGCGCATCGCTGCTCGCCGCGAACTGCCAGTGACCGTCGCGTAACTCGCCGACCAGCCACACCTGGCTTTCGCAGCCATGCACCCGGTTGGCATCACACTTGTCCGCATCGCTCAACGGCGGCAGACGATCCCCAAACTGCATCAGCAGCCGCGCACGTTGTTCCCAACCGGCGGCGTTCTGAAATGTTTGCAGGGCTTCGGTGGCCTCGACCGGCAGGCTCATCGCAACAACTCCAGTGCCTGATCCAGCGCTTCAAAGAACCGCTCCAGATCCTCGGAATCGTTGTACAGCGCCAGCGACACACGAATCGCGCCGGCCAGCTCAAAGCGTTTGAGCAGCGGCATCGCACAGTGGTGCCCGGCACGTACGGCAATGCCCTGTTCAGTCAGCAAATGCGCCAGATCGGCGTTATGCACGCCTTCGACGACAAAACTGGCCAGCGCCAGTTGTGGCTTGCCCAGCAGACGGATGCCATTGCGGGCAGCGAGGCCACGCAACAGGTAATCGTGCAGCGCGGCTTCGTGGGCGGATACGGCGTCCAGATCCAGACCGGCGAGGTAGTCGAGGGTCGCGCCAAGGCCGATCACGCTGGCAATCGGCGGTGTGCCCGCCTCGAAGCCCAGCGGGGCAGGGCGGAAGCGCGCGTCGTGGTAATTGGCTTCCAGCACCATCTCGCCACCGAACTGCCACGGGCGCAGTTGCTCGAGCGCTTCGTTGCGCCCGAACAGCACGCCAAGGCCATCGGGACCGTACAGCTTGTGGCTGGAAAATACGTAAAAGTCGCAACCCAGGGCCTGCACGTCATGCCGGCCGTGAACCACGCCTTGAGCGCCATCGACCACGGTCAGCGCGTTCTGCGCCTTGGCCATCGCCAGCAATGCAGGCAAGGGTTGCCAGGCTCCGAGCACGTTGGACAACTGGCTGACCGCCAGCAACCGGGTACGCGGGCCGATCAGGTGCACGGCGGCGGTGAGGTCGATCACCCCGTCATCGTCCAGCGGCAGGATCACCAGTTTGAGGTCGCGACGTTGTGCCAGTTGCTGCCAAGGCAGCAGGTTGGCGTGATGCTCCAGGGCGCTGATGACAATTTCATCGCCCGGATGGAAAAGATGTTCCAGGCCGTAAGCCAGGAGATTCAGCGCGCTGGTGGCGCCGTGGGTGAAGATGATCTGCCCGCTGTCACCGGCATTCAGCCACTGGGCAACCTTCAGGCGACTGTCCTCGAACGCCTGCGTGGCATGGGCGCCGGGCAGATGCTGGGCACGATGCACGTTGGCCGCGCCGTTGGCGTAGTAATGCGCCAGCGCGTCAAGCAGGGCCTGGGGTTTTTGCGTGGTGGCGGCGTTGTCCAGATAGGTCTGGTCTTGCCGTTGCAGGGCGGCGATGGCCGGGAAATCGGCGCGCCAGGGGGAGGGAATCATCATGCTTTCGAGCCCTGGTGAACTTGGGCGGGTGTACGCCAAACCCTGTGGAAGCGAGCAAGCCCGCTCCCACAGAAGGATTACGCGGCGCTTAGTTGTGAGCGTGCAGCGCTTCGTTCAGTTCGATCGCCGATTTGTGGGTCTTGCATTCCACGGCACCGGTTTCCGAATTGCGACGGAACAGCAGGTCGGTCTGACCGGCCAGTTCACGGGCCTTGACCACTTTGACCAGGTTGTTGTGCTCGTCCAGCAGCGCCACCTTGGTGCCGGCGGTCACGTACAGGCCCGACTCGACGGTGTTGCGGTCGCCCAACGGGATACCGATACCGGCGTTGGCGCCGATCAGGCAGCCTTCGCCGACCTTGATCACGATGTTACCGCCGCCCGACAGGGTGCCCATGGTCGAGCAGCCGCCGCCCAGGTCCGAACCCTTGCCGACGAACACGCCAGCGGAGACGCGGCCTTCGATCATGCCCGGGCCTTCGGTACCGGCGTTGAAGTTGATGAAACCTTCGTGCATCACGGTGGTGCCTTCGCCCACGTAGGCGCCCAGACGCAGACGTGCGGCGTCAGCGATACGCACGCCGGCCGGAACCACGTAGTCGGTCATTTTCGGGAACTTGTCCACCGAGAACACTTCCAGCAGCTCGCCGCGCAGACGGGCTTCGAGTTGCAGCTCGGCCAGTTCGCTCAGGTCGATCGCGCCCTGGCTGGTCCAGGCAACGTTTGGCAGCAGCGGGAAGATCCCGGCCAGGCTCACGCCGTGCGGCTTGACCAGACGATGGGACAGCAGGTGCAGCTTGAGGTAAGCCTCAGGCGTGGAAGTCAGTTGCGCGTCTTCGGCCAGCAGGGTGGCGACCAGCGGCTTGTGGCTTTCGGCCAGGCGGGTCAGCAGCTTGCCTTGTACCGCGTCGATGCCTTTCACGGCTTCAGCCAGTTGGGCGGCTTGTGCGGTGGTGAAGGTGATGGCCTGGTTGCCTTCGGTGTAACCGAGGATCGGTGCAACAGCGGCGACCAGCTCGGCCGAAGGATTGAGCAGCGGCTGAGCGTAGAACACTTCCAGCCATGCGCCTTGACGGTTCTGGGTGCCGACGCCGAAGGCAATACTGAACAGGGAATTGGACATGTGAATACCTCTGCAAAAAGTGACGGGCTGCTTACTTGAGGGCGGCCGCGTAGATATCTGGCTTGAAGCCAATCAGGGTTCGGTCACCGAGATCGAGCACCGGGCGCTTGATCATCGAGGGTTGAGCGAGCATCAGTTCGATGGCTTTCGACTGGTCGAGATCGGCTTTGCGTTCGTCGTCGAGTTTGCGAAAGGTCGTGCCTGCGCGGTTCAACACCGTTTGCCAGCCGTGTTCGTCACACCATTGGGTCAGGTGTTCACGGTCGATGCCGGCAGTTTTGTAGTCGTGGAAGTCGTAGCTGACAGCGTGTTCATCGAGCCAGGTGCGCGCCTTTTTCATGGTGTCGCAGGCTTTGATGCCGAAAAGGTGCAACGTTTTGCTTGAAACGGTCAAGGAATCGCCCCCTTTACAGGTGCTGGAGAAAAATGGTGTCGGATTATGCCATGACCAAACCGTTTCGCGGCGGCCGAGGTTGATTTCCCGGACGGGGGCTGCGACATAGGTGCAACGGTCAGCCACAGCCTAAGCGGCTAATATGGCAGTTCAACGCTGTCGATTGTCTGAGATTTCCGCTTTATGCAAACCGCTTATACGGTCCTGATCCTGCTGATGCTGGTCAGTGTTTCGCGTCTGGTCGGACGGGTCATCCCGTTGCCGCTGCCGCTGGTACAGATCGCCGCCGGGGCTTTGCTGGCCTGGCCGACTCTCGGCCTGCACGTGGCTCTGGATCCCGAGCTGTTCCTGTTTCTGTTCCTGCCGCCGCTGCTGTTTTCCGATGGCTGGCGCATGCCCAAGCGCGAATTGTGGCGTCTGCGCGGGCCGGTGCTGACGCTGGCGGTCGGGTTGGTGCTGTTTACCGTGGTAGGTGCCGGCTACTTCATTCACTGGCTGCTGCCGACGATTCCATTGCCGGTGGCGTTCGCGCTGGCGGCGGTGTTGTCGCCGACCGACGCCGTGGCGGTGTCGGCGATTTCGCAGAACCGCTTGCCGACGCCGCTGATGCACATGCTGCAAGGCGAAGCGCTGATGAACGATGCCTCGGGCCTGGTGACGTTCAAGTTCGCCCTGGTGGCGGCGGTCACCGGTGCGTTTTCCTTGGCCAACGCCAGTCTGACGTTCGTGCTGGTGGCGGTCGGCGGGCTCGCAGTCGGTGTGGCATTGAGTTGGTTGGTGGGGCGGCTGCGGGCATGGATGATCGCTCGGGGCTGGGACGATCCGGCGACCCATGTGGTGTTCATGTTGCTGCTGCCGTTTGCCGCTTACGTGTTGGCCGAGCGACTCGGCGCCTCGGGCATTCTTTCGGCGGTGGCGGCGGGGATGATGCAGAGCTGGCTCGACCTGCTGCCGCGCCAGACCAGCACCCGTTTGCTCAACCGCAGCGTCTGGTCGTTGCTTGAATTCGCCTTCAACGGTTTGATTTTCCTGCTGCTCGGCCTGCAATTGCCGGACATCATCAAGGCTGTGGTCAGCCACGAAACGTCATTGTGGCCGACGCTGTTCTACCGCTGCCTCGACGTGGTGGCGATTTTCCTGGCGCTGGTGCTGTTGCGCTTTATCTGGGTGCAGAGCATCTGGCGCCTGTCGGTGTTGCTGCGTCGCTTGCGCGGCAAGGGTGAATTGACACAAGTGCCGACGGCCCGGTCCTGCTGGCTGCTGACCGTCGGCGGTGTGCGCGGTGCGGTGACCCTGGCGGGCGTGATGTCGGTGCCGATGCTGATGGGCAGCGAGGCGTTTCCCGAGCGTGATTTGCTGATCTTCATCGCCGCCGGGGTGATTCTGATGTCGCTGGTTGCAGCCTGCATCGCCTTGCCGTTGCTGCTGCGCGGAATCCAGAAAAGCCCCGACGACAAACGCCGCCAGGAAGTCCGTGACGCCTGGCGCAAGACCGCCGAAGCGGCGATCCACGCGCTGGAAGTCGAGGAGGTCAACCCACAGGATGCTGCGCAAGCGGCACTGTCGGCGGAGCTCAAGGCGCGGATCATGTCCGAGTATCGCCATCAACTGGAGGTGTTCAACGATTCGGCTGAAGCCCAGGCGCTGGCATTCCAGATGGATCTGCTTGAGCGCCGCTTGCGTCTCAAGGCGCTGCGCGCGCAACGCCTTGAGTTGTACAGCCTCAGCCGTCAGCACCAGATTGGCGATGACGTGCTGCGTGAAGTGTTGGGCGAGCTGGATTTGAGTGAGGCGAATCTGGGGCAGGTCAAATAGGAAAAGCGTTACTTGGGATAGAGCAATCTCATCAGACGTTTGTCTTTCTTGCTGATCTTGCGGTTGATCGGCACCTCCCAGTTACCCACTGTCAATGTGTTTGCCACCGGGTGATGCATGATCGATTTTCGGTCGTAGGAGGTATAGATCGCGTCCAGTGTGTCGAAGGATGCGAACAGGTTCCTGTCGACCTGTTCCTCGGTCAGCGGGTTCATTTCACGGTTCTTGTAGAACTCGTACACCTTCGGCTTATCCCACGGAATATTGGCCTTGGGGTGTTGATGTTCGTGCATTGCACCCAGTGCGTGGCCGAATTCGTGGATCACGATCACCTCAAAGTCTTCATGTTCCGGTTTGACCCCCAGGTTCATGGTGGGATGGTCGGGGTGGATCAACAGCGCATCGGTGCCCAGCATCGAGCTGTTGTCATTGTTCTTTGTTGCAATACGTATGTCGCCTTTCAAATCGTCGACAAATTCAAACTTCAGGTTGATGTACGGCAGCCATTGCCTGGCCGCAGCGATAATCCTGTTCTTGTGATCGGTATCGGGTGAATCCATGAAAGCCACTTTCAAGGTTCGGCCGTTGGCCCATAGCTTTGAATAGTCAATGACGGAACGTTTGCGTCGGGTGCCAGTATTTGCGCCTGCATTGGTGGGGTTTTCATTGATGGCCGCCGTGTACGCAGCTTGATCATCGGGCCATTGAATAAGTTGGCAATCCAGCAGGTTGTTCATGTTCACTTCTTCCTTGAAGTTAAAGTCTTGAGTTCGTTTTAGGCGCAGAGATATGCGCGGCTCAAGACTAACGTCTGGCCGGACGGCAAGTGGGGTAAATAGTTGGAGGATCTGTAACTTGTTGTATGAGGCGCCCGTGCCGGATTGCCCGGCGCGGGCGTTCAGGCATTACTTGTGGCGCAGGACGAAATCGCGGATGCGTTCGGCCGCTTCCACGCATTCCGCCAGCGGCGCAACCAGCGCCATGCGTACACGACCGGCACCGGGGTTGACCCCGTCGACATCCCGGGACAGGTACGAACCCGGCACCACGGTCACGTGTTCTTCGGCAAACAGGTCCCGGCAGAACGCTGCGTCATCGCCTTGCACGTTCGGCCACAGGTAGAAGCTGCCGTCCGGACGCTGCACATCCATCACTGGGCTCAGGATCGCCAGCACGGCGTCGAACTTCTCGCGATACAGCGCACGGTTGGCGCGTACATGCACTTCATCGTTCCACGCGGCAACGCTGGCCAGTTGCGTCTGAACCGGCATCGCGCAGCCGTGGTAAGTGCGATACAGCAGGAAGCCCTTGAGGATATCGGCGTCGCCGGCAACGAAACCGGAGCGCAGGCCCGGTAGATTCGAACGCTTGGACAGACTGTGGAACACCACGCAACGCTTGAAGTCCTTGCGACCCAGTTCGGCGCAAGCGCTGAGCAGGCCCGGCGGTGGGGTCTGTTCGTCGAAGTACAGCTCGCTGTAGCACTCGTCGGCGGCGATCACGAAGTCGAATTCGTCGGCCAGGGCGATCAGTTTTTTCAGGACGTCGACCGGAATCAGCGCGCCGGTCGGGTTGCCTGGCGAGCACAGGAACAGGATCTGGCAGCGTTTCCAGATCTCCGGCGACACCGCGTCGAAGTCCGGGTTGAAGCCGTTTTCATCCAGGCATGGCAGGTAGTGCGGCTTGGCGCCGGCGAGAAACGCCGCACCTTCGTAGATCTGATAGAACGGGTTCGGGCTGACCACCAGCGCGTCGTCACCACGGTTGACCACGGTCTGGGTGAAGGCGAACAGCGCTTCACGGGTGCCGTTGACCGGCAGCACATTGCGCGCCGGATCGATCCAGCCGCTCGGCACGTTGAAGCGACGCTCGCACCAGGCGGCAATGGCTTCGCGCAGGGCCGGAATGCCGAGGGTGGTCGGATACACCGCCATCTGGTCCAGGTTGTTGGCCAGCGCCTCGGCGACAAAGCTTGGCGAACGGTGTTTCGGCTCGCCGATGGACAGCGCGATCGGGCGCTTGTCCGGGTTCGGCGTGACGCTGCCGAGCAGGGCGCGGAGCTTCTCGAACGGGTAGGGCTGCAACTGGGTCAGAGCGTTGTTCATCGGTGCTGGGTCTCGTGCAAAGCGGTTGAATCCGGGCGCTCAGTCAAATGCTGATACGCGACAGTTTGATATCGGGTTCCTGATTGACGCTGAGCTGCTCGACGATGGCATCCTGCAAACGGCTGCACAGCAGCGGGTCGGACAGCGGCTGATTGTGGGCGTCGGTGATGAAGAACACGTCTTCCACCCGCTCGCCCAGGGTGGCGATCTTGGCGTTCTGCAGCGACAGATCGAACTCCAGGAAAATCCCGCCGATCCGTGCCAGCAGGCCTGGACGGTCGGGTGCGGTGAGTTCCAGCACCGTCACCGGACGCTGGGCGTCGTTGTGGATCGTCACTTGTGGTGCGAACGCAAAGTGCTTGAGCTGGCGCGGCACCCGACGCTGGATGATGGTCGGGTAATCGTCCGGGTTGCGCAGGGCTTCGGTCAGGCCGTCGCGAATCTGTTTGACCCGGGTCGGATTGTCGCCGATGGATTCGCCTTCGGTGTCGAGCACGATGTAGGTGTCGAGGGTGAACTGGCTGCTGGAGGTGATGACCCGGGCGTCGTGAATGTTCAGGTTGAGCTGGTCCATCGCGGCCACGGTCACAGCAAAGAAATCGTGCTGGTCCGGCGCATAAATGAAGATCTGCGTGCCACCCTCGAATTCGCGCTGGGTGGTTTCCTTGATCAGCACCAGCGGCCCGCCGTCGGCCGGCTGCTGGAGAATCGCATCGCTGTGCCAGGCCACGTCGCCAGCGGTGTGGCGCAGGAAATAGTCATCGCCCAGTTGCGCCCACAACTGCTCGACATCGTCCGGATCGGTGCCGCCGCGCACCAGAATATCCAGCGCTGCGCTCTGGGTCTGGCGGATCTGTTCTTCGCGATCCACCGGGTTTTCCAGGCCGCGGCGTAGGGCGCGCTTGGTCTCGGTGTAAAGCTGGCGCAACAGGCTGGCGCGCCAGGAGTTCCACAGGGTCGGGTTGGTCGCGTTGATGTCGGCCACGGTCAGCACGTACAGGTAATCCAGTCGGGTTTCATCACCGACCGCCAGGGCGAAGTCGTGGATCACCTGCGGGTCGGACAAGTCCTTGCGCTGGGCGGTGGTCGACATCACCAGGTGGTTTTGCACCAGCCAGACGATCAGGCGGCTGTCCCACACCGGCAGTTGGTGGCGCTGACAGAACGCCTCGGCATCGACCGCGCCGATCTCCGAGTGGTCGCCATGCCGGCCCTTGCCGATGTCGTGATACAGGCCTGCCATGTAGATGAGTTCGGGCTTGGGCAACTTGGCCATGAGCTTGGCGGCCAGCGGGAATTTTTCCGACACCTGGGTGTACTGCAATTTACGCAGGTGCTTGATCAGATTCAGCGTGTGCGCGTCAACCGTATAAATGTGGAACAGGTCGTGCTGCATCTGCCCGACGATGAAGCCGAACTCCGGCAGGTAGCGCCCGAGAATGCCGTAGCGGTTCATTCGCCGCAGGTTGCGGTGGATGCCGATCTTGCACTTGAACAGTTCGATGAACAGGCTGGTATTGCGGATGTCGTTGCGGAAGTTGTCGTCGATCAGGTGACGGTTTTCCCGCAGCAGACGAATGGTGTCGGCGCGCACGCCTTTGATTTCCGGCTGCTGGGCCATCAGCACGAAAATCTCGAGCATGGCGAACGGTGTACGGCGGAACACGTTGTCGTTGCGTGCTTCGATGTAACCGTCGTGCAACTGGAAGCGCGAGTTGATCGGCTGCGGTGGCGCTTCGTCTTCCGGGGCGAGGATGACTTCCTCGAAGTGCTGGATGATCAGGTCGCTGAGCTGGGCGATGCTCATCACCACGCGGAAATACTGCTGCATGAAGTTTTCGACGGCCTGCTTGGCATCGTCACCTTCAAACCCCAGCAGCCCCGCAATGGTGCGTTGATGATCGAACAGCAGGCGGTCTTCGGAGCGCCCGGCCAGCATGTGCAGGGCATAGCGCACTTTCCACAGGAATTCCTGAGACGACGCCAGCAGGGCGTTTTCGCTCTCGACCAGGAAGCCTTCGCCTGCCAGGGCGCGCAGGTTCAGGGTGCCGTACTGGCGACGGGCAACCCACAGAATCGTCTGAATATCCCGTAGTCCGCCGGGCGAGCCTTTGACGTTGGGTTCCAGGTTGTATTCGGTGTCGTTGTACTTGTGGTGGCGGGCCTTCTGCTCGGCGCGCTTGGCCAGGAAGAACTCCTTGGCCGGCCACATGTGGGCGGTGCTGGTGACATCGAGCATGCGCTGGCGCAGACGCTCGGGGCCGCAGATGGTGCGGCTTTCCATCAGGTTGGTGACCACCGTCAGGTCGGCGCGGGCCTCTTCGGCGCACTCGTCCACCGAACGAACGCTCTGACCGACTTCCAGGCCGATGTCCCACAACAGTGTGAGAAAACGCTCGATGGAATCGCGGAAGATTTCGTGATCGGCGCTGTCCAGCAGGATCAGCAGGTCGATATCGGAATAGGGGTGCAACTCACCGCGACCGTAGCCGCCGACCGCGACCAGCGCGATGTCGGCGTCTTCGCTCCAGTTGAACTGGTCCCAGGCCTTTTGCAGGATGTTGTCGACGAACCAGGCGCGATCCTCGATCAGCCGCCGGATGTCGCGGCCGCTGCGAAAACGTGCATCGAGCACTTCGCGGGCCTGGCGGATCGCCTTCTTGAAGGCGGCGATAGGGCTCGCTTTCAGGGCCAGTTCAGCCTGGAACTGGCCGCGGTCGAAGAGTTCGGGATCCACCTGCGGCATCGATTGGCTTTCCTTCTATAGGCTGGGAGCGGTGTCGGGATCAGGCCGATACGCGCGGGATCGTGTCATCGCTGCGCAGGGTGAAGATCTCATAGCCGGTGTCGGTGACAAGCAAAGTGTGTTCCCACTGTGCCGACAGCTTGCGATCTTTGGTGATCGCGGTCCAGCCGTCGCCCAGTACCTTGGTGTCGGCCTTGCCCTGGTTGATCATCGGTTCGATGGTGAAGGTCATCCCGGCCTTCAGTTCCATGCCGGTGCCGGCGCGGCCGTAGTGCAGGATCTGCGGCTCTTCGTGGAACACCTTGCCGATGCCGTGACCGCAGAACTCGCGCACTACGGAGAAGCCGTTCTTTTCAGCGTGCTTCTGGATGATCTCGCCGATGTCGCCGAGACGGCAGCCGGGTTTGACGATCTCGATCGCCTTGTACATGCATTCCTGGGTGACCTGGGACAGGCGCTCGGCCCAGACCGGCACGGTGCCGACGTGGAACATGCGGCTGGTGTCGCCGTGGTAGCCGTCCTTGATTACGGTGACATCGATGTTCAGGGTGTCGCCGTTTTTCAGTGGCTTGTCGTTCGGGATGCCGTGGCAGACCACGTGGTTGATCGAGGTGCAGATCGACTTCGGGTAGCCCTTGTAGTTGAGCGGGGCAGGGATGGCCTTCTGCACGTCGACGATGTAGTCGTGGCAGATCTGGTTCAGCTCATCGGTGGTCACGCCCGGCTTGACGTGTTCGGCAATCATTTCCAGCACATCGGCGGCCAGTTTGCCGGCGACACGCATGGCGGCGATGTCCTCGGGGGTTTTGAGGGTGACGGTCATACAGGCTCTCTCTGCGCTCGGCGGCGCTTGTTGATACGGGCAGGGCGACGGTTTTCGCCTGGTGGCCCTGAAAAACGCGATTCTAACAGACCAAAGGCGCAAATCCGCGCCTGCGTGCATCGCTTCGACCTATACAATAGTGCGCGGCAGGGCGATTCCAAGGGGCTGGCGCCCATGTCCCTGACGCGATTACAGATTCCGGGTTCCGTTTGCGCCCTTCCTGTGATATAAAATGCGCCGCTTTCCGGGGATAGCTCCGGGAGCATTAACCCACACACGTGTCGACACGATGACCTGGGTGCCTTTGATCCTCGGATCAGGGGTTGGTCATTGGGATACGTGGAGGCCCAACCCGACTTATCAAGGAACTATCATGTCCCAAGTCAACATGCGCGATATGCTGAAGGCCGGTGTGCACTTCGGTCACCAAACCCGTTACTGGAACCCGAAAATGGGTAAATACATTTTCGGCGCGCGTAACAAGATTCACATCATCAACCTTGAAAAAACCCTGCCAATGTTCAACGAAGCTCTGACTTTCGTAGAGCGTCTGGCCCAGGGCAAAAACAAGATTCTGTTCGTCGGCACCAAGCGTTCCGCTGGCAAGATCGTTGCTGAAGAAGCAGCACGTTGCGGTTCGCCGTACGTCGATCACCGCTGGTTGGGCGGCATGCTGACCAACTTCAAAACCATCCGTGCTTCCATCAAGCGTCTGCGTGACCTTGAAGTACAAGCCGAAGACGGTACTTTCGCCAAGCTGACCAAGAAAGAAGCGCTGATGCGCTCCCGTGATCTTGAGAAGCTGGATCGCTCCCTGGGCGGCATCAAGGACATGGGCGGTCTGCCAGACGCACTGTTCGTGATCGACGTTGACCACGAGCGCATCGCGATCACCGAAGCCAACAAGCTGGGCATCCCGGTCATCGGCGTTGTCGATACCAACAGCAGCCCGGAAGGCGTTGACTACATCATCCCAGGCAACGATGACGCAATCCGCGCTATCCAGCTGTACATGGGTTCGATGGCTGACGCAGTAATCCGCGGTCGCAACAACGTTGCTGGCGGTACTGTTGAGTTCGCAGCTGAAGAAACTCAGGCTGCAGCTGAGTAATTGACGCCCTGGCGTTGACTCAGTAAGCAAAAAGGGGGCTTGGCCCCCTTTTTGCCACCTCGAAAACCAACTTGTCGGCAGCGCAGCTACAGCATTTGTAACGTGCAGCGGCTACAAGGTGGCTCGGGAAGAATTGAACGCCCGTTCGATCGGGTGGAATGGTTGAAAACCTATCCAAGAGGAATTTGAAAATGGCAGCAATTACTGCAGCGTTGGTTAAAGAACTGCGCGAGCGTACCGGCGAAGGCATGATGGATTGCAAGAAAGCCCTGGAAAAGGCTGACGGCGACATCGAAAAAGCCATTGATGACATGCGTGCTTCGGGCGCGATCAAGGCTGCCAAGAAAGCTGGCAACGTTGCCGCTGAAGGCGCAATCGCCATCAAGTCGAACGACAAGGCAGCCGTACTGCTGGAAGTCAACTCGCAGACCGACTTCCTGGCCCTGCAAGACGACTTCAAAAACTTCGTTGCTGCCAGCGTAGAAAAAGCCTTCGACGAAAAACTGACCGACGCGGCTCCGCTGATCGCCGCTCAGGAATCGGCTCGTGAAGCTCTGGTTGCCAAAGTTGGCGAGAACGTCAACATCCGTCGTCTGGTACGCGTAGAGGGTGACGTTGTCGGCACCTACCTGCACGGTAACAAGATCGGTGTTGCTGTTGTCCTGAAAGGCGGTGACGTCGAGCTGGCCAAAGACATCGCGATGCACGTTGCTGCAAGCAACCCTGAGTTCCTGCTGCCTTCGCAAGTCTCCGACGAAGCGATCGAGCGTGAGAAGGCTGTGTTCCTGCAGCTGAACGAAGAGAAGATCAAAGGCAAGCCAGAAAACATTGTTGAGAACATGGTCAAAGGCCGTATCAGCAAGTTCCTGGCGGAAGCGAGCCTGGTTGAGCAGGCGTTCGTCAAGAACCCTGAAGTCAAGGTTGGCGATCTGGCCAAGAAAGCCGGTGCTGAAATCGTTTCCTTCACCTACTTCAAAGTAGGCGAAGGCATCGAGAAGCCGGTCGACAACTTCGCTGAAGAAGTTGCTGCCCAGCTGGCTGCCGCCAAGCAATAAGACGGTTTTTCAACTGTCGCCCGAAAGAGGCTGCCCGCTCACGCGCGCAGCCTCTTTTCAGATAGGGTTACCAATTTTTAATTGGTTTCCTCTTGGAACTGACTTACAAAGCCATGTTCCGATGGCGCTGAAGCAGCGCCAAGCTAGAGTGAACGCCAGCTGTAAACAGCTCGCAAAGAATTTTTAAATACGCCGCAGGAGAGATTCGCAATGGCTCAGCAGGGCAGTGGTTATCAGGCTCGCTATAAACGCATTCTACTCAAGCTTAGCGGCGAGGCCCTGATGGGCTCGGAAGAGTTCGGGATCGATCCGAAAGTGCTGGATCGCATGGCGCTGGAAGTCGGCCAGTTGGTCGGTATCGGTGTTCAGGTCGGTCTGGTGATCGGTGGCGGCAACCTGTTCCGCGGTGAAGCGCTGAGCAAGGCCGGCATGGATCGGGTCACGGGCGACCACATGGGCATGCTGGCCACTGTGATGAACGCCCTGGCCATGCGCGATGCGCTGGAACGTGCCAATATCTCGGCCATCGTGATGTCGGCCATCTCCATGGTGGGTGTGACCGATCACTATGATCGTCGCAAGGCCATGCGTCACCTGAACTCCAAGGACGTGGTGATTTTCGCGGCCGGTACCGGCAATCCGTTCTTTACCACGGATTCGGCAGCCTGCCTGCGCGCAATCGAAATCGATGCGGACGTCGTGCTCAAGGCGACCAAGGTCGACGGCGTCTACACTGCCGACCCGTTCAAAGACCCGCATGCCGAGAAGTTCGATCATCTGACTTATGATGAAGTACTGGATCGCAAGCTGGGTGTAATGGATCTGACGGCCATCTGCCTGTGCCGCGACCACAAGATGCCGCTGCGCGTATTCAACATGAACAAGCCTGGTGCCCTGCTGAACATCGTCCATGGCGGCGCTGAAGGCACCCTGATCGAGGAAGGTCAACAATGATCAACGAAATCAAGAAAGACGCTAAAGAGCGCATGACGAAGTCCGTCGAGTCTCTGGCTCACAACTTCGGCCGCATTCGTACCGGTCAAGCGCACCCAAGCATCCTGGAGGGCGTAATGGTTCCGTACTACGGTTCCGATACCCCGATCAAGCAAGTGGCCAACATCACCGTCAAGGACGCCCGTACCCTGCAAGTGGTTGCGTTCGAGCGCAACATGCTCGGTGCTGTCGACAAGGCGATTGGTAGCGCGGGTCTGAACCTGAACCCGACCAACCTCGGTGAACTGCTGCTGATCAGCATGCCGGCCCTGACTGAAGAAACCCGTCGTGGTTTCACCAAGCAGGCGCGTGACGTGGCTGAAGATGCTCGTGTTGCCGTGCGCAACATTCGTCGCGATGCCAACAGCTCGCTGAAGGATCTGGTTAAAGAGAAAGAAATCAGTGAAGACGAAGAGCGTCGTGCCACTGGCGAAATCGACGACCTGACCAAGAAGTTCGTGGCTGAAATCGACGCGAAGCTGGCAGAGAAAGAAAAAGACCTGATGGCCGTATAAGGGTCGAGCTTTAAATGGATAAGACCAAGCAGACTGCGCCGTCCGCGGTGCCGCGCCATGTCGCGATCATCATGGATGGCAACAATCGCTGGGCGAAAAAACGCTTTATGCCGGGTGTCGCCGGGCATAAAGCGGGCGTGGACGCTGTTCGGGCGGTGATCGAGGTGTGTGCCGAGGCCGGGGTCGAGGTGCTGACCCTGTTCGCCTTTTCCAGTGAGAACTGGCAGCGCCCGGCCGATGAGGTCAGTGCCTTGATGGATCTGTTCTTCAAGGCATTGCGTCGTGAGGCCAAGCGCCTCAACGACAACAACATCAGTCTGCGCATCATTGGCGACCGCTCGCGTTTCCATCCCGAGCTTCAAGCTGCCATGCGCGAAGCCGAGGCCATGACCGCGGGCGCCAATCGTTTTGTCCTGCAGATCGCTGCCAACTACGGCGGTCAGTGGGATATCGCGCAAGCGGCGCAGCGTCTGGCTCGTGAGGTTCAGGCCGGGCATCTGCGTCCGGAAGACATCACGCCGGATCTGTTGCAAACCTGTCTGGCGACCGGTGACCTGCCGCTGCCGGATCTGTGCATCCGCACTGGCGGCGAGCACCGCATCAGCAACTTCCTGCTGTGGCAACTGGCCTATGCCGAGTTGTACTTCTCCGACCTGTTCTGGCCGGACTTCAAACACGATGCCATGCGTATTGCGCTGGCCGATTTCGCTTCGCGTCAGCGTCGTTTCGGTAAAACGAGCGAGCAGATCGAAGCTGGAGCCCGGGTTTAATGCTTAAACAACGAATCATCACTGCGCTGATCCTGCTGCCGATCGCCCTGGGCGGGTTTTTCCTGCTCGAGGGTTCCGGTTTTGCGCTGTTCATCGGGCTGGTCGTGAGTCTGGGTGCCTGGGAATGGGCGCGCCTGGCCGGCTTTACTGCGCAATCGTTCCGCGTCGGTTATGCGGCAGTGGTCGCGCTGATGTTGTTCGTCATGTACATCCTGCCGGGGCTGGCGCCTTGGGTGCTCGGCGCCTCGGTGATCTGGTGGGCGGTGGCGACCTGGCTGGTGCTGACCTATCCGCGCTCCAGCGAACGCTGGGCCAGCGCCGCCAGCAAACTGGTGATCGGTTTGTTGATTCTGCTGCCGGCCTGGCAAGGGCTGGTCCAGATCAAGCAATACCCGCTGGGCAACTGGCTGATCATGGCAGTGATGGTGCTGGTCTGGGGCGCCGATATCGGTGCCTATTTCTCCGGCCGCGCTTTCGGCAAGCGCAAGCTGGCCCCGCAAGTCAGCCCGGGCAAGAGCTGGGAAGGCGTGTATGGCGGTCTGGCGCTGAGCCTGGTGATCACCACGCTGGTCGCTCTGTTTCGTGACTGGACGGTGGCGCAGTTGTTCAAGGGGTTGATCGGCGCTGCGCTGATCGTGTTCATCTCGGTGGTGGGCGATCTGACTGAAAGCATGTTCAAGCGCCAGTCCGGCATCAAGGACAGCAGTAATCTGCTGCCTGGTCATGGCGGCGTACTGGATCGCATTGACAGTCTGACAGCGGCGATCCCGGTATTCGCGGTGTTGCTGTGGATGGCTGCGCCGTGAGTCGCCCGCAGCAGATTACCGTGCTGGGGGCAACCGGCTCGATCGGTCTGAGCACCCTCGATGTCATTGCTCGTCACCCTGAGCGATATCAGGTTTTTGCACTGAGCGGCTTTACTCGTCTCAGTGAGCTGTTTGCCTTGTGCGTGCGCCATGTCCCTCAGTTTGCTGTAGTGCCGGAAGTCGGCGCCGCTCGTGGCTTGCAGGACGACTTGCGTGCCGCGGGGCTGTCGACTCGGGTGCTGGTGGGGGAGGAGGGCCTGTGTCAGGTCGCGGCTGCCCCTGAGGTGGATGCCGTAATGGCTGCCATCGTCGGCGCCGCCGGTCTGCGTCCGACCCTTGCGGCGGTCGAGGCAGGCAAGAAGATCCTCCTGGCCAACAAGGAGGCGCTGGTGATGTCCGGCGCCTTGTTCATGGACGCTGTGCGCAAGAGCGGTTCGGTCCTGCTGCCAATCGACAGCGAGCACAATGCGATTTTCCAGTGCATGCCGCAGGATTTTGCCCGTGGCTTGAGTACTGTCGGCGTACGTCGGATTTTGCTGACAGCCTCCGGCGGTCCTTTCCGGCAGACGCCGATGGCCGAACTGGCGCATGTTTCACCCGACCAGGCCTGTGCTCATCCGAACTGGTCCATGGGCCGCAAGATTTCCGTGGATTCGGCCAGCATGATGAACAAGGGCCTCGAATTGATCGAGGCCTGCTGGTTATTTGATGCCAGGCCGTCGCAAGTCGAAGTGGTGATCCATCCACAGAGCGTGATTCATTCTCTGGTTGATTATGTGGACGGCTCGGTGCTGGCGCAGTTGGGCAATCCCGACATGCGCACCCCGATCGCCAATGCGCTGGCCTGGCCTGAGCGCATCGATTCCGGCGTGGCGCCATTGGACCTGTTTGCCATCGCGCGCCTGGACTTCGAAGCGCCCGATGAAGAGCGCTTCCCGTGCCTGCGACTTGCGCGTCAGGCGGCTGAGGCCGGCAACAGTGCCCCGGCGATGCTCAATGCCGCGAATGAAGTGGCAGTGGCAGCGTTTCTCGACGGGCGGGTTCGCTACCTGGAAATCGCGAGTATCATCGAGGAAGTGTTGAATCTCGAGCCAGTGGTTGCTCTGAATGATCTCGATGCGGTGTTCACGGCGGACGCGGCAGCACGCGCTCTGGCCGGGCAATGGTTGACCCGTCACGGTCGATAGACCCTGCGGTACAGGCTCCACGCGGCATAGAACAGGATTGCGGAGAAAGTAGATGAGCGCGCTCTATATGATTGCCGGCACCCTGATCGCCTTGGGTGTGCTGGTCACCTTTCACGAATTCGGCCACTTCTGGGTCGCGCGTCGCTGTGGCGTCAAGGTTTTGCGCTTTTCCGTAGGCTTCGGCATGCCATTACTGCGCTGGCATGACAAGCAGGGTACCGAGTTTGTTGTCGCGGCCATTCCGCTGGGTGGCTACGTCAAGATGCTCGACGAGCGTGAAGGTGAAGTGCCCGCTGATCAGCTTCATCAATCCTTCAATCGCAAGTCCGTTCGTCAGCGTATTGCCATCGTTGCAGCTGGCCCGGTCGCCAACTTCCTGCTGGCCATGGTGTTCTTCTGGGTGCTGGCCATGCTGGGCAGCGAACAGGTGCGTCCGGTCATCGGTGCGGTCGAGTCCGGCAGTCTCGCGGCAAAGTCCGGGCTGAGTGCGGGCCAGGAAATCATTGCCATCGACGGCGAGCCGACTTCTGGCTGGGCTGCGGTCAATCTGCAATTGGTGCGTCGTCTGGGGGAAAGTGGTTCCTTGCAGGTGCTGGTGCGCGAGCAGGGCTCCACGGCCGATTCGCCACGTGAACTTGCACTCGATCACTGGCTGAAGGGTGCCGACGAGCCTGATCCGATTCGCTCCTTGGGTATTCGCCCGTGGCGTCCGGCATTGCCGCCGATTCTCGCTGAACTCGATCCGAAAGGCCCGGCTCAGGCAGCCGGGCTGAAAACCGGCGACCGTCTGCTGGCGCTGGATGGCAAGGCACTGGATGACTGGCAGCAAGTGGTCGACACCGTTCGTACGCGTCCTGATACCAAAATCATGCTGCACATTGAGCGCGACGGTGCTCAAATCGACGTCCCTGTGACCCTGGCTGCGCGCGGCGAGAGCAAATCGCCAAGTGGTTATCTGGGGGCGGGAGTGAAAGCTGTCGACTGGCCGCCGGAGATGATCCGCGAGGTCAGTTACGGTCCTTTGGCCGCGATTGGCGAGGGTGCCCGGCGTACCTGGACCATGAGTGTCCTGACGCTGGATTCACTGAAGAAAATGCTGTTCGGCGAGCTCTCGGTAAAAAACTTGAGTGGACCGATAACCATTGCTAAAGTGGCGGGCGCTTCTGCCCAGTCGGGTGTCGCTGATTTCCTGAATTTCCTTGCTTATCTGAGTATTAGCCTGGGGGTTCTGAATTTGCTGCCCATTCCTGTACTGGATGGGGGGCATTTGTTGTTTTATCTGATCGAGTGGGCGCGTGGTCGTCCCTTGTCGGATCGGGTGCAAGGTTGGGGGATACAGATCGGTATCAGTTTGGTGGTCGGGGTGATGTTGCTTGCTCTGGTCAACGATCTGGGTCGACTGTAACGCTTCGCTGAATTGCGAATCTGCCGCATTTTGCGGCAGTTTGTTTATTGCCAGTTGGAATAAGAAAGGACTTCATGAAACGTCTGCTGCTAACTGCGGTTCTCACCGTATTGATGATCGCCGAAGTTCACGCCGAGTCCTTCACTATCTCTGATATTCGCGTCAATGGCCTCCAGCGGGTCTCCGCGGGTAGCGTCTTTGGTGCCTTGCCGTTGAACGTCGGCGAGCAGGCGGATGATCGTCGCCTGGTGGAATCCACTCGTGCGTTGTTCAAAACCGGTTTCTTTCAAGATATCCAGCTGGGCCGCGAAGGCAACGTTCTGGTGATCACTGTCGTCGAACGTCCATCGGTCGCCAGCATCGAGATCGAAGGCAACAAGGCGATCTCCACCGAAGACCTGATGAAAGGCCTCAAGCAATCCGGTCTGTCCGAAGGCGAGATCTTCCAGCGCGCGACCCTCGAAGGCGTGCGTAACGAGCTGCAACGTCAGTACGTCGCGCAAGGTCGTTACTCGGCCACCGTCGATACCGAAGTGGTATCGCAGCCGCGTAACCGTGTCGGCCTGAAAGTGAAGATCAACGAAGGCACCGTAGCTGCCATTCAGCACATCAACGTGGTGGGCAACACGGTTTTCCCTGAAGAAGACCTGACCGACCTGTTCGAACTGAAAACCACCAACTGGCTGTCGTTCTTCAAGAACGACGACAAGTACGCCCGTGAAAAGCTTTCCGGTGACCTGGAGCGTCTGCGTTCCTACTACCTGGACCGCGGCTATATCAACATGGATATCGCTTCGACCCAGGTGTCCATCACCCCGGACAAGAAACACGTCTACATCACCGTCAACGTGACCGAAGGCGAGAAGTACACCGTTCGTGACGTCAAGCTCAGCGGTGACCTGAAAGTCCCTGAGGATCAGGTCAAGTCGCTGTTGCTGGTGCAGAAAGGCCAGGTGTTCTCGCGCAAGCTGATGACTACCACCTCGGAACTGATCACTCGTCGTCTGGGTAACGAGGGCTACACCTTCGCCAACGTCAACGGTGTTCCGCAGCCGCACGATGATGACCACACCGTGGACATCCTGTTCGCCGTCGATCCAGGCAAGCGTGCCTACGTCAACCGCATCAACTTCCGTGGCAACACCAAGTCCGAAGACGAAGTGCTGCGCCGTGAAATGCGTCAGATGGAAGGTGGCTGGGCTTCGACCTACCTGATCGACCAGTCCAAGACCCGTCTGGAGCGTCTGGGCTTCTTCAAAGAAGTCAACGTTGAAACTCCGGCCGTTCCGGGTGTCGACGACCAGGTTGACGTGAACTACAGCGTTGAAGAGCAGGCTTCCGGCTCGATCACCGCCAGCGTCGGTTTCGCCCAGAGCGCCGGTCTGATCCTCGGTGGTTCGATCACCCAGAACAACTTCCTGGGTACTGGTAACCGCGTCAGCGTCGGTCTGACCCGAAGCGAATACCAGAGCCGCTACAACTTCGGCTACGTTGACCCCTACTGGACCGCCGATGGCGTGAGCCTGGGTTACAACGCGTTCTATCGCACCACCGACTACAAAGACCTCGACGTCGACGTAGCAAGTTATGCGGTAGACAGCCTGGGTGCCGGTGTGAACGTTGGCTACCCGATCAGCGAGACTTCGCGTCTGACCTTCGGTCTGTCCGCTCAGCAGGACAAGATCAAGACCGGTACTTACACCGTTGACGAGATTTTCGACTTCGTCAAGAAGGAAGGCGACCAATACCTGAACTTCAAGGCGTCGGCCGGCTGGTCCGAATCCACCCTGAACAAAGGCGTGTTGCCAACCCGTGGCCGTTCCCAGAGTCTGACCCTGGAATCGACCATTCCTGGCAGCGACCTGTCGTTCTACAAGCTTGATTACCGTGGCCAGCTGTTCCAGCCGATCACCGAGAACTACACACTGCGTCTGCATACCGAACTGGGTTACGGCGACGGTTATGGTTCGACTGATGGCTTGCCATTCTACGAAAACTACTATGCTGGTGGTTTCAACTCGGTACGTGGCTTCAAGGACAGCACCCTCGGTCCACGCAGTACGCCAAGCAAGGGTACCAACCCTGGCACCTTGGCAGACCCGGACCAGGATCCGCTTCCGTTCGGTGGTAACGTCCTGATTCAGGGCGGTGTCGAGGTTCTGTTCCCGCTGCCATTCGTCAAGGATCAGCGCTCCCTGCGTACTTCGGTATTCTGGGATGTGGGTAACGTGTTTGACTCGCAGTGCAAGGATACTGTGAACGCCGATGGCTCGAAGTCCAGCACCAAGTGCAACGACATCAGCCTGAGCAACATGGCCAGTTCCGTCGGTGTCGGCGTGACCTGGGTTACCGCACTGGGTCCTTTGAGCTTCGCGTTGGCCACACCGATCAAGAAACCGGATAACGCTGAAACTCAAGTGTTCCAATTCTCCCTCGGCCAGACGTTCTAAGCGTCTGACCCAAGATAACGACAATGGATTTTGTAGGAGTGCATCGTGCGTAAGTTGACTCAATTGGTTCTCCTGGCCTCCGTACTGGTGGCAGGCCCGGCATTTGCCGACATGAAAATCGCTGTTCTGAACTATCAGATGGCACTGCTGGAATCCGACGCAGCCAAGAAATACGCTGTGGATGCCGAGAAGAAGTTTGGCCCTCAACTGACCAAGCTCAAGACGCTGGAAAGCAGCGCCAAGGGCATTCAGGATCGTTTGATGGCGGGTGGCGACAAGATGCAGCAGGGCGAGCGTGAGCGTCTGGAGCTGGAATTCAAGCAAAAGGCCCGTGACTTCCAGTTCCAGTCCAAGGAACTGAACGAAGCCAAAGCCGTTGCTGACCGTGAAATGCTCAAGCAGCTCAAGCCGAAACTGGATAGCGCAGTGGAAGAAGTCATCAAGAAAGGTGGTTTTGACCTGGTGTTCGAGCGTGGCGCAGTGATCGATGTCAAACCTCAATATGACATCACGCGCCAGGTTATCGAGCGCATGAATCAGCTGAAGTAACCCATGACCGTGACTATCAAACTCGGCCAGTTGGCCGAGTTCCTCGGTGCCACCCTGAGTGGCGACCCCGAGAAGCAAATTACTGGGCTAGCCACCTTGCAGGAGGCTGGCCCAGCTCAGTTGAGCTTTCTGGCAAACCCCCAATACCGCAAATACCTCGCTGGTTCGCAGGCGGCGGCACTGCTGCTCAAAGCGGCTGATGCCGAAGGTTATGCCGGTAATGCGTTGGTGGTGCCGGATCCTTATCTGGCTTACGCACGCATTTCCCACCTGTTCGATCCGAAGCCGAAATCCGCAGCCGGTATCCATCCGACTGCAGTGATTGCTTCGGACGCCATGGTCGATTCGACTGCCAGCATCGGTCCCTTTGTGGTGATCGAGGCCGGCGCCCGGATCGGTGCAGACGTGACACTCGGCGCGCATTGCGTTGTCGGTGCCCGCAGCGAAATCGGCGAGGGTGGCTGGCTGGCCCCGCGGGTGACGCTGTATCACGATGTGCGTATCGGCAAGCGGGTGGTGATCCAGTCCGGTGCAGTGCTCGGCGGTGAAGGCTTCGGCTTTGCCAACGAGAAAGGCATCTGGCAGAAAATCGCCCAGATCGGCGGCGTGACCATTGGCGACGATGTGGAGATTGGCGTGAATACCGCCATCGACCGCGGTGCGTTGGCCGATACCGTGATCGGCAACGGTGTGAAGCTCGACAACCAGATTCAGATCGCCCACAACGTTCAGGTCGGTGATCACACCGCCATGGCGGCGTGCGTGGGGATTTCCGGCAGCACAAAGATCGGCAAGCACTGCATGCTCGCCGGCGGTGTTGGCCTGGTAGGGCACATCGATATTTGCGACAACGTTTTCCTGACCGGGATGACCATGGTGACTCACTCGATTACCGAGCCGGGTGCCTATTCTTCCGGTACAGCCATGCAGCCGGCTGCCGAATGGCGCAAAAGCGCGGCACGCATCCGTCAGCTCGATGACCTCGCGCGACGGTTGAAACAGCTGGAAAAGCGGGCAGGGGAAGTGACCCCTGGCGGTAATGCTTCATCTGAAGGCTGATACCATTTCCATATCAAGAGTGCACAGCCTCTGGACTGCCTCCTTGATTTGCTAGAGGAGTGCGCGTCAGTCGCGCTCCCAATCTTTACATAGGCTTCCCCCCGAAATGATGGACATCAACGAGATTCGCGAATACCTGCCTCACCGTTACCCGTTCCTGCTGGTGGACCGGGTGGTGGAACTGGATACTGAAGGCAAGCGAATTCGCGCCTACAAGAATGTCAGCATCAACGAACCGTTCTTCAATGGTCACTTCCCTGCGCATCCGATCATGCCGGGCGTCCTGATCATCGAAGCGATGGCTCAGGCAGCCGGGATTCTCGGTTTCAAGATGCTCGACGTGAAGCCCGCTGATGGCACGCTTTACTACTTTGTCGGCTCCGACAAACTGCGTTTCCGCCAGCCGGTCAAGCCTGGCGATCAGTTGATTCTTGAGGCCACGTTCATTAGCTGCAAGCGCAAGATCTGGAAGTTTGAATGCCAGGCGTCGGTTGATGGCAAGCCGGTCTGCTCCGCCGAGATCATCTGCGCGGAACAAAAAGTATGAGTTTGATTGACCCTCGCGCAATCATCGATCCTTCGGCCGTACTGGCTGAAGGTGTCGAGGTCGGCCCGTGGTCGATCATCGGCGCAGGTGTGGAAATCGGCGAGGGGACAGTGATCGGGCCGCACGTGATCCTCAAAGGCCCGACCCGAATCGGCAAGCACAATCGCATCTACCAGTTTTCCTCGGTAGGCGAAGACACGCCTGATCTCAAGTACAAGGGCGAAGAAACCCGCCTGGTGATCGGTGACCATAACGTTATCCGTGAAGGCGTGACGATTCACCGTGGTACCGTTCAGGATCGTTCGGAAACCACCTTGGGCGATCACAACCTGATCATGGCTTACGCCCACATCGGCCACGACAGCGTCATCGGCAACCACTGCATTCTGGTCAACAACACCGCGTTGGCCGGGCATGTGCACGTCGAGGACTGGGCGATCCTGTCCGGTTTCACCCTGGTGCATCAGTATTGCCACATTGGCGCCCACAGCTTTTCCGGTATGGGCACCGCCATCGGCAAGGACGTTCCTGCGTTCGTCACGGTGTTCGGCAACCCGGCCGAAGCGCGCAGCATGAACTTCGAAGGCATGCGCCGTCGTGGTTTCAGCGAGGATGCCATTCATGCCTTGCGACGCGCCTATAAAACCGTCTACCGCCAGGGACTGACTGTCGAGCAAGCCCTGGCCGAACTGGCCGAGCCTGCCGCCCAGTTCCCGGAAGTCGCGGTGTTCCGTGACTCCATCCAGTCGTCGTCTCGCGGCATCACCCGCTGATCATGGCCAATCTGCGTATTGCGCTGGTGGCGGGTGAGGCTTCCGGTGACATTCTGGGCGCCGGTCTGATGCGTGCCCTCAAGGCACAGCATCCCGCTGTCGAGTTCATTGGCGTCGGCGGCCCGTTGATGCAGGCCGAAGGCCTGAGCTCCTACTTCCCCATGGAACGGCTGTCGGTCATGGGGCTGGTGGAAGTCCTCGGGCGACTGCGTGAACTGCTCAAGCGCCGCAAGGACCTGATCGCCACGCTGATCGCTGAAAAACCGGATGTGTTCATCGGCATCGATGCGCCGGATTTCAACCTCAATATCGAACTCAAGCTGCGTCAGGCCGGGATCAAGACCGTGCACTACGTCAGCCCTTCGGTATGGGCGTGGCGGCAGAAGCGAGTGCTGAAGATCCGCGAAGGCTGCGACCTGATGCTCACGCTGCTGCCGTTCGAAGCCAGATTCTACGAAGAGAAAGGCGTGCCGGTGCGGTTCGTCGGCCATACGCTGGCCGATACCATTCCACTGGAAGCCGATCGCACTGCTGCGCGCGCCGAACTGGGACTGCCGGACGGCCCGCTGGTGGCTTTGATGCCGGGCAGTCGCGGCGGCGAAGTCAGTCGTCTGGGTGCGCTGTTCCTCGATACCGCCGAACGCCTGCGCGCCATGCGCCCGGGTTTGCGCTTCGTCATACCGTGCGCCAATCCCGAGCGTCGGGCCCAGCTTGAAGAGCTGCTGGCCGGTCGCGACTTGCCGGTGACCTTGCTCGATGGCAAATCCCATCTGGCGCTGGCGGCGTGCAACGCAGTCCTGATCGCGTCAGGCACTGCGACCCTCGAGGCGCTGCTGTACAAGCGCCCGATGGTCGTGGCCTATCGTCTGGCACCGCTGACGTTCTGGATTCTCAAACGCATGGTCAAGAGCCCTTACGTCTCCCTGCCGAACCTGCTGGCCCAGCGACTGCTGGTACCGGAATTGTTGCAGGATGATGCGACGGTCGAAGCGCTCGCCCAGACCTTGTCGCCGCTGATCGACGGTGGCGAAGAGCAGACACGCGGCTTCGACGAGATCCACCGCACCCTGCGTCTGGACGCTTCCAATCAAGCGGCTGACGCCGTTCTGAACCTGATCGGTCAAACACGATGAGCAAGACAAGCATGCAGATGGGCCTGGATTTCACCCTGGTTGCCGAAGTCGAAGAGTTGGTGGCCGGCGTTGATGAAGTCGGTCGTGGCCCGTTGTGCGGTGCGGTCGTCACGGCGGCGGTGATCCTCGATCCGAACCGTCCGATACTCGGTCTCAACGACTCGAAGAAACTCACTGAAGCCAAGCGTGAAAAGCTCTACGACGAAATCTGCGAGAAGGCACTGAGCTGGTGCATCGCCCGTGCCGAAGTCGAAGAGATCGACGAGTTGAACATCCTCCACGCCACCATGTTGGCGATGCAGCGCGCGGTGGCGGGTCTGCATATCCAGCCGAAGCTGGCGATGATCGACGGCAACCGCTGCCCGAAACTGCCGATGCGTTCCGAAGCCGTGGTCAAGGGCGACAGCAAGGTGCCGGCCATCGCCGCCGCGTCGATTCTGGCCAAGGTCAGTCGCGACCGCGAGATGGCGGCGTTCGAATTGATCTATCCGGGTTACGGCATCGGTGGCCATAAAGGCTACCCGACGCCCGTTCATCTGGAAGCGTTGGTGCGCCTCGGGCCGACGCCGATTCACCGGCGTTCGTTTGCCCCGGTGCGGCAGGCTTATGAAGCGCTGGAAGGTCTCACGCAGGTTTAGCGGCGAGGCTGATGTTTTGTTCAGGGCCCGGTACAATCCGGGCCTTGTTGTCTCTATGTAACTGGACAGGATCACTATGCCGGCTTCATTCGTTCATCTACGCCTGCACACTGAATACTCCCTGGTCGACGGGCTGGTGCGGATCAAGCCGCTGGTCAAGGCCCTGACCGGCATGGGCATGCCGGCCGTTGCGGTTACCGACCAGAACAACATGTGTTCGCTGGTCAAATTCTATAAAAACACCATGGGCGCCGGGATCAAGCCGATCTGCGGCGCCGACCTGTGGCTGTCGAACAAGGACCCGGAGGGTCCGCTGAGCCGGATCAGCCTGCTGGTCATGAACGCCCTGGGTTATCGCAACCTGACCGAGCTGATTTCCCGTGGCTTCATCGAAGGTCAGCGCAACGGCATGATCATCATCGAGCGCGAATGGGTCGCCGAGGCCAACGAAGGCCTGATCATGCTGTCCGCCGCGAAAGAAGGCGAAATCGGCATGGCCATGATCGGCGGCAACCCCGCTGAGGCCGAGGTCCTGACGCGCGAATGGATGGCGGTGTTCCCGGATCGTTTCTACCTGGAGATCCAGCGTACCAACCGTCCGAATGACGAAGAACAATTGCACGGCGCCGTGGCCCTGGCCGACAAGCTCGGTGCACCGCTGGTCGCGACCAACGATGTGCGTTTCATCAAGCAGGAAGACTTCGCCGCCCACGAAACCCGCGTCTGCATCGGTGAGGGCCGGGCCCTTGACGATCCGCGTCGTTCGAAGAACTACAGCGATCAGCAATACCTGAAAAGCGCCGAGGAAATGGCCGAGCTGTTCAGCGACCTGCCGGATGCGGTGGAAAACTCCGTCGAGATCGCCAAGCGCTGCAACATTGAAGTGAAGCTGGGCACGCACTTTTTGCCCAACTTCCCGATCCCCGATGGCATGACCATCGATGAGTATTTCCGCAAGGTGTCCTTCGAAGGTCTGGAAGAGCGATTAACCGTTCTGCTGCCAAGGGACACGACTGAAGACTACGAAGCCAAGCGGCAGGTCTATGTCGACCGACTGAATTTCGAGCTGGATATCATTATCCAGATGGGGTTCCCCGGTTACTTCCTGATCGTGATGGACTTCATCCAGTGGGCCAAGAACAACGGCGTGCCGGTGGGCCCGGGCCGGGGGTCGGGTGCCGGATCGCTGGTGGCCTATGTGCAGAAGATCACCGACCTCGATCCGCTGGAATACGACCTGCTGTTCGAGCGTTTCCTTAACCCGGAACGGGTATCCATGCCCGACTTCGACGTCGACTTCTGCATGGACGGTCGCGACCGCGTGATCGACTACGTGGCCGAAAAGTACGGCCGTAACGCTGTGAGCCAGATCATCACCTTCGGTTCCATGGCGGCGAAAGCTGTGGTGCGCGACGTGGCGCGGGCGCAGGGCAAGTCGTTCGGCCTGGCGGATCGCCTGTCGAAGATGATTCCGTTCGAAGTCGGCATGACCCTGGAAAAAGCCTACGAGCAGGAAGAAATCCTGCGCGATTTCATCAAGGTCGATGAAGAAGCGGCGGAAATCTGGGAGATGGCGCGCAAGCTCGAAGGCGTGGTGCGTAACGTCGGCAAGCACGCCGGTGGTGTGGTGATCGCACCGACCAAGCTGACCGACTTCTCGCCGATCTATTGCGACGAGGCCGGTGACGGCCTGGTAACCCAGTTCGACAAGGATGACGTCGAGGCGGCTGGTCTGGTGAAGTTCGACTTCCTCGGCCTGCGAACGCTGACGATCATCGACTGGGCGCTGAAAACGATCAATCGCGACCGCGCCAAGGTCAACGAACCGCCGCTGGATATCGCGTTCATCCCGCTGGATGACAAACCGACGTATCAGCTGCTGCAAAAAGCTGAAACCACCGCGGTGTTCCAGCTTGAATCCCGCGGCATGAAAGAGCTGATCAAAAAGCTCAAGCCCGACTGCCTGGAAGACTTGATCGCACTGGTGGCCCTGTTCCGTCCGGGCCCGCTGCAATCGGGCATGGTGGATGACTTCATCAACCGTAAGCACGGTCGCGCCGAACTGGCCTATCCGCACTCGGATTACCAGTACGAGGGCCTCAAGCCCGTTCTGGCACCGACTTACGGCATCATCCTGTATCAGGAACAGGTGATGCAGATTGCCCAGGTCATGGCCGGTTACACCCTCGGTGGTGCGGACATGCTGCGGCGGGCCATGGGTAAGAAAAAGCCCGAGGAAATGGCCAAGCAGCGCGGCGGCTTCATTGAAGGTTGCGCCACCAACAATATTGACGCGGACCTTGCCGGTAACATTTTCGACCTGGTAGAGAAATTCGCCGGTTACGGCTTCAACAAATCCCACTCCGCCGCCTACGGCCTGGTGTCGTACCAGACCGCCTGGCTGAAAGCCCACTACCCGGCGCCGTTCATGGCGGCGGTGCTTTCGGCGGATATGCACAACACCGACAAGGTCGTGACCTTGATCGAAGAAGTGCGCACGATGAAGCTGCGCCTCGACGCGCCGGACGTGAATACCTCGGAGTTCAAGTTCACGGTGAACGACGAAGGTCGCATCGTGTATGGCCTGGGCGCGATCAAAGGCGTCGGCGAAGGCCCGGTGGAAGCGATCACCGAGGCCCGTCAGGCAGGCCCGTTCAAGGACCTGTTCGACTTCTGTGCCCGAGTCGACCTCAAGCGCATCAACAAGCGCACGCTGGACGGTTTGATCCGTAGCGGCGCGCTGGATCGCCTCGGCCCGTACTTCCATGACGAGCAAAAGGCTTATCAGGCCAACATCGACCGCAATCGCGCGGTATTGCTGGCGGCGATGGAAGAGGCGATCAAGTCGGCCGAGCAGACTGCACGCACCCGCGACAGTGGCCATGCCGACCTGTTCGGCGGGTTGTTCGTCGAGGAAGATGCGGACGTTTACGCGCTGCATCGCAAGGCCAAGGAACTGACCCTCAAGGAACGACTCAAGGGTGAAAAAGACACCCTTGGCCTGTACCTGACCGGCCACCCGATCGACGAATACGAAGGTGAAATCCGCCGTTTCGCCCGCCAGCGCATCATCGACCTGAAACCGGCCCGGGATACCCAGACCGTGGCGGGGATGATCATTGCCCTGCGGGTGATGAAGAACAAAAAGGGCGACAAGATGGGCTTCATCACCCTCGACGACCGCTCCGGGCGGATCGAGGCGTCACTGTTCGCCGAGGCGTTCCACTCCGCGCAATCGCTGCTGCAGACCGATGCGATGGTGGTGGTCGAAGGCGAAGTCAGCAACGATGACTTCTCCGGCGGCCTGCGCCTGCGGGTCAAGCGGGTGATGAGCATGGAAGATGCGCGCACCAACCTGGCCGAGAGCCTGCGCCTGAAGTTGCAGACCCAGGACCTGAAAGGCGATCAGCTACGCTGGTTGGGTGATTTGCTCAAGCGTCATCGCGGGGCATGTCCGATCACCATGGAGTACACCAGTCCCGATGCGAAGACCTTGCTGCAGTTTGGCGAGACCTGGCGGATCGACCCGGCGGATGCCTTGATTCAAGCCCTGCGTGACCAGTTCGGGCGAGACAACGTCTTCCTCCAATACCGTTGACCGGCAGGTGATATCAAACCGCCTGCCCGCAACCTGAATTTTTAATCTCGACCTTAGCGCGCCTCTCCCTTAAGGTAGGGCGCGAATAGACAACCGGCCGGCCCAAGCTCACTTGGGACACGACCCTAGACGGACGCCTATGAACCCGAATTTTCTAGATTTCGAACAGCCGATCGCCGACCTGCAAGCCAAGATCGAAGAGTTGCGCTTGGTCGGTAATGACAATTCGCTGAATATCGGCGATGAGATCTCCCGCCTGCAGGACAAGAGCAAAACGCTCACCGAAGACATTTTCGGCAAGCTGACCAGCTGGCAGATCGCACGTCTGGCGCGTCACCCGAAACGTCCATACACCCTGGACTACATCGAGCACATCTTCACCGAGTTCGACGAACTGCACGGTGATCGTCACTTCTCCGACGACGCGGCCATTGTGGGCGGCGTGGCACGTCTGGAAGACCAGCCAGTGATGGTGATCGGTCATCAGAAGGGCCGTGAAGTGCGCGAAAAGGTACGCCGCAACTTCGGCATGCCGCGCCCGGAAGGCTACCGCAAGGCTTGCCGCCTGATGGAAATGGCCGAGCGCTTCAAGATGCCGATCCTGACCTTCATCGACACCCCGGGTGCCTACCCTGGCATCGACGCTGAAGAGCGCAACCAGAGCGAAGCGATTGCCTGGAACCTGCGCGTCATGGCTCGCCTGAAAACCCCGATCATCGCCACCGTGATTGGTGAGGGTGGTTCCGGCGGTGCACTGGCGATCGGTGTCTGCGATCAGTTGAACATGCTGCAGTACTCGACCTACGCGGTGATCTCGCCGGAAGGTTGTGCTTCGATTCTGTGGAAAACCGCAGAAAAGGCCCCGGATGCCGCTGAAGCGATGGGCATCACCGCCGAGCGCTTGAAAGGCCTGGGCATCGTCGACAAAGTGATTGGCGAGCCTCTGGGCGGCGCCCACCGTGATCCGGCGGCTGCTGCGGCCTCGATCCGTGCCGAGCTGAGCTCGCAACTGGCGATGCTGAAGAAGTTCGACAACGAAGCGCTGCTCAAGCGTCGTTACGATCGTCTGATGAGCTACGGCCTCTAAGTCGACCGCGCAATACCCGATGTGGGAGCGAGCCTGCTCGCGATGAGGGGTAACATTCAACCAATGAGTTGGCTGTTGCACCGCTATCGCGAGCCGGTTCGCTCCCACATTTGATTTGTGCCAAGGGAAAGAAATGGATCAGTCGACGATTGATTTGCCTTCCAGGCTTTTGCGCAATCTCAAGCCCTGGCTCGGTGCTTCCCATTGGCGCATCGCCTACTCGGGTGGACTCGATTCCACCGTCCTGCTGCACCTTCTGGCCGGTCTCGCCAAAACCGAATCCCTTCCGGCGCTAGGCGCCATCCATGTCCATCACGGCCTTCAGGCTGCGGCCGACGCGTGGCCGGCGCATTGCCAGGTGGTCTGCGATGGGCTGGCGGTGTCGTTGCAGGTGGTGCGTGTGCAGGTGCAGCCGGGGGCGAGCCTGGAGCGGGCGGCGCGGGATGCGCGTTATGCGGCGTTCAGTGCGGCGATTCAGGCCAACGATGTGTTATTGACCGGACAACACCGCGATGATCAGGCTGAAACACTGCTGTTCCGTCTGTTGCGCGGCGCCGGGGTCCGAGGCCTCTCCGGCATGCCGGCGCAACGAGCGTTGGGGCAGGGCAGTCTGGTTCGGCCCTTGCTCGACGTCACGCGGGCCGAGCTGGAAGTCTATGCGCGGGACCATGGCCTGCACTGGGTAGAGGATCCGTCGAATCAGGATCGACAGTTCTCGCGCAATTACCTGCGCCATCAGGTCATGCCGCTGCTGACCGGTCGCTGGCCGCAGGCTCACGCCAGCATGGCCCGCAGTGCGGCACATTTGCGTGAGGCGCAAGGTTTGCTCGATGAGCTGGCGCAGATTGATCTGGCTCAAGCGACCTTGTCCGATGATTTCGAGTGGTTGGGTTTGCCATCGCTGGCGTTTGCGGCCATCGCCGGGTTGTCCGATGCCCGCCAGAGAAATGCACTCAGTCATTGGCTGGAACCGCTCACCCGACTGCCGGATACCGACCATTGGTCGGGTTGGCTCGATTTGCGTGATGCCGGCAACGATGCCTCGCCGGTCTGGCGTCTGGCGGACGGCGAGTTGCACCGAAGCACTGGTCGCCTGTGGTGGCTCAGCGGGCAATGGTTGCGCGCGCCAGTGGTCAGCGGCGACTGGCATGACCCGTCGCTGGCGCTACGCTTGCCCGATAACGGGCGTGTCATGTTCAGCGGTCAGACTCCCGCAGGGCCGCTGCGCATCCACTATCGGCTGGGCGGCGAAGTGATGCATCTGGCGGATCGCGGTCATCGCGATCTCAAGCGTCTGCTCAATGAACGTGCGGTGCCGGGCTTCGTGCGTGGCAGATTGCCGCTGCTGTTTCGCGGTGAGGAATTGCTTGCCGTGGCGAACCTGCCGGGGCTTGATGGCAACGTGCAGGAAGGCTGGCAATTGCATTGGGTGCCTTTTGATGAAGATCAAGGTTTGAGCTGAAGGGGGCATTCCGGTAGACTACGCTCCCTTCTTGATACAACTTCTGTGGATTCGCCTGAATTGCAGGAGTTGCCGATTACCAAGCAGTCTTTGCTGGGCGATTCCAAAAAATGTGTAGCGAGCAACGTACCGGTGTTTTCACTTCCGGTCTGTCCCAACGCGGCGGTTTTTTTGAAAGGTGCACTGTGATTAATGCAGGTGATCGGGGGCTTCGGCCTTCCTTCGCTTTCCCCGGCGGCTCGGACCGCTTTAACGCAGACTTCTAGGGTTTTTCATGACGCGCTACATATTCGTCACGGGCGGTGTTGTTTCTTCTTTGGGGAAAGGCATTGCATCGGCTTCATTGGCGGCCATCCTGGAGGCGCGGGGGCTTAAGGTCACCATGCTGAAGCTGGATCCGTACATCAACGTCGACCCGGGCACCATGAGCCCGTTCCAGCACGGTGAAGTGTTCGTCACCCACGACGGCGCCGAGACCGACCTGGACCTGGGCCACTACGAGCGGTTCATCCGCACGACCATGACCCAGAACAACAACTTCACCACTGGCCGTGTTTACGAGCACGTGCTGCGCAAAGAGCGCCGTGGTGACTACCTGGGTGCAACCATCCAGGTGATTCCGCACATCACCGATGAAATCAAGCGTCGCATCATCAAGGGCGCCGGCGATGCCGACGTGGCCCTGGTGGAAATCGGCGGTACCGTTGGCGATATCGAATCGCAACCGTTCCTCGAAGCCATCCGCCAGCTGCGTGTGGAAGTCGGTTCCAAGCGCGCGATGCTGATGCACCTGACTCTGGTTCCGTACATCGCCACCGCTGGCGAGACCAAGACCAAGCCGACCCAGCACTCCGTAAAAGAGCTGCGTTCGATCGGCCTGCAGCCAGACGTGCTGATCTGCCGCTCCGACCATCCGGTGGATGTGTCGTCGCGTCGCAAGATCGCGCTGTTCACCAACGTTGAAGAGCGTGCGGTGATCTCCCTGGAAGACGTCGACACCATCTACAAGATCCCGGCCGTGCTGCACGCCCAGGGTCTGGACGATTTCGTCGTCGAGCGTTTCGGCCTGCAATGCAATGGCGCCGACCTTTCCGAGTGGGAAAAGGTTGTCGATGCCAAGCTCAATCCAGAGCACGAAGTCACCATCGCGATGGTCGGCAAGTACATGGAGCTGCTGGACGCCTACAAGTCGCTGATCGAAGCGATGAGTCACGCCGGCATCACCAACCGTACCAAGGTCAACCTGCGCTACATCGATTCCGAAGACATCGAGAACCAGGGCACCGCGCTGCTGGAAGGCGTCGACGCGATCCTCGTACCGGGCGGCTTCGGTCTGCGTGGCGTGGAAGGCAAGATCACTGCCGTTCAATACGCTCGCGAAAACAAGGTTCCATACCTGGGTATCTGCCTGGGCATGCAAGTGGCGGTCATCGAGTTCGCCCGTAACGTGATGGGCTGGAAAGATGCCAACTCCACCGAGTTCGATCGTGCCAGCGGCCATCCGGTTGTCGGTCTGATCACCGAGTGGGAAGACGCCACCGGTGCAGTCGAAACCCGTACCGAATCGTCCGATCTGGGCGGCACCATGCGCCTCGGCGCTCAGGAATGCCTGCTGGAAGCCGGCTCCAAGGTGCACGACTGCTACGGCAAGGATGTGATTGTCGAGCGTCACCGTCACCGTTACGAAGTGAACAACAACCTGCTGCCGCAAATCATCGAGGCCGGCCTGAAGATTTCCGGTCGCTCCGCTGATGCTGCGCTGGTTGAAGTGGTCGAAGCACCGGATCATCCATGGTTCGTCGCTTGCCAGTTCCACCCAGAGTTCACCTCGACGCCACGCGATGGCCATCCGCTGTTCAGCGGCTTCGTCAAAGCGGCATTGGCTCAACACCAGAAGAAGGCGTAACCCCGATGGCACAGAAGATCATCCGCGTCGGCGACATCGAGATTGCCAACGACAAACCCATGGTGCTGTTCGGCGGCATGAATGTGCTGGAAAGCCGTGACATGGCCATGCAGGTTTGCGAAGAGTACGTGAAGGTCACCGAAAAACTCGGTATCCCTTACGTGTTCAAGGCCAGTTTCGACAAGGCCAACCGTTCTTCTGTGACCTCCTATCGCGGTCCTGGCCTGGAAGAGGGCATGCGCATCTTCCAGGACATCAAACAAGCCTTCGGCGTACCGATCATCACCGACGTCCACGAGCCTGACCAGGCCGCGGTCGTCGCTGAGGTCTGCGACATCATCCAGCTGCCGGCCTTCCTGTCGCGCCAGACCGACCTCGTGGTCGCCATGGCCAAGACCAATGCCGTCATCAACATCAAGAAAGCCCAGTTCCTCGCGCCTCAGGAAATGAAACACATCCTGAACAAGTGCGTGGAAGCGGGTAACGATCAATTGATCCTCTGCGAGCGCGGTTCGAGCTTCGGCTACAACAACCTCGTGGTCGACATGCTCGGCTTCGGCATCATGAAGCAGTTCGAGTACCCGGTATTCTTCGACGTGACCCATTCGCTGCAAATGCCTGGCGGTCGTTCCGACTCCGCCGGCGGTCGCCGCGCCCAGGTCACCGACCTGGCCAAGGCTGGCATGAGCCAGTCGCTGGCGGGCCTGTTCCTCGAAGCGCACCCGGATCCGGACAACGCCAAATGCGACGGCCCTTGCGCCTTGCGTCTGGACAAACTGGAGCCATTCCTGGCCCAGCTCAAAGCCCTGGACGAACTGGTGAAGAGTTTTCCGACGGTAGAAACCGCGTAAACCTCAATTCTCCGGTAAAGTACCGCACGATTTGTCGCTCATGCCCTCGGGTATGAGCGTTGTCGTCTGCAAGCTGCCCGCTGCACACCACTTGCCGACGGTAAAAAGATTTCCTCTAGCTGCGTCGTTTTCGTCAACTTTGGAGTGTTTACAACAATGGCAAAAATCGTCGACATCAAAGGTCGTGAAGTTCTCGACTCCCGTGGCAATCCCACCGTGGAAGCGGACGTGCTTCTCGACAACGGCATCATCGGCAGCGCTTGCGCGCCGTCCGGTGCATCCACTGGCTCGCGTGAAGCGCTCGAGCTGCGTGATGGCGACAAGAGCCGTTACCTGGGCAAGGGCGTGCTCAAGGCGGTAGCCAACATCAACGGTCCGATCCGCGATCTGCTGCTGGGCACCGACCCAAGCGACCAGAAAGCCCTGGATCACGCGATGATCAAGCTTGACGGTACTGAAAACAAAGCGACCCTGGGCGCCAACGCCATCCTCGCCGTCTCCCTGGCTGCGGCCAAGGCTGCTGCGCAGGATCAGGACCTGCCGCTGTACGCACACATCGCCAACCTGAACGGCACTCCGGGTGTGTACTCGATGCCGGTTCCGATGATGAACATCATCAACGGTGGCGAACACGCCGACAACAACGTCGACATCCAGGAATTCATGGTTCAGCCGGTTGGCGCCAAGTCTTTCTCGGAAGGTCTGCGCATGGGCACCGAGATTTTCCATCACCTGAAAGCTGTTCTGAAGGCCCGTGGCCTGAGCACTGCTGTCGGTGACGAAGGCGGTTTCGCGCCGAACCTGGCGTCCAACGAAGACGCACTGAAAGTGATCTCCGAAGCTGTTGCCAACGCCGGTTACAAGCTGGGCACCGACGTGACCCTGGCTCTGGACTGCGCAGCCAGCGAATTCTTCGAAGACGGCAAGTACAACCTGTCCGGCGAAGGCCAGGTATTCACCGCTGAAGGTTTCGCCGACTACCTGAAAGGTCTGACCGAGCGTTACCCGATCATTTCGATCGAAGACGGTCTGGACGAGTCCGACTGGGCTGGCTGGAAGATCCTCACCGACAAGATCGGCGAGAAGACCCAACTGGTAGGCGACGACCTGTTCGTGACCAACACCAAGATCCTGAAAGAAGGCATCGATAAAAAGATCGCCAACTCGATCCTGATCAAGTTCAACCAGATCGGCACCCTGACCGAAACCCTGGAAGCCATCCAGATGGCCAAGGCTGCCGGTTACACCGCCGTGATCTCGCACCGTTCGGGCGAAACCGAAGATTCGACCATTGCCGACCTGGCGGTGGGTACTTCGGCTGGCCAGATCAAGACCGGTTCGCTGTGCCGTTCCGACCGCGTTTCCAAGTACAACCAACTGCTGCGTATCGAAGAGCAGTTGAATGGCAAAGCCAAGTACAACGGTCGCTCCGAGTTTCGCGGTTAAGTTGTAGATGGTAAAAAGACACCGGATTGTGTCGGAAAAGTCGTGACAGCGATGGATTTGCCACTAATCTGATGCCTTATATGCACAAGCCTGGATATTCCAGGCTTCGTGCTATCAGATGCTTCAAAGTTTTGGCGTGGCTGTCTTTTTTCACTGGATACCTGATATTCGATGCGCAGTCCTTACTGGTTGTTTCTCGTCTTGCTCTTGCTGCTGGCCGGTCTGCAGTACCGCCTGTGGGTGGGCAATGGCAGTCTGGCGCAAGTTGCCGAACTGAATCAGCAGATTGCTGATCAGCACGCCGAGAACGAAGCCTTGCTGGAGCGCAACCGGGTGATGGACGCTGAAGTCAGCGAGTTGAAGAAAGGCATGGAGACCGTTGAAGAGCGGGCTCGTCACGAACTGGGCATGGTCAAGGACGGCGAAACCCTTTACCAGTTGGCCCAATGATCGATTCACTGCCGGCCTTCTGGGCCGTGATTCCTGCCGCGGGCGTCGGTGCCCGTATGGCCGCGGACCGTCCCAAGCAATACCTGCAACTGGGCGGGCGCACAATTCTCGAACACAGCCTCGGCTGTTTCCTCGATCACCCGAGCCTCAAGGGCCTGGTGGTCAGTCTTGCTGTCGATGATCCTTATTGGCCGAACCTGGCCAGCGCCAGCGATCCGCGGATTCAGCGGGTCGAGGGTGGCGCCGAGCGTTCAGGTTCGGTGCTCAACGCTTTGCTTCATCTGCACGCGCAAGGTGCTGACGACGAGGACTGGGTGCTGGTGCACGATGCGGCACGGCCCAATCTTAGCCGTGACGATCTCGATAAACTGCTGGCTGAGCTGGCGAGCGATCCGGTCGGTGGCTTGCTGGCCGTGCCGGCGCGCGACACCCTGAAACGGGTCGACAAGCACGGTCGAGTGGTCGAAACCGTGGATCGCAGCGTGATCTGGCAGGCCTACACGCCGCAGATGTTCCGCCTCGGAGCATTGCACCGCGCATTGGCGGACAGTCTGGTGGCCGATGCGCTGATCACCGATGAAGCTTCGGCGATGGAGTGGGCCGGCATGGCGCCGCGCCTGATCGAGGGTCGCGCGGACAACCTGAAAGTCACCCGCCCGGAAGACCTCGAATGGTTGCGCCAGCGCTGGGCCAACCGTCGTTAAATCCGATACTCCGGCCGTTCGGCCAAGCCTTCCTTGAGAAAATCCACCAGTTTGCGCACCTTCGGCGACAAGTGCCGTTGTTGCGGATACAACGCCCACACCGCCGTATTCGGCGGTTGATGCGCCTCCAGCAAAGAAATCAACGCGCCGCTGTGCAGATGCTCCAACACGTAATAGTCCGGCAACTGACACAGACCGACGCCTTGTAGCGCCGCATCCAGCACCGCTTGCCCACTGTTGCAGCGCCAGTTTCCCTGTACCCGCTGGGAAAATTCCCGCCCGTTCTGTTCCAGTTGCCAGATGTCCGAGCTGCCGATCAGGCAGTTGTGCCGGCTCAGTTCCGACAAACTGTGTGGCCGACCGTACCGTTCGAGGTAGGACGGCGACGCGCAGAGGTACATGCGCCGCGGTGCCAGGCGGGTCGCCACCAACCGAGAATCCTGAAGACGCCCGAGGCGGATCGCCAGGTCCAGGCCTTCGTGCACCAGATCGAGTTGCCGGTTGGTCAGTTCGATATCGATGCGCAGTTGCGGATAGTGCCCCATGAACCGCGTCACCAGCGGCACGATGAAGCGCTCGCCATAGGCCACGGCGCAGGTCATGCGCAGCATGCCTTTGGGTTCGCTGGTCAGGTCGCCGACCGCACGCAGTGCTTCTTCGCGACCATCCTGCAGACGCTGGCAATGTTGCAGGAAGGTCTGGCCGGCTTCGGTCAAGGTGACACGCCGGGTGCTGCGATACAGCAGTCGTGTCTGCAGTCGCTCTTCGAGTCGTACGATTTGTCGACTGACATGCGAGGAAGAAACACCCAGGCGTTCGGCGGCGGCGGTGAACTGGCTGCACTCGGCAACGGCGACGAACTCGTCGATACCTTCCCAGCGGTTTTCGGACATGGGGATTATCCCTGTATGGCAATAATGTTTTGCTTTTGTCCTGATTATTCATCAGTCAGCGCTGGACTACACTCCCTGTCTGGTTTTTATTCAATGGATTCACTGGAGAGTCAGCATGATCAAGTCGCGCGCCGCCGTTGCCTTCGAGGCCAAGAAGCCGCTGGAAATCGTAGAAGTCGATGTCGCCATGCCCAAGGCCGGTGAAGTGTTGCTGCGCGTGGTGGCTTCCGGTGTTTGCCACACTGACGCCTACACCCTGTCCGGTGCTGACCCGGAAGGTATCTTCCCGTCGATCCTCGGCCACGAAGGTGGTGCCATTGTTGAAGCGATCGGCGAAGGCGTGACCTCCGTTGCCGTCGGCGACCACGTGATCCCTCTGTACACCCCGGAATGCGGCCAGTGCAAATTCTGCAAATCGGGCAAGACCAACCTGTGTCAGGCGATTCGCGCCACTCAGGGCAAGGGCCTGATGCCGGACGGCACTTCGCGCTTTTCCTACAAGGGCCAAACGATTTTCCACTACATGGGTACCTCGACCTTCTCCGAGTACACCGTGTTGCCGGAAATCTCCGTAGCCAAGATCTCCAAGGATGCACCGCTGGAAAAGGTCTGCCTGCTCGGTTGCGGCGTGACCACCGGTATCGGTGCGGTGATCAACACCGCCAAGGTCAAACCGGGTGACACCGTGGCCATCTTCGGCCTGGGCGGCATCGGTCTGTCGGCCGTGATTGGCGCGGTGAAGGCCAAGGCCTCGCGCATCATTGCCATCGACATCAACCCGGCCAAGTTCGAAATCGCCAGGCAACTGGGCGCTACCGACTGCGTGAACCCGAAAGATTTCGATCGTCCGATCCAGGAAGTGATCGTCGACATGACCGACGGCGGCGTCGACTTCTCCTTCGAATGCATCGGCAACGTGCAACTGATGCGCGCAGCCCTCGAGTGCTGCCATAAAGGTTGGGGCGAGTCGGTGATCATCGGTGTTGCCGGTGCCGGCCAGGAAATCGCCACCCGTCCGTTCCAGCTGGTGACCGGTCGCGTCTGGCGCGGCTCGGCGTTCGGCGGCGTGCGTGGCCGTACCGAGCTGCCAAGCTACGTCGACATGGCGCAAAGCGGCGAGATCCCGCTGGATACTTTCATCACCCACACCATGGGCCTGGAAGACATCAACAAGGCGTTCGATCTGATGCACGAAGGCAAGAGCATCCGCACCGTCATTCATTTCTGATCAATCGCGATGCCACGGCAGCCAATGTGCAGCCGTGGCTGCGTAGGAGTCCTACATGAGTCTGGAAAACATCTCCTGTCAGAAGAGTTTCGGCGGTTGGCACAAGCGCTATCGCCATCGTTCCGATGTGTTGGGCTGCGACATGGTGTTCGCCGTGTACCTGCCGCCGCAGGCAGAGCAGGGCGGCAAGCTGCCGGTGCTGTACTGGTTATCGGGCCTGACGTGCACGGACGAGAACTTCATGCAGAAGGCCGGCGCCATGCGCATGGCGGCTGAACTGGGATTGATCATCGTGGCGCCGGACACCAGTCCCCGTGGCGCCGATGTACCGGGTGATCCGGATGGCGCGTGGGATTTCGGCCTCGGTGCCGGGTTCTATCTGAATGCCACGCAGGAACCGTGGTCGCGGCACTATCGGATGCATGACTATGTCGTGCAGGAATTGCCTTCACTGGTTGAAGCGCATTTCCCGGCTTCGGACAAGCGCAGCATCAGTGGCCATTCCATGGGCGGTCACGGTGCATTGGTCTGTGCATTGCGCAACCCTGGGCGTTACCAATCGGTGTCGGCGTTTTCGCCGATCAACAATCCGATGGATTGCCCGTGGGGCCAGAAGGCGTTCTCCCGTTATCTGGGCGAAGATCGTTCGAAGTGGCGCGAGTGGGATGCCTGTGCGCTGATCGCCGAGGCGGACGAGAAACTGCCATTGCTGGTCGATCAGGGTGATCGCGACGACTTCCTCGCCACCCAGCTCAAACCCGAAGCGCTGCAACAAGCGGCAAAACAGGCGGGCCATCCGCTGACGCTACGCCTGCAACCGGGCTACGACCACAGCTATTTCTTCATCGCGAGCTTCATTGACGACCACTTGCAGCATCACGCACGCGCCCTCAAGGGCTAATGCAGGTAGAATCACGCCCTGACAAAATTCGGGGCGTTTTTTTTATGCGTATTGGCCACGGCTATGATGTGCACCGTTTCGCTGAAGGCGATTTCATTACTCTGGGCGGCGTGCGAATCGCACACGGCTTCGGGCTGCTCGCTCACTCCGACGGTGACGTCCTGCTGCATGCCTTGAGCGACGCCTTGCTCGGCGCGGCTGCGCTGGGTGATATCGGCAAGCACTTCCCGGACACCGACCCGCAATTCAAGGGCGCCGATAGCCGAGTGCTGTTGCGTCATGTGGTCAGCCTGATCCACGCCAAAGGCTGGAAAGTCGGCAACGTCGACAACACCATCGTTGCCCAGGCACCGAAAATGGCCCCCCATATCGAATCGATGCGCGCGCTGATTGCCGCGGATCTGCAAGTAGAACTGGATCAAGTGAACGTGAAAGCCACCACCACCGAGAAGCTCGGCTTCGTCGGTCGCGAAGAAGGCATCGCCGTGCATTCCGTTGCCTTGTTGCTGCGCGCATGAACGAACTGCAATTGCTCGGCCCACGGGCCTATGGCGACGCGCTCGGTACCGCGGTACTGAAAGCCATCGCCGAAGATTTCCAGGTCGATGAAGTCCTCGACATTCCGTTCAGCGGTGACGGCGAGCACCTGTGGATCTGGGTGGAAAAGCGCGGTCTGAACACCGAAGAAGCGGCACGCCGCATTGCCAAGGCGGCCGGTGTGCCGTTGCGCACGGTCAGCTATGCCGGCCTTAAAGACCGTCAGGCGCTGACGCGGCAGTGGTTCAGCGTGCAATTGCCGGGCAAGGCCGATCCGGATCTGTCGGCGGCGGAAAACGACACGCTGAAAATCCTCAAGACCACGCGCCACAAGCGCAAGCTGCAACGCGGCGCGCATTCGGCCAATGGTTTCACCTTGCGCCTGACCCAGTTCAATGGTGACAAGGCTGCCATCGACGAGCGCCTGCAACTGATTGCCAAGCAAGGTATCCCGAACTACTTCGGCGCCCAGCGTTTCGGCCATGACGGTGGTAACGTCGTCGATGCCCGTTCATGGGCGGCGCGCAAGGCCCTGCCGGAGCAGCGCAATGTGCGTTCGCGCCTGCTGTCGACCGCTCGCAGCTTTCTGTTCAACCAGGTGCTGGCGGCACGAGTGGCTGATGGCACCTGGCAGCGCGCCCAAGTCGGCGATCTGCTGGCGTTCACCGACAGCCGCAGCTTTTTCCCGGCAGGTGAAGCCGAGTGCAGCGACCCGCGCCTGGCGATTCTCGATCTGCATCCGACCGGTCCGCAGTGGGGCGAAGGTGACTCACCGGCCGCCGGCGCTGTCCATGATCTGGAGCAGGCAATCGCCGCAGGCGAGGCGGATCTGCGCGATTGGTTGATTAATGCCGGTATGAGCCACGAACGTCGCATCCTTCGACTGCCCATTGGCGGGTTGACGTGGCATTATCCCGAGCCTGACATTCTGCAACTGGAATTCGTCCTCCCGGCCGGATGCTTCGCCACCGTATTGGTGCGCGAACTCGTTGATCTGGTGCCGGTGGGGCAGACGGACAGCCCATGCGTATTCTGATTTCTAACGACGATGGGGTAACCGCACCCGGTCTTGCCGCGCTTTATGCTGCGCTGGCGGATTACACCGAATGCGTGGTTATCGCCCCGGAACAGGACAAGAGCGGTGCCAGCAGTTCGCTGACGCTGGATCGTCCGCTGCACCCGCAATACCTGGCCAACGGTTTCATCAGTCTCAATGGCACGCCGACCGACTGTGTGCACCTGGGGCTCAATGGTTTGCTGGAGCGCGAGCCGGACATGGTGGTTTCAGGCATTAACCTCGGCGCCAACCTGGGCGACGACGTGTTGTATTCCGGGACAGTGGCGGCAGCCCTTGAAGGCCGTTTTCTCGAACGCCCATCATTTGCCTTCTCGCTGGCCTCCCGGCAGGTGGACAATCTGCCCACTGCTGCCTACTTTGCGCGCAAACTGGTCGAGGCCCACGCCGGGCTCGATCTGCCACCGCGCACGGTACTGAACGTGAACATTCCCAATCTGCCCATCGATCACATTCGTGGCATTCAGCTGACTCGCCTGGGGCATCGCGCCCGTGCGGCAGCGCCGATGAAAGTGGTCGATCCCCGTGGCAAGGCCGGTTATTGGATTGCCGCCGCCGGCGATGCGGAAGACGGCGGGCCGGGCACTGATTTCCATGCGGTGATGCAGGGCTACGTTTCCATCACTCCGTTGCAGCTCGATCGCACCTTCAATGATGCCTTCAGAAATCTCGACGGCTGGCTGGAGGGGCTCAACTGATGGCTCGTGAACAAGACGACCGGTTGCGCAGCGGCATCGGGATGACTTCCCAGCGCACCCGTGAACGCCTGATTCAGCGGTTATATGAAGAAGGCTTGTCCAACGCCAATGTGCTGGAAGTGATCCGCCGTACGCCGCGTCATCTGTTTGTCGATGAAGCGCTGGCGCACCGGGCCTATGAAGACACCGCGCTGCCGATCGGCCACAACCAGACCATCTCCCAGCCTTATATGGTCGCGCGCATGAGCGAGTTGCTGCTCGAGGCGGGGCCGCTGGACAAGGTGCTGGAGATCGGCACTGGTTCCGGTTACCAGACGGCGGTGTTGTCGCAACTGGTCGAGCGGGTGTTCTCTGTCGAGCGGATCAAGGTGCTGCAGGATCGGGCCAAGGAGCGTCTGGTCGAACTCAACCTGCGCAACGTCGTGTTCCGCTGGGGCGATGGCTGGGAAGGGTGGCCGGCGCTGGCGCCGTACAACGGCATCATCGTCACGGCCGTGGCGACCGATGTGCCACAGGCCTTGCTCGATCAACTGGCGCCCGGCGGTCGGCTGGTGATTCCGGTCGGCTCAGGAGAAGTGCAGCAATTGATGCTGATCGTGCGCGAAGAAAACGGCTTCTCCCGACACGTTCTCGGGGCGGTTCGCTTCGTGCCATTGCTCAACGGGCCGCTGGCCTGAGCATTTGTTTGCCGGCGCTGAATTCCTTGCGAGAGCGCCTGTCTTACAGCGGCATCGATTGTATAAACAGGATTTATCGTCCATGAGCAAACGTGTGCGTCGAGCGATATCGCTTCATTAAAGGTAAAGCCTGTTTCGCCCGTTATACTTGCGAAGTTACATGCCGGAATCGGCATTCCACATTTTTCAGCCACCACAAAGGGAGCGGCGGGTGAGTCTCACAGTCATTGCGCAGCGTATGGGTAACACGAGCTTTCAGCGCCTGGTGACTGGCCTTGTCTTGAGCACCTTGCTGGTCGGTTGCTCCAGCACCAAATCGAGCAACGTGCGGGTCGTCGATCGCAACAATGCGGTGGCCCAGCGTCCTACAGTGACGACCGGGCAGTATGTAGTCCGTCCGGGCGACACAATGTTTTCGATCGCGTTTCGCTACGGCTGGGACTACAAAGCCCTCGCTGCCCGGAACAATATTCCTACGCCGTACACGATCCATCCGGGTCAGACGATTCGCTTCGATGGCCGCCCTGGTTCAACGTCGACCGCGGTGGTGAGCAACAGCGGTTCTGCGCCGTCTTCGTCGAGCAAAACCACGATAATCCGGCGCCAGGCGAATGGCACGACGACCACCACAACCACCGGTTCCGGGGCGACTTCTGCGGCCGTTGTACCGTCCGTCGCCAACAAGCCGGCACCGGCTCCATTGCCTCCACCGGGCCCGGCCCCGACCGGCTGGGGATGGCCATCTAATGGCATTCTGATTGGTAAATTCTCTTCAAACGGTAGTTTGAATAAAGGAATTGATATCGCCGGGGATTTGGGACAGCCTGTTTTAGCTGCGTCTGATGGGACGGTGGTTTACGCCGGGAGTGGCTTAAGGGGCTACGGCGAATTAGTCATCATCAAACACAGTGAAACCTACGTCAGTGCTTACGGACACAACCGTCGGCTGTTGGTACGGGAGGGGCAGCAGGTCAAAGTCGGACAGACAATTGCCGAAATGGGGTCAACGGGTACAGACCGGGTGAAACTGCATTTTGAGATTCGCCGACAAGGTAAACCTGTAGATCCGCTGCAGTTCCTGCCAAGACGTTGATTTGCAGACCAGCCTGTTCCGTCGCGTAGAGGGGACAGGCTCCAGCGTTGCCAAGGATAAAGGCGTCGCTTGAGCTTGGGGTCGAACTCACCAAAGGACTATAACAATGGCTCTCAGTAAAGAAGTGCCGGAGTTTGACATCGACGATGAGGTTCTCCTGATGGAGACCGGCATCGATTCGGATTCGATGTCGAATGATGAAGGGGCTGCTCCACCTTCCGTTCGTGCCAAATCCAAACACTCCGCTTCACTTAAGCAACACAAGTACATCGACTACACCCGGGCACTCGATGCCACGCAGCTGTACCTCAACGAAATCGGCTTTTCCCCATTGCTCTCCCCGGAAGAAGAAGTTCATTTTGCGCGCTTGTCGCAAAGTGGCGATCCCGCCGGGCGCAAGCGCATGATTGAAAGTAACCTGCGGCTGGTGGTCAAAATCGCCCGGCGTTACGTCAATCGGGGGCTGTCGCTGCTGGATCTGATCGAAGAGGGCAACCTCGGGCTGATCCGGGCGGTGGAAAAGTTCGATCCCGAGCGCGGCTTCCGCTTCTCGACCTACGCGACCTGGTGGATCCGTCAGACCATCGAGCGCGCGATCATGAATCAGACCCGGACCATCCGGCTGCCGATCCATGTGGTCAAGGAGCTCAACGTGTACCTGCGGGCTGCACGGGAGCTGACGCAAAAACTCGATCACGAACCTTCACCCGAAGAAATCGCCAACCTGCTGGAAAAACCGGTGGGCGAGGTCAAGCGTATGCTGGGCCTGAACGAGCGGGTTTCTTCGGTCGACGTCTCGCTGGGTCCGGATTCGGATAAAACCCTGCTGGACACCCTCACGGATGACCGTCCGACCGATCCATGCGAACTGCTGCAGGACGACGATCTGTCGCAGAGCATCGATCAATGGCTCTCGGAGCTGACCGACAAGCAACGCGAAGTGGTGGTACGTCGCTTCGGCCTGCGCGGTCACGAGAGCAGCACGCTGGAAGATGTAGGCCTGGAGATCGGCCTGACCCGGGAACGGGTGAGACAGATCCAGGTGGAAGGCCTCAAGCGCCTGCGTGAAATCCTCGAGAAAAACGGCCTGTCGAGCGAGTCGCTGTTTCAATAAGCGCCTTGCGTGATCGCCACAAAAAGCCCCGACTGGTTCGGGGCTTTTTGTTTTCTGCGGCAAAGCGGTTTGCTTCCCCGGGTTTGTAGTCTCGCGTTGTAAGCCCTGGCTTACTCTTTCGTAAGTGTTCGCTATTTTTACACTGCGGCAGACGTCCATTATGCTTGCTGAATATGTTCAACTGATTGATTTATATGGTTATTTTTAAATATTAAGTGCTTATGACAGCGTGTTTTAGCTGAGCAGGCCGGTTGCGGCTGTCAGGGAAATCTCTAGTATCTGGGTTGTGTCGACGGACAGACACGCCCTTCAAGGAAGAGGGGAAAGGACATCGCAGGACGCGATTCATCAGGACGATGAAAAGGAACACAGGGAATAGGGAAAAAATGTGGGCGGGTCAAACCGCCCCTTTTTTTTGCCTGTGTCCCGTCCTGAATAAGGTTTACACCTTCTGATCTATTTTCAGGAGGACGTAATGGAGGCGGCTAAAAGGCGTAGT
>NZ_JBXARH010000012.1:0-221851 GCF_058808055.1 Pseudomonas sp. GW821-FHT11G12
CCAACAGCCAACGGCGCCAACACCCTGAGTGAGCAGTTCGCCGTCACCGTGGTCGATGACAACGGCACCACCGCCAACGCCAACCTCGACGTCAACATCGTCGACGACCTGCCAAAAGGCGTAAACGACACCAACGCCGGCACCGCCTCGGAAACCAACCTCACCTTGACCGGCAACGTCCTGACCAACGACGTGCAAGGCGCTGACCGCGTCCCAACCGGCCCCAACGCTGGCCCGATCACCGCCGGCACTTTCACCGGGACTTACGGCACCCTGGTGCTGAACGCCAACGGCACCTACACCTACACCCTCAACACCAACGATGCGGACTTCAAAAACCTGCACGGCAATGGCAACGGCACCGAGACCTTCACCTACACCATCACCGACTCGGACGGCGACGCCAGCACCGCGAACCTCGTACTGCAGATCCACAACAACGACGATCCGGTGATTCTCAACGGCCTGGACGTAAACGGTGGCGAGCTCACTGTTTTCGAGAAAAACCTCAGCAACGGCACTGCGCCGGATGCGACGGCGTTGACTCAGAGCGGCACCTTCACCGTCACCGCCCTCGACGGTCTGCAAACCCTCACCGTCGGCGGTATCGCCGTGGTGACCAATGGTGTAGCCGCAGGCTTCCCGCAATCGGTCGTCACGCCGCTGGGCAGCACGCTGACCATCACCGGTTACAACCCGGCCACGGGCGTGGTGAGTTACAGCTACACCCTGGTGGATCACGAAACCCACCCGACCGGCAACGGCGCCAACAGCATCACCGAGAACTTCAACGTGGTGGCTACCGATGGCGATGGCAGCACCGCGTCCGGGCAGATCAACGTCAACATCGTCGATGACCTGCCGACCGCCAAGGCCGACACCGGCTCGGTGGTGGAGGGCGGCACGGTCAATATCAGCGTGCTGGGCAACGACGTCACCGGTGCCGATGGCCCGGCGGCGGGCGGTGCGGTGGTGGGCGTGCGGGCTGGCAGCAACACCGCGACCTCGGCCATTGGCGGCCTCAACAGCAACATCAACGGCACCTACGGCTACCTGACCCTGGATGCGGCCGGCAACGCCGTTTATCACAGCAATCCGAACTCGGTGAGTCCAGCGGGCGCCACCGACACCTTCACCTACACCATCCGCGACAGTGACGGTGACGAAAGCACCACCACCATCACCGTCAACGTCGCCGACAGCAAACTCGTGGCCTCGGTCGATCAGGACGTGACCGTCTACGAAAAAGCCCTCGACCTGACCAAGGACGGGCAAGACCTGGCCCCCGGAACGGTCACCGGCAGCGATCCGACCAACACCGGCGAAACCGCCACCGGCACGCTGGTCGGCGCGGTCACCGGCGGCAGCGGCGCTATCACTTACACCCTGGTCGGTAGCGCCACCGGCACCTACGGACAGATCCTGCTCAACCCCGACGGCACGTACACCTACACCCTGACCTCGGCGCCGAAAACCACGCCGAACGCCAACGACGGGCCGAACACCCTGAGCGAAAGTTTCACCTACAAGGCCACCGATGCGCTGGGCAACAGCACCACCAGCACCATCGTGGTCAACATCGTCGACGATGTGCCAAAAGCGGTGGCGTCGGATCGGTCGGTGGCGGCGGTGGAGATCGACTCCAACATCCTGATCGTGCTCGACATCTCCGGCAGTATGGCCGACGCCTCCGGTGTGCCGGGCCTGTCGCGGCTGGACCTGGCCAAGCAGGCGATCAGTGCCTTGCTCGACAAGTACGATGATCTGGGCGATGTGAAAGTGCAGCTCGTCACCTTCAGCAGCAACGCCACCGACCGCACGACGGTGTGGGTCGATGTGGCGACGGCCAAGACCCTGCTCGCCGGCCTCAGCGCCGGTGGCGGCACCAACTACGATGCGGCCGTGGCGACCATGCAGACCGCGTTCAACACCTCGGGCAAACTCACCGGGGCGCAGAACGTCGGCTACTTCTTCTCCGACGGCAAACCCACCACCGGCCAGGAAATCGGCACCGCCGACGAGACCGCGCTGAAAAACTTCCTCGATGCCAACAACATCAAGAACTATGCGATCGGCCTGGGCAACGGCGTCAGCAACGCCAACCTCGATCCACTGGCTTACGACGGCATCAGCCACACCAACACCAATGCGGTGGTGGTCACCGACCTCAATCAACTCAACTCGGTGCTGTCCGGCACCGTGGTCGGCGCGCCGGTCACCGGTTCGCTGCTGGGTGACAGTGGTTCGTTCGGCGCCGATGGCGGTTTCATCAAATCCATCGTGGTGGACGGCACCACCTACACCTACGACCCGAAAGCCAACAGCGGCCAGGGTTCGCTGACCGCCAGCGGCGGCACCAACCACGGCACCTTCGACACGGTGAACAACACCCTGAGCATCGCCACCAACAACAGCGGCACCCTGGTGATCAACCTCGACACCGGCGACTACAGCTACACCTCGCAAAAAACCACCACGACGGTGATCACCGAGAACATCGGCTTTACCCTCAGCGACAACGATGGCGACCTCGCCAGCTCGACGCTGACGGTGAAAGTGATCCCCAACTCGCCTCCGGTGGCGGTGGACGACCACATCATCACCAACGTGCTGTCGAGCAATGTCGTGGTTCCGGGCGAGTTGCTGCTGGCCAACGACACCGATCCGGACAACGATACACTCAACGCTTCGCCAACCACCTTCAACACCGGTTGGGTCGCCAAGGGGGCGGACTTCACCGGCAGCGGCGCGATCAGCTTCACCGGCACCAGCAACACCGCCGCCAACCAGAACCTGGCGGATGTACGCAATTCCTTCGCAGCCAATACGGCGGCCATGACGGCGGTGCTGGTGGTCAGCGGCTACCTCGGCGCGGTGACCAACGCCAATGCCAACGATGAAGACCTCATCACCGTCAAACTGAAACAAGGCGAGACCCTCAACCTCGACCACAACCTGGCGGCCGGCCACATCACCATGGAGTACTCGGTGAACGGCGGGGCGTTCGTCAGCATCGCCGATGGCGGCACCATCACCGCCAGCGCCGATGGCACGTACCAGATCCACGTGACCAACATCACCAACACCAGCGGCAGCAACACCAATGCTGCGGAAAACTATCAACTGACCATGACGGTCAACTACGCCGGGGCCCACGACATCACCCCGGATTTCCACGGCACCTACACCGCCAACGACAACCACGGCGGCAACGACACCGCCAACGTGACCATCAGCTATCAGGACGGCCACACCCTTACCGGGACTTCCGGCGATGACGTGCTGGTGGCGGGCAGCGGCGACAACATCCTCAACGGTGGCGACGGCAACGATGTGCTCACCGCAGGCTCCGGGAATAACGAACTGCACGGCGGCGCCGGCAACGACTTGCTCTACAGCGGGCCGGGCAACGACATCCTCGATGGCGGCACCGGAATCGACACGGTCAGCTACGCACACGCGACGGCCGGGGTGACGGTCAACCTGAGCCTGCTCGGTGCGCAGAACACCCTCGGCGCTGGCATCGATACCATCAGCAACGTCGAAAACCTTGTCGGCTCGAACTTCAACGACACCCTGACCGGCGACAACAACAGCAACGTGATCAACGGCGGCCTGGGCAACGACATCCTCAACGGCGGCGGAGGCGATGACCTGCTGATCGGCGGGATGGGCAACAACACCCTGACCGGCGGGCCGGGCGCCGACACCTTCCAGTGGCTCAAGGGCAACAGCGGCCACGACACCGTCACCGACTTCACCCCCGGCACCGACAAGCTGGATCTGTCGCAACTGCTGCAAGGTGAAAACGGCACGTCGGCGTCACTGGATGACTACCTGCACTTCACCGTCACCGGCAGCGGCGCTTCGGTGGTCACCAGCATCGATGTCAGCGCCATGGCCGGCGCCACGCCGAACCAGACCATCGACCTGGCGGGCGTCAACCTCGCCAGCCACTATGGCGTGACACCGGGCGCGGGTGGGTTGATCGCCAGCGGGCATGACACGGCGACGATCATCAACGGGATGCTGAATGATCATTCGTTGAAGGTGGATACGGTGTAAGCCAGGGCTGAAACGACAAAACCCGCCGTCCCGATCAACCGGGGCGGCGGTTTTTTTGCGCGTTGATCGTTCCCACGCAGAGCGTGGGAACGATCAGTCGGCGATCAAGCCACAGCAGGCGCCTCAGCCTTCAACTCCAGATTATCCAGCACCCGATTCACCGCCAGCTCACCCAGCATGATCAACTGCGCAATCCCCAGCAGCACATGCCGTTGCGACCCATCCACCAGCCCGGCGAAGTCATTGGCCATGGTCTTGGCCGAAGTCAGGGTTTCACAGGCGTCGGCCAGCAGTTCTTCGCTGTCGATACCGGGGGCGATGAGGTAACGGGAGTTGGGTTTGAGCAGCGGCTTTCTGGGGAGGAGGGGATTGAGGTAGTGATCGAGCGCGCGCTCGGCGGCTTCGTGGAATTTTTTTGAATCGAGGGTTTCGTAGGGCGAGGTGGTGTCGGTTTCGGGTGGGTTCGGCGTTGGTTTGATCATGGGTAAAGCCTCTAGAGTAGTGGAGGCGCCACGCTTCGCTGCTAAACGAAAGAGGTGGCGGCCGTACGCGGGTTAGCAGACCAGGACTCTAGAACCCGGCGCACCGAAGTGCCCCACGCAAAGCCGCCATAACGTGAACGTTCAGGTGTGAACCTGATCACGAACGAACGGCATTGTGCGTCTAGAGTAGATCCGGGCTGCTAAACCCGATCGCTGCTTTTCAGCGACCGCCAAACAATAGAACCCGCCCCCAAGGCGCACAAGCCGGCGGATTCTGGCGGATGCGTAGGCAAAGGCGCAAGGTCGCGTGGCTTTGCGGACATAACATTCAACACTCTTCAACGAGGGTTTCCGAATGCGCGGAATCGACAAAATACGCGCTCCCGGTTGACCGGAAGCGCGGGTTTTCGTGTGGGGACTGTTAAATAAATGCGTCCCCATTTCTCTTTTCTTTATTCAGACCTCAAACCAGAGGTGATCCAAAAGGAAACCGTCATTTATTGAGAGGATCTGAATTGATGTAATTTCAGGAAAAGAACCTTCAAAGTACGTGATTTGTGAGCTGTGCGAAAGTGGTTTTTGTCCTAGTAGTCCGCCAGTACCATAGAATAAAACCACCGTATTTGCATCGTTTACTCCGTAGTGCCAAAAACTCAATTTATTGATTTTTAAATTAAATAGAATGCTTACGTTGTTTTGAGTTGTTGGATCCTTTGGCACAATGTTTAAGATATTTCCACTCATTTTTCCAGGTTGAGGTGGCGGAGGAAGACTTGTTTTGCTCAGGTCAACTATTTTTATGGTCGCGTTCCCGGATAGTAAGAGGATGGTCAATAAGTTAGTTTTTATGTGTTGGCCGAATTCAATAGATTGTTCCGGTTCAGAATCGAAGTCTTCAAAGTTTATGTTGCCTACTGTCAATGACCATTGATCAGAAGGTAACGAACTGGAGTTTGGACGTAAACCGAAGGTGTGCATCCCTTCAGACAGCCCCTCCACGCGCATAAAGAACCGACCACTGTCGTTGTACTCGGCATTGGCTGGGCTTAGAACTTTAAGGGTGCCGTTATGTGTGTCGGTTATTTGCAATGGAGTTTTCGGCGGTCCGTCGGCACCGATTTCAATGTCTCTGGATAACGTGGTGTCAGGGGGCTTCAGAGGCTTCCCGCTGGGATGTTCGGTAGCATAGGAGAAATACGGATTCTGCATTTTTGGCCTTTTCTTCATGGCAAACGCTCCTTCGTGGGTTCAGCCATGTCTGCCGGAGCAGCAGCGGGCATGTCCCATGAAGCGCCATCAGTAGAACGTTACACACCTGTCAACTCTGACAGTCCCGACAACCGGTCAAGACTTGTGCAACGTCTTCTGCCGCAAGATATAAACCGTCACCAGCACCGCACTGGTCAGCATGAACCCCCGCGCCCAAGGCAGCGGCACGAGGTAGCACGAAAACAGAATGCTCGCCCACATCAGCCCGATCGCATGGACCTTGCCTTGAAACGACAAAACCCGCCATCCCGGTTATACGGGACGGCGGGTTTTTCATGTCTGGTGAAACTGTGGCGAGGGAGCTTGCTCCCGCTGGGTTGCGAAGCAGCCCCCAAAAGCATTGCGAGCGCTTCGCACTCGAGCGGGAGCAAGCTCCCTCGCCACAATCGCTCACTTGCCTAGAGGTTTGCGTCAGCCTTCACTTCCAGATTATCCAGCACCCGATTCACCGCCAGCTCACCCAGCATGATCAACTGCGCAATCCCCAACAGCACATGCCGCTGCGGCGCATCGAGCATCCCGGCGAAATCGCTGGCCATGGTTTTGGCCGAGGTCAGGGTTTCGCAGGTGTCGGCCAGCAGCTCTTCACTCGGGATGCCGGGGGCGATGAGGTAGCGGGTGTTGGGTTTGAGCAGCGGTTTTCTGGGGTGGAACGGATTGAGGTAGTGATCGAGGGCGCGTTCGGCGGCCTCGTGGAATTTCTTTGAATCGAGGGTTCCGTAGGGCGAAGTCGAATCGACTTCCGGCGGGTTTGGCGTGGGTTTGATCATGGCGAATCTCCGTGATTGGACTGAGCCGCCACGACTCATCGCTAAACAAGTAAAGGTGGCGGCTGTACGCAGGTTAGCGATCCGGGTCACAGAAACCCCGGGTAGACCCGAAGGTCTCCCACGCACAGCCACCATTACGCCAAGTGCAGAGAAGAGACTGCAATCGGGATTGGGCGTTGTTGCGTCTGTCTGGAGCCGGATCGCTAAACCCGATCGCTGTTTTTCAGCGACCGCCAAACAATAGAACCCGCCCCCAAGGCGCACAAGCCGGCGGATTCTGGCGGATGCGTAGGCAAAGGCGCAAGGTGATGTGGCTTTGCGGACATAGCATTCAGCACTATTCAACAAATGTTACCGAAGGCGCGGAAACGACAAAACCCGCCTTCCCGATCGAACAGGAGGGCGGGTTTATCAGGGTTGGTGCTGGTAAATAAATGCGTCCCCTTTTATTGGTAAATAAATGCGTCCCCTTTTATTTTCTTTTATTTCTGGTAAATAAGTACCTCCCCTTTTCTCTTTTAATGGGCATCCCCTTTTTGCATTAGCTCCACTCAATGTTGTCTATGTGAGCAGCATATCCTACAACATCAAAATATGATGCGCGAGAGCTTGTTGAAGCCTCAAATGTATATGTACCTATAGGGGTGCGTATGTATTGTTCATCTAACTTATTCCCTGATGAGTCATAAACAGTAATTAACAGGTAGCCATCGTGTATGTTGAAAAACGGAAAGTGAATTTTACTTGCGGTATTGGGTAGTCTGAATCTACAAGTGCTTGTGCCCATGTATAAGTACTTTCCTTCCATGTTGGGTAATGGTTGTGATTTGACGGTGAATATCCCTGTTAAATTACTACCTAATATTGTCGTGGTGATTATGAGTCCACTCCTGCACGTGAGTGGTACATTGAGTCTGAGTAATTGGTCGGCCTCGTTACTGAAATTCTCTCTTCTGATCACCTGCTCAATGACACTCAGCGTGCGCACGTTTGAATATATCGGATTCGAAGGGTACAGCGACTTGGCATACAACCGATGAGCACCTGGCTCGACAGAAATCGAGAGTTCCCAATCACCACTGGCACTGACGGTCGCTTTGCCCTTGGGCACTGCACTTGCGCCGCTGTCGTCTAATACTTCGACCTGCTGGCCAGGACTTGCCTTGCCTTTAAGTGTCAACTGAGTGCTGGCAGTGCTTGTACCTTCTGGAACCTCCACATTGTTGGCGTCCAGCACGTTAATCAAGGTCGGGACAATCAACGTCGTGCCCACAAGCAATGTTCTCGGCGGGGTCGACACTGGACCCGAATCATAGTTGCCTTCGATCGTGTAACTACGTAGCCCCGCTGCTTGAGTACCGGTGTTATAGGCCCAGTCGCCATTTCTATCCACGGCGATCAGCCCCGGTTGCCTGACCCGGTCGATACGTAGATAAATGGTAGAGTTCGGCTTGGCTTTTCCACTCATCGCAAACAACGTTTCGGGAGTGGTGGCGCCTTCAGGAATCTCTACTCCGCTGATCAAACCTTTGAGCGACTTAATCGTCAGCGTCACGGCTGCACCCACGGTCAATATAAAAACATCGGTCTCAGGCAAACTGGCATTTCCCCGCAATTCAAAACGATGCAGTCCCTGAACCAGATTCACCAGTTGCTGGATGAATGCGCTGCTTGGATTGAACACTCCACTAGCCACTACCGCGCCGTTATCCGTAATCACAAATGGAGCACCCGCCGGCCCGCTTCCGCCAAACTCGACACCCGTGGAGGGGGTCGTGTCGCCAGGACTCAACGGGGATCCGCCGGGATACGTCGTGCAATAGCTAAAGAAAGGATTTTGAGTGCTCATGGGGAACGCTCCTTCGCAGGTTCAGCCGTTTTTGCCGGAATGGCAGCGGGCATGCACTATGAAGCGCCATCAAACGAACCTTACACACCTGTCAACTCTGACAGTCCCGACAACCGGTCAAGACTTGTGCAACGTCTTCTGCCGCAAGATATAAACCGTCACCAACACCGCACTGGTCAGCATGAACCCACGCGCCCACGGCAGCGGCACCAGATAGCACGAGAACAGAATGCTCACCCACATCAGCCCGATCGCGTAGACCTTGCCCTTGAGCGGTATGCCGTTGCCGTCGAGGTAATCGCGGATCCATGGCCCGAGCCGGGGATGCTCGACCAGCCATTGATAGAAACGCGGAGAGCTGCGGGCGAAGCAGGCGGCCGCCAGCAGAAGGAAGGGAGTGGTGGGGAGAACAGGCAGGAATATCCCGATCACCCCCAATGCCACGCTGAGCCAGCCGATGGCCAGCAGGATGTAGCGCAACATCAGGGGGCGGTTGCCTATGGGGTTGTCCATAGGCCGGAGCTTAGTGGTGACGTGGCTTGAGGATCGCCGGTTTTTCGTCGGGTGCCTGGCACAGCAGGTACAGCGCGGTCAGGGCTTCCGGGATCTGCACGATCATGTCGTCCATCAGGTTGGCGTCCTTGGCGATGTCTTCGAACTCGGGCTGTTCGTCGAACAGACCCGAACCGACCATGATCGGCAGGAGCATTTCGCTGACTTCTTCTTCGGCGGTTTCGAACCAGGCCGCTTCGCGCAGGAACACGCCTTCCATGAAGCCGATGCACCAGCCGCGCAGTTCGGAATCGTCCGGCTCGTCGCCCAGGTCCAGCTCGCATGGCAGCTCGAATTCTTCATCGGAGGCCAGTTGGCGGGCGATGTGGGCTTTCAGGCCGATCAGCGTGGCTTCGATCTCTTCGCGCTGGGCTTCGCTGCTGTAGTGCGGCTCTTCGGCGAACAGGGCGTCGATCCACTCACGATCCGGCACCACGTCGGCGCAGATCGACAGCGCGGTCAGGTAACCGTGAGCGGCCACGTAGTCCAGCGCCTCTTCATGCAGCTCGTCGGCGTCGAGGAAGACTTGCAGGCGGGTTAGTTGCTCGGCGAAGGACATTAAAGGGCTACCTTGGGGGAATAAACAATGCGGGAATTCTAGGCCTTCTTGAGCCCTCAAGCCAGCCGCACGGCAGATTTGCGCCCACAAGCTTCTTATCGGCGGTGCCCTTTGCCGGGGAGGGCTCGGGTATACTGCCGCGCTTTGCGATCCCTGCCGGTGTCGCGGCTGAAACTGTACGGCGTCAAGCAATGCGCCCTTACGTTTTGTTTAAAGCAGCCTCGGCTGTCTTGAACCAGCCTGTGCAGGGATGCTTCGGTGGATTTTTGGAGTTTTTATGCTCGAACAGGCTCAACGCGTCCTCAAGGACATCTTCGGCTACGACAGTTTCCGTGGCCGTCAGGGTGCAATCATTGAGCGCGTGGCCAGTGGCGGCGATGCCCTTGTCCTGATGCCGACCGGCGGCGGCAAGTCCCTGTGCTTCCAGGTGCCGGCGCTGCTGCGCGACGGCCTGGCGGTGGTGGTGTCGCCGCTGATCGCGCTGATGGACGATCAGGTCGCCACCCTCGAAGAGCTGGGTGTGGCTGCTGCCGCGTTGAACTCCACGTTGAGCGCCGAACAGCAGCGCGACCTCGCCAACCGGATCAAGCGCGGCGAAGTGAAAATGCTCTATCTGGCGCCCGAGCGTCTGGTGCAGCCGCGGATGCTGTCGTTCCTGCAAGGCTTGAACATCGCGCTGTTCGCCATCGATGAAGCGCACTGCGTGTCGCAATGGGGCCACGACTTCCGCCCGGAATACCTGCAACTGGGGCAGTTGGCGGAAATGTTCCCCGACGTGCCGCGCATCGCCCTGACCGCCACCGCCGACAAGCGCACCCGCGAAGAAATCGTCACTCGCCTGCATTTGCAGAACGCCGAGCGTTTTCTGTCGAGCTTCGACCGGCCGAACATCTTCTACCGCATCGTGCCCAAGGAGCAGCCGCGCAAGCAGTTGCTGGCGTTCCTTGCCGAGCGGCGCAGCGATGCCGGTATCGTCTACTGCCTGTCGCGCAAGAAGGTGGAGGAGGTGGCCGCGTTTCTCACCGAGCAGGGCTTCCCGGCGCTGCCGTATCACGCCGGTCTGCCCAACGATCTGCGCGCCTATCACCAGAAACGCTTCCTCAACGAGGAAGGCCTGATCATGGTCGCCACCGTGGCGTTCGGCATGGGCATCGACAAACCCAACGTGCGTTTCGTCGCTCACCTCGACCTGCCGAAATCCCTTGAGGCGTATTACCAGGAAACCGGACGCGGCGGCCGTGACGGTCTGCCGGCGGACGCGTGGATGGCCTACGGTCTGCAAGACGTGGTGATGCTCAAGCAGATGCTGCAGAACTCCGAAGGCGACGAGCGCCACAAGCGTCTGGAGCAGCACAAGCTCGACGCCATGCTCTCGCTCTGCGAAGAAACCCGCTGCCGTCGTCAGGCGTTGCTGGCGTATTTCGACGAAGACATGCCCGAGCCATGCGGGCACTGCGACAACTGCACCGACGGCGTGCAGACCTGGGACGCCACCGAGCCTGCACGTCAGGCGCTGTCGGCGATCTATCGCACTGGCCAGCGTTACGGTGTCGGCCATCTGGTGGACGTGCTGCTGGGCAAGGACAACGAAAAGGTCCGCAGTTTCGGCCATCAGCACCTGTCGGTGTACGGCGTGGGCAAGGCGCTTAGCGAGAGCGAATGGCGCTCGCTGTTTCGCCAATTGGTTGCTCGCGGCCTGGCGGATGTCGATCACGAAGGCTACGGCGGGCTGCGTCTTAGCGACACTTGCCGGCCGCTGCTCAAGGGGGAAGTGAGCCTGGAGCTGCGCCGCGACCTCAAGCCGCAAGTCACCGCCAAGAGCGGCAGCAAGAGCCCGGCCAGTCAACTGGTGCGCTTTGAGGAACGCGAACAGTGGGAAGCGCTGCGTGCCCTGCGCCGCAAACTGGCGGAAGAACACGGCGTGCCGCCGTACGTCATCTTCCCCGATTCGACCCTGCTGGAAATGCTCCGCAGCCAGCCGACCTCGCTGGCGGAAATGGCCCAGGTCAGCGGCGTCGGCGCACGCAAGCTGGAGCGCTACGGCGAGGCCTTCCTCGAAGTGCTCGGCGGCGAGGCCGAAACGCCGAAGGTGGTGGCCGACGTACGCCACGAATTGATTACCCTGGCCCGTGCCGGCATGACGCCGCTGCAGATTTCCGGTCAGTTGCAGTGCTCGGAAAAGAACGTCTACACCATGCTTGCCGAAGCCATCGGCAAGCAGCAACTGTCGCTGGAACAGGCGCTGGACCTGCCGGAAGACCTGATGGGCGAAGTCCAGGATGCATTCCTCGACGGCGAGGGCGAGTTGCCGTCGGTCGCTGAAGTGGCGGAGCTGTTTGCCGGCCGCGTACCGGAAGGCGTGCTGTATTGCGTAAGGGCTGCGCTGCAATCTGAATTCGAGATGTGAGCCTGGGCTTACACAAACCGTTGTACAGATGTAACGATTCAGTACAGGGCGGCTCTTGCCTATAGCCAAATGTCATGCTTAGCTGACTAATAATTAGTTTTTCTCTATTTCTTCAGTCTAACCATGAGTGTTTTATGCCGTTAACCGATCAACACCGCTTTGGCATGCAACTGGCCCAGATGTCCCGTGGCTGGCGTGCCGAACTGGATCGCCGGCTGGCCGGCCTGGGTTTGTCCCAGGCGCGCTGGCTGGTGCTGCTGCATCTGGCGCGCTTCGAAGAAGCCCCGACCCAACGGGAGCTGGCGCAAAGCGTTGGCGTCGAAGGGCCGACCCTTGCCCGTCTGCTCGACAGCCTGGAAAGCCAGGGCCTGGTGCAACGCCAGTCCGTGATGGAAGACCGGCGGGCGAAAAAAATCGTGTTGTGCGCTCCGGCCCTGCCGTTGATCGAACAGATCGAGACCATCGCCACGCAACTGCGTCACGAATTGTTCGAAGGCGTCGACGAGGCGGATTTGAAGGTGTGCATGCGGGTTCATGGGCACATTCTGGCCAACCTGGAAAAGTCTTGAGGCACAACCGCGTGCCGTTTTTTTGAGAGATCGCGCTGGGCAGACTATAAGAACTACTGGGCAATATCGTGTTCGTACCGGATGTGCGAACCCATAGAAGTCGGTTTTGCTTATTTAAGGGATGCTCATGTTCGACAGTCGGCACGTGGTACTGCGTTGCGCCAACTCACTGCTGGTGGCCGGTGTTCTCACCTGGTCCACGGCGTCACTGGCGCTGGGGCTCGGTGACATCACCGTGCACTCGGCCCTCAATCAGCCGCTAAAGGCCGACATCGCGCTGGTGGATGTCGCCGGGCTCAGCGAAAGCGAGCTCTCGGTCCGTCTGGCCACGGCGGACGAATTCGGCCGTGCCGGGGTCGAGCGGGTGTTCTTCCTCAATGACCTCAAGTTCACCCCGATCCTGCGTGGCAATCGCAACCTGATCCGGGTGACCTCCAGCAAACCGGTCAACGAACCCTTTCTGAATTTCCTTGTGCAGCTCAATCAGCCCAACGGCCACCTGCTGCGCGAATACACGGTGCTGATTGATCCGCCGGGTTCGCCGGGCATCGTGCCGGCCACCGACGAGCCCGACGTCCGCGCGCAATCGTCGGAGTTTCCAACGCCTGAGGCACCTGCTGCCGGCACCCAAAGCAAGCCTGCTGCGCCACCCGCCGCGCCAGTGCCGCAAACGGCTGCGACCAACGACGCGCAAGCCGAGCAGTTGGCTGCCAGCGTGCTGCAGAACCAGCAACTGCAGAAAACCATCGATGAGCTGAACGTGAAGCTTCAGGCGCAGGAAATCCTGATCGCCGACGGCAAGAAACAGCTGGGTGATTTGCAGGCCCGTCTGGCGGAAGTGCAACAGGCGCCGCCGGCTCCGGTAGCACCTGTGCAAGCCCCGGCTCCGGTTGCTGCACCGGTAGAGTCGCAGGAAGACTCCGTCAGCTGGCCGCTGCTTGGCGGTTTGCTGGTGTTGTTGGGCCTGTTGGGGGCGGTGTTGTATGTACACCGCCGACGCCAGTCTGAAGCGAATCTTGTCGGGCTTGCGGCGGTGGCACCCCAGCGAAGCGAACCCGCGCTCAATGAACCCGAAGTCGTTCGTCAGAACGTGGTTCAGGAGGCCGTCGAGCACCGTGACGAACAGGCCGCAGGCGATGTACTGGAGGCGGTCGGCATTTATCTGGCGTATGGGCGTCTCGGTGAAGCGCTCGGTCTGCTGCGCGAGGCCTTGCAAAAGGAGCCGGAGCGCATCGATCTGGGTGTGCAGATGCTTGAGGTACTGGGGCGCCAGGGCGACCAGTCAGCCTATGACGAACAGGAAAACCACCTGCGTCAGCTCGGTGTCGAGGAACAGCGATTGCTCGATATCCGGGCCCGCTACCCGAAACTGACCAGGACTGAACCTCCGGCTGCGGCGGCTCCGGTCATTGCCGCGCTGCCCGTTGAGCAAGCTGCACCCGCCACACCGTTGGCCGAGGATGATTTCGAGCTGAATCTGGAGCAGCTGTCGATGGATTCCAGCTGGGATCTGGAAGACCGTCGCCCGGCAACAGACACACCTTCGTCGACCCCGTCGGCACTGGGTTCCAGCCTGCAAGTGCTGCCACAGGATTTCGAGCTGCCGCAAACCGCCAACGATGACGCTGAGGCGACGGAGCTGGAGTGGATCGCCGAACCGGATGTGCAGCCGATAGACGATGACTTCCTCAACGAATTTGGCGATCCCGGTCAGTCGCTGAAACTGGAGCCACTGGATCTGCAATTACCGGAAGCCGAGCCGGGCCCGACCGAGGCGGCCAACGCCGGAAAGCTCGAGCAGGCCCAGACCTGCATCGACGACGGCGACCTCGACAGTGCGATCGCCTTGCTCAATGAGCTGTTGAAGGAAGGCGATGAGCCTCTCAGGCAAACGGCCCGAACCCTGTTGGCCGGGATTCGCTGATCCGGGTCAGAAGGTCTGCCCCAGATTCAGGTAAACCGCCTGTTCGTTGGCATCGTTCAGGCCATAGCTGAAGTTCAGCGGCCCCAGCGGTGTGTCGAAACCGATGAATACGCTGGCGGCATTGATGTAGCCGCTGTCGAACTCGTTGTCGTTGTTCCAGGCCCGGCCGCGCTCCAGCGAGCCGCCGGCATACAGCGGGAAATCCAGCGGCAGATAAGCGCGCGGCGTCAGACGGCGGTAATACACCGCCCGCATCAGGCTGACGTTCTGCCCGGAGATGGCATCTTCGCGGAAACCGGACAGTTGTCGGGCGCCGCCCAGCAGGAAGCTCGACGTCACCACATTCGCATCGTCCAGCGTGCGCCCGTAACGACCGCCCAGAATCAGCGTATTCGGGCCGCTGCTCATGGCCTTGTCCAGTTTGAATTCCCACTGCCGGTAGCGCGTGTCGGAACCCAGGCTCGGTTCGAATTGCATCAGGGTCAGGCTGATGTCCTTGCCGTCGTGGGGGAAGTACACATTGTCCAGTGAGTCGAACGAGTACTTCAGCGCATAAAACCCTTCGTTGAAGTGTTCGCTCGGCAGATTCTGATCGCCGATTCGCACATCCGCTTTGCCCCAGGCCTCGCCGACACCAAAGCGGATTTCACCGTTGTTGCCGATCTGGCGGCCGACATTGAGGCCGAGGCCGTAGCGCTCGACGCGATATTGGGCGATCGGGTCGTTGTCGAGCACCGAGTCGACGTTCTGGGCTTCGAACGCTGCATACGGTGCGACGAAGTAGCGCGAGCCAACGTCCAGCGGCTGATAGAACTCGGTGTAGAGCTCCTGCTTGTCGCCGATCTGCGCCCGGGTCAGCCATTCAGCGCCGAGTCGGTTGATGCCGTTCATTCGGTAACTGGCGCCGAGGTTGAAGGCGCTGTCGCCGCGCATGTCGTCCGACAGGTTCAAGCCAACCCGCAAGTAATCGGTGCCGCTGCGCTTGCCCCGGGCGCTGATCACCAGCGTATGTTCCTGGCCCTTGTGCACCACGCGGTATTGCACCTGTTCGAAGTAATCCAGGCCGTACAAGGTGCCCATGTCAGAGTGCAGACGCCCGAGGTCGAGCGGCTCACCGATGGGCTGACGGATGTAGTAACGGATCACGTCGTCGCCGACTTTCGAGTCGTTCTCGACCCTGATCGCGGTGATGATCGGCGTGCGCTGGCCCGGTGCGCGTGCGGCGTTGAGCTCGGCGTCCTGAGACACGGCGGGTTTCAATCGGGCGAGGCGGGCGTCGAGGGCCTTGGCGGCGCGGTAACCGGCATCGATCATTTCCTCGGCACGACCGAAATCGGTGGCGCCGAAACTGGCCAGCGGCGGCTGGATCAGCACGTCATTCGGGTGCAGCGCCGCCAGTTGTTCTTCGGAGTTGCGCCGGGTCATCAGGGTGATCGACTGGTTCAGTACATCGACCACGGTGGTCAGTTGCTTGCGGTTGCGCAGCGGGGTGCCGATGTCGACCACGATGGCCACGTCGACGCCCATTTCCCGGGCCACATCGAGGGGAATGTTATCGGTCATGCCGCCGTCCACCAGCAGCCGGCCATCAAGCTCGACCGGGGCGAACACGGCCGGGATCGACATGCTGGCGCGAATCACCTGGGGCAGGTGGCCTTTGCGAAACACCACTTTTTCGCCGTTGGCGATGTCGGTGGCCACGGCGCGGAACGGGATCGGCAGCTTGTCGAAATCACGGGTGTCGCTGGTGTGGGCCAGCAGGCTTTCCAGCAGCAGCGCGAGGTTCTGCCCTTGAATCACCCCGAGCGGCAGGCCGAGGCTGCCGTCGTCGCGAAAGCTCAGTTTCTGCTTCACCAGAAAATCGCGGTCATCCTGTTTGCGTCGAAACGGTACGTCTTCCCGGGGCGGGGCATCGGACAGGGCCTGCTGCCAGTCGATGCTCAGGGCGAGTTTTTCCAGTTCGTCGATCTTGTAACCCGAGGCGTAGAGGCCACCGACCACTGCACCCATGCTGGTGCCGGCAATCGCATCGATCTTGATGCCTTGCTCTTCCAGCGCCTTGAGCACGCCGATGTGCGCCAGTCCGCGGGCCGCACCGCCGGACAGCACCAGGCCGACTTTCGGTCGCGGCGCTTCACTGGCATGAACGAACAGCGGAAGGAAACCAAGCAAAAGGCAGATCAGCAGACGACGCATTGTGAGTCTCGGGGCAAGCGTTAAAGCCGGCTATTATAGCGGCGCCCTCTGGCTCAGGAGTTTCAACGATCATGACCGCCACAAAACCGGAAATCGTCATCACTTATTGCACGCAGTGCCAGTGGCTGCTGCGCGCCGCGTGGCTGGCGCAGGAGTTGCTCAGTACCTTTGGCGACGACCTTGGCAAAGTGTCACTGGTGCCGGGTACCGGCGGGATCTTTCACATCAGTTGCAACGATGTGCAGATCTGGGAGCGCAAGGCCGACGGTGGTTTCCCCGAGGCCAAGGTGCTCAAGCAGCGAGTCCGCGACCAGATCGACCCTGACCGCGACCTCGGCCATAACGACCGCACTCAATGAGACGCAGCCTCGGCCTCCACCGTTTTTTTGCTGGCGCTGCCTGACATCTGGCTCGACACAACGATGGCGACGATGATCAGCGCGCCGCCGAGCAGCATCCGCAGGGTCGGGTTTTCATCGAACAGCAGCCACGCGACGGTAATGCCGTACACCGGCTCCATGGCGAACACCACCGCCGCAGTTCGCGCCTTGATCACGGCGAGACTGGCGACGAACAGGCTGTGGGCGACGCCGGTACAGAACACACCGAGCAGGGCGATCCACAGCCAGTCGATGGCGCGCACTTCACTCAGTTGCGGCGCCGCCACCGGCAGCAGACACAACGCCACCACCACGTTCTGACACAACGCTGCCTGCACCGCCGGGATGCGTCCGGAACTGGCACGGTTGGTCAGCGACAACAGTGAAAACAGCAGGCCGGAAAGAATCGCCCAGAGCAGCCCGGTGGTGGCGCCGCTGGCCAGGTCGAACGCCGGGGTCACCAGCACCAGGCCGACACTGACCAGCGCCACCAGAATGATTTCGTTGGCACGGATGCGTTCGCGGAAGATCAACCCTTCGAGGATGACCGTGAAGGCCGGAAAACTGGCGAAACCCAGGGTGGCCACCGCGACGCCGGCCACCTTCACGGCAATGAAGAAGCTCACCCAGTGACCGGCCAGCAGCACACCGCTCAGGGCCAGTCGTCGCCAGTCCACGGCTTGCAGTTTTTGCCAGCCGTGCTGGCTGGCGAAACGGGCAAAGAACGCCAGCGCAAGAACGGCAAAGGCGGCCCGTCCAAAGACGATGACCGCTGGCGTTGCGGCGGCGAGTTTGCCGAAGACGCCGGTCAGGCCGAACATCAATGCGCCGATATGCAGGGCGCCAAGGGCAGTACGGGGAGTCATTGCAGTCCTTTTTCCAAACGCCATTTCAGGCACACATTGAAGCGTGTAGCGGCCGAAAAGTCTGTCGGCAGACTATCGACTTTTGTCGTCAGCCTCGCGTCGCAATTGTGTAGGAGAGGTACCGAATTCACGCAGGACGGCGGCCGAGAACGCACTTTGCGATCCATAGCCTACACGGCTGGCCACTTCCCCGATGGCTAGCGTGGTTTCCCGCAACAGCGTGACGGCCTTATGCAGCCGTCGACTGCGAATGTAATCCATGGGTGTCTGCCCGCATTCGGCGACGAACCGCGCATGCAATCGGGCGCTGGATAGTCCGGCGATGCGCGCCAGATCCGCGACTTGCAGCGGATAGGCCGCGTATTGCTCGATGTGCGCATCGAGGGCCGCGTAGGGCAGGCGACGGGCGCAGACCTCGGCAGGTTGCGCGTGATTCAGGCTCGCCAGCAACAGCACCGCGCCCTGTTGCGCAATCAGCGGATCGTCCACCGGGCTGTTCGCCAGCCAATTGACCAGTTGGCCCTGGCCGGCATCCAGCGACAGACGCGCGGCGTTGTCCAGCAGGCGGCGGCTGGCGTCGGCGTGATCGCCCAGTGAGCGTGACAACCATTGATCGTCCGGCACGTCCAGTACCAGGCAACGGCTGCCCTTGGGGCTGCCGCATGCGTGATGCGCGCCGGAGGGAATCACCACGAAGCTCTGCTGCAATACCTGGCTGCCATGCCCTTCGACCTCGAAATCCAGCGCACCCGACAGGCCGAACACCAGTTGGGCGTGGTCGTGACTGTGGACGATCAGGTCGTGGGTGTAATGGCGCAGGGTCAGGATCGGTGGCATGGCGGTCTCCGGGCGAGCTGCCAGTCTACACCGGCGCAGGGGCGACGCGTTTGTCACAAGACTGACGCACGCCTGTCATGGTCGATTAACCGGGCTCGCGCACAGTGGCGAAAACATCGCAGAGGGTTGCCCATGACCAGCGCCGAGCTCGCCAGACCCAGCCGTAAACAAAGGGTTCGCACCTTGTGGATTTCCGACGTGCATCTGGGCACGCGGGATTGCCAGGCCGAGCATCTGTCGCAATTTCTCAAGGGCTATCACGCCGACAAGATCTACCTGGTCGGTGACATCATCGACGGCTGGAAACTGCGCGGCGGCATGTACTGGCCCCAGGCGCACACCAACGTGATCCGCCGCTTGCTGACCATGAGCAAGCGCGGCACCGAGGTGATCTACGTTACCGGCAACCATGACGAATTCCTGCGTCGCTATTCGAAGCTGATCCTGGGCAACATCCAGTTGGTCGACGAAGCGGTGCATGTCACGGCCGATGGCCGGCATTTGCTGGTGATCCACGGCGACCAGTTCGACGTGATCACCCGTTATCACCGCTGGCTGGCGTTCCTTGGCGATTCGGCCTACGAATTCACCCTGACCCTTAATCGCTGGCTCAATCACTGGCGGGCGAAATACGGTTACGGCTATTGGTCGCTGTCGGCCTATCTCAAGCACAAGGTGAAGACCGCGGTGAGCTTCATCAGCGACTTCGAAGAAGCCATCGCTCACGAGTGCGTGAAGCGCGAATTGCACGGCGTGGTCTGCGGGCACATTCACCATGCCGAGATCCGCAAGGTCGGCGAGGTGGATTACCTCAATTGCGGTGACTGGGTGGAGTCGTGCACGGCGCTGATCGAACACTGGGACGGCACGATCGAGCTGTATCGCCTGGCGGATGCGCAGGCGCGGGAGGCCGAACTGAAAGCGGCCAAGGTTGCCGAGCTGGCCTGAGTGTCCAGATCAACTCAGGCCGGCGCGTGTTCTTCCATCGCAGCCTTGTAGATGGAGTTCTTCGGCCGGGCGAACAGGCGCTCCATCATCGGTTCGAAGAAGCTCAGCGGCAGGGTGTCGTAATCCGGGTCGAATGCCGCCGCGTCGTATTTCGCGCAGAATTCCGCGGTCGCCTGATACTGCGGATGACCGCTGAACTGCTCGCGCAGGTGCCGATCCATGCCCAGGTGATGGAAGAAGTAGTAGCCCTGGAAGATCCCGTGCTTTTCCACCATCCACAGGTTCTCGGCGCTGACGAACGGCTTGAGAATGGCGGCGGCGATGTCCGGGTGATTGTAGGAGCCCAGCGTGTCGCCGATGTCGTGGAGCAGGGCGCAGACCACGTATTCCTCGTCGCGTCCGTCGCGATATGCACGGGTCGCGGTTTGCAGCGAGTGGGTCAGGCGATCCACCGGAAACCCGCCGAAATCACCTTCGAGCAATTTCAGGTGCGCCATGATCCGGCCCGGCAGTTGACGGGCGTAGGCGCTGAAGTCCGCCGCGATAATCGCCCAGTCTTCCTGCGTGCCGTCCTTCATATGGGTGAAACGGGCATTGGCATTCATCGGCAATCCTCTTGGTCAGGGTTTCTAGAACGCCACGCGGCCCAGGATCATGTCGCGGTACATGACGAAATCCCCCAGCAGGCTGTAGAACGGATGCTGGAATGTCGCCGGCCGGTTCTTCTCGAAAAAGAAATGGCCGACCCAGGCGAAGCTGTAGCCGGCCAGCGGCAGGGCCAGCAACAGCAGCCAGGCGCCCTTGGCGATGGTCATCGCGAGAATGAAGATCACCAGCGTCGTCCCGATGAAATGCAGGCGACGGCAGGTGCTGTTGCTGTGTTCGCTGAGGTAATACGGATAGAACTCGGCGAAGCTGTTGAAAGGCTTGATGGTTTCCACGACCGCGATCTCTGTGGTTATTGTTCTGATTGCAAGTTGTTCGGTGGGTAGCTTATTTGAGTCTAGAGTGATCATTGGCGTCGGCCAGTGACAATCGGCGCCACTTTACTATCCTTGGGAAATCGGCCGTAGTATGCGGCTCACCATGTCATCCAAGAAAAAACGCCATGAGCGAACGAACGACATCTGCAAGCTGGGCGATGGGGATTGTCAAGGCACTGGAAATGGACGGCCTGGATTGCCGGGTTCTGTTCAAACAGCTGGGGCTCGACTACGCGGCGCTGGAGGATCCGGACGCACGCTTCCCGCAGGATTCCATGACCCGACTCTGGCAACGGGCGGTCGAGCTGTCCGGCAATCCCGCCATTGGTCTGAACATGGGCAAGGTGGTGCGACCGGCGTCGTTCCATGTGGCGGGCTACGCGCTGATGTCCAGCAACACCCTGGCCGAAGGCTTTCAGCGACTGGTGCGTTATCAGCGGATCATTGCCGAAAGTGCCGACTTGAGTTTTCGTCTGCTCGACGAAGGTTATGCATTGATTCTGACGGTGCACGGCGATCATCTGCCGCCGACCCGGCAAAGTGCCGAAGCCTCGCTGGCCTGCGCACTGGCGCTGTGCGGCTGGCTGACCGGGCGCACGCTGCACCCGCGCAAAGTGCTGGTGCAGGGCGACGAGCCCGATGATCTTCAACCCTACAAGCAAGCCTTTCATGCACCGCTGGTGTTCAACGCGCCGTATGACGCGCTGATCTTCGAACGCGCGGACATGGAAGCGCCGCTGCCCACCGCCAACGAGGCGATGGCGCTGCTGCACGACCGGTTTGCCGGGGAATATCTGGCGCGGTTTTCCGAAAGCCGTGTGACCCACAAGGCGCGTCAGGTGTTGTGCCGCTTGCTGCCGCAGGGCGAGCCCAAGCGCGATACGGTGGCGCAGACCCTGCACCTGTCGCAACGCACTTTGCAACGGCGTTTGCAGGAGGAGGGCACCAGTTTTCAGCAGTTGCTGGATGACACCCGCCGAGAACTCGCCGAGCAATACCTGGCGCAGCCGAGCATGACCTTGCTGGAGATTGCCTATCTGCTGGGGTTTGCCGATCCGAGCAATTTCTTCCGTGCCTTCCGCCGCTGGTTCGACACCACGCCCGGCGATTACCGGGCGCGGTTGCTGGAGGCGCCGAACGCGATCAGTGACGCCAGAACGCCGGAATACACAGCACAAACACCGTAATGATCTCCAGTCGGCCGAGCAGCATGCCGAACGACAGAATCCACTTGGCCGCATCCGGCAGGCTGGCGAAGTTGCCGGCCGGGCCGATGGTTTCGCCCAGCCCCGGGCCGACGCCGGATACGGTGCTGGCGGCGCCGGTCAACGCGGTCATCCAGTCCACGCCCAGCAGCGACAGCAGCAGGGCGATCACGCAGATGGTAATGGCGAAGAAGAACGAGAACGTCAGGATCGACCGGACGATTTCCTCGTCGAGGCGATGACCGTTGTACTTCTGTTTGATCACCGCACGCGGGTGGATCAGCTGGTTAAGGTTGGCCTTGAGCAGGATGTAGGCGACCTGGAAGCGGAAGATCTTGATCCCGCCCGCCGTCGAGCCGGAGCAGCCACCGACGAAGCCCAGATAGAAGAACAGCATCAGTGAGAAATTCCCCCACAGGCTGTAATCCCCCAATGCGAATCCGGTGGTGGTGACCACTGACGTCACGTTCAGCGCCACATGGCGAAGGGCGTCCAGCCAATGCAGGTTGGTGGTCCACCAGTACCACGTGCCGAGCACCAGCCAGGTCACCAGCAACATGCCGAGCAAACCCTGCACCTGTTGATCCTTGATCAGCGCCCGACGGTTGCCGCGCAGCGTCGCCACGTACAGGGTGAACGGCAGGCTGCCGAGGATCATCACCACCACTGCCACCCAGTGCACCGCCGGTTGCGTCCACTTGGCCAGGGATTGGTCGGAGGTCGAGAAACCGCCGGTGGAGATCGCCGACATCGCGTGGTTGATCGCATCGAACGGACTCATGCCCGCCCACCAGAACGCCAGGCTGCCGAGAATGGTGATGCCCACGTATGCCGCCACGATCAGCCGCGCCACCATGTGCGAGCGGGGCATGACCTTTTCCGAGCGGTCCGAGGATTCGGTCTGGAACAGGCGCATGCCGCCGATGCGCAGCAGCGGCAGAATCGCCACCGCCATGCCGATGAAGCCGATGCCGCCGAGCCAGTGCAGCAGCGAGCGCCACATCAGGATGCCCGGGGACATGGTGTCCAGCCCGCTCAATACAGTCGAGCCGGTGGCCGTGATGCCGGACATGCTTTCGAAGAACGAGTCGGTGTAGCTGATGTGCTGGGTCAGCAAAAACGGCAGCGCGGCGAAGATGCACACCACCAGCCAACTGGTGACGGTCAGCAGGTACATGTCGCGGGGACGCAGGTGAATGTGTTCCGGGCGCCCGGGAATCACCAGCGCGAGGCCGGCGAGGAAGGTGATCATGCTCGCCCAGAGGAACGACGGCAGATCGCCGGTGCGGTCGAAAATCACCAGGGTGGCCATGGGCACGACCATGGCGATGGCCAGGGTGATCAGGAAGATGCCGATGATGAAACCAATGATCCGTAAGGTCGGCAACGCCATGAAGTCCGCTCGGGCTGATGTGGGAAGGGCGCCATTCTACCTGCGGGGCAAGGCATGTAAACCGACGCGGCCGGATCACTTGCAGCTAGAATAGCCGGACATTTTTTTCAGGAGGTGGCCGATGCAGGCTCTCGACGCTTTGCTCAACCGTGTTTCCGTTCCACGACTGATCGATCCGGCCCCCACCGCCGAACAGCGCGAAGTGCTGTTTGCCGCCGCGACCCGTGCACCGGATCACGGGCATTTGCAGCCGTATCGCTTCCTGACCGTCGAAGGCGCGGCGCGTGAGCAGATGGGCGAGTTGCTGGCCGAAGCGGCGCAGATGCAGGAAGGCGAAGTCACCGAAGCGATGATCGACAAGGCCCGCAACGGCCCGCTGCGGGCGCCACTGGTGGTCGTGGTCATCGCCAAATTGCAGGATCACGTCAAATACCCGAAAGCCGAGCAGTTGCTGGCGGCGGGCTGTGCGGCGCACGGGATTCTGCTGGCGGCCTACGCGCAGGGGATTGGCGCGGTATGGCGCACCGGTGATCTGGCGTACTCGAAGCATGTCGCCAAGGGTTTGGGGCTGACGGATGGCGAAGAGGTGATTGCGTTCCTTTACCTCGGTACGCCGCAGAAAGAACCGCGGGTGGCCGAGAAGGTTGATCTGGCGGAGTTTGTCAGCGCCTGGCCAGCAAAGGCTTAAAGGGCGTTAAAAGCTTTAAAAGCGCCCTCACCCTAACCCTCTCCCGGAGGGAGAGGGGACTGATTGTGGGATGCTGCAGAGGTTCACCGACCTGAACGAACTTGGCCGAATCCGGAATGGACTCGGTTCAAGTGCTTCGGCCAAATCCGAATTGGCTTGGTTCAGGTGCTTTTTGCGGAACCGCAATCGACTCGGTCATTCAGGTCGATGTATGACCTAAGACACCTCGGTCGGCTCCCTCTCCCTCCGGGAGAGGGCTGGGGTGAGGGGCTGCTTCTAGGGCTGGACCACCGCTCCGGGCTCCAACGGCAATTCAAGACTGGCCACAAACCCGCCCTGCGGGTGATTGGCCAGCACCAGCGTCCCGCCATGGCGCTCCGCCGCTCTCCGGGCGATCGCCAGGCCCAGGCCGTGCCCGGCCGCAGTCTGCCCCGGCGCCCGATAAAACGGTTCGCCCAACTGATTCAAATGTTCGGCCTGCACCCCCGGCCCGTGGTCGCGCACGCTGACCACGATTCGCTCGCCCTGACGTGAAGCCTGCATTTCGATCGATTGCCCCACCGGGTTGAAGCGCTGGGCGTTGCGCAGCAGGTTGTCCACGGCGCGCTCGATCATGGTCGGCCATCCGGTCATGTTGAGCTGCGGCTCGACCTCCAGGCGGACGGTCTGCTCGGGCGAGCCGAGTTGCGCGTCCTTTTGCAGAGAGCCCAGCAGGGCATTCAGGTCCACGGCTTCGGCACTGGCGTTGTCGGCGTCGACCCGCGCCAGCACCAGGATTTCACTGATCAACGCTTCCAGCCGATCGCACTCGCGGGTCAGGCGTGGCCAGAGCTTTTCCCGTTCTTCCGGGCTCGCCCGTTCGGCCAATGCCAGCGCGATGCGTAGCCGTGCCAGCGGTGAACGCAACTCGTGGGACACGTCGCGCAGCAACTGGCGCTGACTGCCGATCAGGCTTTGCAGGCGTGCGCCCATGCGGTTGAAATCGTTGGCGAGCACGCCGAACTCATCGCGACGGTTGGCCAGTTTCGCCAGGCTGTTCTGCTGATAGGTGGTCTGCCCCAGATCGTGCACCGCGCCGCGCAAACGGCTGAGCGGACGGGTGATGGAGAAGGTCACCAGCAGGCTGAACAGGGTCAGCACCACCAATGCGATACCCAGCGCACTCAATGGCCAGAGCAGGCTTTCGCGATGCCAGGCGTCGAGTTCCGGGTGCGGGATGCGGTAGATAAAGAGGTAGGTGTCGCCGCTTTTTTCGCTGGTGAACTCATCGGTCAGTCGTCGCCATGGCAGGCGTCGGTCGTCATTGTTCTGCCGTGCTTCGAAAGCGGCCGCGCGACGGGGGAAGGTGCCACGCACCACGGGGTCGCCGCTCTCGTTCAGCACTTGCACGTCGATGTGGTATTGGCGTTTGCGTTGTTCGAGGATGTCCTGGGCAGCGTCTTCGCCCTGGGCTTCGTAGGTCTGCGTCCAGTCGGCGGCCAGGGTGTTGAGGCCCGGATGGCGGCTGAGGATCCACGCGTCCTGGTTGAGCATGTGCCCCAGCAGAATGGAAAGCCCTGCAACCAGAGCGATGGCCAGCCAGAAGCTCGCGAGAATACGCCAGAACAATGAACGCACGGAAAGTCCTCAAACAAAGAAAACCCAACGGCGGTGAGCCGTTGGGTCGGGGCGTGACGCTAGAACATTATTGCGCCTTTTGCGGTTGTTGCGCTTTCCAGGCCTTGAATTCAGCCCATTCGGCGCGACGCTCGTCCTGTTTCTTCTGGATCTCGTCGAATTTTTTCTGTTGATCCGGCTTCAGCACGGCGCGGACATCGGATTCGGCTTTCTTGTGGTTGGCCGCCATCTCGTCCTTCATGGCTTTCTGGTCGGCTGGCGAGAGTTTCTCCAGGTATTTCTCGACCGTCTGCTTACGCTCGTGCATCTGCTCGCCCATGATCTTGCGGATCTGCTCGCGCTGTTCGCGGGACAGGTCCAACTGGCTGTACGGGCCTTTGCCGTGCATGCCGTGCATCTGACCGCCGTGGCGCCAGCCACCGTCCGGCCCGCCCATCGGGCCACCATCCTGCGGCACGGCCATGGCGACGGTTGGCAGAGCGGCAGCGAACATCAGAGCGATAAGAGTCTTGCGCATGGTGTATCTCCTTGTCTCGTTCCCGGTACGTTCCGGATGAGTCCAGATTACGGAGATCAAGGTCAGCGGCGGTCAGCGCTGGGTAAAGCTTGGGTAAAGACGCTTTGTCATCAAACTGACAAAGCGTCCGGGTGCGGGGATTCAGAGGCTGTAATAGTAGCCGCGGCTGCGCAGGGCGACGATGCGCGGGCGGCCGTCGGCGTGGGGGCCGATCTTCTTGCGCAGGTTGCTGACGTGCATGTCCAGGCTGCGGTCGTACAGGGTCAGCTTGCGGCCGAGGGCGATCTGCGCCAGTTCCTGTTTGTCCAGCGGCTCGCCGGGTTGCTTGAGCAGGGCTTCGAGCAGGCGGCTTTCGGAAACGGTGAGGGTGAATTCCTTCTCGTCGATGCTGACCACGCCACGCACCGGGCTGAAACTCAAATCACCCAACTCAAGTTGGGTCGAGACGGCGGCTGGGTGACTGCGGCGCAAAACGGCGCGCAGGCGGGCGGTGAGCTCGCGCGGGTCGCACGGTTTGGCCAGGTAATCGTCGGCACCCAGTTCCAGGCCGAGGATGCGATCCAGCGGCTCGCCGCGAGCCGAGAGCATCAGCACCGGCAGATCGGGGTGGTCGTTGCGCAGTTGCTTGAGCAGTTCCAGACCGCTGCCGTCAGGCAGCATCACGTCCAGCACCACGGCGGCAGGCGCGGTCTCGGCCAGTGCCTTGCGGGCGCTCTGGCCGTCGTGACATGCACGGACCTGAAAGCCTTCCTGGCTCAGCCAACTGCTCAGGAGCTCACACAGCTCCTCGTCATCATCAATCAGTAACAGCTCGCTCATGACTCACTCAATTTAGCCATTGTCGACGTTTTCGACTTGCACCACTGGCAAAGATACCGCAGAGCAGGGCCAATAGCGCTACCCCGGCACCGGTGACGAACCATTGCTGCTGTTCGGTCAGCAGGCGCGGCAGCGGGCTGGCTTGGGCTTCCTTGAGTTGCAGCTTCAGGCGCTGGTTCTCTTGGCGCAACCGGGCAAGCTGGGCGCTTTCGCGGGTGTTGTCGGCATCTTGCAGTTGTTTGCTCAGTTCTTCCCGCTGCTGCTCGCTGGCCTTCAGGCGCTGCTGCAACTCGGTGATCTGGCTGCCGGCGCTCAACGAAAGCGGCGTGGAGTTGCCGCTTTCGGTGGTTTCTACACCATGGGCGGGCGCCACGATCGACAACGTGACCAACATCAGACACAACGGACCCTTGCGCATCGCGACTCCTGTTACCAAATGGATATTGGGCAGGTTGTCGGCCGGCAAACGAGAATAATGAGCGATTGAGAACGCGATGAACCGACAAGGTTCATCGCGTGGGGACACGGGCGGGGGAAAGTTACGGCAGGACTTGCTTGAACGGCTTCACGACAACATTGGCGTAGACACCGGCGGCGATGTACGGATCGGCATCGGCCCAGGCTTGCGCAGCGCTCAGGGAGTCGAATTCGGCGACGATCAGGCTGCCGGTGAAACCCGCAGCGCCCGGATCATTGCTGTCGACGGCCGGGTGCGGGCCGGCCAGGACGATGCGGCCTTCGCCCTTGAGCACTTGCAGGCGTTCAAGGTGGGCCGGGCGGGCGGCGAGGCGCGCGTCCAGGGAGTTGGCGACGTCGGTGGCAATGATTGCGTAGAGCATGTCAGTCCTCGGTTTTTGGCGTTGTGGTATCGGCGTCGTGCAGGTGACGGGTCAGGTAGATGCCCTGAGCGACCAGGAACAGCACGGTCAGGCCCAGGCTGCCGAATACCTTGAAGTCCACCCAGTAGTCCTGGAAGGTGAAGGCGACGAACAGGTTGGCGGCGCCGCAGAACAGCAAGAAAGCGATCCAGGCGATGTTCAGGCGCGCCCAGATCGGTTCCGGCAGCGTCACTGCGTGACCCATGATGCGTTTGATCAGCAGGCGGTCACCGATGAAATGGCTGCCGAGGAAGGCCAGGGCGAACAGCCAGTTGACCACCGGGGCTTTCCATTTCAGGAAGGTTTCGCTGTGGAAGGCCAGGGTCAGGCTGCCGAACACGAGGCAGGCGATCAGGGTCAGCCACTGGCTCTTTTCCAGCTTGCGCTGCTTGATGAAGAGCGCGCCATAGACCACCAGGGAGCTGATGATCAGCACGGCCGTGGCGCTGTAAATACCGCCTACGGTCAACTCATGACCGGCGACGTCGACGGTGCGTGGATCGAGTTTGTAGACGATGAAGAACAGCAGAAGCGGGATGAAATCGATGAATTGTTTCACAGTGAGAGCCAGAAGCTGGATGTGGCGGCATAATAACAAACATATGGGCGCGCGATAGCGCCAGCTGATTTGAGGTTACACATCCCCGTGAATGTTGATTTGCACTGCCATAGCACGGCCTCCGATGGCGCCCTGGCGCCTGCGGCACTGGTTGCGCGTGCGTTCGAGAACGGCGTGCGAGTCCTGGCCCTGACCGATCACGATACCCTCGAAGGCTTGGCCGAGGCGCGCATCGCGGCCACGGAACTGGGGATGCAACTGGTCAACGGCGTCGAGCTGTCCTGCACCTGGGGCGGTGCCACCATTCACGTGCTGGGCTACGGTTTCGACGTCAACGCCGCGCCATTGGTTGAGGCGATTGCGAAGCTGCACGATGGCCGCTGGCTACGGTCTGAAGAAATAAGCCGCAAGCTCGCCCTCAAGGGCATGCCGAATGCGCTCGACGGCGCACGGCAGATCCAGCAGGAACTGGGCGACAGCGGCAACGCGCCGGCCCGTCCGCATTTCGCCGACTGGATGGTGCGTGAAGGTTTCGTCAAGGATCGCGCCGAGGCGTTTCGTAAATGGCTCGGCGCCGGCAAGCTGGGGGACGTCAAGCAACACTGGCCGACCCTCGAAGACACCGTCGGCACGCTGCGCGCCGCCGGGGCGTGGGTCAGCCTGGCGCATCCCTGGCACTACGATTTCACGCGCAGCAAGCGCCGAAAGCTGATTGCCGACTATATTCAAGCGGGCGGGCATGCGATCGAAGTGGTCAACGGTCATCAGCCTGCGGAACAGGTGGGCAGCCTTGCAATCCTTGCCCGTGAGTTCGGTCTGCTGGTCAGCGCCGGCAGTGATTTCCATGGCCCTGGTGGCTGGTCCGAGATCGGCCAGTACCGGCCGGTGCCGGAGGACCTTCCACCCCTGTGGTGTCGGTTCAAACATGACACAGTTATTGCCGCCGTCTGAACAGGTAGAGAATGTGAGTCAATTTTTCCAGATCCATCCGGAAAACCCGCAAGCGCGCCTGATCAAACAGGCGGTCGAAATCATCCGCAAAGGCGGGGTGGTGGTCTATCCAACGGACTCTTCCTACGCAATCGGTTGCCAGATCGGCGACAAGAACGGCATCGAGCGCGTTCGACGCCTGCGTCAGCTCGACGAAAAGCACAACTTCGCGCTGATCTGCAGCGACCTGTCGCAACTGGGCAATTACGCCAAGATCGACACCGGCACCTTCCGTATTCTCAAGGCTCATTTGCCGGGGCCTTACACGTTCATTCTCAACGCCACCCGCGAAGTGCCACGGCTTTTGCTGCACCCGAAGAAGCGCACCATCGGCCTGCGGGTGCCGAGCCATCCGATCGCTTTGGCGTTGCTTGCCGAACTGGGCGAGCCGCTGATGAGCGTGACCCTGATCATGCCGGGCGATGAAGACCCGCTGAGCGATCCGTACGAAATGCGCCAGTTGCTCGAGCATCAAGTGGACCTGATCATCGACGGCGGTTTCGGTGGCATCAAGGCCTCCACCGTGATTGACCTGACCGGCGACGATCCGGAAGTGGTCCGCGTCGGTTGCGGCGATCCGGCTCCGTTCATGGTCGAGGCCTGAATGTCCGCAGTGGAAACCGTTGATCCCCAGGCCGGTGCCCAGCAGGAACTGCCGTTTGCGATGGTCTATGGCCAGGCCGTCACGGAAATGCCGCTGGACCTGTACATCCCGCCGGACGCCCTGGAAGTCTTCCTCGAAGCCTTCGAAGGCCCGCTCGATCTGCTGCTGTACCTGATCCGCAAACAGAACATCAACATCCTCGACATCCCGGTGGCGGAAATCACCCGCCAGTACATGGGCTATGTCGAGTTGATGCAGTCGGTGCGCCTGGAACTGGCCGCCGAGTATCTGGTGATGGCGGCGATGCTGGCCGAGATCAAGTCGCGGATGCTGCTGCCCCGGGCCGAAACCGTCGAAGAGGAAGAGGACGACCCGCGCGCCGAACTGATCCGTCGCCTGCAGGAATACGAACGCTTCAAGGCCGCTGCCGAAGGCATCGACGGCCTGAGCCGCGTCGGCCGCGACGTGATCGTGCCCAAGCTCGATGCCCCGGAAGCCCGGGCGCGCAAGCTGTTGCCGGACGTGGCGCTGGAAGAGATATTGATGTCCATGGCCGAAGTGCTGCGCCGTGGCGATATGTTCGAAAGCCATCAGGTCAGCCGCGAGGCACTGTCCACCCGCGAACGCATGAGCGATGTGCTGGAGCGGCTCAAGGGCGCCGGGTTTGTGCCGTTCGTCGAGCTGTTCACCGCCGAGGAAGGCCGGCTCGGCGTGGTGGTGACCTTCATGGCGATCCTTGAACTGGTCAAGGAATCCTTGGTCGAGCTGGTGCAGAATGAGCCGTTCGCCGCGATCCACGTGCGAGCCCGAGCCGAATAACGAGTCCCGATATGAACCTGAGTGAACCCCGCGAGCTGGCGCCCCTGCTTGAAGCCTTTCTGTTGGCCTCGGGAAAGCCGCAAACCCTTGAACGCCTGTACGAGTTGTTCGAGGAAGGTGAACGGCCGGAACCGCCGGTCTTCAAGAAGGCACTGACCCTGCTCGGCAAGTCCTGCGAGGGGCGGGCGTTCGAGCTCGTGGAGGTTGCCTCCGGCTATCGCCTGCAGATCCGCGAGAAGTTCGCGCCATGGGTCGGCCGCCTGTGGGAAGAGCGCCCGCAGCGTTATTCCCGGGCCCTGCTGGAAACCATGGCGTTGATTGCCTATCGCCAGCCGATCACCCGCGGCGAGATCGAAGACGTGCGTGGCGTGGCGGTCAACACCAACATCGTCAAGACGCTGATGGAGCGTGAGTGGATCCGCATCGTTGGTTACCGCGATGTGCCGGGCAAACCGGCGATGTTCGCCACCACCAAGCTGTTTCTCGATCACTTCAACCTCAAGAGCCTCGACGAGTTGCCACCGCTGGCCGAACTGCGCGAGATCGAGCCGGATCCGGTGCTCGACTTCGACGACGCTCCAGTGCCGCCGGGCTTGCAGGAACTGGCCGATGCCAGCGCCGAGCCGGAAGAGCCGAAAGAGGAAACCAGTTTCCACACGCTGCTGCTGGAACTGGACAGCATGGAGGAGGGGATCAAGACCGACTTCGACGATTTGCTGCGTGATGTTGCGGATGGCGAGCCGATGCCATCGGGGTTTGAGTCCGACCTGATTGAACCGCCAGTCGATGTGGAGCCTGAAGTAGAGCCAGAGGACGATTTTGAGCCTGAATCGGAATTTGAGCCTGAGCCCGAGCAGGAAGACGATGTGCTCGGCGTGGCCGAAGCCCGGGAAAAACTGCTGGCCGCCGTCGCCCGGCTTGAACAACCCGCACCAGATCCGGAACCAGAACTGAGCGAAGAAGAAGCCGAAGCCCGCGCCCTGGCCGAGGCCATCGAAGCCGAGCGCCGCGAGTTCGAAGATTGAGCATGAGCTCAGCCAAGGACCCGTGCGTCAGCCTCTGCAAGTTCAGCGACGACGTCTGCCTTGGCTGCGGTCGCAGCAAGCGCGAGATCAGGGTCTGGAAGAAACTCGACAAGGACGACAAGCGCACGGTGCTCGCCGAAGCTTCGCTGCGCCTGATCAAGCTCGGTGCCACCGGTCGGCGGAAAAAGAAATAACCTTGCCTCGATCGACTAGTCTCTGATGCGCGAACGAACACATCCGCGTATGATTCGCGACCCTTCGGCGATCCCTTCGCCCGAAAACCCAGATTTCAACGTTTCAGCGGGCTCAATCCTGAGCCGCTGAACAGACCACACCGGGAGGTGCCCAGATGAGTGACAACCAGAAAGACGACCAGGAAATCGGCCCAGCAGGCGAAAAACTGCAGAAAGTCCTCGCCCGTATCGGCGTCGGCTCGCGCCGTGACGTGGAAGCGTGGATCAGCCAGGGCCGGATCAAGGTCAACGGCAAAGACGCCACCCTCGGCCTGCGCGTCGACATGCACGATGCAATCACCATTGATGGCAAGGTCATCAAGCGTGAAGAGGCTGCCGAGTCGGTCCGCCGCGTGATCATGTATAACAAGCCCGATGGCGAGATCTGCACCCGTGACGACCCGGAAGGCCGTCCGACCGTGTTCGACAAGTTGCCGCGTCCGAAAGAAGGGCGCTGGATCAACATCGGTCGTCTCGACATCAACACCACCGGCCTGCTGATGTTCACCACCGACGGTGAGCTGGCCAACCGCCTGATGCACCCGTCCTACGAGATGGACCGTGAGTACGCGGTCCGTGTTCGCGGCGAAGTCGATGACGAGATGATCGAACGTCTGAAGGCCGGCGTTGTGCTGGAAGACGGCCCGGCGCGTTTCACCGACATCAAACAGGCACCGGGTGGCGAAGGCTTCAACCACTGGTATCACTGCGTGGTGATGGAAGGTCGCAACCGTGAAGTGCGTCGTCTGTGGGAATCCCAGGGTCTGGTGGTCAGCCGTCTGAAGCGTGTGCGTTTCGGTCCGGTGTTCCTCAACTCCGACCTGCCGATGGGCCGCTGGCGCGAAATGAGCCAGTACGAAGTCGATATTCTGAGTGCTGAAGTCGGCCTGACCCCGGTAGCCATGCCGCAACTGAACGCCAAGAGCAAAGACAAGCTCGATCGCATGCAGCGCAAGTCGTCGCGTCCTATGGCCCGTACCGAGCGCGTGCGTACCCTGCGTCCGGCCAATGGCGCACCGGCGGCTGCCGGCCCGCGTCAAGTGCGTGAGCCGCAGATCGAAGGCGAGCGTCCAGGTCGCAAGCCAGCAGCACGTGACGGCGAGCGCGCTCCGCGTCCGGCCAATGGCCGTACCGAGCGTGGCGAGCGGGGTGCTCCGGCCGGTCGCGGTACGCCGGTGGCGGATCGTCCAGCCGACACCAAGCGCCCGGCCAAGCCTGCGCCGAAGCGTCCAGGCATCAAACTGGCTGACGATGACAAGCCGTCGGGCAAGCGTCGTGGCGCACCGGCCGGTTCCGGCCAGCGTCCGGGTTTCGGTCGCAAGAAGCCTGAATGATCGTATTCAGCGCTGAATGAAAAAACGCCAACCTTCGGGTTGGCGTTTTTTTTTGGATTTTTTATTTCTTTTTTTCAGCGGTTTTTTCTGATTTGAAAACAAAAAACCTGAAGCACTTTCAAATAGTTAGCGAGCTAACAGCCACGGGCGGACCCCTTCTCGATTCGTCTGCTGTGGAAACTTTACGTTACGCGCTGTCAGTAAATGTTTACGGAAAAAGCCCCGGAGTCCCATGGATCGTGCGCCTTTGCAAGGCTGTAAGGAAAACCTGCCGAAGCCCTGTCGATATGGGCCGGCGCAGGGCTCTGGCGTGCTTGTTTCAGGCTCGTTTGAGAGGTGAGATGCGCCCCATGCCTGTCGTGCAGGTGCATAACAAGAAGGAGGCGCAATGAACGCCGATATCCATTTTCACTTCTCTACGTGGGACGGATTTTTCATCGTCCACGCCGATGGCCTGCAAAGGCCTGACTCAATTTTTGCAGCCGCCCGAGCCTCTCAGGGCGGACACACGCAATCCCGGCAACCGACACGCTGATCCAGCGGGGTCTGGCAGCAGGGGGTTAGCGGTGTACAATGCGCCGCGTTTTAACTGTGACCCTCTGCGTAATCGCGCATACCTCAAGGCTATCCGCCTTGTTCACTCCGTCGCGTCACGAGCGTGTCGGGTTCGATTTCGTCACAGATAAAAACAAACAGGTGACGCATGACCGTTGTAAAAAAGCTGAATTCCTGGTGCCTGCGCTGGGGTTTGATCAAGGTTGGTTGAAATCGCAACCTTGCAGCAACGTCTACTGAACATCATCAAACCTTGCGTGAGACCTTTTTCATGAGTGGACAAAACTCGCAATCAGGCGAGCTGAAACGCGGCCTGAAAAATCGCCACATTCAACTGATCGCCCTCGGTGGCGCGATCGGTACCGGATTGTTCCTCGGCTCGGCCGGGGTGCTGAAATCCGCCGGCCCGTCGATGATCCTCGGCTATGCCATCTGCGGCTTCATCGCTTTCATGATCATGCGCCAGCTCGGCGAGATGATCGTCGAAGAGCCGGTGGCCGGCTCTTTCAGCCACTTTGCGCACAAGTACTGGGGCGGCTTCGCCGGTTTCCTGTCGGGCTGGAACTGCTGGATCCTGTACATCCTGGTGGGCATGTCGGAGCTGACGGCGGTCGGCAAGTACATCCACTACTGGGCGCCGGAGATCCCGAGCTGGGTCACCGCCGCCGCCTTCTTCCTTCTGATCAACGCGATCAACCTGGCCAACGTCAAAGTCTTCGGTGAAGCCGAATTCTGGTTCGCGATCATCAAGGTCGTGGCGATCGTCGGCATGATTGCCCTGGGCAGCTATCTGCTGGTCAGCGGCCATGGCGGCCCGCAGGCTTCGGTCAGCAACCTGTGGTCCCACGGCGGCTTCTTCCCGAACGGCGTCAGCGGTCTGGTGATGGCCATGGCGATCATCATGTTCTCATTCGGTGGTCTGGAAATGCTCGGTTTCACCGCCGCCGAAGCCGACAAGCCGAAAACCGTGATCCCGAAAGCGATCAATCAGGTGATCTACCGGATCCTGATTTTCTACATCGGCGCACTGGTGATCCTGCTGTCGCTGACCCCATGGGACAGCCTGCTGGAAACCCTCAATGCGTCGGGCGACTCCTACAGCGGCAGCCCGTTCGTGCAAGTGTTCTCGATGCTCGGCAGCAGCACCGCCGCGCACATCCTCAACTTCGTGGTGTTGACCGCCGCGCTGTCGGTGTACAACAGCGGTACCTACTGCAACAGCCGCATGCTGCTGGGCATGGCTGAACAGGGTGATGCGCCGAAAGGCCTGGCGAAGATCGACAAGCGTGGCGTGCCGGTACGTTCGATCCTGGCCTCGGCGGCGGTAACGCTGGTGGCCGTGTTGCTGAACTACCTGATCCCGCAACACGCGCTGGAACTGCTGATGTCGCTGGTGGTTGCAACGCTGGTGATCAACTGGGCGATGATCAGCTTCTCGCACTTCAAGTTCCGCCAGCACATGAACAAGACCAACCAGAAGCCGCTGTTCAAGGCGCTCTGGTACCCGTACGGCAACTACATCTGCCTGGCGTTCGTCGCGTTCATTCTGGGTGTGATGCTGCTGATCCCGGGCATCCAGATCTCGGTGTATGCGATTCCGGTGTGGGTCGTGTTCATGTGGGTCTGCTACGTGATCAAGAACAAGCGTGGTGCGCAGCAAGCGCTGACTGCAGCAGGCGCTTCCAAATAAGCGACTCTGCAGAAACAAAAAACCCGGCCAAGTGCCGGGTTTTTTGTTTCTGCAGAGTCTGGAGGCTTTTCCGAGTTACGAGCCACTCCAGCTGCTAAGCGTAGTCAGCGATGGGATACAGCGTGCACAGCGCTTCGGTCTGTAGGCGGAATTGCTCCCTCAGTGTGGGTTCCAGCGTGTAGTCCTGCTCGCCGAGCGGCGTCACGTTGTCCAGAATCCGGCACATCAGATCGACAATCTGCCGGCATCCCCGGGCGTCGATGTGGCGTTGCGCGATGGAGCCAGTGCCGATGCGCAGCCCACTGGTCACGAGGGATGATCGGGTCTCGCCGGGGACGCGGTGTTTGTTGACGATGATCCCGCAGTGCTCCAGCGCTGACTCCGCAATGGCGCCGGTGATACCGCTGCGCAACCGAAGCAGAATCGCGTGGTTCTCACTGCGCCCGCCCACGACCTCGTAGTCATGTGCCTGAAACGCACTGGCGAGTTCATCGGCCGTGCTCCGGATCCGCGCCATGTAGGCGTCGAACTCGGCCGACCTTGCATAGCCCAGTGCCGCCGCCTTGGCCGCGATCATGTTGACCGCCGGCGCGCCCTGCATTCCGGGAAACACGGCTTGATCAAGGGCACGACTGAAGGTTGTCCGCAGGCCGGGTACCTTGGTGTTCGCGTCCCGGCCGGAAAGGATCAGGCCGCCGCGGGGGCCCATGAGTTGCTTGTGCGTGCAGGTCGTGGTGACGTGTGCAACGTTGATCGGGCTCGGATGTCGCCCGGTGGCAACCAGTCCGGCGATGTGCGAAATATCAGCGAGCAGAATCGCTCCGGCCTCATCGGCAATCTCACGGAACCGTTCGAAGTCCACAACCTGTGAATAGGCGGTGGCGCAGCACATGATGATGCGCGGGCGGTGGTCGAGGGCCAGTCGGCGTACGTTGTCGTAATCGATCAGGCCGTCGGCGGTCGTGCCGTACTGGATCGCCTTGTAGTGGTCGCCCGAAAACGCGGCGGTGCTGCCGTGGGTGAGATGACCTCCGTGTTCGACGGCCATTCCCAGCAGCGTATCTCCCGGTTCAAGCAGGCCGGTGAGCACCTGGTAGTTGGCGTTCGACGCCGAGTGTGACTGCACGTTGGCGTACTGGGCGTCGAACAGCTCCCGGGCTCTTCGGATGGCCAGCGACTCGACCCGGGTGACGTTCTCGCACCCGGCGTTATAGCGCCTGCCGGGCATGCCCTCGGCCGTCACGTTGACCAGTGCCGACGCCGATGCCACCAAGGTGCGAGGCTTGACTGCGCAAGAGGAGGAGACCAGCGAGAGAGTCCGGTGTTGACGCGTGACTTCAGCGTCGAGGATCTGTGCGAGTTCGGCGTCTTCCGCCCGGAGATCCGCCAGGCCACGTCGCAATAAGTCGGCCTGGTTCGTAAGCTGTTCGGTATTGACTGGCATTGTCTGTATTCCTTCCCTGTTTGTTGCGCGCAACGAACAACCGCGCGTCTTCCCTGGTCTTGCGTGTGCGTACCTGCATCCATGTTCTGCCAAGCGCCATACAGGCCGATCCGTGTTCTGGCGGCGATGCGCGCAAAACTAAAGCCTGTTTAAACAGCCGGTTTTCATGACCTCTGCTCGTAACCGTGAGGAGAGAATCACCGGATGCATCATAGATTTTTTGCTTGGGAACGCCACAAGATTAATCAGAAAAATGAACATTGTTCAAATAAAATGATTCTTTTTGTCCCCCTGAAGGGTGTAAAACTGCAGCTCGGCAGGCGTGATTTTTCAGGTGTCACGGGTGACGACAAGGAGAACTAACAAGTCAGTACAGATTTGCTGACCTGGACTATGCGGTGTCGTTTAGTCACTCAAGGAGGGAGGATGCTATGATCGCGCGCGGCTTTGATACGGATAAAACTGTAATGACCCACTTGACTTGAGTGATCCATGAGTGAGCGCTCGGGGTGTGATGTCAATTACAGTTATAAATGGATGGTAAGCACTTCATGCACAGAAGAGAAAGATCGGAGAATCTGAAAAACAACATCAAGTACTTGATTAAAAGTCGTGGGGAGACGCAGCTGTCCTTGTGCAACTCCAGTGGCCTGACCCGAACCACCATCTATAATATTCTCGAAGGGAAGGTGGTCAACGTACAGCAGTCCACGGTTCGCAAGATTTCTGATTTTTTCGGCGTTTCCTATGAGGAAATAGAAACGATCGATTTTGAAGAGAAGGAGATAATAGAAAGCAGTATTTCTCCGCAGGGGAATATGAACCCGGCGGCAGTGCCTATCATAAAAGAGAGCCTGGTTATCCAGAGTCTGGATAAAAGGATAGGCGAGTTGGCCACGATTTACCCGTTGACTTACTATTTCGGCACCTCCTTCAACTTGATAGGTGTGCTGCTGGAGAACGAGATCAATGGTTTACATGAACCAGGCGATCTATTGATCGTGCAGAAAGGTTCGTCGACCGGCGATAGGGAAAAGCTGGTGTATGACAAGATCACAAACAGGCTGCTTATAACCAAAGAGATCAGCGTTGCTACGGATCGCATTTGTGTTGTCGGGGATATAATCGAGGAACGATTTAATGGGTTGTAGTGTTGAAATGGAAAACAGCAAGTACAAGCTATTGGGGTTTGAAAATGGAAAAAGCCTGGCCGTCATCATGGTCATCGCGACCGGCAAGATTATTAAAATAAAACTGAGTGAAGTGTTGAATAGTGAGATTATGGACAATCTGAACAAGATAGAAGTCAAAAACCTGTACAAGAAGTTTTATTCCCAAGGAGAGACGCTCACCGCCTATGATCTGAATGATCGTCATGAGAGTTCCTGGATGATCTATATCATTCTGAACCTCATGTTGTTTACGCTGTACATCTTTACCAGTATCGCCGCGACCAAACCGATCTATCTGGAATACTTTGATATTATCGTAACGCCGGGTACCTTTCTTTATCCGTTGACCTTTCTGATCGTCGATTTGTTGAATGAGACGTTCGGTCTCAGGCTTGCGCGAAAAGCGATACTTTTTGCTTTTATCAGCAACGCGGCCATCATCATTTTGCTGGCCATCACGACTCATCTCCCCGGGCTGCCGGGCTGGAAGCTCGATGGGCCTTACAATGACGTTATCAGTCAGTTGTCTTCTGTCCTGGTAGCCTCTTCTGTTTCATTTCTGGTTTCCGAGAATATCAACTCGTATCTGTTGTGCAAAATCAAGGAGCTCACGAACTCCAGATTCCTGTTTTTGCGCGTGTTTTTAAGTACGTTGTTTGCGGTGATCATCGACAGCTTTCTTTTCTGCTTCATCGCATTTTATGGCGCGATGGAGACCAGCGCGATACTGAACATGATCTACGTCCAGATTGCGATAAAGGTAGGCTTCGCTTTCTTTAATGTCTTGCCTGCCTACGGGGCAAGGGCATTGTTCAAGAAGTACCTGACTGGCGGTCAGACGCAATAATGCAGGATGGCGCTCACCGGGTGTGTTGTTGCTGTCGTGCCGGGTGAGCGCTTGATGTGTCGTTATATACTTAGTTAAGATTCAGTTTTGCTTTCAGGCTGTGCGCAACCTGTTCTTTGTTGTTCAGGAACTCGTTGAGGCCTTTGGCACGAAGATTACAGGCATCGCAATTGGAGCAGCCGTTACCTTTGATGCCGTTGTAGCAGGTCAGTGTCTGGTCGCGAATGAACTCCAGCCGGTTATGGTAATCGGCCAGCGCCCAGGTTTCCGCTTTGTTCAGCCACATCAGCGGAGTGTCCAGGGTCAATTTGTAATCCATACCCAGTTCAAGGGCTTTGTTCAGTGCCTTTACAAAGTCATCTCGGCAATCCGGGTAGCCAGAGAAGTCTGTTTCACAAACACCGGTAATGACGGTCTTGGCCTGAACCTGGTACGCATATATGGAAGCCAGGGTCAAAAACAGGATATTTCTGCCCGGCACAAATGTACTCGGCAGGCTTTCTCCTGAACTATTGATGGTCGGGACTGGAATGTTGTCGCGCGTCAGGCTGCTGATGGCCAGTTCATTCAGCAGTGATACGTCCATGGTCTTGTGTACGGTCACGCCAAGTTCTTTTGCCAGTTGCTGTGCAACTTCAATTTCTGCGCGATGGCGCTGGCCATAGTCAAACGTGATGCAGTGGATTTCATCGTAGTGGGTCAAGGCGTGGATCAAACAGGTTGTTGAATCCTGCCCGCCGCTAAAAACGATAACTGCTTTATTGCTCATGGTTATGCTTCCTGCATTGATCGAGTAAGTGCAATGTTTGAACAATAATCGAGGAGGTTCTTGTCTCGGTTGCTCATTGCCGTGGCGATATTCTACGTAGTACGGCGCTCGTTGGCACTGATTAATGCCCCCATGTTGGCGTGGCATTTCTCCCGGACGTTTTCCCGTTTCGCCTGCCCGTTTCGCCTGATAGTCGCCGTGTATAGTGAAAAGGCGCGACACTGAAAGCACACCCAAGGTCAAGCTGACCGTAGCCGCTACAGGCACGGCGAAACAGGCTCTACGATGAGAATGCAATGCTGAAGATTTCCAATAACGTGCATCTGCCGGATGCCGAGATCGAACTGACTGCCATCCGCGCCCAAGGGGCCGGCGGGCAGAACGTCAACAAGGTCTCCAGCGCCGTGCACCTGCGCTTCGATATTCCTGCCTCGTCCTTGCCCGAGTTCTACAAGGAGCGGCTGCTGGCGCTTCGCGACACTCGCATCACCAGCGACGGCGTGTTGATCATCAAGGCTCAGCAATACCGCACGCAGGAACAGAATCGCGCCGATGCACTGGAGCGTCTGACCGAGCTGATCCTCAGCGCCACCAAGATCGAAAAGAAGCGTCGTCCAACCAAGCCGACGCTGGGTTCGAAGAAGCGTCGGCTGGAGTCGAAGACCAAGCGCGGCAGCATCAAGGCCGGGCGCGGCAAGGTGGATTTCTAGTCTTCGCGGTACTTCGACGTGTGGCGGTACAGATAGACGCTCAACGCCAGGCCGCTCAGCGCGGCGATCGCGGCAAACAGGAAGATCGAGGCAAAACCGAAGCCCGCCGCAATCGCTCCGGCCAGCGGCCCGGTGATCCCCAACGACAAGTCGATGAACAACGAATAGGCGCCAACCGCCGCGCCACGGCTGGAAGCCGGCACCAGATTCACCGCTTCCACGCCCAGCGCCGGGAACACCAGCGAGAAGCCGAAACCGCTCAGCGCCGCACCCGCCAATGCCCAGTGCGCATCCGGCGCCAGCCATAGCAATAGCAGCCCCAGTGTTTCCACCGACAGGCAGGCAATCGCCACGCGAAAGCCGCCGAGACGGTTGATCAGGTTGCCGAACAGCAGTCGCGCGCCGATGAAGCTGGCACCGAACAGACTCAGGCACAGCACCGCGTTATCCCAATGCTGGGTGGCGTAATACAACGTGATGAAGGTAGCGATGGTGCCGAAACCGATCGAGCCCAGCGCCAGTCCGCAGCCGTGGGGAAAGACGCGACCCAGCACGTGCATGAACGGCAAGCGCTCGCCAGCGACAATCGGCGCGGCGGTTTTCGGCCAGGCCAGCAGCAGGCCCAGCGCTGCAAGCAACAGAATGCTCACGCCCATGCTCCAGAGACCGAAACGGCTGACCAGCCACACGCCCAGCGGCGCACCGATCGCCAGCGCGCCGTAACTGGCGATGCCGTTCCACGAGATGACTTTGGCGGTGTTGGCCGCGCCGACGCGGCCGATGCCCCAGCCGATGGATCCGGAGCCGACAAGACTTTCCGCGCTGCCGAGCACCAGACGGCCGACGAACAGGCTGATCAGGCTGAGCATCGGCAGGTTCGGGGTCCAGGCCGAAATCAGCATGAACACACCGCTCAAGCCACAACCAGCCAGACCAATCATCACCGCACGTTTGCTGCCCTTGTTGTCGATGATCTTGCCGGCATATGGGCGGCTGAGCAGGGTGGCGAGGTATTGCACGCTGATCACCAGACCGGCGATGACCGCGCCGAAGCCCAGGTCGCTATGCACGTAGCCGGGCAGCACGGCCAGCGGGATGCCGATATTCAGGTAGCCGATGAAGGTGAACAGGACAATGGAAACGACTTGCAGCGTGACCGCCAGGGGGCGCTGGGGTTCTGGCATAGAGGACGACATGGGTAACGATCCACGGGGAGAGCAGAATAGATAGGCTGCTCATGATACCGGCGTGGACGATGCTGCGGCGGGGAAAAGTAAAACTATTTGGCCGGAGCGACCAGTTGCGTGGTGACCAGTGCGGCGAGGGCATTTTCTTCGCTGCCGAAACGGGCGAGCAGGGCGGCTTGCTTCTCGGGCGAGAGGCGGCTCCAGATCTCGATCATCTTCTCGGTGGCGCCGATGAGGATTTCAGCCTGTTGTTCGTTAAAGGATTCGTCGGTCATGGCAGGCTCGGGCTTCAGGCAGTGTGGAAAGCGCATGTTAGCGCTTTCCACACGGTCTGTACGGCGGGTGTTACTTACTCTTTGCTGTCGGCCGGACGGCTTTCGGCGGCTTCTTTCGGCTCGGGCTGTTGGGCACCGGCTTGTTGCGTGGTCGTCTGCTCAGGTACGTGCAGGCTTGGGAAGGGGAGATTGGGAATCTCGTGCATGGTTGCGCTCCTCGCTAAGTCTGTTGATAGATCTGGTAGATCCGCGCTTTCAGAAAGCCTGCGAAGGATACAGCAGTAAAAATGACAAACAGATTTTTAATTCCGCTTGTTGCGACGGGCGGGATTGTCTAGACAAGTGCGACAGGGTGACGCAGGGCAAATGCGGGAGCGGCGGTGTGCCCGCCGCCCCTGACATTCGTTTATTTGCAGACGCTAGCGATCGCTTCGGCCAGCAAATCCAGACGTGTCGCATCAATCCCGGCGACGTTGGCGCGGCCCGAGCTGACCATGTACACGCTGTGATGCTCGCGCAGGTTTTTCACTTGTTCCGGCGACAGGCCGGTGTAGGAAAACATCCCGCGTTGCACGCCAATGTGCGCAAAGCGCTCGCGCAGACCGTGCGGTTCCAGCGCTTCGACCAAACCGCTGCGCAACTGGGCGATGCGCAGACGCATGGCTTCCACTTCGTCGGCCCAGCGGCGTTTCAGCTCCGGGTCGGCGAGGATTGTTGCGACGACGGCCGCGCCGTGATCCGGCGGCGTCGACCACAGGTTGCGGGCGATGTGGGCCAGCTGGCTGCGGATGTCGATGAGCTTGTCAGCGGTTTTCGCGCAGACGATCAGCGCACCGGTACGGTCGCGGTACAGGCCGAAGTTCTTCGAGCAGGAACTGGTGATCAGCAGCTCAGGCAACTCGGCGGCGAACAGCCGGGTTGACCATGCATCCTGCTCCAGACCGTCGCCAAAGCCCTGGTAGGCAAAGTCGATCAGCGGCAGCAGGTTGCGGCTGCGCACCACGTCCAGCACCCGGTGCCAGTCGTCGTGACTCAGATCGAAACCGGTCGGGTTGTGGCAGCACGCGTGCAGCAGCACCACATCGCCTTTCGGCACTTCGTTGAGCACAGCGAGCATCGCGTCGACGTCGAGGCGGTTGTCGCTGCCGACGTACGGGTAATGGCTGATCTTGACCCCGGCCGCCGCGAAAATCGTTTCGTGGATCGGCCAGGTCGGGTTGCTCAGCCACACGCCTTTGCCCGGCAGGCATTGCGCGATGAAATCTGCTGCAAGACGCAGGGCGCCAGTGCCGCCCGGCGTCTGGGTAGCGCCGGCGCGTTGCTGGGCGATCAGCGCCGAATCGGCACCCAGCACCAGCTCATTGATGACCTTGCCGAACAGCGGATTGCCGTGACCACCGATGTAGGTCTTGGTGTCCTGGCTTTCGACCAGGCGCGCCTCGGCGATTTTCACCGCTTCGGGAATCGGCGTCAGGCCCTGGGCATCCTTGTAGACGCCCACGCCGAGGTCGAACTTGCGCGGGTTGGAATCCTGCGCGTAGGCCTCCATCAGGCCGAGGATCGGGTCGCCGGGCACCCGGCCGATGGCGTCGAAGTGCATTACTTGCGTCCTTCTGCGGTCTTGGCCACTTCGTCAGTGCGCGCGGCCATGATGAAGTCGTTGCGGTGCAGGCCTTTGATCGAGTGGCTCCACCAGGTCACGGTGACTTTGCCCCACTCGGTCAGCAGGCCCGGGTGATGACCTTCGGCCTCGGAGATCTCGCCGACGGCGTTGGTGAAGGCCAGGGCGTGCTTGAAATTCTTGAACAGGAAGACTTTTTCCAGCTGCATGATGCTGTCACGCACTTCGATGTTCCAGTCAGGGATCTGCTTGATCAGGATCGGCAGTTCTTCATCGCTGACTTGTGGGGCATCGGCACGGCACGCTTCGCAATGGGCTTGGTTCAAAGTGGACATGGTTTGATTCCTGAGATCGGATGTCTTTTTTATAAGAGCTGTTACGGTCGTCAATGTCGTCACGCTAAACCAAAGCCGCGACGACTGACAGGCTCACTTGTAAGTAAAAGCCACGGTTCACGCAGCTTTTGGTTTCGGCGGAAATTTCGGTGCGTGCAGACCCAGCTGCATGCCTTGCTTGACCATGCCCATGATGTCTTCGTGGGCGAGGTCGAACAGGCGCTTGAGGTTCGGCAGGACAAAGTACAGCGGTTGCAGGATGTCGATGCGATACGGCGTGCGCATGGCTTCCAGCGGATCGAAGGCCTGATGTTCAGGTTCGTCCGACAGCGAGTAAACGGTTTCTTTTGGCGAGGACAGGATGCCGCCGCCGTAGATGCGTTTGCCTTGCGGGGTATCGACCAGGCCGAACTCGATGGTCATCCAGTACAGACGCGCCAGATAAACGCGCTCTTCCTTGGTCGCTTGCAGGCCGAGCTTGCCGTATGTGTGGGTGAATTCGGCGAACCACGGGTTGGTCAGCAGCGGGCAGTGACCAAAGATCTCGTGGAAAATATCAGGCTCTTGCAGGTAGTCCAGTTCTTCGCGGGTGCGAATGAATGTGGCCACCGGAAACTGCTTGCTGGCGAGCAATTCGAAAAAGGTCTGGAACGGAATCAGCGCCGGGACGCGGGCGACCTGCCAACCGGTGGTCTCGCCGAGCACCTTGTTGATCTCGCCCAGTTGCGGAATGCGGTCGTGGGGCAGACCGAGTTTTTCGATACCGTCCAGGTATTCCTGGCACGCCCGACCCTCGATCACTTTCAACTGGCGGGTGATCAGCGTGTTCCACACCGCGTGTTCTTCGGCGGGGTAGTCGATAAAACCTTGCGCATCGGGCTCGCGGGCCACGTATTGCGTCTGCTTCATACTGCTCTCCTGCGAGGGGAATTCGTTCTTGTTATGTCCTGCTATGGACTGAGAAATACCCCAGAGCGTGCCGTGTTGCAGCAGGTTGATGACCGACCGAGTAGGAAAAGTCTCTTTAAATCGTAAAATTATCGTTACGCTTTTTGCGATAAGTCGTGATTACGGTGATTGGCGGGTTTGAAATGGCCGGTGTCTGTCACATAATCTTGACGACTATCTTGCGGGCGGCAGAGAAAAATCCGCCCCTCTACCTGTTTCGGGCCTTTATATGCGTATCAAAGTCCACTGCCAGAACCGCATCGGCATCCTGCGCGACATCCTCAATCTGCTGGTGGAGTACGGGATCAACGTCGCCCGCGGCGAGGTCGGCGGTGAGCACGGCAATGCGATCTATCTGCATTGCCCGAACCTGATCAATTTGCAGTTCCAGGCGTTGCGGCCCAAATTCGAAGCCATCGCCGGGGTGTTCGGCGTCAAGCGGGTAGGGCTGATGCCCAGCGAACGCCGACACATGGAACTGAATGCGTTGCTCGGTGCGCTGGAGTTTCCGGTGCTGTCGATCGACATGGGCGGCTCGATCGTTGCCGCCAACCGTGCGGCGGCGCAGTTGCTCGGCGTGCGGGTCGACGAAGTGCCGGGGATTCCACTGTCGCGTTACGCCGAGGATTTCGACTTGCCCGAACTGGTGCGCGCCAACAAATCGCGAATCAACGGCATGCGGGTCAAGGTCAAGGGCGATATCTTTCTGGCCGACATCGCTCCATTGCAATCGGAGCACGATGACAGCGAGGCCATGGCCGGTGCGGTATTGACGCTGCACCGGGCGGATCGGGTCGGCGAGCGCATCTACAACGTGCGCAAGCAGGAGTTGCGTGGTTTCGACAGCATCTTTCAAAGCTCGAAAGTGATGGCGGCGGTGGTGCGTGAAGCCCGGCGCATGGCACCGCTCGATGCGCCTCTTCTAATTGAAGGCGAAACCGGCACCGGTAAAGAGTTGCTGGCTCGGGCTTGTCACCTGGCGAGCCCGCGCGGCCAGTCGCCATTGATGGCGCTCAACTGCGCGGGGCTGCCGGAATCGATGGCCGAGACCGAGTTGTTCGGCTACGGCCCCGGTGCCTTCGAAGGGGCGCGGGCTGAAGGCAAGCTCGGGCTGCTGGAGCTGACGGCGGGCGGCACGCTGTTCCTCGATGGTGTCGGCGAAATGAGCCCACGCTTACAGGTGAAATTGCTGCGCTTCCTGCAGGACGGTTGCTTCCGTCGTGTGGGCAGTGATGAAGAGGTTTACCTGGATGTACGGGTGATCTGCGCCACCCAGGTCGACCTGTCCGAGTTGTGCGCTCGTGGCGAGTTTCGCCAGGATTTGTACCATCGCTTAAACGTGCTTTCGTTGCACATCCCGCCACTGCGCGAATGCCTCGACGGTTTGACGCCGTTGGTGGAGCACTTCCTCGATCAGGCCAGTCGGCAGATCGGTTGCCCGTTGCCGAAGTTGGCGCCGGCGGCGATGGATCGGCTCAGTCATTACCACTGGCCGGGCAACGTGCGACAACTGGAGAACGTGCTGTTCCAGGCGGTTTCGCTGTGTGATGGCGGGACGGTCAAGGCCGAGCATATTCGTCTGCCGGACTATGGCGTGCGTCAGCCGCTTGGCGATTTCTCGCTGGAGGGCGGGCTCGACGAGATTGTCGGGCGCTTCGAGAAAGCGGTGCTTGAGCGACTGTATTCCGAACATCCGAGCAGTCGGCAGCTGGGCAAGCGGCTGGGCGTCTCGCACACCACGATTGCCAACAAGCTGCGTGAGTATGAGGTGGGCAAGACCGAGTCTTGATCCCTGCGCGATCACTCCTGCGCAAGGCACGGGGTGATCGCGCCTCACCATTGCCGCCAAGCGGCATGACACCGCCGGTTTTTCGACTTCGATACATTTCCCCAAACCCTGCTGAATCCCTCAAGTCCTTTGTTTATCGGGTCCTCGACCGCCAGAAAAAAGTTGGTCTGCAAATTGCTTGTGGCTCAGCAGTACAGCGGTGGGCGGCAAACGTCCGGCATGCAGAGGAAAGAGTGTGGACAAGTACCTTTATGTGGCAATGACCGGCGCCAGCCAGAACGCACTGGCGCAAAAGGCTCATGCCAACAACCTGGCGAACATCTCCACCAATGGTTTTCAGCGCGACCTGGAGCAGGCGCGTTCGATGCCGGTGTTCGGTGACAGCTTTCCGGCGCGTGCGTTTGCCATGAGCGAACGGCCCGCCACCGACTTCACCGCAGGCTCCCTGGTGGAGACCGGTCGCGACCTCGACGTCGCCGTGACCGGCAACGGTTTCATTGCCGTGCAGAACCCCAACGGCGGTGAAAGCTACGTGCGCACCGGCAGCCTCAATATCGACGCCCTGGGCGTGCTGCGTGCCGGCAACGGCATGCCGGTCATGGGCAATGGCGGGCCGATTGCCGTGCCGCCGCAGCAGCAGGTGGAAGTCGGTGAAGACGGCACCATCAGTATTCGTGCGATGGGCGAAGGCCCGCGCGTCATGGCCGAAGTCGACCGGATCAAACTGGTCAATCCGGACATCAAGAACATGAACAAGGGCCTGGACGGTTCGATCTACACCAAGGACGGCCAGCCTGCGCCGGCCGATGCCAACGTCAAACTGGTGTCGGGTTTCCTGGAGTCGAGCAACGTCAATGCCGTGGAAGAAATGACGTCGGTGCTGGCCCTGGCCAAGCAGTTCGAGTTGCACGTCAAGATGATGAACACCGCCAAAGACGACGACCAGGCCATGGCTCGGGTCTTGCAGATCAGCTAATTATCAGAACGTCGCGCCGTAAAACAGGCGCACGAGGAGAATCGAATGCTTCCGGCTCTATGGGTTGCCAAAACCGGTCTGTCCGCCCAGGACACCAACCTGACCACCATTTCCAACAACCTGGCGAACGTGTCGACCACGGGTTTCAAACGTGACCGCGCCGAGTTCCAGGACCTGCTGTATCAGATCAAGCGTCAGCCTGGCGCCCAGTCGACCCAGGACAGCGAACTGCCGTCGGGTCTGCAAGTGGGTACCGGTGTGCGCATCGTCGGCACCCAGAAGAACTTCACCGCCGGTAGCCTGCAAACCACCGAGCAGCCGCTGGACATGGCCCTCGACGGCCGTGGTTTCTTCCAGATCCTGCAACCGGACGGCACCACGTCCTACACCCGTGACGGTACTTTCCACCTCGACTCCAATGGCCAGATCGTCAACGCCAGCGGTTTCGCTCTGGAGCCAGCGATTGTCATCCCGAACAACGCCCAGACCTTCACCGTTGGCCGTGACGGCACCGTGTCGATCACCGTTGCCGGCAACGCCGCCTCGCAAGTGATCGGCAACCTGCAAACCGCCGACTTCATCAACCCGGCCGGTCTGCAAGCCGTGGGCAACAACCTGTTCCTGGAAACCGCCGCTTCCGGCGCGCCACAAATCGGCACTCCGGGCCTGAACGGTTTCGGCACCACCCTGCAGAACACCCTGGAAACCTCCAACGTCAGCACCGTGGAAGAGATGGTCAACATGATCACCACTCAGCGCGCTTACGAGATGAACTCCAAGGTGATCTCCACCGCCGACCAGATGCTCTCGTTCGTAACGCAGAATCTGTAATCAAGTCTATGAGGCGGCCATGAGGCCGCCTGCAACACCGTGAGGTAAGGGTCATGAAACGCTTCGTATCTGTTCTGGCATTGGGTGGGGTGGTCTCGCTCGCGGGCTGCGTCGCTCCGACGCCCAAGCCCAATGACCCTTACTACGCCCCGGTGTTGCCGCGGACGCCGTTGCCGGCGGCCGCCAACAACGGCTCGATCTATCAGGCCGGTTTCGAACAGAACCTGTACAGCGACCGCAAGGCGTTCCGGGTCGGTGACATCATCACCATCACCCTGAACGAGAAGACTCAGGCCAGCAAGAACGCCAACTCGCAAGTGGCCAAGAACAGCAAGACCGGCATCGGCCTGACTTCGTTGTTCGGCGGCAGCGGCACCACCAACAACCCGTTGGGCGGTAACGACCTGAGCCTGGACGTCGGCTACAGCGGCGACCGTGCGACCAAGGGCGACAGCAAGGCGGCCCAGGGCAACACCCTGACCGGTTCGATCACCGTGACCGTCGCCGACGTGCTGCCCAACGGAATCATCGCCGTGCGCGGCGAGAAGTGGATGACCCTCAACACCGGTGATGAACTGGTGCGGATCGCCGGCCTCGTGCGCGCCGATGACATCGCCACTGACAACACCGTGTCGTCGACCCGGGTCGCCGATGCGCGCATCACCTACTCGGGCACCGGTTCGTTCGCCGATGCGAGTCAGCCAGGCTGGTTCGACCGTTTCTTCCTCAGCCCGCTGTTCCCTTTCTAGGTGGCTACGTTGAATTTCAAGAGCCTCATGCTCGCTGCGGCGTTGATGTCCGCAGCCTTTGGTGCCCACGCCGAGCGGCTGAAAGATATCGCCAGCATCTCTGGCGTGCGTTCCAACCAGTTGATCGGCTACGGCCTGGTGGTCGGGCTTAACGGCACCGGCGACCAGACGACGCAAACCCCGTTCACCCTGCAGACCTTCAACAACATGCTCTCGCAGTTCGGCATCAAGGTGCCGCCGGGATCGGGCAACGTGCAGTTGAAAAACGTCGCGGCGGTATCGGTGAGTGCCGATCTGCCGGCGTTCGCCAAACCGGGTCAGCAGGTCGACATTACCGTTTCGTCCATCGGTAACTCCAAGAGCCTGCGCGGCGGCACCCTGTTGCTGACCCCGCTCAAGGGTATCGACGGCAACGTCTACGCCATCGCTCAGGGCAACCTGGTGGTCGGCGGTTTCGATGCTGAAGGTCGTGACGGTTCGAAGATCACCGTCAACGTTCCGTCGGCCGGTCGCATCCCGGGCGGTGCATCGGTCGAACGTTCGGTGCCGAGCGGTTTCAACCAGGGCAACAGCCTGACGCTGAACCTCAACCGTTCCGACTTCACCACCGCCAAGCGCATCGTCGACAAGATCAACGACATGCTCGGCCCTGGCGTTGCCCAGGCCATCGACGGTGGTTCGATCCGCGTCACCGCGCCGCTCGATCCGAGCCAGCGCGTCGACTATCTGTCGATCCTGGAAAACCTCGAAGTCGACCCGGGTCAGGCCGTGGCGAAAGTCATCATCAACTCGCGTACCGGCACCATCGTCATCGGCCAGAACGTGAAAGTTTCGCCGGCCGCCGTGACCCACGGCAGCCTGACCGTGACCATCACCGAAGACCCGATCGTCAGCCAGCCGGGCCCGCTGTCCAATGGTCAGACGGCCGTGGTGCCGCGCTCGCGGGTGAATGCTCAGCAGGAAGCCAAGCCGATGTTCAAGTTCGGCCCGGGCACCACCCTCGACGAAATCGTGCGTGCGGTGAACCAGGTCGGCGCGGCACCGGGTGACCTGATGGCCATTCTCGAAGCACTGAAGCAGGCCGGCGCGTTGCAAGCCGATCTGATCGTGATCTGAGGACGGCACTCATGGATATGCGCAAAAGCGGTCTGGTCAGCAGCAGCGATTCGGGTTCGTACTCCGACCTCAATCGTCTGAACCAGCTCAAGGTCGGCGACAAGAACAGCGACGGGAACATGCGCAAGGTTGCGCAGGAGTTCGAATCGCTGTTCCTCGGTGAAATGCTCAAGTCGATGCGTTCGGCCACTGAAGCGCTGGGCCAGGACAACCCGCTCAACACCCCGGCAGCCAAGCAATATCAGGAAATGTACGACCAGCAACTGGCGGTTTCCCTGTCCCGCGAGGGCGGTGGTATCGGTCTGGCCGACGTGCTGATGAAGCAGATGTCGAAGAACAAACCGATGGCACCGGGCGAGGCCGCCGCCGCGTCCGCTGCCAAGCAGCAGGAAGCCCTGGCCAAGGCCGCTGCGGTGGAAACGCCGATTGCCGCCGGCACCTTGGCTACCAACGGTCCGCTGTCGCGCCTCAATGGCGAACGTCCGTTGTGGGCCTCGCGTTCGGTGCATGCGCCGAACACCCAGCTGACCCATCGCAACGACATGGAAATGATCAACCAGCGTCGCCTGGCACTGCCGCCGAAACTGGCTGATCGTTTGCTCGCCGGTCTGGTGCCTTCGGCCACGCCGACGGCGGCCACTCAATTGCCGCAACGCGCCACGACGGCCGCTGCCACCGGTTCCGGTCCGCTGTACAACGGCGACTGGCTGGCCCGCGCCGAGGCGGACAAGGCCTCTGGCGGGCAGATGCAGATTTACGGTCGCGCCATGGCACAGATTCCGCTGGCGCCGGCGAAGAAGGCATTCAGCAACGCCGACGAATTCGTCAGCACCATGCTGCCGATGGCCAAGGAAGCGGCCGCGCGCATCGGTGTCGATCCGCGTTACCTGGTGGCTCAGGCCGCGCTCGAAACCGGCTATGGCAAGTCGGTCATGCGCGCCCAGGACGGCACCAGCAGTCACAACCTGTTCGGCATCAAGGCCAGCAGCAACTGGCAGGGCGATTCGGCCCGTGCGATCACCAGCGAGTTCCGCAACGGGCAGATGGTCAAGGAGACGGCGGAGTTCCGTTCCTACGCCTCGTACAAGGACAGCTTCCACGATCTGGTGACTTTGCTGCAGAGCAATAATCGCTATCAAGATGTGCTGAAGTCGGCCGATAACCCAGAACAGTTTGTACGCGAGTTGCAAAAGGCCGGTTACGCAACCGACCCGAACTACGCAAGCAAGATTTCGCAGATTGCCAGGCAGATGACGGTAAATCAGAACTACGCTGCGGCCGGCGTTTCAACAACGCCTTTATAAACACAAGGTAAGGTTTGAATCATGAGTTTGCTCAATATCGGGATGTCGGGGTTGGCCGCGAGTTCGTCCTCTCTGGCTGTGACAGGTAACAACATTGCCAACGTCGACACCGCCGGTTATTCACGCCAGCAAACCGTGCAGGGCACCAAGTCCTCGCAGCAGTTCGGCAACGTCTTCATCGGCACGGGCACGACCCTGGCCGACGTGCGCCGGGTGTACAACTCTTACCTCGAAACACAACTGCACACCGCCACCTCGCTCAACAGCGAAGCGGCCGCGTACGGTGCCCAGGCGACCGCGCTGGACGCCTCGCTGTCCGACACCAACACGGGCCTGACCGGTGTGCTGCAGAAATTCTTCACCTCGATGCAGGGTGTAGCGACCTCGGCGACCGACGACACTTCCCGTCAGTCGGTACTGACCGGTGCGCAGGCCCTGACCAGCCGCTTCAACGCGCTGGCCAAACAGCTGAACGATCAGAACACCACGATCAACGGCAACCTGTCGGACATGACGTCCCAGGTGAACAAGCTGGCCACCGCGATTGCCAACCTGAACCAGAAGATCGGTGAGGTTTCCACCAGCGGCGGCCAGCCGAACGATCTGCTCGACAGCCGTAACGAAGCCGTGCGTCAGCTCTCCGAGTTGACCGGTGCGCAAGTCGTCGAGCGCGGCAGCAGTTTCGACGTCTACGTCGGCAGCGGTCAGCCACTGGTCATCGGCAACACCACCAACACCCTGAGCACCGTGCCGAGCAAGGACGACCCGTCGCGCATGGGCATCCAGATGGATCGCGGCTCAAGCACCCTCGACATCACCTCGGTGATGAGCGGCGGTGAAATCGGTGGTCTGCTGACCTATCGCAATGAAGTGCTCAACCCTTCGCTCAACGAGCTGGGCCGTGTAGCACTGGTCATTGCCGACCAGATGAATCGCCAGCAAGCCCAGGGTATCGACAAGAACGGTGACTTCGGCGCGGCCATTTTCAACGACATCAACAGTGCCGCACTGATCAGCCAGCGCAGCATTGCCCAGTCGACCAACAGTGCAGGTTCCGGCAACCTTGATGTCACCATCAAGGACACCGGCAAGCTGACCACCAGCGACTACCAGGTCACCTTCACCAGCGCGACCAACTACTCGGTCAAGCGCTCGGACGGTACCGACATGGGTTCGTTCAGCACCACGACCACGCCACCGCCAGTGATCGACGGCTTCACCCTGGCCCTCAATGGCGGTGCGTTGAGCGCCGGCGACACCTTCAAGGTGACCCCGACCCGTAACGCCGGCAGCACCATCCAGACCGTGCTCACCGATCCGAAGAAAATCGCGGCGGCAGCACCGTTGACCGGTGTGGCCAGTGCCAACAATTCCGGCACCTACACGCAGCCGACGCTGATCGACACCCTCGACATCACCAACCCGGCCTCCCAGGCCGAGCTGCAGAATGCGCTCAAGTACTCGACGCCGGTCAAACTGGTCATGGGTGCGGTCGCCAGCGGCAGCCAGTCGTACAACATGGTCGATGCCAAGGGCAACACCATCGGTTCCGGCACCATCGTGCCGGGGCAGGCCAACACCCTGAACCTGAAGATCGGCATGGTCGATTCCACCGGTGCTCCGGTGATGGATACCTCGGTCACGCCGAACGTGCAGAAAACCTTTACCGTGCAGACCACCGTGGGCGCGACGCCGAAGCCAGGCGAAACCTTCACGATCAACCTGACCGGCGCGGCTTCTTCGGACAACCGCAACGCGCAGGCGCTGGTTGGCTTGCAGACCAAACAGACCGTGGATACCGGCACGGCGAGCAAGGGCATCAGCCTGACTGACGCCTACAACAAGCTGGTGACCAACGTCGGTACCAAGGCTGCTCAGAGCAAGTCCGACAGCGCCGCCACCACGGTGATTCTGGATCAGGCACAGGGTGCGCGCGATTCGCTGTCCCAGGTCAACCTGGACGAAGAAACCGGCAACCTGGTCAAGTATCAGCAGTACTACACCGCCTCTTCGCAAATCATCAAGGCTGCGCAGGAAACCTTCGCAACGCTGATCAACAGTCTTTAAGGAGCCGTAATTCATGCGCATTTCCACCGCCCAGTATTACGCGACACAAGCTGCTCAATATCAGCGCAACTACAGCAAGACTGTCGCGACCGCCAACGAGGCGAGCAGCCTGCAGCGCATCAACACCGCTGCCGACGATCCGATCGGCGCCGGGCGTCTGCTCAAGCTGGGTCAGCAGGCCTCGATGCTCGAGCAGTATCAGGGCAACATCGATACCACCAAGAGTGCGCTGACCGTGCAGGAGTCCACGTTGAACTCCATCACTACGGCCTTGCAGCGCGCCAAGGAAATCGGCCTGGCCGCCAACAACGGCATCGCCACTGATACTGACCGCAAGGCCTACGCCGCCGAGTTGAGCCAGATCCAGCAACAAGTGCTGGGCCTGATGAACTCCAAGGACGCCAACGGCAATTACCTGTTTTCCGGTTCCAAGACCGATACCGCGCCGTACTCGCAAAATGCCGATGGCACTTACACCTACAATGGTGACCAGACCCAGATCAACCTGGGCATTGGCGACGGTCTTTCGGTGGCCTCCAATACCACTGGCTGGGATGCGTTCCAGCAGACCATCAACACCAGCCGCACCACGACCAGCATGACCGCGCCAACCCCCGATGATGGCCGCGTGGTGCTGACCAACGGTATCGTTGGCACCGCCGCGACGTACAACGCCAAGTTCGCGGCCGGTCAGCCGTACACCGTGGATTTCATCAGCAGCACTCAGTTGAAAATCACCGATGCCCTGGGCAACGACGTGACGACCGAAGCCAGCCAGAACGGCGCGATCACCAACAGCAACGGCGCCAACCAGACCGTCAGCTTCCGTGGCGTCGATCTGAAGTTGAACATCAACCTCAAGCCTGGTGACACCAACCCGGATGCGGTCATTGCCGGCCACAGCTTTCAGCTGGCGGCCACGCCTGACTCGTTCACCACCTCGCGCAGCGCGGGTAATGCGTCGACTGCGGTCATCACCGGCTCCGGCGTGACCAACCAGGCGGCCTACGACGCGGCATTCCCGTCGGGCGGCGGTGCGATCCTGAAGTTCACCAGCGCCACCAACTTCGACCTGTATGCAGCGCCAGTGACAGCTGACAGCAAGCCAGTGTCGTCGGGCACCATGGTCGGCGCCAACGCCACGGCAGCGGGTGTGACCTTCACGTTTGGCGGTACGCCGGGTGCGGGTGATCAGTTCTCGATCCAGTCCAACAACCACCAGACCCAGAACGTGCTCGACACCCTGGGCCAGATGGTCACGGCACTGAATGCGCCGATCGACGGAAATCCTGTGGCCAAGCAGAAATTCCAGGGTGCCATGGAGTCGGCGCTGGGCAACATCGACAGCGCGGCCAATCAGATTGGTTCGGCGGTGACTTCGATCGGTGCTCGCGGACAGTCGCTGGATGACCAGAACACCACCAACCAGAGCCTGACTCAGGCGAATACCACCACTCAGGGTTCGATCCGTGATTCGGATCCTGCCGAAGTGATGACCCGCCTGACCTTGCAGCAGACCATGCTGCAGGCCTCGCAACTGGCATTCAGCAAAATCAGCCAGCTGGGTCTGTTCAACAAGATCTGACGGTAGCCGGGCGCGCTGGCGCCCGTTCTGCCCTGTCCCTTCAATAGTCAATGTCTTTAGCGGTTTCAAGGGCTCGCTTTTCTGAGCGGGCTCGCACCGCCTGTGAGCCCGCCGTGAATCCACTTCCTCTCGTCAGCCTGGTCATTCCTGCCTTCAATCCACGTTTCTTCGAACGGGCATTGCTCAGTGCGGTGAGCCAGGGCTATGGCAATCTTGAAGTCATTGTCTGCGACGACAGTCGCGGCAACGAGATTGAAACCACCGTCGCCTCGGTGATCGAGAGTTCCGGCGTGGCCGTGCGCTACGTGCGCAATGCGCGCACGCTCGGGCTGGTCGGCAATCTGCATGCGTGCCTTGAGCAGGCGCAGGGCGAGTTCATCAAGTTTCTGTGTGATGACGACCAATTGTTCGGCACGTGCATCGAGCGCCAGGCACAGGTTCTCATCGATCAGCAGGACGTCAATCTGGTGCTCGCCCAGCGTCTGTTCTGGGATGCCGACGACCGCCCGTTGCCTTCACGCCTGGAAAATACCCCGTTGTCGCCGGTGTGCGGACTGTTCAAGGGGGATGACCTGCTGGCGATTTTCGAGAATTTCCCGGTCAACATTCTCGGCGGTTTCAGCAATGCACTGTTTCGCCGGGCCGATGTGCTGGAGCTTCTCCCGGCCTTGACCACTCCCGAAACCTGCTTTGTCGCGACCCTGGATTTTGCGTTGTACGTCTGCCTGTTGCGTCGCGGCAACCTGGTGGTTTCGAATCACGTCCTGAGCGTCGAGCGCCTGTACGCCGAGCGCTTGAGTGGCCAACAGGCAATGCGCGATGCTGCGTACACCGAACGCCAGTGGTTGTCGCAGATGCTCAAGGCGCGCAGTGGCGAATCGGCCCCGGCACCGGGCTGGGTGCGTTATGTGCCGATCACCAAGGCGCAGGAAACGCCGCGAGTCTGGGAAGAGTTGCCGCTGAGCCGGACGCTGGGCACCAAACAGACCACCCAGGATTGGCATGTCGGCGTTTCCAGTGTCAGTTTTGCCGAGTTGTATGCGCAGTGGCTGGCATGCCGCAACCTGACCGAAGGCCAGCGCGAACTGCTGCCGGATACGCTCGCGGCATGGCCGCGCGTGCCGAAAATCGTGCCGCTGATCATTGACGAGCAGGGCAGTCGCTCGGCGCTGGATCTCACCCTGCAATCGCTCGACGCACAGGAATACCTGCCCGAGTTGACCCTTGTGTTGTCCGCCTCCTGCACCGAGACGCAGCTCGAAGAGCGCGTCTTGCGCATGCCGTTGCAGGAGGACTGGCAACAGCAGATCAACGAACTCTTGCCGCAGCTGGAAGGTGCCGACTGGTTCTACCTGCTGCGTGCCGGTGATCGTCTGGTGGTGCCGGCGCTGCTGGTGATGGCCGAGCGCATTGCGCTCTCGCGAACCGTTACCTGCCTTTACAGCGATGAAGGTGGTTTGAGCGAGGGCGAGTCGACCGAGCCGGTGTTCAAGCCGGACTTCAACCTGGACCTGATGCGCAGCTACCCCTATGTGGGCCGGGCCCTGGCGTTCGAGCGCGAACGGTTCCTGGCACTCGGCGGTTTCGATTCCGCGTTTGGCGAGCTGGCGCCCCACGATGTGTTGTGGCGCATGGTCGAGAACGACGGCACGCAGGTCATTGGCCATATTTCCGAAGTGCTGCTGGAGTCGGCATTCGACCTCGCCAAGTGGCTGTCGGAACCGCAAATGGCTGACGGCAATTCGCAGTTGATCTCGGCGCACCTTGACCGTCTGGGCATTGCCCACGAAATCCGCAACGGCGCCTCGGCGCTGCTGAACCGCGTGGATTACCACCATGGCCGGCAACCGTTGGTGTCGATCGTCATTGTCAGCAAGGATCAGACGGCCGCCGTGCAGCGCTGTGTCGAGAGCCTGCTGGAGAAGACCGCCTACGCCGAGTACGAGTTGCTGCTGGTCGACAACGGCAGTCAGGGCGTCGAGGCGCAGACCTGGTTTGACGGCATGGCGCAATTGGGCAGCGAGCGGATTCGTGTCCTCGATTGCCCGCAGCAAGACAACATGGCCGCCGTGCGCAATCTCGCGGTGAGCCAGGCGCGGGGCGAATACGTCTTGCTGCTCAACCCTTACGCCGTGATCACCCATGGCGACTGGCTGGCGGAAATGCTCAATCACGCCCAGCGCCCCGAAGTCGGTGTGGTGGGGGCCAAACTGTTCAACCCGGACGGGCGAGTCTTGCACGCCGGCTTGATCCTCGGCCTGCAAGGGCCGGCCGGTGTACCGTTTTACGGCGAGTCGTTGCAGGCGACGGGTTACATGTACCGGCTATTGGTCGCTCACGACCTGAGCGCCGTCGGCAGTGATTGCCTGATGGTGCGCAAGGCTGTGTTCGATGCCGTCAACGGGCTCGATGAGCAGGCGCTGGCGCAGTCGCTCAACGAAGTGGATCTGTGCCTGCGAGTCGGCCAGGAAGGTTACCTGGTGGTGTGGACGCCTTACGCGCAGCTGGCGTTGGGTGCGCAACCGGCGCAAGCCCCGAAGGAGGGCGAGGAGGCAGCGCTCGGCCTGGAGCGGGAAGTGTTCTACAAGCGCTGGTTGCCGATCGTCGCACGGGATCCGGCCTACAACGCCAACCTGTCGCTGAACGGTCTTGGGGGCTCGAGCTTCAGTCTCGACCCGGGCCTGCGTACCGGCTGGAGTCCGTTTTCGCAGCCGCAATTGCCCAAGATCCTGGCGTTGCCGGTCAACGCATCGGCGATCGGTCACTACCGTGTGACTCAGCCCCTGATCGAGCTGGAAGCAGCGGGCAGGGCACTGGGACGGATTCATTACAACCTGCCGACCATCATCGAAGTCGAGCGCCAGTCCCCTGACGTGATCATTCTGCAGGGACGTTATGCCGAAGCACCGATCAACGAAATTCCAAGCCTGCAGAAGTACTCGAGTGCCCGGCGGATCTACGAGCTCGATGACTACGTGATCGACGTTCCCCATCGCAATGCGCACATCCGCAACATGCCGAACAAGGACGAGATGGAAAAACTGGTCCGGCGTGCGATCGGCATGTGTGACCGGGTCGTGGTGTCCACGGCGCCGTTGGGTAACGCACTGTCGAGCATGCACAGCGACATCCGCGTGGTCCCGAACATGCTGGCCAAAAACATGTGGAGCGATTTGCGCAGCCAGCGCCGTACCTCGAAAAAACCTCGGGTCGGCTGGGGCGGTGGCACCAGCCACCACGGCGACCTGGCGGTGATCGCCGATGTGGTGCGCGAATTGGCCAACGAAGTCGACTGGGTGTTTTTCGGCATGTGCCCGGACGATCTGCGTCCGTACATGCATGAGTTCCATGGCGTGATCGGCCTCGATGTGTACCCGGCGAAACTGGCCAGCCTCAATCTGGATCTGGCGCTGGCACCGCTGGAGTTCCACATCTTCAACGACTGCAAGAGCAACCTGCGTCTGTTGGAGTACGGCGCCTGCGGTTATCCGGTGATCTGCACCGACACCGAGGCCTATCGCGGTTACCTGCCGTGCACCCGGATCAAGACCAACACCACGGATGAGTGGCTGCAGGCGATCCGCATGCACCTGGCCGATCCGGACGCCAGCTACCGCATGGGCGACGAGTTGCGCGAGGTCGTGTTGCGCGACTACGTCTTGCGCGGCGACAACCTGCGTTACTGGGAAAACGGCTGGCTGGCGGACTGATCGGTCCACGGACGCTACCCCCCCAAAAAACAGGCGACTTTTGCAGTCGCCTTTTTTTCACCTCGAAATTCGTATTTGTATCAACTCGGATACTTTTTTTGCCCGGCACCTCAAGCCGCCACAATCCTCTGTCGATACCCCTTGATAGCCGGTCTCGGACGATTGACGCAGAGGGGGCGAGCGGTGCCCGGGATTGCAGGTTTCCAGCCTCAACAACAACGCAAGGAAGAAGCAAATGTCAGTAGTAAATGGAACGAGTGATGTGGATTACCTGATGGGCACCGATGGTAATGACGAACTCTATGGACTGGAGTCGGATGACCAGTTGATCGGCAGTGGCGGATCGGACGTGCTGGATGGGGGCGAGGGGTTTGATACGGCGGACTATCGCGTGCTGTCTTCGGCAGTCAATGTCGAGATCGGCAATGACGCGTGGACTGTCACCGGCGCCGAGGGCAAGCGCGATACCTTGCTCAATGTCGAGAAAGTCATCGGTACATCTTTCAACGACACCTTCACCGGCAACGTTGCCGGTGTGACGCTGGACGGTAGCTGGGGTGACGATGTGTACATCGTCGGCAGCGAAGGCGTGACCATCATCGAAGAAAGCTACGGCGGTTACGACGAACTTCGCACCAGTCTCAACACCATCAAGATGGACCCCTTCATCGAGAAACTGACCTTCACCGGTACGGGTGATTTCAAGGCCTACGGCAGTGACACCGACAACGAAATCATCGGCGGTGCCGGCAACGACTGGCTGTGGGGCGGCGACGGGGCGGATCACTTCGTGGGTGGCGAGGGTTTCGATACCGTCAGCTACAGCGACAGTCTCGAAGGGGTGAGAGTCGGGGACTGGAGCAACTATGACTGGTTGACCATTGCCTACGGAGATACCTTCACCGGTATCGAAGCCATTGAAGGTTCGAAGTTCGATGATCTGATCTATCGCTCCGAAGGGTCGATGATCATTGACGGTTCCGATGGCTACGACACGGTGAGCTATTTCCAGACCGCGGGGCCGGTCACCATCGAGATCGGCAGTGGTATCAATGCAGTGGGCGACACCTTTCGCAATGTCGAAAAGATCATTGGCACCAACAATGCGGATCAGTTCACCGCCAACATCGGTGGCGTGACCCTGGCCGGTGGCGATTGGAACGATGTGTACATCATCAACAGCACCGGTGTGACCATCGAAGAAGTCGAGGGCTTCATGGGCGGCACCGATCAGGTGTACACCACGCTGTCTGTGATGCACCTGGATCCGTTCGTTGAAAACCTCACGTACACCGGGACCGGCGACTTCACCGGCTACGGCAACGACACCTGGAACACGATCGTCGGCGGCAGTGGCAACGACGTGCTGTTTGGCGGTGCCAAGGGTGACTCCTTCGACGGTGGCGACGGTATCGATGTGCTCAGCTACGGCGACAGCACGGTGGCCATGACGCTGAACTGGGCAACCCGGGAGTTTTCGGGGATCGCTGACGGCGATACGTTCCAGAACATCGAGATCATCCGTGGCAGTGACTTCAGCGACACCTTTTACGCGACCGGCATGCCCTGGTATTTCGGCCTGGATGGCGGGCAAGGGCAAGATCTGCTCAGTTTCAAATACGCCACCATGCCGATGGCGATCGACCTGAGCGGTGCCGCCTACAAGCCCTGGGACCCGATGCCTGAATACACCAGCATCGAATTGATCGAGGGCAGTCAGTATTTTGATGACTTCATCGGTTCGGCCGGCAACGAAACGTTCATCGGTGGTGGTGGCGGTGATGCAATCGATGGCCGCGATGGCATCGATAATGTCTGGTACCTCACCAGCGCCTCGGCGGTAGAGATCAATCTGCAGACCGGCATCAACCTGGGTGGTGATGCGCAGGGCGATACGCTGACCAATGTCGAAGGCGTGATGGGCAGCCATTTCGACGACACCTTGACCGGCAACGAAGCGGACAACTACCTGGAAGGCGGGCGCGGCAGCGATCTGATCAATGGCGGTGACGGCAACGACGTTATCTACGGCGGCCTGGTGTCCGACATCGGACCGTTCAGCCTCGAAGGTGTGGCCGATAATGCGCAGGCCGATCAGTTGTATGGCGGGGCGGGCGACGATGTGATTGTCAGTGCCGAAAATGATCTGGGTACCAATGCATTCGGTGAGGACGGCAATGACACCGTGACAGTGTTCAACGGCAGCGCCATCGGCGGTATTGGCGACGACGTATTGACCGGCAAGGGCAGCGCCTACTCGTTGTTCGGTGGCGAGGGTGACGACCGGTTGATTCTCAATCTGGCCGGCCAGCAGGCCTCCGGTGGTTTCGCCAATGGCGGTGAAGGTGATGACACTTACGTGGTGAACACCTCCGGTCTGGTGGTGATTCAGGACGGCGGCACCAGCCTGAACGACACCCTGATCCTGAACACCATTGCCAATGCCAGCCAGTTGAACGTGACCCGTATCGGCGACGATGCCTATTTGCACAGCGCCAATGACGGCAGCGTCGGTGCGCCGACCAGTGGTGTGAAACTGGCAGGCTGGTATGCGGGCTTCAACAACATCGAGCACATCCAGACCGCGGACGGCCAGGCCTACAGCCTGCCAGCCGCTGCCGACGGGTTTGCCCTGTTCGGTTGATCCGGTCGATTCACTGAAACCGCTCGATGAAAGGGATGGGTCCGGCAACGGACTCATCCCTTTTTTCATGCCCGTGTCCCCATCGACGCAGCGTCGGCGGAGCTGGCGCGTTTCCTGCAAGTCCCCCTCAAATCGCCATAAAACGAGCGCTCGCGGTCATTGCACCTGCGCCCGGACCGGCAGAAAGGTTTAGCCAGAAGGCCGCAAAGCTCATAAAGCCGCGCGCAGCCCTGTGACGAACGAGAGGGGAGACCATGAAGGCAGTTATTTTGGCGGGTGGCCTGGGCACTCGCATCAGTGAAGAGTCGCACCTCAAGCCCAAACCGATGATCGAAATCGGCGGCAAGCCAATTCTCTGGCACATCATGAAACAGTATTCCGCACACGGAATTCATGACTTCGTGATTTGCCTTGGCTACAAGGGCTACGCGATCAAGGACTTCTTCGCCAACTACTTCCTGCACACCTCCGACGTGACGTTCGACATGCGTGAAAACCGCATGGACGTTCACCAGAACTACAGCGAGCCGTGGCGCGTGACGCTGATCGACACCGGTGAGGAAACCATGACCGGTGGCCGTCTGCGCCGCGCCGCACGCTATCTGGAAAACGAAAAAGCCTTCTGCTTCACCTATGGCGACGGTGTCTCGGACCTGAACATCAGCTCGTTGGTGGATTTCCACCTGACCCACGGCAAGTTGGCGACCGTCACCGCCGTACAGCCGCCGGGACGTTACGGCGCGCTGAACCGTGAAGGCGATCGCGTACTGGGGTTCACTGAAAAACCCCGTGGCGACGGTGGCTGGATCAATGGCGGATTCTTTGTGTTGTCGCCGAAAGTCCTGCCGCTGATCGAAGGCGACGAGACGTCGTGGGAGTCCGGTCCGCTGGATGGCCTGGCCGAGCGTGGCGAGCTGATGGCTTATCAGCACGACGGTTTCTGGCAACCGATGGATACCCTGCGCGACAAGAATCACCTCGAAGCGCTGTGGCAGACCGGGGAGGCCCCATGGAAGCAATGGGACTGAGTCCGGAATTCTGGCGCGGCAAGCGGGTTCTGGTCACCGGTCACACCGGTTTCAAGGGCAGCTGGCTGACCCTGTGGCTGCAAAGCCTCGGCGCGCAAGTCAGCGGTTTTTCCCTCGACCCGTCGACCGAACCGAGCCTGTTCGAACTGGCGCGGGTGCACGAAGGCATCAACGACCAGCGTGGCGACCTGCGTGACCTCGGCGCCTTGCTCGAGATCATCGCCGACACCGAGCCTGAGATCGTCCTGCACCTGGCGGCCCAGCCGCTGGTGCGCGAAGGTTATCGCGATCCGCTCGGCACGTATTCCAGCAACGTCATGGGCACCCTGAACCTGCTCGAAGCGATTCGTCAGGTCGGTTGTGTGCGGGCCTGTGTGTTGGTGACCACCGACAAGGTCTACGCCAACAAGGAATGGCTGTGGCCCTACCGCGAGGACGAAGCCCTCGGTGGACACGACCCTTACAGCAGCAGCAAGGCTTGCTGCGAGTTGTTGGCGCAGTCTTATGCCGCGTCGTTCTTCCCGGCCGACAAGTACGCCGAACACGGTCTGGCCCTGGCCACCGCGCGAGCCGGCAACGTGCTGGGTGGCGGTGACTTCGCCCCTGAGCGCCTGATTCCCGACGTACTGAAAGCCTGGTCGGCCGACGAGCCGGTGACCCTGCGTTACCCGCAAGCCGTGCGCCCGTGGCAACACGCGCTGGAGCCGCTGGCCGGCTACCTGCAACTGGCCGCCGGGCTCTACGAAGAGGGCCCGGAATACGCCGGGGCGTGGAACTTCGGCCCGGGCGAAACGGACATGTGCAGCGTCGGCGAAGTGGTCGAACTGCTCGCCAATCGCTGGCCACAGGCCCGTGGTCTGCGCATCGAACCGAGCGAACTGCACGAAGCCGGTCTGCTGCGTCTGGACAGCAGCCGCGCCCGTCAGGTCCTTGGCTGGCAACCGCGCTGGTCGCTGCAGCAATGCCTGACCCAGACCCTCGACTGGCACCTGGCGTGGCAGAACGGCGACGACATGCGCACCGTCACTCTCGGTCAACTGAACCTGTACCGGGGCGCGCTGTGAGCGAGTTTTCCTTGAAACAGTTGCCGCTGGCCGGGTTGTTCAGCGTCCAGCACAAGCGCTTCGAAGATCAGCGCGGGCACTTCGCCCGGCTGTTCTGCGAGGGCAGCCTGAGTGCGTTCGGCGCCGAGTTTCACATCCGCCAGATCAACCACTCCTGCACTCGCGAAAAGGGCAGTGTGCGCGGTTTGCATTACCAGAACGCCAACGCGCCGGAAGCCAAGTTGATCACCTGCCTGCGCGGTGAAGTGTGGGACGTGGCGGTGGACCTGCGCCCGGACTCCGAAACCTTCCTGCACTGGCACGCCGAGCACCTGAAGGCCGGCGACGGTCGCAGCCTGTTGATTCCGGCCGGCTTCGCCCATGGCTTCCAGACCCTCACCGAGGATGCCGAGCTGCTTTACCTGCACAGCGCCGATTACGCGCCGGAGCACGAGGCCGGCCTGTCGGTGAACGATCCACGGCTGGCGATTGCCTGGCCGTTGCCTGTCAATAATTTGTCAGCGCGTGATTCCAGCCATCCCGCGCTCGATCAACACTTTGCTGGAGTGCGTCTATGAACTGCCGTGGGTGCGCCGCACCGCTGAGTCTGCCGCTGATCGACCTCGGCACCTCGCCACCGTCCAACGCCTACGTGCACGCCGATCGGCTGGAACAGGCCGAACAATGGGTGCCCTTGAAGGTCGCCGTGTGCCAGCAATGCTGGCTGGTGCAGACCGAGGATTACACCAGCGCCGACAGCCTGTTCGATGCCGAGTACGCCTACTTCAGTTCGTTCTCCAGCACCTGGCTGGCCCATGCCGAACGCTATGTGGCCGAGATGGTCGAGCGCTTTGGCCTGACGGCTGACAGCCGCGTGGTGGAAGTCGCCGCCAACGACGGTTACCTGCTGCAGTACGTAGCCGGTCGCGGTATCCAGTGCCTGGGCGTCGAGCCGACTCGCAGCACCGCGCAGGCAGCGCGGGAAAAAGGCCTGGAGATTCGTGAACTGTTCTTCGGTCGCGACACCGCAGCACAGTTGAAAAGCGAAGGCTGGGGCGCCGACCTGATGGCTGCCAACAACGTGCTGGCCCACGTGCCGGACATCAACGACTTCCTTGGTGGTTTCGCCGCGCTACTGAAGCCGACCGGAGTTGCCACGTTCGAATTCCCGCAACTGCTGACGCTGATGGCGGGCGCGCAGTTCGACACGCTGTACCACGAACACTATTCCTACCTGTCCCTGACCGCCGTTAAAACACTGTGCGAGCGCAACGGTCTGGAAGTGTTCGACGTCAGCCAGCTGACCACCCATGGCGGATCGCTGCGGGTGTTCGTCCAGCGCAAGGACGGCGAACGCCGTGCCGTGCAGCCGGCCGTGCAACAGCAGTTGCAGGCCGAACTCGACGCCGGGGTGAAAACCACCGAGTACTACGCGACGCTGGCGCCGGCCGCCGAACGCATCAAGCACAATCTGTTGCGTTTCCTGTTGCAGGCCAAGGCCGATGGCAAGCGTGTGGTCGGCTACGGCGCTGCCGCCAAGGGCAACACCTTGCTCAACTACGCCGGGGTCAAACCGGATCTGCTGGCCTGGGTCGCCGATGCCAACCCGCACAAACAGGGCAAATTCCTGCCGGGCAGCCGCATTCCGATCGTGGCGCCCGAGCGCATTGCGCAAGAGCGGCCGGACTACATTCTGGTTCTGCCCTGGAACCTGTTGAGCGAAGTGACGCAACAACTGGCCGAAGCCAAAACATGGGGTGCACGCTTTGTCGTCGCCGTTCCGGAGTTGAGCATTCAATGAGCAGAATCCACTACACCAAACCGAGCGTCGGCGAACTCGAAGCGCAATATGCCCTGGATGCCGTGCAGAACGGCTGGGGCGCACGCTGCTACGAATACCTGACCCGCTTCGAGCACGGCTTCGCCGAGCATCTGGGTGCGACCTATGCAATCGCCACCTCCAGTTGCACCGGGGCCTTGCACATGGGCATGGCGGCATTGGGTGTCGGCGCCGGCGATGAAGTGATCCTGGCCAATACCAACTGGATCGCTTCGGCAGCGCCGATCACTTACCTGGGGGCGACCCCGGTGTTTGTCGATGTGCTGGCCGATAGCTGGTGCCTGGATCCGCAACAGGTCAGAAACGCGATCAGCCCGCGCACCAAAGCCATTCTGGCGGTTCACCTCTACGGCAATCTTTGCGACATGGATGCCTTGCTGGCCATCGGCAAGGAGTTCGGCATTCCCGTGATCGAGGACGCGGCTGAAGCCATCGGCTCGCAATGGCGTGGCAAGGCAGCGGGTTCGCTCGGTGCCTTCGGCGCCTTTTCGTTCCACGGCACCAAGACCATGACCACCGGCGAAGGCGGCATGTTCGTCACCTCGGACAAGGCCTTGTACGAGCGCGTGCTGACCCTGTCCAACCATGGCCGGGTCGCGGGCAGCACCAAGCAGTTCTGGCCGGAATTCGTCGGCTTCAAATACAAGATGAGCAACCTGCAGGCGGCGGTCGGCTGCGCTCAGGTCGAGCGCATCGAAGAGTTGATCGAGCGCAAGCGGGCGATTTTCGCCAACTATGCGCAGGCGCTTGAAGGTGTGCCGGGCGTATCGCTCAATCCGGAACCGGCCCATGGGCGCAATGGTTACTGGATGCCGACCGTGGTGTTCGATGCCGACACCGGCATCCATCGCGATCAGTTGATTGCGGCTTTCCAGGCGGCGGATATCGACGCCCGGGTGTTTTTCTGGCCGCTGTCGTCGCTGCCGATGTTCAGCGAATACGTGGTCGACACCCCGCTGGCGTTCGCGTTGCCCGAGCGTGCCTTCAACCTGCCGAGTTATCACGAAATGACTGACGCCGATCAGCAGCGCGTGGTGCAAGTGGTGCTCGACTTGCTGGCCAGCAGGAAAGCACCGTGAAGATGTATCTGTTGGGCGCCGCCAACCCGGAAGCGGTGCGCATGCTGCAGGCCGTCAAGCGCAGCACACCGAACATCGAGTTTGCGTTTCTCGATAACGATCCGCGCAAGCACGGCACGCTGTTTTATGGCGTGCCGGTGGTCGGCGGTTCGGAGCGGGTGGCCGAGCTCAATGGGCCGGACGTGCGCTTCGTCAATCTGATCACCGGCAGTACCCGTTTACGCTACGAAACCACCTGCCAGTTGGTCGAGGCTGGGGCGCGACTGGGTCAGTTCATCCACCCCGGCATCGACCTGAGCATGATTCGCATGGGGCAGGGCAGTTACCTGCAGGAAGGCGTGTTGATGCAGGCCGAGGTCGAGCTCGGCGACAACACCAGCATCAGTGCCGGCAGTGTCGTGGGGCATGAGGGACGGATCGGCCACTCGGTGTTCATGGCGCCCGGCGTCTGTATCGCCGGCTGCGTGGAGATCGGTGACGGCACCTTCATCGGTACCAACGCCACGATCCTGCCGCGCCTGCGCATCGGTCGCTGGGTGACCATCGGCGCCGGTGCCGTGGTGACGAAAGATGTCCCGGATTTTTCGGTCGTGGTGGGCAATCCCGCCAGGATCATCAAGAACAACACGGTGCCTTACCCGGACGCCAAGGTGTTCAAGTAAGCCGTTTCCCGAATTTTTGGAGAGTTGCAATGAATCCACATGAGCAGTTTCGCGAAGAAGTAAAAGCCAACATCGAAGGCCTGCAGGAAGACAAGGCACTGCAAACCGAGTCCCTGGACTGGGTAGCCACCACTGCCAAACACAAATACACCTACAACTTCAGCTGGATGGGCCGGCCGATCATTCAGTTCCCGCAGGACATGGTCGCCATGCAGGAAATCATCTGGAACCTGCGTCCGGACGTGATCGTTGAAACCGGTATTGCCCACGGCGGTTCGCTGGTGTTCTACGCCTCGATCCTGGAACTGATCGGCCACGGCGAAGTGCTGGGTGTCGACATCGATATCCGCCAGCACAACCGCGAAGCCATCGAGTCGCACCCGATGTTCAAGCGGATCAGCATGATCCAGGGTTCGAGCATCGACACCGCGATTGTCGACCAGGTGCGTGAACGCGTGCAGGGCAAGAAAGTGCTGGTGGTGCTGGACTCCAACCACACCCACGAGCACGTCCTCGAAGAGCTGCGCCTGTACGCACCGATGGTTTCGGTGGGCAGCTACTGCGTGGTCATGGACACCGTGGTCGAAGATATGCCGGAAGACGCGTTCCCGGATCGTCCGTGGGGCAAGGGTGACAACCCGAAAACCGCCGTGTGGGCGTACCTGGAAGAGAACCGTGATTTCGAAATCGATCAGGCCATACACAGCAAGTTGCTGATCACAGTCGCGCCGGATGGTTATCTGCGCCGCGTACGTTAATCGACAAACAACGTAGAGTTTTCGGCGACTCGCCGCTTGTGGGGAATATATGCAAGGCAAGAACAGTTCTGGACACGGTTTGGCACTCAACGAACAGTTGACCGTTGTGCTGATATCTCACGAACGCCCGGCGTTTCTGCGCAGGGCCGTGCGTTTCTACAGCACCCTGCCGTGCAGGATTCTGGTGCTGGACTCGTCCGCCGAGGCATTGCCGGGTGTGGCCGGGCAATTTGCCAACGTGGATTATCAGCACCTGCCGCAGTTCGGCTATTGGGGCATTCGCGCCAAACTGGCCTACGGTATCGAGCAGTTGCAGACCCCTTACATGGTGTTCGCCGCCGACGATGACTTCCTGGTGCACGATGCCTTGCACGAAGCCGTTGCCTTCATGGACGCCAACCCCGATTACAGCATGTGCCACGGCTACAGCATGATGTACCTGGCACTGGCCAACGGCGTCAGTTACTACCGTCGTGACAAGAAAGTCTGCGAGGACTACTCGGCCGATCTGGCCCAGGATCGCCTGGTGGATTACATGTACCAGTACCTGCCACCGTTCTACGCGGTGCAGCGCTCCGACATCATGCGCGACTGGTACAAGGCGATGCCCGAAGACACGATCTTCCAGTGGCAGGAAGTCGGTCACACGTACTACATGCTGGCGCGGGGCAAGGCACGGATTCTGCCGATCCCTTACGTTGTGCGTGAAATCAACTATCAGCACTCCGACCACAGCACCGAGATTTTCCACTCGCTGGCGTACACCGACGCCAAGTCCGTCGCCGAGCGCGAGGCCTTTGCCGAGTTTCTGGCCGGCCTGCCGACGCAAGTCCGGCATGAAAGCCCGGAGCAAGGCAAAGCCTTTGTCCTGAAGAGTTTCGAGGCGCTGGCCGACAGCCTGCGCACCGGTCGCGCACTGACCGCCGAGCTGATTCTGGAATCGGCGTGGACCAACATCGAGGCCGGCCCGCAGCGCCGCTTCGGCCCGAAACAGTACGTCGAAATGCCGTTCTACAATCAGGCGTTTTTCGATCAACTGACCCACTTCGAGTTTCTGTTGCACGCCATGCCGGCCGGGCGCATTCAGTTGCAAGGGCTGGAGGGCATCTGGGCCCGTCAGGAGAACCTGATGCTGGCCCGCAACAACGACACGCCGGAAAGCGTGGTGGACCGTTTGTGGCAAGCCCACGACAGCAACGTGTTCAACCGCACCGTGATCAAGCGTCTGGTGGCGCAGTTGCAATTGCTGGGTGAAGACGAGGACGCCGAAAAACTGCGTGAGTGGAATGCGCGTCTGGAAGCGGCATCGCTGGAAGGCAATCAGGCGACATTCAGCAAAATGCGCACCGGCCGGTTGCTCAAATGGCTCGATGCGCGTCAGCCCGATGACGAACAGGCCGGGGCGATTGCCCGCGACCTGGCAGCCAATGGCGGTGGTCCGCAGTTCGGCATTTTCCTGCTCGACCTGGATAACGACATCGACAAGTTGCAGGTCACCCTGGACAGCTTGCTCGAAGGTCACAGCAAGGCGTTCAAAGTGGTGGTGTTCACCACGGGCGAACCGCCGGCGGCGACCACCGCGCAGAACACCCTGCACTTTGTGCGGGTCTCGTCCGGCAACTTCGTCGACAAGCTGAACCAGAGTGTTCGTCAGTCGCCGTGCGACTGGCTGCTGCTGGCCGAAGCGGGCGACGAGTTCACCGCTGGCGGTCTGCTGCGCGCCGGTCTGGAACTGGCGTCGGCCGAAGGTTGCCGCGCGGTGGCCACCGATGAAATCCAGCGCAACGCCGAAGGCGCCCTGGTGGATGTGTTCCGTCCGGGCTTCAACCTCGACCTGCTGCAAAGCCTGCCGGCGCTGATGGCGCGGCACTGGCTGATCCGTCGCGAGGTGCTGATCGAGGCGGGCGGTTATCAGGCGGACTTCAGCAAGGCGCTGGAATTCGATCTGCTGCTGCGCATCATCGAACAGGGTGGCCTGGGCGGTCTGGCGCACCTCGACGAGCCGCTGCTGATCACTCGCAGTTCGGTCCTGGAAGAAAACGCCGACGAGCGTCAGGCCCTGCTGCGTCACCTGGGCAATCGTGGCTACAAGGCCAAGATCACCTCGAAGGAACCGGGCACCTATCAGATCGATTATCGCCATGCCGAACAGCCACTGGTGTCGATCATCCTGCCGGCCAGCGATGATCTGCCGGCCCTGCAACGCTGCCTGGACGGTGTGCTGCTGAGAACCCGCTACACCCGCTATGAAGTGTTGCTCGCAGCCCGACCGAATCAGTCGGCGGCCGTCAACGACTGGCTGGGCACCTTGAACCACGCCAAGGTCCGCGTTCTGCACGCCGATCAGCCGCTTGGCGATGCGGCCCTGTGCAACGCTGCCAGCCAAGAGGCGCAGGGTGAATACCTGGTGCTGATGGCGGCCGACAGTGAGGTGGTCAACCCGAACTGGATCGAGTCCTTGCTCAACCATGCTCAGCGTCCTGAAGTCGGTATCGTCGGGCCGAAACTGGTCGATCGCGATGGGAAAATTTCCCAGGCCGGTCTGATTCTCGGCAAGGAAGGCACCGTCGGTTCGGCCTTCATTGGCGAGAAGCACGACGCCGAAGGTTACATGCACCGTCTGCAGGTTGATCAGAACTACTCGGCCGTATCGGGCGTGTGCCTGATGGTGAACAAAGAGTTGTTCGACGCCCTGGGCGGTCTGGACACCGAAAGCTTCGGCGACGGTTTCAGCGATGTCGACCTGTGCCTGAAGTCCGGTCAGGCCGGTTACCTCACTGTGTGGACGCCGCTGGTCCAGGTGCTTCATGGCGGGCAATTGCCACAAGCGCCACAGGCGCTGGAAGCACTGGCTGAAAAATGGTCCTCCGTCTTCGCTCAGGACCCGGCCGGCAACCCGAACCTGATCCTGAACGGCAAAGACTTTGCTCTGAACGAGCGTGCTGCGGTGAACTGGGCGCAGTGGCTCGGCTGACGCCTTGGGGCACAGGAAACAGGACTCTAGACATGTTCAACGGTAAATCGATTTTCATCTCCGGTGGCACCGGCTCGTTCGGGCGCAAGTTCATTGCGCGCCTGCTCGAGCAATACCAGCCCAAGCGGGTGGTGGTGTTCTCCCGGGATGAACTCAAACAGTACGAGATGCAGCAGACGTTCAACGCGCCGTGCATGCGTTACTTCCTCGGTGACGTGCGCGACGCCGAGCGTCTGCGCCAGGCCATGCGCGGCATCGATTACGTGGTGCACGCCGCGGCGTTGAAACAGGTGCCGGCGGCGGAATACAACCCGACCGAGTGCATTCGCACCAACGTCAATGGCGCGGAGAACATCATCGCCGCCGCCATCGACAACGGCGTGAAGAAAGTCGTCGCGCTGTCCACCGACAAGGCGGCGAGCCCGATCAACCTGTACGGCGCCACCAAGTTGCTGTCGGACAAATTGTTCGTCGCCGCCAACAACATTGCCGGTGAGCAACAGACGCGTTTTGCCGTGGTTCGCTACGGCAACGTGGCGGGCTCGCGCGGGTCAGTGGTGCCGTTTTTCAGCAAGCTGATTGCCGATGGCGCGACAGAGCTGCCGATCACCGACGAGCGCATGACCCGTTTCTGGATCACCCTCGATCACGGCGTACAGTTCGTCCTCGACAGCTTTGCGCGGATGCACGGTGGTGAAGTGTTTGTGCCGAAGATCCCGTCGATCCGTGTGGTCGATCTGGCTCGCGGCATGGCCGAGCATCTGCCGCACAAGAACGTCGGCATCCGTCCGGGCGAGAAGCTGCACGAACTGATGGTGCCGTTGGACGATGCGCGGATGACCCTGGAGTTCGCCGATCACTACACCATCCAGCCGTCGATTCGTTTCACCAGCGTCGATGTGGATTTCGCCGAAGACAAACTCGGCGAGCGTGGCGTGCCGGTCGGTGAAGATTTCGAATACCGCTCCGACACCAACCCGCATTTCCTCTCGGTGGGGCAGATCGCCGACCTGCACGCGAAGCTGTCGGTATGATTCCCTACGGTCGGCAAAGCCTCGACCAGACGGACATCGACGCGGTCGTCGAGGTGTTGCAGTCCGACTGGTTGACCCAGGGGCCGACCATCGAGCGCTTCGAACAGGCAATGGCCGAGCGTTGCCAGGCCGATTTCGCGGTCGCGGTGTGTAACGCCACGGCAGCGCTGCACATTGCCTGCCTGGCGGCGGGGCTGGGAGCGGGCGACCGCCTGTGGACCACGCCGAACACCTTTCTCGCGTCGGCCAACTGCGGCCGTTACTGCGGCGCCGACGTTGACTTCGTGGACATCGATCCGCTGACCTGGAACCTCGATGCCGAGGTGCTGGCCGGCAAACTCGAAGCCGCCGAGCGCGACGGCAGCTTGCCCAAAGTGCTGGTGGCGGTGGCGTTTTCCGGGCAGAGCTGCGACATGCGGCGAATCGCCGAACTGGCCGAACGCTACAACTTCACCGTGATCGAAGACGCTTCTCACGCCGTCGGCGCAAGCTACGCCGGGCGCCCGGTGGGTTGCGGTGAGTTCGCGGCGATGACCGTGTTCAGTTTCCATCCGGTGAAGATCATCACCAGCGGCGAAGGCGGCATGGTGCTGACCAGTCGCCCGGAGCTGGCCGAGCGTCTGCAACGCCTGCGCAGCCACGGCATGACCCGCGATCCACAGCAGATGACCGAGCCCAGTCACGGGCCGTGGTATTACCAACAGGTCGAGCTGGGTTTCAATTATCGGATCACCGATCTGCAAGCTGCGCTGGGCTTGTCACAGCTGAGCAAGCTGGACGATTTCATCGCCCGTCGTCGGGAACTGGCCGCGCGATACGACCGCTTGCTGGCGTATTTGCCGGTCACCGTGCCGAGCATCCAGCCGGACGCCGAATCGGCCTGGCACCTGTACGTGGTGCGCTTGCAGACCGAGCGCATCAACCTCAGCCACCGTCAGGTGTTCGAAGGCTTGCGCGCGGCCGGCATCGGCGTGAACCTGCACTACATTCCGGTGCATCTGCAGCCGTACTATCGTGAACTGGGTTTCGCCGAGGGAGACTTTCCCGAGGCCGAGCGTTATTACGCCGAAGCGATCAGCCTGCCGCTGTTTCCGTTGCTGAGCGATCAGCAGCAGGATTACGTGGTCGAGCAATTGCGTCGATTGACTGAATAAGTGCCGCTGCGGCGGTGGATGGAAAACGGCAATGCGTGATCTGAGCGAGCAGGAACAATTCTGGCAGGGCGAGTTCGGCAACCAGTACGTCGACCGCAACGTCGGGCAACCGCTGGTGGCGGCCAATCTGGCGTTGTTCGCCAAAGCGCTGACCCGGGCTGGACGGATCGACAGCCTGCTGGAGCTGGGCACCAACGCCGGCAACAATTTGCAGGCGCTGCGTCAGCTGTTGCCGCGCTGTGAGTTGTTCGGCGTCGAGATCAATGCCAGCGCCTGTGCCCAGGCGCGTGCGCTGGAGATTGCGAACATCTGGCACGGCTCGCTGTTCGATTTCCCCCGCGAGCGCCGCTACGACCTGACGCTCAGCAAAGGCGTGCTGATTCATCTGGCCCCGGAGCTGTTGCCGACCGCCTATACGCAATTGTACGAGCTGAGCCAGCGCTACATCCTGATCGCCGAGTACTACAATCCGTCGCCGGTGGAAGTGTCCTATCGCGGCAACAGCGGCAAGTTGTTCAAGCGCGATTTCGCCGGGGAAATGCTCGATCGCTATCCCGATCTGCAACTGCTGGATTACGGCTTTGGTTATCACCGTGATCCGCAATTCCCGCTGGACGACGTCACCTGGTTCCTGCTGGAAAAACGCCCTTGAGCAACGTCGCAATCATCCCGGCCCGCGGCGGAAGCAAACGCATTCCGCGCAAGAACCTCAAACCGTTCGACGGTGTGCCGATGATTGCCCGTTCGATTCGCACAGCGCTGGATTCGGGATTGTTCGACCAGGTGGTGGTCAGCACCGATGACGAAGAGATCGCCGAACTGGCGCAGGCCCATGGTGCACAGGTGCCGTTCTTGCGTCCGGCGGAGCTGGCCGATGATTTCACCGGCACGGCTGCGGTGATCGTGCATGCCTTGCAGCAACTGCCGGCCTTCGATTACGCCTGCTGCGTGTACGCCACGGCGCCGTTGTTGCAGGCGCGGTTCCTGCGTCAGGGACTTGAGTTGTTGGAAAAGCATCCCGACAAGTCCTTTGCCTTTTCGGTCACTGATTTCGGCTTTCCGGTGCAGCGTGCCTTGACCCTTGACGGGCAGGGCGCGCTGACGGCGTTGTACCCCGAGTTTCGCAACACCCGTTCGCAGGATCTGCCGGCTGCCTTTCAGGATGCCGGCCAGTTCTACTGGGGGCGCAGCGAGGCCTGGCTGCGTGGCGAGATTCTGTATTCGCCGGTTAGCCTGCCGGTGATCCTGCCCCGGCATCTGGTGCAGGACATCGACACCGCTGAAGACTGGAAGCGCGCCGAATACCTCTACGCCGCACTCAAGGCCGGCGGAGAGCTGCAATGAGAGTACTGATCCGTGCCGACGCCTCGCCCACCATCGGTAGCGGCCATATCGCCCGTTGCCTGACGCTGGCACGGGTGTTGCGCGCCCAGGGCAGTCACGTCGCGTTTGCCTGTCGTCGCTTGCCGGGCCATCGGCTCGATGCGTTGCAGGGCGAAGGCTTCGAGACGTTCGCCTTGCCGGATCGCTACGCCGGTGAAGACCCGGAACAGGCCATCGAGTCGATGCTGCCGTGGCAGGCGGATATCGATGCACTGGCGACGCAACTGGAAGGTCAGGCCGAATTCGACTGGATCATCGCCGACCACTACGGCCTCGATCATCACTGGCAGACCGCGGCCCGTCGCTTCGCACCACGGATCGCCGCCGTCGACGATCTGGCGACCCGCCGTTACAGCGTGGATCTGCTGCTCAATCAGAACCTCTCCGGTCTCAGCGAAAACTATCAGCCACTGCTGCCGGCAGGTTGCCGAACGCTGCTTGGTCCGCGCTTTGCCATGTTGCGCGAAGAGTTCAGCGGCCCGGTCATCGAGATCAAACCCGTGGCGCGACGGGTGCTGGTGAACTTCGGCGGCTTCGACGCTGCCCGCCAGACCCACCACGCGATGCTGGCGCTGGCGGATTTTTCCGGGCTTGAAGTGGACTTCGTCGCCGGTGCCGACAACCCGGCATGGGCGCAGATGCAGGCACTGGCCGCAAGCCGGCCGAACTGGCGCCTGCACAGTTTCGTCAGCGATTTTCATCGGCGCATGACCGAGGCCGACCTGTTCATCGGCGCTGGCGGTGGCACCAGTTGGGAACGCGCGGCCATGGGCCTGCCGACCATCTGCATCGCGGTGTCGAACAACCAGCAGGCCAACGGCGAGGTGATGGCCGCGGCCGGGGCGCATGTGTTCATGGGCGCGCGGGAGCAGGTCAGCGTCGAACAACTGCGTGATGCCGTCGGTTTTGTCGTGGGCAACTTTTATCTGCGCCAGAGCCTGGCCGAGCGTTCGCGGCAACTGGTCGACGGGCGCGGCGCGCTGCGGGTTGCGGCGGCACTGGCCGGCGCGGTGCTCACGCTGCGGGGCGCGACGCTGGACGATGCGCAGGTGTTGTTCGACGGACGCAACGCCGACGCTGTGCAGCGCTGGTCGGTGAAGAGTGGCGCGATCGAGTGGTCGCAGCATCTGAACTGGTTGAGCGCCAGTCTGCGCAATCCTCAACGGCTGTTGTTGATCGCCGAGGCCGATGACGGCCCTGTCGGTGTGTTGCGCTACGATCTGCGCGGCTTTGAAGCCGAGGTTTCGCTGTATCTGCTGGAGGGGCGTTTCGGTCTCGGCTGGGGCAGGGCGCTACTGACGCGGGGCGAGGCGTTCGTCACGGCGCACTGGCCGCAATTGACCGCAATCAGCGCACAGGTGTTGCCGGCCAATCGGGCCTCATTGAATGTATTTCGTGACGCCGGGTTCACCCAAAGTGCCTGCGCGTTCACCAAGGATTTGAAGGAACACCGTTCATGAACAGTTTCAAGATTGGCGATCGCCTGATCGGTGCCGACGCACCGCCGTTCATCATTGCCGAAATGAGCGGCAACCATAACCAGTCGCTGGACGTCGCCTTGCAGATTGTCGAGGCGGCGGCCAAGGCCGGTGCCCATGCCTTGAAGCTGCAAACCTACACCGCTGAAACCATGACGCTGGATCTGGCGGAAGGCGAATTCTTCATCAAGGATCCGAACAGTCTGTGGGCCGGCACGTCCCTTTACGACCTGTACGAAAAGGCCCACACGCCCTGGGAATGGCACGCACCGATCTTTGCCCGGGCCAAAGAACTGGGCATGCTGGCGTTTTCGACGCCGTTCGATGACAGCGCCGTGGATTTTCTTGAAAGCCTCGACGTGCCGGCCTACAAGATCGCCAGTTTCGAAAACACGGATCTGCCACTGATTCGCCGTGTGGCGGCGACTGGTAAGCCGCTGATCATTTCCACCGGCATGGCCAGCATCGCCGAGCTCGACGAAACCGTACGCGCTGCCCGTGAAGCCGGGTGCAAGGATCTGGTGCTGCTCAAGTGCACCAGCACCTACCCGGCAACGCCGCTCAACAGCAATGTGCGCACGATCCCGCATCTGCGTGAGTTGTTCGGTTGTCAGGTGGGGCTGTCCGATCATTCGATGGGCGTTGGTGTGTCGGTGGCGGCTGTGGCACTCGGTGCGACGGTGGTTGAAAAGCACTTCACCCTCGACCGCGCGGCGGGCGGGGTGGATGCCAGTTTCTCGCTGGAGCCTGCGGAAATGGCCGCTCTGGTGCTGGAAACCGAGCGCGCCTGGCAGGCTATGGGTCAGGTGCATTACGGCGTGACCGAGGCTGAGAAAAAGTCTCTGGTCTACCGTCGGTCGCTGTACGTCACGGCCGACATGGCGGCCGGTGAACCCTTCACGGCGGCCAACGTGCGCGCCATTCGTCCTGGTCTCGGTCTGCCGCCCAAGCACACCGACGCCGTCCTCGGCCGCCGCGCGCGCGCGCCGATCAAACGCGGCACGCCGCTGGACTGGTCACTGGTCGAATAACCCGATCTGCACCGATTCGGCAAAATAGCGTGACCTGCGAGTCATAACGCGCATCTTCACTGTATTGTATTGACCGGGGAGATGGCGCCTGGCCCGTTATCGGTTGCAGTGATAGCCCTTTACGCTCCCCGTGGCTGCCCGTTGTGGCGGCCGTTTTCTGTTTGTCGGCGCCCCTCGAAATCCTTGCGAGCGGTGGTATTGGGCTGTTTATTATTGGGAAGCCGTAATGATTGGCATAAAAAGCATTGCGAGCTACGTTCCTGTAGCCGGCGTGGACAATTACGCACAAGGTGCAAAATTCGAGAAGGATGAAGAATTCATCCTCGGCAAGATCGGTTCGGCCTTCCTCCCACGTAAAGACGCGGAACAGGAAACCTCCGATCTGTGCGTTGAAGCGGCCAATGCGCTGTTTGCCAACAACCCTGAACTGAAACGTGAATCCATCGATGCACTGATCGTCGTCACCCAGAACGGTGACGAAGAAGGCTTGCCGCACACCGCTGCGATCGTCCAGGACAAGCTCGGCCTGCCGACCAACGTCGCCGCGTTCGATATTTCCCTGGGTTGCTCCGGTTACGTCTATGGGATCTACGCGATCAAGGGCTTCATGGAAGCCGCCGGCCTGAAGAACGGTCTGCTGATCACCGCCGACCCGTATTCGAAGATCGTCGACCCGGAAGACCGCAACACCACCATGCTGTTCGGCGATGCCGCTACCGCGACGTGGATGGGCGAAAATCCGGCCTGGGCGCTGGGCAAGGCCAAGTTCGGCACCGACGGTTCCGGTGCGCCGCACCTGAAAGTCACCGATGGCGTGTTCTTCATGAACGGTCGTCAGGTGTTCAACTTTGCGCTGCTGAAAGTCCCGGCGCACTTGCATGAGTTGCTCGACGATTCCGGCCTCAAGGCCGATGACATCGATGCATTCTGCATTCACCAGGGCAGTGCGGCGATTGTCGATGCCGTGGCACGACGCTTCGAAGGCGAGCCGGAGAAGTTCATCAAGGACATGGTCGAGACCGGTAACACCGTGTCGTCCAGCGTTCCGCTGCTGCTGGAAAAACACGTGCTGGATTCCGACTGGCAGCGCATTGCGATCAGTGGTTTCGGCGTCGGTCTGTCGTGGGGTTCGGCGATTATCTATCGTCCTTGAAGCGGCGAAAAACGACGGATACAAAAATAGCGTTCAAGGGTTAACCTTGAACGCTATTTTTTTGCCTGAATGGAGCGTGAGGCACCATGAGCGAATTCTTCCAAGCCAACGCTGAAGTCATCGAGCGACGCTGGCCGGCACTGTTCGCACGGTTGATGAACGAAGACAGTTCGGCGATCGAAGCCGAGCTGACGCAGGGGCTCGGTTCGACGCTGAGCATCGGCGGGATTCAGCTCACCAGTCGCCATGACCGCCTCCACGAAGCCCGGATCCAGGCCGCCAGCCTGCCGGCGGACAAGCCGCAATTGCACGTCTACGGCACCGGTCTCGGGGATTTACCGGCGGTACTGCTGGAGCGCGCCGGGCTTGAGCGACTGTATGTGCACATTCTCAATGGCGCGCTGTTCGCCCTGGTGTTGCAACTGATCGATCAGCGGCAGTGGCTGGAAGAGGCGCGGGTAGAGCTTCTGTACGCCGGAGACCTGACGGACATCTGCACGCCGTTTTTTGCCTTGCCGACTGAAATGCTGCTGGCCGATGACTTCAACGCGAAGATTCGTGATCGGCTGGTCAGCGAGGTGCACCTGAGTTTCAACAATCGTGAGTTCGATCCGCATTCGCCCGTCATTCTGCAGCGTTTGCAGGACTGCCTGCCGGTGCTGCTGGCTGACGATGATGTGGCGCAATTGTTCGGTACTTGTGCCGGCCGGGAAGTCTACGTGATCGGCACCGGGCCGACGCTTGAGCAGCATTTCGAGCGACTCGCAGCGATCCGTGAGCGCGACGAGCGCCCGCTATTCATTTGCGTGGATACCGCTTACCGACCGCTGCGCGAGCACGGGATCGTGCCCGACTATGTGGTGAGCATCGATCAGCGCATCAGCTTTCGGCATTTGCCTTTCGAAGAATCCGACGGCATCCCGCTCGTGTATCTGCCCATGAGCGACCCTGAGGTATTGAGGGCCTGGAAGGGCAAGCGCTACGGCGGCTATTCGCTCAGCCCGGTCTATGCGGCGTTGCGAGAGCAACATCCACGGGCGCTGCTGCATGTGGGCGGCAGCGTGATTCATCCGGCGGTGGATCTGGCGGTGAAGATGGGGGCGGCGCGGATCACCCTGTTCGGTGCCGACTTCGCGTTTCCGATGAACAAGACCCACGCCGGCTGGCGTGATGGTGATCTGGGGCCGTCGGTGAACCAGGCACGGCACTGGGTGCGTGACGGCTTCGGCGAGCGCGTCAGTACGCAGCTCAATTTCCGCGGCTATCTGTGTGTGCTGGAGCGTTACATCGCCAGCCAGCCCCAAGTCGAGTTCTTCAACAGTAGTCGCGCAGGTGCGTTGATCGCCGGGACGCGCTTCAACCAGGAGTTCGTGCAATGAGTGCGCTGCAAGGCTGTGTCGACGAATGCCGGCGGTGTGCCGGCCTGTTTCGCCTGGGGCGTGATGTCGAAGCGGCGCTGGACATGGTCGATGTATTCGAGGGCGCGCAGCAGTTGCTGGTGTCCGCCTCGCCGGATATCCAGCAGTCGTGGGCGCACCTGCTCACACAAATGCTCGATTGCCAGGAGCGTCAGGACTGGCTCGGGCTTGCCGACTTCATGGAGTACGAGTTGATCCGGTTGCTGGAAAGTTCTGCGGCTTGAGGAAAGCCGACAGCGCTGGCCCGCAGGTTTGCGCGGCGGACGGTTTTATGGCGTCATTTTTTCGCAGGTAAAGTGCTGCTAAGTCTTTGTTTTCAGGGGGGTGGCAGGGTGATGGCAAAAATTTTCAAAAAAGCCCTCAAGCAACCTGCAAACCCGACGATAACTATTACGAAGGTTCTCTAGGCCATACCCGGCGGTTGCCAGGGCCGGAAGCCGCAGTACCCAACCAACGAGGAATTCGTCATGGCTTTAACAGTAAACACTAACACCACGTCGTTGAACGTTCAGAAGAACCTGAACCGCGCCTCCGACGCTCTGTCGACTTCGATGCAGCGCCTGTCTTCCGGCCTGAAAATCAACAGCGCTAAAGACGACGCTGCTGGCCTGCAAATCGCTACCCGTATGTCCTCGCAGATCCGTGGTAACACTCAGGCGATCCAGAACGCCAACGACGGTATCTCCGTTGCTCAGACCGCTGAAGGCGCTCTGCAAGCTTCGACCGACATCCTGCAGCGTATGCGTGAACTGGCTGTTAAAGCTCGTAACGGTACCAACGGCACTGCTGACCAGACCGCAACCAACGCTGAATTCGCTCAGATGTCTGACGAAATCACCCGTATCTCGGCTGCTACCAACCTGAACGGCAAAAACCTGCTGGACGGTTCGGCTGGTACTGTGACCCTGCAAGTTGGCGCCAACACTGGCTCCGCCAACCACATCGACCTGGTACTGAGCGGCAAGTTCGACGCCGTCAGCCTGTCGGTAGGTAGCGGTACTGTTGTTCTGACCGGTGCTACTTCGGCTGCCGCCGCTTCGAACATCGACAACGCGATCACCGCGATCGACGCTGCAATTGCGAACATCAACGCCACTCGCGCCGCTCTGGGTGCTTCGCAAAACCGTCTGACCAGCACCATCCAGAACTTGCAGAACATCACCGAGAACACCACTGCTGCACAAGGTCGCGTACAAGATACCGACTTCGCCGCAGAGACTGCTAACCTGACCAAGCAGCAAACCCTGCAACAGGCTTCGACCTCTGTTCTGGCTCAAGCCAACCAACTGCCTTCCGCTGTACTGAAGCTGCTTCAGTAATTTCGGAATGAGTTTTGGCGGGGGAGTGCGCTTGTCGTGCTCTCTCGCTTTTTCACGTTAGGAGGTGATGAGCATGGACATGAGCGTAAAGCTTAACGTGACTTATCCGGCTCCCAAGCCAGCCAATACTGTCACTGACAAGCCCTCGGAAGCGAAGCCGCAGGCTGCTGACGCCGTTACTGCCGTGAAAGACAGTCAGGAAACGGATGAAAGCAAATTGAAGCTGGCGGTGCAGGAGATCGAAAAGTTCGTACAGTCGATCAAGCGCAATCTGGAATTCTCGATTGACGAGCATTCCGGGAAAGTCATCGTCAAGGTGATTGCAAGCGAGACGGGCGAGGTCGTACGACAGATCCCCTCCGCAGAAGCGCTGAAGCTGGCAGACAGCCTCGCCAACGCGAGTCACGTGTTGTTCGACGCCAAAGTCTGATAGCTGGCATGAATAGTGTTTGAAGTTCTTTAGGCGCCGACAAGGGTCAAAAGACTGGCAACAACCCCAAGGGAGATGCACATGGCAAGTCCAATTTTACCGGGTACGGGCCTGGGCTCCGGCCTGGACATTGGTGCGATCGTTACTGCGCTGGTCAATGCCGACAAGTCGCCGAAGCAGACGCAGATCGATGCCACGACCAAAACCAACACGCTGAAGATCTCCGGTATCGGTACGCTGAAGAGTGCGCTGACGACATTCCAGACGGCGATGGCCAACCTAGGCAGCAAGACCAACCCTGCGTTTTCCGGTTACACCGCCACGTCGGCGACTCCGACTGTTCTGGGCGTGACTTCGGATAACACCGCAGTATCGGGTACATACAGCGTAGTTGTGCAGAAACTGGCCACAGGCTCGAAAGTAGCCAGTGCATCCTTTGCCGGTGGTGCTGCCAGTGCCATTCCGAGTGGTACCCTGAAAATCAGTCAGAATGGCACTGATTACAATGTCGCGATCCCGGCGAACGCGACTTTGCAGAGCACTCGCGATGCAATCAACTCGGCTCAGGCTGTCAATGGTATTTCCGCGAACATCGTGACCGACAGCTCCGGATCTTCTCGTCTGGTGATCAGTTCGAGCAAGACGGGTGCGGGTTCTGATCTGACAGTCAGCGGTATTGCCGGTCTTGAGATCGATGGTACCCAGCCGATGGGGGCGACCCCGGCACCAGGTGCCTCCGGCTCGGTCAATGGCCTGGCACAGGATGCGCAGCTGACCATCGACGGTCTTCAGGTAAGCAGCAAGAGCAACACGGTCACTGGCGCCATCAGCGGTTTGACGATGAACCTGCTGACTGTTCCTGCTACGGCCGGAACACCGGTTACGGTAACCGTTGATGCCAACACCAAGGGTTTGCAGACGTCCGTTCAGTCTTTCGTCGACGCCTACAACACCCTGAAGAGCACCATCGATACGCTGTCTAAGGCAACGCCGGACGAAAATGGCAAGCTGACCGTTCAGGCGGCGTTCACCGGTGATTCCCTGCCGCGTTCGCTGATTGCCGACATTCGTGCGCAGTTGACTGCTCCGAGCGCCACGGCCGGTACCTCGATGGCCTATCTGTCGCAGATGGGGGTCATGACCGACAAGCTCACCGGTAACCTGACGTTCGATACCGTTGCGTTCAACAAGGTCATGTCCACGCCAGGCATGACCGGCAAGGTCCAGGACATGTTCACCGGCACCAACGACACCAATGGTCTGTTGACGCGCATGAGCAAGGCGGTGGATCCGTATCTCAAGCCATCGGCTGATGGCAAGACCACTACGGGTCTGCTTGATCAGCGCATGACGATCCTGAACAACAACACCAGGAACCTTACCAACCAGCAACTGGCGCTGGACCTGCGGGTCGCCAACCTGACCAAGACGTTGACTGCCAAGTACAACGCCATGGACTTGCTGGTAGGGCAGATGAAGGCCACGGCGAGCAACATTACTTCGTTCTTCAGCTCGCTGAACGCTCAGCAATCTGCGAAGTAACATGCAAGCGCGACAAAAACCCGGCTACGCTTTCGAGCGTGTGCCGGGTTTTTGTCTTATGGTCTAAAGTTTTTCGACTCGCAGGCGATACACTGTTCATACGAGTCATTGTGGCAAATGAGGTAGAACATGAATCCGATGTTAGCCCTTCGGCAATACCAGAAAGTTGGCGCCCACGCTCAGACGTCCGAAGCGAGCCCTCACCGACTGGTGCAAATGCTGATGGAAGGCGGCCTGGACCGCATCGCTCAGGCCAAGGGTGCGATCGAGCGCAAGGATATTCCAGCCAAGTGCACGTCGATCAGCAAGGCGATCGGGATCGTCAGTGGTCTGCGTGAGGGCCTGGACCTGGAAAAGTCCGCGGACACGCTGGCTGATCTGGATGGCCTTTATATCTACATGATGAAGCGTCTTGCCGAGGCGAACATCAGCAGCGACCCGCGTATTCTGGACGAGGTCGCCGGCTTGCTGAGCACGGTAAAAGAAGGCTGGGACGCGATCGCTCCTGCGCCCGCTCCTCAGTTCTAAGGAGATCACCATGAGTCTTGTATTGCAGCGAATCGAAGAAACCCGAGAGGCGTTGGTCGGTGCCCTGGCCGAGCGCAACTGGGAGGCCATCGGTCAATTGGATCTCGATTGCCGTTCCTGCATGGAAGATGTCTTGAGTGAAGCTTCGCTGGATGAAGTGGCACTGCGTGACAATCTTGAGGAGTTGCTGCATGTCTACAAGCAGCTTCTTGAGGTCGCCATGGGTGAGCGGCAGGCGATAGTCGACGAGATGTCGCAGATCACCCAAGCGCAGAGCGCGGCAAAGGTTTACCATCTGTTTGGTTAATTAACCCTCAGTTAATCCAGACATGTGCGCCATAAATTTGACTGTGCACGGTTTTTTGACTTAACTAGTGGCTGTTTTCAGATTTCAGGCGTCTACAGGCACAAGGTGTCCTGCAAGCGTCTCGCTTGCCCCTCGTTTCGGGCATTGAGTTGACTAGGGAAGTTGCTATTGCATGTGGCGTGAAACCAAAATTCTGCTGATCGATGACGATAGCGTCCGCCGCCGCGACCTGGCGGTGATTTTAAATTTTCTTGGCGAAGAAAATTTACCCTGCGGAAGCCATGACTGGCAGCAGGCAGTCGGCTCTTTGTCGTCTAGTCGTGAGGTCATTTGCGTACTGATCGGGACGGTCAATGCTCCTGGTGCGCTCTTGGGCCTGTTAAAGACACTCTCAACCTGGGATGAGTTCCTTCCGGTTTTGCTGATGGGCGATAATTCTTCGGTGGACTTGCCCGAAGACCAGCGCCGCCGGGTGCTTTCGACCCTCGAAATGCCGCCGAGCTACAGCAAACTGCTGGACTCCCTGCACCGTGCCCAGGTCTATCGCGAAATGTACGACCAGGCCCGCGAGCGCGGCCGTCATCGCGAACCCAACCTGTTCCGCAGTCTCGTCGGCACCAGCCGGGCGATCCAGCATGTGCGCCAGATGATGCAGCAGGTGGCCGACACCGACGCCAGCGTGCTGATCCTCGGCGAGTCCGGCACCGGCAAGGAAGTGGTTGCGCGCAACCTGCATTACCATTCCAAGCGTCGTGACGCGCCGTTCGTGCCCGTCAACTGCGGGGCGATCCCGGCAGAGCTGCTGGAAAGCGAGCTGTTCGGCCACGAGAAGGGTGCCTTCACCGGTGCAATCACCAGCCGTGCCGGCCGCTTCGAGCTGGCCAATGGCGGTACGCTGTTCCTCGATGAAATTGGCGACATGCCGCTGCCGATGCAGGTCAAGCTGCTGCGCGTATTGCAGGAACGCACCTTCGAGCGCGTGGGCAGCAACAAGACCCAGAGCGTCGACGTGCGCATCATCGCCGCGACCCACAAGAATCTCGAAAGCATGATCGAGATCGGCACCTTCCGCGAAGACCTCTACTATCGCCTGAACGTGTTCCCGATCGAGATGGCGCCGCTGCGTGAGCGCGTCGAAGACATTCCGCTGTTGATGAACGAACTGATTTCGCGGATGGAGCACGAGAAGCGCGGTTCGATCCGTTTCAACTCCGCCGCCATCATGTCCCTGTGCCGCCATGGCTGGCCGGGCAACGTTCGCGAGCTGGCCAACCTGGTGGAGCGCATGGCGATCATGCATCCGTACGGGGTGATCGGTGTGGTCGAGCTGCCGAAGAAGTTCCGCTACGTCGACGACGAAGACGAGCAAATGGTCGACAGCCTGCGTAGTGATCTGGAAGAGCGCGTGGCAATCAACGGCCACACGCCTGACTTCACTGCCAACGCCATGCTGCCGCCGGAAGGCCTGGATCTGAAGGACTACCTCGGTGGTCTGGAGCAGGGGCTGATCCAGCAGGCGCTGGATGATGCCAATGGCATCGTGGCCCGTGCTGCCGAACGCCTGCGCATTCGCCGCACCACGCTGGTGGAAAAGATGCGCAAGTACGGCATGAGCCGGCGTGAAGGTGATGAACAGGCGGATGATTGACGCCTGTTTTTCAACGGCTTCATTTATAAGCAGTTTTTTTTTAGGCACGGGTATTGCTACGTCCCTCGCAACGTTCCGTTTAACTGACGGTCAGCCAAGCGAGAGAGCACAATGCCCCAAGCCTCCCAGATGTCTTCTGTTCCCGAGTCCTCGGGGCAACTGCCGTCCGTAGAGCAGGCCAGTCGGCAGGGTCTTGAGCAGGCGTTCGCGCTGTTCAACCAGATGTCGAGTCAATTGACCGATTCCTACAGCATGCTTGAAGCGCGGGTCACCGAGCTCAAGGGCGAGTTGGCCGTGGTCAGCGCCCAGCGCATGCAGGAGCTGGCGGAAAAAGAACGTCTGGCCAACCGTCTGCAAAATCTCCTCGATCTGTTGCCCGGTGGCGTCATCGTCATCGACGGTCATGGCATCGTGTGCGAGGCCAATCCGGCCGCCATCGATCTGCTCGGTTTACCCCTCCAGGGCGAGCTGTGGCGCCATGTCATCGCACGCTGCTTCGCGCCTCGTGAAGACGACGGTCATGAAATCTCCCTGAGAAACGGTCGGCGCCTGTCGATTGCCACCCGCTCGCTGGATGCGGAGCCCGGGCAATTGGTGCTGCTCAACGACCTGACTGAAACCCGTCACTTGCAGGATCAGCTCGCACGCCACGAGCGGCTGTCGTCGTTGGGGCGCATGGTCGCCTCGCTGGCTCATCAGATTCGCACGCCGCTTTCCGCCGCGCTGCTGTATGCCAGTCATTTGACTGAGCAGGCGCTGCCGGTCGCCACTCAACAACGTTTTGCCGGGCGTCTCAAAGAACGTCTGCATGAGCTGGAGCATCAGGTGCGCGACATGCTGGTGTTCGCTCGCGGTGAATTGCCGCTGACCGACCGCATCACGCCCAATGCCCTGATGCAGTCGTTGCAGGCCGCCGCGCTGACCCATGTGCAGGATCTGCCAATTCGCTGGCAGTGCGACAGCCATGCCGGTGAGTTGCTGTGCAATCGCGATACGCTGGTCGGAGCCATCCTCAATCTGATTGAAAACGCGATTCAGGCCAGTGGCGGTGACGTGCGCCTGAAAGTGCATTGCTACACCCGCGACAACACCCTGCGCCTGTGCGTCAGTGATAACGGTGGCGGTATCGAACCGGCGGTGCTGGCGCGGCTGGGCGAGCCGTTTTTCACCACCAAGGTCACCGGCACCGGCCTGGGCCTGACCGTGGTCAAGGCCGTGGCCCGTGCTCATCAGGGACAATTGCAGCTGCGCTCGCGGGTCGGGCGCGGCACGTGCGCGCAGGTGGTCCTGCCGATGTTTTCCGCTGTACAGGGAGCTGAGTGAAAGTCATGGGCATCAAGGTTCTGCTGGTCGAGGATGACCGTTCATTGCGCGAGGCGCTGGCCGATACGTTGCTGCTGGCCGGCCACGATTATCACGCAGTGGGTTCGGCCGAGGAGGCGCTGAAGGCAGTGGAGTGCGAGGCGTTCAGTCTGGTGGTCAGCGACGTCAACATGCCCGGTATGGATGGTCATCAGTTGCTCGGCCTGCTGCGCGCCCGCCAACCGCAATTGCCGGTGTTGCTGATGACGGCCCACGGCGCCGTCGAGCGCGCGGTCGATGCCATGCGCCAGGGCGCGGCGGATTATCTGGTCAAGCCTTTCGAGCCCAAGGCACTGCTGGATCTGGTCGCGCGCCATGCCTTGGGCAATCTCGGTACAGCCGACACGGAAGGGCCGATCGCGGTCGAGCCGGCCAGTGCGCAGTTGCTGGATCTGGCAGCGCGGGTGGCGCGCAGTGATTCCACCGTGTTGATTTCCGGCGAGTCCGGCACCGGCAAGGAAGTGCTGGCGCGCTACATTCACCAGCAGTCCCATCGTGCCCGTCAGCCATTCATTGCGATCAACTGCGCGGCGATCCCGGACAACATGCTCGAAGCGACATTGTTCGGTCACGAGAAGGGTTCGTTCACCGGCGCCATCGCGGCGCAGGCCGGCAAGTTCGAGCAGGCCGATGGCGGCACCATTCTGCTCGATGAAATTTCCGAAATGCCTCTGGGCTTGCAGGCCAAGCTGCTGCGGGTGCTGCAAGAGCGCGAGGTGGAGCGGGTCGGCGCGCGCAAGCCGATCACCCTCGATATCCGTGTGGTCGCGACCACCAACCGTGATCTGGCGGGCGAGGTGGCGGCGGGGCGGTTCCGTGAAGACCTCTACTATCGTCTGTCGGTTTTTCCGTTGGCCTGGCGTCCGCTGCGTGAGCGGACCGCCGATATCCTGCCGCTGGCCGAGCGTCTTTTGGCCAAACACGTCAATAAAATGAAGCATGCAATGGCGAAGTTCTCGCCCGAGGCGCAGGCGTGCCTGATCGGTTATCCATGGCCGGGCAACGTGCGCGAGCTGGACAACGCGGTCCAGCGGGCGTTGATTCTGCAGCAGGGCGGCCTGATCCAGCCGCAGGATTTCTGCCTCTCGGGCCCTGCGCTGTTCGCCCCGTTGCCGGTGGCAGTGCCGACTGCGCCAGTCATTCGTGAAGTCGACATCGAGGCGGATTCGGCCGGGGCGCTGGGCGATGACCTGCGTCGTCGTGAGTTCCAGATGATCATCGACACCCTGCGCACCGAGCGCGGACGACGCAAGGAAGCCGCCGAAAAACTCGGTATCAGCCCGCGTACGTTGCGCTACAAACTGGCGCAAATGCGCGATGCCGGGATGGACGTCGAAGGGTATCTGTTCGCCACCTGACGGGTGGCGCAAACGTTTGAAAACGCATTTCTCGAAGCGGTGCCCGTGAGCTGGCACCGTTGTTGCTAACACCTGAGTACCCGCCGAGTGAGTGTCAAAAAATTGCGGGCCGCCCAAGAGAGTAGACCATGAGCCAAGGTATTGAAATTAATCGGTTGATGACGGACATGAAGGCCATGCAAATGGACGCCATGTCGAAGCCGAAATCGACTGCCGCCGTCCCTGAAGTGGCGGGCAGCAGCTTTTCCGACATGCTCGGTCAGGCCATCAACAAAGTGAACGATACCCAACAGGCTTCGAGCCAATTGGCCAACGCGTTCGAAATCGGCAAGAGCGGCGTCGATTTGACGGACGTGATGATTTCCTCGCAGAAGGCCAGCGTGTCGTTCCAGGCTCTGACCCAGGTGCGCAACAAACTGGTTCAGGCTTATCAAGACATCATGCAGATGCCGGTTTAAGGACGAGATTGAGTCATGGCAGAAGCAGTCGCCGATAACGTTCCGGCCAAGGCCACCCCGATAGACGGCAAACCGCCGCTGTTCGGCCTGTCCTTCCTGGAAAACCTCTCCGAGATGACCATGCTGCGTCAGGTGGGCCTGTTGGTCGGCCTGGCTGCGAGCGTGGCGATTGGCTTTGCCGTGGTGCTGTGGTCGCAGCAACCGGACTACCGGCCTCTGTACGGCAGCCTTGCCGGTATGGACGCCAAGCAGGTCATGGACACTCTGGCCTCCGCCGATATTCCGTACACCGTTGAACCGAATTCCGGCGCCTTGCTGGTCAAGGCCGATGACCTGTCCCGTGCGCGACTCAAACTCGCGGCCGCTGGTGTCACTCCCAGCGACGGCAATATCGGTTTCGAGATTCTCGACAAGGAACAGGGTCTGGGTACTAGTCAGTTCATGGAAGCGACCCGTTATCGTCGCGGCCTCGAAGGCGAACTGGCTCGCACCATTTCCAGCCTGAACAACGTCAAGGGCGCGCGCGTTCACCTGGCGATCCCGAAAAGCTCGGTGTTCGTACGTGACGAGCGCAAGCCAAGCGCTTCGGTACTGGTCGAGTTGTACTCCGGTCGTTCGCTGGAGCCGGGTCAGGTCGTCGCCATCATCAATCTGGTGGCCACTTCCGTCCCTGAGCTGAGCAAGTCGCAGATCACCGTCGTCGACCAGAAGGGCAACCTGCTGTCGGATCAGGCGGAAAACTCTGAAATGACCATGGCCGGCAAGCAGTTCGATTACAGCCGCCGCATGGAAAGCATGCTCACCCAGCGTGTGCACAATATTCTGCAACCGGTACTGGGCAACGATCGTTACAAGGCTGAAGTGTCGGCCGACGTCGACTTCAGTGCCGTCGAATCGACCGCCGAACAGTTCAATCCGGACCAGCCGGCGCTGCGCAGCGAACAGTCGGTCAACGAACAGCGTACTGCCAGCAATGGCCCGCAAGGCGTTCCGGGTGCCCTGAGCAACCAGCCGCCGTCGCCAGCCTCGGCGCCACAAACCACCGGCGGTGCAGCAACCTCGACGAGCATGGTGCAACCGGGCCAGCCACTGGTTGATGCCAACGGTCAGCAGATCATGGACCCGGCCACCGGCCAGCCGATGCTCGCGCCGTACCCGGCAGACAAGCGTCAACAATCCACCAAGAACTTCGAACTCGACCGTTCCATCAGCCACACCAAGCAGCAGCAGGGTCGTCTGAATCGCCTGTCGGTGTCGGTGGTGGTGGACGATCAGGTCAAGATCAACCCGGCCAACGGCGAAACCACCCGTGCGCCGTGGAGCGCCGACGAATTGGCGCGCTTCACTCGCCTGGTGCAGGACGCGGTCGGCTTCGACGCCAGCCGTGGCGACAGCGTCAGCGTGATCAACATGCCGTTCTCCGCCGAGCGCGGTGAAGTGATTGCCGACATTCCGTTCTACTCCCAGCCATGGTTCTGGGACATCGTCAAACAAGTGCTGGGTGTGTTGTTCATCCTGGTGCTGGTGTTCGGCGTGCTGCGTCCGGTGCTCAACAACATCACCGGTGGCGGCAAAGGCAAGGAACTGGCCGGTCTGGGCGGTGACGTGGAACTGGGTGGCATGGGCGGTCTGGACGGTGAATTGTCCAACGATCGTGTCAGCCTCGGCGGCCCGACCAGCATCCTGCTGCCGAGCCCGAGCGAAGGCTATGACGCTCAGTTGAACGCAATCAAGAGTCTGGTGGCAGAAGACCCGGGTCGTGTGGCCCAGGTCGTGAAAGAGTGGATTAACGCAGATGAGTGATAACCGAGCCGCCGTCGCCAAACTGTCCCGGGTCGATAAAGCCGCGATTCTGCTGCTGTCCCTGGGTTCGACCGATGCTGCACAAGTGCTGCGCCACATGGGCCCCAAAGAGGTTCAGCGAGTCGGCGTGGCCATGGCCCAGATGGGCAACGTCCACCGTGAGCAGGTCGAGCAGGTCATGAGCGAGTTCGTCGACATCGTCGGCGACCAGACCAGCCTGGGCGTCGGCTCCGACGACTACGTGCGCAAAATGCTCACCCAGGCCCTGGGTGAAGACAAGGCCAACGGCCTGATCGACCGCATTCTGCTGGGCGGCAACACCAGTGGCCTCGACAGCCTGAAATGGATGGAACCGCGCGCCGTTGCCGACGTGATCCGCTACGAGCACCCGCAGATCCAGGCGATCGTGGTCGCGTACCTCGATCCGGATCAGGCCGGTGAAGTGCTGGGCAACTTCGACCACAAGGTGCGTCTGGACATCATCCTGCGCGTCTCGTCGCTGAACACCGTGCAGCCGGCGGCACTGAAAGAATTGAACCAGATCCTCGAGAAGCAGTTCTCCGGCAACTCGAATGCCTCGCGCACCACCCTGGGTGGCATCAAGCGGGCGGCGGACATCATGAACTTTCTCGACAGCTCGATCGAAGGCCAGCTCATGGACTCGATCCGCGAAGTCGACGAAGACCTGTCCGGTCAGATCGAAGACCTCATGTTCGTGTTCAACAACCTGGCCGATGTCGACGACCGCGGTATCCAGGCGCTGTTGCGCGAAGTGTCCTCCGATGTGCTGGTGCTGGCCCTCAAGGGTTCGGACGAAGGCGTCAAGGAAAAGATCTTCAAGAACATGTCCAAACGTGCTGCCGAACTGCTGCGCGACGACCTCGAGGCCAAAGGCCCGGTGCGCGTCAGCGACGTGGAAACCGCGCAGAAGGAAATCCTCACCATCGCCCGCCGTATGGCCGAAGCCGGAGAAATCGTGCTCGGTGGCAAGGGCGGCGAGGAAATGATCTAACACCATGGGCAAGAACGACGACGATGTAACGGACCTGATCCGTGCCCGGGACGTCCGCGGTTTCGAAACCTGGGCGATCCCGAGTTTCGATCCGCCGGCACCGGAACCCGAGCCGGAACCGGAGCCCGAACCGCCGGAAATGGAAGAAGTGCCGCTGGAGGAAGTCCAGCCACTGACCCTGGAAGAACTCGAAAGCATCCGTCAGGAGGCTTACAACGAGGGCTTCGCCATCGGCGAAAAAGAAGGTTTCCACAGCGCCACCCTCAAGGTGCGCCAGGAAGCCGAGGTGGTCCTGACGGCCAAGGTCAACGGCCTTGAGCAGTTGATGGCGAACCTGTTCGAACCCATCGCCGAACAAGACACCCAGATCGAAAAATCCCTGGTCGACCTCGTGCAGCACATCGCCAGACAGGTGATTCAGCGCGAACTGGCCATCGACTCGACGCAGATCGAACACGTCATGCGCGACGCCCTCAAGCTGTTGCCGCTGGGCGTGGGCAATGTGCGGCTGTACGTCAATCCGCAGGACTTCGAACAGGTCAAAGCCCTGCGCGAACGTCATGAGGAAACCTGGCGTATCGTCGAGGACGAATCGCTGCTGCCGGGCGGTTGCCGGGTCGAAACCGAACACAGCCGGATCGATGCGAGCATCGAAACCCGCGTCAGCCAGATCATGGCCAAGCTGTTCGATCAATTGCACGAACAAGCCCTGCACCCGGCCGCGCCGGACATGAGTCTGGACTTGCCGGAAACGCCGAAGCCGGCGCCTGTCACCGACGAGCCGCTCGCGGACGCCCCCGATGCGCCTTGAACGCACCAGTTTCGCCAAGCGCCTGAGCACCTACGCTGAAGCCGCCGAAATTCCCGGTGCGCCGATTCTCGAAGGGCGCCTGCTGCGCATGGTCGGCCTGACGCTCGAGGCCGAAGGCTTGCGCGCTGCAATGGGCACCCGCTGCATGGTGATCAACGACGACAGCTATCATCCGTCGCAGGTTGAAGCCGAAGTCATGGGTTTCTCTGGCAGCAAAGTTTTCCTGATGCCTGTTGGCAGTGTTGCCGGTATTGCGCCGGGCGCCCGTGTGGTGCCGCTGGCCGATACCGGTCGCTTGCCGATGGGCATGAGCATGCTCGGTCGCGTGCTGGACGGCGCCGGACGTGCGCTGGACGGCAAGGGCGGCATGAAGGCCGAAGACTGGGTGCCGATGGACGGCCCGACCATCAACCCGCTCAACCGTGACCCGATCAGCGAACCGCTGGACGTCGGCATTCGTTGCATCAACGGTTTGTTGACGGTCGGTCGCGGCCAGCGTCTGGGCCTGTTCGCCGGTACCGGCGTCGGTAAATCGGTCTTGCTCGGCATGATGACCCGCTTCACCGAGGCTGACATCATCGTCGTTGGCCTGATCGGTGAGCGGGGTCGAGAAGTTAAAGAATTCATCGAGCACATCCTCGGTGAAGAAGGCCTCAAGCGTTCGGTGGTGGTTGCATCCCCTGCGGACGACGCGCCACTGATGCGTCTGCGCGCGGCGATGTACTGCACGCGGATCGCCGAGTATTTCCGCGACAAGGGCAAGAACGTCCTGTTGCTGATGGATTCCCTGACCCGTTTCGCCCAGGCCCAGCGGGAAATCGCCCTGGCCATCGGCGAGCCGCCGGCGACCAAGGGTTACCCGCCTTCAGTGTTCGCCAAACTGCCGAAACTGGTGGAGCGCGCCGGTAACGCGGAGAAGGGCGGGGGTTCGATCACTGCCTTCTACACCGTATTGTCCGAGGGCGATGATCAGCAGGACCCGATTGCCGACTCGGCGCGAGGCGTGCTCGACGGCCACATCGTGTTGTCCCGGCGTCTGGCCGAGGAAGGTCATTACCCGGCCATCGATATCGAAGCGTCGATCAGCCGGGTGATGCCGGCGGTGGTATCGCCGGAGCACATGACCCGTGCGCAGTACTTCAAGCAGTTGTGGTCGCGCTATCAGCAGAGTCGCGATCTGATCAGCGTCGGTGCCTATGTTGCTGGCGGTGATCGTGAGACGGACCTGGCCATCAATCTGCAACCGCAACTGGTCAGATACTTGCGTCAGGGCCTGAACGACAGCATCAGCCTGGGTGAAAGCGAGGCGTACCTCGAAACGATTTTCGCCCCTGCGGCCGGCGGGTAACCGGCCATGGCCCTGAGCCGAGCCGCGCGTCTGGCGCCGGTGGTGGAAATGGCCGAAAAAGCCGAGAAAACCGCCGTGCAGCGCCTGGGGTATTTCCAGGGTCAGGTGAAGGTGGCCGAAAGCAAACTCGCCGACCTGCATGCCTTTCGTCTGGATTACTCCGAACAATGGATCGTGCGCGGCAGCACGGGCGTGTCCGGGCAATGGCTGCTGGGTTTTCAGGGCTTTCTGGCGCAACTCGACACCGCGGTCGATCAACAGCGGCAAAGCCTGCAATGGCACCAGAACAATCTGGACAAGGCGCGTGACGCCTGGCAGCAGGCGTTTGCCCGGGTCGAGGGTCTGCGAAAACTTGTACAACGCTACCGCGACGAAGCCCAGCGCGCCGAAGACAAGCGCGAGCAGAAGCTGCTGGACGAGTTGTCCCAGCGCCTGCCGCGCCGTGATGCCTACTGACGGGTTGATCTCTGACAGTTTCCGGCGACTTCCTGCCTTGCCCCTTACCCTTGCAAGTGCTAAACCTTGTACAGGTTCGTCAATGACAAGGAAGCCAGTACATGTCAGTCGTTACAGAAGTCTCTCCGGATGGGCAAAAGCTGACGATTTCGATCAAGGGCCGGTTCGATTTCGGACGCCATCAGGAGTTTCGCGAGTCCTACGAGCGACTCAATAAAAAGCCCGACGCCATCGTGGTGGATCTCAAGGATGCCACCTATCTCGACAGTTCGGCTCTGGGAATGCTGCTTCTGCTGCGCGATCACGCCGGTGGCGACGACTCGGACGTACGAGTGATCAACAGCAATTCGGATGTGCGCAAGATCCTCGCCATTTCCAACTTCGACAAACTGTTCGACATCAGTTGACGGCCATGCAGCCGCAAGAACCGCTGACGATCCTGATCGCCGAAGACAGCGCCGCCGACCGGCTGCTGTTGTCGACGATCGTGCGTCGTCAGGGGCATGTCGTGCTGACGGCTACCAATGGGGCTGAAGCGGTCGCGGTGTTTTCTGCTCAGCAGCCGCATCTGGTGCTGATGGATGCCATGATGCCGGTCATGGATGGCTTCGAGGCGGCGCGGCAGATCAAGGTGCTGGCGGGTGAAAACCTGGTGCCGATCATTTTCCTCACGTCGCTGACCGAGAGCGAAGCCCTGGTGCGATGCCTGGAGGCTGGCGGTGACGATTTTCTGGCGAAGCCTTACAACCAGGTGATCCTCTCCGCCAAAATCAAGGCGATGGATCGCTTGCGCCGCCTGCAAGCCACGGTGCTTGAGCAGCGCGACCTGATTGCCCGGCACCACGACTACCTGCTCAACGAGCAGCGGGTCGCCAAGGCCGTATTCGACAAGGTCGCGCATTCCGGTTGCCTGAGTGCGCCGAACATCCGCTATCTGCAATCACCCTACGCACTGTTCAACGGCGATCTGCTGCTGGCGGCCTACACGCCGGCCGGTGACATGCATGTGTTGCTCGGTGATTTCACCGGGCATGGTCTGCCGGCGGCGGTCGGTGCCATGCCCCTGGCGGAAGTGTTCTACGGCATGACGGCCAAGGGCTATGGCCTGGCCGAAACCCTGCGGGAAATGAATGCCAAGCTCAAGCGCATCCTGCCGGTGGACATGTTCTGCTGCGCGACGCTGCTCTGCCTGAGTTTTCAGCGCCGCAGCGTGGAAATCTGGAACGGCGGAATGCCCGACGGTTATCTGCATCGCATCGCCACGGGCGAGCGGGTGCCGCTTGCGGCGCGCCATTTGCCGCTGGGTGTGCTCAGCCCGCAGGCCTTCGACGATCAAACCGAAGTGCTGTCGATGGCGGTGGGTGACCGTGTGTTCCTGTTGTCCGACGGCGTGATCGACACCTGCGATGCCAATGATCAGTTGTTCGGCGTCGAACGCTTGCAGCGGGTGTTTGCCGACAATCGCCAGCCGGATCGGCTGTTTGCCGAGATCGAGCAGGCGTTGCAGGATTTTCGCGGCGAAGCCCGGGACGATGTGAGCATGGTCGAGGTCAGCCTGCTGGAAATGGCGCAGGTCAATCCGTCGGCGCCGGTGTATTCCGACAGCGGTCAGTCGTGCCCGCTGGACTGGTCGGTGAGCTTCGAATTTCGCGGTTCCACCCTGAAACGCTTCAATCCGTTACCCTACCTGCTGCAATTGCTGCTCGAGGTGCATGGCTTGCGCACGCAGAGCGGGGCGTTGTACAGCGTGCTCGCCGAGCTTTACTCCAATGCGCTGGAGCACGGGGTGTTGGGGCTGGACTCCAGTCTCAAACGCGATGCTTCAGGCTTTGCCCGCTATTATGAGCAGCGTAATGCTCGACTGGATGCCTTGCAGGATGGCTATGTGCGCGTGCACTTGCAGGTCCGTCCGGAGGGCGAGGGTGGTTGTCTGATCGTGCGGGTGGAAGACAGTGGCAAAGGCTTTGACGTGGCCCGGGTGATGGAGCGGCCACTCGACGGTGTCCGTTTGTCGGGGCGTGGCGTCAGCCTGATCCGGCAACTGAGCAGGAATCCGAGCTGGTCAGACGATGGTCGCAGTGCTCGCGTGGAGTTTTTCTGGGAGGCTCTGGCATAATCCGCGCATTCTTGATCAAGGAGTGAACAAGTGACTGATGCCTGTGTAGATCGCGACGTACTGAGTGCGTTGCAAGAAGTCATGGAGGATGGCTATCCGGAGTTGCTGGATACGTTCCTGGCAGATTCCGAAGCGCGCCTGCGTGAATTGCAAAAGACCGCGGATGCCGACGCCTTGTCGTCGGTGGCTCATAGCTTCAAAGGCAGCAGCAGCAACATGGGGGCGACCCGTCTGGCTGAGCTTTGCCAGGAGCTGGAGCTGCACGCCAGGGACAAGAGCCCGTCCGATATCATCAAGCTGGTGGCCGACATCCATAACGAGTTTGCGGATGTGCGCCCCGTCTATGAAGCCGAGCGACAGCGCTCTCCCGCCCATTGAGCCAGCCGTCCGGCGTTTTTATTCGGCGCCGGACGAAACTGGCCCGGCACTTGCAGTCATCTCGTTCAACTGTACCTACGATCCCAGTGCAGCGGAGACCGTGCCATGCCTGCAACCCCTAACATTCTTATTCAGACTGCCGCCCAGGCCAAGGCGCAAGCCGCCTCCGCCAAACCGTCAGTGGTGGCCGCAGGCCCCGGGGACAAGGCTTCAAGCTTCGCTCAGGTGTTTGCCGATCAGGGACAGAACAAGCCTTCCGTTGCGACCGATAACTCGGTGAAACCTGCACGCGACAAGGACACTGGCAGCGTCAGCAAGAAGGACAGCGGCAAGGATCAGTCTGCCGCCCCCGAGCCGGCCGTTGCCGATAGCGGCAATGCCTTGCCCGCCGACAAAACCTCGTCGACCGCAACGGATGACGCGGTGGCCAGCGACGATACGTCCGATACACCGGCCACGCCGGTCGCGGACACCACGCCTGTCGTAGATCCGACGCTGGACCCGGCGCTGATGCAAGTCGCGCAGCCGGTCGTCACGCCGCCGGTCGTGGCGGCGCCAGTCGTTGAAACACCCGTGAAGCCTGAAACCCAGGCGCCAGCGGTGGCTGCATTGCCGGCGGCCGCCACGGCGGCGCCTGCCGCCGACAGTGATTTCGATCCCGAGGCCGATCCGCTCGACTCGATGCCGGCCGTGCGTATGGCGATGGAGCAGAGCGGTCACATTTCCGCGTCCAGCCAGTCGCAGCCCAAGGCGACGCCGGCCCAGGCCCAGGCTGATGGCGAGCTGACCTCGGCTCAGACCTTCGCCGCCGGCATGGCCAGCATGCTGGATGTGCAGGCTGACAAGGACAGCACCAGCCAGGGCGGTGAAAAGGCCTTCAGTGGTCTGATCGACGATGGCCTGAAAGACCTGAAGTCCGCCACCAGCGATACCCGCGTGGATGATTTCGCCAACCGTCTGGCGGCGCTGACTCAGGCGGCCACACCGAAAACCGCCAACGCGGTGCCGGTGAACCAGCCGATCGCCATGCATCAGAGCGGCTGGACCGAAGAAGTGGTCAACCGCGTCATGTACCTGTCGAGCAACAACCTGAAGGCCGCTGATATCCAGTTGCAGCCGGCCGAACTGGGTCGCCTGGACATTCGGGTGAACATGGTGCCGGACCAGCAGACCCAGGTGACCTTCATGAGCGCACACCCGAGTGTTCGCGAAGCGCTCGACGGCCAGATGCATCGCCTGCGTGACATGTTCACGCAGCAAGGCATGGGGCAGGTCGATGTCAACGTTGCCGACCAGAACCGTGGCTGGCAGGGGCAAGGTCAGGAGCAGGCGCAACAGGGGCAGCAGGGTGGTCGCACCAGCGCCGCCGGCGGTCGCCTGGACTCGTCGGAAGAAGAGTTGACGCCTGCGGCCGTGGCTGAAGCCGCCGCTCAAACCACTAGCGTGATCGGCAGCAGCGCCGTCGACTACTACGCCTGATTCATCCTCCCCCGAGGGAGCGGCCCTGTCCGCTCCCTCGTCTGTTTTGCCACCGCTCTCCATTCCCCTCCGACACTTCTGGCATAACACTTGCTCTTGCCTTGCCGTGCGACTGTGAAAACCCGATTAGTGACGGATTATTGGCATGGCGAAGAGCGAAGCAGCAGCAGTAAAAGACCCCGCAACCAAAGGCAAACTCAAGATGATCATTGTGATCGTGCTCGGGTTGCTGCTGGCCATCGGCGCGTCTGTGGGGGCGACGTGGTTCTTCATGCACAGCGCCCAGAGCAAACCTGCGGCTGCCGCGGAAACTGCTCCGGTCGGCAAGCAAGCGGCGATTTTCGAGCCGATGGCGCCGGCCTTCGTGGCCAACTACAACCAGAACGGCCGTCAGCGCTACATGCAGGTGAGCATCACCATGCTGGCGCGCAATCAGGCCGATCTTGAAGCGCTCAAAGTGCACATGCCGGTGATCCGCAACAACCTGGTGATGCTCTTCTCCGGTCAGGATTTCGCCACTTTGGCGACGCCGGTCGGTCAAGAGATGTTGCGCCAGAAGGCCACGGCCAGCGTCCAGGAAGTGGCGCAGAAAGAGCTGGGCAAAGTGGTGATCGAACAGTTGCTTTTCACTAATTTCGTACTGCAGTAGGAACACGACATGGCCGTGCAGGATCTGCTGTCCCAGGATGAAATCGACGCGCTGTTGCATGGCGTCGACGATGGTCTGGTACAGACCGATAACGCTGCCGAACCCGGCAGTGTCAAAAGCTACGACCTGACCAGCCAGGATCGCATCGTCCGCGGACGCATGCCGACTCTTGAGATGATCAACGAGCGTTTTGCCCGTTACACCCGCATCAGCATGTTCAACATGCTGCGCCGCTCGGCGGACGTTGCCGTCGGTGGCGTACAGGTGATGAAGTTCGGCGAATACGTGCACTCGCTGTACGTGCCGACCAGTCTGAACCTGGTCAAGATCAAACCCCTGCGCGGCACCGCGCTGTTCATCCTCGACGCCAAACTGGTGTTCAAGCTGGTGGACAACTTCTTCGGCGGCGACGGCCGTCACGCCAAGATCGAAGGGCGTGAATTCACCCCGACCGAACTGCGCGTGGTGCGCATGGTGCTGGAGCAGGCGTTCGTCGACCTGAAAGAAGCCTGGCAGGCGATCATGGAAGTCAACTTCGAGTACATCAACTCGGAAGTGAATCCGGCCATGGCCAACATCGTCGGCCCGAGCGAAGCGATCGTGGTTTCCACGTTCCACATCGAACTCGACGGCGGTGGCGGCGACCTGCACGTGACCATGCCGTACTCGATGATCGAGCCGGTGCGCGAAATGCTCGACGCCGGTTTCCAGTCGGACCTCGACGACCAGGACGAGCGCTGGGTCAACGCCCTGCGCCAGGACGTCCTCGATGTCGACGTGCCGATCGGTGCCACCGTGGCTCGCCGCCAGTTGAAACTGCGCGACATCCTGCACATGCAGCCGGGTGACGTGATCCCGGTCGAGATGCCGGAAGACATGATCATGCGCGCCAACGGCGTGCCGGCCTTCAAGGTCAAGATGGGCTCGCACAAAGGCAACCTCGCGTTGCAGGTGATCGAGCCGATCGAGCGCCGCTGAAGCGGCGCAACACCCCTTTCGCATTTAACTGAATTGTTGCCCGCCGAGGACAAATGATGAACGACGATATGAACGCCCAGGACGATCAGGCACTGGCTGACGAGTGGGCTGCCGCCCTGGAAGAAACCGGTGAAGCCGGGCAGGCCGACATCGACGCGCTGCTGGCCGCCGACGCTGGTGTTTCGAGCTCCAACCGTCTGCCGATGGAAGAGTTCGGCAGCGTGCCGAAGAACAACGATCCGGTGACCCTCGACGGTCCGAACCTGGACGTGATTCTCGACATTCCGGTGTCGATCTCGATGGAAGTGGGCAGCACCGACATCAACATCCGCAACCTGCTGCAACTCAACCAGGGTTCGGTGATCGAGCTCGATCGTCTGGCCGGTGAGCCGCTGGACGTGCTGGTCAACGGCACCCTCATCGCTCACGGTGAAGTGGTTGTGGTCAACGAAAAGTTCGGCATCCGCCTGACCGACGTGATCAGCCCAAGCGAACGCATCAAGAAGCTGCGCTGAGTGAAAAAGGTTCTGGGTTCTTTGCTGGCCTCGGCGCTGGCGCTGCCATCGATCGTGATGGCCGCCGAGCCGGTGGCTGCCACCGCTGCGGCGGTGACGCCTGCGGTCAATAGCGGTGTCGCCGGGCAATTGACGCAGCTGGTGTTCGGTCTGCTGCTGGTGCTGGGGTTGATCTTCTTCCTCGCCTGGCTGTTGCGCCGGGTGCAGCAGGCAGGCCCGGCGGGCAAGGGCCAGGTGATCGAGCTGATCGGTTCCCGCGCGCTCGGTCCGCGTGATCGTCTGATGCTGGTGCAGGTCGGCAAGGAGCAGATCCTGCTGGGTCTCAGCCCCGGCACGATCACCGCGCTGCACGTACTCAAGGAACCGGTGGACGTCCCGGCGACCTCCGAAAAAGCGACTCCGGAATTTGCCCAGCATCTGTTGAAGATCCTCGGCAAGGATCAAAAGGATACGAAGTAATGGGTGCGTTGCGCATCGTCTTGACCCTGGCCTTGATGTTGGCCGCGCCACTGGCGTTCGCCGCCGATCCGTTGTCGATCCCGGCGATCACCTTGGGCACCAACGCCAACGGTGCCCAGGAATATTCGGTCAGCCTGCAGATCCTGCTGATCATGACGGCGCTGAGCTTCATTCCGGCCGCCGTCATTCTGATGACCAGCTTCACCCGGATCATCATCGTCTTCTCGATCCTGCGTCAGGCCCTCGGTCTGCAGCAGACGCCGTCGAACCAGATCCTCACCGGCATGGCGCTGTTCCTGACCATGTTCATCATGGCGCCGGTGTTCGACCGGGTGAACAACGATGCCCTGCAACCGTATCTGGCGGAGAAACTCACCGCCCAGCAAGCGGTGGAAAAGGCTCAGGTGCCGATCAAGGACTTCATGCTCGCGCAGACGCGTTCCAGCGATCTGGAGCTGTTCATGCGCCTGTCCAAGCGCACCGATATCGCGACGCCGGATCAGGCACCGCTGACCATTCTGGTGCCGGCCTTCGTCACGTCTGAACTGAAAACCGCGTTCCAGATCGGCTTCATGATCTTCATTCCGTTCCTCATCATCGACCTGGTCGTGGCGAGTGTGCTGATGGCGATGGGTATGATGATGCTGTCGCCGCTGATCATTTCCCTGCCGTTCAAGATCATGCTGTTTGTGCTGGTGGATGGGTGGGCGCTGATCATCGGCACCTTGGCCAGCAGTTTCGGAGGTGTATCGCCATGACGCCAGAAGTAGCGGTCGACATTTTTCGCGAAGCCTTGTGGCTGACCACGATGATGGTCGCGATTCTGGTGATCCCGAGTCTGCTGGTGGGCCTGCTGGTGTCGATGTTCCAGGCCGCCACGCAGATCAACGAACAGACCCTGAGCTTTCTGCCGCGTCTGCTGGTGATGCTGGTGACCCTGATTGTCGGCGGTCCGTGGATCATCCAGACCTTCATGGAATACATCATCCAGTTGTACAAAAACATTCCGCTGGTCATCGGCTGAGTCATGCAGTCGCTGCTTCAGTTGACCGACACGCAGATCAGCACCTGGGTGGCGACGTTCATGCTGCCGCTGTTTCGCATCGGCTCGATGCTGATGGTGATGCCGGTGTTCGGCACCACGCTGGTTCCCAAACGTGTCCGTCTCTACCTCGCCCTGGCGATCACCGTGGTGATCGCGCCGAGCCTGCCGCCGATGCCGGCCGTCAGTCCGCTGGATCTCAGTGGCTTGTTGTTGATTGCCGAGCAGATCCTGGTCGGCGCCGTGTTGGGCTTCTCCTTGCAGCTGTTCTTCCAGGCCTTTGTGGTCGCGGGGCAGATCGTTGCGATTCAGATGGGCATGGGCTTCGCCTCGATGATCGACCCTACCAACGGCGTGTCGGTGGCGGTGATCGGGCAGTTTTTCACCATGCTGGTGACGCTGCTGTTCCTCGGCATGAACGGTCACCTTGTAGTCTTTGAGGTGCTGACTGAAAGCTTCACCACGCTGCCGGTCGGCGCAGGCCTGATGACCGCGCATTACTGGGAGCTGGCCGGCAAGCTCGGCTGGGTGCTGGGCGCTGCATTGATGCTGGTGCTGCCGGCCGTCACTGCGCTGCTGGTGGTCAACATTGCATTCGGTGTGATGACCCGGGCGGCGCCACAGCTGAACATTTTCTCGATCGGTTTTCCGCTGACCCTCGTGCTCGGCCTGTTCATTGTCTGGGTCGGGCTGGCGGACATTCTCAATCAGTATCAGCCGCTGGCCGTCGAGGCCTTGCAGTTGCTACGCGAACTGGCACAGGCGCGCTGAGTCATGGCAGAGAGCGAGAGCGGTCAGGATAAAACAGAAGACCCCACGGAGAAGCGCAAGAAGGACTCCCGGGAAAAGGGCGAGATTGCGCGCTCCAAGGAACTCAACACGCTGGCGATCATGCTCGCTGGTTCCGGTGCGCTGCTGGTGTTCGGCGGGATGTTGGCGCAGGACTTGATGGAGCTGATGCGCCTGAACTTCACGCTGTCGCGCGAAGTGATCATGGATCAGAGCTCCATGGGCAAGTTCTTGATGAATTCCGGGGTGATCGCATTGGTAGCGATCCAGCCGATCATGATCACCTTGCTGCTGGCGGCGTTTCTCGGGCCGATCGCGCTCGGCGGCTGGCTGTTTGCGGCGGGTTCCCTGGCGCCCAAGTTCAGTCGGATGAACCCTGGCGCGGGTCTCAAGCGCATGTTCTCCATGAAGTCGGTGATCGAACTGCTCAAGGCGCTGGCCAAGTTCCTGATCATTCTGGCAGTGGCGCTGGTGGTGTTGTCCGGGGATGTCGACGACCTGTTGCGCATTGCTCATGAGCCGCTGGACCGGGCGATCATTCACAGTCTGCAACTGGTGGGCTGGAGCACTTTGTGGATGGCGTGCGGTTTGATCATCATCGCGGCCGTCGACGTCCCGGTGCAGCTCTGGGAGAGCATTAAGAAACTCAAGATGACCAAGCAGGAAGTGCGCGACGAGCACAAGGACCAGGAAGGTCGGCCGGAGGTCAAACAGCGGATTCGTCAGGTCCAGCGCGAGATGTCGCAGCGCCGGATGATGGCGGCGATCCCGGATGCCGACGTGGTCATCACCAACCCGACGCACTACGCCGTGGCGCTCAAATACGACTCGGAGAAGGGCGGGGCGCCGATGCTGCTGGCCAAGGGCAGCGACTTCCTGGCGCTGAAAATCCGCGAAATCGCCGTGGCCAACAACGTCATGCTGCTCGAATCGCCGGCCCTGGCGCGTTCGATCTACTACTCCACCGAGCTGGAAGAAGAAATTCCCGGCGGTCTGTACCTGGCGGTCGCTCAGGTACTGGCCTACGTCTACCAGATCCGCCAGCACCGCGCGGGCAAGGGCAAGTTCCCGGAACCGCTCAAGGACGATCTGCCGATCCCGCCGGATCTGCGGCGCGATTCCTGATGGTGATGAAGTAAAAAACCGCCTCGGGTTGAACCCGGTGGCGGTTTTTTTATGCCTGGTGACCTGTGTTGCTTGTGCGGTCGCTTTCGCGATCAGCAGCCACGACACATCACATCTGCGACGGCGGTAGTTCCAGATTATTCAGCACCCGATTCGCTGCCAGCTCCCCGAGCATGATCAGTTGCCCGATGCCCATCAATGTCCTGCGCTGCGAGGCGGGCATGAGGTGGGCGAAGTCATTGGCGATGGTTCTGGCGGAAGCGAGGGTTTCGCAGAGCTCGACCAGCAGCTCTTCGTTTTTGAAGTCTGCGGTGACGGCAAACATTCGGCGGGTTTTGCGCGGTGGTGGCGTGGATCCGGGCGGGCAGAGATAGTGATCGAGGGCGCGGTCGGCGGCTTCGTGAAGCTTTCTGGAGTCGAGGGATTCGTAGGGCGAGGCGGGGTCGGTTTCGGGTGGATTGGGTGTTGGTTTGATCATGGTGAAGCTCCTTTGGGGTGGAGCCGCCAGACCCAGTCGCTAAACAGGAAGGTGGCGGCTGTACGCAGGTTAGCGAACCGGTCAAAGGCACCCGGCAGACCGCAAGGGTCTCCCGCATACAGCCACCATAACGAAATTGCAGACATACAGATCCGCAACCGAGCCTGGAACGCTGATGCGCCTTTAACTTGAACCGAGTCGCTAAACCCGATCGCTGATTCGTCAGCGACCGACCCACAATAGAACCCGACCCCAAGGCGCACAAGCCGGCGGATTCTGGCGTAGCTGTAGGCAACGGCGCAAGGATTCGTAGCCTGTAAGGCGTGTCTGAAGGTGTCTTTTAAACACCCGAGTTTAAAAGGTACTTTTTGCTGACTTCTCGGTCCCTTCGCGCCTTTTTTCTGTTTGCCGAATCCCTGCCCCGAGATGAGGATCTGGCCTCTCGTCGGAAATCCCTCATCACCTGTTAGTTCTGACAGTAGACAGTCGCCACCCTCTGGCGCCCCATTGGCCTTGTCCTCGTCCCGCTGAATGCTTTCGTATTGAGAGCGCCGGGAATGAGTCATCCACTCAGGGCTGAAGGAATCATTATGACGACGCGTTTATACAAACATCTGGACGGGATGGAGTTGAAGTTCATTGCAGGGAAGCTGGAGCGGGATGTGGCGCAGCGGGCCATTTTTTACGAAATGATCTGGGAGCTGACTTTGGATTTTGCCAAGTTCGAGGCAATGGCAAATCTCTACATTCCCGGTTATTTATCAAAACCGCTCAACGCGATTCGGCCCGAATTGGCTGGATCGGCGTATCACTATTCCTACAATTACTTGTTTGGTGCAGCTGGCAGCATCGTCGATAACCAGACGCTGTTGGCACTGTTCAGCAGCCCCGGTTATTACATGGATCAATGGTCGAGTGGGGGAGGTCCGGTGGAGCGTCGTTATGACAGACCGGTCTTTGAAATGGTTGGAGGCAATATTCAAATCACTTCCAGGCAATACTTTCGGCTCGGGGCGGGAGATCCGCCAATCGAGATCGGTGATTTGCCGTTCATCTGGTTCGAGTGGGCGCTCAATCTGATGAGGGGCGAGACGAAAGCCTCCGCCGTTATCCCGGAGACTGTGGTGGTGCTCATGCAGGCCGGGGAAACTCTGGTTGATGTGGGTGGGTCGCACCCTCTCTACAAGCGCACGCCGTACCTTGATATCGATTCCCTTGCATTCGGTCCGATCTTCGCAAAACAAATTCTGATCGCATGAGCACTGGGTCCCTCCCTGTAGAAACTCCCTGCCTGAGGCGAACCCCGCAGTACGCCTTGGACCGGGCCATCTCCCCTCTATTTCAATCTCCCGCAAAAGTTGGAAGGCTTCTTGCAGTAGCCGCCGTGCGCCCGCTCTGGGCGTCAAAAGTTTGCTTTAAAGGAACGGGGAAAACCGGTGGATCGCTCTCAGTTAATCAACAGTGCTCGCTCGAACATTGCCGATCTCAGTCGGGGCAATCTGGGTGTGCCGCTGTTGCTGCTGGTCATGCTGGCGATGATGATGTTGCCGGTGCCGCCGTTCCTGCTCGACGTCTTCTTCACCTTCAACATTGCCCTGTCGATCGTCGTGCTGCTGGTCTGCGTGTACGCGTTGCGGCCGCTGGATTTCGCGGTGTTCCCGACGATCCTGCTGGTGGCGACGCTGTTGCGGCTGGCGCTGAACGTGGCGTCGACGCGGGTGGTGATGCTCCACGGTCAGGACGGCCACGCCGCTGCCGGTAAGGTGATCCAGGCCTTCGGTGAGGTGGTGATCGGCGGTAACTACGTGGTCGGTATCGTGGTCTTCGCGATTTTGATGATCATCAACTTCGTCGTGGTCACCAAGGGTGCCGGGCGGATTTCCGAGGTGAGCGCGCGTTTCACACTCGATGCGATGCCCGGCAAACAAATGGCAATCGACGCCGACCTCAACGCCGGTCTGATCGACCAGAACCAGGCCAAGGCCCGTCGTTCCGAAGTCGCCCAAGAGGCTGAGTTCTACGGTTCGATGGACGGTGCCAGCAAGTTCGTTCGCGGTGACGCCATCGCCGGCCTGCTGATTCTGTTCATCAACCTGATCGGCGGCATGGCCGTCGGTATCTTCCAGCACAACATGACCTTCGCCGACGCCGGCAAGGTTTACGCCCTGCTGACCATCGGTGACGGTTTAGTGGCGCAATTGCCATCACTGTTGTTATCTACAGCGGCAGCAATCATGGTGACCCGTGCTTCCGGTTCGGAAGACATGGGCAAGCAGATCAATCGCCAGATGTTCGCCTCGCCGAAAGCGCTGGCGGTGGCGGCCGGTCTGATGGCGGTCATGGGCCTGGTGCCGGGCATGCCGCACTTCTCCTTCCTGAGCATGGCGGCCCTGGCGGCTGGTGGCGCGTACCTGTTCTGGAAAAAGCAGAACGTCGCCAAGGTGCAGGCGCTGCAAGAGGTTCAGCGTCAGCAGGAGCTGCTGCCTTCGCCGGCCCGCGCCATGGAAACCAAGGAGCTGGGCTGGGACGACGTGACGCCAATCGACATGATCGGCCTGGAAGTCGGTTATCGCCTGATTCCGCTGGTGGACCGCAACCAGGGCGGGCAATTGCTGGCGCGGATCAAGGGCGTGCGCAAGAAGCTCTCGCAGGATCTGGGCTTCCTGATGCCGACCGTGCACATCCGCGACAACCTCGACCTGGCGCCGAGTGCCTATCGCCTGACCCTGATGGGCGTGATCCTGGCCGAAGCCGAGATCTACCCGGATCGCGAACTGGCGATCAACCCGGGGCAGGTCTACGGCACGCTCAATGGTATTACCGCCAAAGATCCGGCTTTCGGCCTGGAGGCGGTGTGGATCGAAGTCAGCCAGCGTGCCCAGGCACAATCGCTCGGTTACACCGTAGTGGACGCCAGTACCGTGGTCGCCACGCACTTGAACCAGATTCTGTACAAGCACTCCAGTGAGCTGATCGGCCACGAAGAAGTGCAGCAACTCATGCAATTGCTGGCCAAGAGCTCGCCAAAACTGGCGGAAGAGCTGGTGCCGGGTGTGGTGTCGCTGTCGCAACTGCTCAAGGTGCTGCAAGCACTGCTGGCCGAACACGTGCCGGTGCGCGACATCCGCAGCATTGCCGAAGCCATCGCCAACAATGCCGCCAAGAGTCAAGATACCGCCGCTTTGGTGGCCGCTGTGCGGGTCGGCGTTTCTCGCGCCATCGTCCAAAGCATTGTAGGGACTGAGTCGGAGCTGCCAGTTATCACGCTGGAGCCAAGGTTGGAACAAATATTGCTCAATAGTCTGCAGAAGGCAGGACAAGGCTCGGAAGAGGGCGTTCTGCTGGAGCCAAGCATGGCCGAGAAGCTGCAGCGTTCGCTCATCGAAGCGGCGCAGCGTCAGGAAATGCAAGGTCAGCCGGTGATCCTGTTGGTAGCAGGCCCGGTTCGCGCGATGCTCTCGCGCTTTGGCCGCCTGGCAGTCCCTGGACTGCATGTGCTGGCCTACCAGGAAATTCCGGACAACAAGCAAGTGACCATCGTTGCGACAGTAGGGCCCAACGGCTGAGGTAGTGGTTTATGCAAGTTAAGCGTTTTTTCGCCGCCGATATGCGTCAGGCCATGAAGCTGGTTCGTGATGAGCTGGGCGCTGATGCCGCCATCATTGGCAACCGCCGCATTGCCGGCGGCGTCGAGCTGACGGCGGCGCTGGATTACAAATTGTCGGCGCTGGCGCCACGGGTTCCGAACATGGAACTCGAAGACGAGCTGCGCAAGACCCAGTCGCGCATCGTCACCGCCCAGGCCGAGTTGAGCATGCGTGGTGAGGCCGACGGCAACACCAATCGCCAGTTGTTCTCCGGTCTGCCATTGACCGCCGGCCTGCCGCTGACGGCTGCCGAGCCTCTGACAGAACCGACTTACGCTGCTCCGGCGCGTCCAGCTCCGGCACCTGCGCCGGCTGCCGCTGGCGTTGATCCGCGTGCGCTGGATTCGATGCGTTTCGAACTCAACAGTCTGCGCGAGCTGATGGAAGTGCAGCTCGGCACTCTGGCCTGGAATCAGCTGCAAGGCAGCCGTCCGGCTCAGGCGAACCTTTATCGTCGTCTGCAACGCATCGGCTTGTCCGGCCCGTTGTCCCGCGACCTGCTGGTGCTGACCAGCGATATCGAAGAACCTCGTCAGGCCTGGCGCATGTTGCTGGCGCACCTGGCGCGGATGATCGCCACCCCGGAAGTCGAGCCGCTGGAAGAGGGCGGGATCATTGCCATGGTCGGTCCTGCCGGCATGGGCAAGACCACCACCCTGGCCAAACTGGCCGCCCGTTACGTGCTCAAGTACGGCGCGCAGAACATTGCGCTGGTGAGCATGGACAGCTTCCGCATCGGTGCTCAGGAACAGTTGAAAACCCTGGGCCGGATCCTCAATGTGTCGGTGACCCACGTCGACCCGGGCCAGTCCCTGGTGCAGGCGCTGGATCCACTGCTGCGCAAACGCGTGGTGCTGATCGATACCGCCGGCCTGCAGGCCAGCGATCCGGCACTGCGCATGCAGCTGGAAAGCCTGGCCGGTCGTGGCATTCGGTCGAAAAATTATCTGGTACTGGCAACCACCAGCCAGAAACAGGTTCTAACCGCCGCTTATCACAGTTACAAGCGTTGCGGGCTCGCCGGGTGCATCCTGACTAAACTGGATGAGACGGCCAGCCTTGGCGAAGTGCTGAGCCTGGCGATCAGTCATGAACTGCCGGTCGCCTACCTGACCGACGGCCCACGGATTCCGGATGATCTGCATCTGCCGCGCCGTCATCAATTGGTCAGCCGCGCCGTCAGTGTGCAAATGCAGGAAGAACCCAGCGAAGAAGCCATGGCTGACATGTTCGCTGATATCTACCACAGTCCCACCAAGCAGGTTGGCTGAGGTAATGAACAGTTTTTGTACCTACATCGATGGTCTGCCATGCATTGTTCCGGTTGTGAACGCGCAGCCAGTAATGTGGCCTCCGTCTATGCAAGACAAGGTAAAGAAATAACATGGGCAGCATGCATCCCGTACAGGTGATCGCGGTGACCGGCGGCAAAGGTGGCGTCGGCAAGACTAACGTGTCAGTGAACTTGTCCCTGGCGCTGGCAGAGCTTGGCCGTCGGGTCATGCTGCTGGACGCCGACCTGGGTCTGGCGAACGTCGACGTTCTGCTGGGCCTCACGCCCAAACGTACCCTGGCCGATGTGATCGAGGGCCGCTGCGAGCTGCGCGACGTGCTGTTGCAAGGCCCCGGCGGGATCCGCATCGTGCCGGCCGCTTCCGGCACGCAGAGCATGGTTCACCTGAGCCCGGCCCAGCATGCCGGTCTGATTCAGGCGTTCAGCGACATCGGCGACAATCTCGACGTACTGGTGATCGACACCGCTGCGGGTATTGGTGACTCGGTAGTCAGTTTTGTTCGCGCTGCGCAAGAAGTGTTGCTGGTGGTCTGCGACGAGCCGACCTCGATCACCGACGCCTACGCGCTGATCAAACTGCTCAACCGCGATTACGGCATGAACCGCTTCCGCGTCCTGGCCAACATGGCCCAGAGCCCGCAGGAAGGTCGCAATCTGTTCGCCAAGTTGACCAAGGTCACGGATCGCTTCCTCGACGTCGCCCTACAATACGTCGGTGCGGTGCCTTACGACGAAAGCGTGCGCAAGGCGGTGCAGAAGCAGCGTGCGGTCTATGAAGCCTTCCCGCGTTCCAAGTGCGCACTGGCGTTCAAGGCGATCGCGCAAAAGGTCGACACCTGGCCGCTGCCCGCCAATCCGCGCGGCCACCTCGAATTTTTCGTCGAGCGCCTCGTGCAGCAAACGGCAGGACCTGTGCTATGACCGCCAGCGGTATGAATTTCTACAAGAAGTCGGCACGTGACGCGCAGTACGAGCTGATCGAGCGTTACGCGCCACTGGTCAAACGCATTGCTTACCACTTGCTGGCGCGATTGCCGGCCAGTGTGCAGGTCGAAGACCTGATCCAGGCCGGGATGATCGGCCTGCTCGAAGTCTCGACCAAATACGACGCCAGCAAAGGCGCCAGTTTCGAAACGTACGCGGGCATCCGGATCCGCGGCGCCATGCTCGATGAAGTACGCAAGGGGGACTGGGCACCGCGCTCGGTTCACCGCAACACCCGTATGGTCAGCGACGCGATTCGCTCGATTGAAGCTAAAACCGGCCGTGACGCTAAAGATCACGAGGTTGCGGCCGAACTCCAATTGAGTCTCGACGATTACTACGGGATTTTGAACGACACCCTGGGCAGCCGACTGTTCAGTTTCGACGACCTGTTGCAGGACGGCGAACACGAAGGGCTGCACGAGGATGGCGCAAGTGCTCATCTTGAGCCGTCGCGCGATCTGGAAGATGAGCGCTTCCAGGCTGCGTTGGCGGACGCGATTGCCAATTTGCCGGAGCGTGAGCGACTGGTGTTGGCGCTGTACTACGACGAAGAGCTGAACCTCAAGGAAATCGGTGAAGTCCTTGGCGTCAGTGAATCGCGGGTCAGCCAGTTACACAGCCAGTGCGCGGCCCGCTTGCGGGGGCGTTTGGGGGAGTGGCGAGCGCGCTGAAGGCAGTGTGGGGACGCTGCGAACGAGGCTGGTGCGGTGGTGAACGGCACCGGTCTTGCTCTGTTGTGCTCCAGACAGTCATCGAGTGCTTTGCCGGATTGATTGAAATGGCGCGTCCAGGTGCTGGGCGCGTTTAAGACTGCTTGGAGGTCGAATTGAACAAAGACATGAAAATCCTCATCGTTGATGACTTCTCAACGATGCGGCGGATCATCAAGAACCTGTTGCGTGACCTTGGGTTCACCAACACCGTTGAAGCCGACGATGGCACCACTGCCATTCCGGTGCTCAACAGCGGCAGCATCGACTTTCTGGTGACCGACTGGAACATGCCTGGCATGACCGGTATCGACCTGCTGCGTCACGTGCGCGCCGATGAAAAACTCAAGCACCTGCCAGTGCTGATGGTGACCGCTGAAGCCAAGCGCGAGCAGATCATCGAAGCGGCCCAGGCCGGCGTTAACGGCTACGTGGTCAAACCTTTCACGGCTCAGGCGCTGAAAGAAAAAATCGAGAAGATTTTCGAACGCATCGGCTGATGACGCGCGGGGGAGCTATGGAGCATAACGAATCTTCACAGGGCGACTTCGAGTCGACTCTGAAAAAACACGCGGTCGAACTGGTCGAAAGCCTTGAAAAAGGCAGGTTCGGCGACGCTGTGCAACTGATCCATGAGCTCAATCAGACCCGTGACCGTGGCCTGTACCAGGAAGTGGGCAAGCTCACGCGCGAACTGCACAGTGCAATCGTCAACTTCCAGATCGACCCGCATATGCCGCAGGCCGAGGAAGTATCGCAGATCACTGATGCGACCGAGCGTCTGGGCTATGTGGTCAAGCTGACTGAAGCGGCGGCCAACCGCACCATGGACCTGGTGGAAAGCGCCACGCCGGTGGTCAATGGCCTGGCTGACGAAGCCCAGGCGTTGAGTGCCGACTGGGGACGTTTCATGCGCCGTGAAGTCGGGGCTGAAGAGTTCCGCGAGCTGGCGCGTCGGGTCGACGGTTTTCTGGCACGCAGCAGCGCGGACAACCGCGCGGTGTCGAGCAACCTCAACGACATTCTGCTGGCCCAGGATTACCAGGACCTCACAGGTCAGGTGATCAAGCGCGTGACCCAGTTGGTCACCGAAGTCGAAAGCAATCTGCTCAAACTCGTGCTCATGGCCAGTCAGGTGGACCGCTTTGCGGGCATCGAACATGACCGTGCGGCGATGCTCGCTGAAAAAGATCCACAAAAACATCTCTCGCAGGGTGAAGGTCCGCAGATTCATGCCGATAAACGAGAAGACGTTGTGTCCGGTCAGGACGATGTGGACGATTTGTTATCCAGCCTTGGATTCTAGAGTTTTGGAATTATAGGTTTTTTGGGTTTTTAGACCTGTAGGAGCACCCCCTAATGAGCTTCGGCGCCGATGAAGAGATCCTTCAGGATTTCCTGGTTGAGGCCGGCGAGATTCTTGAGCAACTGTCCGAACAACTGGTCGAGCTGGAAAGCCGTCCGGATGACGCAGATCTGCTCAACGCAATTTTTCGCGGTTTCCACACTGTAAAAGGGGGCGCCGGCTTCCTTCAGCTCAATGAGCTGGTGGAGTGCTGTCACATCGCCGAAAACGTGTTCGACATCCTGCGCAAGGGTGAGCGTCGCGTAGATGCAGAACTGATGGACGTGGTGCTCGAAGCGCTGGACGCGGTGAACAGCATGTTCAGCGAAGTCCGCGATCGCAGCCCGATTACTGCCGCAACCCCGGAACTGCTGGCCGCCCTGGCGCGTCTGGCTGAACCGCAATCGGCGGATGAAGCCCCGGCTTCGCCTGTTGCCGAGATGATCGAAGAACTGGTCGTCGAAGGCGATTCGGGCGATATCACCGATAACGAATTTGAACAGTTGCTGGACTCGCTGAACGCCGTCAAGGCCGAAGCTGAAGCCCCGGCGGCTGCCGCTGCGCCTGCTTCCGATGAGGCAGCCAGTGATGAAATCACCGACGCCGAATTCGAGTCGCTGCTCGACCAGTTGCACGGCAAGGGCCAGTTCGCGGCCGACGCCGTGGCACCGACAGCCGCTGCACCGGCTGCTCCGGCGGCGGGCGACAGCTCCGACATCACCGACGACGAATTCGAAGCCTTGCTCGATCAGTTGCACGGCAAGGGCAACTTTGCCGTCGATGCGCTGGAATCGGCGATTGCGTCGGTGCCTGCATCTGCTGCTCCGGCAGCGGCTGCGGCCGGTAGCGATCTGATCAGCGACCATGAGTTCGAATCGCTGCTCGACGATCTGCATGGCAAAGGCAAGTTCACTGACGTCGCCACCGGTGCCGTGGTGACGGCCGGCAATGCTTCTGCTGTTGCAGCACCTGCCGCCAAGGCCCCGGCCGCTGCGGCAAAACCTGCTGCAAAAGCGCCTGAGCCTAAAGCCGAACCGGCCAAGCCAGCCGCCGCTGCTGCACCGGCTCCGGCCCGTGCGCCGGCGACTCCGCCACCGGAAAAACCGGCGAGCGAAGCCGAAACCACCGTTCGTGTGGACACCGCACGTCTCGACGAAATCATGAACATGGTCGGCGAGCTGGTACTGGTGCGTAACCGTCTGGTGCGCCTGGGCCTGAACAGCGGCGACGAATCGATGCAGAAGGCCGTGTCGAACCTCGACGTGGTCACCGCCGACTTGCAGACCGCGGTAATGAAGACCCGGATGCAGCCGATCAAGAAAGTCTTCGGCCGCTTCCCGCGTCTGGTTCGCGATCTGGCGCGTCAGCTCAAGAAAGAGATCAACCTGGAACTGGTGGGCGAAGAGACCGACCTCGACAAGAACCTCGTCGAGGCTCTGGCCGACCCGCTGGTCCACTTGGTGCGCAACGCGGTCGACCACGGTATCGAGTCGCCGGAAGAGCGCGAAGCCTCGGGCAAGGCCCGTGGCGGCAAGGTGATCCTGGCCGCCGAGCAGGAAGGCGACCATATCCTGCTGTCGATTTCCGATGACGGCAAAGGCATGGACCCGAACGTCCTGCGTGCCATCGCCGTGAAACGCGGTGTGATGGACAAGGATGCCGCCGATCGCCTGAGCGACACCGAGTGCTACAACCTGATTTTCGCCCCGGGTTTCTCGACCAAGACCGAGATCTCCGACGTGTCCGGCCGTGGTGTCGGCATGGACGTGGTGAAGACCAAGATTTCCCAGCTCAACGGTTCGATCAACATCTACTCGACCAAGGGCGCCGGCTCGAAAATCGTCATCAAGGTGCCGCTGACGCTCGCGATCATGCCGACCCTGATGGTGATGCTCGGCAACCAGGCGTTCGCGTTCCCGCTGGTGAACGTCAACGAAATCTTCCACCTCGACCTGTCGACCACCAACGTGGTGGACGGCCAGGAAGTGGTGATCGTGCGGGACAAGGCGCTGCCATTGTTCTACCTCAAGCGCTGGCTGGTCAGCTCCGCGGCTCACGAAGAGCAGCGTGAAGGCCATGTGGTGATCCTTTCGGTGGGCACTCAGCGGATCGGCTTCGTCGTCGATCAACTGGTCGGCCAGGAAGAAGTGGTCATCAAGCCATTGGGCAAAATGCTGCAGGGAACCCCGGGCATGTCCGGCGCCACCATTACCGGTGACGGCCGCATTGCGCTGATTCTCGATGTTCCAAGCATGCTCAAGCGTTACGCCGCACGGCGTATTTGAATCCGGGGCGGCGGGGCGACAACGTCCCGCAGCACCTAATGGAGTGTTTATGGCAGTCAAAGTCCTGGTGGTGGACGATTCGGGTTTTTTCCGCCGCCGCGTCTCGGAAATTCTTTCAGCGGATCCGAGCATCCAGGTTGTCGGTACGGCAACCAACGGTAAAGAGGCGATCGATCAGGCCCTGGCCCTCAAGCCGGACGTGATCACCATGGACTACGAGATGCCGATGATGGACGGCATCACGGCAGTGCGGCACATCATGCAGCGCTGCCCGACCCCGGTGTTGATGTTCTCCTCGCTGACCCATGAAGGCGCCCGGGTAACCCTGGATGCGCTGGATGCCGGTGCGGTGGATTTCCTGCCGAAGAATTTCGAAGACATCTCCCGCAATCCGGAGAAGGTCAAGCAACTGCTGTGCGAGAAGGTGCACAGCATCTCGCGCAGTAACCGTCGTTTCAGTGCCTACAGTGCGCCGGCGCCTGCCGCTGCGCCTGCGCCGACTCCGGCAGCGGCGCCGTCGAGCTTTGGCAGCCACAGTGCTCCGGCTCGTCCGGCACCTGCGCCTGCACCGGCTCGCGCTCCGGCGGCCAGCACTTCGTCGGCAGCGCCGAAACGCAAAGCCTACAAACTGGTGGCTATCGGCACGTCGACTGGCGGCCCGGTTGCCCTGCAACGGGTTCTGACCCAGTTGCCGGCCAACTTCCCGGCGCCGATCGTGCTGATCCAGCACATGCCGGCAGCCTTCACCAAGGCGTTCGCCGAGCGTCTGGACAAGCTCTGCCGCATCAGCGTCAAGGAAGCCGAGGATGGCGACATCCTGCGTCCGGGCCTGGCGCTGCTGGCGCCGGGTGGCAAGCAGATGATGATCGACGGCCGTGGCGCGGTGAAAATCCTGCCGGGCGACGAGCGTCTGAACTACAAGCCTTGCGTGGACATCACTTTCGGTTCCGCGGCGAAGTCCTACAACGACAAAGTTCTGGCGGTCGTATTGACCGGCATGGGCGCCGACGGCCGCGAAGGCGCACGCCTGCTCAAACAGGGCGGCAGCACGGTCTGGGCCCAGGATGAAGCCAGCTGCGTGATCTACGGCATGCCGATGGCCATCGTCAAAGCTGACCTCGCGGATGCGGTGTACGGCCTGGACGATATCGGCAAGCACATCGTCGAGGCGTGTATCTGATGGATGTTCTAAGCCTTATCGGGATCATCATGGCGTTTGTCGCCATCATCGGCGGCAACTACCTTGAAGGCGGCCACCTCGGCGCGCTGGCCAACGGCCCGGCGGCGCTGATCGTGCTGGGCGGCACCATCGGTGCCGCGCTGCTGCAATCTCCGATGAGCGCGTTCAAGCGCGCCATGCAGATCCTCGCCTGGATTTTCTTTCCGCCGCGTGTCGATCTGGCTGGCGGCATCGACCGCGTGGTCAACTGGAGTCTCACCGCCCGCAAGGAAGGCCTGCTGGGTCTGGAAGGCGTGGCGGATGCCGAGCCTGATGCCTACTCGCGCAAAGGCCTGCAACTGCTGGTCGACGGCGCCGAGCCGGAAGCGATCCGCAGCATCCTCGAAGTGGATTTCTACACTCAGGAAGCCCGCGACATCGAGGCCGCCAAGGTCTTTGAAAGCATGGGCGGCTACGCGCCGACCATCGGTATCATCGGTGCGGTGATGGGCCTGATCCACGTGATGGGCAACCTGGCCGATCCGACGCAACTGGGCAGCGGCATCGCCGTGGCGTTCGTTGCCACCATCTACGGTGTGGCCAGTGCCAACCTGATCCTGCTGCCGGTGGCAGCCAAATTGAAGTCAATCGCGTTGCGGCAGTCGCGTTATCGCGAAATGTTGTTGGAAGGCATTTTGTCGATCGCCGAAGGTGAAAACCCACGCTCCATCGAGTTGAAGCTTCAGGGCTTCATGGATTAAGGGACTAACCTCATGGCACGTCGTCGCCAACATGAAGAGCATGTAAACCATGAACGCTGGCTGGTTTCCTATGCCGACTTCATCACCTTGCTGTTCGCTTTTTTCGTGGTGATGTACTCCATCTCGTCGATCAACGAAGGCAAGTACAAGGTCATCTCCGAAGCGCTGATCGGGGTCTTCACCGACTCCGACCGCTCGCTCAAGCCGATCCCGATCGGCGACGAGCGACCGAAGACCGTGACCCCGGCCAAGCCGCTGGTCAAGGACGCCGAACAGGTCGATGCCGGTATCGCCGGTGCCAGCGATCCGCTGAAAAGCATCGCCGACGATATCAGCGCGGCGTTCGGCGACCTGATCTCCTCGAACCAGATGACCGTGCGCGGCAACGAGCTGTGGGTCGAGATCGAACTCAACTCCAGCCTGTTGTTCGGCAGCGGTGATGCGATGCCGAGCGACATCGCGTTCAACATCATCGACAAGGTTGCAGCGATCCTCAAACCGTTCGACAACCCGATCCACGTCGAAGGCTTCACCGACGATCAACCGATCCGCACCGCGCAGTACCCGACCAACTGGGAACTGTCCTCGGCGCGTTCGGCGAGCATCGTGCGGATGCTGGCGATGCAGGGCGTCAACCCTGGCCGTCTGGCCTCGGTGGGCTATGGCGAATTCCAGCCGGTGGCCAACAACGCCACGGCCGAAGGCCGGGCGAAGAACCGTCGCGTGGTGCTGGTGGTGTCGCGCAATCTCGATGTTCGTCGCAGCCTCACAGGCACCGGAACCGCCAATGCGCAACCGGATGCCGCGTTGAAGCGTGCTGGCACACAAACTGCACCGACCCCGGTCAAGACGCCGGGACGCGAGAGTGCCGTCAATTCTCCGTCGCCCGCATTAATACGCTGAGCCATGTCTCGGCCGAGCATCTCGGCCGGGAGGAACAATCCGAATGAGAGTCTGGGCAGTCGCCAATCAAAAGGGTGGTGTTGGTAAAACCACTTCTTCCATCGCTTTAGCCGGTTTGCTGGCAGAGGCGGGCAAACGCGTGGTCGTGGTCGATCTCGACCCGCACGGCTCGATGACCAGCTATTTCGGTTACGACCCCGACAGCCTGGAACACAGCAACTACGACCTGTTCCTGCACAAGGGCAGTGTGCCGCAAGGCCTGCCGGGCCAGTTGCTGCTGTCGACCAGCGATGAACGCATTTCCCTGCTGCCGTCCAGCACCGCGCTGGCCACCCTCGAGCGCCAGTCGCCGGGGCAGAGTGGCCTGGGCCTGGTGATCGCCAAGAGTCTGGCGCAGCTGTGGCAGGACTTCGATTACGCAATCATCGACAGCCCGCCGTTGCTCGGCGTGCTGATGGTCAACGCACTGGCCGCGAGCCAGCAACTAGTGATCCCGGTGCAGACCGAGCACCTGGCCGTCAAAGGTCTGGAGCGCATGGTCAACACCCTGGCGATGATCAACCGCTCGCGCAAACAGGCGCTGCCGTTCAGCATCGTGCCGACCTTGTTCGACCGCCGCACCCAGGCGTCGATGGGCACCTTGCGCGTGCTGCGCGACAAATTTCCCGAAGAGATCTGGCAGGGTTACATCCCGGTCGATACCCGTCTGCGCGACGCCAGCCGTGCCGGTGTCACGCCTTCGCAATTCGACGGCAAGAGCCGTGGCGTGCTGGCCTACCGCGCGCTGCTCAAGCATCTGCTGGCGCAACAACTCGTTCCGCAGGTGGCCTGAGCATGAATCGGCCGATCAAACTGACTTCGCGTCCGCAACTGGCTTTGCAGTCCTATCTGGACAGCTTGCTGGAGGATGTGACGGAAGAGATCCCGCAGGAAATCGAAGCGCCTGTCGAGGTGGTTGAAAGCACCGCCGAGCTCGATGAGTTCCAGGCCGCGGTGCTTGAAGAACAGGCCCGCGATGCGCAGAAAGCCGCCAGGCCTGCTACTCCGGTTGCAGCACCCGCCGCTGTGGTGGCCAAAGCGCCGGCACCGCTGATCAAGGAACCCGAGCCGGTGCGTGTGGTGTCGACCCTCGCGCCGCTGCTGCAAACCCAGCTTCTGCAAGCGCAACCCGAGCCGGCCCCGGTGGAGCCGCCCGCGCCGGTGCCAGTCGTTGCGCCGGTCGAGCAGGTCGTCGAGCAGGCATTGGTTGCGCCGCTAGTGGAAGTGCATCTGCCACCGAGCAATACACCGCCACCGGTAGAGACTGATGGTCGCCCGGCCTGGGCGTCGGAAGCGTTCGAATGCCTGTTGTTCGATGTCGCCGGGCTGACCCTGGCGGTGCCGCTGGTGTGCCTCGGCTCGATCTATTCGCTGGCCGGCCATGAGTTGACGCCGCTGTTCGGTCAGCCGGAATGGTTCCTCGGCATCCTGCCAAGCCAGGCGGGGAACCTGAAGGTGCTGGACACCGCACGCTGGGTCATGCCGGATCGCTATCGCGATGACTTCCGTCAGGGCCTGCAGTACGTGATTTCGGTACAAGGTTACGAGTGGGGGCTGGCGGTGCATCAGGTCAGTCGCTCGTTGCGTCTGGATCCGAATGAAATCAAATGGAGGACTCACCGAGGTCAGCGGCCATGGCTCGCGGGCACGGTGATTGAACACATGTGCGCCTTGCTCGATGTCTCCGCTCTGGCCGAGTTGATCGCCAGCGGTGGGGCAAAGCACATGTCCGGCAGTAAGCCGAACCACAAACCGACATGACACTTACATAACAGACACGCACCGGCATGCAATGCCGGCACACGAGACACACACCGCCATTGCGGTATTTCGAGGGGCTAGGGTATGAACGACAAGGCGACGGCGGCAAAGGGTTCCGAAGATCCGATCCTGCAATGGGTAACCTTCAAGCTGGACAATGAAACCTACGGCATCAACGTGATGCGCGTTCAGGAAGTCCTGCGCTACACCGAAATCGCGCCGGTTCCGGGTGCGCCAAGCTACGTGCTGGGCATCATCAACCTGCGCGGCAACGTGGTGACCGTGATCGACACCCGTCAGCGCTTCGGCCTGATGAGCGGCGAGATCAGCGACAACACCCGTATCGTCATCATCGAAGCCGACAAGCAGGTTGTGGGCATCATGGTCGACAGCGTCGCTGAAGTGGTTTACCTGCGTCAGTCGGAAATCGAGACCGCACCGAACGTCGGTAACGAAGAGTCGGCCAAGTTCATCCAGGGCGTGTGCAACAAGAACAACGAGTTGCTGATCCTGGTCGAGCTGGACAAGATGATGAGCGAAGAAGAATGGTCGGAACTGGAGAATATCTGATTGATTCTCGAGGTAGCGGTCATTGTCCTGTTCCTGTTCTGGGCAGGCACGCTGGCGATGTTTCTGGCGTACATCAAGGCGCAGCGCGTGATCGCTGCGCAACAGGCCCAGGGCGATGCGCTGCGTGATCAGCGCATCAAGGACCTGGCCAAGCGTGTCGACGATTACCAGAACGGCAACGTGCGCATGGGCGAAGCCCTGCACGAACTGCGCGCGGTCGTCGGCCCGATTCCGGACAAACTCGCCCAGCTCGAACAGCGCGATCCTTCCAGCCTGTCATTCGCTCAAGCGGCGAAACTGGTCGGGATGGGCGCGAGTGTCGATGAGCTGACGCAGTCCTGCGGGTTGACCCAGGCTGAGGCGGAGTTGATGCGCAAGTTGCACAGAAGCAGCTAAGCGCTTCACGCGGCAAGTCAAAACGAAAAATCGCAGTCATCGATGACTGCGATTTTTTTTGCCTTCAGTAATCGTCGCCGCGCTCGGTGACGTCTTTCTCGACCTTCGGTGAATTCGGGTCCTGTCCCGCCGGGAACTTGCCCTTGAGGTTCCAGGCAAACGCGATGATCTCGGCAATCGTGAGGTACAGCTCCTGCGGAATGCTGTCGCCCAGCTCCATTCGCGCCAGCAACTTCACCAGCTCGGCGTTCTCGTAGATCGGCACTTCATAGTCGCGGGCAATCCGCAGGATTTCTTCGGCCAGCTCTTCGTCGCCCTTGGCGGTGAGGGTCGGGGCGTGGCTGCCATCGTATTTGAGGGCGATGGCCTGGCGTGGAGCAGTGGAATCGTTCATGCGGTTTCGTCGACCCAGCGGTGTTCGAGACGGGTTTGGTTGCCTTGCGGCGGGGTGCCGAGGTGGCAGTCGAGATCGCCGACGTTGAGGCCCGAATCCAGCAGGCGCTGGCGCAGGGCGCTCAGGTTGTTTTCGATCAGGCTTGCCGTGAACGGCCGCTCGGCCCAGAGCTGACTCGACAGGCTGCCACTGATCAGTTGCGCCTGAATCTGCATCGGCCCCAGCGGTTCCATGTCGAAGGCCAGATCGACGCGCCACAGTTGTTGCTTGGTTTCGCGTTCGCTGTCACGGCGATCGTTCTGTTGCTCTTGCTGCGGAGCTTCCTCGCGTTGGAACTTGACCTGCAACGGCACGATGTCCTGCATATTGCGCATCGGGATTTCCAGTTGCCAGGTGCTGAGCAGTCGACCGTCGTCGGTCACGCCGGTCTGTTCCAGGCTCGACAGCTGATGGCTTTGCAGGCGCGAGACAGCGGCGGCCGCCAGGCGCAGCAGATGTTCCAGATCACCTTCACCTTCCAGGCTTTGCAGCAGCCGGTCCGGCAACGGGAAGCTGCTCGGCACCGGTTTGGCGCTGACCTGACCGAGCATGCCGAGGGCATTGCGCACGAAGCTCGGCATCGCCTGGGCCAGGGTGTTGGCGGCGATGATGGCGTTCAGATTGGTATTGCCGGGCAGGCCGGGGGTGAGTTGCGCGATCAGCTTGAGCAGATCGGCTTTCATGTCCGGGGTCAGCGTCGGGTTTTGCCCGGTCAACAGTTTGGCTTCAAGAAACGCGCCGCTGTTGAGCAGTGCCTGGGCCAGGCCTTTGGGCGTGGTCAGTTGCTCGACGTCCGGCAGATTGGCCAGCAGCCGGTCCACGGCGGCGCGCAGATCACTGGAGGTCTGATCGTCGGCGGGCGGCAGGCTCTGGAGCATTTTCAGCAAACCGTCCAGCGAGCCCTGGCGGCTCTGCTGGCTGACCAGTTGCTGACTGACCGCCAATTGTTCCTGGCGATTGCTCAGCGGCAGGAATTTCAGGGTCTGGGAATCCTGTACCAGCGCCGACAGCAGGGTGCCGATGCGTAACGGTTGCGGGCTGTCGAGGCTCAGGGTGCTGCCGGTCAATACCGTGTTGAGCAGGCTGACCGTCGAGCGGAACACCGTCGGCTGCCCCGGCACCTGCGGCAAGGCCTGATTCGTCAGCACTTTGCCTTGCAGCAGCGTGCCTACCGGCAATTGCGCGGTATCGATGCGGGTTAGGGTGGCGACAGCCGTGGCGATGGCCTGTTGCACGGTGACCGCCAGATTGCCCGCCGACGGCTGGGTGACGGCCAGGTTGGTGCCTTGCGGCAGCGGCAGGGGGCTGGTCGCCTGCACGGTGGTCTGACGGCCGCTGTCGAGGGTGACCTTGAGCAGCACCTGAAAGGCCTGGTCCGCAGGCTTGAGCGACAACACCTCGGCCTTGGCGCTCTGGCCGGCGGCAATCAGTCCATCCATCGGCGTCAACAGCTTGAGCAGCTCACCGCTGACCTGCAAACGTGAGTTCGCCGGTGTGGGTTGCGGGAGCGGGAGGATGTTCATTTCGCCTGTCATACGCGGACACAACCTGAGGAAAATGCGCTCGGGAGAGGGAGAGACGCCATGTATAATGCCGCCCGTCTTTCCGTTCGTTCAAAAAACATAGCAATTGTTTGACGCAGCTCTCTGGATTGAGCCGTCATTGCATTTATGCTGCAACTCTTTAACGGCCGCCCCAGAGCCGACTTGAACCGTATAAGGCCCGTGAACCCTTGACCAGTCCTGTCCTGCAAACCGTTGGCCTCGCGTGTGAGCGCGATCTCAGGCTGCTCTTCGAAAATCTCGAATTGAGACTGGCCAGTGGCGATATGGTGCAGATCAGCGGTCCCAACGGCAGCGGCAAGACCAGTCTCTTGCGTTTGCTGTCCGGACTGATGCAACCGACCGACGGTCAGGTGCTGCTCAACGGCAAACCGCTGAGCGAGCAACGCAGCGAACTGGCGCGCAACCTGCTGTGGATCGGCCATGCCGCCGGCATCAAGGACCTGCTCACCCCGGAAGAAAACCTCGCCTGGCTCTGCGCCCTGCATCAACCTGCCGAACGCGACGCGATCTGGCAGGCACTGGCGGCGGTTGGATTGCGCGGTTTCGAAGATGTTCCCTGTCATAGCCTGTCCGCCGGTCAGCAACGCCGCGTGGCGTTGGCGCGCCTTTACCTCGACAGCCCGCCGCTGTGGATTCTCGATGAACCGTTCACCGCGCTGGACAAGCAGGGCGTGGCGCAACTCGAAGAACACCTGGCCAATCACTGCGAGCAGGGCGGTCTGGTGGTGTTGACCACCCACCACACGCTGAGCCGGATGCCGGCCGGTTATCGCGACATCGATCTGGGGAATTGGGCGGTATGAGTGTGTTCGGCCTGCTGGTTGCCCGTGAATCCCGACTGCTGTTCCGCCGCCCGGCGGAGCTGGCCAATCCGCTGATTTTCTTCGCCATCGTCATCGCGTTGTTCCCGCTGGCCGTCGGACCGGAAACTCAAGTATTGCAAAACTTGTCCCCGGGGTTAGTCTGGGTGGCGGCTCTCTTGTCGGTCCTGCTCTCGCTGGACGGGCTTTTCCGCAGTGATTTCGAAGACGGATCCCTTGAACAGTGGGTCCTTTCGCCGCACCCCCTGCCACTTCTGGTATTGGCCAAGGTGCTGGCACACTGGCTTTTTTCCGGGCTGGCACTGGTTTTGCTCTCGCCGTTACTGGCGTTGATGCTCGGGTTGCCGGCTGCGTGTCTGCCGGTATTGCTGCTTTCGTTGTTGCTGGGTACACCGGTGCTGAGCTTGCTCGGCGCGGTGGGCGCGGCGCTGACGGTCGGTCTGAAACGCGGTGGCCTGTTACTGGCGCTGCTGATTCTGCCGTTGTACATCCCGGTGTTGATCCTCGGCAGTGGCGCCTTGCAGGCGGCACTGCAAGGCATGCCGGCGATGGGTTATCTGTTGTGGCTTGGCAGCCTGACCGCCCTGGCGATAACCCTGACACCCTTTGCAATAGCTGCTGGCCTGAAGATCAGCGTCGGCGAATAATGAGGTCTGGTTAAAATTTAACCAGCAAAGACCCTGAGACTGCTCACACCGATGAGCGGCACCCGTGATGGAAACAGTATGAACTGGACCTGGTTTCACAAGCTCGGCTCGCCCAAGTGGTTCTATGGCATCAGCAGCAGGCTGTTGCCGTGGTTGAGCATTGCCGCGTTGTTGCTGATCACCGTTGGCGTCGTCTGGGGCCTGGCCTTCGCGCCGCCGGACTATCAGCAAGGCAACAGCTTTCGCATCATCTACATCCACGTACCCGCTGCGATGCTCGCTCAGTCGATCTACGTGATGCTGGCGGTGTGCGGTGTGGTCGGGCTGGTGTGGAAGATGAAACTGGCCGACGTCGCCCTGCAATGCGCCGCACCGATCGGCGCGTGGATGACCGCCGTGGCGCTGGTCACCGGGGCGATCTGGGGCAAACCGACCTGGGGTTCGTGGTGGGTCTGGGACGCGCGGCTGACCTCGATGCTGATTCTGCTGTTCCTGTATTTCGGCGTGATCGCCCTGGGCAACGCCATCAGCAATCGCGACAGCGCCGCCAAGGCCTGCGCGGTGCTGGCCATCGTCGGCGTGATCAACATCCCGATCATCAAATACTCGGTGGAGTGGTGGAACACCCTGCACCAGGGCGCGACTTTCACCCTCACCGAAAAACCGGCGATGCCCGCCGAAATGTGGCTGCCGTTGCTGCTGACGGTGCTGGGTTTCTACTGTTTCTTCGGCGCCGTGCTGTTGCTGCGCATGCGCCTTGAAGTGCTCAAGCGCGAGGCCCGCGCCAGTTGGGTGAAAGAAGAAGTGCAGAACAGCCTGGAGGCCGCTCGATGAGTTTCGCGTCATTCGGCGACTTCCTCGCCATGGGTCATCATGGCCTGTATGTCTGGTCGGCCTACGGCATCTGCCTGGCAGTGCTGGCCCTCAACGTGGCGGCGCCGATCCTGGCCCGCAAGCGGTATCTGCAACAAGAGGCGCGTCGTCTGCGCCGGGAGAACGGCAAGTGAATCCGCTGCGAAAAAAGCGTCTGATCATCATTCTGGCGATTCTGGTCGGGGTCGGCGCTGCCGTCGGCCTGGCCCTGAGCGCCCTGCAGCAGAACATCAATCTGTTTTATACCCCGACCCAGATCGCCAACGGCGAAGCGCCGCAGGACACCCGCATCCGCGCCGGCGGCATGGTCGAGAAAGGTTCGCTGCAGCGCTCCTCGGACTCCCTGGACGTCAAATTCGTGGTCACTGACTTCAACAAGTCCGTGACCATCACCTACCGTGGAATCCTGCCGGACCTGTTCCGCGAAGGGCAGGGCATCGTCGCACTGGGCAAGCTCAACGCCGACGGCGTCGTGGTCGCCGATGAAGTGCTGGCCAAGCACGACGAGAAATACATGCCGCCGGAAGTGACCAAAGCACTGAAGGACAGCGGTCAATCCGCGCCAACCCCTGCGAAGGAGGGTTGATCGATGACATCCAGCATTTTCATTCCTGAGTTGGGCCATCTGGCCATGATCCTGGCGCTGTGTTTCGCGCTGGTGCAGGCCGTGGTGCCGTTGCTCGGTGCCTGGCGCGGCGACCGTCTGTGGATGGGCCTCGCCCAGCCAGCCGCGTGGGGGCAGTTCGCGTTTCTGTTGTTCGCCTTTGGCGTCCTGACCTACGCGTTCATGACCGACGATTTCTCCGTGGCTTACGTCGCGATGAACTCCAACAGCGCGCTGCCGTGGTACTACAAGTTCAGCGCGGTGTGGGGCGCCCACGAAGGGTCGCTGCTGCTGTGGGCCTTGATCCTCGGGGGCTGGACCTTCGCGGTGTCGGTGTTCTCCCGGCAACTGCCGCAAGTCATGCTCGCCCGCGTGCTGGCGGTGATGGGCATGATCAGCACCGGTTTCCTGTTGTTCCTGATCCTCACCTCCAACCCGTTTTCGCGGATCCTGCCGCAGATCCCGGCCGACGGTCGTGACCTCAATCCGTTGCTGCAGGATATCGGCCTGATCGTCCACCCGCCGATGCTGTACATGGGCTATGTCGGTTTCTCGGTGGCGTTTGCGTTCGCCATCGCCGCACTGCTCGGCGGCCGTCTCGATGCGGCATGGGCACGCTGGTCGCGTCCGTGGACGATTGTCGCCTGGGCTTTCCTCGGCATCGGCATCACCCTCGGTTCGTGGTGGGCTTACTACGAACTCGGCTGGGGCGGCTGGTGGTTCTGGGACCCGGTGGAAAACGCCTCGTTCATGCCTTGGCTGGTGGGCACGGCGCTGATCCACTCGCTGGCAGTCACGGAAAAACGTGGCGTGTTCAAGAGCTGGACGGTGTTGCTGGCAATTGCCGCCTTCTCCCTGAGCCTGCTCGGCACCTTCCTCGTGCGTTCCGGCGTGCTGACGTCGGTACACGCGTTTGCCTCCGATCCGGAGCGCGGCGTGTTCATCCTGATCTTCCTGCTGTTCGTGGTCGGTGGTTCACTGACGCTGTTTGCCTTGCGCGCGCCGGTGGTCAAGAGCCAGGTCGGTTTCAACCTGTGGTCTCGGGAAACCCTGCTGCTGGGCAACAACCTGGTGCTGGTGGTGGCTGCGTCGATGATCCTGCTCGGCACGCTGTATCCGCTGATTCTCGATGCCATCAGCGGCGCCAAGCTGTCGGTCGGTCCGCCGTATTTCAACGCGTTGTTCATTCCGCTGATGGCCTTGCTGATGGTGGTGATGGCGGTCGGTGTGATCGTGCGCTGGAAAGACACGCCGGTGAAATGGCTGGTCAGCATGCTCACTCCGGTGCTGCTGGGCAGCGTGGCGCTGGCCGTGGTGGCCGGTGTTGCCTATGGCGATTTCAACTGGGCGGTGCTGGCGACGTTCCTGCTGGCGGCCTGGGTGTTGCTGGCCGGCGTGCGCGACATCTTCGACAAGACTCGCCACAAAGGCCTGATCAAAGGTCTGCCAACTCTGACTCGCAGCTACTGGGGCATGCAACTCGCCCACCTCGGGATCGCCGTCTGCGCCCTGGGCGTGGTGTTGTCGAGCCAGAACAGTGCCGAACGCGACCTGCGTCTGGCGCCGGGCGAGTCGATGGAACTGGCCGGTTATCAGTTCGTGTTCGAAGGCGCCAAACATTTTGAAGGCCCGAACTTCACCTCCGACAAAGGCACCATCCGGGTGATCCGCGATGGCCGGGAAATCAGCGTGCTGCACCCGGAAAAGCGCCTGTACACCGTGCAGAGTTCGATGATGACCGAAGCCGGGATCGACGCCGGTTTCACCCGCGACCTCTACGTCGCACTGGGTGAACCGCTGGGCGATGGCGCCTGGGCAGTGCGGGTACACGTCAAACCGTTTGTGCGCTGGATCTGGTTCGGCGGCCTGCTGACCGGTTTCGGTGGTTTGCTCGCAGCGCTGGATCGGCGCTACCGGGTCAAGGTCAAAGCCAAGGTGCGTGAAGCGCTGGGCATGGAAGGAGCCGCTGCATGAGACGTTGGTTGATGCTGGTGCCATTGGCGATTTTCCTGCTGGTGGCCGTATTCCTTTATCGCGGTCTGTACCTGGATCCGGCGGAGCTGCCGTCGGCGATGATCAACAAACCGTTCCCGGAGTTTTCCCTGCCGGCGGTGCAGGGCGACAAGACCCTGACCAAGGCTGACATTCTCGGCAAACCGGCATTGGTCAACGTCTGGGGCACCTGGTGCATTTCCTGCCGGGTCGAGCACCCGGTGCTGAACAAACTCGCCGAGCGCGGCGTGGTGATCTACGGCATCAACTACAAGGACACCAACGCCGATGCGTTGAAGTGGCTGGCCGAGTTCCACAATCCGTATCAACTGGACATCCGCGACGACGAAGGCTCCCTGGGCCTGAACCTCGGTGTCTACGGCGCGCCGGAAACCTTCTTCATCGACGCCAAGGGCATCATCCGCGACAAGTATGTCGGGGTGATCGACGAGCAGGTCTGGCGGGAAAAACTGGCGGCCAAGTATCAGGCGCTGGTTGATGAGGCCAAGCCATGAAGCGCTTTTTAGCCGCCATGGTGTTGGGCTTGAGTCTGGCCGGTGTGGCCCACGCCGCCATCGACACCTACGAGTTCGCCAAAGAAGGCGATCGCGAGCGTTTCCGTGAGTTGACCAAGGAACTGCGCTGCCCCAAATGTCAGAACCAGGACATCGCCGATTCCAACGCGCCGATTGCCGCCGACCTGCGCAAAGAGATTTTCCGCATGCTCGGCGAGGGCAAGGACAATCAGCAGATCATCGACTTCATGGTCGACCGCTACGGTGATTTCGTGCGCTACAAACCGGCGCTCAATGCCAAGACCGCGCTGCTGTGGTTTGGCCCGGCCGGATTGTTGCTCGGCGGTTTTGTCGTCATCGCCGTGATCGTCCGCCGCCGTCGCGGGCAACGCGCCGAGACTCCGCAATCGCTGTCTCCTGAAGAGCGTCAGCGCCTCGACCAACTGTTGGATAAAAACCAAGAATGATTGATTTCTGGCTTGCCGCAGGGCTGTTGCTTCTGGTCGCCCTGAGTTTTCTGCTGATCCCCGTTCTGCGTGAACGTCGCGCCCAGCGTGAAGAGGATCGGACTGCCCTGAACGTCGCGCTGTATCAGGAACGTGTCGCCGAGCTGCAATCGCAGCAGGCCGAGGGTGTTCTCGATGCCGCGCAAATGGACAGCGGCCGTGCCGAAGCGGCACGGGAACTGCTGGCCGACACCGAAGGCGTGGCGCCGGCGCGGGTCTCGCGTCTGGGCAAACCGCTGCCGTTGCTGGCGGCCGTGCTGGTGCCGGTGTTGGGCCTCGGTCTCTATATGCATTTCGGTGCCGCCGACAAAGTCGAACTGACCCGGGAATTCGCCCAGGCGCCGCAGTCGATGGAAGAGATGACCCAGCGTCTGGAACGCGCCGTGGCCGCGCAACCGGATTCCGCCGAAGGCCTGTACTTCCTCGGTCGTACCTACATGGCTCAGGATCGTCCGGCGGACGCGGCGAAGATGTTCGAACGCGCCGCCAACCTGGCCGGTCGTCAGCCGGAACTGCTCGGCCAGTGGGCGCAGGCGCAGTACTTCGCCGATGGCAAGAAGTGGTCGGACAAGATTCAGGCCCTGACCGACGAAGCGCTGAAGGCTGATCCGAAAGAAGTCACCAGCCTCGGCCTGCTGGGGATCGCCGCGTTCGAAGGCGAGCGCTATCAGCAAGCCATCGACTACTGGAACCGTCTTCTGGCGCAACTGCCGCCGGAAGACAAATCCCGTGAGCCTCTGCAAGGCGGCATCGCCCGCGCCACTGAAAAACTTGAGGCTAGCGGCGGTAAGGTCGCCCAGGCTCCGGTCGCGAAAACCGCGCTGCTCAAGGTCAGCGTCGATCTGGCCGCCGAGCTCAAGGGCAAGGTGCAACCGGGTGACAGCGTGTTCATCTTCGCCCGTGCAGTGTCTGGCCCTCCAGCACCGTTGGCTGCCAAGCGACTGACCGTCGCCGACCTGCCGGTGACTGTCGAACTGGGCGATGCCGACGCAATGATGCCGCAATTGAAACTGTCGAACTTCCCCGAAGTCCAACTGGTTGCGCGCATCTCCCGAGCCGGTCAACCGACTGCCGGTGAGTGGGTCGGCCGCAGCGGGCCTCTGGCCAGCAGCACCACCGCGCCACAAAAACTGACCATCGACAGCCCGGACAAATAGCCGGAACCAACAGGAAAGCACCGCCATGAACGCCATCGCCCGAATCACAGTCCTCACACTGGCCCTGGGCTTGAGCGCATGTGCGGTGCAACGGCCGGAACCGACGACACGGCTGCCGCCGATCCCGCCGTCACAACCCGGCCCGACCCCGTCGACCACCCCGACGCCGGGCAAGCCGGGCATCCCGGCCAAACCCGCGAAACCGGCCCCACGCACCTCCGCCAGCTTCGCCCCGCCACCGGGCGGCAACAGCCACTGGGATCAGAAGCTGGGGGTGTACGTGCTGGATGACCAGACCAACACCTTCTACCGCCAGCGCACCTACTACCGCTGGAACAACGGCTGGAGCCGCTCGATCAGCCCGAACGGGCCGTGGGAAGAAACCAACATCCACGGTGTACCGGCGGGGTTGGGCAAGCAGTTCGGGGAGTAATGAAAAACGGCGATCTTTGGATCGCCGTTTTGCTGTGTGGGGTAATGAACTTTCAAAGGATCACGTGATAGCCGCTGAGTGCCTGGACCGACTTAACCAGGCCTTGTCGTTGCAGTAGATCAAGAAAGGTTTCGACGTCCATGGCAGGCATTTTCAGCTGGCGACGCTGCTTTGGGGCCGCAGCAACCACAGCTGCAGGATCAAGCCCAAAGAGGTTATCGACGAACTCGTCCGGATGCTGCGCCTCGATGCCGAAAGGCTCCAGCGTTTTGCATGGAAAGTCTTTCTGGTTGAAGGTCACTATCACACTTGCGCCGCAACGGATGGCCGCTGCCAGAACATGACGATCATCGCAGTCAGGCAACGTGAGTCCGGTAATCAGATCTTCATAGTCATGGACGCAGGCGTCGGGTATCGCTTGATCCATCAGGCCGGACGTACGATCCAGCTGTTCCATCGTCAGGTCAGGGCGGTTCTTCAGCAGATTGCGTTTCCATTCGCAGTGAATCTCCTGAGTCCATCTCGCCCGAAATCGTCCTGAGAGCGCAAGCCACATCAGAAAATCTCTCAAGGGAGCGGGGTACAAGACGCATGCATCGTATACAACTGTGAAAGAGGAATGCCTCACTCGTATCCTGTCCTTAACGCCTGGGCTTGTTCCGCGAGAAGCGCCATTGCCTGCTCGCTGGCGGTGGTGCGCCGGTTCTTATAGTCCATCAGATCGGCAAAGCGCACACGTCGGTGCTTGCCTGTTTTGTGGTAGGACAACTCGCCGCTTTCCAGCAGTTTTATGAGGTGTGGACGTGAGACGTTGAGCAGGTCGGCGGCTTCCTGGGTCGTCAATTCGGCATGCACCGGAACGACCTGGACCGCGTTGCCGGCTGCCAGCTCCGCCAGAATGTCGATCAGCAGGCGCAGGGCCGAGGTGGGAAGTTCGACGCGATGAGCTTCGTTCCGCTCGTCGAAAATCTGGATGTGCTGAGTCTCGAAATGGGTCGCGAGGTAAGCAGCCAGAGCGCGCTGTCCTTCAATGGCGGCTTTTACTTCGCGTTCTACAGGGAGGCTGATCGAGGGATGGATAACGGTCGACATGGCGAGTCCGGCTTTGGGAATGAGGAATGCCGGAACGTTATTCGAAATAAGCGAAAATCGCAATAAACGAAACGAATGCTGGTTTTACGACATTTCCGCCAACACCCCCTGCACATATTCAACAAACGCCCGTGCCTTTGCGCTGGCCATCCGTCCCGTCGGAAACACCGCCCACAATTCCTGCTTCGGCAACACCCAATCGCTCATGACAGCCTTCACTGCGCCACTGGCCAGTTCCGGCGCAAACATCCACTCCGAGCCCAGCCCCAGGCCCTGATGGGCGAGAACCGCCTCACGCAAACCTTCGGCAGCACTGACACGCAGGCGGCCATAGACGGTCACGGACTGTTCTTCGCCATCCTTGTTGAAATGCCAGGTCGCGCCACCGCCGCGGTTGTAGATGACGGCGCGATGTTGAGGCAGATCGGCAGGGCAGGCGGGTTCACCGTGACTGGCGAAGTAGGCCGGAGTGCCCAGCACGACGCGCCGGCATTCGGCGATCTTGCGTACGGTCAGGCCGGAGTCGCTGAGCGGGCCCAGGCGCAGGGCGATGTCGATGCCTTCTTCCACGAGGTTGATGTTCTGGTCGTCGAGCAGCAGGTCGACATTGAGCTGCGGGTGTTGATCGAGGAACGGCCCCAGGTGTGGAACCACATGCATCCGGCCGAAGGTCACGGCGGTGCTGATGCGCAGGTTGCCACTCAGGCCGCTGGCGGCGCCGCGAGCTGCATTGTCGGCCTCGTCGGCTTCTTCGAGGGTGCGTTTGGCCCGTTCGAAAAACGCCAGCCCGGCTTCGGTCGGCGTCAGGCCTCGGGTCGAACGCAACAGCAGGCGCACGGCGAGTCGGGTTTCGAGTTGGGCGATGGTTTTCGACACGGCCGGCTGACCGATATTCAGCCGCCGGGCGGCAGCGGAAAACGAGCCGGTTTCCACGACGTAGACAAAGGTTTCCATGGCGGCGAGGCGGTCCATCGGGTGTCCTTGTGCCAGTGATCAGAACGCGGCTTTGCCCACCGAGGCGCCGCCGTCGACAAACAAGGTCTGCCCGGTGATGAATCCGCTTTGCTCGGACAACAGAAAGGCAATGGCCGAAGCGATCTCTTCCGGTTGCCCGAGACGGCCCATCGGCACCCCGGCCAGATACCGCGCTTCACCTTCGCTGCCCGGCGGGTTGTTGGCGCGAAACAGTTCGGTCTCGGTCGGCCCCGGCGCGACGGCGTTGACGGTAATCCCGGTCTGCGCCAGTTCCAGCGCCCACGAGCGCGTGAAACTGACCAGCGCCGCTTTCGCCGCCGCATACGCGGTGCGCTGAGCGATACCGAGCACGGTCAGACTGGAAATGTTCACCACCCGGCCCCAGCCGCGCATGCGCATGCCCGGCAACAACGCCTGAGTCGCCTGCAAGGCCGAATGCAGGTTGACCCGCATCACATCGTCGAACGCATCGAGATCGATATCCCCCAACGCTTGCGGCCGCACCAGCCCGACATTGTTCACCAGTCCGTCGAACTCATAAGTGCGCGCCAGATCCGCCAGCACTTCACCGGCGAGCTTGCGATCACTCAGGTCCAGCGGAAACAGGATCCCCGGAAAGCTCAGGTCCGGCTGGCGGGCAATCCCCACCACCCGATGCCCGGCCCGATCCAGATGCTCGGCCAGCGCCCGCCCGATACCCTTGCTGGCGCCGGTGATGAGGAAGGTACGACGGGTCATGGCAACTCCTTGGGGGACGGACTGTTCGGGCAGTTTTGATGGGGTAAGGGTGCTGAGTGTAATGCGGGTTGTGCGTGGCGTCCTCTAACGGCATGAGGCGATTGCAACGGTTCTGGAAAACACGCTGCAACATTACCGAACGTCGTCCTGCGAATTTCTGTGCTTGAGTAAATATAACTCTAGGGTTACTTTTGTTTGGCCGAAGCAAGGAGACGCTTGGTGCAGAGCAGGTTATTGATCAAGGAGCTGGAGGAGGCAGGCTGGACGCTGGATCGGGTTACCGGCAGTCATCACATCTTCACGCACCGTTACAACCCTTACACGATTCCCGTTCCTCACCCGAAAAAGGATTTGCCGGTCGGAACGGTCAAGAGCATCAGGAGGCGTGCCGGGTTGCACAACCCGCCAGCCAGTTACAAAGGAGATCCGTAATGCAATATCCAATCTGCATCGAGTGGGGCGACGAGAACACCGCCATCGGTATTCAGATCCCCGATATTCCCGGCGCTGTGACGGCCGGAGATACGTTTGAGGATGCCTACAACGCTGCCGTCGAGATTGCACACATCATGCTGCAGGAGATTGCAGCGGAAGGTGATTCGATTCCGATGCCGACTTCTGCGGCTGCTCATCGCAACAATCCAGAGTTCGCGGACATGGGTTGGGGCATGCTGGAGCTGGACATCTCGCCCTACATGGGCAAGACCGAAAAGGTCAATGTGACACTGCCCGGTTACGTCATCCAGCGGATTGACCGCTACGTGCGAGAACATAATGTCAAAAGCCGCTCTTCCTTTCTGGCGGATGCCGCCATGGAAAAACTGGTTCGGCATTGAGCATCAGGCACTGTCGGATCAGCGATCCGACAGTGCCTTCAAGTTTCTAGGCAGTCGCCAAAACACCCTTTTGCGAAACACTCAAGAACCGCACCAGCGCCAGTAACGGGAACACGCTGCCGACGATCACGATCCACAGCCAGCCGCCGTGCTCATACACCGCGCTGGCGATCGATGAGCCGAAGGCACCGCCGATGAAGATGCTGGTCATGTACAGCGCGTTGAGGCGACCGCGGCTTTTGGCGTCGAGGGAGTAGACCGCGCGCTGGCCGAGTACCATGTTCATTTGCACGCAGAAGTCGAGCACGACGCCGGTCACGGCCAGGCCTATCACGCTGTAGGCCGGGTGGATGAAGGCGGGCAGGAAGCTCAGGCTGGCGAACAGCATGGCCAGCAGCGAGGCGACGCGAGTGTGGCCGGCGTCGGCCAGGCGTCCGCTGATCGGCGCGGCAATCGCACCGATGGCGCCGACCAGGGCGAAGATCGCGATTTCACTCTGGGACAGGCCATGGTTGCGCGCCAGTTCCAGTGGCACGGCGGTCCAGAACAGGCTGAAGGTGGCGAACATGCAGGCCTGGTAGAACGCCCGCTGACGCAGCACCGGTTGCTTGCGCAGCAGTGTCCACAACGATCCGAGCAACTGGCCGTAGGAAGCGCTGTGATCCGGCTGGCGTTTGGGCACGGTCAACGCCAGCACCACGCTGATTGCCGCCATCAACCCTGCCGCGATCATGAACATCGCCCGCCAGCCAAAATGGTCGGCGACTACGCTCGACACCGGACGCGCCAGCAGAATGCCCAACAGCAGGCCGCCCATGATTCCGCCGACGACACGTCCGCGAGATTCCTCCGGCGCCAGGTGCGCCGCCAAGGGCACCAGCACCTGCACCGACACCGAACTGAAACCTACCAGCAACGAAATCAGCAGGAACACATTGGGCTGATCGGTGAACGCCGCCCCGAGCAGACTGGCAATCGCCACCACCGTGGTGATGATCATCAAGCGGCGGTTTTCCAGCAGATCCGCCAGCGGCACCAGGAAGAACAGGCCCAGCGCATAACCGATCTGGGTCAGCGACACGATGAAACTGGCCATGGTGTCGGTCAGGCCGATGTCCGGGGCAATCAGGCCGATGATCGGCTGGGCGTAGTAGATGTTGGCAACGATGGCGCCGCAGCAGAAAGCGAACAGCAGCACCATGCCTCGGGTCATTGCGTGAGTTGTGGCGGTCATAGGGTTTCTCGATCCAGCGAAAAGGAATGCGGTGAGGCTAAGGGACGAACCGGGCCGGCGGTAGAAGCCTTGGATCGATATCAGTTATTCCGTTGCGGAATAGGTGGCGGCCGGTGAGGTGTCGTCCATCGGCGAACCTTGCGTCCGACCGGGGAGGGGCGATGATACATTCACTTACATCTTGTTCGATAGCGTGCTTATGTTGTCAGTGGATTTCCACCTGCAAACAACCGGAGGATTGCGATGTTTCGTCAGCTGCTTCGCCACACCACGACTCTTGCATTGATCGGCGTGCTCAGCGCCGGCAGCGTCTACGCCGGTGACGCCCCGGGGATGCGCATTGGCGTGCGCGGCGAAATCACCGGGGTCAGCCCCGAGTCGCTCAAGGTTCACGTCAACAGCGGTGAAAACGTGGTGGTTCAGTTGACCCCGGACACCAAGGTCCGCGCGGTTACCCTGGCCAATATCGAAGACATCAAGCCCGGCAGTTACATTGGCTCGGCAGCCATTCCCCAGGAGGATGGGACACTCAAGGCGTTGGAGGTGCATGTCTTCCCGCCGGAGTTGGCGGGCAGCGGCGATGGCCATCGGCCGTTCGACCTGGCCAAGGGCAGCAGCATGACCAATGGCAGCGTCGGCGATCTGGTGGTGAGCAACGGCCGGGTGCTGACCGTCAATTACAAGGGCGGCCAGCAGAAGATTCTCGTGCCGGAGGACGTGCCGATCGTCAACCTGACGCCGGGCGATCGCAGCCTGCTCAAGGTTGGCGTGAAGATCGTCACCTTCGTGACCCAGAGCGCGGACGGCACGTTGACCGCGCAATCGATCTCGGCGGGCAAGGATGGCGTGAAACCGCCGATGTAAAAGCCCCTCACCCTAGCCCTCTCCCAGAGGGAGAGGGGACTGATTGGGGGATGCATGAGAGGTACGCCGACCTGAACGTGCTGTGGTGAATCCATAATCGATAAGGTCTTTCAGGTCGATGTAACTCGCCAGACACCTCGGTAGGCCCCCTCTCCCTCCGGGCGGTCCGACGTTTCGGGAGGGCTGGGGTGAGGGTAAAGCGGCCACAAAAAAAGGCGACCACTGAGGGTCGCCTTTTTCACGCCAGCCTAAACTCTACTGCCCGCTATAAATCTGGTCGAAGATCCCGCCATCGTTGAAGTGGGTCTTCTGCACGGTGCGCCAGTCGCCGAAGGTCTTCTCGACCGACAGGAAGTCGACTTTCGGGAAGCGGTCGGTGTATTTGGCCAGTACCGCCGGGTCACGTGGACGCAGGTAGTTGGCGGCAGCGATTTCCTGGCCTTCCGGCGACCACAGGTACTTCAGGTATTCCTCGGCGGCTGCGCGGGAGCCTTTCTTCTCGACCACTTTGTCGACCACCGACACAGGCGGCTCGGCTTCGGCGGAGACGCTTGGGTAGATGACTTCGAACTGGTCGCGGCCGAATTCGCGGGCGATCATTTCGGCTTCGTTTTCGAAGGTTACCAGCACGTCGCCGATCTGGTTGGTCATGAACGTGGTAGTCGCGGCGCGGCCACCGGTGTCCAGCACTGGCGCTTGCTTGAACAGCTTGCCGACGAAGTCTTTCGCCTTGTTCTCGTCACCGCCGTTTTTCAGCACGTAGCCCCAGGCGGACAGATAGGTGTAGCGGCCGTTGCCCGAGGTTTTAGGGTTCGGCACGATCACCTGCACGCCGTCCTTGAGCAGGTCCGGCCAGTCTTTCAGGGCTTTCGGGTTGCCTTTGCGGACGATGAACACGGTGGCCGAGGTGAACGGCGCGCTGTTGTTCGGCAGACGGGTGACCCAGTCCTTCGGCACCAGTTGACCGTTGTCCGCCAGGGCGTTGATGTCGGTGGCCATGTTCATGGTAATGACGTCAGCCGGCAGGCCGTCGATGACCGAGCGCGCCTGTTTGCTTGAGCCACCGAAAGACATCTGCACGGTGATGCTCTCTTTGTGTTCGGCCTGCCAGTGTTTCTGGAACGCAGCGTTGTAGTCCTTGTAGAAATCGCGCATCACGTCGTAGGAAACGTTGAGCAGAGTCGGTGCGGCTTGAGCGACGCTACCGAAGGCAAGACCAGCGGCGAGAAGTGAGGCGCCAAAGAGTTTTTTCACTGCGCATTCCTTGTTCTGTAGGGGGTGTCTTTACAAAGATGAGGCCATTTGCCAGCGACTATAGCGGGGCGCGCATAGTCACTTAAAGATTAAAAAGAACTTTGCTTATTCCATTTTCTTGAACAGCGCATTGCCACAACGGGAGCAGAACGACGCTTCCTGTTCATGGCTGTTTTTTGTGCACACCGGGCAGTCGTGCTGCAACTGACCCCCGCGCATGGCCGTGGCCAGTTCAGCGGTGAAAATCCCGGTGGGCACGGCGATGATCGAGTAACCAGTCACCATCACCAGCGACGAAATCACCTGGCCGAGAACGGTCTTGGGCACGATGTCGCCGTAACCCACGGTGGTCAGGGTCACGATAGCCCAATAGATGCCTTTGGGAATGCTGGTGAAACCGTGCTCCGGGCCTTCGACCACGTACATCAAGGTGCCGAACACCGTGACCAGGGTGCAGACGCTGAGCAGGAACACGAGGATTTTCTGCTTGCTGCCGCGCAGGGCGTCGAGCAGGTAATGCGCCTGTTTCAGGTACGGGCCGAGCTTGAGTACGCGGAAGATCCGCAGCATCCGGATCACCCGGATGATCAGCAGGTACTGGGCATCGCTGTAATACAGCGCGAGGATGCCGGGCACGATCGCCAGCAAGTCCACCAGCCCGTAGAAACTGAAGGCGTAGCGCAGCGGTTTGGGCGAGCAGTACAGGCGCAGCAGGTACTCGCCGAGGAAGATGACCGTGAAGCCCCATTCGATGTACGCCAGCACATTGGCGTAGTTCTGGTGGACGTCGTCGATGCTGTCGAGGATCACGATCACCAGACTGGCGAAGATGATCAGCAGCAGGGTCTTGTCGAAACGGCGGCCAGCCACCGTGTCGGTCTGGAAAATGATCACGTACAGGCGATCACGCCACGTGTTGTTACCGTTCATGCACATCGCCTTGGCCATCAATCAGCGCAGCCTAGGTTGATTCTCCCCGTTAGCGCAAGGCGCGGCGTTGATCTGCGGTTGGCGCATCAGGCGAATGCCGGTGCGCAGCAGCCAGCAGGCGAGAATGAAGGGCGCCGTGAGGGTCGCCAGACCCAGGGCGCTGAACAGTGGCGTCAACAACAGTGCCAGGCCGATGCCGAACAACGGCAGCCACGGTTGCTGGCGTTGTGCGCTGAAGGCGAGGGCGGCGAGCACCGCGTTGTAGCCGCCCAGACCCAGCAGCGCGACCTGGCTGTCGTGGTGCAACAGGCTGGAACCCAGGCCAATCACCGAAGCCAACAGCGCCCAGGCGAAGGCTCGGCGATCGGCGATCAGCAAACCGGCAGCGATCAATCCACCGGCCAACGGATGGTCGAGGAACATCACCTGACCAAAGCCTTTCAGGGCGGCACCAAGCAGGTTCAGGGTGTTCAGTTCAAGTGCTGGCGCCGGCGTCGAAGGCTCGGCGAAACACAGGAACACCCAGCTCAGCAACACGAACGGCGCGGTGTAGGCGGGCAGGTATTCAGTGAGGCGTGCGCGTTTGAGCCACTGCTGCGTGATCATCGCACTCAGGCCACCGGCCGCCAGAATCAGCGGCGGCAGCATTGGCGACCAGGGGAAATACAGGCTCAGCAACAGGCCGACCAGGACGCCGTTGTAGCTGAACAGTCCGGCCTGGCGATCCGCCTTGGCATAGTTGCGGCGTTGCGCGGTGAGCAAACCGGCGACCGCGCCGAGCAGCGCGCCGGCGAACAGCACCGGCGCGGTGAATAAAATGGCCAAAAGGCACAGGAGTCCACACAGCGGATGGCGCTGGAGGAATATCTGACTGAAGCCGTTGAGCAAAGCCTCGGCCCAGTCGGGGCAGTGGGTGTTGAAATGGTTGGCAGGCATGTCTGGAGAATCTGGGCAGTGGGGAAATCAAAAGGTCTTGCTTGAAGCTGTGGCGAGGGAGCTCGTATCCGGTGAATGCGGTGTCTCTTGTGGAAACCGTCATGCCGAGCGACGGGAGCACGCTCCCTCGCCACACAGGTGTTACTTAAATCAATGTTTCGATCCGCAGCGAATTAGTCGACCCCGGTTGCCCAAACGGCACACCCGCGGTGATCAGCAACGTATCGCCACGCTCGGCCATTCCTTGAGCCTGAGCGATTTCCAGCGCGGTCGAGCACACCTCATCCACCTGACGCAGGCGATCATTGACCACCGAGTGAATGCCCCACGCCACGCTCAAGCGGCGGGCGGTCTGCAGGTTCGGTGTCAGGTTGAGGATCGGCGCCTTTGGCCGCTCCCGCGCCGCACGCAGACTCGATGCACCGGACTCGCTGTAATTGACCAGTACCGCCACCGGCAGCACGTTGCTGATGCGACGGATCGCGCAACTGATCGCATCGGACACGGTCGCTTCGGCTTTCGGCCGGCTGACGTCGAGTTGGGTCTGGTAATCCGGACCGTTCTCCACCTGGCGGATGATCTTGCTCATCATCTGCACGGCTTCCAGCGGGTACTCGCCGGACGCGGTTTCGGCCGACAGCATCACCGCGTCGGCGCCTTCGGCCACGGCGTTGGCCACGTCGGTGACTTCGGCGCGGGTCGGCGCCGGGGAGAAGCGCATCGATTCGAGCATCTGCGTCGCCACCACCACCGGTTTGCCGAGCTGGCGGCATGTGGTGATGATGTTTTTCTGGATCTGCGGCACGCTCTCGGCCGGCACTTCCACGCCGAGGTCACCGCGAGCCACCATGATCGCGTCGCTCAGTTCGGCGATTTCGCGCAGTTGCTCCACGGCTGACGGCTTCTCGATCTTCGCCATCAGGAACGCCTTGTCGCCGATCAGTGCGCGGGCTTCGATAATGTCCTGCGGACGCTGCACGAACGACAGCGCGACCCAGTCCACACCCAGCTCCAGACCGAAGCTCAGGTCGCGGCGATCCTTGGTGGTCAACGGGCTCAGGTCGAGCACCGCTTGCGGCACGTTCACGCCTTTGCGATCCGACAATTCGCCGCCATTGAGCACGGTGGTGTCGATCGCATCGGTGTATTTGGTGACGACGCGCAGACGCAGTTTGCCGTCATCCAGCAGCAGGTCCATCCCGGCTTCCAGCGCGGCGATGATCTCCGGATGCGGCAGGTTCACCCGGCGTTCGTCGCCCGGCGTCGCGTCCAGATCAAGGCGGAACGCCTGACCGCGATGCAACTGAACCTTGCCGTCAGCGAACTTGCCGACCCGCAGCTTCGGCCCTTGCAGGTCCATCAGGATCCCGAGCGGATAGTTGAGCTGGCGCTCGACTTCGCGGATCCACTGATAGCGCTTGGCGTGGTCGGCGTGATCGCCGTGGCTGAAGTTGAGGCGGAAGATATTGACCCCGGCCTCGACCAGCTCGCGGATGTCTTCGATGCCGTCGACGGCAGGCCCGAGGGTGGCGAGGATTTTGACCTTTTTATCAGGCGTCATGATTTAGAGCTCTCGAGGATCAGGATGGCGCGGAAGTCGTTGACGTTGGTGCGGGTCGGCTCGGTGACGATCAGCGCATCGAGCGCCTCGAAGTAGCCGTAACCGTTGTTGTTATCCAGCTCGTCGCTGGCGCTCAGGCCCAGGGCGGCGGCGCGGGCGTAGCTGTCCGGGGTCATGATCGCGCCGGCGTTGTCTTCCGAGCCGTCGATGCCGTCGGTGTCACCGGCCAAGGCATAGACGCCCGGCTGGCCCTTGAGGCTGTCGGTGAGGCTGAGGAGGAACTCGGCGTTGCGTCCGCCACGGCCATTGCCGCGCACGGTCACGGTGGTTTCGCCGCCTGAGAGAATCACGCACGGCGCCGCCAGCGGCTGGCCGTGATGAATGATCTGGCGGGCGATGCCGGCGTGGACTTTCGCCACTTCGCGGGATTCGCCTTCCAGGTCGCCGAGGATCAGTGTGCTGAAACCGGCCTGACGGCATTTCACCGCTGCGGCATCCAGCGATTGCTGAGGTCGGGCGATCAACTGGAAGTGACTGCGGGCCAGGCTCGGATCACCGGGTTTGACGGTTTCCGATTCCGGGCTTTGCAGCCAGCTGCGCACCGATGCCGGAATCTCGATGCCGTAGCGCTTGATGATCGCCAGCGCTTCGGCGCTGGTGCTCGGGTCGGCCACGGTCGGGCCGGAGGCGATGACCGTGGCGAGGTCGCCCGGTACATCGGAAATCGCATAGGTATAAATAGTCGCCGGCCAGCAGGCCTTGCCCAGGCGTCCGCCCTTGATCGCCGAGAGGTGCTTGCGCACGCAGTTCATCTCGCCGATGGTCGCGCCGGATTTGAGCAGGGCTTTGTTGATCGACTGCTTGTCGGCCAGGGTGATGCCTTCGGCCGGCAGCGCCAGCAGGGCAGAGCCACCGCCGGACAGCAGGAAAATCACGCGGTCGTCTTCGGTCAGGTTGCTGACCAGTTCCAGCACACGTTTGGCCACGGCCAGACCGGCAGCGTCCGGCACCGGGTGCGCGGCTTCGACCACTTCGATTTTTTCGCACGGGGCGCCGTGACCGTAGCGGGTCACCACGAGGCCCGAGACTTCACCTTCCCAGCATCGCTCGACCACTTGCGCCATGGCGGCGGCGGCCTTGCCGGCGCCGATGACGATCACGCGACCGCTGCGATCGGCAGGCAGATGGGCTTCGAGGACCTGGTTCGGATGGGCCGCGTCGATGGCTGTGGCAAACAGCTCGCGCAGCAGTTGTTGCGGATCGACCGACATGGCGGGCTCCCAATCTTATTGTTCTTGGTTAGTGCAGGTGATCGTTCCCACGCTCTGCGTGGGAATGCCTCAATGGACGCTCTGCGTCCGCTTCGGCAGGGACGCGGAGCGTCCCGGGCTGCATTCCCACGCGGACGGTTCGACGCCTCGACGTGGAAACGAGCGACGGGGCAGGGCTTACTTCTTGTCGCGAATCGAGAAGTTGGCCATGTGTTCCAGGCCCTTGATCAGCGCCGAGTGGTCCCAGTTGCTGCCACCGATGGCCGCGCAGGTGCTGAACACTTGCTGGGCGTTGGCGGTGTTCGGCAGGTTGATGTTCAGCTCCTTGGCGCCTTGCAGGGCCAGGTTCAGGTCCTTCTGGTGCAGGCTGATGCGGAAGCCCGGATCGAAGGTGCCTTTGATCATGCGCTCGCCGTGTACTTCGAGGATCTTCGAGGACGCGAAACCGCCCATCAGCGCTTCACGCACCTTGGCCGGATCGGCACCGTTTTTCGAAGCGAACAGCAGGGCTTCGGCGACGGCCTGAATGTTCAGGGCGACGATGATCTGGTTCGCGACTTTGGCGGTCTGACCGTCGCCATTGCCACCGACCAGGGTGATGTTCTTGCCCATGGCCTGGAACAGCGGCAGTGCGCGTTCGAAGGCATCGGCGTCGCCACCGACCATGATGCTCAGGGTCGCAGCCTTGGCACCGACTTCACCACCGGACACTGGAGCGTCGAGGTATTGCGCGCCTTTTTCGTTGATCTTCGCCGCGAAAGATTTGGTGGCGGTCGGCGAGATCGAGCTCATGTCGATCACCACCTTGCCTTTGCCGATGCCGGCAGCGACGCCGTCGGCGCGGAACAGCACGTCATCGACCTGCGGGGTATCCGGCACCATGACGATGATGAATTCAGCTTCCTGCGCCACTTCGCGCGGGTTGGCCAGGGCGACGGCGCCAGCGGCGACCAGGTCGGCAGGGGCGGCGTCGTGGTGCGCCGACAGGAACAGGCTGTGACCGGCTTTCTGCAGGTTCGCCGCCATTGGGTGGCCCATGATGCCGGTGCCGATGAATCCGATTTTAGCCATGAGAAATTCCTCTTGTTTTTGTCTTGCTCAAGCAAATAGGGGGTCAGATCGCGTTGTGGGTCTTCAGCCAGCCGAGGCCCGCTTCAGTGGTGGTCAGCGGTTTGTACTCGCAGCCGACCCAGCCCTGATAACCGATGCGATCGAGGTGTTCGAACAGGAAGCGGTAGTTGATTTCGCCAGTGCCCGGTTCGTTGCGGCCCGGGTTGTCGGCGAGCTGCACATGGTTGATCTCGGCCAGGTGCGATTGCAGGGTCCGGGCCAGATCGCCTTCCATGATTTGCATGTGATAGATGTCGTATTGCAGGAACAGGTTGGCGCTGCCGACCTGCTCGCGAATCGACAGGGCCTGCGCCGTGTTGTTCAGGTAGAAACCCGGGATGTCGCGGGTGTTGATCGCTTCCATCACCAGTTTGATACCGACGGCTTGCAGCTTGTCGGCGGCGTACTTGAGGTTGGCGACGAAAGTCTTTTCAACGGTGGCATCGTCCACGCCTTGCGGACGGATACCGGCCAGGCAATTGACCTGGGTGTTGCCCAGCACCTGTGCGTAGGCGATGGCCAGATCGACCCCGGCGCGGAATTCTTCGACCCGGTCCGGCAGGCACGCGATACCGCGCTCGCCCTTGGCCCAGTCACCGGCCGGCAGGTTGAACAGCACTTGGGTCAGACCGTTGGCGTCGAGTTTGGCCTTGATTTCGGCAGAGCTGAAATCGTAGGGGAACAGGTATTCAACACCGCTGAAGCCAGCCTTGGCGGCGGCGTCGAAACGGGCAAGGAAATCCTGTTCGGTGAACAGCATGGACAGGTTGGCTGCGAAACGCGGCATGGTGGTCTCCTAAAACGGTTTTGACGCGGGTGGTCAGACTAAACCCAATCAGTCCCCTCTCCAGAGGGAGAGGGTTAGGGTGAGGGGGGAATCAGGGTTGGCCCAAAATTCCCCGAACGACACAAAATCGCTCCCTTACCCCAGCCCTCTCCCGGAGGGAGAGGGAGCCAGTTACGTTCAGTCGAGCAACGAAATCGCCGTTGGCGCATCGTTGCCGACCAGCGCCAGGTCTTCGAATTCGTTGACGGCGTTGATCTCGGTACCCATGGAGATGTTGGTCACACGCTCCAGAATGATCTCGACGATCACCGGCACCTTGAACTCTTCGATCATCTGTTCGGCCTTGCGCAGGGCAGGGGCGATTTCAGACGGTTCGAACACACGCAGCGCCTTGCAGCCCAGGCCTTCGGCAACCGCGATGTGGTCGACACCGTAACCATTGAGTTCCGGCGCGTTCAGGTTATCGAAGGACAGCTGCACGCAGTAGTCCATTTCGAACCCGCGCTGGGCCTGACGGATCAGCCCCAGGTACGAGTTGTTCACCACGACGTGGATGTACGGCAGATTGAACTGAGCGCCGACCGCCAGTTCCTCGATCATGAACTGGAAGTCATAGTCCCCCGACAGGGCCACGACTTTACGGTTCGGATCGGCCTTCACCACGCCCAGCGCTGCCGGAATGGTCCAGCCCAACGGGCCGGCCTGGCCGCAGTTGATCCAGTGACGCGGCTTGTAGACGTGCAGGAACTGCGCGCCGGCAATCTGCGACAGACCGATGGTGCTGACGTAGCAGGTGTCCTTACCGAACACCTGGTTCATTTCTTCATACACGCGCTGCGGCTTGACCGGCACGTTGTCGAAGTGGGTCTTGCGTTGCAGGCTGGACTTGCGCTGCTGGCAGTCTTGCAGCCATGCACTGCGGTTTTTCAGTTTGCCGGCGGCTTGCCATTCACGAGCGACTTCGATGAACACGGTCAGCGCGGCGGCAGCGTCGGAAACGATGCCCAGGTCCGGGGTGAACACGCGGCCGATCTGGGTGCCTTCGATGTCGACGTGAATGAACTTGCGACCTTCGGTGTACACGTCGACCGAACCGGTGTGACGGTTGGCCCAGCGGTTACCGATGCCCAGCACCACGTCGGATTTCAGCATCGTGGCGTTGCCGTAACGGTGCGAAGTCTGCAGACCGACCATGCCGACCATCAGCGGGTGATCGTCCGGAATGGTGCCCCAGCCCATCAGGGTCGGGATGACCGGGATGCCGGTCAGCTCGGCGAACTCCACCAGCAGGTCGCTGGCGTCGGCATTGATGATGCCGCCACCGGCCACCAGCAATGGACGCTCGGCCTGATCGAGCAGTGCCAGGGCCTTTTCAACCTGCACGCGAGTCGCGCTTGGCTTGGCCAGCGGCAGTGGCTGGTAGGCGTCGATGTCGAATTCGATTTCAGCCATCTGCACGTCGAACGGCAGGTCGATCAGCACCGGGCCCGGACGGCCGGAGCGCATTTCAAAGAAGGCTTTCTGGAACGCGTAAGGCACCTGGCCCGGCTCCAGAACGGTGGTTGCCCACTTGGTTACTGGCTTGACGATGCTGGTGATGTCGACCGCCTGGAAGTCTTCCTTGTGCATACGGGCGCGGGGGGCTTGCCCTGTGATGCAGAGGATCGGGATCGAGTCCGCGGAGGCGCTGTACAGGCCGGTGACCATGTCGGTGCCGGCAGGACCGGAAGTACCGATGCACACGCCGATGTTGCCGGCCTTGGTGCGGGTGTAGCCCTCGGCCATGTGCGAGGCGCCTTCAACGTGGCGAGCAAGGACGTGATCGATGCCACCGACTTTCTGCAGGGCGGAATACAGCGGGTTGATTGCAGCGCCCGGAATGCCAAAAGCGGTATCAACCCCTTCACGGCGCATCACCAGAACGGCGGCTTCGATTGCTCTCATTTTGCTCATGGTTTTGTGCCTCTTTACGTTTTGTAATTGTATACAAGTGGCTTTGCGCAGAGTGTATTCACGGCGGACGGCGCAGGTCAATCCATTTTCTCAAGCGGCTGTTTCATTCGTCGGAAGCCTGTTCTGCTGTGGCTTTTCGTCGCATGGAGCGCTTTTCGAGAATTATTGTATACAAAAAAATAATTCATTGTGTTCTATTTGTTGCATCGGGCTGCGGCACAAACGCGCAGCCCAACGGCTTTCCCAATAACAAAATGAGGACGGCACCATGAGCGCTTTAACCTTGAAAGTCGCAGTCAACCTGGTCAACGAAGCCATCAGCGCAGGGCGGGCGATCTCCGCCGCGCCGCTGACCATTGCAGTACTGGATACCGGCGGCCACCTGGTCACCTTGCAACGCGAAGACGGCGCCAGTCTGCTGCGCCCGAACATCGCCATCGGCAAAGCCTGGGGCGCCATCGCCCTGGGCAAGGGCTCGCGCCTGCTGGCGCTGGACGCGCAACAACGCCCGGCCTTCATCGCCGCGCTCAACAGCATGGGGCAGGGCAGCGTCGTGCCGGCACCGGGTGGTGTGTTGATTCGTGATCAGGCGGGGAACGTGCTGGGAGCGATCGGCATCAGCGGCGATCTGTCGGATGTCGATGAGCAAGTGGCGATCAAGGCTGTGGAGGCCCTGGATCTGCGGGCGGATGCGGGGGTGGCGGCCTGACGGGAACTGAATCATCCCCGTTGGTATTGAGGTGATGACGAATCGGGGTGGCGTCGATAGACTGCCGCCCCGTTTTTGTATCAAGGAAGATCAGCGTGAAGACGCTACTTGGCTTTTCTCTGGCCACGGCCATGACCCTCATCACTCCCTTTCTGCACGCCGCCGAACCGCTGGACGCCGAAGACATCGCGTTCCAGGCGCTGAGTCCGGTGGTTACTGCGCTGATCAATGCCGACGATGTTCCTGAATTGATGGCGCGGGCCGAGAAGCTCGAAGACACCGATACCTTGCAGGCCATTGCGGTTTATCTCGCGGCCACTCGTGAAGACCCCAAGCAGATGCTCGCGCCTTATCAGGTTGCCGCGCTGTTTGCCCGCCGTGGCGACGACAAACTGGCCTTGCGCTTCCTGCAAGAGGCTGACGATCGTGGCATGTGGTTCGGCCCATTGCTGGCCGGCGACGAGGATTTTTCCGACCTGCGCGAGACCGCCACCTACAAAGCCGTATTGGCCAGTGCGCAGCAGCGCTACAAGACCATCGCTCCCGGCAAGGTCGGCGCCATTTCAGTGCTCAACCCGTCGGCGGATATTCCCGCGCCCAAGGCGTGCCGTCCGGTGGTGGTCTGGCTGCACGGCTACGGTATCAACGGCGAGCTCGACGAGAGCTACCAACCACTCGCTGATACCGGGGCCATTATCCTTGGCATCAACGGTACCGAGATGATCAATGCGGTGGACAGCTTCCGCTGGATCGGCCCGGGCTTTGAAGGCACCCATCAGACGGTGCAGAACGGCTTGAACCAATTGGCGGCGCAGCAATGCATCGATCGCAAGCACGTCTACCTGATGGGCTTCTCTCAAGGTTCACAACACGCGGGCGCCTTGCTGGCGCAACATCCGGATGACTACGCGGGTGCTCTGTTGCTGTCACCTGGCGGCCGGCAGCCGACACCGACGGTGAGCAAGGCGCACGGCAAAAGGGTGTTTGTGATCAACGGCAAGATGGAAGGGTCGGGCAATCGGCAGATGGCCACGGACTTCCGCAAACTGTTCAGTGACGGCAACGAAGTCAAATCCCGTACCCATGAAGGCGGGCATTCCTTCCCGGACGACTGGAGCACCTCCTTGCCGCAAGCGCTGCGCTGGTTGATGGGTAGCGACGCCTGAAACAAAAAAATCGCAGGTCTGGCCACGTCTTCAGGACGCTTTGGCCAGGCCTGCGATTTTTTTTGCGTGTGTGTCGCGCTGTCAGTCCGGTTCGCAGCCCTTGAGGACCAACCGGATGATGGTTTGCGCCGCGGCTTCATAGTCGGCTTCGTCGAGCTTTTCCTTGCCGGTCACGGCGGAGATCTGCCAGTCGAAGTCGGCGTAGGTCTGGGTCGCGGCCCAGATGCTGAACATCAGGTGATTAGGGTCGATCGGGGCGATCTGGCCGCGGTCGATCCAGCTCTGGATGCAGTCGATGTTGTGCTTGGCCTGGCTGTTCAGCTGCTCGACCAGGTCGGCGCTCAGGTGCGGGGCGCCGTGCATGATTTCGCTGGCGAACACCTTCGAGGCAAACGGCAGGTCGCGGGAGATGCGGATCTTCGAGCGGATGTAGCCGCTCAGCACTTCGCTCGGTACGCCGTCCGGGTTGAACGGAGTCGAGGCCTGCAGGATCGGCACGATGATGCTTTCCAGAACCTCGCGGTAGAGGTTTTCCTTGGACTTGAAGTAGTAGTAGACGTTGGGCTTGGGCAATCCCGCCTTGGCGGCGATGTCGCTGGTTTTGGTCGCAGCGAAGCCCTTGTCGGCGAACTCCTCACTGGCGGCACGCAGGATCAGTTCTTTGTTGCGCTCGCGGATTGTGCTCATAAACCCGGTGGTTCCTTGCCTGTACTGGCGGTTGCGCATGGTAGCACCGGCCTCGCGCGGCGCTCAACAATGCCCCGTGTGGTCTGCAGTCGCGGTATGCTGCGCGGCATTATTCACATAAGGAAACAAGATTCATGGCAGGAAGCAGTTTGCTGGTGCTGATCGACGACATCGCCACCGTTCTGGATGATGTGGCGTTGATGAGCAAAATGGCCGCCAAGAAGACCGCCGGGGTGCTCGGCGATGACTTGGCGCTCAATGCCCAGCAGGTCTCGGGCGTGCGCGCCGAGCGGGAAATTCCCGTGGTGTGGGCGGTAGCCAAGGGCTCGTTCGTCAACAAACTGATCCTGGTGCCGTCAGCGCTGGCCATCAGTGCCTTTGTGCCGTGGCTGGTGACGCCGCTGTTGATGGTTGGCGGCGCGTATCTGTGCTTCGAGGGCTTCGAGAAACTCGCGCACCCGCTGCTGCACGGCAAGGACGAAGATCAGGCCGAGCATGCGCAGTTGACTGAAGCGGTGGCCGATCCTGCAACCGATCTGGTGGCCTACGAGAAGGACAAGATCAAAGGCGCAATCCGCACCGACTTCATCCTCTCGGCGGAAATCATTGCCATCACCCTCGGCACCGTGGCCGAGGCTTCACTGACGCAGCAAGTGATCGTGATGTCGGGTATCGCCATCGTCATGACCGTGGGCGTTTATGGCCTGGTGGCCGGCATCGTCAAACTTGATGACCTCGGCCTGTGGCTGACCCAGAAACCCGGCGCTGCGGCGAAACGCATCGGCAACGCGATCCTGCGCGCCGCGCCTTACATGATGAAAGGCCTGTCGGTGATCGGCACGGCGGCGATGTTCCTGGTTGGCGGCGGCATCCTGACCCATGGCGTACCGGTGGTGCATCACTGGATCGAGAGCATGGGGGCTGCGGCGGGCAGCGTAGGGTTTGCTGTACCCGTGTTGCTCAATGGCGTGGCGGGGGTTGTCGCGGGTGCGGTGGTGCTGGCTGTTGTATCGGTCGTCGGCAAGCTCTGGAAAGCGCTGAAGGGCTGATTTACGGCTCAATGAAAAAGGCCATTCGATTCGCATCGAATGGCCTTTTTTGTGGCTGCCGGTTTTACTCGGCGATCTGCAGTTTGCGCGATTCGGTGTACACGTAGCGCACCTTCTCGTACTCGAACGGCGAGTTCATCTGACCGTAGCGGAAGTGGGTCTGATAGCGCTTGTCGACTGCACGCAGGGCCCAGATTTCCGGGTGGTTTTCGCTGACTTTCGACACGTTCAGGTAGTTGATCGCCGATTCGGCGGTGTAGTCCACGGCGAGGCCGGCGGTGTCGCGGATGTTCGACGGGCCGAGGATCGGCAGCACGAAGTAGGCGCCGCCCGGTACGCCGTAGAAACCCAGGGTCTGGCCGAAGTCTTCGCTCTGGCGCGGCAGGCCCATGGCGGTGGCCGGGTCCCACAGGCCGGCGATGCCGATGGTGGTGTTGAGCAGCAGGCGCGCGGTGGTTTCCATCGAACGCTTGCCCTTGAACTGCAACAGGCTGTTGACCAGGTTCGGCACGTCGCCGAGGTTGTTGAAGAAGTTGCTCACGCCGGAACGCACGAAACCGGGTGTGACGTAGCGATAGCCGTCGACCACCGGCAGGAACACCCATTGGTCGAAGCGGTAGTTGAAGTGGTAGACCCGACGGTTCCACGATTCCAGCGGGTCATACACGTTCAGCGCGTTGAGCGTCGAGCGCTCGAACTCGCGCTGGTCCAGCCCCGGGTTGAACTTGAGTTTGGACAGCGGCTCCTTGAAGCCGTCACTGTCGACTACCACGGGTGCGTTGGCTTTGCTGTTGTCGGCCTGGGCCACGCCTGCACAGAGTAACGCTGCAAACAGCAGGAGATATTTAGCCACGGAAGAACTCCAGCATGGCGTCGCTGTTGACGCGGTAGTTAAGGTTGCCGCAATGGCCGCCCAGTGGATAAACCGTCAGGCGATCGCCGAAGGTCTTGCGCAGGAAACCGAGGTCGCCCGGGCCGAGGATCACGTCGTCGGCGTTGTGCATCACGGCGATTTTCGGGCTGTCGTGCAGGTAGTCCTTGAGGGCATACAGGCTGACCTGATCGATCAGTTGCAGCAGGCTGCCGCCATCGGTGCGGGCGCGCCACATCGGGATCACCTGTTCGGTGAGGTAGCAGTCGAAGTCACATTGCAGCGCACGCTTGAGGAACGGCGTGAGGCTGGTGCCTTCGGTGATCGGGAATTTCGGCGGGGTGATCAGGCCGCGACGGTTGATCAGGTCCGAGGTGAAGGCAATGTCCGCCGCCGAGAAGCGGAACGAGGTGCCGATCAGCATCGCCATCTGTTCGTTGCTCAGGTGCTGCTTGGACTGTTGGAAGTCATAGAGCAGGGCATCGTTGAGATCGATGTAGCCTTTCTGCTGGAAGTAACGGGTCAGCTTGCCCAGCACCAGTTCATAGAACGTGGTGCTGTTGTTGATGCCCTTGACCTCGGTCTGCACCAGCTTGTCGAGGTTGGTGACCGAGGTGTAGAGGTTGACCGGCGGGTTCAGCAACAGGACTTTCTTGAAGTTGAAGCTGCGACGGGTTTCGTCCAGGTGGGCGACGAACGCCGCGTCCAGCGCACCGAGGCTGTAGCCGCTGAGGTAATAGTCGGTGACCGGCAGTTTCGGGTTCTGAGCACGCACGGCCTGCATCACCCGGTACATGTCTTCGGCGTCTTCCTTGGTCACGCCGGGGGTGGCGAAACGCGAGGCGGCGCTCATGAAGTCGAAACTGGTCGGGGAGGACAGCTGCACCACGTGGTAGCCGGCCTTGTAGTAGAGCTTTTTCAGGTACTCGTTGAGGGTGCTGTCATAGCGTGCGCCGGTGCCGGCGATCAGGAAGATCAGCGGGGCGGCCTTGTCCTGGGTGGCGATGCGATACGTCAGTTTTTTCACCGGCCAGAAATTGTCCGGCAGGATGAATTCGCGTTCCGGGCGCAGGGTGACGCTGCGGTCGGTCTGATTGATGTCATCGTCCGACGGCAACTCCGGACGCAGGTCCGGCGGCGTGGTGGCGATGGTCGCTTCGAACGGGTTGGTCAGGGGATAGCCATAACTGGCGGCGTCGATATCCACCGCCAGCGCGGACGCACTCAGAATAAGGCCGCCCAGCAGGGCGACGAAGCGCAAGGATCGGAGCATGACTGAATCCCTTAAAGGAAGGTGCCGAATGAGGTTCGCAGGCTATGACCACTGGGTTTGCGCCAAAGTGCCACGCATCGGCACCAATCAGACGGAATTCGGGGTAATAGTAGCCGGACGATACACTTTGCACGGATTGAATGACCAGTTAAGAGTTGTTAGTTCTTGCACAAGGCTGGCAGGCGATTAAGCTGGCCGCCGATTTCATCGTTTGGAGTGTTCCATGTCCCGCCGCTTGCCCGTGATTCTGCTGCTCGTTCTTTTGCCGTTATGGCTGGCCGCCAGTTATGGCGCGCGTTTTGGCTTCATGGAGGACGCGCAGTGGGTGGGCATCTGCGTGGATGAAGCGAGTCGTTGGGAGTGCTCGGTGCGCTCGAACCTTGGCCTGATGATTCATTTCCAGATGCTGGGCTGGGCGGCGATCGCGGCTGCGGTGATCGGTTTTGTCGTGCCGGGGCGGGCAGGGTGGTGGCTGGCGGTGCTGGCGCTGGTGTTCGGGTTTCCGGCGCTGGCTTTGTACAACACCACGCTGGCGGTGTTTGCGGTAGTGATTGCCGGGTTGCGGCTGGTGCGGGAATCGCGCGACGCCAGGTAGTCATGCATCGCGGGCTCGCCCGCGATGCAGTACTTTCAGGTGCTGAAGGTCAGCCTTTGCGAACCCGCAGGCAGCGCCATAGCGCGGCCACCATCAGCACACTGACCAGCGCCCAGCCCCAGGCCTGCTGATTCTGCAGACCTTCACGGTACAACTGCGGCGCAATGCACGCACCGATGATGAAGGTCAGCAGGGCAATCTCCCGGCGGGCCACCGGCACCGGACGGCACAGGTAAACCAGTGCCGGCAGAATGAACGCCGCACTCGCAAAGCTGCGATAGCGTGGATCGAACACCATCTCCAGCGCCATCACCGCACCCGCGAAACCGACGGCAGCGGCCAGCCAGCCGGCGTGTCGTTCGAAGGCGTTGAAGGCGCGCTCACGCCAGCCGTTGCGGGCGCTCAAGGTCAGCGCGGCGTGTGCCAGCACCAGCAAATTCAACGCAGTCAGCAAACCGACCCACACCCATTCGCTGGCGAACCGCGTGGTCAGCCATGCCAGGTTGCCCCAGGCGCCGATCGAGCACGCGGCGAGGGCGCCGAGCAATGGCAGCACCAGCGCTGAACGTGTCGTGCGAATCCGACCGCCAAGCATCAACGTGCCGACAAAGATCAGACCACCGAGCGCCAGCCAGCGCGACCAGTCGGGTACGTTCGACACCGGCCCGGCCAGTACGCCTTTGTCCTGACGATCGGCATCGAACAGTCCCCAGTAACCGCCGACCGCGCCTTCGCTGCCGCGCTTCCACGGCTGGTCGAACGCTTCGATCAGGTTGTAATGCCAGCCCTGCTGTTCGGCGAGGGTGACAAAACCACGAATGAACTTGGCTTCGTTGACCCTGCTCGGCAACGCGGTCTCACGCTGGCGGCCTTCGCTCGGCCAGCCGGTTTCGCCAATCATCACGTCCTTGGGCGCGAACTTGTTGCCGAACACCTGACGCACCTCCGCTACGTGTTGCAGGGCGGCGTCGATGTTCGACGGATCATCTTCCCAGTACGGCAGCAAGTGAATGGTCAGGAAATCCACCGCCGGCGCGACTTCCGGGTGCTTGAGCCAGAACTCCCAGACATCGGCGTAGGTCACTGGCTGCTTGATATGGCGCTTGACCTTGTTGATCAGCTTCGCCAATTGCGCCCCGGTGACTTCCTTGCGCAGCAGGGCTTCGTTGCCGACGATCACCGCGCTGACCACATCCGGGTTGGCGTTGGCCGAGGCGATCAGCAGATCGACTTCTTTCTCGGTGTCCACCGGGTTGCTGTTGACCCAGGCACCGATCATCAGCTTCAAACCATGCTTGCGCGCCAGATCAGGCAGGGCTTCGAGGCCGGTCATGGAATAGGTGCGGATGCATTCGAAACGAGTCGCGAGCAGGGCGAGATCGGCGTCCATGCGCTCCGGGCGCAGTCGGAACGGTACGTCGAACGGCGACTGATCCTTGTCGAACGGGGTGTAGGAGGCGCACTGCAACTTGTGGGTCGGGGTGGCGACGTCCGGCAGGATCACCGGTTTGCCGAGGCCGTACCAGAAGCCGCAAAGCGCAAACAGGCCAAGCAGGCAGGCGAACAGATAAGGAAGAAAAGGGAAGCGGGAGGATGCGGACATGGTCAGGCCGAGTGGCTGCAAAGCGACGCATGTTACCTGCATTTATAGAGGGGTTGGTGGCCCGCATGATTTTGACATGCAAAGTTTGGGCGGATTGTCTGGCGCCAATTATTCAGGCGCAGTTAATGGCTTTCTGATGTCGTTTCTCGTTGCTTCGAGGTCGCTGGCAGAGCAGGTCGCTGAGTGCGTCAGGTTGATGATCGAACTCATCAGTACTCCGCTGATGTTCGAACGAGTTTGCGGTCAGGCGTGATGGGGGCGCTGTGCACCATAACAATACGTTGACGATGCCCGGCATCCGTCGGGCGCAGCATTTCGGGGAAGTAACGATGAAGATGCGACGACTTTTAGGCGCAGGTGCCGCTCTGGTGCTTGCGATGAGCTCCACTTTCGCCAGCGCTGAAAAACAGACCCTGAACATCGGTTACGTTGACGGCTGGTCCGACAGCGTGGCGACCACCCACGTGGCGGCCGAGGTGATCAAACAGAAACTCGGCTATGACGTGAAGCTCCAGGCCGTCGCTACCGGGATCATGTGGCAGGGCGTTGCCACCGGCAAACTCGACGCCATGCTGTCGGCCTGGCTGCCTGTGACCCACGGCGAATACTGGACGAAGAACAAGGATCTGGTCGTCGATTACGGCCCGAACTTCAAGGACGCGAAAATCGGCCTGATCGTGCCGGAGTACGTCAAAGCCAAGACCATTGAAGACCTGAAGACCGACGACAGCTTCAAGAAGCGCATCGTCGGCATCGACGCCGGTTCAGGCGTGATGCTCAAGACCGATCAGGCGATCAAGGATTACGACCTGACCGGCTATCAACTCAAGGCCAGTTCCGGCGCCGGCATGATTGCCGAGTTGACCCGTGCCGAGAAAAAGAACGAATCCATTGCCGTGACCGGTTGGGTGCCGCACTGGATGTTCGCCAAGTGGAAACTGCGCTTCCTCGACGACCCGAAAGGCGTGTATGGCGCAGCTGAAACCGTGAACAGCATCGGCAGCAAGGAACTGGCGACCAAGGCGCCGGAAGTGGCCAAGTTCCTGAAGAACTTCCAGTGGGCGTCGAAAGACGAAATCGGCGAAGTCATGCTGGCGATTCAGGACGGTGCCAAACCTGACGCAGCGGCCAAGGATTGGGTGGCCAAACACCCGGATCGCGTGGCTGACTGGACCAAGTAATATAAGTCGAAGCGTCTAGTCTGCGCTTCCCAGGGCCGCCCGGCGTCACAGCCGGGTGGCCTTTTTTATGGCGCTTCTTTTTATAGGGAAAGTGGGCCGTTTTCGGGCGGTCTGGAAATTGGCAAAAACGCCATGGCGTTCTACTACTAAGGTCGTCTGGAAGCCGGCTCGCAGCCGCATAGAGTGGCTATGTTCCAAAAATAAAAATCTGTGCTGCGAGGATAAAAACAATGAACGACAGCATTTACCTCTCTATTCAGAACAGCCCGCGCTTCAAGGAGCTGGTGAAAAAAAGGGAAAGGTTCGCCTGGATACTCTCGGCGATCATGCTAGGGCTCTACTCCGGATTCATCCTGCTGATCGCGTACGGGCCACAAGTGCTCGGGACCAAAATCAGTGCCGGTTCATCGATCACTTGGGGCATCCCCATCGGTGTCGGGCTGATTGTCTCGGCCTTCGTCCTGACCGGCATCTACGTACGCCGCGCCAATGGCGAGTTCGACGACCTGAACAATGCGATTCTCAAGGAGGCTCAGCAATGATCCGGCGTCTACTGGCTCTTTTGAGCATCGCAGCGTTCGCTCCGGCCGCCTGGGCCGCTGACGCCCTGACCGGCGAAGTCCACAAACAACCGCTCAACGTTTCCGCGATCGTCATGTTCGTGGTGTTCGTTGGCGCGACCCTGTGCATCACCTACTGGGCCTCCAAACGCAACAAGTCGGCTGCCGATTACTATGCGGCAGGCGGCAAGATCACCGGTTTCCAGAACGGTCTGGCGATTGCCGGTGACTACATGTCGGCGGCGTCTTTCCTGGGGATTTCCGCGCTGGTGTTCACTTCCGGTTACGACGGCCTGATCTACTCGATCGGCTTCCTGGTGGGTTGGCCGATCATTCTGTTCCTGATCGCCGAACGTCTGCGCAACCTGGGTAAATACACCTTTGCCGACGTGGCGTCCTACCGCCTCGGGCAAACCCAGATCCGCACGCTATCGGCCTGCGGCTCGCTGGTGGTGGTGGCGTTCTACCTGATCGCGCAAATGGTCGGTGCCGGCAAGCTGATCCAGCTGCTGTTCGGTCTCGACTACCACGTTGCGGTGATTCTGGTCGGTATCCTGATGTGCCTCTACGTGCTGTTCGGCGGCATGCTGGCGACCACCTGGGTGCAGATCATCAAGGCCGTGCTGTTGCTGTCCGGTGCCTCGTTCATGGCGCTGATGGTGATGAAGCACGTCAACTTCGACTTCAACACCCTGTTCTCCGAAGCCATCAAGGTTCACGCCAAGGGCGAAGCGATCATGAGCCCCGGCGGTCTGGTGAAAGACCCGATCTCGGCGTTCTCCCTCGGTCTGGCACTGATGTTCGGTACCGCTGGCCTGCCACACATCCTGATGCGCTTCTTCACCGTGAGCGATGCGAAAGAAGCCCGTAAGAGTGTGCTGTACGCAACCGGTTTCATTGGCTACTTCTACATCCTGACCTTCATCATCGGCTTCGGCGCGATCCTGCTGGTCAGCACCAACCCGGCGTTCAAGGATGCAGCGGGCGCTCTGCTCGGCGGCAACAACATGGCGGCGGTGCACCTGGCCAACGCCGTGGGCGGCAGCATCTTCCTCGGCTTCATCTCGGCGGTGGCGTTTGCAACCATTCTGGCGGTAGTGGCGGGTCTGACCCTGGCCGGTGCTTCGGCGGTGTCTCACGACCTGTACGCCAGTGTGATCAAGAAAGGCAAAGCCAACGACAAGGATGAGATTCGCGTTTCGAAGATCACCACCATCGCACTGGGCATCCTGGCCATCGGCCTGGGCATTCTGTTCGAAAGCCAGAACATTGCGTTCATGGTCGGCCTGGCGTTCTCCATCGCGGCGAGCTGTAACTTCCCGGTGCTGCTGCTTTCGATGTACTGGAAGAAGCTGACCACTCGTGGCGCGATGATTGGCGGCTGGCTGGGTCTGGTGAGTGCGGTGGGGCTGATGATTCTTGGCCCGACCATCTGGGTGCAGATTCTGCATCACGAGAAGGCGATTTTCCCTTACGAGTATCCGGCGCTGTTTTCTATGATCATTGCGTTTATCGGGATCTGGTTCTTCTCGGTTACCGATAAATCGGCGGCGGCAGAGAATGAGCGTGCGCTGTTCTTCCCGCAGTTTGTGCGTTCGCAGACGGGGTTGGGGGCTAGTGGGGCGGTTTCGCACTGAGGCATCTAGGTTGAATATGTAGGTTGAGTTGGATGGAAATGCCCTGGTCGAGAGATTGGGGCGTTTTTTTGTGGGCGGTTTTTGATTGAGTACATATCCGTTGCTGCGGTAACGGCTTCCTAGGGTTCCGCCCTTACGGCGGGTCACTTTTGGCAAACGCCCCAAAAGTAACCAAAAAGTCTAGGCCCCGGCGTTCGGCACCTCGCTTTGGCTCGGTGTTCCTTCGTTCCGGGATTGATCCGGGGGCATCGCCTACGGTTTGCTTCGCTGCACCTCCTCTCGATGTGTTTGGCTTCGCCAAACGGTCGCTGCGCTCCCACCCCCGGATCAATCCCTCCACTCAGCCTGCCGATGGGGCCAAAAGATCAAAAGCTTTTCTCGAGCTAACGCTCATCGTGGTGAGTGGTGAGTGGTGAGTGGCGAGGGGCTCTTGATCTGGCTTTGCTCTGGCTTTGGCTTTTGATTTTTTGCCCCTTCGGCAGGCCGAGCGGAGGTGTTCATCAGGGGGTAGGCGCGCAGCGCCGTGCGGCGAAGCCGCATACATCGAGAGGAGGTGCAGCGAAGCAAACCGTAGGCGATGCCCCCTGATGGACACCGTAGCGAGGGAGCACTGAGCCTAGGCGAAGTGCCGTACGCCGGGGGCCAAGCCTTTTGGTTCCTTTTTGGCGTTTGAAAAAGGGACTCGCTGTAAGAGCGAAACCGCCAGCGGCAGCACCCGAAGAAACGGATATGTACACAATCAACTAAGAACCCAGTCGGCCCGAAGGCCGCTGAGATATCCCAAACAAAAACGGCCCCCATTCACATGGAGGCCGTTCCCGTTACAACTTAAGACGTTATCGCAAGACAGGTCTTATTTGCGGTCTTCCAGCTTGGTAATGTCACGCGACTCGTAGCCGGTGTACAGCTGACGCGGACGGCCAATCTTGTACGGGCTGGAGAGCATTTCCTTCCAGTGCGAGATCCAGCCGACAGTACGTGCCAGGGCGAAGATCACGGTGAACATGCTGGTCGGAATGCCGATCGCCTTGAGGATGATCCCCGAGTAGAAGTCGACGTTCGGGTACAGCGAGCGTTCGATGAAGTACGGGTCGGTCAGGGCGATCTCTTCCAGGCGCATGGCCAGTTCGAGTTGCGGATCGTTCTGGATGCCCAGTTCCTTCAACACTTCGTCGCAGGTCTGCTTCATCACGGTCGCACGTGGGTCGCGGTTCTTGTAGACGCGGTGACCGAAGCCCATCAGCTTGAACGGATCGTTCTTGTCCTTGGCCTTGGCGATGAACTTGTCGATGTTCGAGACATCGCCGATTTCATCGAGCATGGTCAGCACGGCTTCGTTCGCACCGCCGTGGGCAGGGCCCCACAGTGCGGCGATACCGGCGGCGATACAGGCGAACGGGTTGGCGCCCGAGGAACCGGCCAGACGCACGGTGGAGGTCGAAGCGTTCTGCTCGTGGTCGGCGTGGAGGATGAAGATCCGGTCCATGGCCTTGGCGAGTACCGGGCTGATCGGTTTGATCTCGCACGGGGTGTTGAACATCATGTGCAGGAAGTTTTCCGCGTACGACAGGTCGTTGCGCGGGTACATCATGGGTTGGCCCATGGAGTACTTGTAAACCATCGCGGCCAGGGTCGGCATCTTGGCAACCAGGCGGATCGCGGAGATTTCGCGATGCTGCGGGTTATTGATGTCGAGGGAGTCGTGGTAGAAGGCCGAGAGGGCGCCGACTACACCACACATGACGGCCATCGGGTGGGCGTCACGGCGGAAGCCGTTGAAGAAGGTTTTCAGCTGCTCGTGAACCATGGTGTGGTTCTTCACGGTGCCGACGAACTGGGCCTTTTGCTCTGCAGTCGGCAGTTCGCCGTTCAGCAGCAGGTAGCAGGTCTCCAGGTAGTCCGACTTTTCAGCCAGTTGTTCGATCGGGTAGCCGCGGTGCAGCAGGATGCCGTTGTCACCATCGATATAGGTGATCTTCGATTCGCAGGAAGCGGTCGACATGAAACCGGGGTCGAAAGTGAAGCGGCCCGTGGCCGTCAGGCCCCGAACATCGATTACATCGGGACCAACGGTGCCGGTTAAAATGGGCAGCTCGACGGGGGCTGCGCCCTCGATGATCAACTGCGCTTTTTTGTCAGCCATGTGGCCTCCTATTTATGCTTGAAATCATCAGACAGACCCCCCACGCAGGGCCCGCACCACTATAGTGAGATAAATTCGAATGTCAATTTGCCTAAAGTCTTGCTCCAGAAGGCTTTAACCGCACTTTTTCCTCGAAATTGCCTGCCATTTACGCCTTTTATACAACTTGTGCAATCAGCTATTGGGGGTAGGCGATTGCGTTGTCATTAGTAGCCTAACTGTCTATACTCGGCGACCGACCGCCAAGGGCTTTTGGGCTTGCTTTCATTGGGGGTCGCATCCCTGGGTGGTGGTTACCTGACCAGTGCACTCCCCAACAACTTTGCCCTGATTGTTAGGGGCTCTTCAGTGTGAAAAAAAAGCCGTGAAAAGCCAACGACCTGTAAACCTAGACCTAAGGACCATCAAACTCCCCATCACCGGCGTTACGTCGTTTCTTCACCGTGTTTCCGGCATCATCCTCTTCCTGGGCCTTGGCATCATGCTTTATGCATTGGGCAAATCCCTGGGTTCCGAGGAAGGTTATGTCGAGGTGAAGGCATGCTTGACCAGCCCGCTGGCCAAGTTCGTAGCATGGGGCCTCCTGTCCGCTCTGCTGTATCACCTGGTTGCCGGTGTGCGCCACTTGATCATGGACATGGGCATCGGTGAGACGCTGGAAGGCGGCCGCCTGGGCTCGAAAATTATCATCGCCGTTTCCGTGGTGCTGATCGTTCTGGCAGGAGTTTGGATATGGTAACCAGCGTTACGAACCTTTCGCGTTCGGGCCTCTATGACTGGATGGCACAGCGTGTGTCTGCGGTTGTTCTCGCGGCTTATTTCATCTTCCTGATCGGCTACCTCGCCGCTCACCCGGGCATTGGCTATGAACAATGGCATGGCCTGTTCGCCCACAACGGAATGCGTATCTTCAGTCTGCTGGCACTGGTTGCCCTGGGCGCTCACGCCTGGGTCGGCATGTGGACCATCGCGACCGACTACCTGACGCCGATGGCGCTGGGCAAGTCCGCGACTGCAGTACGTTTCCTTTTCCAGGCAGTATGCGGCGTTGCGATGTTCGCTTACTTCGTCTGGGGTGTGCAGATTCTCTGGGGTATCTGAGTCATGGCTAACATTCCAACGATTTCTTTCGACGCCATCATTATTGGTGGTGGCGGTGCCGGCATGCGCGCTGCGCTGCAGCTGGCACAGGGTGGTCACAAGACTGCCGTGATCACCAAGGTCTTCCCGACCCGTTCGCACACTGTATCCGCCCAGGGCGGCATCACCTGCGCCATCGCGTCCGCTGACCCGAACGATGACTGGCGCTGGCACATGTACGATACCGTCAAGGGTTCCGACTACATCGGTGACCAGGACGCTATCGAATACATGTGTCAGGAAGGCCCGGCTGCCGTTTTCGAGCTGGACCACATGGGTCTGCCGTTCTCGCGTACCGAGCAAGGCCGTATCTACCAGCGTCCGTTCGGCGGTCAGTCGAAGGATTACGGTAAAGGCGGGCAGGCTGCCCGTACTTGCGCCGCTTCCGACCGTACCGGTCACGCGCTGCTGCACACCCTTTATCAGGGCAACCTGAAAGCCGGTACCACGTTCCTGAACGAGTACTACGCTGTCGACCTGGTGAAAAACCAGGAAGGCGAATTCGTCGGTGTGATCGCAATCTGCATCGAAACCGGCGAAACCACCTACATCCGCGCGAAAGCCACCGTACTGGCGACCGGCGGTGCAGGTCGTATCTATGCATCCACCACCAACGCCCTGATCAACACCGGTGACGGCGTCGGCATGGCTCTGCGTGCTGGCGTGCCGGTACAAGACATCGAAATGTGGCAGTTCCACCCGACCGGCATCGCCGGCGCCGGTGTACTGGTTACAGAAGGCTGCCGTGGTGAAGGTGGTTACCTCATCAACAAGCACGGCGAGCGTTTCATGGAGCGTTACGCTCCGAACGCCAAAGACCTGGCTGGTCGTGACGTGGTTGCCCGTTCGATGGTTAAAGAAATCATCGCCGGCAACGGTTGCGGTCCGAATGGCGACCACGTAATGCTCAAACTCGACCACCTGGGCGAGGAAGTGCTGCACAGCCGTCTGCCAGGCATCTGCGAACTGTCGAAGACGTTCGCTCACGTTGACCCGGTAGTTGCTCCGGTTCCGGTTGTTCCGACTTGCCACTATATGATGGGCGGCGTTGCCACCAACATTCATGGCCAGGCGATCACCCAGGACGCCGAAGGCGTGGATCAGATCATTCCTGGTCTGTTCGCGGTCGGTGAAGTGGCTTGCGTATCGGTTCACGGCGCCAACCGTCTGGGCGGCAACTCGCTGCTCGACCTGGTGGTCTTCGGTCGCGCTGCCGGCCTGCACCTCGAAAAAGCGCTGACTGACGGCATCGAATACGATGACGCCACCGAAGCCGACATCGAAGCTGCACTGTCGCGCCTGAACGCACTGAACAACCGTACCGACGGCGAAGACGTCGCTACCCTGCGTCGCGAGCTGCAAAGCTGCATGCAGAACTACTTCGGTGTATTCCGTACCGGCGAATACATGCAGAAAGGTATTGCCCAGCTGGCGGATCTGCGCAAGCGCATCGCGAATGTGAAGATCAACGATAAGTCGCAGGCGTTCAACACTGCACGTATCGAAGCGCTGGAACTGCAAAACCTGCTGGAAGTGGCTGAAGCTACCGCCATCGCTGCCGAAGTGCGTAAAGAGTCCCGCGGCGCTCACGCCCGTGAAGACTTCGAAGATCGTGACGACGAAAACTGGCTGTGCCACACCCTGTACTTCCCGGGTGACAAGCGCGTCACCAAGCGTGCCGTGAACTTCTCGCCGAAGACTGTTCCGACTTTCGAACCAAAAGTCCGGACTTATTAAGGGTGACCGCCATGTTGCAAGTCAGTGTTTATCGTTACAACCCTGATCAGGACGCTGCGCCGTTCATGCAGGAATTCCAGGTCGATACCGGTGGTAAAGACCTGATGGTGCTGGACGTGCTGGCCCTGATCAAAGAGCAGGACGAGGGTTTCTCCTATCGTCGCTCTTGCCGTGAAGGTGTCTGCGGCTCCGACGGCATGAACATCAACGGCAAGAACGGCCTGGCGTGCATCACGCCGCTGTCCGCTGTCGTCAAAGGTAACAAGTTGATCGTTCGTCCTCTGCCAGGTTTGCCGGTTATCCGTGACCTGGTTGTCGATATGAGCATCTTCTACAAGCAATACGAGAAGGTTAAGCCATTCCTGCAGAACGACACGCCGGCTCCGGCCATCGAGCGTCTGCAGTCCCCTGAAGAGCGTGAAAAGCTCGACGGTCTGTACGAGTGCATCCTGTGCGCCTGCTGCTCGACCTCTTGCCCGTCCTTCTGGTGGAACCCGGACAAGTTCCTGGGTCCAGCTGCCCTGCTGCAAGCGTACCGCTTCCTGGCAGACAGCCGTGACACCGAGACGTCCGAGCGTCTGGCGTCCCTCGATGACCCGTTCAGCGTCTTCCGCTGCCGGGGCATCATGAACTGCGTCAACGTATGTCCGAAAGGCCTGAACCCGACTAAGGCCATCGGTCACATCCGTAACATGCTGCTTTCGAGCGGCGTGTGATTCAGAAGCTGTAAAAGTAGTACTGCTTCACCGTAGAGGCTGTGGCGCGGGCTTCAACCCGCGCCAGGGCTATAACCAGAGCAACAGCCATAAGCTGCGGCTCTTATTTTGAAGAAATGAGACAAGCAGGGGCATCCGGGCTGGTACCCGGACTATCAGTGTGATCCTAAGTGGCTTGTTTTGGTCGCTGCATTCGGACTTCTGCAAGTTTGCTCGGTGTCGACACCGATGGTGTTCCCCTAACCGAGGGTGACCAAGCATGCAAGAAAGCGTGATGCAGCGCATGTGGAACAGCGCCTACCTTTCAGGTGGAAACGCTGCCTATGTGGAAGAGCTTTATGAGCTCTACCTGCACGACCCTAACGCTGTGCCAGAAGAGTGGCGCACCTACTTTCAGAAGCTGCCCGCCGACGGCGGCTCTGCCACCGATGTTTCGCACTCCACAATTCGCGATCATTTCGTGCTGCTGGCAAAGAACCAGCGCCGCGCCCAACCGGTTTCCGCCGGCAGCGTGAGCAGTGAGCACGAGAAGAAGCAAGTTGAAGTGCTGCGATTGATCCAGGCCTACCGTATGCGTGGCCACCAGGCAGCCCAGCTTGACCCGCTGGGACTGTGGCAGCGTCCTGCACCTGCAGACCTGTCGATCAATCATTACGGCTTGACCAATGCCGATCTTGATACGACCTTCCGTGCCGGCGACCTGTTCATCGGCAAAGAGGAAGCGAGCCTACGCGAAATTCACGAAGCGTTGCAGCAGACATATTGCCGCACCATCGGCGCTGAATTTACGCATATCACCGATTCCGTGCAGCGCCAGTGGTTCCAGCAGCGTCTGGAAAGCGTACGTGGCCGTCCGACCTACTCCGCCGACATTCAGAGCCACCTGCTCGAGCGCGTCACCGCCGGTGAAGGTCTGGAAAAATACCTGGGTACCAAATACCCGGGCACCAAGCGTTTCGGTCTGGAAGGCGGCGAAAGCCTGATTCCGATGCTCGACGAACTGATCCAGCGTTCCGGTTCCTACGGCACCAAGGAAGTCGTCATCGGCATGGCCCACCGTGGCCGTCTGAACGTGCTGGTCAACACCTTCGGCAAGAACCCGCGCGAGCTGTTCGACGAGTTCGAAGGCAAGAAGAAGGTCGAGCTGGGTTCCGGTGACGTTAAATACCACCAGGGCTTCTCGTCCAACGTGATGACCGCCGGCGGTGAAGTTCACCTGGCCATGGCGTTCAACCCGTCCCACCTGGAAATCGTTTCCCCGGTGGTTGAAGGTTCGGTTCGCGCCCGTCAGGATCGTCGTAACGACCCTACCGGCGAGAAGGTTCTGCCGATCTCTATCCACGGTGACGCTGCATTCGCAGGTCAAGGCGTGGTGATGGAAACCTTCCAGATGTCGCAGACCCGCGGTTTCAAGACCGGCGGTACCGTGCACATCGTGATCAACAACCAGGTTGGTTTCACCATCAGCAACCCGCTGGACTCGCGCTCCACCGAGTACGCGACCGACGTTGCGAAAATGATCCAGGCGCCGATCCTCCATGTGAATGGTGATGATCCGGAAGCCGTATTGTTCGTGACCCAGCTGGCCATCGACTACCGCATGCAGTTCAAGCGTGACGTGGTGATCGACCTGGTCTGCTACCGTCGTCGCGGCCACAACGAAGCTGACGAGCCAAGCGGCACCCAGCCTCTGATGTATCAGCAGATCACCAAGCAGCGCACCACTCGTGAGCTGTACGCTGATCGCCTGACCCAGGGCGGTGTGCTCGACGTTGAGCGTGTTCAGGCGAAAGTCGACGAATACCGCAACGCGCTGGACAACGGTCTGCACGTAGTGAAATCGCTGGTCAAAGAGCCGAACAAAGAGCTGTTCGTGGACTGGCGTCCGTATCTGGGCCACGCCTGGACTGCGCGTCACGACACTCGCTTCGATCTGAAGACCCTGCAGGAACTGTCCGCCAAGCTGCTGGAAATTCCGGAAGGCTTCGTGGTTCAGCGCCAGGTCGCGAAGATCTACGAAGACCGTCAGAAGATGCAAGCCGGCGGCCTGCCGATCAACTGGGGTTACGCCGAAACCATGGCGTACGCGACCCTGGCGTTCGAAGGTCACCCGATTCGCATGACCGGTCAGGACATCGGCCGCGGTACGTTCTCGCACCGTCACGCTGTTCTGCACAACCAGAAAGATGCCGGCACCTACATTCCGTTGCAGAACCTGTACGACGGTCAGCCGCGCTTCGACCTGTACGATTCGTTCCTGTCGGAAGAAGCCGTACTGGCGTTCGAATACGGTTACTCGACCACCACGCCGAACGCGCTGGTGATCTGGGAAGCCCAGTTCGGCGACTTCGCCAACGGTGCGCAGGTTGTTATCGACCAGTTCATCACCAGTGGCGAGCACAAGTGGGGCCGTCTCTGCGGTCTGACCATGCTGCTGCCGCACGGCTACGAAGGTCAGGGCCCTGAGCACTCCTCGGCACGTCTTGAGCGTTACCTGCAGCTGTGCGCCGAGCACAACATTCAGGTGTGCATGCCGACCACGCCGGCCCAGATCTACCACTTGCTGCGTCGTCAGGTGATTCGCCCGCTGCGCAAGCCACTGGTAGTGCTGACTCCGAAGTCGCTGCTGCGTCACAAACTGGCAATCTCGACGCTGGAAGATCTGGCCGAAGGTTCGTTCCAGACCGTTATCCCGGAAGTCGATGCACTGGACCCGAAAAAGGTCGAGCGCGTTGTTCTGTGCAGCGGCAAGGTCTACTACGACCTGCTGGAAAAACGCCGTGCCGAAGGCCGCGAAGATATCGCCATCGTGCGTATCGAGCAGCTGTACCCATTCCCTGAGGACGACTTGAAAGAAGTCCTGGCTCCTTACACCAACGCCAAAGCGGCTGTCTGGTGCCAGGAAGAGCCGATGAACCAGGGCGCCTGGTACTGCAGCCAGCACCACCTGCGTCGCAGCATCAGCAACCTCAACAAATCTCTCGTACTTGAGTACGCGGGCCGTGAGGCTTCTGCTGCACCAGCATGTGGTTACGCATCGATGCACGCCGAGCAGCAGGAAAAACTGCTGCAAGACGCGTTTACCGTTTAACGCCTTCGCGCACCTGAAACCGAATTTAAGGAACCACAGACAATGGCTATCGAGATCAAAGCCCCCACTTTCCCGGAATCGGTTGCCGATGGCACCGTTGCCACCTGGCACAAGCAACCGGGCGACGCCGTCAAGCGTGACGAACTGATCGTCGACATCGAAACCGACAAGGTTGTCCTGGAAGTGCTGGCTACCGCCGACGGCGTGCTGGGCGCAATCGTCAAGGGCGAGGGCGACACCGTCCTGTCCGACGAAGTCCTGGGCTCCATCGTTGAAGGCGGCGCTGCTGCTGCCGCTCCGGCTGCCGCTGCTGCACCGGCCGCTGCTGCCGCTGCTCCAGCTGCCGGCGCTGACGAAGACGCTATCGCTGCTCCTGCCGCTCGCAAGCTGGCCGAAGAGAACGGCATCAACCTGGCTTCCGTAAAAGGCACTGGCAAAGACGGCCGTGTGACCAAGGAAGACGTGGTTGCCGCTGTTGAAGCCAAGAAAGCCGCTCCGGCTGCTGCGCCTAAGGCTGCTGCTCCGGCCGCTGCCGCTCCTGTGTTCGCTGCTGGCGACCGCGTCGAGAAGCGCGTTCCGATGACCCGCGTTCGCGCTACCGTGGCCAAGCGTCTGGTAGAAGCTCAGTCGAACATGGCGATGCTGACCACTTTCAACGAAGTCGACATGACCGAAGTCATGGCGCTGCGTTCGAAGTACAAGGATCTGTTCGAGAAGTCCCACAACGGCGTACGCCTGGGCTTCATGTCGTTCTTCGTGAAGGCTGCCACCGAAGCGCTGAAACGCTTCCCGGCTGTCAACGCTTCGATCGACGGCGGCGACATCGTTTACCACGGCTACGCCGACGTTGGTGTTGCTGTTTCCAGCGACCGCGGTCTGGTGGTTCCGGTTCTGCGTAACGCCGAACTGATGAGCCTGGCTGAAATCGAAGGCGGCATCGCCACTTTCGGCAAGAAAGCCCGTGACGGCAAACTGTCGATGGACGAGATGACCGGCGGTACCTTCACCATCACCAACGGTGGTACCTTCGGTTCGATGATGTCGACTCCGATCGTCAACCCGCCGCAGGCAGCGATTCTGGGCATGCACAACATCATCCAGCGTCCGATGGCCATCAACGGTCAGGTCGTTATTCGTCCGATGATGTACCTGGCACTGTCCTACGATCACCGTCTGATCGATGGCAAAGAAGCTGTGACTTTCCTGGTGACCATCAAGAACCTGCTGGAAGATCCGGCTCGTCTGTTGCTGGATATCTGATAGAAGCAGTCACGCGCTGCAAGCTTCAAGCTGCAAGAGAACGCAGCCTGGCTTGCAGCGCGCGGCTTGAAGCTTTTCGCTAAAGAGGATTTTTTGAATGTCGCAGAAATTTGACGTAGTAGTGATCGGTGCGGGCCCTGGCGGCTACGTGGCTGCCATCAAGGCCGCGCAACTCGGTCTGAGCACTGCCTGCATCGAGAAGTACACCGATGCTGAAGGCAAGCAAGCCCTGGGCGGCACCTGCCTGAACGTAGGCTGCATTCCTTCCAAGGCGCTGCTGGACAGCTCCTGGAAATACAAGGAAGCGAAAGAAAGCTTCAACGTCCACGGTATCTCGACCGGCGAAGTCAAAATGGACGTCGCTGCGATGGTTGGTCGCAAGGCTGGCATCGTCAAGAACCTGACCGGCGGTGTTGCCACCCTGTTCAAGGCCAACGGCGTTACTTCGATCCAGGGCCACGGCAAACTGCTGGCCGGCAAGAAAGTCGAAGTCACCAAGCCAGACGGCTCGGTTGAAGTCATCGAAGCCGAAAACGTCATCCTGGCTCCAGGTTCGCGTCCGATCGACATTCCACCGGCTCCGGTCGATCAGAAAGTCATCGTTGATTCGACTGGCGCTCTGGAATTCCAATCCGTACCCAAGCGTCTGGGCGTGATCGGCGCTGGCGTGATCGGTCTGGAACTGGGTTCGGTCTGGTCGCGTCTGGGTGCAGAAGTGACTGTCCTGGAAGCCCTGGACACCTTCCTGATGGCAGCGGACACCGCTGTTTCCAAGGAAGCGCTGAAAACCCTGACCAAACAAGGTCTGGACATCAAACTGGGCGCTCGCGTGACCGGCTCGAAAGTGAACGGCGACGAAGTCGTTGTGAACTACACCGATGCCAACGGCGAACAGACCATCACTTTCGACAAGCTGATCGTAGCCGTTGGTCGCCGTCCGGTGACCACTGATCTGCTGGCTGCCGACAGCGGCGTGACCCTGGACGAGCGCGGTTTCGTGCACGTTGACGATCACTGCGCCACCACCGTACCGGGCGTATTCGCCATCGGTGACGTGGTTCGCGGCATGATGCTGGCTCACAAAGCCTCGGAAGAGGGCATCATGGTTGTCGAGCGCATCAAGGGCCACAAGGCTCAGATGAACTATGACCTGATCCCTTCGGTTATTTATACTCACCCGGAAATCGCATGGGTGGGTAAAACCGAGCAGGCCTTGAAAGCTGAAGGCGTTGAAGTTAACGTCGGCACCTTCCCGTTCGCAGCATCCGGCCGTGCCATGGCCGCCAACGATACCGGTGGTTTCGTCAAGGTCATCGCCGATGCCAAGACTGACCGCGTATTGGGCGTGCACGTGATTGGCCCGAGCGCTGCAGAACTGGTTCAGCAGGGCGCGATCGGTATGGAATTCGGCACCAGCGCTGAAGACCTGGGCATGATGGTTTTCTCCCATCCGACCCTGTCTGAAGCCTTGCACGAAGCAGCTCTGGCAGTGAATGGCGGCGCCATCCACATTGCCAACCGCAAGAAGCGTTAAGACACAATAAGAAACCACGGCGGTACGGCCCGTCGTGAGCCTTGCGTGCAAGACTCACCGCGGAATGTCCGCTGGACGCAGCCTTGCGTAGCTGCACCGGGTATCCGGAAAGGCTACGCAAGCAGCAGTCACAGGTGGCGCGGCACTCATCAAGAGCGCAGCGCCGAATGCGCAGTACCTAACGAAGACGGTAAAAAGCATGAATCTTCACGAGTATCAGGGTAAGCAGCTGTTCGCTGAATACGGCCTGCCAGTTTCCACTGGTTATGCAGTAGACACCCCGGAAGCAGCAGCAGAAGCTTGCGACAAAATCGGCGGCAGCGAGTGGGTTGTCAAAGCCCAGGTCCACGCCGGTGGTCGCGGTAAAGCGGGCGGCGTAAAGCTGGTTCGCAGCAAAGAAGACGCCAAAGCCTTCGCACAGCAGTGGCTGGGCAAGCGTCTGGTGACTTACCAGACTGACGCCAATGGCCAGCCAGTCACCAAGATCCTGGTTGAATCGTGCACTGATATCGCTAAAGAGCTGTACCTGGGCGCTGTCGTTGACCGTTCGAGCCGTCGCATCGTGTTCATGGCCTCCACCGAAGGTGGCGTGGACATCGAGAAAATCGCTCACGACACTCCAGAAAAAATTCTGAAAGCCACTATCGATCCGCTGGTTGGCGCTCAGCCATTCCAGGGTCGCGAGCTGGCATTCCAGCTGGGTCTGGAAGGCAAGCAGGTTGCTCAGTTCGCCAAGATCTTCGTAGGTCTGGCCAAGCTGTTCAAGGATCACGACCTGGCTCTGCTGGAAGTGAACCCGCTGGTGATCAAGGCTGACGGCGATCTGCACTGCCTGGACGCCAAGATCAACATCGACGCCAACGCAATGTACCGTCAGCCTAAGCTGAAGACTTTCCACGATCCGTCGCAGGACGATCCGCGCGAAGCGCACGCTGCCAAGTTCGAACTGAACTACGTAGCGCTGGAAGGCAACATCGGCTGCATGGTGAACGGTGCCGGCCTGGCCATGGGTACCATGGACATCGTCAACCTGCACGGCGGCAAGCCAGCCAACTTCCTCGACGTAGGTGGTGGTGCTACCAAAGAACGCGTTACCGAAGCATTCAAAATCATTCTGTCCGACACCAACGTCGCTGCAGTACTGGTTAACATCTTCGGCGGCATCGTTCGTTGCGACATGATTGCCGAAGGCATCATCGGTGCAGTGAAAGAAGTCGGCGTGAAAATCCCGGTTGTTGTTCGTCTTGAAGGCAACAACGCTGAACTGGGCGCTAAAGTACTGGCAGAAAGCGGTTTGAACATCATCGCTGCTACCAGCCTGACCGACGCTGCTCAACAAGTCGTTAAAGCTGCGGAGGGCAAGTAATGAGCGTCCTGATCAATAAAGACACCAAAGTTATCTGCCAGGGTATTACCGGTTCGCAAGGTAGCTTCCACACCCAGCAAGCCATCGAATACGGCACCAAGATGGTTGGCGGCGTAACTCCAGGCAAAGGCGGCACCGAGCACCTGGGCCTGCCAGTGTTCAACACCGTGAAAGACGCCGTAGCTGCCACTGGCGCCACCGCCAGCGTGATCTACGTTCCGGCTCCTTTCTGCAAGGACTCGATCCTGGAAGCAGCTTTCGGCGGCATCAAGCTGATCGTCTGCATCACCGAAGGCATTCCTACCCTGGACATGCTGGACGCTAAAGTTAAGTGCGACGAGCTGGGTGTCATCCTGATCGGCCCTAACTGCCCAGGCGTGATCACCCCAGGCGAATGCAAGATCGGCATCATGCCAGGTCACATTCACTTGCCAGGCAAGGTCGGTATCGTTTCCCGTTCCGGCACCCTGACCTACGAAGCTGTTAAGCAGACTACTGACGCCGGTTTCGGTCAGTCGACTTGCGTCGGCATCGGTGGTGACCCGATCCCGGGTTCGAACTTCATCGACATCCTGAAGCTGTTCCAGGAAGACCCGAAGACCGAGGCGATCGTGATGATCGGCGAGATCGGCGGTTCGGCTGAAGAAGAAGCGGCTGCCTACATCAAGGCTCACGTGACCAAGCCGGTTGTTTCCTACATCGCTGGTGTGACTGCTCCTCCGGGCAAGCGCATGGGCCATGCTGGCGCAATCATCTCCGGCGGCAAAGGCACTGCAGACGAGAAATTCGCTGCTCTGCAAGACGCAGGCGTGAAAACCGTGCGTTCGCTGGCGGACATCGGCAAGGCCCTGGCCGAGCTGACTGGTTGGGCTGTCAAGTAAGCCTCGCGCTTAGCTGACGCTTTACCAAACAAAGGCCACCTTCGGGTGGCCTTTGTCGTTTCTGATGTTTGTTTGACGATAGCGATTTATAGGCTCTCGCCCAATAACATGCAAAAACGCGACACAGACACGTCGCGTATCGGATAGTTCGCCCTCAAACAGTGCGTTTGTCAGACAAATTCGTTAGGCTAGCAGCCATTTTTGCGTCTGCCGCCCACAAGGCATGCAACGCGCTAAACGGGTCAGTCCCATACGGATTGACAGCATTTCCCTAACCCCACAGGGAAATCCCCCTCTAAATTCCGATTCAGTAGTGTGGTATTTCCTTAATGAAAGTTTTGAAAGGTCAGGACATCCTGGCACTTGGCTTTATGACATTCGCCCTGTTCGTCGGGGCCGGTAACATCATCTTCCCGCCTATCGTCGGTTTGCAGTCCGGACCCAACGTCTGGATGGCGGCGCTGGGCTTCCTGATCACGGCGGTCGGTCTGCCGGTGATCACCGTCGTGGCGCTGGCCAAGGTCGGCGGAGCGATGGATTCCCTGAGCAGTCCGATCGGCAAGATTGCCGGTGGCGTGCTGGCAGCAGCGTGCTACCTCGCGGTCGGCCCGTTGTTCGCAACACCGCGTACCGCAACCGTGTCGTTCGAAGTAGGCCTGGCGCCGTTGACTGGCGAAAGCCCGCTGGCGCTGTTCCTCTACAGCTCGGTGTACTTCCTGCTGGTGTTCTTCATCTCGCTCTACCCGGGCCGTTTGCTGGACACCGTAGGGCGCTTCCTCGCGCCACTGAAGATCATCGCCCTGGCGGTACTCGGCATCGCTGCGTTTGCGCTGCCGGCGGGTGATATCGGCGTGGCCACTCCGGAATACGTCGCGGCACCGTTCTCCCAGGGCTTCATCAATGGTTACCTGACCATGGATACCCTCGGCGCTCTAGTGTTCGGCATCGTCATCGTCAACGCGATCCGCTCCCGTGGCGTCGAGTCGCCTGCGCTGATCACCCGTTACGCAATCATCGCCGGGTTGATTGCCGGCGTTGGTCTGGCGCTGGTGTATGTCAGCCTGTTCCGTCTGGGTTCCGGCAGCCATGAAGTGGCCGCTGGCGCTACCAATGGCGCGGCGGTGCTGCACGCTTACGTGCAACACACCTTCGGTTCGCTGGGTAGCGGTTTCCTTGCGGTGCTGATCTCGCTGGCCTGCCTGGTGACGGCGGTCGGTCTGACCTGCGCCTGTGCCGAGTACTTCAGCCGCGTGTTGCCACTGTCCTACAAGACACTGGTGATCATCCTGGCTGCATTCTCGCTGCTGGTGTCCAACCTGGGCCTGACCAAGCTGATCGCGTTCTCGATCCCGGTGCTGACCGCGATCTACCCGCCGTGCATCGTGCTGGTGGCCCTGAGCTTCTGCGCCGCTTTCTGGCATGAGCAGAGCCGCATCATGGGCCCGGTGATGCTGGTGTCGTTCGTGTTCGGTACCATCGACGCCTTGAAAGGCGCCGGTCTGGCTGACTGGTTGCCGTCGCAACTGGCCCACCTGCCGCTGAGCGAGCAGGGTCTGGCGTGGCTGGTGCCGTGCGTGATGACCCTGGTAGTTGCCGTGGTTTGCGACCGCCTGCTGGGCAAGCGCGCCGAAGCCCTGGCTTAAGATTGCCCGGCCGCCACAAGCGGCTTCCGAGCGATTAAACAGAAATGCCCCGTATCAATCGATACGGGGCATTTTTTATGGGCGAGAGGCAGTGTCTTTTTCCCTGAGCTAACGTCGAAGGGTTGCCGAAATCTTCATCACAGGGAATTGCATGTCATTCATCCAAGCCAATCAGATCCACTTGCTTGCCGCGCTCTGGTTCGTCATCTGCTGGGGCGGTTACACCCGTTATGCCACCTGGAAGGGCCGCGACACTGCGTGCCTGGCCAGCGTGTTGCACCTGTACCGCGAAGACTGGATGCGCCGCATGCTGCTGCGTGACAACCGCATCGCCGACACCAGCGTGATCGGCAACCTTGAGCGCAACGCCTCGTTCTTCGCTTCCAGCACCCTGATCATCCTGGCGGGCATTCTCACCGTGCTCGGCGCCTCGGAACGTGCGGTGTCGTTGCTGGCGGATATTCCGATGGTGCAGCAGGCTTCTCAGGGCATGTCGGAGATCAAGTTGCTGTGCCTGGCGCTGGTGTTCGTCTACGCCTTCTTCACGTTCAGCTGGTGCATGCGCCAGTACAACTTCGCGGCCATCCTGATCGGCTCGGCGCCGATGATCGGCGAGCGGCACGTGTCCGAGCAGGAGCGCAAGGCGTTCGCTTCGCGGGCGGCGCGGGTGATTTCGATGGCGGCCAACCAGTTCAACTTCGGTCTGCGCTCCTATTACTTCGGCATCAGCATGCTGGCGTGGTTCGTCAGCCCGTGGCTGTTCATGCTGATGAGCGCGGGCGTAGTGCTGGTGTTGTATCGCCGCGAGTTTCATTCCGACGTGCTCGATGTAATGGTCTATACCCCTACAGAGGCGCCATTGCCCGACACGATCAAAGAGGCTGCTTGATGAGTATTCCGTTCTGGTGTGTGTTTATCAGTGCGTTGTTGATCTACGTGGCACGCATGCCGGTGGGCAAGGCCATGAAAGAGCAGGGCGGTTACAACAACCACTTGCCGCGTCAGCAGCAGGCGCAACTCACCGGTTACGGGGCTCGCGCACTGGCAGCGCATCAGAACAGCATCGAAGCATTTATCTTGTTTGCTGTGGGTGTGTTGATGGCGCATACCACGCAGACGGCGGGATGGCTGATCGATACGTTAGCGATCATCTTCGTGATCGCACGGATTCTCTACTTGTGGTTTTACCTGGCCGATATCCCGAAGCTGCGCAGCCTGGTCTGGCTGATCGGCTTAGTGTGCTCATTGTTGCTGATGATTAGTCCGACTTTTAGAACTGTCTTGCTCTAATTCGGTATTAGCAAAAAATGACAGGCAAAAGAAAACCCGCACTTGGCGGGTTTTCTTTTTTGCCATCGAGAAGCGGCTTATTGCTTCTTGGCCGCTTCGTCTGCAGCGGCTGCGTTCGATTCGGCCTGATCTTTGGCGGCTTCGGCGTTTTCTTTCGCCGCGTCGTTCACTTTATCCTGAGCTTCATTCATTTTCTGCTGAGCTTGTTCAGCATGTTGGTTGGCATCTTGAGCTTTGTCCTCGGATTTTTTATCGCAGGCTGCGAGACCGAGGGAAGCGGTCAACATCAAGGCAATAGCTAAAGTCTTACGCATGGGGTGTTTCTCCTTATGGAAAATAACTACTGGCCTTAAGAACGCAGCCCCGAGGGTTAAGTTCCTCATTTCTCACAGATATATAAGTTTGTTTTGCAATGGAACTTTTGCTGTTCTTTCCACTACCGGGAACAGTGACTAACAAGAGTAATTATCAAATGGCCGAAAACCCTGTTTTTGAGCGCGCGACCCGCTTTCTCTCGGCCTTGCGCCACTGCCAGGTGCTGGGCTTGAAAGTGCACAGCGCCAACAGCGAAGGCCTGACCGTGGTCTTGCCGTACAGCCCGCAGATCGTTGGCAATCCGCTGACCGGCGTGGTCCACGGCGGGGCGATCACGTCGCTGATGGACACCGCGTGTGGCATGGCCACCCTGTGCGTGCTGCCGGAATTCGAAGTCTGCCCGACTCTGGATTTGCGTATCGACTACATGCATGCCGCCGAACCGCATAAAGATGTCTATGGCTTCGCCCAGTGCTACCGAGTGACCACCGACGTGATCTTCGCCCGGGGCTTCGCCTATCAGGATGATCCCGAACATCCCATCGCCCACGTCGTCGGCACGTTCATGCGCATGGGCAAGGGCCTCAAAGGCACAAAAGGCTTTGGTGGCGCGATCAAGGGAGACAGCCAATGAGCGATGATTTCAAGCAGCAACTGCAGGAGGCTCGCGCGAAGGCTGACTACGCGCCACTGCTGAAGCTGATTCCCTATGCCGGGCTGATCGGTGTCGAGTGTTCGCGAGTCGGTGATGACCTGCTGTTCAAGTTGCCGGCCAACAAGGACAACATTGGTAACCCTTTATTGCCGGCGATCCACGGTGGGGTGATTGCCGGATTCATGGAGTTGTCCGCCGCCCTGCATCTGTTGATTTTTACCGGTGCGCCCGACGTGCCGAAGATCATCGACTTTTCCCTCGATTACCTGCGGGCCGGGCAGTTTCGCGATACCTGGGCCAGGTGCCAGGTCTGTCGTCAGGGCCGGCGGGTGGCCAACGTCGCGGTCACGGCCTGGCAAAGCACCGAGAGCGAGCCGATTGCGACTGCCCGCGCCCACTTCAAAATCGACGAGCCCTTGAAATCCTGAACACCGCCCCCAACTCAGTGAACAACCCGCCGCAGACCATTTGGGTCGCGGCCAATGCCATCTGATTGGAGTTTGATGACCATGAGTGTGGAAACTCAAAAGGAAACCCTGGGCTTCCAGACCGAGGTGAAGCAACTGCTGCACCTCATGATCCATTCGCTGTATTCCAACAAGGAAATCTTCCTTCGCGAATTGATCTCGAACGCCTCCGACGCCGTCGACAAGTTGCGCTTCGAAGCCCTGGCCAAGCCTGAGTTGCTCGAAGGTGGCGCTGAACTGAAAATCCGTGTGAGCTTCGACAAGGACGCCAAGACCGTCACCCTCGAAGACAACGGTATCGGCATGAACCGTGACGATGTGATCACCCACCTGGGGACCATCGCCAAATCCGGCACCGCCGATTTCATGAAGAATCTCTCGGGCGATCAGAAAAAGGATTCGCACCTGATCGGCCAGTTCGGTGTGGGCTTCTACTCGGCTTTCATCGTTGCCGACAAAGTTGACGTGTACAGCCGCCGCGCCGGCACCGCCGCCAGCGAAGGCGTGCACTGGTCGTCGAAAGGCGAGGGCGAATTCGAAGTCGCCACCATCGACAAACCAGAACGCGGCACCCGCATCGTCCTGCACCTGAAATCCGGTGAAGACGAGTTCGCCGATGGCTGGCGTCTGCGCAACATCATCAAGAAGTACTCCGACCACATCGCGCTGCCGATCGAGCTGCCGAAAGAAGTGGCTGCTGCCGAAGGCGAAGAGAAGCCTGAAGTTGAATGGGAAACCGTCAACCGCGCCAGCGCCCTGTGGACCCGTCCTCGCACCGAAGTGAAGGATGAGGAATACCAGGAGTTCTACAAGCACATCGCCCACGACTTCGAAAACCCGCTGTCGTGGAGTCACAACAAGGTCGAAGGCAAGCTCGAGTACAGCTCGCTGCTGTACGTGCCGGCCCGCGCACCGTTCGATCTGTACCAGCGTGAAGCGCCGAAAGGCCTGAAGCTGTACGTACAGCGCGTGTTCGTGATGGATCAGGCCGAGTCGTTCCTGCCGCTGTACCTGCGCTTCATCAAGGGCGTGGTTGACTCCAACGACCTGTCGCTGAACGTGTCGCGGGAAATCCTGCAGAAAGACCCGATCATTGACTCGATGAAGTCGGCGCTGACCAAGCGCGTGCTGGACATGCTGGAAAAACTGGCGAAGAACGAGCCTGAGCAATACAAAGGCTTCTGGAAAAACTTCGGTCAGGTCATGAAAGAAGGCCCGGCAGAAGATTTCGCCAACAAGGAAAAAATTGCCGGTCTGCTGCGTTTCGCATCGACCAGCGGCACCGACGGCGAGCAGATCGTCGGTCTGGCCGACTACCTGGCTCGTGCCAAGGAAGGTCAGGACAAGATCTACTACCTCACCGGCGAAACCTACGCGCAGGTCAAGAACAGCCCGCACCTGGAAGTCTTCCGCAAGAAAGGCATCGAAGTGCTGCTGCTGACCGACCGCATCGACGAGTGGCTGATGAGCTACCTGAGCGAGTTCGACGGCAAGAGCTTTGTCGACGTCGCCCGTGGTGATCTGGACCTGGGCAACCTGGACTCGGAAGAGGACAAGAAGGCCGCAGAAGAAGTCGCCAAGTCGAAGGAAGGTCTGGTTGAGCGTCTGAAAACCGCGCTGGGCGAGTCCGTTGCCGAAGTCCGCGTTTCCCATCGCCTGACCGATTCGCCGGCCATTCTGGCTATCGGTGAGCAGGATCTGGGTCTGCAAATGCGTCAGATCCTCGAGGCCAGCGGGCAGAAAGTGCCGGATTCGAAGCCGATCTTCGAATTCAACCCGAGCCACCCGCTGATCGCGAAACTCGACAACGAGACCAGCGAAGAGCGTTTTGGCGACCTGTCGCACATCCTCTTCGACCAGGCCGCCCTGGCGGCTGGCGACAGCTTGAAAGACCCGGCCGCTTACGTGAGCCGTCTGAACAAGCTGCTGGTTGAGCTGTCCGCTTGATCAAACTGTAGAAAAACCCGCTTCGGCGGGTTTTTTCATTCTGGTGTTCAACCAATCAGGAGTCAGAAATGAGCCAAGTCACTGTACGTTCCGTGGTCTATCAGATTGACGGCCAGCCTTATGAAGGTCGTCTGGCGTTCGACGCCGAGCACAAAGGTGCGCGTCCGGGGCTGTTGATGGCGCCGAACTGGATGGGTGTCAGCGCTGGCGCTGAAGAGATCGCCAAATCGGTGGCGGCCAAGGGCTACGTGGTGCTGATCGCCGACGTGTACGGGCAAGCGGTGCGTCCGCAGAACGGCGACCAGGCTGGCGCGGCGATGATGCCGCTGAAAAATGACCGTGCACTGCTGCGCAAGCGTATGCAGGCTGCGTTCGAACAATTGCAGAAGCAGGGCGAAGCGGCGGTTGATACCTCGAAACTGGCGGTGTTCGGTTTCTGCTTCGGCGGTTGCTGTGCGCTGGACCTGGCCCGCACCGGTGCGGCGCTCAAGGCTGCGGTATCGTTCCACGGCACGCTGGATTCGCCGAACCCGGCGGATGCGAAAAACATCAAGGGCTCGGTGCTGGTGCTGCACGGCGCTTCCGATCCGCTGGTGCCGAAAGAGCAACTGCCGGCATTTGAAGACGAGATGAATGCGGCTGGCGTGGACTGGCAATTGCTGAGCTACGGCGGTGCGGTGCACTCGTTCACCGATCCGCACGCCAATGTGCCGGGCATGATGATGTACGACGCGAAAACCGCTGCGCGGGCGTTCAAGTCGATGCATGACTTGCTGGAAGAAGTGTTCAAAGGCTGATTCGGTTGAAAGCACTCCCACGCCTAGCGTGGGAGTGTTCGTTTACAGCGGTGTCGGCTCGCTGCGCGATTTCGGCAACTCAATCCGCTCGACTTCCCCCGGTACCGTCGGCCAATCCCCGGCCGCCCATTTGCGCCGGGCCTCATCGATCACCGTCGAATCGCTCGCGACAAAATTCCAGTTGATCCGCCGTGGCCCGTCCAGTGGCGCGCCGCCGAACAGTACGGCATGACTGTCGCTCTCGGCGAACAGGCTCATCTCTTCCCCGGCCGGCAACACCACCAGCGCATGGGGTTCGACCGCTTCGCCATTCAATTGCACATCACCGCTCAACACATACAGCGCCCGCTCTTCATGTTCGGTCGGAATCAGCAGGGTGGTCGCGGTTTGCATCTTCAATTCGGCATACAGCGTCGGAGAAAGTACCGGCACCGGCGATTCCAGACAAAAGCCTGACCCGGCAATCATGCGGATCTGCACGCCGAGGTTATCGCTGACCGGCAATGTCGACGCCGGGTGATGGCTGTAATGCCCGGGACCCTGTTCGTGATCCTTGGGCGAGGCGAGCCAGATTTGCAGCCCGTGCATCCTGAAGCTTTGTTCCCACAGCGGTTCGGGCGTGCGCTCGACATGGGCGATCGCGCTGCCCGCCGTCATCCAGCTGACATCGCCAGCGCTGACGACTTGATCGGAGCCGAGGCTGTCCTTGTGCTGGATCTGCCCCTCAAACAGATAAGTCAGGGTCGACAGACCGATGTGCGGATGCTGTCGGATGTTCATCCCTTTGCCTGCGGGATAAACCGTTTCAAGCATGTGGTCGAAAAATACGAAGGGCCCGACGCTGCGGCATTTGGCTGACGGCAGCGGGCGCAGAATCGGCTGGCCTTCGACGTCTTCGGCGCGCGGGCGGATGATCAGGGGTTGGGTGTCCATGGTCCATTCCAGGCTGAGCGGGTGATGCGTGGAGCATAACCCGCCGGTGTCGTGGTGGTGATTACTGGCTGTCGAAGCCTTGTGGGGCGTGGGTTTCGATGGTGACTTCGCTGGTGGTCATCAGTTTATGAATCGGGCAGCGATCCGCCACTCGCAACAGCTCTTCGCGTTGTGCGTCGGTGAGCACGCCTTTAAGTGTCAGGGTGACGTGCAGGGCGTATTTGCCTTTCTGCTCCTGGCTGTTGTCGCGTTTGACCTCGACACCGACGCCGGTGAGCGGGATGTCTTTTTTCTTCGCGTACAGCTTCAGCGTCAGGGCCTTGCAGGCGCCGAGGGCGGCGTCGAAGTAATCGTGTGGCTCCGGCGCCGAGCCTTCGCCGCCGGCAGTCGTCGGGACATCGGCAAACAGTTCGTGCTCATCGATCTGTACGGTGTGACGGAAACCTTCGGCGGAGATGGTATTGACGGTGACGGTCATGTGAACCTCGCAAGCAGTAGGAAAAGTCATTCGATCAAATAAGACCTTGCAGGTATAGAGCATTCCCGCAGGGGCGCGTTCCACTTTCTTGCGGGTGCGCGGCAGGGCGACAGGTTATGCCGTTGAGTCGAAGATTACTTGTGTCGGTGTTTCACCTGTGGGGTTGTTTCAAGGTTTTCCAATAACTTCCCATTGATCTTGCAGCGAACGGCGTTCAAGTCCGGCCAATCGACGCTGAATCGTTAATGCCAAGGGTTCGAAGTATTAAGGCCTTTTGATATCACGTTTTGGTCTTACGCAAATTTTCGCCGGGCCGATACCTTCTAAAGCAGCCAGCTGCAGGGTTGATGCAGCGCTTTTGGAAGGAACCAGAGCAATGAGTATCCGTAGTCTCAATATTGCCCCCCGTGCGGGGCTGGGCTTCGGCCTGTTGGCGCTGATGGTGTTCGGCCTTGGCGCATTCGCCTTGCTGCAAATGTCGAACATGCGCGCTCAGTCCGATGAGGTCGACAACAACTGGCTGCCGAGCGTGATGGCGGTGGGTGAAATGAGTCAGGACATGCTACGCCTGCGCGCCCTGACCATGCGCCTGTTGCTCAATCGCGATCCTCAGGCGCTCGATCAGAATGTCGCCAAGCTCAACGAGTTGCGCGGTGTGTTGAGCGAAGCCCAGCAGCGTTACGACGTATTGATCGTGTTGCCCGAGGAGCGGGCGCTGTTCGACCGCTTCAAGGTGGCCGAGCACAAGTATCTGGAGCTTCAGGCCCAGGTGATGGCGCTGTCGGCCCAGAATCGGGTGGAAGAGGCGGCGAGCATTCTCAATGCGCAGATGAGTCCGTTGGCCGATGACATCGCGGTCACCCTGAAAGAGCTGGTGGAGCTGAACAAGCACAATGCCAACCTCGCCACAGAGGCTGCGCGGCTGGTGTTCATCAATTCGCGGGTCTGGGTCGGGGTAATGATCGGCATCACTGCGCTGATCACCATTGGCCTCGCGCTGCTGTTGACCCGCAGTATCGTGGTGCCGCTCTCGCAATCGCTGGGGGTTGCCGAAGTAGTGGCCGGCGGCGATCTGACCGGTGACATCAGCATCATCGGCAAGGATGAGCCGGCGCGGCTGCTGCACGCGCTCAAGAGCATGCAGCACAGCCTGCGCGACACCATCCGGCAGATCTCGGAGTCTTCCAGTCAATTGGCCTCGGCCTCGGAAGAGCTGAGCTGCGTCACCGAAGATGCCACGCGAGGGCTGCATCAACAGAGCCTGGAGATCGAGCAGGCCGCTACGGCGGTGAATCAGATGACCGCTGCGGTGGAGGAGGTCGCCAGCAACGCCGTGGCGACCTCCGAGGCGTCGCGTGAGTCGGATCGCATCGCCCAGCATGGCCGTGAGCAAGTGCAGCAGACCGTGTCGTCCATCGAGTTGCTGGCGGACGATGTCACTGCCAACGCCACGCAGGTGGAGGATCTGGCGCAGAAGGTCTACAGCATCAGCAAAGTGCTGGAGGTGATCCGCTCGATTGCCGAACAGACCAATCTCCTGGCATTGAACGCGGCGATCGAAGCGGCCCGCGCCGGTGACGCCGGGCGTGGTTTCGCGGTGGTGGCCGACGAAGTCCGGGCGTTGGCCCATCGCACCCAGCAATCGACCCAGGAAATCGAGCAGATGATCGGCGGTATCCAGCAGGGCACCGATTCGGCGGTCAGTTCGATGCAGCAGAGCAATGTCCGCGCGCGCTCGACCCTCGATCTGGCGAAAGCTGCCGGGGTGGCGCTGGAGGAAATCGCTTCGGCGTTCACCTTGATCAACGAGCGCAACCTGGTGATCGCCAGTGCGTCGGAAGAGCAGGCTGCCGTGGCGCGGGAGGTGGATCGCAATCTGATGAATATCCGCGATCTGGCGATGCAGACCTCGGCCGGGGCCAATCAGACCAGCGCCGCGAGCCAGGAATTGTCACGGCTGGCGGTGGATCTGAACAATATGGTGGCCAAATTCTCGGTTTAATCACTGAATGACAGTCGAAAAAAAGCCCCGCAATCGCAGGGCTTTTCGTTGAATCAGCTGCCTTTGACAGGCTTGCCGTTGACCGTGCCGTCGAGGAGCATGATGTTGTACTCCTTGCCGTCGGTTTCGACCTGTTGCAGGCGGACCAGCAGGTAATCCCAGTCCTTGGCGAACCACATCACGGTGGTGCGTTTGCTTTGTGTCGGATCGCGCACGCGCTCGACCTTGATCGCGTCGATCTTGCCGGCCTTGGTCTCGACTTTCTCGGAGCCCAATACGCGGAAGTCATAGGTATCGACTTCACCGCCGTCGACCACTTGATAGCTCATGGTCTTCTTGCCGGAGGCGACGTCATGCTGCAGTGCCAGCTGGTAAGTGGATTTGTCGACCATGCCACGGTTCAGCGGGACTTTTACCGCGTCGCCGCGATCGGTGCCGGTGACCATCTTGGTGGTCCAGTCGAAGTCCAGGTCAGCCTTTTTCGCTTTGCCCAGGCCGCCACGTTCGAAGTGGTAGGACTGCGGGAGCAGGGTGTCCTTGTCCAGGGTCAGGGTGCTTTCTTCGGACAGGCTGGCGATCATCATCGAAGCCTTGAAGGTGAGCTTCCAGACGCCGTTGGCTTCCTTGGTCAGGCTGCGTTCGGCAGTGCCGCTCATGGGCAACTGTTTCCAGTCGGCGGTGTAGCTGGCGGAGAACGGTTGAAGGTCTGCCGCCTGGGCGAAAGGCAGGGCGAGCAGAGCGCAAGCGAAGAGCAGGGCGCGACGCATAAAATCTCCTAGTTTCGAATCAAGTGACCGCTGGCCCCAAGTAACTGGCCATCCAGTAAAGCACCTTGCTCGCCGAGGGTCAGCCGTCCTTCGGCAAACCAGCGTACGGCCATCGGGTAGATCAGGTGTTCCTGAACGTGAACCCGTTGCGCCAGACTCTGCGGCGAATCGTGCAACTCTACCGGTATTACTGCCTGTACGACCAGTGGTCCGCCATCGAGTTCCTCGGTGACGAAGTGCACGGAGCAGCCGTGTTCGGCGTCGCCGGCCTCCAGCGCGCGCTGATGAGTGTGTAACCCTTTGTATTTGGGTAGCAGCGACGGGTGGATGTTGAGCAGGCGACCCTGGTAATGACGGACGAAGTCAGCGCTGAGAATGCGCATGAACCCGGCCAGTACCACGAGTTTGGGCTTGAAGGCGTCGATCAGTTCGATCAGGGCGGCATCGAAGGCCTCGCGGCCTTCGAACCCCTTGTGATCCAGCGAGCGGGTGGCGATACCCGCGTCACTGGCGCGTTGCAGGCCGTAGGCGTCGGCGCGGTTGGAAATCACCGCAGCGATGCGGACCGGGCTGTCGCCGGTCCGCGTGCTGTCGATCAGAGCCTGCAAGTTACTGCCGGTGCCGGACAGCAGCACCACGACATCACAGGTTGCGGACATTAATGAGCCTTAAGGTTCTGCAGGTCAACCTGGGCAGCGCCTTCGGCGGCAGCAGCGATCTGGCCGATGACCCAAGGCTGCTCGCCGGCGTCACGCAGGGTGTTCAGGGCAACTTCAACGTGTTCCTGAGCCACGCAGATCACCATGCCCACGCCGCAGTTCAGCACGCGGTGCATCTCGGTTTCGTCAACGTTGCCTTTCTCTTGCAGCCAGTCGAAGACGGCCGGGCGAGTCCAGCTGGCCACGTCGACCACCGCTTGAGCGCCTTTCGGCAGAACGCGCGGGATGTTGTCCAGCAGGCCGCCACCGGTGATGTGGGCCATGGCTTTGACGGCGCCGGTGTCCTTGATCAGCTTGAGCAGCGGCTTCACGTAGATGCGGGTCGGGGCCATCAGCAGTTCGGTCAGCGGCTTGCCGTCGAGCTGAACGGTTTCGATGTCGGCGCCGGACACTTCGATGATCTTGCGGATCAGCGAGTAGCCGTTGGAGTGCGGGCCGGACGATGGCAGGGCGATCAGGGCATCACCGGTGGCGACTTTCGAGCCGTCGATGATTTCCGCTTTTTCCACGACGCCGACGCAGAAGCCGGCCAGATCGTAGTCTTCGCCTTCGTACATGCCAGGCATTTCAGCGGTTTCGCCGCCAACCAGGGAGCAGCCAGCCAGTTCGCAGCCTGCACCGATACCGGTGACGACGGTGGCGGCAACATCAACGTTCAGCTTGCCGGTGGCGTAGTAGTCGAGGAAGAACAGCGGCTCGGCGCCGCACACCACCAGATCGTTGACGCACATGGCGACCAGGTCCTGGCCGATGCTGTCGTGCTTGTTCAGGTTCAGCGCCAGGCGCAGCTTGGTGCCGACGCCGTCGGTGCCGGAAACCAGTACTGGCTGTTTGTAGCCGGCCGGGATTTCGCAGAGGGCGCCGAAACCGCCCAGTCCGCCCATGACTTCCGGGCGCGCAGTGCGCTTGGCGACGCTCTTGATGCGTTCGACCAATGCTTCACCGGCGTCGATGTCTACACCGGCGTCCTTGTAGCTCAGGGAGGGTTGCTTGCTCATGATCCAGGCCTTTAGGGGAGGGGATTCAGGGGTAACGACCGAGTCCAGCGGGAACGCCGAAAACGACAGAGGCGATTGCCTCACGCGAAATCGATGTGCCCGGCTGTTGCCGGTCTGCGAAGGCGCGCGATTTTATCAGGCTTGAGGGGCAGCGGCCATCCTCACGCCGACGGGCAGGGGCATATCGGCCGAAAAATTTTGCAATTGATGCTTCGGGTGACATCACAGGTGCCTGTATAAGGAACCGTCTATCGTTAGGGCTGTGCAAAAACTTATCGCCAGCGTGTGAATGTTTTGCAACGGCCAGTGGTCACAGGCTTGCTCAATCCGGTTCACGCGGCCTGTTCCAGCCGCTCTTGTCGACGGGAATTCTCCATGCGTTTGTGTAAATTGCTGTTAGTGGGTTGCTTGTCTCTGGTCAGCCTGGCGAGCCAGGCCGAAAACGTCAAAGGGCTTTATCAGGTGCGCGAACCGGTCAACGGCCAGTCACCGGAGGAGCGTGATCGCGCCACTCAATCCGCGCTCGACACACTGGTGCTGCGTCTCACCGGCGACCCGAAGGCGCCGCAGAACCCCGGGCTGGCGCCGATTCGCAAGGACCCGCAGCAGATCATCAGTCAGTTCGGCTTCGATGCCGGGCCGCCGGAGGTATTGAAAGTTGATTTCGACCCGGCCACCACCGAGCAGGCATTGCGCCGTGCCGGGCTGGCGCTGTGGGGTGCCAGCCGGCCGTCGATCCTGAGCTGGTGGCTGAACGACTCCGCCGAAGGCTCGAGCCTGGTGGGCGACGGTCAGGCCAGTGCCGCGCCATTGCGGCGTGCCGCCCAGCACCGAGGGTTGCCGCTGCGCTTGCCACTGGCGGATTTGAGCGAGCAATTGGTCGCGACCGCGCCGACGCTCGAAGGCACCGATCCCGCGCCGTTGCATGCCGCCTCGGAACGCTACAACGCTGACGCCTTGCTCGCCGTGCATGCCCGCGAAGAAGGCGGTCAGTGGCAAGCCAAATGGCATTTGTGGCTGGGCGATCAAAAGGAAGCGGGCAGCGTGCAAGGGGCTGATCAGGCCGCTGTCGCCGATGCTGTGATGCTGGCGGTCGCCGAGCGCCTGGCGCCTCGTTTTGTCGCCAAGCCGGGCGCTTCGGGTCAGCAGACTCTGGAAGTGCAAGGCATGAATCTGGAGCATTACGCGACGTTGCTGCGGATGCTCGAACCCTTTGGTGTGCGTCTGCAGAGTGTCGATGCCGATCGCATTGTGTATCGGGTGAACGGCAGTGCCGATCAGTTGCGGGCGCAGTTGTCGCTGGCGAAGTTGCAGGAAATGCCGGCCGAGGCACCGGCTCCGGTGGCTCCGCAACCCGCAGTGCCGGGTGGTGCGCCTGTCGTTGCGCCGGCACCGATACCTGCGGCGCCGTCGTTGCGGTTTCGCTGGTAGGTTTTTCTTTCATATATAGAAGCAATGGAGTGTTACATGGCCGATACGCGGCGTTGGTTCTGGCTCGGTGGGGTGCTCCTGCTTTGCGCGTTTGTCTGGTTGCTGCATCCGATCCTCACGCCGTTTCTGGTGGCGCTGTTGCTCGCTTATCTGTTCGACCCTTTGGTGGATCGTCTTGAGCGACTTGGCTTGTCCCGTACCTGGGGCGTGATTGCGGTGTTCGCCTTGTTCACCCTGATCGTCACCACGTTGCTGCTGGTGCTGGTGCCGATGCTCGCCAAGCAGTTACTGCGACTGTATGAGCTGGCACCGCAGATGCTCGACTGGCTGCAGCACACAGCGCTGCCGTGGGCGCAGTCGAAGCTGGGGCTGTCGGAGGGCTTCTGGAAATTCGACAAGGTCAAGGCGGCGATCACCGAACACATGGGCCAGACCACCGACATCGTCGGTGTGGTGCTGAGTCAGGCCACGGCCTCAAGTCTGGCGCTGATCGGCTGGTTGGCGAATCTGGTGCTGATCCCGGTGGTGAGTTTCTACTTGCTGCGCGACTGGGACGTGATGATGGCCAAGATCCGCAGCCTGTTGCCGCGTGACCGCGAAGAACGTGTGGTGGCTCTGGCCGGCGAGTGTCACGAGGTGCTTGGCGCTTTCGTGCGCGGCCAGTTGCTGGTGATGCTGGCGTTGGGCGTGATCTATGCGGCGGGCCTGATGATTGTCGGTCTGGAGCTGGGCCTTTTGATCGGCCTGATTGCCGGTCTGGCGGCCATCGTGCCTTATATGGGGTTTGTGATCGGGATCGGTGCGGCGTTGATTGCCGGGCTGTTCCAGTTCGGTGGTGATCTGTATCCGATGATCGGGATCGTGGCGGTGTTCATGGTCGGTCAGGCGCTGGAAGGCATGGTGCTGACCCCATTGCTGGTGGGTGATCGAATCGGTTTGCATCCGGTGGCGGTGATCTTTGCGATCCTGGCCGGCGGCGAGTTGTTCGGTTTCACCGGTGTGCTGCTGGCGTTGCCGGTGGCGGCGGTTATCATGGTGTTGGTGCGTCACGTCCATGACTTGTACAAAGACTCCGACATTTATAGCGGAGTGGATGATCCGAAGCTGTAAGGCGAGGGAGGGTCGCCCGGTGTATTGCCGGGTTGGCCCGTCTCATGCAGGCAATGCTGGCACTCGTGCGCCAAAGAAACTGTCATAAAACCAGCGTGTTAACGCAAACCTTTGATTTTGCTTGGGGTCTGTCGCATTGTGCGCTCCGCTTCACGGGTATAAACTTCGCACACTTTACACAGAGGCCACTAACGGTTCCTTGGGAACTGTTCAGTCAGCATGAAACCGATTCAGCTGCCCCTAGGTGTGCGTCTGCGTGACGACGCCACCTTCATCAACTACTACCCAGGCGCCAATGCCGCTGCACTCGGCTATGTCGAGCGTCTATGCGAAGCCGACGCCGGCTGGACCGAAAGCCTCATCTATCTGTGGGGCAAGCACGGGGTAGGGCGTACGCATCTGTTGCAGGCCGCGTGCCTGCGTTTCGAACAGATGGGCGAGCCGGCGGTGTACCTGCCGCTGGCCGAGTTGATGGATCGCGGCATCGAAATCCTCGACAACCTCGAACAGTACGAACTGGTCTGTCTGGACGACTTGCAGGTGATCGCTGGCAAGCCCGACTGGGAAGAGGCGATGTTTCACCTGTTCAACCGTCTGCGCGACAGCGGTCGCCGCTTGTTGATCGCCGCTTCAACCTCGCCACGTGAATTGCCGGTAAAACTGGCGGACTTGAAATCGCGCCTGACCCTGGCGCTGATTTTCCAGATGCGTCCTCTCTCCGATGAAGACAAATTGCGTGCCCTGCAATTGCGTGCATCCCGTCGCGGTCTGCATCTGACCGATGAAGTGGGACATTTTATTTTGACTCGCGGGACCCGCAGCATGAGCGCGCTTTTTGACCTGCTCGAGCAGCTCGATCAGGCCTCTTTGCAGGCTCAGCGCAAGCTGACCATTCCCTTCCTGAAAGAAACCCTGGGCTGGTAAAACCGGGGCTTTCAGCGGGTTTCGGCATATTTCAGGCGCCAGAAAATCCGCTTTCCTGTGCACTGCGCAGGCCGCGTCTCGATTCAAATGGGCTTAAGCGCTTAGATGTAAACGAGAAACCGAGAAGTCACAAAAAGATCGATTGAATTTGCAAATGAGGCTGATAGCGGGCATAGTCTCGGCTTCTTTACAACTATCAGCCACGGTCGTGCCCATGCTAAAGCGCTTCGCACCCCTCGTGCCTCTCGCACTCGTCACCCTGTTGTTCGGTTGCGCTGCTCATTCACCTGTTAATCAAGAGCAGCAACAGGCTAAAAATTCTGCCACCGCCCAGTCTTCCGTTATTTATCAGGAAGAGCTGGACACCGAGAAAGAACTCGCCGCTTTCAACGGCAAGAAGCCTTATCAGCTTCCGGTTCTGGCAGACAGTATTCTTGAACGCGGCATGTCCCTGATCGGTACCCGTTACCGTTTCGGCGGTACCTCTGAAGCCGGGTTCGATTGCAGCGGTTTCATCGGCTATCTGTTCCGCGAAGAGGCCGGCATGAACCTGCCGCGCTCCACCCGCGAAATGATCAACGTGGATGCTCCGCTGGTATCGCGCAGCAACCTTGAGCCGGGCGACCTGCTGTTCTTCGCCACCAATGGTCGTCGCGGTCGTGTAAGTCACGCCGGGATCTACCTGGGCGACAACCAGTTCATTCACTCCAGCAGTCGTCGCAGTGGCGGTGTCCGCATCGACAGCCTGGGTGACAGCTACTGGAGCAAGACCTTCATCGAAGCCAAACGCGCTTTGGCGAACGCTCCAACCGTGGTTACCGCTCGCAAGTAATTACGCCTTTGTCGCCACTCTCGTGGCGACAAGGGGTCCTTCAGGGGCAATAGACTTAAACTTTACAAGGTGAAGTTAAAGTCTTACTTGAAGTTTGCCGCGTAGCCGCTAGAATCCTGATCTATATTGATGGCAAACCGCCTGCGTCCCAACGCAGGCGGTTTTGTTTTCTGTCGAATCGGCAGTAAAAGCCGCAGCCAGATCAGGATGTTCTGCTTATGACGATGCCGGCCCGCCTCGCCCTGATGTTCTTCGCAGCGCTGCTCAGCGCTTGCGCCAGTCGCACTCCGCCGCCAGCCCCCGTGGTTCGCGCGCCGATTGTGTTCGGATCCTCCCAGGCCTTTTCTCCCGTTGCCGAAGACGTGCTGTTCCGCGCGCTCGGGCTGGTGGGCACGCCTTATCGCTGGGGTGGCAACACGCCGGACTCGGGCTTCGATTGCAGCGGCCTGATCGGTTTTGTCTACCGCGATGCCGCCGGCATCAGCCTGCCGCGCTCGACGCGCGAGTTGATCGTCATGCAGGCGCCGAATGTCGGCAAGGAAGGGTTGCAGACCGGCGACCTGATCTTCTTCGCCACCAATGGCGGCTCTCAGGTCAGCCATGCGGGGATTTACGTCGGGGAAGGGCGCTTCGTTCACGCACCGGCCACCGGCGGCACGGTGAAGCTGGACAGCCTGTCGAAAGCGTATTGGCAGAAGGCCTACCTGAGTGCCAAGCGTGTTCTGCAGCCGGAGCATCTGGCGCATAACCCGTAGTCAGCAAACTACTCTCTTTCCATTCTGTTATGTCCATCGTTCGATGGGGTAAAGAATGCGACGATTTGTAAACCACAACTCCGTGGCGAATTACCGTCATGGCCGACTGTTGTCGTGACTGCGCCGAGAGCGCTCATATCTGTTTCGTTCAGTAAAAGCTTTGTAGTTTCGCTCTCGTGCGTCGCACGAGTTCTATTGATTGCTCTAGGAAGATCATGAAGTTCATTTTTAGGAAGTGGAAGCTCAGAGTGCTGACATTTGCCATAGTGCCAGCGTTGATTCTAGTTGTTTTTTGCTTGCTTAAAATGGGTTGGGCAGATGCCTCGACCGAAGTTCCCGGTTGGGCGGTTACACCTTTGAATTCACTGGTTTCAGCTCATAAATCTATCTGGAAGCTAGTGCTCTGCGTGGTTGCAACAACGTTGGCGTATATCTACTTCAACATCCATGAAATGCCTAGGGCCGAAGCCGTGCGGGCAGCGCGTGTTTTTGACGTCATCGGTGGCACCGTGGGCAATGTATTTTATCTTTGGGGTGGAATTCTATTTGCGTGGTCAGTGGGATCGCGTTTTATCAGTTTTATCGAGCGGATTCCCGATCAGGAAATGGCTGCATTGATGTCGGTGCTTGTGGGTGTATTTTTTGAAGTAGCGATGCGCAAACTGAAGCATTCGGTTCTTCGCCACTGATCAATTGCGCGGCGTCTTTGGTTGGGCATGCCCGCGATAGCGAAGTGCGGATCTCGCTATCGTGGGCATGAGGTTTCTGGCTCACTTTGCCGCCGAAACTCGCCACACCTTGTTCCCCACATCATCCGCCACCAGCAATCCACCTTGTTGGTCGATCACCACGCCGACCGGGCGCCCCAAAGCGTTCTCGTCCTTGTCGAGGAAGCCGGTCAGCACGTCCACTGGCGTTCCGTTCGGTTTGCCTGCGGCAAACGGGACGAAGATTACCTTGTAGCCACTGTGCGGCTTGCGATTCCACGAGCCATGCTGGCCGATGAACGCGCCCTCCTTGAATTGTGCTGGCAACGCGTTGCCCTCGGCGAACGCCAGCCCCAGTGAGGCGGTATGCGGCCCGACGGCGTAGTCGGGAGCGATAGCCTTGGCCACCATCTCTGGCTGTTGTGGTTCGACGCGGACATCGACATGCTGGCCGTAATAGCTGAATGGCCAGCCATAAAACCCGCCGTCCTTGACCGAGGTGATGTAGTCCGGCACCAGGTCGCTGCCGATCTCGTCCCGTTCGTTCACTGCTGTCCACAGCGCGCCGCTTTTGGGTTCCCAGGCCAGACCGTTGGGATTGCGGATGCCCGAGGCGAAGATCCGGTGATTGCCGGTCGCACGGTCCACTTCCCAGATTGCCGCGCGGCCTTCTTCCTGATCCAGGCCGTTTTCGCCGACGTTACTGTTCGAGCCGACTGTGACGTACAGCTTGCTGCCGTCCTTGCTGGCGATGACGTTCTTGGTCCAGTGATGGTTGAGCGGGCCGCCCGGCAGATCCACGACCTTGATCGGCTGGTTCTTGATCTCGGTTGCGCCGGGTTCGTAGTGAAAGCGCAGCAAGCGGTCGGTGTCGGCGACGTACAGATCGTTGCCGACCAGGGTCATACCGAACGGAGAATTCAGATTTTGTAGAAATACCGTGCGGGTTTCGGCCACGCCATCGTGATCAGCGTCGCGCAACAGGGTGATGCGATTCGGGCTGGGAACCCCGGCGCCGGCGCGGCCCATGATTTTCTTCGTCACCCAGCCACGTATCCCGTTGCCATCGTCCGGTTTCGGCGGGGCATTGGTTTCCGCCACCAGCACATCGCCGTTCGGCAGCACGTAGAGCCAGCGCGGGTGATCGAGATTCTCGGCAAACGCCGCCACCTGAGTGCCTGCCGCTGGCGTCGGTTTCGCACCCGCCGGCCAGCCGATCGCCGGGGCGATGTTCACCGTCGGGATCAGGGTCTTGTTCGGTTCGGGCAGTTTGGGAGACGGGCCGGTGCCGTCCGAGACTTGCAGGCTGGAGGATTCACCACAGGCGGTGAGCCCTCCGGCGAGTGCGATGACGAAAACGAGGTGGGGCTTGCGCATTACTGATCTTCCCTATGAATGCATTCCTAATCATAGATAAGTACACAAGCCCGATGGTTCAACCGCTCAGCCGCGTGCCTCCTTGAACAGTACGGCAATGCCGGGGTGGTAGTTGCCGGCCTCGCTGCGCAATTTGCGATAGGCGTAGGGGAAATACCAGGCGACGGCGCAGGTGTGTTCCTTTTGCAGGTCGTCGACCATGTCCTGCAGTTCCTCGGGGCTGGCGCTGTGCTGGGCTTTCTGTGGGGCGACGAACAGGCAGCCGAGCTTGAGATCGCTGGCGTAGCTGATGCGCTTGGCGTCGCTGGTGATATCGGCCAGGGCCTGGGTCAGATTCAGGCTGTTGACGCGCGGCCAGCGTTGCGTCGCCTGGATGTAGGCGCGATCTTCGGCGCCGGCCAGGAACAGGTCGGCGCGGGCATTGCGCTCGCCTTCCTCGTTCTGCTTGCGGGTGGCGGTGTCGCGCAGGGTGACGAGTTCGGCCATCCACGCGGCGGCGGACAACAGGCCGAGGTTGGCTTTTTCGTCATGCCAGTACGGCGTGTCGTTGTCGCCGCGCACGGCGTTGTAGCGGTCGATACAGTCAAACCAGCGTTCCAGCACCGGGCGCAGGAATTCCAGCCGCGGATTGCTGATGATCATGCCTTGCATGGTGCTCTCCCTTGTTATTGTGATGTGCTCTCTGCATTCAAAAAGCATGGCTCTTTGATATCACTGCTGGCAGTGTGGCACAAGATTGGCGTCAGATAATTGATCGACGGCAGTTATTCGCTTTCAGGGGGCCTCTTCATTTGACGCTCCACCCCCAACCCTCTAACCTTCGCGGCTTGTTTCAGGTGCTCTGTGACCGCTGTCGACAGAGTGAAACAGGGAAGCCGGTGAGGATTGTCTTCAAGCGAAGAACCATCACGATCCCGGCGCTGCCCCCGCAACGGTAAATGAGTAAAAGCTGCGTCCGATGCCACTGCTGCAAAGCGGGAAGGCGCGCAGCCAGGCCAAGGCCGCTCATGAGCCCGGAGACCGGCCTGATCCATCCAGCGGCATCACGGTGGGCGATGCCAGGCTTGTTGCCGTCTATTCTTGTGCCTGCCCGCCGTTATCCAGCCTCAACGGAGAGCTCCCCCATGACTGATTCCCCCGAACGCGACGAGCGCCACCTGGCGCGCATGCAGCGCAAAAAAGCCGTGATCGACGAGCGCATCGCCAATTCGCCAGACGAATGCGGCCTGGTGCTGGTGCTGACCGGCAATGGCAAAGGCAAAAGCAGCTCGGCGTTCGGCATGCTCGCCCGCGCCATGGGTCACGGCATGCAGTGCGGCGTGGTGCAGTTCATCAAGGGCCGTAACAGCACCGGGGAAGAGCTGTTCTTCCGCCGCTTCCCCGAGCAGGTACGTTTTCATGTGATGGGCGAAGGTTTCACCTGGGAAACCCAGGATCGCCAGCGCGACATCGCCGCTGCCGAAGCTGCATGGGAAGTGTCCCGCGAACTGCTGCGTGATCCGTCGATCGGTCTGGTGGTGCTCGATGAGCTGAACATCGCTCTCAAGCACGGTTACCTCGATCTGGATCAGGTGCTCAGCGATCTGCAGGCCCGTCCGCCGATGCAGCATGTGATCGTCACCGGCCGCGCTGCCAAGCCGGAAATGATCGAGATGGGCGACACCGTCACCGAAATGGGCATGATCAAACACGCCTTCCAGGCCGGTATCAAAGCGCAGAAAGGCGTCGAACTTTGAATCAACCACGTCACTGCCCGGCGGTATTGATCGCCGCGCCGGCCTCCGGCCAGGGCAAGACCACCGTCACCGCCGCGCTGGCCCGTCTGCACCGCAATCAGGGGCGCAAGGTTCGCGTATTCAAATGCGGCCCGGACTTTCTCGACCCGATGATCCTCGAGCGCGCCAGCGGTGCGCCGGTCTATCAACTGGACATGTGGATGGTCGGCGAGCAGGAAAGTCGACGTCTGTTGTGGGAGGCCGCCGCTGAAGCCGATCTGATCCTGATCGAAGGCGTGATGGGCTTGTTCGACGGCACACCGTCGAGCGCCGACCTGGCGCGGCATTTCGGCGTGCCGGTACTCGGCGTGATCGACGGCACGGCCATGGCCCAGACGTTCGGCGCGCTGGCGCTGGGTCTGGCGCGCTATCAGCCGGACCTGCCGTTCGCCGGCGTGCTGGCCAACCGCGTCGGCACCGTGCGCCATGCGCAATTGCTCGAAGGCAGCCTCACTGAAGGTCTGCGCTGGTACGGCGCGTTGTCCCGGGAAACCGGGATCGAACTGCCAAGTCGCCATCTCGGTCTGGTGCAGGCCAGCGAACTCAATGACCTCGATGTGCGCCTCGACGCCGCCGCCGAAGCGCTGGCCAGCACCTGCGAGGTAGCGCTGCCACCGGCCGTCGAATTCGCCGCACCGGAAATCGTGAAGACCGAAAGACTGCTCGACGGCGTGCGGATTGCCGTCGCCCGTGACGAGGCGTTTGCCTTCACCTATGGCGCCAGTCTCGATCTGTTGCGGGCGATGGGCGCGGAGTTGAGTTTCTTCTCGCCGATCCGCGATACGCAATTGCCCGAGGCCGACAGCTTGTACCTGCCTGGCGGTTATCCGGAATTGCATCACGTGGCCTTGTCGCAGAACACCGACATGCTCAAAGCGATCCGTGCGCATCACGCCGCCGGCAAACCGCTGCTCGCCGAATGTGGCGGCATGCTCTATCTGCTGGATTCGTTGACCGATGTCGAAGGCACCCGCGCTGATTTGGTCGGCCTGCTGAGTGGCGATGCCGTGATGCAGAAACGTCTGGCCGCGCTGGCCTTGCAAGAGGTCGACATGCCGGAAGGCCTGTTGCGCGGCCACACCTATCACCATTCCCTGACCACCACCGAACTGACACCCATTGCCCGTGGCCACAGCCCCAATGGCGGGCGCGGTGCCGAAGCGGTGTACCGGGAAGGGCGGATGACCGCCTCGTACGTGCACTTTTACTTCCCGTCGAATCCGTCGGCGATTGCCGCACTGTTGGTGCCATGACCGACAACGCATTCACTGAAACCGAGCGCGAAGCGGTCTACCGCGCCATCGCCGAACGCCGCGACATGCGCCACTTCAGCGGCGGCACGGTCGAGCCTGAATTGCTGCGCCGATTGCTTGAAGCCGCACATCAGGCGCCGAGCGTTGGCCTGATGCAGCCGTGGCGCTTCATCCGTATCAGCGACCGCGCTTTGCGTGGCCAGATCCAGGATCTTGTAGAGGAAGAACGAGTACGCACCGCCGAAGCCCTCGGCGAGCGCAGCGACGAGTTCATGAAGCTCAAGGTCGAAGGCATCAATGACTGTGCGGAAGTGTTGGTCGCAGCCTTGATGGACGATCGCGAGCGACACATTTTCGGCCGTCGCACGCTGCCGGAAATGGACATGGCCTCATTGTCCTGCGCGATCCAGAACCTGTGGCTGGCGGCGCGTGCCGAAGGCTTGGGCATGGGCTGGGTGTCGCTGTTCGAACCGCAGGCGCTGGCCGATCTGCTGAAACTGCCGGCCGGGGCCAAGCCGCTGGCGGTTCTTTGTCTGGGCCCGGTCAAGGAATTCTATCCGGCGCCGATGCTGGTACTCGAAGGGTGGGCGCAGGCGCGTCCGCTCAATGAGCTGCTGTATGAAAACTTCTGGGGAGTGAGTCAATGAGTGTGGCGTTGTTGAGTGTCGCCGCGGTCGCGCTGGATGCGCTGCTGGGTGAACCGAAACGCTGGCATCCGCTGGTGGCGTTCGGCAATTTCGCTGGACGCATCGAGCAACGATTCAATAGCGGCGGTCGCGGCTGGCGCAGCCATGGCGTCACCGCGTGGGTGATCGCGGTGCTGCCGCTGACCCTGCTGGCCACGGCATTGTCCTGGGCGCCGTATGTGGGCTGGGTGGTCGAGATTCTCGCGCTGTATTGCGCCCTCGGCATGCGCAGTCTCGGCGAGCACGTCGAGCCGGTGGCCAAGGCCCTGCGCAGCGATGATCTGGAAGAAGCGCGCAAACGCGTGGGTTATCTGGTCAGCCGTCAGACCAGTGAACTGGACAGCACCGCTGTCGCCCGCGCCGCCACTGAATCGGTGCTGGAGAACGGCAGCGATGCAGTGTTCGCCGCACTGTTCTGGTTTGCCGTGGCCGGTGCGCCGGGCGTGGTGCTCTATCGTCTGAGCAATACGCTCGACGCGATGTGGGGCTATCGCAACGAACGCTTCGAGCGTTTCGGCTGGGCGGCGGCGAAGATCGACGACGTCCTCAACTACATTCCTGCGCGGCTGGTGGCGTTGACCTACGCGCTGCTGGGCAAGACCCGACTGGCGCTGAAATGCTGGCGCACCCAGGCGCCGAAATGGGACAGCCCGAACGCAGGTCCAGTGATGGCTGCCGGCGCGGGTGCGCTGGGCGTCGAGTTGGGCGGGCCGGCGATTTACCACGGCGAGCTGCACGAGCGTCCGCAACTGGGCGAGGGCTTGCCGGCGGATGCAGATTCCATCGATCGCGGCTGGCAATTGGTCCAGCGCGGGGTATGGTTATGGCTGCTGATTCTCTGCGTGGGGGCTGAATTCTATGCTTGAGCACGGTGGCCGGCTGCGCAGGGCGGCGCTCGAATACGGCATCGCTGAAGAAGACTGGCTCGACTTGTCCACTGGCCTCGCGCCATGGCCGTTCCCGGTCCCGGACATCCCGCTGCGGGCCTGGGCGCGCCTGCCGGAAACCGATGACGGTCTGGAGCAGGCGGCGTGCGACTACTACGGTGCCGCGCAAGTGCTGCCGGTGGCCGGTTCGCAGATGGCCATTCAGTTGCTGCCGCGTTTGCGCCGGGCCGGCAAGGTCGGCGTGTTGTCGCCGTGTTATGCCGAGCATGCCGAAGCCTGGCGGCGCAGTGGTTACATCGTGCGCGAGGTGCTGGAGCAGGAAGTCGATTTCTTCCTCGACAGCCTCGACGTGCTGGTGGTGGTCAATCCGAACAATCCCACGGGCCTGAGCCTGACCCCGGCGCGCTTGCTCGACTGGCATGCGCGGCTGGCCCAGCGCGGTGGCTGGCTGGTGGTCGACGAAGCGTTCATGGACAACACGCCGCAGTTGAGCCTGGCTCCGCATGCGCATCAGGTCGGACTGATCGTGTTGCGTTCGTTCGGCAAGTTTTTCGGCCTGGCCGGTGTGCGACTTGGGTTTGTGCTGGCCGAGCGCAAGTTGCTCCGGTTGCTGGCCGAGCAGGTCGGACCCTGGGCCGTCAGCGGGCCGACCCGCGTGTTGGGTCAAGCCTGCCTGCAAGACACCGAAGGTCATACCCGCCAGCGGATCCGCAGTGACGAGGTCAGTGAACGGCTGGCTGCGCTGCTCGAACGCTACGGCTTCAAGCCTCAGGGTGGTTGCGCGCTGTTTCAGTGGCTGATCACCGAACACGCCGCCGCGCTGCACGAGTTCATGGCCCGCCGCGGCATTCTCCTGCGCCTCTTCGCGCACAACAGCAGCCTGCGTTTCGGCCTGCCCGCCAACGCCGCCGATGAAGTGCGCCTTGAGCAAGCCCTGCAAGCCTTTGCCCTGGACCGCTCTATGGAAAACCAACCAGCATGACCACATTAATGGTGCAGGGCACCACCTCCGACGCCGGCAAAAGCACGCTGGTGACGGCGCTGTGCCGCTGGGCAACCCGCCAGGGCGTTGCCGTGGTGCCATTCAAACCGCAGAACATGGCGCTCAACAGCGCGGTGACTGCTGACGGCGGCGAGATCGGCCGGGCACAAGCGGTGCAGGCGCAAGCGGCTCACCTTGAGCCGCATACCGACATGAACCCGGTGCTGCTCAAGCCCAACAGCGACACCGGCGCCCAGGTCATCATCCACGGTCGCGCGGTCACCAGCATGAACGCTGTCGCCTATCACGACTACAAAGCCATCGCCATGCAGGCCGTGCTCGCTTCCCATGAACGCTTGAGCACTGCTTATCCGTTGGTGATGGTCGAAGGCGCGGGCTCGCCGGCAGAGATCAACCTGCGCGCCGGCGACATCGCCAACATGGGTTTCGCCGAAGCGGTGGATTGCCCGGTTTTGTTGATTGCCGACATCAACCGTGGCGGCGTGTTTGCCCATCTGGTCGGCACGCTGGAGCTGCTGTCGCCGAGTGAGCAGGCGCGAGTCAAAGGCTTCATCATCAACCGTTTTCGCGGTGACATCGCCTTGCTGCAACCGGGCCTCGACTGGCTGGAGCAGCGCACCGGCAAACCAGTGGTGGGCGTGCTGCCGTACGTGATGGACCTGCATCTGGAGGCCGAGGACGGCATCGATCAGCGCCAGACCGACAAGGCCGAGCAAGTCTTGAAAGTGGTGGTGCCGGTGCTGCCGCGCATCAGCAACCACACCGATTTCGATCCTCTGCGACTGCATCCTCAGGTGGATCTGCAATTCATCGGCCCGGGGCAAGCGATTCCGCCGGCCGATCTGATCATCCTGCCGGGCTCGAAAAGCGTGCGCAGCGACCTTGCGTATCTGCGCACCAATGGCTGGGAATCCGCCATCAGCCGACATCTGCGTTACGGCGGCAAGCTGCTGGGGATCTGCGGTGGTCTGCAAATGCTCGGCGAACAGGTCCATGATCCGTTGGGCCTTGAAGGTGCGCCGGGCTCCAGCGCCGGTCTGGGGCTGCTGGCGTTTGAAACGCAGCTCGAAGCCGAGAAGCAATTGCGCAATGTGCGCGGGCGTCTGGCGCTGGAAGATGCCGAGGTTAGCGGTTATGAAATTCATGCCGGCGTGACCACGGGAGCTGCGCTGGAAAACGCCGCTGTGCATCTGGATGACGGCCGCTGTGATGGTGCGCAAAGTCTCGATGGACAGATTTTCGGCACCTACCTGCATGGCCTGTTCGAATCGCCGGCGGCCAGTGCGGCGCTGTTGCGCTGGGCCGGTCTGAACGATGTGCAGGAAGTGGATTACCACGGCCTGCGCGAACGCGACATCGAGCGGTTGGCGGATCTGGTGGAGAAGCATCTGGATACCGGGCTGTTACGTGAACTCTGTGGAATGTCCCCATGCTCCAACTGATCCTCGGCGGCGCCCGCTCCGGCAAAAGTCGCCTGGCTGAAAAACTCGCCACTGACAGCGCGCTGGCCGTGACGTACATCGCCACCAGTCAGCCGCTGGATGGCGAGATGAATGAACGCGTCGCTCATCACCGCGCGCGCCGTCCCGCCGAATGGGCGCTGATCGAAGAGCCGCTGGAGCTGGCCCGGGTCCTGCGCGAAACCGCCAGTGCCGAACGTTGCCTGCTGGTGGATTGCCTGACCCTGTGGCTGACCAATCTGCTGATGCTCGAAGACGCCGAGCGCCTCGCTGCCGAACGCGAAGCCCTGCTCGAATGCCTGGCGTCGCTGCCGGGTGAAATCATTTTTGTCAGCAACGAGACCGGAATGGGTGTCGTGCCGCTGGGCGAATTGACTCGCCGCTACGTCGATGAAGCCGGTTGGCTGCATCAAGCTCTGGCCGAGCGTTGTCAGCGAGTCGTCCTGACGGTTGCCGGCCTGCCCCTGACTCTGAAAGGACCTGCGTTATGACCCAAGCCTGGTGGCTGAACCCGTGCAAACCGGTGGATACGGACGCCGTTGAAAACGCGGCGGCGCGTCAGCAGCAATTGACCAAACCCGCCGGCTCCCTCGGGCAGCTCGAATCGGTGGCGGTGCAACTGGCCGGATTGCAGGGCCAGATCAAACCGCGCCTGGATCAGGTCTGGATCGCGATTTTTGCCGGTGACCACGGCGTCGTAGCCGAAGGGGTTTCCGCGTTTCCGCAGGAAGTCACCGGACAGATGCTGCTGAATTTCGTCAGCGGCGGCGCGGCGATCAGCGTGCTGGCGCGGCAACTGAGTGCGCAGCTGGAAGTGGTGGATCTGGGCACCGTGACCCCGTCGCTGAATCTGCCGGGCGTGCGCCATTTGAATATCGGCCCGGGCACGGCGAATTTCGCCAAGGGCCCGGCGATGACCTCGGCCCAAGGCGAGTTGGCCCTGCAGGCCGGCCGCGACAGCGTGCTGCGCGCGAAGGCGGCGGGTGCGCAACTGTTCATCGGTGGCGAAATGGGCATCGGTAACACCACGGCTGCCAGTGCGCTGGCCTGTGCGCTGCTCGATTGCCCGGTGGTTCATCTGACCGGTCCCGGCACCGGGCTGAATGCCGACGGCGTCAGCCACAAGGCGCAGGTGATCGAGCGGGCGCTGGCGCTGCACGCGGCGCAGCGCGGTGATGCGTTGCAGACCCTGTTCAATCTCGGCGGCTTCGAGATTGCGGCTTTGGTCGGCGCGTATCTGGCCTGTGCTCAGGAAGGCGTGGCGGTGCTGGTGGACGGTTTCATCTGCACGGTTGCGGCGTTGGTGGCGGTGCGGCTGAATCCGGCCTGCCGTGAATGGCTGCTGTTCGGGCATCGCGGTGCGGAACCGGGTCATCGTCATGTGCTGGAAACCCTCAGTGCCGAACCGCTGCTCGAATTGGGCCTGCGTCTGGGCGAGGGCAGTGGCGCGGCGCTGGCGGTGCCGTTGCTGCGTCTGGCCTGCGATCTGCACGGCCAGATGGCGACCTTCGCCGAAGCCGCGGTGGCGGATCGCCCGGCATGACCTCGCGTCTGGACCTGCTGCGCCACGGTGAAACCGAGCTCGGCGGCGGCCTGCGCGGCAGTCTCGACGATGCACTGACCGAAAAGGGCTGGGCGCAGATGCGCGAGGCGGTGATCGGTCAGGGGCCGTGGGATCGGCTGGTCAGTTCGCCGTTGCAGCGTTGCGCGCGATTCGCTGAAGAGTTGGGTGCGCAACGGGATCTGTCGGTATCTCTGGACAAGGATCTGCAAGAGCTGCATTTCGGTGCCTGGGAAGGGCAGAGCGCGGCGGCGTTGATGGAAACCGATGCCGAAGCGCTTGGGCTGTTTTGGGCAGATCCGTATGGGTTTACCCCGCCGCAGGGGGAGCCGGTCAGCGATTTTTCTGCGCGGGTGCTGGCGGCGGTCATGCGCTTGCACGCGGCGCATGCGGGAGAGCGGGTGTTGCTGGTCAGTCATGGCGGCGTCATGCGTCTGTTGCTGGCTCGCGCCCGTGGGTTGCCCCGTGAGCAGTTGCTCAATGTCGAAGTCGGTCATGGCGCGTTGTTTTCGCTGATCGTCGAGGCTGATGGTTCGCTCAAGGAAGTGCACTGACATGCTGCCCCTGTGGATCGCCCTGCAATTTCTCAGCAGTCTGCCGATTCGACTGCCGGGCATGCCGGCACCCGAAGAACTCGGCCGCTCGCTGCTGTTCTATCCGCTGGTGGGACTGCTGTTCGGCGTGATTCTCTGGGCGCTGAACATTGCGTTGGCCGGCGTGCCCTTGCTGTTGCATGCCGCTTTGTTGCTGACGGTGTGGGTGTTGCTCAGCGGTGCGCTGCACCTTGATGGATTGGCGGACAGCGCCGATGCGTGGCTCGGCGGTTTCGGTGATCGCGAGCGTACGCTGACGATCATGAAGGATCCGCGCAGCGGGCCAATTGCGGTGGTGACGCTGGTGCTGGTGTTGCTGCTCAAGTACGCCGCGTTGCTGGCGTTGATCGAGCAAAAACAAGGCCTGGCGTTGATCATTGTGCCGCTACTTGGGCGGGCGGCACTGCTCGGACTGTTCCTCACGACAACCTATGTGCGGGCTGGCGGGTTAGGGCAGGCGCTGGCCGATCATCTGCCGCGCAAAACGGGTTGGCAGGTGCTGGCGATGAGTGCGGCGGCGTGCGTGTTGATTGCCGGGTTCAATGCTGTCGTGGCGCTGCTGCTTTCGGTCGTCGTATTCATCTGGCTGCGGCATTTGATGGTGCGGCGACTGGGCGGAACCACGGGCGATACGGCCGGCGCACTGCTGGAATTGCTGGAGATGTCAGTGCTGGTCGGGCTGGCCTTGTTTTGATAAGTAACTTTGATCTGTAACTTGATTTAACACAGTCGCGGGTATATACACGCATCATGCTTCCTTCTCAGTGTTTGTGCACCAACCTGCGTCGCGCCGCGCGTGGCGTCAGCAGGCATTACGACGGCGCTCTCGACGGCTTCGGGATCAACGTTGCCCAGTATTCTCTGCTGTGCAACCTGCAGCGTCTGGATCAACCGAGCATTTCCGAACTGGCCGAGGCCATGGGTCTGGATCGCAGCACCCTGGGGCGCAATCTGCGGGTGCTGGAAGGCGAAGGTCTCGTGGCGCTGGCCGAAGGCGAAGACATGCGCAACCGCATCGTCCGGCTCACCGAAACCGGCGCACAACGCCTGGCAGCGGCCCTGCCGGCCTGGGAAGCGGCGCAACAGCGGTTGATCGACCGACTGGGTGCCGAGAAGCGTGAAACCTTGCTGCGGCTATTGGATGAACTGGCCTGAGGGCCGGTTTTTTCCGAATCTAAGCGGGTATATACCCGCGACTGGAGAATAACAATGAGTTCGATGTGGCGTACGTGCGGTTGGGTGTTGCTGGGGAGTGCGCTGATTCTGGCGTTGTCATTGGGCGTGCGGCACGGCTTCGGATTGTTCCTGTCGCCGATGAGCGCCCAGTTCGGCTGGGGGCGTGAAGTGTTCGCCTTCGCCATTGCCTTGCAGAACCTGATCTGGGGCCTGGCGCAACCGTTCACTGGCGCACTGGCTGACCGTTTTGGCGCAGCGAAAGTGGTGCTGATCGGCGGCGTGCTCTACGCCTTGGGGCTGGTGTTCATGGGCCTGTCGGAAACAGCGTTGGGCCTGTCCCTGAGCGCCGGTTTGCTGATCGGTATCGGCCTGTCCGGCACGTCGTTCTCGGTGATCCTCGGTGTGGTCGGCCGCGCCGTGCCGCCGGAGAAGCGCAGCATGGGCATGGGCATTGCCAGCGCCGCCGGGTCCTTTGGCCAGTTCGCCATGTTGCCAGGCACCCTCGGGCTGATCGGCTGGCTGGGCTGGTCTGCCGCGTTGCTGGTGCTGGGTTTGCTGGTGGCGCTGATCGTGCCGCTGGTGAGCATGCTCAAGGACAAGCCACTGCCGGTGCTCGGGCATGAGCAAACCCTGTCTGAAGCCTTGCGCGAGGCCTGCTCGCACTCCGGGTTCTGGCTGCTGGCGTTCGGCTTCTTCGTCTGCGGTTTCCAGGTGGTGTTCATCGGCGTACACCTGCCGGCCTATCTGGTCGATCAGCATCTGCCGGCGACCGTCGGCACTACCGTGCTGGCGTTGATCGGGTTGTTCAACATCTTCGGCACCTACACCGCCGGCTGGCTGGGCGGGCGCATGTCCAAGCCGCGTCTGCTGACCGGTTTGTACCTGCTGCGAGCGGTGGTGATCGGGCTGTTCCTGTGGCTGCCGGTAACGACGACCACGGCGTATCTGTTCGGCATGGCCATGGGTTTCCTGTGGCTGTCGACCGTGCCGTTGACCAACGGTACGGTGGCGACCTTGTTTGGCGTGCGAAACCTGTCCATGCTCGGTGGGATCGTGTTCCTGTTCCATCAGCTCGGCTCGTTCCTCGGCGGCTGGCTGGGCGGGGTGGTGTATGACCGTACCGGGAGTTATGACTTGATCTGGCAAGTGGCGATTCTCTTGAGCCTGTTGGCGGCTGCGCTGAACTGGCCAGTGCGCGAGCGTCCGGTCGAGCGTCTGCAAACCCACGCGAGCGCTGCATGAACGGCTACTGGCCTCGAATGCTGGCCATCGCAGTCGGTGCCGCGTTGCTGGCGCTGGTGTGGTGGGGCTGGCACCAGGGCGGCCTGGCGCTGATGCAGTTGGGCTTGGGCGCTTGCTTGTAGGCTTTGAGGGCGAGTAACGTCGGGTTCTGACGAATGCATCAAGGAAGCCCGACATGCTCAAGCGCTGGTGTGCTGTTCCCGCGTTGCTGATGGCGTTGACCGGACTGGCCCAGGCCGCGGACTGTCCGGAGCTGCTGCAAGGCTCGTTGCCCAAGTTGCGGGCCAAGGAATCCATCGACCTGTGCCAGCACTACGCCGACAAACCGCTGGTGGTGATCAATACTGCCAGCTTCTGTGGTTTCGCTCCGCAGTTCGAAGGCCTTGAAGCGCTCAATCAGCGCTACAAGGCGCAAGGGTTGGAGATGCTTGGCGTGCCCTCCAATGACTTCAAGCAGGAGTCCAAGGACAGCGCCGAGACCGCCAAGGTCTGCTACGCCAACTACGGCGTGACCTTCACCATGACCGAGCCACAGAAAGTCCGCGGTGACGGTGCCACCCACCTGTTCCAGGTACTGGCCGCGCAAAGCAGCGCGCCGAAGTGGAATTTCTACAAATACGTGGTCGACCGCCAGGGCAAGGTGATTGCCAATTTCTCCAGCCTGACCAAGCCTGACGATCCGGAGTTTTTGGCGGCCATCGAGAAAGCCATCGCGTCGAAACCCCTGAAACCCTGATTGACGCCCATTAAAAAGCCCCGCCTCTGTCGAGAGAGCGGGGCTTTTTAGTGGGCGAGGGGTTAGCCTCGCCATACAGCATCAGAAGCGGTAGGTTGCGCCAACACCGAAACCGTTTGCCGAGTTTTCATACTTGGAATCGTAGGTCTGACCGCGATCGTTCTCGTTGCGGATGCTGACTTTCTCTTCCTGCAGGTACGAGTAAGCGACGTCGATGGTCAGGTCTTCGGTCGGGCTCCAGCCGGCACCGATGCTGAAGATCGTACGGTCGCCGGTAGGGATGCGTGGCGAACGGTCGACGTTGTTGGTCGGCGACTGGTCGAAGGTCAGACCGGTGCGCAGTACCCATTCCTTGTTCAACTGGTAGGACGTACCGATGGCGTATGCCCAGGTGTCATGCCAGTTCTGTTCTTCGGTGATCTCGCCGAACTGGCCAGCCAGTGCAGGTTGAACGCCGGAGTTCTTGACGGTGATTTTTTCCAGCTGGCTCCAACGGGTCCAGGTAGTACCGGCGTAGACGTTCCAGCGATCGTTGATCGCCTGAGTGACCGAGAAGTCCACGGATTCAGGTGTGGTGATCTTCAGCGAAGCGTCGTACTTCTGGCTGGAGCTGAGGCCGGCCAGGGCCAGAGCGCCGTAGTTGACCTTGGTGTTGCCTTCGAGCTTGTAGTCGACTTTCGAGTGGTAAGTCAGACCCAGGCGAGTGGTGTCGGTCGCTTGTACCAGCACACCGATGTTGTAGCCCAGTGCAGTGTCGTCACCCTTGATCTTGACCTTGCCGTCCGGCAGGGCCTGAGTGATCGACAGGTTGGATTCCAGGGTGCCGTCGATACGGTTGATGGTCGGACCGAAGCCGATCGACACGACGTCGTTGAACTTGTAGCTGACAGTCGGCTGGAAGGTGATGACTTGTACTTCGGACTTGCTGCCGAAGTAACGGCCGGCAAAGCCTTTTTCATAGTCGGTAATCAGGCCGAAGGGTACGTAGACACCCAGGCCGAATGCCCAATGCTCGTCGATCGGCTTGACGTAGTAGCCCATAGGTACGGAGGTAAAGGGCACCATGTCGCCTTTGTTGCTGCCGCCGTTAGGGCTGGAGCGACCATCGCTGATATCGGTCTTGGCGTCGAGGAATGCAACACCACCGGTGACTTGTTCGCGCGTGATGCGCGACATGCCGGCAGGGTTGCCATAAACAGTGCTTGCGTCGTCGGCAGAAGAAGATCGCCCGGCGTACCCAGTCCCCATCCCGCTGATGCTGTGTTCGTTGATGGCAAAGCCAGCTGCGAAAATCTGGGTGGATGCCAAGGAAACGGCGAGGCTAAGGGTGGTTTTGAGCATTACTTTTTTCATTATTAGAACTCCTGGTGATCACCGGGGCGAAAATTACCAACATTTTCGTCCCAGCGCTATAGTCCGTATGGCTTGAGTTAGAGCGGTTTTGTAGGACAATCCGACCAGATTCGCGACCCGTTGGACGATCTTGCGAAACTGGCGAGTCAGCACGCGACCTGATTCAGCGGTGAAACACAGGTCTGCCATGCACAGGTGAAGTCACGCAGACGACCCTGGGGCTGAAAGGTCTGACGCCAGATACGCGCCATTCCCAGCAGATCATCCGGGTCGGGGAGGGTGGGATTCTGTTCTTCGACCAGCAGCCAGGCGATGGCGGTGGCGTAACGCAGGTTGACGGTAAGTTCGAGGTGCGGGCCGCTGAGAAAGGCATGCTGGCTGGCGAGGCCGCGAACCAGGCTGGCGCGCTCCGGATCGAGCGCCAGATAATGATCCCAGAGCGCCTGGTGGCGATGCTCGGCAATCCGGTACAGGCCGTGGCCACGGCGGTCATGCAGGGCGGAACCCAGGGCGGACTGGCTGGCGGCGATGCCCAGCAGCAGGGATTCGGCGGTGGCGCAGTGACGTCCCAGATAAATCAGCGTTGGACGGATCACATAGCGGCACAGTTCGCTGGCAGCGATACCCATAAAACCCTCGGATCTTGTTATTGGGCGGCGAGACCTGAAGGGGAGCTTGGCAGCTGTGAATCGACTCAGGCTCGCCGGAAGCGGATCACGCCGCTTGAGTTGAAGTGTAGTGTCATATTCGCGACGTAAAGGTCTGTTTTTAAAATATTTCCGGCGAGCAGTTATAACCGTTATATCGGTTGGTGCTTAACCGTGAGTGGCAAAAAGAGAAACATCGGGCAATAAAAAGCCCCGCGTTTCAGGCGGGGCTTTTGCTTTTGCAGCCATTTCGGCCTCTCAGGCGATCAATGCCTGACGGGTGCGATCAATCACGGCCTGCAGCGGTTCGGCGCTGGAGTATTGATCAGGGTACAGACGCTCGCTGTGGCGGGCGATCCCGTGTTCATTGACCACGGTGAAGCTGAAGCAGCCTTTGCGAGCGGCCATGATCAGGCAGTTCATTGGAGCAAAAGCGTTGGTTAGGGTGCGAATGGCATCCTGAGTCTGGATTTGAGTAGACATAGTTATTAGGTGTTCCTACAAATGACACGGATAAGAACCGTGCAACGTTAAAACGTTCCAGTAACGTCGACCACCATTGGTCGAACGAAGAACCCGACTGGAACAAAGCAGCCAGTTTGAAGCGCTGATAAGTTGGCGCGCTTGGGCTGGCAGGTAGGTACTTAGGAGGGCAGGCAACACATCGAGGGCAAAGGTTCTGGGCCCGGGGTGAAGATCCTGATCAATTTGCAGGTTGGTTCGGTCAGAGTAAGTGGTCTTCGCAACACCCTTTGCATTCGATTCAAAGGGTGTGTCGTCGCAAGATTTACCTGGAAACCATCGAGGGGTCGGTCCCGCTTTGTCGGAGGAGGCTTCTCGGGGAGAAGGCTGACCGTGGGGTTTGTTCGACCGGAATTGACTTTCAGCTTGGTACTAACGCCGCGGATACTAACGGAACACTTCGAGGAAGGCAAACCTGATTTTTAAAAAGAACCAACAGACGGTGCCTCGAACCCCGGCCCCGCCCCGATTTGGCTCACATTCCGACCGTCGGTCGTCGCAGAGGGCAAGCCGAACCCGCGAAGCGCAAGGGCTTATCCCCAACCCGGCTGCCAAAACGACCCGAAAAAGCGCACCGATATAACCGCGTAACAGGTACTTGTGCACATTAGTTGCGCGGACGGTAACGACGCTGTCACATCGATCCTGACCCCGGTGGCTGCCTGTAACGAAAGTTTAAGTCAATGAAAAACATCGCTTTTTTTTACTGGTGAAAAAATCGTCAGTTTGACTGCGGGCCCCATTCCACAAGGCTTTGCGGCGAGTCAGGGACGGTTGTCCACTGAGTTATCCACAGCTTCTGTGGATTGTCCCGAGCGCTTGCTCTAGCACGGGCGTGCCGGGTTTTTTTCGACTTTACCTGTGCGAAAAAAAGAGTAGAGTGGCGCGCCCTCCGATCTGTCCCACAGTGCTTTATGAAGTTTCGCTCAGCTCCAGATTCTGTTACCTCCCAACCCTCTCGTGTTACCGCTCCCAAGCGATTTTCCGTGCGCGTGGCCGAATGGCTGCTGGACAGCCCGCGCCTGGGCGACAGCCAGAACGCCAAGCACCTCGCCGGCCGCCTGCTCAAGCAACCGGCCCGGGAAGGCGTGGTCGCTGCACAAAGTCGCCTTGGCCAGTTGATGTGCCGTGAGTGCGGCAATGCCCGGGATCGTCGTATCGGCCAGGACCTGCTGCGTCAGGCTGCCCGTGCGGGTGATCGACGTGCGCAACAGGAACTCGGCCTGATCGAAGACTGAGCTGTCCAAGACCTGACGCCTTGGTTAACCTTCAGGCTTTATCGGATCGGCGGGAATGACTATGGCGATGGACTTGACCAGCATCTTGCTCGGGTTGGCGGGCGCGGCCGTGCCGCTGCTGGCGCTGGCCTGGCAACTGCAGCGCCGGGCCAGTCATGGCGAGTCCGAAGTCGCGTTGCTCGAAGAGCGACTGGCCATGGCACAAATGGCCCAGGACGGCCTCAACGCCCAGCTCGAAGCCAGTCGCGACGAAGTCGCCGACCTCGGCCAGGCCAATGCCTCCAAACAAGCGGATCTTGCGGCCGTGCGCCGGGAAGTCGAACTGTTGCAGATCGAGCGCGACGACGCCCGTGACGCCGCTCATGCCTGGAGCCTCGAGCGCGCCAACAAGGAAGCCGAGCTGCGGCGCCTGGACGCCCAGGCCGCCTCACTGAGTGCCGAGTTGCGTGAGCAGCAGGAAAGCCATCAGCAGCGTCTCGATGACCTGCAAGGTTCCCGTGACGAGTTGCGCGCCCAGTTCGCCGAACTGGCCGGCAAGATCTTCGACGAACGTGAACAGCGTTTCGCCGAAACCAGTCAGCAGCGTCTCGGGCAATTGCTCGACCCGCTGAAAGAACGCATCCAGTCCTTCGAAAAACGTGTCGAGGAAAGCTATCAGGCTGAGGCCCGTGAGCGCTTCTCGCTGGCCAAGGAGCTTGAGCGCCTGCAGCAACTGAACCTGCGCCTGAGCAATGAAGCGACCAACCTGACCCGCGCCCTGAAAGGCCAGAAAACCCAGGGCAACTGGGGCGAGCTGATTCTGGAGCGGGTCCTGGAACATGCCGGGCTGGAGAAGGGCCGCGAGTACCAGACCCAGGTCAACCTCAAGGGCCCGGACGGCGAGCGCTTTCAGCCGGACGTGATCATTTACCTGCCGGGCGACAAGCAGGTGGTGGTCGACTCCAAGGTCAGCCTCACGGCATACCAGCAATACGTGGCGGCCGATGACGATGCGATTGGCCAGATCGCCATGAAGCAGCACGTGCTGTCGCTGCGCAGCCACGTCAAAGGCCTGGCCGGCAAGGACTACAAGCGTCTGGAAGGGCTACACAGCCTCGATTTCGTCTTGCTGTTCGTGCCCATCGAAGCGGCGTTTTCCGCAGCGTTGCAAGCCGAGCCGACGCTGTTCCAGGAAGCCTTCGACCGCAACATCGTGATCGTCAGCCCGACCACGCTGCTCGCCACCCTGCGGGTCATCGACAGCCTGTGGAAGCAGGAGCGCCAGAGCCAGAACGCCCGGGAAATCGCCGAGCGTGCCGGATGGCTGTACGACAAGTTCGTGTTGTTCATTCAGGATCTGGACGAAGTCGGTAATCGTCTGCAACAGCTGGACAAAGCCTACAGCGCAGCGCGAAACAAGCTGACAGAAGGGCGCGGCAACCTTGTCAGCCGCAGCGAGCAGCTCAAACTGCTCGGCGCACGGGCCAGCAAGAGCCTGCCGGCAGATCTGCTGGAACGCGCAATGACCGACGCCGACGGCTTGGTCGAGCTGCCTGAATAAGCGGCGTTCTCAGAGCGGCGCTTTTAGAGAGGCAAATAGCGACTCAACAACGCCCGCAACGCCGCCGGTTTCACCGGTTTGGCCAGGTAATCCAGCCCCGCTGCGTGCACCTGCGCCACGGTTTCCGGATGCCCGTCGGCGCTGATCACCACGCCGGGCACCGGTTCGCCCAGGCTCGTACGCAACCAGGCCATCAGATCGGTGCCGGTCTCGCCGTGGTCGAGGTGGAAATCCACCAGCGCCAGTTGCGGCCGCACCCCATCGTTGAGCAGCGCCGCGCATTCCTCGCGGTTGCGCGCCGTCCACACCTGACAACCCCAGCGCGTGAGCAGGCTGTTCATGCCGATCAGAATGCTGTCTTCGTTGTCGATGCACAGCACCTGCGCGCCGCTGTGCAACTTGCCGTTGAGTTCGACCGCAGCGCTCGGCTGGGCAGTCTGCGTGCGGGCCAGCGGCACCCGCACACTGAACACGCTGCCGCGCCCCGGCCATGAACGCACGCGCAATGTGTGCCCGAGTACCCGGCACAAGCCGTCGGCAATCGCCAGGCCCAGCCCCAGGCCTTTCTCGGCGCGGGTCTGGTGGCTGTCGAGGCGTTTGAATTCCTCGAAAATCACTTGTTGCTTGTCTTCCGGAATCCCCGGCCCGCGATCCCAGACCTCCAGGCAAATCTCGCCCTGTCGCCGGCGCACGCCCAGCAACACCGGGCCTTTTGCATAGCGGAAGGCATTGGTGAGGAAGTTCTGCAGGATCCGCCGTAGCAGTTTGATGTCGCTGTCGATGCGCAAATGACTGCCGCGCACCCGGAAATTCAGGCCCTGTTCCTGCGCCAGCGCCTTGAACTCCGCGCCGAGAATATCGAACAGCTCATTGACCGCGAACGGCTTGCGATCCGGGTTGATCTTGCCGTTTTCCAGGCGGGAAATGTCCAGCAGGTCGCTGATCAGGTCTTCGGCCGAACGCAGCGAACTGTCCAGGTGCTGCACCAGTTTCTGCGCTTCGCTGCTCAAGCCATCGTCCTGATGGGAGAGGGCGGCGGAGAACAGCCGCGCGGCGTTCAGCGGCTGCATCAGGTCATGGCTGACCGCTGCCAGAAAGCGTGTTTTCGACTGGTTGGCCGCCTCGGCGTTGCCCTTGGCCTCTGTCAGCGCGACGTTGAGTTGCGACAGTTCCTGAGTGCGTTCACTGACCCGTTGTTCCAGCCCTTCGTTGGCCTCGGTCAGCGCCTGCTCGGCTTCGCGGAACGCGGTGATGTCGGTGAAGCTCATGACGAAACCGCCACCGGGCATCGGGTTGCCGATCAGCTCGATCACCCGGCCGTTGGGGAACAGTCGTTCAGACGTGTGGGCGCGGCCCTGACGCATCCAGTGCAGACGTCGGGCGACGTGGACTTCCGCTTCGCCGGGACCACACAAGCCGCGTTCGGCGTTGTAGCGAATGATGTCGGCAATCGGCCGGCCGACGCTGATCAAACCGTCCGGGTAGTTGAACAGCTCCAGATAGCGCCGGTTCCAGGCCACCAGTTTCAGCGACTGGTCGACCACGCTGATGCCCTGCGTGATGTTCTCGATGGCGCCTTGCAGCAGCGCGCGGTTGAACTGCAACACTTCCGAGGCTTCGTCGGCGATCCGGACGACGTCCTCCAGCTGCATTTCCCGACCTTCGATGGCGGCTTTTACTACAGCCCGTGTCGAAGACGCGCCGAGGACACCGGCCAGCAATCGCTCGGTGTGAGCGATCCATTCACCGTCGGCGTTCTGGTTCGGGTTGAAGCCTTTGCCCTGACGATAAGCGAAGCGGATGAAGCTCTGGCGCGCACGCTCTTCACCGACAAACCGTGCCGCCAGTTGCAGCAAGTCGTCGATCTGCACCGCCAGCATCGAGCGTGCGCTCGGTCGAGCGCTGATTTCCTGACCGATGAAACGCCCGGCCTGCCAGTGTTCCGACACCCGGGTGCGCGACAACACCGAGACCCAGGCGAACAACGTGAAGTTACCCGCCAACGACAGCACCACGCCTTGAGTCAGCGGGGTGATCGGCAGGTTCAGCGGATTGCTGTGCAGCCAGGCCAGGCCGGGAAACGTGTCCAGCGACCAACCGAGACTGCGGGCGGCAATCGGCAGAATCAGTGTGTAAAACCAGAGGAAGGTGCCGGCGGCGAGACCAGCGAATACACCGCGGCGGTTGGCCTGTTTCCAGTACAGCGCGCCGAGCATGGCCGGTGCCAGTTGGGTCACGGCGGCGAAGGCAATCTGGCCGATGGTCGCCAGGCTCGCGGTGGAGCCAAGCAGGCGGTAGCTGACGTAAGCCAGCAACAGAATGACCACGATGCTGACCCGGCGCACCGAGAGCATCCACTGACGGAACACTTCGAACGGCCGCTCGGCATTGTTACGCCGCAACAGCCACGGCAACAGCATGTCGTTGGACACCATGGTCGACAGCGCCACACTCGCCACGATCACCATGCCGGTGGCCGCCGAGGCGCCGCCAATGAACGCCAGCATCGCCAGCGCCGGGTGGGCCTGGGCCAGCGGTAGGCTGATGACGAAGGAGTCCGGGATGACGGAACTGGGCAACATCATCTGACCGGCGAGAGCGATCGGGACTACAAACAGCGCCGCCAACGCGAGATAGGCCGGGAACACCCATTTGGCCAGACGCAAGTCCTGCGGGTCGATGTTCTCCACTACCGTCACATGGAACTGCCGGGGCAGGCAGATGATCGCCATCATCGCCACGCCGGTCTGCACCACCATCGAGGGCCAGTTGATCGTTTCTTTCCAGTATTCCTCAAGGCGGGGGGCGAGCATTGCCTGATTGAACAGGTCGTCGAAGCCGTCATACAGGCCATAAGTGACGAAGGCGCCGACGGCGAGGAAGGCGAACAACTTCACCAGCGACTCGAACGCAATCGCCAGCACCATGCCCCGGTGGTGCTCGGTGGCGTCGAGGTTACGTGTACCGAAGACGATGGTGAACAGCGCCAGCACCAGTGACACGATCAGCGCCGTGTCCTGGGCGCGGGTGCCCATGGCGTCGGCACCGGCGCCGATCAGAAGGTTCACGCCAAGGACAATGCCTTTGAGTTGCAAGGCTATATAAGGGAGAACGCCGACCAGACAGATCAGCGCAACCACCACCGCCAGCGATTGGGATTTGCCATAACGGGCGGCTATGAAGTCGGCAATGGAGGTGATGTTCTCCTGCTTGCTGATCATCACCATTTTTTGCAGGACCCACGGCGCGCCCAGCAACAGCAGGATCGGCCCGAGGTAGATCGGCAGAAATGACCACAACTGTTCGGCCGCCTGACCGACCGCGCCGAAGAACGTCCAGCTGGTGCAGTAGACCGCCAGCGACAGGCTGTACACCCAGGCACGCATCCGCGGCGGCAACGGCGCGCTGCGACGGTCGCCGTAGAAGGCGATGGCGAACATGATGGCCATATAGGCCAGGGCGACGGCGGCGATCAGCCCGCTGGACAACGACATGGAGCACTCCCGACAAAATACGACCGGACTCGCGCCCGGCCAGACAGTCTCGCATGTGCGCGGCGGTTAGTCAGTGTCGACCAAGGTCGTGGCGTGGCGGGGTGTCGCAGGCGCAGAACCGGGCGGTTCTGCGCTGTCAGTCCTGGCGCAGCGCGATGTCGATCAGCCGGTGCAGTTCTTCGACTTCCAGCGGCGCCACGGCAAACAGGATGCGGAACACCGTTGGCGAAACCACCAGGTTGATCAGGTGATCCACGCTCGGTGGCGACTCGTCCGGGAAGCGGTCGACGATGGTCTGCAACTGATCGGCAATGATCGCGATGCAGAATCCCGGTGTGGCGCTGGCCTGCACGTCGCGCATGACATTGCGCCCCGGCTCGGAACTCATTTCGTCCAGATACTGCTCGGCCCAGGCGCGGATATCGCCGCGCAGGCTGCCGGTTTCCAGCGGATCGCTTTCAGGGCGCAGGCGGGCGAGGGCGACGTCGGCGAGCAGCGCCGACAGATCGCCCCAGCGCCGATAAATGGTCGAGGGCGTGACCCCGGCCCGCGCGGCAATCTGCGGAACGGTCACGGTGGAGCGCTCCTGCTCTTCGAGGAGTGCGCGCACGGCGCCGTGAATCGATTCCTGTACCCGGGCGCTTCGGCCGCCGGGACGGCTACTTTCTTTAATAGGCATGTGCCAGACCTTAACACAAAGAATTTGCTTTAAGCGCAAGTCGGGAGCACACTCCGCAAAAGCAAAAAAATAGCTTTTAAGGAGTGTGTCCATGACCCGCCTTGCTTCCAACCGTTCCAGCCTGTGGTTTCTGGCGATCACCTTACTCAGTTTTCTCGCCGCTTCCACCGCGCCGACGCCGTTGTATCACCTGTACCAGGATCACCTGCATTTCTCGGCGGCGGTGCTGACCCTGATTTTCGGCGTTTACGCGCTGAGTCTGCTGGCCGCGCTGCTGACGGTCGGTTCGCTGTCGGATCACCTGGGCCGCAAACCGGTGATTTTCACCGCCGTGGTCCTGAATGCCCTGGCGATGCTGCTGTTTGTCTACGCCGACAGCGTGGGTTGGCTGATCGGCGCGCGGGTGCTGCAAGGGTTTGCCACCGGCATGGCCACTGCCGTGTTGAGTGCGACGCTGCTGGACACCGATCGCCAGCAAGGGCCGCTGATCAACAGCGTCGCGCCGTTGCTCGGCATGGCGCTCGGTGCGATGGGTTGCGGTTTGCTGGCGGAATTCGCGCCCGCGCCACTGCAACTGACCTATTGGCTGCTGCTCGTGCTGTTTGTGTTGCAGGGGATTTATGTCTGGCGCTTGCCGGAAAGCGTCTCGCCGCAAGCGGGGGCCTGGGCCTCGTTGCGGCCGACCCTGCATGTGCCGGTTCAGGCGCGTTCGACGCTGTGGCGAGTGTTGCCGCTGAACACCGCGACTTGGGCGCTCGGCGGATTTTATGCCTCGCTGGCCCCGTCACTGGTGCGCACGGCGACCGGTTCCACCTCCAATCTGATCGGCGGCGCGACTGTGGCGGCGTTGACCGTGACCGGTGCGCTGATGATTTTCACCTTGCGTAACCGTCCAGCCTCCCGGGCACTGCAACTTGGCGCAAGCCTGTTGCCGGCCGGCATCGTGCTGATTCTGTTGGGGGTGCACAGCGCCAGTCTGTCACTGTTCTTTTTCGGCACGCTGGTCGCCGGTTGTGGATTTGGCTCCGGTTTTCTCGGTGCGGTGCGCAGTCTGGTGCCGCTGGCGTTGCCCCATGAACGGGCAGGTCTTATGTCGGCATTTTATGTACTGAGTTACCTGGCGTTCTGTCTGCCGGCATTGCTGGCCGGGCACTTCGTGAATGATTTTGGGCTGCTCGACACCACTGACGGTTATGGCGTGGTGTTAATTGTTGTCTCGCTGATCGGACTTTTCGTTTTGTTTCGCCGCAGCACTCTGGCGGGCAGTGGTACCTGTCGTGCGATGGGTAAGTAGTACGTTGATGGCGAAACGCCTGTTCACTAACATGCGCCACTCTATATGGAACACATCTTGATTTGAGTGAGGGTGAATGGACGGCAGCCTGAGTTTGAAGGAACGCATGGAAAGTAGCCTGGGTAAACTCCTTCCAGCAGAGCATCGGCTTCTGAGGTGTTTCAAGAGCGGGAATATTGCCTGCATCTCCGAAGAGTTGCCGGATGCCGCAAGTGATGAAAATACCGTTCGTGCAATCTTTCTGCGTCATCTGATCCTGACGTGCTCCCAAGGGGCATTTTTCGGTGAGAACCTTTTTCTGCGTGGGGCCTACATCCAGGGACCGCTTTTTCTCGTTGGCATATCTGTAACGACTCCTGTCACATTTGAAAACTGCAGGTTCGAACAGGACATCAATGCAAGGGGAGCAAGTTTTGATCATTCGCTCAGATTCAGTGGTTGTTCCCTTGAATCCTTTTTAGGCAGTCGAGTAGTGGTCAGTGGCAGTCTGACATTTTCCTCTACATCGACGCGGGGCCTTGTCGAGCTTGATGCAGCACGTATCGCAGCCTCGCTAAGTTGCGCTGGCTCAAACTTTGATGGGGCTGGAGAGGCGTCTCTGATTGCATCTTTTGCCGAGATCCGTACAGGCGTCTACCTCAATAATGGTTTTTCGGCAAAAGGCCTGGTGCGTTTCAGGTCTGCAATAGTCGGAGGTCAATTCAACTGTTCAAAGGCGAGCTTCTCTGTTGAACAAGAGCAGTCGATAGACCTGGATTTCATTGCTGTGAATGGACCGGTTTTCTTCAGGTCAGGTTTTACTTCGACGGGAATTGTCAATCTTCTGGGGGCCAGAATTACTGGGCAGTTGAGCTGTCAGGATGCGAAGTTTTCCGCGATTGGAGATGCTCATGCAATGAGTGTCGAGCGAGCTGTCGTCAACGGCAACGCGTTTTTTGACAAGGGCTGCGAAATTCATGGCTGTCTGCAATTGGCTGGCTTGGAAGTCCAAGGAAACATTGAGTTTTCCGGATCCATGATAAAAAAGCTTCGCGCAAATGAAATTCGGATTGGAGGGACGCTTTTTCTTCGAGACCTCAAATCCGCTCCCGAGGAGATTTCCTTTTTGGGAGCCAGAATTTCGACCATCAACGATGATCTTGCGTCCTGGGGAGAGCGGCCGATTATCAATGGTTTTGTATATGACTCGGTTGATATATACAAACCGATGCCGATCAGGGAGCGCATGCTGTGGTTAAAAAAGCAAAAGGCTTGCCTGGCGAAGGATGAGCCTACTCCACGGTCGCCGGAAGAACACTTTCGGCCCCAACCCTGGAGACAGCTACAACAGGTACTTGAGTCTATGGGGCATAACGAAGAAGCCAAGGAAATTGGTATCGAATTCGAACATTGTCTGCATCGATTCGGCCGAATCGGACAGTCACCGGAAACCTGGAATCGATATTTGCGAAGTATATACGCCGGATGTGCGAATTTTTTGCACTTTCTCTACGGCATCCTAACGGGATTCGGTTATCGGCCAATGCTTTTGTTGCCATGGTTCGCAGGGGTTTGGTTTTTTTGCACATTGGTCTACTGGACCGCAGCCAGTTCTGGTGTCTTTGCTCCGAGCAACCCGTTGATCTTTCAGAATGAGGCCTATGAGTCCTGCCGCCCGGATCGGCAGCAGGTATGGCTGAGCAAAAGCCATTATCGCCTTCCGGCGGAAGTGCCCGAGGCATTCAAAGGTATGGGCAATTGGTATTTGTGTGAGGCATTGCGCGAGGAATACACGGGCTTCAGTCCTATAGCCTTTTCCTTGGATTTATTATTGCCTCTGGTCGATTTGCATCAGGAAAACGACTGGGCCCCGCTCATTTCAACCCCCAAGGCCAACTGGTTTGCAGAAATGGGAGGATTCTTCAGTGGTAAACGACTGGTCAGGTTTGTGATGTGGTTTGAAATCCTTGCTGGTTGGGGTTTCAGCCTGTTATTCGTGGCTGTGGTTTCTGGTCTTACCCGGCGCAAGGAGTAAGGCATTCATGAAAGTCATTTGCGGAAAGACCTTCACCGCCGAGCGTGCCTGGGGCGCGCTCGACATCGCCAACATGAACGGCATCACCACGCGATTGCACTGGACTGATCAGCCGTACAAATGGCACGTCAACGATGGCGAGGAAGTGTTCGTGGTGCTCGACGGTCAGGTGCTCATGCACTACCGCGAAGAAGGCGAGGAAAAGCAGGTGCAGCTCGATGTCGGTGACATCTTCTACGCGTCCATCGGCACGGAGCATGTTGCTCATCCGCAAGGCGCTGCGCGGATTCTGGTGATTGAAACCGAAGGCAGCGTCTGACTGCATATCTACAAAACAGATAACAGTTAGAGATATTACCCGTTATATAGATATTCGATTCGGTTCTACCATGGGCTCAACCTCACCTGAGGACAGGAGTTCATGATGACTTGCCCCAACAGTGCCAAACCCGGCATCAAGCCTTTCAGCCAGCTTCAGCATCCGCGTGAAGTGATCCGTCAATTCACACCGAACTGGTTCGCCGCGACCATGGGTACCGGCGTGCTGGCGTTGGCGCTGGCACAACTGCCTTTCGCCATCCCGGGGCTGCACGCCGTGGCCGAAGGGTTGTGGATGTTCAACATTCTGTTGTTCGTGCTGTTTACCGCTGCGTACGCCGCGCGCTGGATTCTGTTCTTCGACGAAGCGCGGCGGATCTTCGGGCACTCCACGGTTTCGATGTTCTTCGGCACCATTCCCATGGGCCTGGCGACCATCATCAACGGTTTTCTGTTGTTCGGCCTGCCGCGCTGGGGCGAGGGCGTCATTCACCTCGCCGAAGTGCTGTGGTGGCTGGACGTGGCGATGTCGCTGGCCTGCGGTGTGCTGATTCCCTACATGATGTTCACCCGCCAGGAACACAGCATCGATCAGATGACCGCTGTCTGGCTGTTGCCGGTGGTGGCGGCAGAAGTGGCGGCAGCCAGCGGCGGACTGCTGGCGCCGCACCTGGCCGATGCGCCGTCGCAACTGGTGGTGCTGGCGACGAGCTACGTGCTCTGGGCCTTTTCCTTACCCGTGGCGTTCAGCATTCTGACCATCCTGCTGTTACGCATGGCCCTGCACAAACTGCCCCACGAAAACATGGCGGCGTCGAGCTGGCTCGCTCTGGGGCCGATCGGCACCGGTGCCCTGGGCATGTTGCTGCTGGGCGGTGATGCGCCGGCGATCTTCGCGGCCAATGGCATGCCGGGCATCGGTGAAATCGCTTCGGGCCTGGGCCTGGTGGCCGGGATCACGCTCTGGGGTTTTGGTCTGTGGTGGATGTTGATGGCGCTGCTGATCACCGTGCGTTACCTGCGCGACGGCATCCCGTTCAACCTTGGCTGGTGGGGATTTACCTTCCCGTTGGGCGTGTATTCGCTGGCGACCCTGAAATTGGGCAGCACGTTGAACCTGACGTTCTTCAGCGTGGCCGGTTGTGTGCTGGTGACGTTGCTGGCAGTGATGTGGCTGATCGTCGGCAAGCGCACGCTGCAAGGCGCCTGGCGCGGCGAGCTTTTTGTTTCACCGTGTATTGCAGGTTTGAAGAAATAACCTGAAAAGTTTAGGTAAGGTGTGGCCTGGATCGCGGATCGACATTCCAATAAACGTATCCAGGCCACTCGTTACCCAACATCAGGGACACACGGAAGATGAGTCACCCCTCACAGTTCAACCTGCTGCGTACCCGGCGCTTCCTGCCGTTCTTCATCACCCAGTCGCTGGGCGCGTTCAACGACAACGTGTTCAAGCAATCGCTGATCCTCGCCATTCTCTATCGTCTGACCATCGAAGGTGACCGTTCGATCTGGGTCAACCTGTGTGCGCTGCTGTTTATTCTGCCGTTCTTCCTGTTTTCGGCGCTGGCCGGACAGTTCGGCGAAAAGTTCGCCAAGGATGCGCTGATCCGTCTGATCAAACTGGCAGAAATCGCCATCATGGCCGTGGGATCCGTCGGTTTCCTGTTCGATCACCTGTCGCTGATGCTGGTGGCCCTGTTCGCCATGGGCACACACTCGGCGCTGTTCGGGCCGGTGAAGTACTCGATCCTGCCGCAGGCCTTGCACGAGGATGAACTGGTCGGCGGCAACGGTCTGGTGGAAATGGGCACGTTCCTGGCGATCCTGGCCGGCACCATTGGTGCCGGGGTCATCATGTCCTCGTCGCACTATGCGCCACTGGTGTCGACCGCAATTGTCGGCATCGCCGTACTCGGTTACCTCGCCAGCCGCAACATTCCCCGCGCGGCGGCCGCTTCTCCGGAAATGCGCCTGAACTGGAACATTTTCAGCCAGTCCTGGGCCACGCTGAAACTCGGGTTGGGCCAGACGCCGGCGGTGTCGCGCTCGATTGTCGGCAACTCGTGGTTCTGGTTCGTCGGGGCGATTTATCTGACGCAGATCCCGGCCTACGCCAAGGAATGGATGCACGGCGATGAAACCGTGGTTACCTTGATTCTCACCGTGTTCTCGGTCGGCATCGCCCTCGGTTCGATGCTCTGCGAGAAGCTTTCCGGGCGCAAAGTCGAGATCGGCCTGGTGCCGTTCGGCTCGTTTGGCCTGACGGTTTTCGGGCTGCTGTTGTGGTGGCATTCCGGTGGAATTCCGGAGAGCGCCGTCGGCCATAGCTGGACCGAGGTATTGGGCTTCGGTCACGCCTGGGCGGTACTGGTCGACATCCTCGGCCTTGGCATCTTTGGCGGTTTCTACATTGTGCCGCTGTATGCGTTGATCCAGTCGCGCACCGCCGAGAACGAGCGGGCGCGGGTGATTGCGGCCAACAACATTCTCAACGCGCTGTTCATGGTGATTTCGGCCATCGTTTCCATCGTGTTGCTGAGCGTGGTCAAACTGTCGATTCCACAGCTGTTCTTGGTGGTGTCGCTGCTCAACATCGGCGTCAACGCCTACATCTTCAAGATCGTCCCCGAGTTCAGCATGCGTTTCATGATCTGGCTGCTCAGCCATTCCATGTACCGCGTCGAGCATCGCAACCTGGAAGCGATTCCCGATGAAGGCGCGGCGTTGCTGGTGTGCAACCACGTATCGTTCGTTGATGCGTTGCTGATTGGCGGCGCGGTGCGTCGGCCGATTCGCTTTGTCATGTACTACAAGATCTACAACCTGCCGGTACTGAACTTTATTTTCCGTACGGCGGGCACCATTCCTATCGCCGGACGCCAGGAAGACATCCAGATTTACGAAAAAGCCTTCACCCGGATTGCCCAGTATCTGAAGGACGGTGAGCTGGTGTGTATCTTTCCGGAAGGCAAGTTGACCGCCGATGGCGAGATCAACGAGTTCAAGGGTGGGCTGACACGGATTCTCGAAGAGACACCGGTGCCGGTGATTCCGCTGGCGTTGCAGGGGTTGTGGGGGAGTTTCTTCAGTCGCGATCCCAAGAAAGGGCTTTTTCACCGTTTGTGGTCGCGGGTAACGCTGGTGGCGGGTTCGCCGGTGGCGGTCGAGGCGGCGCAGCCTGCCGAATTGCAGGCGTTGGTGGGAGAGTTGCGCGGGACAGTCAGATAGTTGTTTGTGAAGCCGCCATCACCGATACATCGGTGATGGCGGCAACGGCTCAGGCGCTGACCTTGAGCCCGATCAATCCGGTGATGATCAGTGCAACGCTGGCCAGCCGAATCAATGCCATCGACTCACCAAACAGAATGATCCCGGCAATCACCGTGCCCACGGCACCAACGCCAGTCCAGATCGCATAAGCCGTGCCCAGCGGCAGTTCTTTCATCGCCAGACCCAGCAGGCCAAGGCTGACAGCCATGGCCGCGACGGTGAGAACAGTGGGCAGCGGACGGCTGAAACCATCGGTGTATTTGAGGCCGACGGCCCAGCCGACTTCGAACAGGCCGGCGAAAAACAGAATGATCCAGGACATGAAAGACCTCCATCGATTGACGGGGCCGTCCCCAGATTGAAAACTCGATTGAGCCGCAGGGTCGTCCCCGCGTGGCGCACATACTACCTAAAATTGTGCGCCGCGCATTGATCCGGGCTCAGTCGGCTGCCTGTTGGGCCAACGTTTCACGGTCTTCCTTTTCGCTCATTCGGCGGAAGTAGGTCGACAGCAGCGCCCCGGAAATGTTGTGCCACACGCTGAACAGCGCGCTCGGCACCGCCGCCAGTGGCGAAAAGTGCGCACTGGCCAACGCAGCGCCGAGCCCGGAGTTCTGCATGCCGACCTCCAGCGCCAGGGACTTGCGCTGAGCCAGCGGCAAACCGAACAGGCGCCCGGTGAAGTAACCCAGCAAATAGCCGAAGCTGTTGTGCAGCATCACCACCGCCATGATCAGCAGGCCGGATTCGGCGATTTTTGCCTGACTGGCGGCAACCACGGCGGCGACGATGATCACGATGCTGACCACTGACACCAGCGGCAATACTTCCACCGCATGTCGAACCTTGTCGCCAAGCAGTCGCTGCGCCACCACGCCGAGGATGATCGGCAGCAGCACCACTTGCAGGATCGACCAGAACAATTCCATGAACGAAACCGGCAACCACGCCGAGGCCAGCAGCCAGATCAGCGCCGGGGTCAGCAGCGGGGCGAGGAGGGTGGTGACGGCGGCGATGGCCACCGACAGCGCCAGATCGCCCCGGGCCAGCCAGGTCATGACGTTCGAGGAAGTGCCGCTCGGGCAGCAACCGACCAGAATCACCCCGACGGCGATTTCCGGCGGCAGGTGAAAAACCTGGCAAAGCAACCACGCCATCCCCGGCATGATCACGAAATGCGCAACCACGCCCAGCGCCACGCGCCAAGGATGGCGGGCGACGGCGGCGAAGTCGTCGAGTTTGAGGGTCAGGCCCATGCCGAACATCACCAGCCCGAGCAGCGGCACGATTGCGCCTTTCAGACCGAGGAACCAGGCCGGTTGCAGAAACGCGACCACGGCGAAAATCAGAACCCAGTAAGCGAAGGTGTTGCCGACAAAACGACTCAGTGCAGCCAGTGCGCGCATGGCCTGTTCCTTATTATGTGAAAACGCCACCGAAGCGGTGGCGTTTGAAGATAACCCAAAGACTGCGCAGAGGCTTTAGATCCCCTGCGGCGTCTCTTCACCGCCCAGTGCTTCAACCAGCGCCGGCAGGAAGTCGCCGAACGTCAGCATCATCAGGGTGAAGCTGGCGTCCAGTTGGCCGAGGGCTTCGTCGCCGCCGTCCTGTTCCGCCTGATCTTGCAGCAGATCTTCGAACTTCAGGCGTTTGACGGTCATTTTGTCGTCGAGCATGAACGACAGCTTGTCCTGCCAGGCCAGCGACAGTTGAGTCACCACTTTGCCGGTGCTCAGGTGCAGCTGGATTTCTTCGCTGGTCAGGTCCTGACGCTTGCAACGCACGATGCCGCCATCTTCGTGGGTGTCGCGCAGTTCGCACTCGTCCAGGACGAAGAAGTCCGGAGCGGCTTGCTGGGTGGTGACCCATTCGGTCATCACGGCGGTCGGTGCGGTTTTCACGGTCAGCGGACGAACCGGCAGGGTGCCGATCACTTCACGCAGTGTGGAGAGCAGGTCTTCGGCGCGTTTCGGGCTGGCGGAGTTGACCAGGATCAGGCCCTGTTTCGGCGCGATGGCGGCGAAGGTCGACGAGCGGCGGATGAAGGCGCGCGGCAGGAAGGCCTGGATGATTTCATCCTTGATCTGATCGCGTTCCTTCTTATAGACCTTGCGCATCTGCTCGGCTTCGATCTCTTCGACCTTTTCCTTGACCGCGTCGCGCACGACGCTGCCCGGCAGAATGCGTTCTTCCTTGCGGGCGGAGATCAGCAGGAAGTCACCGCTGACGTGCACCAGTGGTGCATCTTCGCCCTTGCCGAACGGCGCGACGAAACCGTAGGTGGTCAACTCCTGGCTTGCACATGGACGCGCCAGTTTGGTGGCCAGTGCAGTTTCCAGCGCCTCGGCATCGACAGGCAGGTCTTGGGTCAGGCGATAGATAAGCAGGTTCTTGAACCACATGGGGTGAGTCTCTCCTTTATACAAAGGGGGGCATTATTGTCTTCGCCGGGTCATAGGCCAACCCTTCTCTAAGCCTTTGGAAGGCCTGAGAAAATTAATTAAAAAAGTGCTTGCCAGAGGTTGGGTCGCTCCGTAGAATGCGCGCCACACCGAAGCGAAGGGTGATTAGCTCAGCTGGGAGAGCGTCTGCCTTACAAGCAGAATGTCGGCGGTTCGATCCCGTCATCACCCACCATTCGTTTCAAGTGTTTAGCGCAGCGGTAGTTCAGTCGGTTAGAATACCGGCCTGTCACGCCGGGGGTCGCGGGTTCGAGTCCCGTCCGCTGCGC
>NZ_JBXARH010000013.1:0-168345 GCF_058808055.1 Pseudomonas sp. GW821-FHT11G12
TTTTCCGTTTCGACTGCGCCGGAAGTGGGGCGAATTATAGGCCTCCAGAATCTGCCGTCAACCCTTAATTTCGCTTTAGGCTGGAAAGGCCTGTTTTTCGCCTTCTATATAGTCGCAGGCTACTACGCACCCACGCCCCAAAAGACATCACGAAAGGATCCCCATCGAAACGTCACTGGAAACCGTCGCCCTTTTCTCCCTAAAACTGGCTTATGAGGAAGAAGGCCTGAGCCCGATCCTGCGCGATGATCTGGTCATGGGTGATTACCAGTGGGGCATGTTCGAACGGTTGGTGCGCCGGGAAGACGCCCAGACCTGGCCCACTACATAGATGAAGGAAGTGGCGCCACGCCTCTATTTTGATATCTTGCCGTCCATCTTCAGCGCTCATCATCGGGAACGCGCTGATCTCAGGCTATCGAAGGTTTAAGGAAAGGATCGAATGGATTTTTTGTGTTTTCTGGCATTTGTCGCGGCCTGGGGGTTCATGTGGCGCTGGGTGGTGAAAAACCGCGGTAGCTGGAACCTGTTTCTCGGAAACCTCATTGGCGCGGTCGGCGGTTTCATTGTTGGCGTCGTGGTGCTATCCATCTTCCTGTCGTTGTTCCCGTCCGCAAACAAGTCAAAAGACAAGCCTGCGCCCGAGATTGCTAAAGAGGCCACTGCGACGAACCCTGGACTGATGCCAGAGCAGGAGCCGGCCGCAACGCAAGCACCAGTCGCTCCGGTTCCAGCACCAGCACCAGCACCAGTACCGGTTTCCGACAACCTTGCAAGCTATGTCGCCAGCGAACCGCAGAATGAACCTTCACCACCCGAGTCCGCGCTAATGCCCTACTACAGTAAGCGCATGGCAACATCGGTTTCTGAAAAGAAGATCGAAGACACCGCAGGCAAGAACTTTGTCACTCTGCGCCAGATGATGGGCAAGGATCCGAACGCTGACAAATCGGTACTGGCATCGGTCATGTGCACGCCTTTCATTCAGAGCGCCATGCGTTTTCCAATGGCGGCGGTCATTACCCCGCAAGAGAAAACCAGCAGCAAGCGGTTCAAGGATCAGACTTACACCATCAGTAATACTGTCACCGCCCGCAACATGCTCGGCGATGATGTCCGTTACCGGTTCGATTGTTCGATTCAACAACTGCCGGCCAATGACTCGGGTTATGCCGAGTGGCGCCTGCTGGATCTGAAGCTGCAAAAGGCTGGCTCTTAAGCCTCGCTTAAGAGTTGAAGGCGCAGGCTGCGCTATCATCGCCAGCCTGTGCGCCTTGAGCTTTCCCCTTTGATGTCTCGATCCTCTGCTGACCTCTCCCCGCTGCCTCCTGTATTGGCCGGCCCGCTGTTGCGGCGGCTGGAACCGACACGACTTGTATTGTGGCTGGTGGGTACTCGCCAACTGACGCTGACCCTACGCCTGCAAGGTGTGGGAGACATTCCTCTCGACGCAACGAAATGCACGGTCATCCCTGTAGGCACTCGGGCGTTTGTCCATCTGATCGACGTCGTCCTCGACAGCGCCCTGCCCTGCGAAGAACGCATCGACTATGACTTGCTGATTGACGGCGAAACACAGATCGCCGATTGGGCGCCCCATCTCCTGTACCAGACAGACCCGCGCCCGAACTTCGTCCTGCGTTCTCGGATCGATCAACTGTTGCACGGCTCCTGCCGCAAGCCCCATCACCCGGCAGCGGACGGCTTGCTGTGCGTCGATCGATTACTCGCCGCCGAAACCGATCCGCAACAGCGCCCGGCCCTGCTGATGATGAGTGGCGACCAGATCTACGCCGATGACGTCGCCGGCCCGATGCTGCGGGCGATTCACGCCCTGATCGAACGGCTTGGCCTGTTCGGCGAGTACCTCGAAGGTGCGGTGGTCAGCAACAGCTCCAAACTTTATGAGCACCCGGCCAGTTACTACCACCGTGCGGATTTGTTACCCGCACTCGAAAGCAACGAGACATTGCGCGAACGCTTTTTCGGCGGTGCGCGTAAGCCGATTTTCACCAGCAGTAGTGCCGACAATCATCTGGTGACGTTTGCCGAAGTCATGGCCATGTACTTGTTGGTGTGGTCACCAACGTCATGGACATTGATCGACCCGCAAGCGCCAGCGCTGGCACCCGAACGTCGCCAGCGCTATACCCTGGAGCAGACCCGGATCGATGCCTTCAAGGCAGGCCTCGGCAACGTTGCCAGAGCATTGGCGCACTTGCCGAGCCTGATGATCTTCGATGACCACGACATTACCGATGACTGGAACCTTTCCGCGCAATGGGAAGAAACGGCCTACGGCCATCCGTTCTCCAAACGCATCATCGGCAATGCACTGATCGCCTATATGTTGTGCCAGGGCTGGGGCAACAACCCGGATGCTTTCAGCGAGCTGCTGGAGAAAACCCGACGCCTGAGCGACAGCGGTGATGACCACTATCTCGATGCGCCAGTGCAAGACGATCTGATCGATGAGCTGCTGCGTTTTCAGCACTGGCACTTTGTACTGCCGACCAGTCCGGCCCTGGTTGTACTCGACACCCGCACCCGACGCTGGCGCAGCGAAATGGCGCTCAAGCAACCTTCCGGTCTGCTCGACTGGGAAGCCTTGAGCGAACTGCAACAGGAACTGCTCGATCATCCGTCGGCAATCATCGTCTCACCGGCACCGATCTTTGGTGTAAAGCTGATCGAAACGGTGCAAAGGGTATTCAGCTGGTGCGGTTATCCACTGCTGGTGGACGCGGAAAACTGGATGGCCCATCGCGGCGCCGCCCAAGTGATCCTGAATATTTTCCGACACACGCGTACACCGGGTAATTACGTGGTGCTGTCAGGGGATGTGCATTATTCGTTCGTCTACGAAGTGCTAATCCGACACCGCAAGGCCGGCCCGCGAATCTGGCAGATCACCAGCAGCGGTATCAAGAACGAGTTCCCGAAAACCTTGCTGGAATGGTTCGACCGTCTGAACCGCTGGCTCTACTCACCCCGCTCGCCGCTGAACTGGCTGACCAAACGCCGACGCATGCGTATTGTGCCGTACGTTCCCGAGCATGCCGAAGCAGGTGAACGTCTGTGGAACTCGGCGGGGATTGGTCAGGTGTTTTTCAATGAACAAGGGCAGCCACAAGACATCATTCAGCACAACTCGAATGGCGCGCCAAAGACCCGAATGCTCGCACCTGATCTGACGGATTATCCTGAATAGGATTGCGACAATTTCCGACAGGAGATTGCCCGGATGAAAAATGTGGCTGCCGAAAATGATCGGCAGCCACTTCAGACGAAATCAAGAGAGTCACTTTGCCTCAAGCATCCGTCCCATCCCCCTGACAATCATCCCCACCTCCCGCTCATCAATCGTCAACGGTGGCAGCAACCGTATGGTTTTGCCCCGGGTGATGTTGATCAGCAGTCCATGATCCCGCGCAGCAATCAGTGTCAGGTCGCGAATCGGCTGTTTCAGTTCGATGCCGACCATCAACCCTTGCCCACGAATTGCCAGCACATTCGGATTGCCCGCCAGTTCCGCGTGCAAGCGACTGAGCAAGCGCTCACCTTGAATCCGCGCATTTTCCAGCAGGCCTTGTTCCTCGATGATCTCGAGCACGGTGCAGCCAACCCGGCAGGCCAGCGGATTACCGCCAAACGTGCTGCCGTGGCTGCCTGGGGTAAACAGCTCAGCCGCCCTGCCCCGGGCCAGGCAGGCACCAATCGGCACACCGTTACCCAAGCCCTTGGCGAGGGTCATGACGTCGGGAACGATGCCCTCATGCTGGAACGCAAACCAGCGCCCGGTCCGGCCTATGCCGGTCTGGATTTCGTCGAGCATCAGCAGCCAGGCGTGACGGTTGCAGAGTTCGCGCAGGGCTTTCAGGTAACCCGACGGCGCCATTTGCACGCCGCTTTCGCCCTGGATCGGCTCGACCAGAATCGCCACGATCCGTTCGCCATGTTGCTGCTGCACCTGCTCCAGTGCCTCAAGATCACCAAACGGCACTTTGACGAAGTCACCCGGTAGATCGTTGAACCCCAGACGTACCGCCGGGCCATCGCTGGCTGACAAAGTGCCAAGAGTACGACCATGAAACGCATTGGCCATGACCACCACCAGCGGCTGCTCGATCCCCTTGCGCCAGCCGTGCAGACGCGCCAGTTTCAGCGCGGTTTCATTGGCCTCGGCGCCAGAGTTGTTGAAGAACGCCCGCTCCATTCCCGACAGCTGCGTCAATTTCAGCGCCAACTGCTGCTGCCAGTCGATGCTGTAGAGGTTGGATGTGTGCAGCAGTAATCCAGCCTGTTCGCTGATCGCCGAAACGATCCGCGGGTGCGAATGGCCGACATTGGTCACCGCCACACCCGCGACGGCATCGAGGTACTCGCGACCGGCCTGATCCCACAGACGGGTGCCCAGGCCTTTGGTGAAACTCAGGGCCAGCGGTTGGTACGTGTTCATCAGGGCGGCGGTCATGACTTCAAACTCCAGTGAAGGTCGGTGTGTTTGCAGTATGGTTAGCCACCAGAGCTGGATAAACTCGGGAAAACTTCAATCATTTAGAAGCAGGACTTGATAATGGATCTGTTCCAGTCGATGAGCGTCTACGTCAAAGTCGTGGAAGCCGGCAGCATGACCAAGGCCGCCCTGCAGTGCGAAATGTCCACGACCATGGTCGGCAATCACCTTCGCGCACTGGAACAGCGACTCGGCGTGCAGTTACTGCAACGCACCACCCGGCGTCAGCGGCTGACCGAATTCGGCACGGTCTACTACCAGCGTTGCCTGGAAGTATTGGGGCTCGTGACAGACTCCGAACGTCTCGCCGAACAAACCATGGATGAGCCGCGCGGCCTCCTGCGCATCACCGCACCGCTGACTTTTGGCGTCGAACGACTGGCCCCGGCGCTAAGCGAATTTTCCCTGCAATACCCGCAGGTAAAAATGGATGTGGTCCTGACCAACCGCCGCCCTGACTTGATGGAGAGTGGTCTTGATGTTGCGTTCCGGCTGGGGCATTTCGAGCAGTCGAATCTGATCGCCCGGCCATTGATCGACTACACGCTGACCGTCTGCGCCTCTCCGGAATACGTAGCCCGGCGCGGCATGCCACTGACGCCCGAAGACCTGCAACAGCACGATTGCCTGTCGTTCGCCTATCCCGCTGGCGATGACTGGCAATCGGTGGAAAAACGCTGGCGATTGAGTGGTCCGGAGGGGGAAATCATGATCGACGTCAGTGGGCCGATGCTAATGAACACCTCCGCCGGTTTGCATCAGGCGGCCCGTACCGGCATGGGCATCGTGATGCTGCCAGACGCACTGGTGGAACAGGATCTGCGCGACGGCAAACTGGTCACGGTGATTCCCGACTACCAACCGCCGAGCCGCCCATTGCACCTGCTTTATGCTCAGGATCGCTATCGACTGCCAAAGCTTCGGCGCTTCGTTGAGTTTGCGATGCAGACGTGGGGGAAAAGCTGACTACGCTTGGCATCGGTTCAATAACAATCACTTGGTCATCAAGGACTCGATCACCCAATGAAAAACGATCTGACGGTACGCGATCTTCTCCCCGCCGAAACGGAATCGGTGCGGTTGTTTCTCGGGCAGCACGGCTGGGCGCATCGAGTCGGATCCGCGGAGCATTTTGCGCAGTTGATTCAAAACTCGCAGCGGACGGCCGTCGCGCTATCGGGCGAACAGATTATTGGCTTTGCCCGCGGCATCACCGACGGTTTGTCCAATGGCTACCTGTCGATGGTGGTCGTTGATGTGCAGCACCAACGCAAAGGCGTGGGCCGGGCATTGGTCGAACACGTGATGGGCGACAACCCCGACATCACCTGGGTACTGCGTGCGGGGCGCGAGGGAGCCGAAGCATTTTTTGCCAGCCTGGGGTTTGAAACCTCAGTGATTGCGATGGAACGCCCGCGATTGAAATAACGGGTACTGAATGCGACCTCGGCTATTATCCACCTTCTTCTTTTTCAGCATGGATGCTGCACGATGCTCACGATTCTGCAAAACACCCCGATACGGGCCTACGTGTTTTTTCTGATTGTGGTTTATTTCGGGATCAAGGCGTTTTCTCCCCGCCGTGAAAGCCGTCTCTCGATGCTCATAACACCACCCGCTTTTTTGGCGTGGTCGTTGTACTCCCTGAACTTGACGATCGACCCGGTCCTGTTTTTTAGCAGTTGGTTCGGCGCGCTGTTGCTGGGCGGTCTCTCGGCCTGGCTGGTTTTCTCCCGTAAGGGCGTGGTACTCGACGACTCCGCGACTGGGCTGATCATGCCGGGCACCGTGAAAATCCTGATCATGTTCCTGATGTTTTTTTTCGCAAACTATTACTTCGGGTATCAGGATGCCGTAAATCCGGAGCTTGCCGCGTCCCCCGACATGCTGCTGCTCAAGTCCACGGTGTCGGGTTTCATGTGCGGCCTGATCAGTACCCGCTCGCTGAAGCTCTACTGGGCACTGCGAGCCCTTGTTGCCCGACAGTCGCCCGTGACCGCACATTAACCATTGGATAACCGGTGATCACGATCCGCTTTTCACCAGCACCGGTTTCTCCTGATAACGCTGGGCAAACAACTGCTTCAACTGCGCCACTTTCGGCATGTCATTGATCACGATGTACGGATAGCTCGGGTGTTCGGTGAGGAAGTCCTGGTGATAGTCCTCTGCCGGGTAGAAGCCGTTGTAGGTTTCCAGTTTGGTCACGATGGGTTTGCTGTAGGCATGCGCCGCATCAAGCTGGGCGATATAGGCCTGTGCAACGCGTTGCTGATCGGCATTGACCGGGAACAGCGCCGAGCGATATTGAGTACCGCTGTCCGGCCCCTGGCGGTTGAGCTCGGTGGGGTTGTGGGCCACCGAGAAGTAGATCTGCAACAGGCTGCCGTAGCTGACCTGAGTGGGGTCGAAGGTGACTTGCACCGACTCGGCATGCCCTGTGTCGCCCTCACTCACCCGCTCGTATTCCGCCGTATTGGCAGCACCGCCGGCATAGCCGGAAACGGCTTTCTGCACACCTTTGACATGCTGGAAAACACCCTGCACGCCCCAGAAGCAGCCACCGGCAAACACCGCGGTTTCGCTGTGTGCCTGGGTGTTTTCGTCGAGTGCCGGCGGCGGAATGACCACGCCCTCCTCGGCCCCGAAGGAAAACGCCGAGCACTGCGCGACAACCCCGGCCGTCGCGACGCCCAGCAGCAGACGACGCCAGATAGTTTGAGCTTTCATGTTCTGTACTCCTGATCAGCCGAAGGTAAAGGCGTAGGCCGACACGCCCGGATCGAGAAACTCGATGCTGAAGGTGCGGTCCTTCACGTCAGCGGTTTGCCGTACCAATTGATACAAGCGTTGTTCGGTCACGCGACCGCTGCCGTCAGGCGCCACGTCGACACCGTGGGAATCGCCCGGCGCCTGACCATCGATCATCACTTTGAAGCGCACCGGTTTACCGTCTGCCCCAGGGCCCAGCACCAGGTGCAGGTCGCGGGCATGGAAGCGATAAACGATACGACTGGCTGGCGCACTCGCCGTGGCACGCTCGGCACCGACCGCCCATTGGCCGCCGAGGCTCCAGTCATTCAGGGCAAGATTTGCAGGTGTCTTGTAGGCCGCGACCTTGTCAGGCACCAGGCTGGTTTCCGGTACGAAATGTTCTGCGCGCTGGTAGCCGACGTAGGTTTCCGGTGACAGCACCTGATTCATGTCCGGTGCAAGCTGCACGCCTTGAGCGTCTGCGTTGATCAGGCCATCAGCCACGGTTTTTGCACCGGCCTCACGCAACAGTTGCTGGATGACTCTTTCCGACTCGGCGTAGTCCCCTTCGCCAAAATGGTGGTAACGAATGCGCCCCTGAGCGTCGGCAAAGTAATGCGCCGGCCAGTATTCATTGTTGAAAGCGCGCCAGATCTTGTAGTCGTTATCGATGGCTACCGGATAGTTGATGCCCAGTTCCTTCATGGCTTTGGTGACGTTGCCTACATCACGCTCGAAAGCGAATTCCGGCGCATGCACACCAATCACCACCAGCCCCTGATCGCGATACTTCTCGGCCCAGGCTTTGACATAAGGCAGCGTGCGCAGACAGTTGATGCAGGAGTAAGTCCAGAAATCCACCAGCACCACTTTGCCCTTGAGTGCCTGGGCATCCAACGGCGCGGAGTTGAGCCACTGCACTGCGCCATCAAGCGCCGGCAACTGACCTTCGACCGGCAGCGAGCCTGGTGCCTTGGCGGACATTTTCATCGCGCCGCCGGCTGCCATCTTGCTGCCGTTCGCCGCGTCATCCGCTGCGGGAATCTGCGCCATCATCGTGCCGTTGCCCTGAGGGGATTTGCCCGAAAGCTTGCCGACCAATGCCTGCTCCAGCCCTCCGGTGGAGGCGGTCGAGAACCGCGCCAGAATCCCGGTATCAAGACCCAGTGCGATGGCGGCCACACCGGCCAGCATCGCGGCCCCGAGCCCGCGCCGGATCCACTCACCAGTCCCGATCGAACGTTTCATCACAGCAAAGACTTTACCGCCGAGCAGCAACGCCGCCGCGAGAGAAGTCGCGGCACCCGCCGCATAGGCGAGCAACAATAGCGTGGTGGCGATGCTTGCCCCTTGCAGCGCGGCACCGGTCAGAATCAGCCCGAGGATTGGCCCGGCGCAAGGCGCCCACAACAGCCCCGTGGCGACGCCGATCAGAAACGAAGCGCCGGGACGCGGACGATTGTCCTGGCCGGCGGCCTCCGACAAGCGACTGCCGGCGGACACCAGCGGCCGGGTCAGACGCTCGGCCAGACGCGGCAACAGCAGCGTCAGCCCGAACAGTGCAACGAACAGCAACGCGAGCCAGCGACCGTACTGATTGACTTGCACCACCCAACCGCCGCCCACCGCCGCCAACGAGGCGACGAGCGCGAAGGTCAGCGCCATCCCCGCCAACAGCGGCAAGCCACTTTTGATAAACGGCTGCCCGGTGCGAGCGAAGACAAAAGGCAGAACCGGCAGGATGCACGGACTGACGATCGTCAGCACACCACCGAGATAAGCGAGAACCAAGAGCCACATAGTGTCGTCCTGTTGTAAGTGAAGATCGCCGGCGAGCCACGACTCAGGCCGCCACGGGTTTGAAGGTCATGGCCAGACCGTTCATGCAGTAACGCAGACCGGTGGGTTTGGGCCCGTCGTCGAACACATGACCGAGGTGACCACCGCAACGCCGGCAGTGGACTTCCTCCCGCGTCATGCCGAAAGAACGGTCCTGACGTATGGCCACGGCGTGTTCCAGCGGCGCCCAGAAACTCGGCCAACCAGTGCGGCTGTCGAATTTGGTCTCGGACGAGAACAGCGCCAGATCGCACCCGGCACAGGCAAACGTGCCGGTCCGGTGTTCGTTGTTCAGCGGGCTGCTGTAAGCGCGCTCCGTGCCCTCTTTGCGCAGCACGTCGAATTGCTCATCAGTGAGCAACCCATGCCATTCACTGTCGCTGTGGGTCACTTCAAACGCTTCGTCGGCCAACGCCTCGCCGACCAACGCAGAGCCGGTGGATAACTTTGGCAATACACCGGCCAGAAAGGCTGTAAGCCCCAGCCCGCCGCCGGTTGCCAGAATCTGTCGCCGTGAAAACATGGCCGTCTCCCAAAATTCCAGATGCCTGTCGTGGAACACAGCCTAGGCTTGGGTTGATCGCCAAATCCTCACGGGAAGTTAAACAATTCGTGATAACTCGCCCGGAGGAAAACCCGCACAATGCGTTCATCGCGCCGAAGGATTGAGCTTCATGGAACAGACCAAACGCGTCCTGGTGGTCGAGGACGACCTGCACATTGCCGACCTCATTTGCCTGCATCTGCGGGACGAGCAATTCGAGGTGGTACACAGCGCCGACGGCGACGAAGGCATGCGCCTGCTGCAGCAAGGTCACTGGGATGCGCTGATCCTCGACCTTATGCTGCCGGGGGTAGATGGTTTGGAGATTTGCCGTCGCGCCCGGGCCATGGCGCGCTACACGCCGATCATTATCACCAGCGCCCGCTCCAGCGAATTGCACCGCATTCTCGGCCTTGAACTGGGCGCCGATGATTACCTCGCCAAACCGTTTTCGATGCTTGAACTGGTGGCTCGGGTCAAAGCGCTGCTGCGCCGCGTGGACGCCATGGCCCGCAATCTGAAGATGGACGCCGGCAGCCTGAGCCTCGATGGCTTGACCATCGACCCGATCACCCGTGACGTGGCCCTCAACGGCCAGCGTCTGGACCTCACCCCACGAGAATTCGACCTGCTGTATTTCTTCGCACGTCAGCCGGGCAAGGTGTTCTCGCGCATGGATCTGCTCAACGCAGTCTGGGGCTACAGCCACGAAGGTTACGAACACACGGTCAACACCCACATCAATCGCCTGCGAGCGAAAATCGAGGCCGATCCTGCGCAACCGGTGCGCATCCTCACGGTGTGGGGCCGCGGCTATAAATTCGGCACGAGCGCAGAGCAACCATGAAACTGACCCTGACGCAGCGCCTGTCACTGGTGTTCGCCGTGTTGCTGCTGGCGTGCTGCGGCACGTCGGCGTGGTTGCAAGTGCGCTCCAGCCAGATGCATGAGCTGGAGGTGGTGCAAGGTCTGTCCCGGGATCTGGCGCAACACATCGCCCACGACACGGTGCTGATGGACAGCAACGGACTGATGCCCGGTGCGGTGCGCGAATTGTTCAGCCAGTTGATGCTGGTCAACCCGAGTGTCGAGGTGTACCTGCTCGACACCGAAGGCCGGATCGTCGGCAACGCGGCACCGGAAGGACGCCTGCGTCGACAGACTGTCGATCTCGCGCCGATTCGACGATTGCTCAATGATCAACCGTTGCCGATCCTCGGCGACGACCCGCGCAGCGTCGATGGTCGCAAGGTTTTCAGCGCGGCGCCATTGCAGGTCAACGGCAAAGCGGCCGGTTACCTTTACGTGGTCCTGCTCAGCGAAGCGCACGACCGATTCGCCGAGCGCGGCGCCACCAGCGCGGCGCTCAACACGGCGCTGTTGTCCATAGGGCTCGTTGCATTCCTGTGCCTGATTGCCGGTTTGACCGCGTTTAATCTGATCACTCGACCGTTACGACGATTGACCGAAACCGTGGGCCAATTCGACATCAACGGCGCACCGCAATCACTGCCCGTCGCGCCGACACCTGTGGACAAGTCCGCGGACCCGGATGAAATCGCCGTGCTCGACGCGGCGTTCCGGCAGATGCAAAACCGCCTCGGTGAACAGTGGCGCTCACTGACCCGCCAGGATCAGGAGCGTCGGGAACTGGTGGCGAACATTTCCCATGACCTGCGCACACCGTTGGCCTCGCTGCATGGTTACCTTGAAACGCTGTCACTCAAGGACGCGACCCTGTCCCCGGAAGAACGCCGTCGCTATCTGGGCATTGCCCTGGATCAGAGCCGCAAGGTTGGCGGACTCGCGCAATCGTTGCTGGAGCTGGTGCGCCTGGAACATGGATTCGTGCAGCCTGTGCTGGAGAAATTTTCCCTGACCGATCTGGTACAGGACATCTTCCAGAAATTCGAACTGGGCGCCGAAGCCCGAAATGTTGCACTCAAGGCCAGCTTCAACACCAACCTGCCGACCGTCTGCGCTGACCTCGGGCTGATCGAGCGGGTGCTGACCAACCTGTTCGATAACGCCTTGCGCCATACGCCTCCGGGTGGCGAAATCGAACTCGGTCTGAAACCCCAAGGCGCGCTGGTTGAAATCACCGTCAGCGATACCGGCCCCGGCATCGCCGCCGAGTTGCGCGAGGGTTTGTTCCTGCGACCATTCAATATCGGTGGTGCGCGACGCGATGGCGGCCTGGGCTTGCGAATCGTGCACCGGATCCTGCAACTGCACGGGCGCGAGATTCAATTGCTCGATGTCGCGGGACGAGGCGCTACCTTTCGCTTTTCGCTGCCGGTGGATCAACAGAACGCCGAACAGTGGATCGTACGTTCAATGAACCTGAATACGCCGGGCAAATAATCAACTCCACCGGGCCGTTGCTCCGTGACAACAACGTCCCGCTCCCCTAAATTAGTCGGCCTGAAAAAGCCCCCCAAGCTTTCTCGTCTCATCTCAAGTTAAAAAAGTAGTGAAATTTCAATGTCCGATTTCAACACCGCTGAATCCGTAGTCACCCTGTCGTCCAAAGCGGAATACGAAAACTCCATCAATCTTTCACAACACATCCCACAGGCGAAGATCATCAGCGAGATGGTGCTGGACGCGTTCCAGTCGAGCCGCGAAAGCGACCAGATCCGCGAGCTGCGCGCTGCGATCCGCCAGGCCCACGACCGCTTCGATGACGACCAGGCCTACGAGCTGATGGGTGAACTCAAGCGTCTGAAAGATGCCGAAGCCGCCGACATTGCAGCGCTTGAAGACCTGAGCAGCAAATTCCCGATCAGCCGCATCCTGTCCAGCTTCAAGGACGACCCGGCGTTCCAGGAAATCGTCTACGGCCTGGCCCTGAAGGTTCTGAACCAGACCCATCAGGCGATCAGCAACCCGAGCGGCGGCAAAAGCAAAGCCGCACGCGCCAAGAAAGACGTCGAAGTGTTCAGCATCAGCAAGGACGGCATCAGCGTGACCCTGCCGTTGCGCACGCCGCGTTCGCGCTTGAGCGTGGATCGTGAAGCGCTGGAATTCCTCGGTTTCACCTTCGTCGGTGAAGGCGAAGAAGCCGAGCTCGAAGGCGAGACCTTCGTCGACAACGCCGGCACTGAGCACGCGATCAACCGCAAGAACATCATCACAGCCCTGCAACAGCAGACCGCGTTCGACGGTTACAGCATCGCCGCCCAATAAGCGCAGCGCTGACGAAAAAGCCCCGCTCTGAATTTCAGGCGGGGCTTTTTGTTGTTTGGCGTTCAGCGATTACGCCGACGGATGTACTGCTGCGATCATGTCGACTTCAATGGCTGCGTTTTTCGGCAACTGATAGACGCCGACGGTTGTACGCGTGTGGCGGCCAGCATCTCCCAGCACATAACTGAAAACGTCGGACGCACCGTTGGCCACTTCGCTCAAGTCGACGAAGTCCGGGGTCGACTTCACATAGACCGTGACCCGCAACAACGCCCTGACCTTGTCCAGCGAACCGACTGCATCGACGATGAATGCCAGGCAACGCATGGCGCTGATGCTCGCGGCGGCCTGCGCATCCTTGAGCGTCAGCTCCAGCCCGACCCGCCCCGGATACTGAATCTTGCCCTCGGTGCGCGGCACCATGCCACTGATGTACAGCTCATCGTGATGACGAACCAGCGGAGCGTAATTGCCGCCCACCGTATTCTCGCCATTGATGTCGTAGTTCAGCTCTTTTGCCAGGGCAATGAAGCGTTCGTCGCAGGTCATCCTCTCAGTCATTTCGCCCAGCCTCTTGATCGATGCATGAAGAATTGCAGATTACGACAGTTGAACGCCGAACAGTGCATGGCGCCATAACTGACAGGGTTGGATCCAAATCTAGGGCTTTTACCGACACACCGCAACCTGTGGTTGCTTGTACGAAAAAGCCCCGCACGACATTGAACGTGCGGGGCTCTATTTAGACTTGGAAACGACTTTAAACAGCGCTCAGTCGCTCGACCATGTCAGGGAATTTTTCCACCAAACGGATCAGCAAGGCAGCCTGAGCGTTGGGCTTTGATTTCTCCTGCTCCCAGTTTCTGAGGGTGCTTGGACTTGTCCTGATTCGTCTGGCAAAAACTGCCTGTGACATGTGCAGTTTTTCCCGTAACGCTACGATTTCCTGAGCAGCGACTTCGGGGGCTGGTTTGTCCTCAAGTGTCGTATTACGTAGCGTGATTTTTCCTTCGCGTTGAGCCGCCATCTCATCAACGCCCTGCATCAATTCTGCAAACAGGTCGCGTTTTTTCATGGGGTACCTCGTGTTTTCAACTCTTTCTCTATGGCTCCCTTGAGCGCCCTCTCTTGATCGGCGGTCAAATTCTCAAGCTCATCTTTGTCATAAATCGCAAACATCCAAAACTGGCCATCATTCATAAGCCAATAATAGATAACTCGCAAGCCGCCTCGCCTGCCTTTACCACGACGAGCATCCGCCCAACGCAGTTTTCGGAAGCCACCGGTTCGTGGCATGACATCGCCTGCATGCGGATTGTTCTGCATGTAGGTCTGTAGCTCACGATATTCGTCGTCCGTGAGGTAATGACCCAGGTTTGCGGTGAAGAGTGTGGTTTCAAAGAATATTGTTCTCATTAAAAAACTATAAGCAAATTGCTTATAGCAGAACAATAAACACCTTCCGTTGCAGATAAACAATCCTCAACAAAAAACCCCGCTCATCTCTCGATGAACGGGGTTTCTCGTACAGCGTTCGAACCTTACGGCGCGTACGTCAGCAACAGCTCGGTCGGCACCTTGAAGTCCAGGGACATCATGACGCTCAACGCGGTGATGGTGAAGATCGAAAACACGAACAGCTTGCGTGCCCAGACCGTGTCATCCACCGCCTTGTAGCCGGTCCAGGCCATGTACAACCAGTACATGCCCATGGCCGCGGCGACGGCGAGGTAGCTCATGCCGGCGTAACCGCTGAAGGTCAGCATCAAGGTCGCCACGAGGAAGGCCAGGATGTAGAGCAGGATGTGCTTCTTGGCCACCTGGATTCCGCGCTTCACTGGCAGCACCGGAATCGATGCGGCCAGGTAATCGTTGAAGCGGAAGATCGCGATGGCATAGGAATGCGGCATCTGCCACAGACTGAACATCACCAGCAGGGTCAGCGCGGCCATGTCGAAGCTGTTGGTCACGGCCACGTAACCGATCACCGGCGGCATGGCGCCCGACAGACTGCCCACCAGCGTGCCGTGAACCGACTTGCGCTTGAGGTACAGGCTGTAGAAGCCGACGTAGATGATGAAGCCGATCACGGCGAACAATGCAGCCAACGGGTTGGCCACCTTGTACAGCAACGCAACGCCGGCGACACCCAGGACGGTCGCATAGACCAGGGCCAGTTTCAGGGAGATCAAGCCCTGGACCAGCACCCGGTTCTTGGTGCGTTCCATCTTCAGGTCGATGTCACGGTCGATGCAGTTGTTGAACACGCAACCGGAGGCCACGACCAGGGAAGTGCCGATCATGGCGGCCAGGAACACCGCCAGATCTACATGCCCTTTCGAGGCCAGGAAGAACCCGCCTGCCACAGAAAGCACGTTACCGAAAATGATCCCCGGTTTGGTGATTTGGATAAAGTGCTTGAGCGACATCGGGTCTACCTCACTTCGCCATCATGAACGTGTGGATGCTGAACATGATCCACAGCGACAGGCCGACCAGCAGCAGGATCACGATGGCCGTGAAGACGAACGCGATCACGTTGTTACGCTGAGCCACGGAGCGGTCCAGGTGCAGGAAGTAATACAGGTGAACGATCACCTGGATGACTGCGAACAGCAGGACGATTGCCAGCGTGGTGGACTTCGGCAAGGTCGGGAACATCACCAGGCCGAACGGGATGACGGTCAGGATCACCGACAGGATGAAGCCGATGGCGTACGACTTTACGCTGCCGTGGCCAGCATCATGGCTGTCATGGGAGTGTGCATTAGCCATTACAGGGTCCCCATCAGGTAAACAACGGTGAATACGCAGATCCACACCACGTCCAGGAAGTGCCAGAACAGGCTCAGGCAGCTCAGACGGGTCTTGTTGGTCGCCGTCAGGCCGTGCTTGTTGACCTGGTACATCATGATGCCCATCCAGATCAGACCTGCGGATACGTGCAGACCGTGGGTACCGACCAGGGTGAAGAACGCCGACAGGAAGCCCGAACGGCTAGGACCGAAGCCCTCGGAGATCAGCAGGTGGAACTCGTTGATCTCCATGGCGATGAAGCCTGCGCCGAGCAGGAAGGTCATGAACAACCAGCCCAGAACCTGCTGCTTCTTGCCTTTGTACAACGCCAGCATGGCGAAGCCGTAGGTGATCGAACTGAACAACAGCAGAGCGGTTTCGCCCAGCACGTATGGCAGTTCGAAGATGTCGTGGCCCGACGGGCCACCGGCGACGTTATTTACCAGTACCGCGTACACCGCGAAGATCGACGCAAACAGAATGCAGTCGGTCATCAGGTAGAGCCAGAAACCGTATACGGTCATCTCGCCCGAGTCGTGGTGATGGTCATCGTGCCCATGGTCATGACCATGAGCGTGTCCAGCATTGGTCACTAAGTTCGACATTGTTTAAGCCTGTTCCAACTTGGTTTCAACACGGGTTGCGGAAGCAGGGATCTTCCCGGCCGCTACCAGACGCTTGTGCTGCTCGGCTTCGATGCGCTCGATCGTTTCAACCGGAACCATGTAGCCCTGGTCGTCACGTGCAGCGTGGATCACGAAGTAGATGACAGTGCCGGCCAGGCTGGCGATCGCCAACCACCAGATGTGCCAGATCATCGCGAAACCGAACACGGTCAGCAGTGCGCCCATCACCACGCCAGTGGCGGTGTTGTTCGGCATGTGGATCGGTTCGTACTTGGCTGGAGCCTGGTACGCGGTACCGTTTTCCTTGGCCTCGGTGAACGGATCGATGCAGTCTGCTTTTGGCAGTACAGCGAAGTTGTAGAACGGAGGTGGCGACGAGGTCGACCATTCCAGGGTATGGGCATTCCACGGGTCACCGTGTTCGCACATGTTTTCTGGCTTGTTGCGGTCACGCACCGATACGTACAGCTGGATCAGCTGGCAGGCGATACCGACAGCGATCATCACCGCACCGAACATGGCAACGTACAGGTACGGTACCCACTCAGGGTTGGTGGTGGCGTTCAGACGACGGGTCATGCCCATGAAGCCCAGAGCGTAGAGCGGCATGAACGCGACGAAGAAGCCCGAGATCCAGAACCAGAACGCTGCTTTACCCCAGCCTTCGTGCAGCTTGAAGCCGAACGCTTTCGGGAAGTAGAAGCCGAAGCCTGCGATGTAGCCGAATACCGCGCCGCCGATGATCACGTTGTGGAAGTGAGCGATCACGAACAGGCTGTTGTGCAGAACGAAGTCAGCACCCGGGATGGCCAGCAGTACGCCGGTCATGCCGCCGATGGCGAAGGTCACCATGAAGCCCAGAGTCCACAGAACCTGGCTGGTGAAGCGCAGACGGCCCTGGTAGATGGTGAACAGCCAGTTGAACAGTTTCACACCCGTCGGGATGGAAATCAGCATCGTTGCCAGACCGAAGAAGGCGTTGACGCTGGCACCCGAACCCATGGTGAAGAAGTGGTGCAGCCAAACCATGAAGCCCAGTACCGAGATCGCGCCCGAAGCGTAGATCATCGAGTGGTGGCCGAACAGTTTCTTGCCGGTGAAGGCCGAGATGACTTCCGAGAAAATGCCGAAGGCCGGCAGGATCAGGATGTAAACCTCAGGGTGGCCCCATGCCCAGAACAGGTTGACGTACATCATTGGATTGCCACCAAGTTCATTGGTGAAAATGTGGAAATCCATGTAACGGTCAAGGGTCAGCAGTGCCAGGGTAGCGGTCAGGATCGGGAACGAAGCCACGATCAGAACGTTGGCCCAGGTGCAGGTCCAGGTGAAGATCGGCATGTCCATCAGTTTCATGCCAGGGGTACGCATTTTCAGCACGGTCGCGAGGAAGTTAACCCCCGTTAGCGTTGTACCCAGACCGGATAGCTGTAGCGCCCAGATGTAGTAGTCCATACCCACGCCAGGGCTGTATTGCAGACCCGACAGCGGTGGATAGGCAACCCAGCCGGTCTTGGCGAATTCGCCGACGCCCAGGGACAGGTTGATCAGCACAACGCCGGACACCAGCAGCCAGAAGCTCAGGGAGTTCAGGAACGGGAAGGCAACGTCACGCGCGCCGATCTGCAGCGGCACTGCAAGGTTCATCAGGCCGGTGAAGAATGGCATCGCCATGAAGATGATCATGATCACACCGTGAGCGGTGAAGATCTGGTCATAGTGTTCAGGTGGCAGGTAGCCAGGCGAACCCTCGGTGGCCATGGCCAGCTGGGTACGCATCATGATGGCGTCGGCAAAGCCACGCAGCAGCATGACCATGGCAACGATGATGTACATCACACCGATTTTCTTGTGGTCGACCGACGTCAGCCACTCGGTCCACAGGTAAGTCCACTTCTTGAAGTAGGTGATTGCAGCGAACAACGCCAGACCACCGAGCGCGATCATCGAGATGGTGACCATCACGATCGGCTCGTGGAAAGGGATCGCTTCCCAACTTAATTTACCAAACATCGTTTACTCCTCTGCCCCGGCAGCTGAATGCGAATTCGAGTCCATATCCGTTGCCGCCACTTCTTTCTCTTTCTTCTCGTGCTTCAGCGGCTTGCCCGGTTTCATGCCTTCGTACTTGTCGACGATGGTCTGGAACAGGTTCGGCGTGACCGAGGAGTAGAGCTCGACTGGATTGTTCTGGCTTGGCTTGGCAAGGGCTGCGTATTCAGCTGGTTCAAGCTGTTTAGGTGCCTTTTTGACTTCACTTACCCAGGCGTCGAAATCTTCCTGAGAAGTTGCGATCGCTTTGAATTTCATACCGGTGAAACCAGCGCCGCTGTAGTTGGCGGAGATACCGTCCATTTCAGCGTTGCGGTCAGCGATCAGGTGCAGCTTGGTGGTCATGCCCGCCATCGCGTAGATCTGGCCGCCCAGGCCCGGGATGAAGAACGAGTTCATCACGGCGTCGGAAGTGATCCGGAAGTTGACCGGGGTGTGCGCCGGGAACACGATCTTGTTGACCGTGGCGATGCCTTGTTCCGGGTAGATGAACAGCCACTTCCAGTCCAGCGCGACCACTTCGATGGTCACAGGCTTGACGTCGGATTCGATCGGACGATACGGGTCCAGCTCGTGGGTCGACTTATAGGTGATGTAACCCAGAGCGATGATGATCAGGACCGGAATGGTCCAGACCGCCACTTCGATCTTGGTCGAGTGCGACCATTTCGGGGTGTAGACGGCGTTCTGGTTGGAGGCGCGGTACTTCCAGGCGAACAGGAAGGTCATGATGATGACCGGCACAACGACCAACAGCATCAGCAGCGTGGCGGTGATGATCAGGTTGCGCTGTTCCAGGCCGACCTGGCCCGTTGGATTGAGCAAGGTCATGTTGCAGCCTCCCAGCAACAACGTGCCGAGCAGCGGCACTAGGCCTAGTAATCTGGGGTACCTGTTTTTACTCATCTCACGACCTCTAAAGCAGCTTGCGCAATGCAGTTGGGTTTTGATCGCCAACACTTCACCCTGCCAAGGGTTGGCATTTTCTTTGGATTGAATAAGGGCCGCCCGTCGCGCGTCAGACGCTCGACAAATCCTGGGACAGCGGTCAGTTCTTATTCGAATTCGTGGTCAAAGGCCTTGTTACAGACCAATTCCATTTGGTGCGGAAAGTTGGAAGGCACCGACACCTGGGTGTCTCGCAAGCCTTTCGGCCGCTCGACACCCGACTTCCTGCTCAGTTCCTTATAAAGGCTGAACAGTGCCGGGAATTCAGTGCGGGCGATTGTAGATAGGTAGCGCCCTATACACCATGTCTTATCCCGAAATAATTTTTATCCGTTCGAGCAACAATCCATCACCATTTTTGCAAAAGTTCCGCATGTTATCGAAATCGATTCTCAACAAAAACACCAAAAAATGTAGGTCTATCGGCCTCAGTTCAGACAGCTCCGAAAGCTTTTTCTGACGTCGCGATCCGCGCAAAGCCCGATACCCCAAGGCTTTTGGCCATGTGCCAGCGTCTGTTAAAACTGCCTGATCCGGCACACGCGTGCAAAAACAGACAAACGCTGAAACAGACCAATCCTTTTTTGTAACAGCGCACCAATCCGTGCCTGTGAAACGCACTGCGACACAGCGCGTGTGACAACATGTCGCACACCTGTCGCACCGTCCCTTGCCGTTCGTCACGGTGTTTTCACAAAGACCCTGAAATGCAAAACGCCCCGATTTGCAGAACCGCAAATCGGGGCGTTTGTTTTATCGGCGCCGGGGCCGAAAAGTTGATTCAGCGCAGTGCTTTTCGGTTACGCGAAGTCAGCAGCGGCACCAGGATCACCACCAGCACGAAGGCCACCAGCGCCCATTGCGCCAGCGACAGACCGAGGATCGGCGGGTACGGCGTCGAGCAGAAACCGTCTACCTGAAAGCCCAGCGGGAAGATCTTCGCCAGCGGCAAATCATCGACGATCGGCTGCAGTACATCGATGCCGCAGCTCACTGCCGGGTAGAACTGGGTATACACGTGATGCCCTGCGACACCGGCCCCGGCAATCGCGCAGATCACCACCAGCACTTCGAACACGGTGATGCTGCGGCGGGTGCGCATGGCCGCGCCGATGAACGCGAACAGCGCGATCAACAGCAAGGCATAGCGCTGCAGGATGCACAGCGGGCATGGCGCCTCGCCCAGCACGATCTGCATGTACAGCGCGCCACCGATCAGCGCCAGGCAGATGATGCCCAGCAGCACCAGAAAGCGCCGCTCACGTCCCAATCGAATCGTTTCCTCGCTCATCGCGTTTCCCTTTCATGTCCATGGTTCAGCTGGCCGGCGGCTGCGCTTGCAGTTGCGCCATCAGGCTGATGTTGTCTTCGATATGCCAATTGGCCGCGATGCGACCGTTGTCGATCTGATAGATATCGGTTGCCCGGAAGTCTACACGCTGGCCCAGCCCTTTGAGAGCCTTGAACGTACCGGTGAAATGCCCGCGAAAGTGCAGATGCACCACCACGCGGTCACCGGCGACAATCATTTGTTCGATCTCGCAGCTCAAGTCCGGTACCGCCGTGCGAAAGAACTTCGACGCCAGCAGCGGTCCAGTCGGCCCTTGCACCCGGCCTTCCGGCGGGGTCTTGTCGACAAACTGCGGCGACAGGGCTGCGGTGGCCAACGCCTCTTCGCCAGTGTTCCAGAAACTGCCATAACGCCGCGCCGCCAATTCCATTGCATCACGCTGGGCCTTGGGCAGGCTCTGATCGACGATCAGGGTCTGCGGCTGGATCAACGCGGATTCGGCAAAGGCAAACGGACTGGACAGCAAGGCAACCGACAGGCCCAAAGTGGCCAGGCTGAAACGGCGGGAAGAAGCGAAGTGCGACATGGGGGCGATCCTGATCATGTAAACGAACGAGCGCCTATCATCAGCATCGGGGAATAAACGATAAACCGGTTAAGAAACGATTAACCTTTAAACACTTTTTAAGAATCAGAACGGTTCGAAAAAAAGCGACCCGAGGATCTCGGGTCGCTCATCAGGCTTATTCCAGAGCAGCCGCCGGCCCGAAGAACTCGTAACGGCTCTGTTTCTCCGGCACACCCAGCGCCTTCAGGTGACGCTTGATCGCCCCCATGAAGCCTTTCGGCCCAAGGAAATAGACGTCCACGTCATGCTGCACCGGCAGCCACTCACCCAGTTGTTCCTGGCTCAGCAACCCGACCTTGTCCGCCGCCGGGCTCACGCCGTCATCTTCGGCGTAGCAATAGAAACGCTTGAGCTGCGGATGACGCTCGGCCAGACCATCGATCCAGTCACGGAACGCATGCACGCTGCCATTGCGCGCGCAGTGAATGAAATGCACCGGACGCTCGGTTTCCAGCGCCGCTTCCAGCATGGCCAGCGTCGGGGTGATACCGACGCCGCCGCTGATCAACACCAGCGGTTTGTCGCTGGCAGTCAGAGTGAACTCGCCCGATGGCGGGAACAGTTGGATGCTCGCACCGACATGCAGTTGATCGTGCAGGTGATTGGACGCACGACCACCCGGTTCACGCTTGACGCTGATGCGGTACTGACCCTTGTTGGCCAGGGCCGACAGCGAGTAATTGCGGCGGATTTCTTCGCCGTCGAGCACCAGCTTCATGCCGATGTACTGCCCCGGCTCGGCCGCGAGGATCGGGCCTTTGTCCGCTGGTTCGAAGTAGAAGGAAATGATTTCCGCGCTCTCCTCGACCTTGGCCGCCACGATAAACTCCCGCGCCCCGCGCCAGCCGCCGACGGCTTGTTCTTTCTGGTCATAGATGGCGGTTTCGGCGCCAATCAGGATGTCGGCCAATTGGCCATAGGCCGCGCCCCAGGCACTCATCACTTCCGGCGTGGCGATTTCTTCGCCGAGCACTTCGGAGATGGCGCGCAGCAGGCAGGTGCCGACGATCGGGTAGTGTTCCGGCAGAATCTGCAACGCCACGTGCTTGTTGATGATCTTGGCCACCAGATCGCCCAACTGGTCGAGCTGATCGATGTGGCGGGCGTACATCAACACGCCGTTGGCCAGGGCACGAGGCTGGTCACCGCTGGCCTGGTGAGCCTGGTTGAACAACGGGCGGACTTCCGGGTACTCGGAGAGCATCATGCGGTAGAAATGGGTGATCAGCGCTTCACCGCCGCTTTCCAGCAGAGGCACAGTGGATTTGACGATGGCACGATCCTGGACGCTAAGCATAAGGGTGACTCCTGAGCTTTCTCTAAAAGTGCCTTAACCGTTTCAGTTATCGTGCCAACTAAATTATCCATATAAATCAATAACTTGAAATTTATGTAGTCAGATCGACACAAGCACCTCTATAGTCGCTTCGACTACAACGCGTCTCTTTGACTACAAGACCATGTCTGCCAAATCCCTGCTGACCGCCCTGCTCCCACTGGTTTCCGACCTGTCCCGCGAACTGCCCGAAGGCGAGCGCTACCGGCGCCTGCTCGAAGCCATGCGCGCCCTGCTGCCGTGCGATGCCGCTGCGCTGCTGCGCCTCGATGGCGAGTGGCTGGTGCCGCTGGCTGTCGACGGGTTGAGCACCGACACCCTCGGCCGCCGCTTCAAGGTCAGCGAACACCCGCGCTTTGAAGTGCTGCTGGCAGGCGCCGGCCCGACCCGTTTTGCCGCCGACAGCGAATTGCCCGACCCTTATGACGGACTGGTCGACGGCCTCGACGATCACCTCGAAGTCCACGATTGCCTCGGCTGTCCGTTGTTCGTCGATGAAAAGCTTTGGGGCCTGATCACCCTCGACGCACTCGATCCGGAGCGCTTCGAACCGATCGAACTCGATGCCCTGCAGGCCTTCGCCAGCCTCGCTTCGGCCACAGTGAACGCCGCTGAGCGCATCGAACGACTGGCGATCCGCGCCGAGGACGAACACCAGCGCGCCGAGGTGTATCGCCAGGCCAGCGGCCAGCAGAATCGCGAAATGATCGGCCAGAGCAAGGCCCACAAACGGCTGGTGGAAGAGATCAATCTGGTCGGCGGCAGCGACTTGACCGTGCTGATCACCGGCGAAACCGGGGTCGGCAAGGAGCTGGTGGCCCAGGCGATCCACGCCGCTTCCAAGCGTGCCGACAAGCCGATCATCAGCCTCAACTGCGCGGCCCTTCCGGACACCCTGGTGGAAAGCGAACTGTTCGGCCACGTGCGCGGCGCCTTCACCGGCGCCACCAGCGACCGGCGGGGCAAGTTCGAACTGGCCAATGGCGGCACACTGTTTCTCGATGAGGTCGGCGAGTTGTCGCTGACCGTCCAGGCCAAGTTGTTGCGGGTTTTGCAGAGCGGCCAGTTGCAGCGTCTGGGTTCGGACAAGGAACACCAGGTCGATGTGCGCCTGATCGCCGCGACCAACCGCGACCTGGCCGAAGAAGTGCGCAGCGGTCGCTACCGCGCCGACTTCTATCATCGTCTGAGCGTGTACCCGTTGCGGGTCCCGGCGCTGAGAGACCGGGGCCGCGATGTGCTGCTGCTCAGCGGTTACTTCCTGGAACAGAACCGCTCGCGCATGGGCCTCAACAGCCTGCGCCTGAACAGCGACGCGCAGGAAGCGCTGCTTGCCTACACTTGGCCGGGCAACGTACGGGAACTGGAACACCTGATCGGCCGCAGCGCGCTGAAGGCGCTGGGCAACTGCAAGGTGCGGCCGAAGATTCTCAGCCTGAGCGCGATGGATCTCGACCTGCCGCGTGAGGTTGTGGATAACTCGCCGGAGCCGGCCAGTGCCGTCGTCGCGATGCCGTTGATTTCCGGGGATCTGCGCGCAGCCACCGAGCAATATCAGCGGCAGTTGATCAGCGCAGCACTTGAGCGTCATCGAGACAACTGGGCCAGCGCCGCGCGTGAACTGGGGCTGGACCGGGCGAATCTGGGGCGCATGGCCAAGCGGTTGGGGATGAAATGACAGTCCCGCCGTCGGATTGGCGCCAGAATCCCTAAAGCCTGCCGGTTACAAGTCGATAACCCGGCATCAATAGTTTTCGGCGATTTCCACCCTCGCCCATCACCTTTTTTCCACAGAAGGTTTTTATGTCTTCCAACAAAGCCCGCGCAGATTCACTTTCGCTTCTGCTGTTTACCTTGCGCAGCGGCAAGCTGATGGCGATCAACCTGCTGAAAGTCAGTGAAATCATCCCCTGCCCGCCGCTGACCAAGCTGCCGGAGTCGCACCCGCACGTCAAAGGCATCGCCACCCTGCGCGGTGCTTCGCTGTCGGTGATCGACCTGAGCCGTGCCATCGGTGAGCGTCCGCTGGAAGACCCGAACGGCGGCTGCCTGATCGTCACCGATGTCAGCCGTTCGAAACAGGGTCTGCACGTGCAGGCGGTGAGCAAGATCGTGCATTGCCTGACCACCGACATCAAACCGCCGCCGTTCGGCTCCGGCGGTTCCCGCGCCTACATCACCGGGGTGACCTCGGTCGACGGCACTCTGGTGCAGGTGCTGGACATCGAGAAGGTCATCCACAGTATCGCCCCGGCGCAAATCGAGATGGCCCCGACCGACCTGAGCATGGAAGACGCCGAAGTGCTGGGCAACGCGCGGATTCTGGTGGTCGACGACAGCCAGGTGGCGCTCCAGCAATCGGTGCACACCCTGCGCAACCTCGGCCTGCAATGCCACACCGCCCGCAGCGCCAAGGAAGCCATCGACTGCCTGCTGGACCTGCAAGGCACGGCGCAGCAGATCAACCTGATCGTCTCCGACATCGAAATGTCCGAGATGGACGGCTACGCCTTCACCCGGACTCTGCGCGAGACCCCGGACTTCGCCCACCTCTACGTGCTGCTGCACACCTCGCTGGACAGCGCGATGAACAGCGAAAAGGCCCGTCTCGCCGGCGCCAACGGCGTGCTGACCAAGTTCTCTTCGCCAGAGCTGACCCACTGCCTGATCGAAGCGGCCAAACACGTCGCCGCCCACGGACACTGAGCCTTGAGCGAAACGTTCTGTTTTCTGATGCGGCGCGACCTGAGCCAGGACGTGCCGGCCATCGAGTGGCCGAATGGCATCGAACTCACGACCTATAGCGCCGAACGGGCGCCCGCCGTGCATGAACTGATGCAAATCGGTTACCGCGAAGGTGGCGGCCGGGTATCGGCGCTGGACGTCTGGCAACAGCAGTTTGAAAACGATCCGGAATACGATCCCGCATTGTGCTTCATCGCCAGCGATGCAGACGGCGTCCTCGGCGTGGCGCAATGCTGGACCAGTTCCTACATCAAGAATCTGGTGGTGCATCCCCGCGCTCAGGGTCGTGGATTGGGTCGGGCGCTGCTGCTTCATGCATTCAAGGTGTTTCAGGATCGGCGCGAAGGCTTTGTCGATCTGAAGGTGCTGGAAGACAACCGTCGGGCGCAGAGCTTGTACGAAACGTCCGGAATGTATGTGGTCCGCCGGGAATTGGTGCCGGACTGACAAACTAAAATCCTGCGGCATACTCAAACCCTGGCGATCAAACCTCCAAGGATGCCCGAACCATGAAACGTCTCGCCCTCTCCGTGCTTTGTCTCATTGCCCCGTTTGCCCACGCTTCCAGCCCCGATGCCTGGGCCGCCCATGACAAAGCCGTACTCGCCAGCTGCACCAAGGCCAGCGGCCTGAAAGACGCCAAACCGGTCGGCAATGCCGCGCAATTCGACGACCGCGTCGGTTACACCGCACTATTGCTGCAAGGCCAGTACCCGCAAAAACACATGAAGGGCCAGCAAGGCACCGAGTTGTGCCTGTACAACAAAAAGTCGAAAACCGCGTTCGTCACCGAATGGGACTCGATCCGCCCGACCGCCAAGCCCTGAGTGAATGGCGCACAACTTGCTTCAACCCAGGCCTGCATGGCGGCTTTACGTCGCCGTTTCACACCCTGATTGAAGATCGCCCGCTCAATGAATACGACGTTTTCCTGCGTAGGTTGCGGCAAATGCTGCACCGATCACCACGTGCCTCTCACGCTGGCCGAAGCCCGTATGTGGGCGGCTGACGGCGGTCAGGTGATCGTGTTGGTGGAGGCATTTCTCGCCAACGGCCTGGGCCTGCCGGAACAGCAGCGTGAGCATGCGCAGCGTCGTTCGGCGGTAGTACGCAGCGGAAACTCCGACGCCCATGTGGCGATCACCTTCGCCGCCTACAACGTCGGTCCCTGCCGGAATCTTGACGAAGACAAGCTGTGCCGCATCTACGAGCGCCGGCCGCTGGTGTGTCGCATCTATCCCGCCGAAATCAATCCGCACATTCCGCTGAACCCGGCTGCCAAGGACTGCCCGCCGGAATCGTGGGAACAGGGACCGGAACTGATCGTCGGTGGTGAATTGGTGGATCAGGAACTGGTGACGCTGATCCAGCGCTCCCGTCAGGCGGATCGCGATGACATCCGGACCAAGGATGCGATTTGCGGACAACTTGGGATCCGCACCACCGCACTCAAGGGCGACGGGTTTACCGCGTACCTGCCGGACATGGGCGTGTTTGCCTCGGTCATCGATCAGGTCACCGCGCAGCCATTGAGCGAAGTGTCCAGTGAATGGCTGTTTCACCTCTCCGGTGATGATGTCGCCGGGCAAGTGCTGGCGGCGGGTGCACACGTGGTCACCGAGCCGCCGCAGACTTACGCGTTCATTTCCCTGCGCGCGGCCTAGGATCCCTGCCGTCGCCCCCAGAACTCCCGCGCCAGCGAACGCAAATCCCCCGCCAGCCCCGCCACGTCCTGTGAGTTGAGCTGGCTCTGGCGCCCTTCGTCCACCGTCAGTTCACACGCCGTGCGAATACTGACGATGTTGCGGTTGATGTCCTCGCTCACCGCGCTCTGCTCTTCGACTGCGGCAGCAATCTGCAGGCTCATCTCGGTGATCTGCTCGACCCGCCCACTGATCCCGTCCAATGCCCGTGCCGCACGCTGCGCCTGTTCGACGCTGTTATCCACATGCTCGCTGCTCTGCTGCATCACCAGCACCGCATCCCGCGCACCGTTTTGCAGGGTGCTGATCATCCGCTGAATCTCGTTGGTCGACTGCTGAGTGCGCTGGGCCAGACCCCGCACCTCATCGGCCACCACCGCAAACCCACGCCCGGCATCCCCGGCCCGCGCAGCTTCGATCGCCGCGTTGAGCGCCAGCAGATTGGTCTGCTCGGCGATGCTGCGGATCACCTCCAGCACTCCGGAAATCTCGCTGCTGTGACCTTCGAGCTGATGAATCACCTCGGTCGCCCGCCCCAACTCCTCGGCCAGCCGCAACACCGCACTGCGACTCTCGCCGACCAACAGATGACCTTCACGGGTTTCCGTCCCCGCCATATCCGCCGCCACCGACGCCTGCTGCGCATGGCTGGCAACCTCGGCCACACTGGCCGCCATCTGATGAATCGCCGCCGCCACCTGATCGGTTTCCGCCTGCTGCGCCAGCGTACTGGTATGACTGCTGTGCAGATGATCGACCAGTTGCGCGGCATGCCCGGCCAGCCGTTGCGACGCATCACCGATCCGCCCGACCACCGCGCCGACCTGGGCTTCGAGCATCTGCAAGGCGAACTCGATCTGCCCGAACTGATCCCGCCGCCCGGTATAAATGCCCTGGCTCAACGGATTGTCGGCAATCAGCCGCGCCCGTTCGGTCAGTCGCTCCAGCGGCCGCAGCAACCAGCCCACGCCCAGCGCACACGCGCCACTGCCGGCCACCAGCGCAGCGGCTTCGATGCCCATGGACTCCGGCCGCAGCCAGGCTTCAATCCCCAGTACCACCACCAGCACCGAACTGGTCAACGCCATGATCCGCGCCCGCAACCCCAACACCGGCAGCCGCTGCCAACGCGACACCCGCTCCCCGCGCAACTGCGCGTAAGCCCGCTCTGCCGCAGCGACCTGCCGCGCATCCGGCCGGGTACGCACCGACTGAAACTCCACCGCCGCACCGTTCTGCGTGACCGGCGTGACATAGGCACTGACCCAATAGTGATCACCGTTCTTGCAACGATTCTTCACCAGCCCCATCCACGACCGCCCGCGCTTGAGCGTCTGCCACATATGGGCAAACGCCTGCGCCGGCATGTCCGGATGACGCAACAGGTTATGCGGCGTGCCCAGCAGCTCGTCACGGCTGTAACCGCTGATCTTGATGAAGTCGTCGTTGGCGTAGGTGATCGCGCTGGTCAGATCGGTGGTCGAGAGAATGTTCGCATCCGGCGCAACATCGACATTGCGCCCGGTCACCGGGAGATTGATCTTCATGGAAAGCGCGCTCGTTTTATTGGAAAGAGTCGGCAGGGCTGCTGACTCTAAGCGCACTAACTGGTTAAACGTTGATCTGGCTCAGGAACTGAGCACTTAGCCATCACTGTGATCGAAAATCACAGCGACGGCCGAGGCGGGAGTGAATCAGCGCTTGCCCATCGAACGGCGAGTGCCCGACGGAGCGACGCCCGGGATCTTGGCATGACGGTCACCGTCTTTGCCCTTGAACTGCGGCTGCTTGGCCGCTTTGGCAGCGGCCAGGTCACCTGGTTTGAACGGGAACTTGAAGGCCGGGATCTTGGCTTTGGTTTCGTTGGTTTCAGCATGCTCGGCCGTGACGTCGCTGATAGCGTCATCAACTGGCGGTTGGGTCGGGGAAGTCATAAAAGCTCCGCAAAGCAAAAAGTCGGGCCCGAACAGTGAGCCGCGAAGGCGCGCAGTATACCCGCGCGCCCAATATCGGCACCTGAAGATTTACACGGCACGCCGAACGGCCTACAGATAACTGATGGTGACAATGCCCTTGTCGCTCGAAGTCTTCAGCGCCTCATACGTGACGGACAACGGCAACGCCTCATGACTGCACGCATTGCGATAGGAATCGACATCAAGCGTCAGGCCAGGCTTGACCTCAACCTGCCGCGACGCCTTCGAACCCAACGCCCCGACACGCCCCACCTCACAACCGGAATCGACAATCCGCCCGCTGAACCGGATCTCACCGGAACTCGTCTGCGGCGCGGCAAAGACACAAAGCGGAAGCAAAACAAGCCCAGCCGATATCGCGATATTCAACTTCATGGCAAAGACACTCCCGAAAGACCCACCCCAATGGCGTCAGGGCCGTACACCGTGTATCCGCTGGTGGGGGCGGATCTTTAGAAGCGTAGATGGCGCGGGCCGGGAAAGATGAAAATCCAGAGATCGCCACCACCACCACCACCACCACCACCACCACCACCACCCTGCTCCTCACCACTCAACACGATGAGCGTTAGCTCAAGTACCGCTTTTGACGTACCGGCCCCTTCGGCAGGCTGAGTGGAGGGATTCATCCGGGGGTAGGCGCGTAGCGCCGTTTGGCGAAGCCAAACACATCGAGAGGAGGTGCAGCGAAGCAAACCGTAGGCGATGCCCCCGGATGAATCCCGGAACGAAGGAACGCCGAGCCACAGCGAGGCGCCGTACGCCGGGGCCCAGCCTTTTGGTTCCTTTTTGGCGTTTGAAAAAGGGACTCGCCGTAAGGGCGAAACCGCCAGCGGCAGCACCCGCAGAAACGGATATTCACAAAGAACACCCAAAGCCTGGCCGGCCCAAAGGCCGCCAAGCCAAAAGCCGAAACTGACAGCGCCGTCAGCTAGCCGTCACCCTCCTGACCCCCAAACAAGTTTATAAAGAACCAACCTGCCCAAACCCCGTCCCCCTGGCGCCCCACAAGCATGCAAATCCAGAAGAAAAAGGCCCTGCTCGCCACCCTGCTGATCGCCCTCGCAGCCGCTGGCCTGTGGTACGCGATAAAACCCGCACCGGCCAAACTCGCCGCCCCCACCGCCATCCCGGTCAGGGTCGTCGCCGTCAGCGAAAAAGATGTCCCCCGCTACACCAGCGGCATCGGCTCGGTCCTCTCGCTGCACAGCGTCGTGGTGCGACCGCAGATCGACGGCATCCTCACCAAACTTCTGGTCAAAGAGGGTCAACTGGTCAAACAGGGCGACCTGCTCGCCACCATCGACGACCGCTCGATCCGCGCCAGCCTCGACCAGGCCCGGGCACAATTGGGCGAAAGCCAGGCGCAACTGCAAGTGGCGCTGGTCAACCTCAAGCGCTACAAACTGCTCAGCGTCGACGACGGTGTATCGAAGCAGACCTACGACCAGCAACAGGCACTGGTCAACCAGCTCAAAGCCACCGCCCAAGGCAACCAGGCTTCGATTGACGCAGCGCAGGTACAACTTTCCTACACCCAGATTCGCTCCCCGGTCACCGGCCGCGTCGGGATTCGCACGGTCGACGAAGGCAACTTCCTGCGCATGACCGACACCCAGGGTCTGTTCACCGTGACCCAGATCGACCCGATCGCCGTCGAGTTTTCCCTGCCGCAGCAAATGCTGCCGACCCTGCAGGGCCTGATCAGCGATCCGCAGCGCGCACAGGTCAAGGCGTACATCGGCGCCGACACCGACGGCGAAACCGGCAACCTGCTCGGCGAAGGTCACCTGACCCTGATCGACAACCAGATCAACGCCAACACCGGCACCATTCGCGCCAAGGCCGAATTCGACAACCCCAATCAGAAGCTCTGGCCCGGCCTGCTGGTGACGGTAAAAATTCAGACAGCACTGGATAAAGATGCGCTGGTGGTCCCGCCCACTGTCGTACAACGGGGACTGGATCAACACTTTGTATACCGGGTCAACGGCGACAAGGTGGAAGCCGTTCAGGTGCAAATGGTTTACCAGGGCAGCGGTCAGGACATCATCAAGGGCGTGAAACCCGGCGACGTATTGGTCAGTGACGGCCAGTCACGGCTCAAACCCGGTTCGACCGTGCAGGTCATGAGCGAGCCGCCGCAGGTGGTGCAAGCGGAGCCCAAGCCATGAAGCAGCACAAAGGCGTTTCGACCTGGTGCATTGATCACCCGGTGGCGACGATTCTGCTGACCATCGCATTGGTGCTGGTCGGGGTGATTGCCTTCCCGCGCCTGCCGATTGCCCCGTTGCCGGAAGCGGAATTTCCGACGATCCAGGTCTCCGCGCAACTGCCCGGCGCCAGCCCGGACACCATGGCCTCGTCCGTGGCCACGCCGCTGGAGGTGCAATTCAGCGCCATCCCCGGCATGACCCAGATGACCTCCAGCAGTGCGCTGGGCTCCAGCCTGCTGACCCTGCAATTCACCCTCGACAAGAGCATCGACACCGCCGCCCAGGAAGTGCAGGCCGCGATCAACACCGCCGCCGGCAAACTGCCGAAAGACATGCCGACCCTGCCGACCTGGAAGAAGGTCAACCCGGCCGACAGCCCGGTGTTGATCCTCAGCGTCAGCTCGACCCAGATGCCCGGTACCGAACTCAGTGACCTGGTGGAAACCCTGCTGTCGCGTCAGATCAGTCAGATCGACGGTGTAGGCCAGATCAACATTACCGGTCAGCAACGTCCGGCGATTCGTGTACAAGCCTCGGCGGACAAACTGGCCGCCATCGGCCTGACCCTCGCCGACATTCGTCTGGCGATCCAGCAGACCAGCCTCAACCTCGCCAAAGGTGCGCTGTACGGCGAGTCGAGCATTTCCACGCTGTCGACCAACGACCAGTTGTTCCACCCTGAGGAATACAGCCAGCTCATCGTTTCCTACAAGGATGGCGCCCCGGTTCACCTGAAAGATGTCGCCAAAGTCGTCAACGGTTCGGAAGATGCCTACGTGCAAGCGTGGGCCGGCGATCAACCGGGGGTGAACCTGGTGATCTCCCGCCAGCCGGGGGCCAACATCGTCGAGACGGTGGACCGCATTCAAGCCGCCCTGCCCGGCCTCGAAGCCATGCTGCCGGCCTCGGTGCAGGTCAAAGTGCTGATCGACCGCACCCAGACCATTCGTGCCTCCCTGCATGAAGTGGAAATCACCCTGCTGATCGCGATCCTGCTGGTGGTGGCGGTGATGGCGCTGTTCCTGCGCCAGTTGTCCGCGACGATGATTGTGTCGGCGGTGCTCGGCGTATCGCTGACCGCCAGTTTCGCCTTGATGTATTTACTCGGTTTCAGCCTGAACAACCTGACGCTGGTTGCGATTGTGGTGGCGGTCGGGTTTGTGGTCGACGATGCGATCGTGGTGGTGGAGAACATTCACCGTCATCTGGAGGCCGGCGACAGCATGCGCGAAGCGGCGGTCAAGGGCGCCGGCGAGATCGGTTTCACCGTGGTCTCGATCAGTTTCTCGCTGGTGGCCGCGTTCATTCCGTTGCTGTTCATGGGCGGCGTGGTCGGACGGTTGTTCAAGGAGTTCGCCCTGACGGCGACTTCGACCATCATGATTTCCGTGGTGGTGTCGTTGACGTTGGCGCCAACGCTCGCAGCGCTGTTCATGCGCAAACCGGTGCATCACGCCCATGACAAACCGGGGTTCAGCGAGCGCCTGCTCGGCTGGTACGAAAAAGGCCTGCGCCGCGCCCTCGCCCACCAGAAACTGATGATCGCGGTGTTCGGTGTTTCTGTAGCGATGGCCATCGGTGGTTACATCTTTATCCCTAAAGGGTTCTTCCCGGTGCAGGACACCGGCTTCGTCCTCGGTACGACGGAAGCCGCCGCGGACATTTCCTACAGCGACATGGTGAAAAAACACCTGGCGATGGCCGAAATCGTCGCCGCCGACCCGGCCGTGCAGGCGTTTTCTCATTCGGTGGGCGTGTCCGGCAGCAACCAGACCATCGCCAACGGCCGCTTCTGGATTGCTCTGAAAAAACGCGGTGATCGCGACGTTTCGGCCAGCCAGTTCATCGACCGCATCCGTCCGCAACTGATGAAAGTCCCCGGCATCGTGCTTTACCTGCGCGCCGGCCAGGACATCAACCTCAGCTCCGGCCCGAGCCGTGCGCAGTATCAATATGTGCTCAAGAGCAACGACGGGCCGACCCTCGCCACCTGGACTCAGAAACTCACCGAAAAGCTGCGCAGCAACCCGGCGTTCCGTGATATTTCCAACGACCTGCAACTGGGCGGCAGCATCACCCACATCAGCATCGACCGCAGCGCCGCTGCGCGTTTCGGCCTGACGGCGAGTGATGTCGACGAGGCGCTGTACGACGCGTTCGGGCAACGGCAGATCAACGAGTTCCAGACCCAGGTCAACCAGTACAACGTGATTCTGGAGCTGGACACCAAACAGCGCGGCAAGGCCGAAAGCCTCAACTACTTCTACTTGCGCTCACCGCTGAGCGGGGAAATGGTGCCGCTGTCGGCGCTGGCCCGATTCGATGCACCGACCATCGGCCCACTGTCGATTGCCCACGACGGCATGTTCCCGGCCGCCAACCTGTCGTTCAACCTGGCGCCCGGCGTGGCATTGGGTGACGCGGTGATCCTGCTCAATCAGGCCAAGGCCGAGATCGGCATGCCGACCGCGATCAGCGGCAACTTCCAGGGCGCGGCCCAGGCGTTCCAGAGTTCACTGGCCAGCCAGCCGTGGCTGATTCTGGCGGCGCTGGTGGCGGTGTACATCATCCTTGGTGTGCTTTATGAAAGCTTCGTCCACCCGCTGACAATCATCTCGACCTTGCCGGCAGCGGGCCTTGGCGCGGTGATCATGCTGTGGATCTGCGGCCAGGACTTTTCGATCATGGCGCTGATCGGGCTGGTGCTGCTGATCGGTATCGTCAAGAAGAACGGCATCCTGATGATCGACTTCGCCCTCGAAGCGCAGCGTCATCGCGGGCTGTCACCGCAGGACGCGATTTTCGAGGCGTGTATCACGCGGTTCCGGCCGATCATCATGACCACCCTCGCCGCCCTGCTCGGCGCGCTGCCGCTGATGCTCGGCTACGGCACCGGCGCCGAACTGCGCCAGCCGCTGGGGATCGCGGTCGTGGGCGGCTTGCTGGTCAGCCAGATGCTGACGCTGTTCACCACACCGGTCATATACTTGTGGCTTGAGCGGCTGTTCCACAAGCCCAAACCATCGCCCGTCGCGGCGCTGGCAACGACAGACTGAGGCGGGTCATGCGCGTTCTGATTATCGAAGACGAAGAGAAAACCGCGGACTATCTGCACCGCGGCCTGACGGAACAGGGTTACACCGTGGATCTGGCTCGCGACGGCATCGAGGGCCTGCACCTGGCGCTGGAAAGCGACTACGCGGTGATCGTCCTCGACGTGATGCTGCCGGGCCTCGACGGCTTCGGCGTACTGCGCGCGTTGCGTGCGCGCAAGCAGACGCCGGTGATCATGCTCACCGCCCGCGAACGGGTTGAAGACCGGATCCGTGGTTTGCGCGACGGCGCCGACGATTACCTCGGCAAGCCGTTTTCCTTCCTCGAACTGGTGGCGCGCCTGCAAGCGCTGACCCGTCGCAGTGGCGGCCATGAACCGGTGCAAGTGAGCATCGCCGACCTGTGGATAGATTTGATCAGCCGCAAGGCCACCCGCGCCGGCACGCGACTGGACCTGACCGCCAAGGAGTTTTCGCTGCTCAGCGTGCTGGCCCGGCGTCAGGGCGAAATCCTGTCGAAAACCGCGATTGCCGAGATGGTCTGGGACATCAATTTCGACAGCGACGCCAACGTTGTCGAAGTCGCGATCAAGCGTCTGCGGGCCAAGCTCGACGGGCCGTTCGACGAGAAACTGCTGCACACCATCCGTGGCATGGGTTATGTGCTGGAGAGCCGTGGTGTCCAGTAATTCGATTGCGCTGCGCTTGAGCGGGATGTTCACGCTGGTGGCGCTGCTGGTGTTTCTGTTGATCGGCGGCGCGCTGTATCAGCAGGTGGACAAGGGCTTGGGGCTGCTGCCGGAAGCCGAGCTGGACGCGCGTTATAGCGTGCTGGAGTCGGCACTCAACCGATTCGGCACTCCCGAACATTGGGTGAAGATCAACGCCAAACTGAACTTGCTCGGCGAAGAAGACAAACGCATCCGCTTCTGGGTGGTGAGCGGTGACCCGGGTTATGAATATGGCCAGCCGGACGCCATGATCCGCGCCTTTGCCCAAGGCCCCCTGGGCATGCGCGACCTGCAACTGCCCAACCATGATTACCCGCTGAAAGTGCTGCTGACCGAACTGCCGGCCAAGGACCAACGCCCGCCCCTGCGCTTCATGATCAGCATCGACACCGAGACCTTTCACCAGACCCAGCACAACCTTCTTATCGCCTTGATCGGCCTGGCGATTGTCGGCGTGCTGCTGGCTTCGGCATTGGGTTACTGGGTGGCGCGGATCGGCCTCAAGCCACTGATCAAGCTGTCCCACGAGGCGCAACGCCTGGCACCGCCGCTGCGGGCCGGACGCCTGCGTCTGTCGCCGTTGCCACCGGAACTGGAACAGTTTGTCGACTCGTTCAACTCGACACTGGAGCGGGTTGAACAAGCCTACTCACGGCTGGAATCGTTCAACGCTGACGTGGCCCATGAGCTGCGCTCACCGCTGACCAACCTGATCGGCCAGACCCAGGTTGCCCTCACTCGCGGGCGTTCTGCCGAACATTATTTCGAAGTGCTGCAATCCAACCTCGAAGAGCTGGAACGCCTGCGCTCGATCATCAACGACATGCTGTTTCTGGCCAGTGCCGACCAGGGCAGCAAGGCCACCAAACTGACCTCGACGTCACTCGCCGATGAAGTGGCGACCACCCTCGAATACCTCGATTTCATCCTCGAAGATGCACAGGTCGAAGTACGAGTGAGCGGCGACGCGCAGGTGCAGATCGAGATCGCTCATTTGCGCCGGGCGTTGATCAATCTGCTAAGCAACGCAGTGCAACACACCGCGCCAGGACAGGTGATCGAAGTGCAGATCACGGTCGAGGAACATCAGGTCAGCATCGGCGTGGCCAACCCTGGCTCACCGATTGCCAGCGAGCATTTGCCGCGCTTGTTCGAACGCTTCTACCGGGTCGATGCGTCGCGCAGCAACAGCGGCAACAACCATGGTCTGGGGCTGGCGATCGTCAAGGCGATTGCGCTGATGCATGGCGGGGATGTGTTTGTGCGCAGTGATCGCGGAATGAACACTTTTGGCATTCACCTCCCGGTCTGAGGATCTGGATCGTTGCCATTCCCGCAACAGTCATTTATGAAAATCACGCTGTTTCCCAACGCCCGGCAACCTTATCTTTGCCCGCACCAAACAGCACTTGCCAAGCAAGAAGGTTTTCAAGATGTCCAACAGTATGGGTATTGCCAGCGCTTTCGTTTTGTCCTCATTGATCCTGTCGCCGATGGCGATGGCTGAAGAATCGCAGTCGTTCGTAGCGCAAAACGCCGCTCGCGCCCAGGCATTCGAGCAGTATCAGGCAGACGTGATGGCCAAGGCCCAAGACGCCACGCAAGCCCCTCAGGCCGCAACTTCCAAGGTTCAGGCAGCCGAGAAAGACAGCTGAATCGCGCACTACGCAACGTTTCCCTCGACGCGGTTGTTTGGCTCTTCCCGTTCAACCGTCGTCCTTCCAGGCCGCTGACTTTCAGCGGCCTTTTTTCGTTGTGGTGTGCAAGCGGACAGGTTCGTCTCTTACAATTAGAAACATCCCGCACCTCAAGACATTGAAGTGTCAGTTGACCCAAGGAGCTTTACCGCACGTGCGTTACCCAGTTCGCTTCACCCCGCTGTTCATTGCAATTGCCGCAACGATTGCCCCCGCCGCCCACGCCGCCGAACCCGAGAAAGAAGGCTTCGTCGAAGGCTCGAGCCTCAACCTCAATGCCCGCAACTACTACATGAACCGTAACCGCCTGCAGCAGACGGACGACAACATCGAGTGGGGCCAGGGTTTCCTCGGCAAATTCCAGTCGGGCTACACCGAAGGCACGGTCGGTTTCGGCATTGATGCCCACGCCATGCTCGGTCTGAAACTCGACGGTGGTGGCGGTACGGACAACTCCAGCATCCTGCCGGTCAGCGACGGCAACGGCAAAGCGCCGGGCTCGTTCTCCACCGCGGGTGGCACGCTGAAAATGCGTGCGTTCGATACCGAACTGAAGGCCGGTGACCTGTTCCTCACCAACCCGGTGATCGCCGGCGGTGAAAGCCGCATGCTGCCGCAGACCTTCCGTGGCGTCAGCCTGACCAACCACAGCTTCGACGGCTGGATGATCGAAGGTGGCCAGGCCAGTTTCACCAAACCGTACAACCAGAGCGGTCACAAACGCATCGGCACCTCTTACGGCACGCTCGCCGAGCACGATGACAGCCAGCACCTGAACTGGGCCGGCGTGGCCTGGAGCGGCGTCGAAGGCCTGACCAGTAGCCTTTATGCTTCCGAGCTGAAGGACATCTGGAACCAGTACTACTACGACCTCGACTACACCTGGGCGCTGAATGATCTGGTGACCCTCAACCCGGGCCTGCACTTCTATCACACGCAGGACACCGGCGACGCGTTGCTGGGCAACATCGACAACAACACCTACAGCCTGCATTTCACCGTCGGCATCGGCAGCCACAGCGTCACCGCCGCGTACCAGCGGGTCAACGGCAACACGCCGTTCGACTACATCAGCCAGGGCGACAGCATCTACCTCGACAACTCCCAGCAGTACTCGGACTTCAACGGCCCGAATGAGCGCTCGTGGAAACTCAAGTACGCCTACGACTTCGCTGGTCTCGGCATGCCGGGTCTGACTTCGGCCGTGTCCTACTCGCGCGGCACGCTGGACCTGACCAAGGTCGACCCGGACAGCAAAGGCTACGCCACGTGGTACAGCGCCGAAGGTCGCAACGCCAAGCACTGGGAACGTGACATCGACCTCAAGTACGTGGTGCAGAGCGGCCAGGCCAAAGACCTGGCGGTACGTCTGCAATGGGCCACCAACCGTGGCGGCAACGGTTACGGCGCGCTGGATACGGACACAGATGAATACCGCGTGATCATCGACTACCCGATCAACGTCTTCTAAGATCGGCGCTACAGTAAGAAGGCCAGCCTTATGCGCTGGCCTTTTTCTTGCGTGTGCGGCAGCGACGTTTGTACAACTACGCTTAGAAGACTCTTCAACCGATAACCCAACCATGATCGCGAGCCGTACCCCACCCGTTGCGGGCAAGACCGGACGCCCCGAGTTGCTGTTGATCCTCGGCAGTCTGCTGAGCGTCATCGCGATTGTGTGCATCGTCACTTTTTTGCTGATTCGTGAGCACGCCAACGCTCAGGAATCGGCAACGCGCAGTGCCACCACCATCGCCCAACTCATCGATGCCGATGTGTTGCGCACCGTTGAGCTGTACGACCTGACCCTGCAAGGGCTGATCGCAGCGGCCCAGCGCGATGACCTGAAAAGCGTGTCACCGCAGATTCGTCACCTGGCGCTGTTCGACCGCTCGACGACGGCGCGCTTCAAGGGCGACATCCTGCTGCTCGACAAACATGGCGAGGTCATCGCCGACTCCTCGCGGGTCGAACCGCTGCCGGGCAATTTCGCCGACCGCGATTACTTTCTCGCCCACGCCTTCAACCGCGACACCGGCATGTACATCAGCCGCCCGTTCAAGCCACGTTGCGACTGCGACGACGCCAACCAGTGGCGTGTCAGCTTCAGCCGGCGCATCTCTTCGGACACCGGTGAATTCCTGGGTGTGGCGGTCGCTTCGATGAAGCTCGATTACTTCGACCAGTTGTTCAACAGCCTCGACATCGGCGTCGACAGCACGCTGAACATCATCAACAACGACGGTATCCTGCTGGCCCAGAAGCCCTATCTGCAAAGCGATTCGATCGGCAAGAGTTTTGCCGCCCGTCCCAATGTGGTGCGGATTCTGCGCGACCGCAGCGGCAATGGCAGTTTCAGCAGCATTTCGAGCATGGATCACCAGCAACGGCTTTACACCTACTCTCAGGTCGGCAACCTGCCGCTGACAGTCATCGTTGCGCTGTCGAGCGATGAAGTGTTCGGGGCGTGGAAGCGCACGGCGATTCTGATCAGCGGTGCCACCGGTGTGCTTTGCCTCGGCCTGTTATGGCTGACCTGGCTGCTGGCCCGGGAGCTGCGCCTGCGGCAACGGGCCGAACGAGAACTGGCGCAACTGGCGGCCACCGATGCCCTGACCGGCGTCGCCAACCGGCGGATGCTCGATCAGGCGCTGCGACACGAATGGTTTCGTGCCCAGCGCTCGGGCAAGGCACTGTCGGTGCTGATGGTCGATGCCGATCACTTCAAGGCATTCAACGACCGGCATGGCCATCAGGCCGGGGATCAGGCACTGCGTGAACTGGCCAAAGTGATTAGCGCCAATGTGCGGCGCCCGGCGGATCTGGTGGCACGTTATGGCGGTGAAGAGTTCTCGGTGATCCTGGCCGAAACCGACAGCGTCGGCGCGCAACAGATTGCCGAGCATGTGCGGGCGGCGGTGGAACAGTTACCGCGCCTGGAGGGGGATGAAGTGCCGATGACCGTGAGCATCGGTATCAGCACCTGGACAGCGGCGAGCGAAATCAGTCTGGAGCAGTTGATGTTTGCAGCGGACAAAGCGCTGTATCAGGCCAAGGAAGGTGGCCGGAATCGAGTGGTGGTGGCGTCCTGAAAACAGGCATAAAAAAAGGCCACCCAAAGGTGGCCTTCAAAAAACTAGAGAGGTTTTTTACTTACACCGCCGCAACCGGGCGCATGTAAGAGATTGGTGCGGTGCTGGCGTCTTCGAACGTCACGACTTCCCAGGCATCTGTCTGCTCAATCAACTTGCGCAGCAGCTGGTTGTTCAGTGCGTGGCCGGACTTGAAGCCCTTGAACTCACCAATCAGGCTATTGCCCAGCAGGTACAGGTCGCCAATTGCATCGAGGATCTTGTGCTTCACGAATTCGTCTTCATAGCGAAGGCCGTCTTCGTTCAGTACGCCATCGGCATCGACCACGATCGCGTTTTCAACGCTGCCGCCGAGTGCGAGGTTGTGCTTGCGCAGGTACTCGATGTCACTCATGAAACCGAAAGTACGGGCGCGGCTGACTTCTTTTACGAACGAAGTGCTGGAAAAATCCACGCTTGCACTTTGGGTGCGGTCCCGGAAAACCGGGTGATCGAAATCGATCTCGAAGCTCACCTTGAACCCTTCGAAAGGGACGAAAGTGGCGCGCTTGTCGCCGTCTTCCACTGTCACTTCACGCAGGATGCGGATGAATTTCTTGGCGGCGTCCTGTTCTTCCAGGCCTGCCGATTGAATCAGGAATACGAAAGGTCCTGCGCTACCGTCCATGATCGGGACTTCGGACGCGGAGAGCTCGACGTAGGCGTTATCGATGCCCAGGCCAGCCATGGCCGAGAGCAAGTGCTCTACCGTGTCCACTTTGACGTCGCCGTTAATCAGCGTCGTCGACATAGTGGTTTCACCGACGTTTTCCGCGCGGGCAGGAATCTGCACCACAGGGTCGAGGTCAGCGCGACAAAACACAATGCCAGTGTCGACAGGCGCAGGCTTGAGGGTCAGGTAGACCTTCTCCCCGGAGTGCAGGCCTACACCTGTGGCACGGATAATATTTTTCAGTGTGCGTTGTTTAATCATGGCTTGGGCCGCTTCAGCGCAAATTGCGAACTGGTATCAACAAAGGCTGGCGATGATAGCAGACCATGCCTTTGCTGAACACCAATCACCTTCATAGCCCTGATACATTCCATCAATCAGCCTGACGACGCAGGAAAGCCGGGATGTCCAGGTAGTCCAGATCATCTTGCGGATTCATCTTCGCGGCAGTCGCAGCACCGGCCTGAGCCTGGTTGCGCATGACGGTCGGACGGTCCAGGTCACGGTAGTTCACCGCTGGCGCTTCCTGACGGGCGGGAGCCGGTTGTTGCACCTGAGCGGCAGCCATGGAGGTGTGAACGGTGTTGTCGATGACCTTCACAGGCTTCTCGATTTTCGCGCCCAGACCGGTGGCAACCACGGTTACGTGCAGCTCGTCGCGCATGTCCGGATCGATAACGGTACCGACCTTGACCATCGCGTGCTCGGAGGCGAAGGCTTCGATGATCGAACCCACGTCGGAGTACTCACCCAGGGACAGGTCAGGACCGGCAGTGATGTTCACCAGGATGCCGCGTGCACCTTGCAGGTTCACGTCTTCCAGCAGCGGGTTGCGGATGGCCGCTTCGGTCGCTTCACGTGCACGGTTCGGACCGCTGGCGCAGCCAGTGCCCATCATCGCCATGCCCATTTCGCTCATCACGGTACGCACGTCGGCGAAGTCGACGTTGATCATGCCCGGACGCTTGATGATGTCGGAGATACCGCGAACGGCACCGGCCAGTACATCGTCAGCCTTGGCGAAAGCCGACAGCAGGCTGGCGTCTTTACCGAGGATGGTCAGCAGCTTCTCGTTGGGAATGGTGATCAACGAGTCGACGCTTTCGGAGAGCATGCGGATGCCTTCGTCGGCGATCTGCATACGCTTACGGCCTTCGAACGGGAACGGACGCGTTACGACAGCAACGGTCAGGATGCCCATTTCCTTGGCCACTTCGGCGATGATCGGCGCAGCACCGGTACCGGTACCACCGCCCATGCCAGTGGTGATGAACACCATGTTGGTGCCGGCCAGCACTTCAGCGATGCGCTCGCGATCTTCCAGCGCAGCCTGACGGCCGACTTCCGGGTTGGCGCCGGCGCCCAGGCCTTTGGTCACACCGGTGCCCAGTTGCAGAATGGTGCGCGCGCCGATGTTTTTCAGCGCTTGAGCATCGGTGTTGGCGCAGATGAACTCGACGCCTTCGATGTTGCTCTTGACCATGTGGTTGACAGCGTTGCCGCCGCCACCGCCAACACCGATAACTTTGATTACCGGGCTTGCGGGGATGTTGTCTACGAGTTCGAACATTTTCCCTCTCCTTACATTCTCTAGTTTTTTCGCCTACTGCATTTTGTTGCGGTGCTGCGGTAAAGCTTTAGAAGTTGCCTTGAACCCACTTCTTCAAACGGTCCAGCAACGGCGCCTGAGGCTCATCGTTGCTGTAGCTGTCGCGGCTGCCGATGCCCGAGAACGAGATCCCGTCGGACTGCTTCTGCAGGCCGTACATCAACAAGCCAACGCCAGTGGAATAAATCGGGTTGCGCACCACGTCATCCAGACCTTTCACGCCATGGGGCACGCCCAGGCGCACCGGCATGTGGAAGATTTCCTCGGCCAGTTCGGTGGCGCCTTCCATTTTCGACGTACCGCCGGTCAGCACGATGCCGGCCGGGATCAGGTCTTCGTAGCCGCTGCGACGCAGCTCGGCCTGGATCAGGGTGAACAGCTCGTCGTAACGCGGCTCGACCACTTCGGCCAGGGCCTGACGGGACAGTTCGCGCGGCGGACGGTCGCCGACGCTCGGCACCTTGATGGTTTCGCCGGCACCGGCCAGTTTGGCCAGGGCGCAGGCGTAACGGATCTTGATCTCTTCGGCGTACTGGGTCGGGGTGCGCAACGCCATGGCGATGTCGTTGGTCACCTGGTCCCCGGCAATCGGGATCACGGCCGTGTGGCGGATGGCGCCTTCGGTGAAGATCGCGATGTCGGTGGTGCCGCCGCCGATGTCGACCAGGCACACGCCCAGCTCTTTTTCGTCGTCGGTCAGTACCGAGTAGGCCGAGGCCAGTTGCTCGAGAATGATGTCGTCGATTTCCAGACCGCAGCGGCGCACGCATTTTTCAATGTTCTGTGCAGCGTTGACGGCGCAGGTGACCACGTGGACCTTGGCTTCCAGACGCACGCCGGACATGCCCAGCGGCTCGCGCACGCCTTCCTGGTTATCGATCACGTAGTCCTGCGGCAAGGTGTGCAGCACCCGCTGGTCAGCCGGGATCGCCACAGCCTGGGCGGCGTCGAGTACGCGCTCCAGGTCAGCCGAGCTGACTTCGCGATCACGAATCGCCACGATGCCGTGGGAGTTCAGGCTGCGGATGTGATTGCCCGCCACGCCGACGAACGCCGAGTGAATGCGGCAGCCCGCCATCAGTTGGGCTTCTTCGATCGCGCGCTGGATCGATTGCACGGTGGACTCGATGTTCACCACCACGCCTTTCTTCAGGCCGCGGGACGGATGAGTGCCGATCCCGACGATTTCCAGCGAGCCGTCGTCCGCAACCTCGCCGACCAGCGCCACCACCTTGGAGGTGCCGATATCGAGACCGACGATCATTTTGCCGCTTTGCACGTTTGCCATGGGTCCTGCCTCTTCTTAATTCTTTGCGACAGCGGGTTGGGCTGTCGTCGGCGCTACTGGTTCCCGCCAGCCAACAGCGAGGCCGTTGGCATAGCGCAGATCGATGCGCGCAATGTTCGTAATCTGGTCTTTAAGCGTCTTGTCATAGATGGCAATGAAGCGGCGCATCTTTTCCACCAGGTTGCCGCGTCCCAGCAGCAACTCGATGCCGGGGCCGGAACTGCCGGCACCGGTAGTCAGGAACCAGCTGCCACGTTCACGCAGCTCAAGGCGCGCAATCGAGAAGCCCATTGGCCTGAGCATCTGGCTCAGCACCTGATACTGCTGCATCACTTGCTGCTGGGCCCGCTGCGGGCCGAACAGCTGTGGCAAGTGTTCGTAGTTCGCCAGTTCCTTGGGCGTGAACGCCTGGCCCTGGTTGTTGAGCAGCGACTCGTCGCCCCAACGGGCCACAGGCAGTTGCTCTTCGAGGCGGATCACCACCTGGTCCGGCCACACCCGACGGACTTCGGCGTGAGCGATCCACGGCATCTGCTCCAGCTCGGTGCGCATGCTCGCCAGGTCGATGGTGAAGAAGCTCGACGCCACGTACGGGGCGATTCGCTGCTGCACCGCTTGCTGGCTGATATAGCTCAGGTCGCCCTGCACCGCGATCTTGGTGATCGGCCGGTCGGCGTACGGCAACAACCGCTGCGCGCCTTCGTAGGTGCCGAACCCGAGCACCACCAGCAACACCGGCCAGAACAGGCTTTTCAGGAAACCGAAATTGGCTTTGGGCAGGCGCGCGGACATCGGCTCTTTGGCCACCATTCGGCTGGCACCCCGCGGCACCGGCTTGCGGCCGGGAGCGGGTGGCTGATGTCTGAGCTGTGCGCCTTGCATGGTCTTAACCTCGCGCCTCTTTCTTGCCATCGGCATCGACACTGGCGGCCAGAATGGCCAGGACCAGTTGCTGGAAATCCAGACCGGCCGCTTTCGCCGCCATCGGTACCAGGCTGTGATCGGTCATGCCGGGAGCGGTGTTGACTTCCAGGAACCAGAATTTGCCGTCGGCGTCCTGCATCACGTCCGCCCGACCCCAACCACCGATGCCCAGCGCCTCGCAGGCTTGCGCCGTGAGGTCCATGAGTTCTTTTTCCTTGGCGGCATCCAGCCCGCACGGAATCCGATACTGGGTATCGTTGGCGATGTACTTGGCGTCGTAGTCGTAGAACGTGTGTGGCGTACCCAGGGCGATAGGAGGCAACACCTGGTCACGCAGGGTGGCGATGGTGAACTCCGGACCGTGGATCCATTGCTCGACCAACACTTGCGAATCGTAGGTACTGGCCGCTTTCCATGCGTCGATCAACTCGGACGCAGAACTCACTTTGGCCATCCCGATACTTGAACCTTCATGCGCCGGTTTGACGATCAAAGGGAAGCCCAGTTCCGTCGCTGCCGAAATACAATCGGCCTCGCTGCGCAGCACGGCGTGACGCGGCGTCGGAATCCCCAACGTGTGCCAGACCTGCTTGGTGCGCAGTTTGTCCATCGCCAGCGCGGAAGCCAGGATGCCGCTGCCGGTGTACGGAATGCCGGCCACTTCGAGCAGGCCCTGCATACTGCCGTCTTCACCGCCACGACCGTGGAGGATGATGAACGCGCGGTCGATCTTCTCGCTCAACAAGCGCTGCAGAATGTCGGCACCGACGTCGATCCCGAACGCGTCCACACCAGCGCTTTGCAGCGCAGTGAGCACAGCGTTGCCGGACTTCAGCGAGACTTCACGCTCGGCACTCAAGCCACCGAACAGCACGGCAACGCGGCCGAAGTCTTTCGGGGCAATGGTGGAGAACAGATTGGCGTAGGCAGCAGTCATTTCAACTTCCCCTCGACCGGCGCCGCCACGGCACCGGCGAACAACTCGCTTTTCAACAGTTTCGGTGCGAGGCCGCCGATGTCACCGGCGCCCTGGCACAGCAGAATGTCACCGGCACGCAGCAGCGGCTTGACCAGCGGCGCGAGATCGACACCGCGCTCGATATAGATCGGGTCCAGCTGACCGCGCTGACGGATGCTGTTGCACAGTTTGCGGCTGTCAGCCCCCGGAATCGGCTCTTCGCCGGCCGGATAGACTTCCATCAGCAGCAGCACGTTGGCGTCGGCCAGTACATTGACGAAGTCGTCGTACAGGTCACGGGTGCGGCTGTAGCGGTGCGGCTGGTAGACCATCACCAGGCGGCGCTCTGGCCAGCCACCGCGCACAGCCTTGATCACGGCCGCGACTTCGGTCGGGTGGTGACCGTAGTCATCGACCAGCATCACGTTGCCGCCGTCCACCGGCAGTTCGCCGTAGACCTGGAAGCGACGACCGACACCCTGGAACCCGGACAGCCCCTGAACGATGGCTTCATCACTGACGCCTTCGTCGGTGGCGATGCAGATGGTCGCCAGGGAATTGAGCACGTTGTGGTTGCCCGGCATGTTCACGGACACATCCAGCGGCTCGCGATCAGGGCGCAGCACGGTGAAGAAGGTCTGCATGCCTTGCTGGCGCACATTGATGGCGCGCACGTCAGCGTCTTCGCTGAAGCCGTAGGTCACGGTCGGACGTTTCACCTGCGGCAGGATTTCACGCACCACCGGGTCGTCCAGACACATCACCGCCAGACCGTAGAACGGCAGGTTGTGCAGGAACTCGACGAAGGTTTTCTTCAGTTTGTTGAAGTCACCGTCGTAGGTCGCCATGTGGTCGGCGTCGATGTTGGTGACCACGGCCACCAGCGGTTGCAGGTGCAGGAAGCTGGCGTCGCTCTCGTCGGCCTCGGCGATCAGGTAGCGGCTGGTGCCGAGCTGGGCATTGGTGCCCGCAGCGTTCAGACGGCCACCGATGACGAACGTCGGGTCCAGGCCACCGGCCGCGAACACCGAAGCGATCAGGCTGGTGGTGGTGGTTTTGCCGTGGGTACCGGCAACGGCGATGCCGTGGCGGTAGCGCATCAGCTCGGCGAGCATCTCGGCACGTGGCACCACCGGAATACGACGCTCAAGGGCGGTCGCGACTTCCGGGTTGGAGGTGTTCACGGCGCTCGATACCACCAGCACATCGGCGGCAGCGGCGTTCTCGGCACGGTGACCGATGAAGATCTGCGCACCGAAGGATTCCAGACGCTCAGTGACCGGCGAAGCCTTGAGGTCGGAGCCGGACACGGCGTAACCCAGGTTCAGCAGCACTTCGGCAATGCCGCACATGCCCACGCCGCCGATCCCGACGAAGTGGATGCGACGGATGCGGCGCATTTCCGGTTGCGGCATGGCTTTCTGATTCTCAACCATGGGCCACCTCCAGACAGGTATCGACCACGCTGCGGGTGGCTTCGGGTTTTGCCAGACGGCGGGCCGCTTGGGCCATTTCTTCGAGTCGTTGCGGTTGCATCAAGACCTCTGTCAGGCGCGCGGCAAGGTCCGCGGCACCAGTCGTTCTTTGCGGCATCAGGAAGGCAGCGCCTTCGCGGGCCAAATAATCGGCGTTGCGGGTCTGGTGATCGTCGATCGCGTGGGGCAAGGGCACCAGCATCGAGGGCAGACCGGCGGCAGCCAGCTCACTGACGGTCAATGCGCCTGCGCGGCACACCACCAGATCAGCCCAGCCATAGGCCTGGGCCATGTCCTTGATGAAGGGCTGCACCTGCGCATCCACGCCGGCGGCGCGGTAGCGCTCCGCAGTCACTTCATCGTGATTTTTGCCGGCCTGATGAAACACTTCCGGACGCAAGTCGGCAGCGACTTGTGCCAGGGCTTCAGGTAGCAACTTGTTCAACGGTTCTGCGCCCAGGCTTCCGCCCAGAATCAGCAAACGCGCCTTGCGTCCGGCCAGGGCCGCACGCGGTGTTTCGAGGAACAGCTCGCTGCGCACCGGGTTACCGGTGGTACGGCGGCTGTCCGACAGGGTAAAGGTGTCGGGGAAGGCTTCACACACCCGGGCGGCGAACGGCACCAGCAACCGATTGGCGGTGCCGGCCACGGCGTTCTGCTCGTGAACGATCACCGGCACACCGGCCAGTTTGGCGGCGATGCCACCAGGGCCGGTCACGTAACCACCGAAGCCGACCACACACACCGGACGCAGCCGGCGAATGATCGCCCGCGCCTGCCACACCGACTTCAGCAGCATGAACGGCGCCTTGAGCAGCGACAGCTTGCCCTTGCCGCGCAGACCGCTGGCGTTGATGCGGTGCAATTCGAGGCCGGCGGCCGGCACCAGGTCGTTTTCGATCCCGCGTGGCGTGCCGAGCCAGTGCACGGTATAGCCGCGTGCCTGAAACTCACGGGCGCAGGACAGTGCCGGGAACACGTGGCCACCGGTGCCGCCGGCCATGATCAATACGTTAGCGCCCATGATTCGGCTCCTCCGCGAAGTCGCTCTCATGGAATTCCATCTCTTCACTGCCCAGGTGGGTCCGACTCTCCCACTCGATCCTCAGCAACAAGCCAAGGCAGGCGCAGCAGATCACCAGGGAACTGCCGCCATAACTGAGGAACGGCAAGGTCAGACCCTTGGTCGGCAGCAGGCCGACGTTCACGCCGATGTTGATCAGGAACTGGCCGATCCACAGGAACGACAGACCGTAGGCAACATAAGCGGCAAAAAACTGTTTGGCTTTCTCGGCCCACAGACCGATGTACATGCCGCGAATACACACGAACACGAACAACGCCACGGTGCACAGCGAACCCACCGCGCCCAGCTCTTCAGCCAGTACCGAGAACACGAAGTCGGTGTGGGCTTCCGGCAGGTAGAACTGCTTCTGCACGCTGTTGCCCAGCCCCACGCCCAGCCACTCGCCGCGACCGAACGCGATCAAGGCCTGGGACAATTGATATCCGGCGCCGAACTGGTCGGCCCACGGGTCGGCGAAGTTGGTCAGACGCGCCATCCGGTACGGTTGCATCTGAATCAGCAACACCACCGCCGCCACCGCCAGCACCACCATCAGCGAGAACCGGAACAACCCGACCCCGCCGAGGAACAGCATCGCCGCCGCTGCGCCCATCATTACGACGGTGGCACCGAAGTCCGGCTCCATCAGCAACAGGCCGGCCATTGGCAGCAGCACGATGAATGGCTTGAAGAAGCCCATCCAGCTCTCGCGCACTTCCTTCTGGCGACGCACCAGATAACCGGCGAGGTAAATCACCACGAACACCTTGGCGATCTCGGACGGCTGAACGTTGAAGAAGCTGAAACCGATCCAGCGCATCGAACCGTTCACTTCACGGCCGATCCCCGGGACGATCACCATCACCAACAGACCGAACGCACCAATCAGCATCAGCCAGCCCAGCCGCTGCCAGGTGGCGATCGGAATCATCATGGTGACGATGCACGCGCCCAGTCCCAGCACCACGTAGATCAGGTGACGGGTCATGTAATAAAGAGCACTGCCCGACTGCACCGCACCGACTTCGGTCGATGCCGAAGCGATCATGATCAGGCCCAGGCCGAGCAGCGCCAGGCAACCGGCGAGCATCGGGAAGTCGAGGTCGATCCCGCGCCCGGTGATGATCGGCGACGGATACGGCTTGATGATGTTTCTCAGGCTCATGCCAGTTCCTCCACGGCGCGGACGAACTGGTGACCACGGTCTTCGTAATTCTTGAACATGTCGAAACTGGCGCAGGCCGGCGACAGCAGCACCACGTCACCCGGCTGGGCGGCAGCGCGGCATTGTTCGACCGCATCGACCAGCGAACTGGCGCGGATCAGCGGCACGGCGTCGCCGATGGCCTCGCCGATCTTGTCGGAGTCGCGGCCCATCAGGATCACGGCGCGGCAATGAGCGGCTACCGGGCCACGCAGGTCCTTGAACTCGGCACCCTTGCCATCGCCACCGGCGATCAGCACGACCTTGCCTTCGATGTCCGCACCCAGGCCTTCGATGGCAGCCAGTGCGGCGCCGACGTTGGTGGCTTTGGAATCGTTGTAGTAACCGACGCCGTCCAGATCACGCACCCACTGGCAACGGTGTTCGAGACCGGCGAAGGTGCGCAGCGCTGCCAGCATGGCGTCGAACGGCAGACCGACTGCATGTCCGAGCGCCAGCGCCGCGAGGGCGTTGGACTGGTTGTGGGCGCCGCGAATCTTCAGTTCACGTACCGGCATCAGGTTCTGGAATTCGAAGGCCAGGTATTTCTCGCCATTCTCTTCGCGCAGGCCGAACGCCTTGAAATCGGGTTTGGTGAGGCCGAAGGTCCAGCATGGCTGGCCCTCGCCCATCAGCGGACGGGTCAACGCGTCCTGACGGTTGACCACGAACTGCTTGGCGCCACGGAAGATCCGGTGCTTGGCCAAGTGATAGGCCGGCAGACCGCTGTAGCGATCCATGTGGTCTTCGCTGATGTTGAGCACGGTCGCCACTTCGGCGTTGAGCTGGTCGGTGGTTTCCAGCTGGAAGCTCGACAGCTCCATCACGTACAGCTCGACGTCATCGCTGAGCAAGTCCAGCGCCGGCGTACCGAGGTTGCCGCCCACAGCCACGCGCTTGCCGGCCGCAGCCGCCATCTCGCCGACCAGGGTGGTGACGGTGCTTTTCGCATTGGAACCGCTGATGGCCACGATCGGCGCCTTCGCGTTACGCGCGAACAGCTCGATGTCGCCGGACAACTTCACGCCACGGGCCGCGGCGGCTTGCAGGGCCGGGGTCGCCAGCGCCAGGCCGGGGCTCACGTAGAGCTCGTCGGCACGGCACAGGAACTCGACGTCCAGCTCGCCACAACGCACTTCCACGTGCGGATAGTCACGCTGGAGCGTGGCCAGTTCCGGTGGATTTTCCCGCGTGTCGGCCACAGCAAACGCCACGCCCCGGTTCGCCAGGAAGCGAACCAGGGACATGCCGCTCTTGCCGAGGCCGACAACGATGCGGAAGTGGTCAGAAGCGATCAGAGACACTCGTTCTACCTCAGCTTCAGGGTGGCAAGGCCGATCAGCACGAGAATCACGGTGATGATCCAGAAACGGACGATCACACGCGGCTCGGGCCAGCCCTTGAGTTCAAAGTGGTGGTGTATCGGAGCCATGCGGAACACACGGCGACCGGTCAGCTTAAAGGAGGCAACCTGAATCACGACTGACAGGGTTTCCATCACAAACACGCCGCCCATGATGAACAGGACGATTTCCTGACGGACGATCACCGCGATGGTGCCCAGGGCGGCGCCCAGCGCCAGTGCGCCGACGTCACCCATGAAGACTTGCGCCGGATAGGTGTTGAACCACAGGAAGCCCAGGCCGGCACCAATCAGCGCGCCGCAGAACACGATCAGTTCGCCTGCGCCCGGTACGTACGGGATCAGCAGGTATTCAGCGAATTTCACGTTACCCGACAGGTAGCAGAAGATGCCCAGGCCACCGCCGACCATCACTGTCGGCATGATCGCCAGACCGTCGAGGCCGTCGGTCAGGTTGACCGCGTTGCTCGAACCGACGATCACGAAGTACGTCAGCACGATGAAACCGGCGCCCAGCGGAATGCTGTAGTCCTTGAGCATCGGCAGGATCAGGGTGGTTTCCACCGGAGTGGCGGCAGTCATATAAAGGAAGATCGCCGCGCCGAGGCCGAACACCGACTGCCAGAAATACTTCCAGCGACTCGGCAGGCCACGGGAGTTCTTCTCGATCACCTTGCGGTAGTCGTCGACCCAGCCGATGGCGCCGAACAGCAGGGTCACCAGCAGAACGGTCCAGACATAACGATTGCTCAGGTCAGCCCACAGCAACGTGCTGACGCCGATCGAAGACAGAATCAGCGCGCCACCCATGGTCGGCGTACCGGATTTGGACAGGTGCGATTGCGGGCCGTCGTTACGAACGGACTGACCGATCTGACGGTTCTGCAGGGTACGGATCATCCACGGGCCATAGCACAGTGACAGGACCAGCGCGGTCAGCACACCGAGGATCCCGCGCAGGGTCAGGTACTGGAAGACCGCGAAGCCTTTGTAGAACTGTTGCAGATACTCCGCTAGCAGCAGCAGCATTAATGTTTCTCCAGACTGGACCCGCACAGGGCCGCAACGATGTTTTCCATCGCTGCGCTGCGCGAACCCTTGATCAAAATGGTGGTGTTTTTGTCCTGCTCGGCGCCGAGGGCCTGGATCAGTTCGGCCTGTGTGCCGAAGTGATGCGCCTCGTTACCGAATGCGTTCACGGCGTGGACCATGTTCGGCCCGACGGCGTAAAGCGCGGAAACCTTGCCCCGGGCGTATTCGCCCACGTCGCGGTGCCCCTGCTCCGCCCAGTCGCCCAACTCGCCGATATCCCCGAGCACCAGAACGGTGCGGCCGGAAAAGCCGGCGAGTATATCAACGGCCGCACACATGGAGGTGGGGTTCGCGTTGTAAGTGTCATCGATCACGCGCATGCCGTTTTTCGCCAGTTGCGCGACGGTGCGACCCTTGACCGGTTGTACCGCGCCAAGCCCGGTGGCGATGCCGAACAGCGACACGCCCAGGGCGTGAGCGGCAGCGGCAGCGGCCAGGGCATTGGCGACGTTATGGGTGCCGAGCAGGTTCAGTTGAACCCGTTCCACACCTTCAGGACTGTGCAGGTTGAACGCTGGGCAGCCACGGGCGTCGGTGGCCAGATCGCTGGCGTGGAAATCTGCCTGAGTGTTGCTCAGGGCAAAGGTCAGCACCTTGCGACCGGCAGCGCGGGTCTTCCAGATACCGAACGCCTTGTCATCGAGGTTCAGCACGGCGACGCCATCGGCCGCCAGCCCTTCGATGATTTCGCCCTTGGCTTCGACGATTTTCTCCGGCCCGCCGAACTCACCGACGTGAGCGGTGCCGGCGTTGTTGAGGATCGCTACGTGCGGCTTGGTCAGCCCGACGGTGTAGGCGATTTCACCCAGACGCGAAGCACCCAGTTCGATCACCGCCGCGCTGTGTTCCGGGGCAAGTTCGAGCAGGGTCAGCGGCACGCCGAGATCGTTGTTCAGGTTGCCACGGGTCGCGTGCACCGAGCCGCGTGTGCGCAGGATGCTCGCGAGCATTTCTTTGACCGTGGTCTTGCCGCTGGAGCCGGTGACGGCGGCAACCGGCTTGGTGAACGCGGCACGGTTCAAGGCCCCTAGCTGGCCGAGGGCCTGGCGGGTGTCCTTGACCAGCAATTGCGGCAGCGCGCTGTCGGCGACTTCGCGCTCGACCAGTGCAGCAACGGCGCCTTTGGCGGCGACTTCATTCAGATAGTCATGACCGTCGAAACGCGGGCCGGTCAAGGCGATAAACAGTTGGCCAGCCTTGATCGCGCGGCTGTCGATGCTCACGCCGTCAAAACTGGCGTCGACGCTGATCAGACGGGCGTCGAGCGCGTTGGTCAGTTCGCTGAGTTTCAGGGCTTTAAGCATGGGCCACCTCCCACGCGGTCAGGGCGTGATCCGCCTCGACCAGATCAGAGAATGCATGACGCTCGCCATTGATTTCCTGATAGTCCTCGTGACCCTTGCCGGCCAGGACAACCACGTCATCAGCCGAGGCGCTGGCGATCAGTTGCGCAATGGCCTGGCCACGGCCGGCCACGAACGTCACATTATCCACAGCCGCAAAACCGGCGCGGATGTCATCGAAAATCACCGCCGGATCTTCGGTGCGCGGATTGTCATCGGTGACCAGCACGCGGTCGGCCAGACGCTCGACCACTTCGGCCATCAACGGACGTTTGCCGCGATCGCGATCACCGCCGCAACCGAACAGGCACAGCAACTGGCCTTTGACGTGTGGACGCAGTGCGGTCAGAACTTTTTCCAGCGCATCCGGCGTGTGGGCGTAATCGACCACCACCAGCGGCTGGGTGCCACCGCCGAGACGCTGCATGCGTCCGGCCGGGCCTTCGAGTTTCGGCAGCACCTTGAGAATTTCGTCGAGGGCGTAGTCCAGACCGAGCAAGGCGCCAACCGCAGCCAGTACGTTGCTCAAGTTGAAACGGCCCAGCAATGTGCTGCGCAGATGATGTTCGCCCTGCGGCGTGACCAGCGTGGCGCGCACGCCATGGTCGTCGAACTGCGCTTCGCGGACATACAGATAGGCACTGCTGTCGAGCAAGCTATATGTAATCAAACGCGAATCACGCTTTTCAGCGGCCAGTTGCCGGCCGAAATCGTCGTCCAGATTGACCACGCGGCACTTCAGGTCATTCCAGGCAAACAGCTTGGCCTTCGCTTCGGCGTAGGCCTCCATGGTGCCGTGGTAATCGAGGTGATCGCGGGACAGGTTGGTCATCACCGCCACGTCAAACGCCAGTGCAGTGACCCGGCCCTGATCCAGACCATGGGACGAAACTTCCATGGCCACGGCTTTGGCGCCGGCCTTTTTCAGGTCGCCCAAGGTCGCTTGCATGGCGATCGGGTTCGGCGTTGTGTGCAGGCCGCTTTGCAGCGAACCGTAGAAACCGGAGCCAAGGGTGCCGACGATGCCGCAATGCTGGCCGAGCAGGTCCAGCGCCTGCGCCACCAGTTGAGTCACGCTGGTCTTGCCGTTGGTGCCGGTCACGCCCACCAGGTTCAGGTGATGACTTGGCTCACCGTAAAAACGGCCGGCGATGTCCGACAGCTGCGCCGCCAGGCCTTTGACCGGAATCAACGGCACGTCAGTGATCGGCAGCACGGTGGCACCTTCCACTTCGTAAGCCACGGCGGCAGCGCCACGAGTGAGCGCGTCAGCAATATGCGCACGACCGTCGAACTTGCCGCCCGGCACCGCGAGGAACAGGTCGCCCGCGCGCACGTTGCGGCTGTCGAGTGCCAGTTCACGGATCAACAGATCGTGGCCGGCGTGGGGGAAAATCTTGTTCAGACTAAGAGACATCAGCCGCGCCCTCCATTGGCTTTCAGCGGAACGGCCGGGGTGGCGTTGGCCTGTTGTGTTGTCGGCAGGTTGTCCGGGGTCACGTTCATCAGACGCAGGGTGCCGGACATCACACGGCTGAACACCGGCGCCGAAACCAGACCACCGAAGTAACCGGCCTTGCTCGGTTCATCGATCACCACGACGATGGCGTAACGCGGATCGCTCATCGGGCCGAAACCGGCGAACAGCGAGCGGTACGAGTTTTCGGCGTAACCCTTGGTGCCCACCGACGTCTTGCGCGCAGTACCCGACTTGCCCGCCACGTGATACGCCGGCACCTGCGCACGGAACACACCGCGCGGGGCCTCGATCACCTGTTGCAGCATGCCTTGCATGGTTTTCGCGACGGCTTCCGGCAGCACCTGAGTGGTCTGTGGCGCCTTGTCGGTTTTGATCAGGGTCAGCGGCGCGAGGCGACCGTTGTTGGCCAGCGCCGAGAACGCGTGCACCAGCTGAATCGCGGTCACCGAAATACCGTAGCCGTAGGACAGCGTTGCGGTTTCGGCTTTACGCCACTCGCGGTAATTCGGCAGGTTACCGACACGTTCGCCCGGGAAGCCGAGGCCGGTGTCCTGGCCGAGGCCGACTTTCTGCGCGAGACGGAAAATGGTTTCGCCGCCGATATCGAACGCGACCTTACTCATGCCGACGTTACTGGAATTGATCAGAATGCCGGTCAGGTCGAGTACCGGACCTTCGGTTTTCGATACGTCCTTGATCGTGTATTTGCCGATCTGCAGGGAGCCCGGATACACCTCGACGGTGTCGCTCGGTTTCCAGCGGCCGGTTTCGATCGCGGCGCTCATCGAGATCGCTTTCATGGTCGAACCCGGTTCGAACACGTCGATCATCGCGCGGTTACGCATCATCGCCGGTTGCAGGTTGCGACGGTTGTTCGGGTTGTAGGTCGGCTGGTTGACCATGGCGAGGATCTCGCCGGTTTTCACGTCCATGATCACCAGGCTGCCAGCCTTGGCGCCGTTCTCGATGATCGCGTTACGCAGCTCGCGGTTGGCCAGGTATTGCAGACGCAGGTCAATGGACAACGCCAAGGGCTTGCCGGCCTTGGCGTTTTTGGTGACCTGGACATCCTTGATCAGCCGTCCGCGCCGATCCTTGATGACTTGCCGCTTGCCGGGCACGCCGGCCAGCCATTCATCGTAGGCCAGTTCGACGCCTTCACGACCGTGGTCATCGATGTCGGTGAACCCGACCATGTGCGCGGTGACTTCACCGGCCGGGTAGAACCGGCGGAATTCTTCGATGCCGTAGACGCCCGGTACTTTCAGGTCGAGCACGGCCTGGCCCTGCTCGGGGGTCAGCCCGCGCACCAGATAAATGAATTCTTTGTTGGCCTGGGCTTCGAGGCGTTCGGCCAGGGCTTTCGGATCCTGCCCCAGCGCCGCTGCCAGTGCCGGCCACTTCTCTTTGGCCGTCTGCATTTCCTTGGCGTTGGCCCACAGTGTGGTCACCGGGGTACTCACGGCCAGAGGCTCGCCGTTGCGGTCGGTGATCAGGCCACGGTGTGCCGGAATCGGAATGTGACGAACGCTGCGCGCATCGCCCTGCCCCTTGAGGAAGTCACGGTCGACCACTTGCAGGTCAATGATGCGCCAGCAGATCGCGGCCACCATCACACCGAGCAGACCTACCAACAGACGGAAGCGCCAAGGGAAGAGTGCCCCTTCGAGTTTCATCATGGCGCCACCATCTTCACGTCAGCCGCGCCAGGGATGTGCATCTTCAGTTGTTCGGTGGCCAGCACTTCGATCCGGCTGTGGGCGGTCCAGGTGCTTTGCTCCAGGATCAGGCGCCCCCACTCGGCCTGCGCCTTGTCGCGCACGCTCAGTTCGTTGTACAGGGTATTGAGCAACTGCCGGTTCCAGTGGGCGCTGTAAGACACGCCGATGGCCGACACGAGCACGCCGATGAACAGCAGCAGCATGAAAAAGCTGCCGCCAGGCAGTGGCTTGGCGAAAAGCTTGCTCACCGCAGCTTCTCCGCGACGCGCATGACGGCGCTACGGGAACGTGGGTTGGCTTTGAGTTCGGCGTCGGAGGCCGTCTGCGCTTTGCCATGGACTTTGATTTTCGGTTCGAACGCGACGTGGCGAACCGGCAGGTTGCGCGGCAGGTTGTCGGCTTCGCCTTTCACCAGCTTGCGCATGAACAGTTTGACGATGCGGTCTTCCAGCGAGTGGAAGCTGATCACGACCAGACGACCGCCCACTTCCAGGCATTCGAGTGCGGCTTCAAGGCCCGCTTCCAGATCGCCCAGCTCGTTGTTGACGTGAATGCGCAGCCCCTGGAATGCACGGGTTGCCGGGTTCTTGCCCTTTTCCCACGCCGGGTTGGCGACTTTCAGGACTTCGGCCAGATCGGCGGTACGCTCGAACGGCGTGATGTCACGACGTTCGGCCACGGCGCGAGCCATGCGACCGGAGAAACGCTCTTCGCCATATTCCTTGAACACCCGGGCGATTTCTTCCACAGGCGCGGTATTGACGAACTCGGCCGCGCTGATACCACGGGACGGATCCATGCGCATGTCCAGCGGGCCATCATTGAGGAAACTGAAGCCGCGTTCGGCATCATCGAGCTGCGGCGAAGACACGCCGAGGTCGAGCAGAATGCCGCTGACCTTGCCGGTCAGACCCTGTTCGGCAACCACCGAGCCGAGCTCGGCAAAGCTGCGCTGCACAACGACAAAGCGGCCGTCTTCGGCCGCTAGCGTTTGCCCGGTGGCAATCGCTTGAGGATCCTTGTCGAATCCGATGAGCCGGCCGTCGGGACCGAGCTTGCTGAGGATCAACCGGCTGTGCCCGCCGCGCCCGAACGTGCCGTCCAGATAGCAGCCATCAGGACGTACGGCGAGAGCCTCGACGGCTTCGTCAAGCAGTACGGTGATGTGGTTAAAGCCGCTATCAATAGTCACAGGATCAAATCACGCAGTTCGTCAGGCATGGCGCCCGGTTGTTGTATGGCAGCCAGGTCAGCGGCAGAAACCGCGTTCCAGGCATCTTCGTCCCACAATTGGAACTTGTTCAGTTGGCCAACCAGCATCGCGCGCTTGTCCAGCTTTGCGTATTCGCGCAGACGCGGCGGAACCAGAAAACGACCACTGCCGTCGAGCTCGAGGTCAACGGCATTACCAATCAATAAGCGCTGCAGACGACGGTTCTCTTCGCGGAGCGAAGGAAGCGCGCGCAACTTGGTTTCAATAATTTCCCACTCATCGAGCGGGTAGACACACAAACACGGATCAACGGCATCGATGGTCACGATCAACTGGCCGGAACTACGCGAAACGAGCTCGTCACGGTACCGGCTCGGCATGGCGAGACGGCCCTTTGCGTCGAGACTGATAGCGTTAGCTCCGCGAAACACGTCTGCGTTTCTCCAATTTTTATCGTTTTGAGCTCAAAAAACCCACTTCATGCCACTTTCCGCCACTTGCGCACACTATAGGAATGCGCCCACCACACCGTCAAGGCGCGGATTAAAGGAAAACCCTTACAGAACGGAGATTTAGGAGCATAAAAGGAGGCGCAACGAGAATCTGGCGGATGCTTTTATCCAATAACTTGATGCAGCACTGAAAGCTGCGCTCGAAAGTTAAAGTAATTTGTTAAGAGTAAGATTTTTTCGGTATTACAAAAGCGCTTCTGCTGTTGATTGAAGCAAGGTGGGAAATGGCTATTACTGCGGTTGCCGCTGCCGGATTTCCAGAGCAGGCCTGCTGATAATAAACAGCCCTGTCGCCTTTAATTCAAGCAGGGAAAAGAAAAAGGTGGAGAGTCGATCTGTAAGCCGGGTTCTGTCTTGAACAGTCATTCGTCTACGATGGCCATCACTGGACATCTTTAGCAACCTACCCGGTCCCAGCGCGGGCCACGCCTTGGGACCCTATTTGGTCTTGCTCCAAGTGGGGTTTACCTAGCCACGAACTGTTGCCAGACGTGCGGTGCGCTCTTACCGCACCTTTTCACCCTTACCGGCGCCGAAGCGCTTAGGCGGTTATTTTCTGTGGCACTTTCCGTAGGCTCACGCCTCCCAGGCATTACCTGGCACTTCGCCCTATGGAGCCCGGACTTTCCTCCCCCCCCTAATTTTCATAGAGGGCAGCGACTGTCCGATCGACTCTCCGCCGCGCAGGTTAACGGCAGAGCGCCCGAAGAACAAGCGCTAATAGCCCGCAAACCGGTCTGCGCGACGGGTTACGCGTCTTTTTGCTGATCCAGCGCGACTTGATACAGCACGTTTTTGCGCTCACCGGTGATTTGCGCCGCCAGAGCCGCGGCACGCTTGAGCGGCATCTCTTCGAGCAACAGATTGAGGATGCGCATCGCCTCGCTGCTGACGGCATCTTCGGATTCCGGCGCAGTCCAGCCAGCCACCACAACAACACATTCGCCACGCTGTTGATTGCTGTCCGCCTCGACGAATGCGCGCAACTCGGCCAGCGGCAGGCCCTTGAGCGTTTCAAAGGTCTTGGTGATTTCACGGGCGAGCAACGCCGGGCGATCAGCGCCAAACACGGCTTCCATATCCTGCAGACACTCAAGAATACGATGCGGCGCCTCGTAGAAAATCAGCGTGCGCGGCTCTTCCTTGATCGCCTCAAGACGCGCCTTGCGCCCCACCGCCTTGGCCGGCAGAAAGCCTTCAAAGATGAAACGATCGGACGGCAGACCGGCAGCCGACAGTGCCGCAATCAACGCGCAGGCACCCGGTACCGGCACCACATTGATCCCGGCGGCACGAGCCTGACGCACCAGGTGATAACCCGGATCGGAAATCAGCGGCGTACCGGCATCGGAAATCAGCGCCACGTTATCGCCAGCCAACAGACGGGTGATGAAGCGACTGCCTTCGTCACGCTCATTGTGTTCGTGACAGGCCGCCAGCGGTGTAGTGATGCCGAAGTGCTGCATCAGACGCTGGGAATGGCGCGTGTCTTCGGCAGCAATCAGCGCCACTTCGCGCAGGATTTTCAACGCCCGGGCGCTGATGTCATCCAGGTTGCCGATGGGCGTCGCCACCACATAAAGCGAGCCCATAGCGGAATTCAAAGCACCTGGAGCAGTCAAAGCGCACACCTCATGATCGGTAAAAACCGCCATTGTAGCGCGTCGAGCGACCGGCGATGCGGTCGCGGCAGACACGGTTTGTCGCACCATTGTGCGGTCGCGCAACATTTGTATCAGCTAAATTGACGGTTTCACGCCAGTAACATCGCGCCCCGGCCAGCGCTTGGGTACAATTCGACGCTAATTTGATCGAGTATCAGGAACACTTACATGATCGCTTGCCTGCGGCTGTTCACTGCCCTCTGCCTCGCTGCCTTGCTGGCGGCTTGCGCCAGCTCCCCTTCCTCCAGCCTTGGCGAACTTCCACGGACTCCGGATGCCAGCATCGAGCAACTGCTCGAACAGGCCGCCCAGGCCAAATCGCCGGACAAGGCTGCACTGCTGCGCCTGAGTGCGGCGGACATGGCTTACCGTCAAGGCAATGCCGGACAATCCGCGCAGATCCTGCAACAGGTGCCAATGGAGCAACTCCAGCCGGGCCAGCAGGCATTCGCCAGCACATTGGCCGCTGAACTGGCCATGACCCGCAATCAGCCAAAAGCCGCGCTGGCAGCCTTGAACCATCCAAGCCTGCAGCGCCTGAGCGAAATGTCGATTCCGCTGCAGGTTCGCGCCGGCACCGTTCATGCCCGTGCTCTTGAGGCCGATGGCCAGACACTGGCTGCCGCCCGCGAGCGCATCTTCATCGCACCGATGCTGGAAGGCGAAGCCGCCAGCAAGAACCACGAAGCGATCTGGACCCTGATTGCGTCGCTGCCGACCGATCAACTGCAACCGAACACGACCGACGATCTCGGCGGCTGGATGAGCCTGGCTCTGGCAGTGAAAACTGCCGGCACCCTCGAGCAACAGCAAGCCGCCATTGATGCCTGGCGCTCGCAGCACCCGAAACACCCGGCCGCGATCAACCTGCCGCTGCCACTGACCAAGCTCAAGGAACTGGCCAGCCAGCCGTTGAGCAAGATCGCCCTGCTGCTGCCGCAGGATGGCCAACTGGCCTCGGTCGGCAAGGCCCTGCGTGACGGCTTCATGGCCGCGCACTACCAGGCTCAGCAAGCGGGTCAGAAACCACCGGCCATCGTGTTCTACGACAGCTCGCACCTGACCAACATGGACGAGTTCTACCGCAAGGCCCAGGCCGACGGCGTGCAACTGGTTGTCGGGCCACTGGAAAAACCACTGGTCAAACAGCTGAGCACCCGCCCGCAACTGCCGATCACGACCCTCGCGCTGAACTACAGCGAAGGCGACCAGGGCCCGGCGCAACTGTTCCAGTTCGGCCTGGCTGCTGAAGACGAAGCCCGCGAAGTGTCCCGCCGCGCCCGTGCCGACGGTCTGCACCGCGCCGCGATCATGGTGCCGAAAGGCGAATGGGGCGACCGCGTCCTGCGTGCGTTCAGCCAGGACTGGCAAGCCAATGGCGGCAGCATCGTCGCCACCGAGCGCGTCGATCAGCCTGTGCAACTGGCCCAACAGATCGCCGACATGTTCCAGCTGCGCCAGAGCGAAGCCCGCGCCAAGAGCCTGCAGAATGCTGCCGGCACGAACGTCGCCGCCCAGCCTTCGCGTCGCCAGGACATCGAGTTCATCTTCCTCGCCGCGACCCCGCAACAGGCGCAGCAGATCAAGCCGACCCTGAACTTCCAGTACGCTGGCGACGTGCCGGTCTACGCGACCTCCCATGTGTTCAGCGCCAGCGGCGACGTGAACCAGTACAACGACATGAACGGTGTGCGCTTCTGCGAGACCCCATGGTTGCTGGATGCCAACGATCCGCTGCGCAAGCAGGTCACCGCACAGTGGCCACAAGCCTCCGGCAGCCTCGGCCGCCTGTATGCGATGGGTGTTGATGCCTACCGCCTGGCGCCACGCCTTGATCAACTCAAGGCGCTGCCGGACAGCCGCATCGACGGTCTGTCGGGTAGCCTGGGCATGACTCAGACACAACGCGTCGTGCGTCAACTGCCATGGGCTCAGTTCGTCAGCGGTCAGGTTCAGCGCCTGCCGGACACTCCGCGCTGATGCCCGACAGGTCAAACCTGCAAAGCGGCAAGGATGCCGAGCGCCAGGCGCTCGAGCATCTGCAACACCAGGGTCTGCGCCTGCTGGCGCAGAACTGGTTATGCAAACGCGGCGAGCTTGATCTGGTCATGCTTGATGGCGATACAGTAGTATTCGTCGAAGTACGTTACCGAAAGAACACTCAATGGGGTGGAGCGCTCGACAGTATCGACGGGCGCAAACGGCAGAAACTGATTTTCGCCGCACAGTATTTTCTTCAGCGCGAGTCGCGTTGGGCCAATTCCCCCTGCCGCTTCGACGTGGTGGCCATCGACAGCCACCAGGGTCAGCTGAACTGGTTGCAGAATGCGTTCGACAGTTGAGCGCCTGCGCCAACCTGGACATTTTCACTCAACACTTTTGCTCTTTGCTTTGCGGGCTGCACATTCACGTGCCGGACAGCCGCGCTAATTAAGGTCACACAGATGGACATGCAATCCCGAATTCGCCAGCTTTTTCAGGCCAGTATCGACACCAAGCAACAGGCGATGGACGTACTTGCACCGCACATCGAGCAAGCCAGCCAAGTGATGGTCAACGCCTTGCTCAACGAGGGGAAGATGCTCTCGTGCGGCAACGGCGGTTCGGCCGGCGACGCCCAGCACTTCTCCTCGGAACTGCTCAACCGCTTCGAGCGCGAGCGCCCGAGCCTGCCAGCAATCGCCCTGACCACCGACAGCTCGACCATCACCTCGATCGCCAACGACTACAGCTACAACGAAGTGTTCTCCAAGCAGATCCGCGCGCTCGGCCAGCCAGGCGATGTATTGCTGGCGATTTCGACCAGCGGTAACTCGGCGAACATTATTCAAGCGATCCAGGCCGCACATGATCGAGAAATGATTGTCGTAGCATTGACCGGCCGCGATGGCGGCGGCATGGCGTCGTTGCTGTTGCCCGAGGACGTCGAGATTCGCGTACCGGCCAACGTCACCGCACGTATTCAGGAAGTCCACTTGCTGGCGATCCATTGCCTTTGCGATCTGATCGACAGCCAACTGTTCGGGAGTGAAGAATGACCCCTAATCGCCTTGGCCTTCTGGCCTTGACCCTGTGCCTCGGAATTACTGGCTGCACCTCCGTGGTGAATGCCAGCCGCGAAGCACCGATCGAAGACGATCGCGGCACCCGCACCTTCGGCAGCAAGATCGACGACTCACTGATCGAAACCAAAGTCGGCGTCAATGTGTCCAAGGCCGATCCGAACATGGACAAAAAATCGCACATCGTCGTCACCAGCTTCAACGGCGTCGTGCTCTTGGCTGGCCAGACCGAGAACGCAGACCTCAAAGCCAAGGCCGAACAGGCTGCCGCCAACGTGCAACGAGTGAAGACGGTGCACAACGAGTTGCAATTGATTGCACCCTCAAGCTTCCTCGCCCGCCAGAATGACTCCTGGCTGACGACCAAGATCAAAACCCAGATGCTTGCCGACGCCAACATTCCCGGCTCGCGCATCAAAGTCGTGACCGAGAACGGTATCGTCTATCTGCTCGGCCTGCTGACCAAGCAGGAAGCGGCCCAGGCCACCAACCTGGTGCAGGGTGTTTCCGGCGTGCAGAAAATTGTGAAGCTGTTCGAATACATCGACTGATACGCAAAGCGCAGGCACAAAAAAGGCGATCCGGTTGGATCGCCTTTTTTATTACTTCACCACTTTCAGGCTTGGCCGACCGCTTGGGCGCGGCGGCTCGCTGTCCGGCGGCGGAATATCGTCATCCTGTTCGATCTCGTCTTCGTCATCCATCGGCGACTCCAGATCGAACACCATGCCCTGACCGTTCTCCCGGGCATAAATACCCAGGATCGCGGCAATCGGCACATACAGGCTGTGCGGAACGCCACCGAAGCGACCTTCGAAGGTCACGACGTCGTTGTCCATGTGCAGATGACGCACGGCACTCGGCGAAATGTTCAGGACAATCTGCCCGTCACTGGCAAAACCCTGCGGCACCTGCACTGCCGGGTATTCGGAATTGACCAGCATGTGCGGGGTGCAATCGTTATCCACAATCCACTCGTAGAGCGCGCGGACCAGATAAGGTCGACTGGAGTTCATAGCGGCTCCTTAAGCCTTAGCGCATGTCGCGTTCGACACCAGACAGACTCGCCTGGAAAGCCTCACGCGCAAACTGACGCTCCATATAATCAAGCAGCGGCTTGGCTGGCCGCGGCAGTTCTATACCCAGAATCGGCAAACGCCAGAGTATTGGCAATAGGCAGCAATCCACCAGACTTTGTTCCTCACTGAGGAAAAACGGCTTGTCGGCAAACAACGGCGACACGCCCGTCAGGCTTTCGCGCAATTCCTTGCGCGCCACGACACGCGCGGCTTCCTTGGTGCGTGAATCCAGAATCAGATCCACCAGACCACACCAGTCGCGCTGGATACGGTGTATCAACAGACGACTGTTGGCACGCGCCACCGGGTACACCGGCATCAATGGCGGATGCGGGTAACGCTCATCCAGATATTCCATCACCACGGTCGACTCCCACAACGCCAGGTCGCGATCGACCAGCGTCGGGAGACTCCCGTAAGGGTTCACCTCAATCAGTTTAGGCGGCTGACGACCAGCCTCCACATAAATGATTTCGGCGCTGACACCCTTCTCTGCAAGCACGATGCGCACTCGGTGGGAATAGTGGTCGGCGGGGTCGGAGTAACAGGCCAACCGATTGGTCACGCCCATGGCGATCCTCCTCGCTTGTTGAAATTGTCGGAGCCGGAAAAACGCGCGCGCCCAGAGGGCGCCTCCCGCAACACCTGACAGACCAGGCGTTGCGTTTTCAGAGGCGCCCTTGGGCGCGCGCGATTAACAGCAATTGCTTGAAGCGTTATCAGTGCACGTCTTTCCAGTATTCACGCTTGAGCAGGTAGGCGAACACAAAGAAGAACGCCAAGTACAGCAAGACGTAAGTACCGATGCGCTGATGTTGCAGCTTAACCGGGTTAGCCGAGTAAGCCAGGAAGGTTACCAGATTCTTGACCTTCTCATCGAACTGCTCTTCGTTCAGGGCTCCGGTTTTCGGCACGATGGTCAACTGATCGCACGCTTCATGAGTCAGAGGCGTACCGGTCAGCGGGTCATATTGCTTCTTGCCGTTTTCGACGATCTGCACCTGCTTGCAACCCACGACCTGACGACCTTGCAGGCCGACCAGCACGTTTGGCATGCCGACGTTCGGGAAGACCTTGTTGTTCACGCCCCATGGACGCGCAGGATCTTCGTAGAACGACTTGAGGTAACCGTAGAGCCAGTCAGTGCCACGAACACGAGCCACCAGAGTCAGGTCCGGCGGCGCGGCGCCGAACCAGGTCTTGGCGTCGGCCGGCTGCATGCCAATGGTCATGTGATCGCCAATCTTGGCGCCAGTGAACACCAGTTTCTGCAGCATCAGATCATGTGGTACGTCGAGGTCATCGGCAACACGCTCGTAACGCTGGAATTTGGCGCTGTGGCAACCCATGCAATAGTTGGCGAAGGTACGCGCACCATCCTGCAGGGCAGCCTTGTCGGAAACGTCGATGTCGACTTTTTCCAGCTCCGGACCACCGTGTTCGGCGGCGAAAGACAGCACTGGCAGCGCAGCAAAAATCAGAGCAAAAAATAACTTTTTCATCAGCCAGTCACCCTTTCCGGAACCGGTTTGGTCTTCTCGAGCCTGGTGTAGAACGGCATCAGAATGAAGTAGGCGAAGTACAGGAAGGTGCAGATCTGCGATACCAGCGTGCGCTCCGGCGTCGGCGCAAGAACACCCAGAATGCCGAGGATCACGAAGGAAATGCAGAACACCACCAGCCAGATTTTGCTCATCCAGCCTTTGTAGCGCATCGACTTGACCGGACTGCGGTCGAGCCATGGCAAGACAAACAGAAAGGCAATCGAGGCCCCCATGGCAATAACCCCCATGAGCTTGTCCGGTACCGCACGCAAGATCGCGTAGAACGGCGTGAAGTACCAGACCGGTGCAATGTGCTCTGGCGTCTTGAACGGGTTAGCCGGCTCGAAGTTTGGCTTTTCGAGGAAGTAACCGCCCATTTCCGGGAAGAAGAACACGATGAAGCAGAAGATGAACAGGAACACCACCACGCCGACAATGTCTTTCACGGTGTAGTACGGGTGGAAGGCGATGCCGTCCAGCGGGATACCGTTTTCGTCTTTGTGCTTCTTGATGTCCACGCCGTCCGGGTTGTTCGAACCGACTTCGTGCAACGCCAGGATGTGCAGCACCACCAGACCGAGAATCACGATCGGCAGGGCCACAACGTGCAGGGCGAAGAAGCGGTTCAGGGTGATTCCGGAAATCAGGTAGTCACCACGAATCCACTGGGTCAGGTCGTTGCCGATGACCGGAATCGCGCCGAACAGCGAGATGATCACCTGGGCGCCCCAGTAGGACATCTGGCCCCATGGCAGCAGATAACCCATGAAGGCCTCAGCCATCAGCGCCAGGTAGATCAGCATGCCAAACACCCAGACCAACTCACGCGGTTTCTGGTACGAACCGTAGAGCAGGCCACGGAACATGTGCAGATAGACCACGATAAAGAACATCGAAGCGCCGACGGCGTGCAACAGACGCAAGATCGAGCCGTAACTGACGTCACGCATAATGCCTTCAACGGAAGCGAACGCCTCTTCCGCCGACGGGGTGTAGCTCATGGTCAGCCAGACACCGGTGACGATCTGATTGACCAGAACGAGCAGTGCCAGCGAGCCGAAGAAGTAGAAGAAGTTGAAGTTTTTTGGAGCGTAATACTTGCTGAGATGGTCTTCCCACATCTTGGTGGCGGGGAAGCGCGCATCAACCCAATCCATGAACTTGCTCATCACGCTTTCTCCGTATCGACGCCAATGACAATCAGATCATCGGTCTCATAGGAATGCGGGGGTACTGGCAGGTTCAAAGGCGCAGGTTGCGACTTGTAGACGCGGCCAGCCAGATCGTAGTGGGAACCGTGGCAAGGGCAGAAATAGCCGCCTACCCAGTCTTTTCCCAGATCCGCGGGTGCCACTTCGGGACGGAAGGTCGGTGAGCAACCCAGGTGAGTGCAGATCCCGATCAGCAGCAGAATTTCCGGCTTGATCGAACGCACTTCAGGGTCGACATAGGTAGGTTGCGTGGAGTTTTTGGAGGTCGGATCGGAGAGCTGGCCCTCGATCTTCTTGAGATTCCCCAGGATTTCCGCAGTACGGCGAACAATGAATACCGGCTGGCCGCGCCATTCAGCAATCATCTGCTGTCCGGGCTCGATTTTGCTGACATTCACTTTCACCGGTGCACCGGCAGCTTTCGCCTTGGCACTGGGAAACCATGACCCCACGAACGGGACCGCAGCCCCCACCGCTCCTGCAGCACCCACCACGGATGTGGCTGCTACCAAGAAGCGACGCCGGCCTGCATTCACGCCGTCATTGCTCATTCAGTCCTCTCCCATCAGCTTTGTGGCCTGTTAAATCAGGCATCTACTAAATATGAATCTATGTACTTATAAAAATTTTGCCGAATGGTAATGAAAACCCCCAATTCTGACAAGGTAATTACCCGGAGGGGTGGCCCCCAAGCCTTGTAGTATAGGGGGTCTACGAATGTGGCAAGTTGTCACAGCGCAATTATTCGAGAAATCGCACGCATAAAAAAACGCCCGCTTCCGTGAGGAATCGGGCGTTCTTTTTGAACGTGGAAGCGAAATTAACGCTTCGAGTACTGCGGACGCTTACGCGCTTTACGCAGACCAACTTTCTTACGTTCAACTTCACGGGCATCGCGGGTAACGAAGCCAGCTTTGCGCAGAGCGCTACGCAGGGTTTCGTCGTAGTCCATCAGAGCGCGAGTGATGCCGTGGCGGATTGCGCCAGCTTGACCACTTACACCACCGCCGATCACGGTGACGTAGATGTCGAATTTCTCGACAGTCTCGGTCAGTTCCAGCGGCTGACGAACTACCATGCGGGCAGTTTCGCGGCCGAAGAACGAATCCAGCGAACGGTTGTTGATGGAGATGTTACCAGTACCCGGACGCAGGAAAACGCGTGCGGTTGCGGTCTTGCGACGGCCAGTGCCGTAATTTTGAGTCGCCGACATAATGAACTATTCCGTTAAATCTTCAGTTCTTGGGGCTGCTGAGCAGTATGAGGGTGTGCAGCGCCCGCATAGACTTTCAGCTTACGGTACATGTCGCGACCCAGTGGGTTCTTAGGCAGCATGCCTTTAACCGCGGTCTCGATCACGCGCTCAGGGGCTTTGGCGATCAGCTTTTCAAAGTTGATCGACTTGATGCCGCCCGGGAAACCGGAGTGGGAGTAGTACATTTTGTCAGTGGTTTTAGCACCGGTAACACGGATCTGCTCGGCGTTGATTACGACGATGTAGTCGCCGGTGTCAACGTGAGGAGTGTACTCAGGCTTGTGCTTGCCACGCAGACGGCTCGCGATTTCGGTGGCCAGACGACCCAGGGTCTGACCAGCAGCGTCGACGACAAACCAGTCGCGCTTTACTGTTTCCGGTTTAGCAGTAAAAGTTTTCATTCTTTATAGCCTCAGGGGCCGCCTGTAAATAAGACGGCGGATCTTACTGAATAGTGCGTACTTTGACAAGTCAAAGGCAGCCGGATACAGACGCTTTCGGGGGCTCGGGTCGGCGCGTCCGTTCAACGGCAAGATTCTTCGGCGGCGGCGCATCACTTCCACTGCAGAAAGAGGTCGGCAATTATGCAGATTGCGAAAAAAATTTCAACCTGCTTTTATGCTTGTTTTGCCCAAGGAGCACCCGATGGACTATCGCCAGCTAGGCCGTACCGACCTGAACGTGAGTGCAATCTGCCTCGGCACCATGACCTGGGGCGAGCAAAACACTGAGGCTGAAGCCTTCGCCCAGATCGAACGGGCCAAGGGCGCCGGGATCAATTTCATCGACACCGCCGAGATGTACCCGGTGCCGCCGAAAGCCGAAACCTATGCCACCACCGAGCGCTACATCGGCAATTACTTCAAGAGTCGCGGCGACCGCGCCGACTGGATCCTCGCCAGCAAAATCGCCGGCCCCGGCAACACCATCGACTACATCCGCGACAAGAACCTGCGCCACAACCGCCAGCACATCACCGAAGCCGTGGACGCCAGCCTCAAGCGCCTGCAGACCGACTACATCGACCTGTATCAATTGCACTGGCCGGAGCGCAGCACCAACTTTTTCGGACAGCTGGGCTACAAACACAAGATCGAAGCCAACCTCACCCCGCTCGAGGACACCCTTGAAGCGCTCGACGAGCAAGTGAAGGCCGGCAAGATCCGCCACATCGGCCTGTCCAACGAAACCCCGTGGGGCACCATGCGTTTCCTGGCTTTGGCCGAAGCCCGTGGCTGGCCGCGCGCGGTGTCGATCCAGAACCCGTACAACCTGCTCAACCGCAGCTTCGAAGTCGGTCTGGCGGAGATCGCCATTCGCGAACAGTGCGGCCTGCTCGCCTATTCGCCGCTGGCGTTCGGTTTCCTGTCGGGCAAGTACGAAGGTGGCGCCCGTCCGCCAAAAGGTCGCCTGAGCCTCTACAGCCGCTTCAGCCGCTATTTCAACCCGCAATCGGAAGCGGCGTGCAGCCGTTATGTGGCACTCGCCCGGGAACACGGCCTGGATCCGGCGCAAATGGCGTTGGCCTTCGTCAATCAGCAACCGTTCGTCACCAGCAACATCATCGGGGCGACGACGCTTGAGCAGCTGGACAGCAACATTGCCAGTTTCTATCTGAATCTTTCAGACGAAGTGCTTGAAGGGATTGAAGCGATTCACAAGGATCATCCGAACCCGGCGCCTTGATCCGGCGCTAAAAGCCGCGCTCCCACGCACAAGCGTGGGAGCGCCCAGGTCATAGCGACCGCGCAATGATCTCTTTCATGATTTCGTTGGTGCCGGCATAGATCCGCTGCACCCGCGCATCCGCCCACGCCCGGGCCACCGGGTACTCCCACATGAAACCGTAGCCGCCATGCAACTGCACGCACTCGTCGAGCACCTTGCATTGCAGGTCGGTGCCCCAGTACTTGGCCATCGCGGCGGTCGGCACGTCGAGCTTGCCTTGCAGGTGCAGCTCCAGGCAGCGATCAACGAACACCCTGCCGATCTGAATCTCGGTGGCCATTTCCGCCAGCTTGAAGCGCGTGTTCTGGAAATCGGCGATTGCCTTGCCGAACGCCTTGCGGTCACGGGTGTAATCCAGCGTCCATTGCAGCGCCGCCTCGGCCGAGGCCAGCCCGCCAATGGCCACGGTCAGACGCTCCTGCGGCAATTCCTGCATCAGATAAGCAAACCCGGCCCCAGCCTGACCCAACAGGTTTTCCTTCGGCACTCGCACGTCCTGGAAGAACAATTCCGACGTGTCCTGAGCCTTCATTCCAACCTTCTCCAGGCGCTTGCCCTTGTCGAAGCCCGGCGTGTTCGCCTCCACCAGAAACAGGCTGGTGCCCTTCGCTCCAGCCTTGGGATCGGTCTTGGCGACGACGATCACCAGATCCGCCAGGAAGCCATTGGTGATAAAGGTTTTCGAGCCGTTGATCACATACTCATCGCCGTCCAGCACGGCGGTGGTCTTGACCCCCTGCAAGTCGGAACCCGCGCCTGGCTCGGTCATGGCGATGGCCGTAACCATCTCGCCGGACACCAGTTTCGGCAGGTACTTGTGCTTCAACGCCTCGCTGCCGTAATGCAGGATGTACGGCGCGACGATGTCCGAATGCAGCGAGAAACCGATGCCGGTCAGCCCCAGCCGTCCGACTTCCTCGATCACTACGGCGCTGTACAGAAAGTCCGCCCCCAGCCCGCCGTACTCCTCCGGCAGGTGTGAGCAGAGCATCCCCGCCTCCCCTGCCTTGTTCCACAATTTGCGGTCGATGTAGCCTTGTTTTTCCCATTGCCCGTGGAACGGCACGGCCTCTTTTTCGAGGAATGTCCGCACGCTGTCGCGGAACAATTCGTGCTCGGAGCTGAACAGGGTTCTGGGGATCATGCGACACCTTTTCTTTATTGTTGAAGGGATCAGACCTTCAGAGACTAAGCCTCGCTTCCGATACAGGACACTGGACACATCCGACAAAAAATAAGACGATCCAGCCGTCTGGTGACCACTTTCCCTTATAAAAACAAAAGTTGAATTATGTCTAAGCAAGTCTCCACGCCCTTGCGGCGCGTCAGCATCCTGGCGATCGACCGGGTTTTCGCTTCCACCCTCATGCAAGCCAAGGATTTCTTCCATCTGGCCAGCCTGCGTTATGGCAAACAACTGGGCCACGGCCTGACTCCGGCGTTCGAAACCCGCCTGGTCAGCCCCGACGGCAAACCGGTGAACAGCTTCAGTGACGTGGTCATGCCGGTGGACGGCGGCCTGGAAAACGCCGACGTCATCATCCTTCCAGCGTTTTGGGATGACTTCGACACGCTCTGCCAACGTTATCCACAGGTGCTGCCGTGGCTGCGCGAACAACACGCCCGTGGCGCAGTACTCTGCGGCGAAGCCACCGGGGTGTTCTGGCTGGCCGAAGCCGGCCTGCTCAATGGCAAGGAAGCGACCACCTACTGGCGCTTCTTCAATGCCTTCGCCGAGCGTTTCCCGCAGGTCTATCTCAATCAGGACAAGCACCTGACCGACGCCGACAACCTGTACTGCGCCGGCGGCACCACCTCGGCCTGCGACCTTTACATCTATCTGATCGAACGCTTCTGCGGCGCCAATGTGGCGCAAGCTGTAGCCCGCGACATCCTCTACGAAGTGCAGCGCAGCTATTCGCCGGGCCGCATCGGTTTCGGCGGGCAGAAACTGCACCAGGACGTGATCATCTTGCAGATCCAGCACTGGCTCGAAGAGCATTTCGCCGACAAGTTCCGCTTCGAAGACGTGGCCCGCGAGCACGGCATGAGCATCCGCAACTTCATGCGCCGCTTCCAGACCGCCACCGGCGACAAGCCGCTGCACTACCTGCAACGGCTGCGCATCGAGACCGCCAAAGGCTTGCTCTCCGGCAGCCGCAAGAGCATCAAGACCATCAGCTACGAAGTCGGCTACGACGATGCGAGCTTCTTCGCACGTCTGTTCCGCCAGCACACCGAACTGTCGCCGAACCAGTATCGACAGCAGTTCCAGCAAGCTGCCTGACGATTCGACCAGACACAAAAAAGGGCCTGCATCTGCAGGCCCTTTTTGTTTGCCGAATCCGCTTAAGGCTTGTGTGCCCTGGACAGGAATTCGTGGGATTGCATTTCCAGCAGACGGCTGAGGGTCCGCTGGAATTCGAACGTCAGACGCCCGCCGGTGTACAGGTCTTTCAACTCGACTTCGGCAGAAATGATCAGCTTGACGTTACGGTCGTAGAACTCGTCGACCATGTTGATGAAGCGCCGGGCGATGTCATCGGTAGCGACGCTCATCTGTTCTACGCCACTGAGCAACACAGCGTGGAAAATCTTGCCCAGTTCAATGTAGTCGTTCTGGCTACGCGGGCCGTCGCACAGTTCGCGGAAGTCGAACCAGGCCACGTCATCGCAGGTGCGCAGCGCGCGGATTTCGCGGTTTTCGATGATCAGCACATCGTTTTCCACGGCAGCCGTGCATTCCGGCGTCAGCGCACGGAAGCTCTTGCGCAGGCTTTCATGAGCGGCTTCGTCGAGCGGGAAGTGGAACAGCTCCGCTTGTTCGAGGTGGCGCAGACGGTAGTCGACGCCGCTGTCGACGTTGACGATCTCGGTGTTCTGCTTGATCAGCGCGATGGCCGGCAGGAAGCGCGCGCGTTGCAGGCCGTCCTTGTACAAGCCGTCCGGCACGATGTTCGACGTGGCGACCAGGGTCACGCCGTTCTTGAACAGCTCTTCCATCAGCGTGCCGAGGATCATGGCGTCGGTGATGTCGGAAACGAAGAATTCATCGAAGCAGATGACCCGCGATTCAGTCGCGAAACGCTTGGCGATGATGGTCAGCGGGTTTTTCTCGCCGCCGAGGGTCTTCATCTCTTCGTGCACGCGCTTCATGAAGCGGTGGAAGTGGGTGCGGGTCTTTTCCTTGAATGGCAGCGCTTCGAAGAAGGTGTCCACCAGGTAAGTCTTGCCGCGACCCACGCCGCCCCAGAAGTACAGGCCCTTGACCGGGGTCTGATCCTTTTTGCCAAACAGTTTGCCCAGCAAACCCGGCTTGTTCTGCTCTGCCGCGATCAGATCGTCGTACAGGCGTTGCAAGTGACGCACGGCAGTTTCCTGCGCCGCGTCATGGAAGAAGTCCGGGCGTTTCAGATCAGCTTGATATCGTTCTAGGGGCGTCATAATTCGTTAGCAAGGCAACAAAAACGGGCCGTCACTGTAGCGATGGCCCGTGGGAATGGCAATCGGCCCTTGGTCGGGCCGGCCCGTTGATTATTCCTGAACCGGTGTCAGAGCGATCCGCAAAGCTTCGACGGCCGCATCCCGCGCAGCCACGTCGGCGAACGCCGGGCTGTCGCCGACGCACTCGCCTTCCAGCCAGACGCTGAAGCTCAGGTCTTCGCTGCGCACATCCAGCGCCTGACCCGATTGCAGCTGCTTGGTCACCTGGCCCGCGGTCTTGCCGTCGGCGAAGTTGCGCGAGAGCAGCAATTGCTCGCCATCGGCGGCCAGCAGACGGAAACGGAAGCTGCCGTCGTCTTCGCGGAAACTGACGAAACGCGCGGCTTTCGCAGCCTTCTTCTTGGTGGTCGCGGCAACCTGAACCTGATTGACGAACGAGCGCAGGCCAACCGCTTCACGCAATTCATTAAGGAACGGCGTCGCTACCGCACGGGCCTTCTTGGCGCCGTGTTGCAGGATGTCTTCCAGATCCGCCGGACGCTCGATCAACTGGTGATAACGCTCGCGGGACTCGCCCAACTCGTTGTCCAGCAGCTGGAACAGACGGTTCTTCGCCTCGCCCCAACCCAGACCGCCCAGCAGCTCGCTGCGGAACTCGTCGGCCTGCGTCGGCGTGGAGAACGCCTGGAACAGGGTGAACAGGTGCGAATTGTCAGGATCTTTCGCTTCTCCCGGCGCGCGGGAGTCGGTAACGATGCGCGAGATCGCGTCCTTCATTTCCTTGGCGCTGGAGAACAGTGGAATGGTGTTGTCGTAGCTCTTGGACATCTTGCGACCGTCCAGGCCAGGCAAGGTGGCGACGCTTTCCTCGATCAGCGCTTCGGGCATGGTGAAGAACTCCTTGCCCTGGCCGAACAGGTGGTTGAAGCGCTGGCCGATGTCACGCGCCATTTCCACGTGCTGGATCTGGTCGCGACCGACCGGCACCTTGTGTGCGTTGAACATCAGGATGTCCGCTGCCATCAGCACCGGATAGCTGTACAAGCCCATGGTGATGCCGGCATCCGGGTCTTCGCCGGTCTCGACGTTCTTGTCCACCGAGGCCTTGTAGGCGTGGGCGCGGTTCAGCAGGCCCTTGGCAGCGACGCAGGTCAGCAGCCAGGTCAGCTCGGGGATTTCCGGGATGTCGGACTGGCGGTAGAAGGTCACGCGGTCCACATCCAGGCCACCGGCCAGCCAGGTCGCGGCGATTTCCAGACGCGAGCGCTGGATGCGCAGCGGGTCATCGCACTTGATCAGGGCGTGATAGTCGGCCAGGAAGTAGAACGAGTCGGCATTGCTTTCGCGGCTGGCGAGAATCGCCGGGCGGATGGCGCCGGCGTAGTTGCCCAGGTGCGGGGTGCCGGTGGTGGTGATGCCGGTGAGGATGCGGGTACGGTTCGTCATGGGTAATCGCTTGTCAGACTGCAATCAATTCGAGAGACGCGGCAGGATCAGATCCTTGAGATCGGTCAGCTTGCCATGAAAAAAGTGTCCGCATTCTGCCACTTTCAGGAGCTCATGGGGGCGCTGGAGTTTGTCAGACCAGTCGTAGACCAGCTGCGGATCGATCACTTCGTCGGTTTCCGGCTGGATCACCGTGAGTTCGCCCTGCTGCGGCAACTGATCCTGATCGCCCAGGCGCATGACCGCTGGCGCGACCATGAACAGGTGCTTGAGCTGTACGCCCTGGGCTTCGAGTCGGCCGCCGAGACTTGCTGCAACAAACCCGCCGAAGGAGAAACCGAACAGGGTCAACGGCAGATCCGGGTGCTTTTCCAGCAGCCAGGCAGCGGCTGCCTGGGCGTCGTCGACTTCACCGCTGCCCATGTCATGGGAACCTTCGCTGGCACCGACGCCACGATAGTTGAAGCGCAAGGTGATCAGACCGGCATCGCGCGCGGTGCGCTGCAGGGTCGAGACGACCTTGTTGAGCATGGTGCCGCCCTGCACCGGGTTGGGGTGGCAGATCAGCGCGATGCCGCGCGGCTGCTCGTTGTCCAGGTACAGACTTTCAAGTTGACCCACCGGGCCATCAATCACTACAGGGGTTTCACGCATCAGCAAGGAAGGAACTCCGTGACCTCGAATCGGGTCGACTCGTCTAGCAAATTGTCTGTGCCAATCTATTGCGAGTGAATCGCGGTATACAGCGCAGGTTCGAGCCGTTAACGTAAAGCAAAGCCGTTTATAGAGGAAGGACTCGTGGAACACTCGCTCTTAGTTTGGTTGTTACCGACTCTTGCCCTGGTTGTGGGTGTCGCCATTGGTTTCCTGATCGCACGCGTTGCGCCGAACGCCGCGCCCAGCCGCACACAGCGTCAACTGGACGACATTCAGGAACGCTTCGACAGTTATCAGAACGAAGTGGTGACCCACTTCAACAGCACCGCCAATCTGGTCAAGAAGCTGACCCAGAGCTATCAGGAAGTGCAGGATCACCTCGCCGAGGGCGCCAATCGCCTGGCCCTGGACGAACAGACCCGTCAACGTCTGCTCGCCTCTCTGCACGCAGAGGCTGCGCAGGCCCCACGCGAACGCCTGACGCCACCGCGCAATCAGGAGCCGCCGCGCGACTACGCGCCGAAGACTCCGAACTCGCCGGGCATGCTCGATGAGCATTACGGCCTGAAGAAGTAATCAGTCTTCAGCGCAAATAAAAAGCCCCCGGACAATCACTTGTCCGGGGGCTTTTTTGTGTCTGACGGTTACGGATACTGCTGAACCGTACCCGGCTGCTGTTGCTGCTGACCACCGTACTGCTGGCCCGGGATCGCCTTCAGGTTGACTTCAACGCGGCGGTTCTGCGCCCGGCCGTTGACGTCACCGTTGCTGGCAATCGGATTATCCGGGCCGGCACCGCGGGCCGACAGGTTGGCACCGCTGACGCCTTGCGAGGTCAGGTAGGTCGCCACGCTCTGCGCACGACGCTGGGACAGGTCCATGTTGTGCTGACGGCTGCCGGTGCTGTCGGTGTAGCCGACGATCTCGATCTGGTTCTGGCTGAACTCCTTGAGCGAGCCGGCCAGGTTGTTCAGCGGCTGGTAGAAGCTTGGGGCGATGTTCGCCGAATCGGTGGCGAAGGTGATGTTGCCCGGCATGATCAGTTTGATCTGATCGCCCTGACGCTGCACCTCGACACCGGTGTTGGCCATGCTGGCGCGCAGTTTCTTCTCTTGCTGGTCGGCGTAGTAACCGTAACCGGCGGCCGAAGCACCGACGACGGCGGCGCCGATCAAGGCGCCCTTGCCGCGGTTGTTGTGGTCGATCGCAGCACCGGCCAACGCGCCGGCCAGTGCGCCGAGGCCACCGTACTTGGCGGTTTTGCTCATGCCCTGGGAGCCGCCGTCGGCCTGGCCCTGATTGTCATACGGGTTGGGCGAGGCGCAGCCGGACAGCACGGCGACGGCAGTAGCGACAATAATCAAACGACGCGTGGTGAACATGGAGAGCTCCTACTTTTTTGCATTCTGTGGTGCAACGGCCGTTTGGCAATGGACCATTGCGGGCGTTGGATCATGACAATGCACAAAAATTCCACCGCGCACTCGTGACAAAATGTTTAGGCGCGCACGAACGGATTTTCCCGCATTTCATCCCCCAGACGCGTGTCCGGGCCATGTCCAGCCACAACGATCGCGTCCTCGTCCAATGTATATAGCCGCTGCTTGATCGATCGCACGATGGTCGCCTGATCGCCGCCCCACAAATCCGTGCGCCCTACTCCGCGCCGGAACAACGTGTCGCCGGCAATCAACAGCTTAGCCTCGGAAAACCAAAAGCTCATGGAACCGGGCGTATGCCCCGGTGTGTGCAGCGCCACGCCGCAGCCGCAGGCCAGCTCTTCGTCGTCGCTCAGCCAGCGATCCGGTGACGGCACCGGGGTGTAAGGCACGCCGAACATCTGGCATTGCATCTCGAGGTTGTCCCACAGGAACTGATCTTCCTTATGCAAGTGCAGGGTTGCGCCGGTTTTCTCTTTCATCTGACCGGAGGCCAGAAAGTGATCGAGGTGCGCATGGGGGTGGATGATGCTCACCACTTTCAGACCCAGCGCATCAAGGCGCGCCATGATCAGATCGGGATTGCCGCCCGGGTCGACGACAATGGCTTTTTTCGTGACCGGATCACCGATGATCGTGCAGTTGCATTGCAGCGGGCCGACGGGAAAGGTTTCGCGAATCAGCATGGAATTGGGCGCACTCATGGGAATTCCTGGACGAACGGTAGTGAGGTTGGTTTCAGAATTCTACTGCACAGGCCGATACAGATCGCCCGGTCAGTTATTTGACGCCAGCGATCAGAAAAATGATGGCTTAATGATGTCAAACTTCCTGTTTCTGGTGCAAAATCGCATTTTTTGTAGCGGTCGCATTCAGGAAGGGCCGCAGCGCACTCAGGAAATCCCCGCATGCCTACGCCCAAGACTTACTCCTTCACCTTCCCCGCTTTTCTGACCGGCAATGCCACTGTCGACAGCCTCATTGCCGGCAGTTACTGGCTGGGGTCCAACTGGGGCAAAGGTGGAACCAGTTTGAGCTATAGCTTCATGGCTCCTGGCACCTCGTACTTCGTCACTGACTACAGCCCCGACAACGAATACAACGCGCTGTACGAGCTCACTCCGGGTCAGAAGGCGGCAGTGAACTACTCACTGGGGACTTGGGCAGCCGTCACCAATCTCAATTTCAGCCTGACCACAGACACGCTGACCAACGTGGGTGACCTGCGCTTCGGCGGCTATCGGCTGATGGACAACAAGACCGCTGCCTGGGCTTATTTCCCTGCCAACACCCCGGCCGGTGGCGATGTCTGGATTGGCCCGCAGACGGGCGAAGCCACCCCGCTGAAGGGGTCTTATGATGTCATGACCTTCATCCATGAGATCGGTCACGCACTGGGGCTCAAGCATCCGTTCGACGTCAGCTCGACCAACAAGACACTGCTGGATCCGTCACTGGACGACGTTCACTTCACGGTGATGAGTTACAGCAGCAATTACTCGTACCAGCCGACGACACCGATGGTTCTCGACATCCTCGCGATTCAGAGCCTGTATGGCGTCAACACGATGTGGCAGACCGGCGACAACGTCTACAAGTGGGCCCCTGACCAGTCGATTTTTGAAACCATCTGGGATGCCGGCGGTAACGACACCATTGATGGCAGCAATCAACTTGCCGCCGTGAAGATCAACCTGAATGAAGGTGCCTACAGCCAGATCGGCAAGGCCTTCACTGACCTGAACACCCAGGCTGCGATCAATGACGGCCTGGCGATTGCCTATGGCGCAAAAATCGAGAATGCCATCGGCTCGGCATTCGATGACGTCCTCATCGGCAACGCACTGAACAACACCCTCAACGGCATGGCAGGTGCAGACTCCATGACCGGGGGTGACGGTAACGACACCTACTACGTCGATAACGCCGGCGATACCGTGGTTGAGCTCGCGAACTTCGGCTCGGGAATCGATACCGTCATTTCCTCCATCAGCTACACCTTGGGCAACAACGTCGAAAACCTTACGCTGGTGGGCACCGACAATCTGACTGCCACCGGCAATGCGCTGAACAACGTGCTGGTCGGCAACAGTGGCAGCAACTTCATTGATGGCGGTGCCGGCGCGGACTTCATGGCGGGCGGCGCGGGCAACGACACCTACATCGTCGACAATGCCGGTGACGTGGTCAGCGAAACCAGTGCGGTCGTCGGTGAAATCGACAACGTGCTGGCCTCGGTCAGCTTCGCACTGGGCGCCAACATCGAGAATCTGACCCTCACCGGTACAGGCGATACGTTTGCTCTGGGCAACGCGCTGAACAACGTGCTGATCGGCAACGACGGCAACAACCAGCTCTCTGGTGGCGCAGGTCTGGACACCATGATCGGCGGCAAAGGCAATGACACCTACGGTCTCGATCAGGCCGGTGAGCTGGCCCTGATCCAGGAGCAGGCCGGCGAAGGTAACGACACTCTGCTGATCACCTACGCATCGACCCTGCAGACCAACGTCGTCGACCTGAACCTCAGCAACCTGCTCAACGTCGAGAACGCCACCCTGCTGGGCAGCGGTAACTTCCGTTTGAACGGCAACGCCCTGAACAACACCCTGATCGGCAACGCCGACAGCAACTACATCGACGGCGGCGCCGGTGCGGATGTCATGGTGGGTGGCGCTGGCAATGACATTTACATCGTCGACAATGTCGGCGACGTGGTCAGCGAAACCAGCACCCTGGCGAGCGAAATCGACACTGTTCAAGCCTCGATCAGTTACACCCTGGGCAACAACGTTGAGAACCTCACCCTCACCGGCACCGACAATCTCAATGGTACCGGCAATGCCCTGAACAACACCTTGATCGGCAACAGCGGCGACAACGTGCTCAACGGTGGCGCCGGCGCGGACATCATGATCGGCGGCGCGGGCAATGACACCTACATCGTCGACAATGCCGGTGACGTGGTCAGCGAAACCAGTACCGTAGTCGGTGAAATCGATACCGTACGGGCTTCGGTCAGCTTCGTTCTGGGCGCCAACCTCGAGAACCTGACCCTCACCGGCACTGCCGACATCTTTGCCTTGGGCAACTCGCAGGACAACGTGCTGATCGGCAACGACGGCAACAACCAGCTCGCCGGTGGCGCCGGTCTCGACACCATGATCGGTGGCAAGGGCAATGACACCTACGCACTGGATCAGGCCGGGGAACTGGCATTGGTTCAGGAACTGGCAAACGAGGGCATCGACACCCTTCAACTGACCTATTCCGCCACACCGCAGACCAGCACCGTCGACCTGAACCTCAGTAACCTGCGCAACATCGAGAACGTCACTCTGCTGGGCAGCGGCAACTTCACGCTGACCGGCAACAGCCTGAACAACACCCTCATCGGCAACGCCGACAGCAACATTATCGATGGTGGCGCCGGGGCGGACTTCATGGCGGGCGGAGCCGGCAATGACACCTACATCGTCGACAATATCGGCGACGTGGTCAGCGAAACCAGTACCCTGGCAAACGAGATCGACACCGTATTGTCCTCGGTCAATTTCGCCTTGGGCGCCAACGTCGAAAATCTGACCCTCACTGGCACTGCTGACATCTTTGCCCTGGGTAACGCACAGAACAACGTGCTGATCGGCAACGACGGCAACAACCAGCTGTCCGGTGGCGCAGGTCTGGACACCATGATCGGTGGCAAGGGTAACGACACCTATGGCCTCGATCAGTCCGGCGAACTGGCCCTGATCCAGGAACTGGCCAACGAAGGCACCGACACCCTGCTTCTGACCTATGCCGCCACCTCGCAGATTGTCGATCTGAGCATCAGCAACCTGCAGAACGTGGAAAACGTGACACTGCTGGGCAGCGGTAATTTCGCAGTGGTCGGCAACAGCCTGAACAACGTTCTGATCGGTAATGCCGACAACAACATTCTGAACGGCGGAGCTGGCGCGGACACCCTCAATGGCGGCGCAGGCAATGACACCTATGTAGTCGACAACGTCGGTGACGTGGTTATCGAAGAGGGCACCTCGGCGACGGAAATCGACCTGGTTTACTCCTATATCAATTACACCCTGGGCAACAACGTCGAAAACCTTACGCTGGTGGGCACTGACAACATCAACGCGACAGGCAACGCCCTGAACAACGTGTTGAACGGCAACAGTGGCAATAACATTCTCGACGGCGGTGTCGGCGCGGACTTCATGGCCGGCGGCACCGGCAATGACACCTACATCGTCGACAACGTCGGCGACGTGGTCAGCGAAACCAGCACCCTGGCGAACGAAATCGACACCGTGCAGGCCTCGATCAACTACGTTCTGGGCGCCAACCTCGAGAACCTGACCCTGACCGGCACAGGCGATACATTTGCTCTGGGCAACGCGCTGGATAACGTGCTGATCGGCAACGACGGCAACAACCAGCTTTCGGGTGGCGCAGGTCTGGACACCATGATCGGCGGCAAAGGCAATGACACCTACGGTCTCGACCAGGCCGGTGAGCTGGCCCTGATCCAGGAACAGGCCGGCGAAGGCAACGACACGCTGCTGATCACCTACGCATCGACTCTGCAGACCAATGTCGTCGACCTGAACCTCAGCAACTTGCGCAACGTCGAGAACGCCACCCTGCTGGGCAGCGGTAGTTTCCGCTTGAACGGCAACGCCCTGAACAACACCCTGATCGGCAACGCTGACAGCAACTACATCGACGGTGGCGCCGGTGCGGACTTCATGGCGGGCGGCGCCGGCAATGACATCTACATCGTCGACAATATCGGCGACGTGGTCAGCGAAACCAGCACCCTGGCGAACGAAATCGACACTGTTCAAGCCTCGATCAGTTACACCCTGGGCAACAACGTTGAAAACCTCACCCTCACCGGCACCGACAACCTCAACGGTACCGGCAATGCTCTGAACAACACCTTGATCGGCAACAGCGGCGACAACGTTCTCGACGGTGGTACCGGCGCAGACATCATGATCGGCGGCGCGGGTAACGACACGTACATCGTCGACAATGCCGGCGACGTGGTCAGCGAAACCAGTACGGTAGTCGGTGAAATCGATACCGTACGGGCTTCGGTCAGCTATGTCCTGGGCGCCAACCTCGAAAACCTGACCCTCACTGGCGCTGCCGACATCTTTGCCTTGGGTAACTCGCTGGATAACGTGCTGATCGGCAACGACGGTAATAACCAATTGTCCGGTGGCGCCGGTCTCGACACCATGATCGGTGGCAAGGGCAATGACACCTACGGTCTCGATCAGGCCGGTGAACTGGCCCTGATTCAGGAGCTGGCCAACGAAGGTACTGACACCCTGTTGATCACCTACGCCGCCACGGCACAGACCAACGTCGTCGACCTGAGCCTCAGCAACCTGCACAACGTCGAGAACGTCACCCTGATGGGCAGCGGCAACTTCACGCTGACCGGCAACAGCCTGAACAACACCCTCATCGGCAACGCCGACAGCAACATTATTGATGGTGGCGCCGGGGCAGACTTCATGGCGGGCGGTGCCGGCAATGACACCTACATCGTCGACAACGTCGGCGACGTGGTCAGCGAAACCAGCACCCTGGCAAACGAGATCGACACAGTGATGTCCTCGATCAACTATGTCCTGGGCAACAACCTGGAAAATCTGACCCTCACTGGCACTGCTGACATCTTTGCCCTGGGCAACGCACTGAACAACGTGTTGATCGGCAACGACGGCAACAACCAGCTGTCCGGTGGTGCAGGCCTGGACACCATGATCGGCGGCAAGGGCAACGACACCTACGGCCTCGATCAGTCCGGCGAACTGGCCCTGATTCAGGAACAGGCCAACGAAGGTAACGACACCCTGTTGATCACCTACGCCGCCACACCGCAATCGAGCCTTGTCGATCTGAGCATCAGTAACCTGGTGAATGTCGAAAACGCCACGTTGCTGGGCAGCGGCAAGTTCGCGCTGACCGGCAACAGCCTGAACAACACCCTGATCGGCAACGCCGACAACAACGTCCTCAATGGCGGAGCCGGGGCGGACACGCTCACCGGTGGCGCAGGCGCGGACACGTTTGTTTTCGGTGGCGTCAACGAAATGGGTACCGGCAGCAACCGCGATGTCATTACCGACTTCAACAGTGCGCAAGGCGACAAGATCGACCTGACGAAGTTTGACGCCAACCTGCTGACCGCCGGCTTCAATGGCTTCACCTTCATCGGTGCGGGCGACTTCACTGGCGCCGGCCAACTGCGCTTCGTCGACCACGTGCTTTCGGGCAACGTCAGCGGCAACGCCGGTGCGGACTTCGAAATCCAGCTGGTGGGTGTAAACAGCTTCAGCGCCACCGATCTGGTGGCCTGATACAACCCGACACCCGACCTGTTTTCACAGGTCGGATGCCAAAAAAACGCCCCGATGATTCGGGGCGTTTTTGTTGGCGTCGATCGAGCCAAAGACCTAGCTCAGAACCCCGAGCTCCTTGGCCCTCGCCACTGCCTGTGTGCGCCGCTCAACCCCCAGTTTGCTGTTGATATGACTGGCGTGGGTTTTCACGGTATGCAGCGAAATGAACAGTTGTTCGCTGATTTCCTGATTCGAGCATCCTTGGGCAATCAGACGCAGGACTGCCAGTTCGCGACTGCTCAACTGTTCAGTAATCGGAGAATCCTGCACCGTGCGCAACGCTGGCGGCGGGAAGTGCTCCAGCAGTTGCTGACCTACAAGACCCGGTGCGTTCAGCGACAGTTGCCCGCGCAACCAATCGGCGTGGTCTTTGACCAGGCACTCGAATGGCTGCAACACCCCGCCACTGGCTGCTTCCATTGCCTGTGCCAACGCTTTGCGGGCCTCGGGTTCGCGATTGTTCACCAGCAGCAGCGCCACCTTCTGCGTCAACGCCATCACACTCAACAACTGGCGCCCGGTCTGCTGGCCGTTTTCCAACAGTACATTCAACCGGCCTTCGGCCAGCATCGGTTGCCCCTGAATGACATCCAGCAGCGCCTGCTGCAATTCGACATGCAACGGCAACTGCGGGTGAAACTCCGGTGGTGCCGCGGCGCGTTCGCCGGTGTAGGTCTGCCCCAGACGCGCCAGCCACGCCTCGGCCAGGTCAATCCGCCCCTGCGCCAGCCACAGCTCGCATTTGACCAGCGTGATCATCGCCAGGTAGTAGATCGGCGGAACATCCCAGATGTGCATCAGACGCTCGGCTTCGGCCAGTTCGGCAAAAGCCCGGGCGTAATCACCGCGGCTGCCGTCGAGCCGGGCAATCACACAGTGACCAATCAACACGCTGATATCACGACAGGCGCGCGCTTCACTCAGGCCGGCCTGCAATCGCACTCGCGCCGCGTCGGGCTGCAAGCGCATGGCCAACAGAAACCCCTCATACAGCGTCAATCGCGCACGCACGGCATACAAACGCTGCGCCGACAATCCGCGCAGACGCTCGAGGCCCTGATGCACTTCATCGAGCGAGCGCACTATCTCCCCCCGCGCCTGCAATACCCGGGCACGGTCGTAGTGGGCCAGCGCTTCGAACAGTGGATTGCCGACCCGCTGCGCCAGCTCCAGGGATTCGCGGTTCAAGCCTCGGGCGCGCCACAGATCGCCGTCGGCAATCGCCAGGTTGGACAAGGTCGACAAACACATCAGGCGCTGGCCGTAGCGTTTGGCCGGCAGGCTTTCCAGCGCTTCGCTGCAATACTCGATGGTCTGCTCGCGATGCCCTCGGCCACGGGCGATGATGCCCTTGAGCGCCAGCCATTGGGCAAGCATGGATTTCTGCGCGGTGGCCGACGGCGCCGGCAGAAACCGGCTCAGGTGACTGGCGAGTTCTTCGGCCGCGTCGAGCTGACACGCCAGCCCCAGCGCCCAGCTGTACAACACGATCAGGCGTGGCGTGCTGATCAGCAGACTGTCAGGCAAGTCCATCTTCCAGCGCAGCAACATGCCGACGTTCTGCTCGGCGAGCAGTTGTTCCTCGGACAGGTTCTGCACCAGATTCGCCGCCACGTCCAGATGCCCTGCCCGCAACGCCTGCTCCACGGCCTCATCCAGCAGACCCTGGGCATTGAACCAGCGACAGGCGCGCAGGTGCAGTGTTGCCGCGGGGACGATCGCCCGGGCAATCGGCCTGCTGCGCAACAGATCGGAAAACAGATGGTGATAGCGATACCAGTGCCCGTGTTCATCCAGCGGCACCAGAAACACCTGATGCGCCAGCAGGAAGCGCAGAATCTCGGCACTGTCGTGGGATTCGCGCACCGCGTCGCATAACTCGCTGCAAAAGCGTTCCTGCGGTGCGGTGTCGTAGAGAAACGCCTGCACCTCGGCCGGCAGGCAGTCGATGACTTCTTCCAGCAGGTAATCACGGATCAGCCCTTCCCCGCTGTTCAAGGCCTGCGGCAACGCTGCGTCACTCCCGGCCTCGGACACCGCCAGCAACCAGAAGCGCAGCCCGGCCACCCAGCCTTCGCTGCGCTGGATCAGGTTTTCCAGGGCCTCGCCGCGCAGCGAGCTACTGTGACGGTCGAGCAACGCCAGGGCTTCGTCGTGGGTCAGGCGCAGATCCTGTTCATGCAGTTCCAGCAACTGTCGCGACAGGCGCAGACGGGCGAGATGCCAGTCCGGTCGCTGACGGCTGGTAACCATGACCAGCAGGCCGTCGGGTAAATGATTGAGGAAAAATTGCAGACAACGGTCAAGTACCGGCCCCTGAGCGAGGTGGTAATCGTCCAGCACCAGCAACAGGGGCGAGGTCGGTTGCAGGTGCAGGGCCAGCTCATCGAGCAGGCCGTCGAGCCATTCTTCAAAGGCGAACGGCTGATGACGCTGACGCATTTTCAACAGGCCGAGTGCGCGGCTGCCGAGTTCCGGGAAGTAGTCCTGCAAGCCTTCGAGCAAGCGCTCGAGAAAGCGCCCCGGGTCACTGTCCCGGGCGCTCAGTCCCAGCCACAGGCTTTGCCAATGTCCCGGCAGGCTTTGACAGAACTCCACGGCCAGCGAGCTTTTGCCGAACCCGGCCGGGGCGCAGACCAGCAACAGACGTCCACCGAGCCCGGCTTGCAGGCGCTCGCAGAGGCGGGGTCGCAGTACGTATCCGTCAGGCAGCGGAGGACGGAAAAAACGTCCGTCCAATGCCGCGACGGCAACGCTTGCGGGACCCGGAAGTGGGGACAGATCAGTCATGGCCGGCTCTTGTTTGAATGGCTGTTGGCGGCGTGGCAGATGTCCGCAGACTAGCCTTAAACGGCGTACATATGAAGTTGTTGCTACAAATGGCTACAAAATCACGACGCAAAAAAACGCCCCGAACCAGTCGGGGCGTTTTTTCGAGGATGCGGCCTCGGGTTACAGCTTAGCGGATACCGTCCTGGCCCAGGTTGCCTGGCTGGAATTCGCTTTTACTGGCAGAGAAGCCGAAGTCATACGCTGATTTCTCTTCGTTCTTCATGCCCAGTGCCAGGTAGCGACCCGATTGCAGGTCATACAGGGTTTCCAGCGCGTACCACGGCACTTGCTTGTCGTAGTAGTCCTCGGCATGGGCCTCGGCGACACGCCACAGCTGACCGCGACCGTCGTAATGGTCGATGACGGCTGCCTGCCAGGTATCTTCATCGATGAAGAAGTCACGTTTGGCGTAGATGTGACGCTGACCCGGTTTCAAGGTTGCCACCACGTGCCAGACGCGACGCAGCTCGTAACGAGCCAGGTCCTGATTGATGTGGCCGGCCTTGATGATGTCGGTGTACTTGAGTGTTGGTGAATCGATCTTGTAGCTGTTGTTGGCAATGTACATCTCTTTCTTGCCTTCAAGCTTCCAGTCATAACGATCCGGTGCACCGTTGTACATGTCCAGGTTGTCGGAGGTACGCAGACCGTCCGCCGCCGTGCCCGGACCGTCATAGGACACTTGTGGCGCCTGACGTACGCGACGCTGGCCGGTTGCATAAACCCAGGCCTTGCGCGGCTCCTTCACCTGGTCGAGGGTCTCGTGCACCAGCAGCACGGTACCTGCCAGACGAGCCGGCGCGGTCACTTTCTGCTTGAAGTAGAACAGCACGTTGCCCGGGTTGGCCGGATCGTAATCCTTCATCTTGTCGCGGAACACGAACTGGTCCTGGAAATACACCAGGCTGAACGAGCCGTTGGTCTGCGGCGTCGCCTGGGTCACCAGACGGGTCACGCTGCCACCGCGATAGCGAGTGATGTGGTTCCAGATGACTTCCAGACCGTCTTTCGGGATCGGGAACGGCACGGCGGTCTGGAAGTTTTCCAGACCGTTGCCACCGGCCACCAGCGTGGTGGTCGTGGCGTTTTTCCTGATGGCGGCGAACACGTCATCCGGCACGGTGGCACCGCGATGGGACGGGTAAACCGGCATCTTGAACGTGTCCGGGTAACGCTTGAACATCGCGTACTGGCCCGGCGCAAGCTTGTCCTTGTACTGGTCGACGTTCTGCGCGGTGATGGTGAACAGCGGTTTTTCACTGGCGTACGGATCGGACAGGAAGCCTTTGCTGTCGACGGTGCCGGCATTTTTCGCCAGCGGTTTCCAGGCCGGGATCGAACCGTCGGCGTTGCCCGCCATCTCGGCTCCCATCGGGGTCAGGCTCTTGCCCAATTTGTCGGCCTCGGCGGCAGGGACCGCCGCCATCACGCTGGTCGCCAGCAGCGAAAGCCCCAGAACACCGGCGTGGAACAGACTCTTTGTTATTTTCATATGGTTGTTCGTCCTGAAAAAACTGTGCTTAGAAGTTCACGCCAACACTGAGGGCAACGAAGTCGCGATCATCCACCGTGCTGTATTCGCCACCAAAGAAGTTGGTGTAGGCCAGGCTTGCGGTGTAAGTGTTCTGGTATTCGGCATCAAGCCCGAGGCTGATGGCCTTGCGGCCTTCCTCGAAGTTGCCGCCAGGGCCTGGGGAGTAACCCTTGACGTCGTGGGACCAGGCCACGTTCGGCTTCAGGTTCACGCCGGCGAACACGTCGCTGTAATCCCAGATGGCACGAGCGCGATAGCCCCAGGAAGTGGCGGTGGTGAAGCCGTTGTTGTCGCAATTGCTGGAGCGGTTGCTGGTCGAAGCGCCAGGGCCGGCACCGTTGATGGTCGAGGTGTTGAGGATCTGCGAGCAGGTATCCAGGCCGCCGGTCGCCGGCAGCTCACCCGGACCGAAGACCGGATCGCGGCCATAACGGGCCTCGGACTTGCTTTCCAGACCGCCAACGTGAGTCACACCGACTTCACCCACCAGGGTCAGACGGTTGGCACCCATGACCTGATCGAAGAAGTGCGTCAGGGTGGTCTGGAGCTGAGTGATTTCCTTGCGGTTGTAACCGTGCAGGTCCTGGCCCGGAACGCCATTGAGGATCGAGGCGTTGGTCAGCGCGCCGCCCAGCGGACGCACACCGGCGAACAGGATGTCGGTGGAGTTCAGTTGCACCGGCGCGTTCGGCCGGTAGCTGATCTCACCGCTCCACGCCGTGCCGGTAGGCAGGGTGGTGGAGAAACTCAGACCGTAGAGACGAATGTCCTCTGGATACTCGATGAAATACTCGGAGTTACCCGCTACCACCAGAGGGCCCAATGCCTGGAACGGGCCCGGGAGCGCCTTGACGCCGTTGTAGATGGACTGTGGCGCACCGGTTGCGCTGAAGATCGGCGCACGGCTGTGATAGTTCATGAAGTAGGCACCGAACTCGGTGGCCAGCGGATCGAACATGTACTTGGCGGACACGCCCCACTGCCCGCTGTCCCGCGCATTGCGGTTCGGGGAGCGACGCACCAGCACGCCTTCTTCGTTGACGTCGACATTGGCGGCCGCCAGCGGGCCGAGGGCAACACCCGGAATGGTCGAGCGCTTGTTCAGCACGCGCAGGTTGTCGTCGCAACCGGTGGTGACGATGTCAGGCTGAGAGAAGAACGTGCCGCAGTTGTCGGTCACGGTCTTCTGCCAGTCGATCTGGTAGAAACCTTCGGCCGACAGGTTTTCGGTGATGCTCTGGGACAGGTAGAACATGTTGACCGGGATCAGGCCTTCCTTGATCTCGGCGCCCGGACGGCGGAAGGCGGAAACGTCGATCGGGTTGATCGAGTTGATGCCGCCACCGATGAAGGTACTTTCACCCCAGTTCACCACCTGTTTGCCCAGACGCACCGAACCCGGCTCATCGGCAATGGAGTAGTTGTGGTAAACGAAGGCGTCGAGGATCTGGCCACCCGAAGAGCGGGCTGCCACGTCGCGGTTATGGTTGCTGACGTCCTTGTATTCCAGATCCTGGTTCTGCAGCGCGAAGTCGTACCAGTATTTGCCCCGGACGAAGACACCGGTGTCGCCGTATTTCAATTCGAGGTCGTGGATGCCCTTGAAGATCTTCGAGAAGGCTTGCCCGCTCTTGAAGTTCAAGTGACCGTCGTCGGAGGTCTGGGACAGGCCCCGGCCGCCGTTGTTGACACCAATAAGATCCTTGTTCGGCTGCTGGGTCGAAATACTCATGCCCAGGGAGAGCGAGGAGTCGAACTGGCCTTCGATTTCACCGACGTTGAAGCTGACGCCGAATGCGGGCCCGGCGAGCGTGGAGGCAAGACTGACCGCCAGAGGCAGTTTCGCCCGGCGCCAGAACTGGTTTACTGAGGTCATCGACGCTACTCCATGTGCATTATTGTTATGGCAGTGAGTACTTTTAAAAACGCCTGAAGGACCGGGCGCCAGAGGCCTCCCGAAATCACTTCAATGTTGCATCGCCCCGTGTGTGCGTGTGCCCCGTTCTTAAAAATCCTTGAGCGGACTATAGCCAGCAGGTGGTACTGCTTGATCCCTCTAAAGTGTGATTTGCAGCTGCCGGCCACTCTGGAACAGTCCTTTCGCCAGTCCGACACATGTTGGCACGGCAAGGATGGCTGAAAATTCGGATTTAACAAGCCAAGCGCTTGCTTGGTGGGTCTGGCGCGCCGTTTTCGGCGCGCCAGGGGACACTCAGAGCGTCGAGAGGAAGGTGCTGTTATTGGCCTGCCATTCGGTGATGTCGAGGCGGATGCGCTTCTTGTCGAGCTTGCCGACACTGGTCTTGGGAATTTCAGTAACAAGGGCGATCTGACTCGGAATCGCCCACTTGCTCAGGTGCCCCAGTTCCACGAACGGCTTGAGATGTTCCTTGAGCTCACGGGCCCCGATGGCGTGCCCTTCGCGGATCACCAGCAAGGCAAACGGGCGCTCGCCCCACTGCGGATCGGCGATGCCCACCACTGCTACTTCACGTACCGCGACGTGGCGACTGATCAGGTCTTCGAGGTCCAGCGAGGAAATCCATTCGCCACCGGTCTTGATCACGTCCTTGATCCGGTCGCGGATGTCGATCACACCCATGCTGTCGAGCGTGGCGACGTCCCCGGTGTGCAGCCAGCCGCCGGCCCACAGCTCGGCGCCCTTCTGCGGTTCGTTGAAATAGCCTTCGGTCAGCCACGGTGCGCGCAGCACCAGTTCGCCCTGGGTTTCGCCATCGGCCGGCAGGAAGTTGCCGTCGCCGTCGACGATGGCCGCTTCGACCAACGGCCCCGGCACGCCGGCCTTGATCCGGTAGGTGGTGCGTTCGTCTTCGGTGCCGGCCATCAGCTCGTCGTTCAGATGCGCGCACGAGACCAATGGCCCGGTTTCCGACATGCCGTAGGCGGCCGTCAGTTGAATGCCCTTGCTCTTGGCCGTTTCGTACAGCGTGCGATTGAGCGCGCTGCCGCCGATGACGATTTTCCAGCCGCCGAAATCAGTGCCCTGCGCGGCCTTGGCGTTGAGCAGCATTTGCAGAATGGTCGGCACACAGTGGGAGAACGTGACCTTCTCCTTGCGCCACAGCTCGACGAGGAACTCCGGATCGTAACGCCCCGGGTAAACCTGCTTGAGCCCGAGCATGGTCGCCACGTAAGGCAGGCCCCAGGCATGCACGTGGAACATCGGGGTGATCGGCATGTACACGTCGTTGGTGCCCAACAGCCGCACGCTGTCGATGGCGCCCATGATGGTCGACACGCCCATGGTGTGCAGCACCAGTTGCCGATGGGTGAAGTACACGCCTTTCGGATTGCCGGTGGTGCCCGTGGTGTAGAACGTGGTGGCGACCGAGTTTTCGTCGAAGTCCTGGAAGTCGTACTGCGGGCTCGCGGCCGCCAGCAACTGTTCGTACTCGCCGACCAGATTCGGCAGATCCGCGGTTTTTTCCGGCAGATCGGTCAGCAGCAGGGTTTTCTCCACCGTCGTCAGGTGCGGCGCGATGGCCTGGTACAGCCCGACGAACTCGCTGTTGACCAGCACGAAGCGGTCCTCGGCGTGATTCATGGTGTAGAGAATCTGTTCCGGGGACAGGCGCACGTTGATGGTGTGGATCACCGCGCCGATCATCGGAATGGCAAACATGCACTCCAGGTAGCGATGGCTGTCCCAGTCCATCACCGCCACGGTATCGCCGGCCTTCACGCCGGCCGCCGTCAGTACGTTGGCCAGTCGCGCGACGCGTTCGATCAGCGTCGGGTAGCTGTAGCGCAACTGGTCACGGTAGATGATCTCGCGGGTTTTCTCGTAACGGGCGCCCGACATCAGCAGCCGTTTAATCAGCAGTGGATACTGGTAGGCCCCTTCGGCGGGCGGAATAACGCGAGTCTGCAACATAAGAATCCCTTTTCTGACTGCACGGTGTTGGCGTTGGAGTTTTGTACTCTAGAACCCTTATACGCCAGCCAAATCAGCCAAAGGAATGATTTGCAGAGCCGTACAAATGCTAGCTTTGCGCCAGCATTTGCCGGTATTCGTCACCGATCAGGCCGTTTGCCCTACCGCCGCTTCGGAAGGTGTGCGTGGGAAAACCACCGCCGCAAGGAAGGTCAAAGCGCCAAAACCGGCCAGAATCAGGTAAAGCCCCACAAAACCATGGCGCGGTTCGACATAGGCAATCAGCGGAATCGCCGTCGCACTGGCACCGAACGATAAACAGTAACGCAAGGCAAACACCCGTGACTGCCATTGCGGTGCGACGAAGTTGGCGACCATCGAATCGTTCACCGTCACCTGGCCGAACACCACGAACATGAACGCCGCCCCGACGGCGATCACCGCCCAGCCCTCGACATAAGCCAGCGCGAACAGTAACGGCGCCTGACACAACGTCAGCGCGATAAACGGCCACTTCAGGCTGACGCGGTGCAACACCCGACCGATGCTCAACTGCGCAATCGCGCCAAAGGCGTAAGCCAGACAGACCACCACACCAAGGGTTTGCGGTGAGGCGAACAGGTCATGCAACCGCTCCTGGAACAGTTTCGGATAGGTCATGGTGGTGGCGTTGAACACCACCCCGCCGGTGGCCGTGGCCAGCGCCAGCACACCAAACACCATGACCATCGAAATACGCTGGCCGCCGGCACCCTTGAGCGCGGTGTGCGGGCGCTTCGGAATCGGCTCCTCGCGCACCTGCAAGGCAAAACCGATCCCCAGCACGATCGCCACGGCACCCGGTAACAGAAATGCCGAGCGCCAGCCGAACTGCGCCACCAACAGCCCGGTGACCAGCGCCGAGAACGCCACGCCGAGGTTGCCCCACATGCCGTTGATACCGATCTCGCGCCCGCGATTCTGCGCGTAGGCCACCAGCATCGCCGTGCCGACCGGGTGATAGATCGCGGCAAAAATGCCGATCAGGGTCAGGCCGAGCACCAGCATCGTCGGGCTGTTACTGAGGCCAGTGAAGATTGCCGAGGCACCGATGCCAAAGAAAAACACCAGCATCATCCGCCGCCGGCTCCAGTGATCGCCCAGCCAGCCAGCCGGTAGCGAACATGCGCCGAACGCGATGAAGCCACCCAGCGACAAGCCGATCAACGCGGCGTAGTCGAGGGCGAAGGCCTGGGTCATACCAAGCACGGCGGCAGGGAAAATCAGCATGAACATGTGATCGATCACATGGGCTGCGTTGATGTAGCGAATGACGTTTCTGGACTGATTCATGACGGCACGCTTTACGTTGTAGTGAGCGCTCATGCTAAGTTGGCCGGAAAGCGCATTCCTGCCAACCAAGTCATCGAATCCGACATGTTGATCAGCCATTTCGAACACGGACCGGTCAGTGCCTATCCCCGGGACTATCTGGACGGCTCGCACCAGCCGCTGCACCTGCACCGCGAGGCGCAATTGCTCTATGCCGTGAGCGGGGTGATGCGCGTGGTCACGGCGCAAGGTGCCTGGGTGCTTCCGCCGAGTCGTGCGGTGTGGATTCCGCCGGAAGTCGCCCACGAGATTTTCATGTCCGGCGATGTGCAGATGCGTTCATTGTTCATCGCACCCGAGCTGTCGCCGGCCAGCCTGCAACATTGTTGCGTGCTGGCGGTGACACCGTTGCTGCGCGAACTGATCCTGCGCGCGGTGCAGGGCCCGCCCCACGCCGACAATCCGCTGATCCAGCAATTGATGCTGGAGGAGCTGGCCGGCCTCGAAAACCTGCCGCTGCACATACCGATGCCCGGCGACCGACGCCTGCAAAGCATTTGCCTGGCATTGCTGCGCACACCGGATCATCCCAACACTCTGGAAGACTGGGCGCAGCAGGTCGGCGCCAGCTCGCGCACCTTGGCGCGGCTGTTCCAGCAACAACTGAAGATGAATTTCAATGCCTGGCGCCAGCAACTGCGCCTGATGGAAGCCCTGCCCCGCCTGCTCGCCGGGGACAGCGTGCAGAGCGTGGCGCGGGATCTGGGTTACGGCAGCGCGCGGGCGTTCAGCGCGATGTTCCGCCGTTTGCTCGGGGACAATCCCCGGGAGTACCTCAACGCCCTGAATCAGCTCAGCTCGATCAATGCATCTCGGTGAACGCGAGTTTCACGCCGATGGCGATCAGCACGGCACCCATGGTGCGGTCGAACCAGTGGCCCATGCGGGCGAAACCGGCGCGCACGCGCTGTTGGCTGAACAACATCGCCACCAGACAGAACCAGGTGGCGGTCGCGGCAGCCAGGTAAAGCCCGTAACCGGCCTGTACCGCCAGCGGCGTGTGCGGGTTGATCACCACGGTGAACAGCGACAGGAAGAACAGCGTGGCTTTCGGGTTCAGTCCATTGGTCACGAAACCTGAGGTGAAGGCGCCACGGGCGGTGCGTTCACCAGCCTCCTTGTGCAAATCGTCGGTCACGGCCGGTGCCGGTTGCGCGCGCAAGGCCTTGAAGCCGATGTACAGCAGGTAAGCGGCGGCGGCCCATTTCAGGGCGTTGAACAACACGATCGATTGGGAAACGATCAGCCCGATGCCCAGCAGCGAATAACCAACGTGCAGGAAAATCGCCGTGCCCACGCCCAGTGCCGTCCAGGTACCGGCGCGACGACCGTGGGTCACGCTCTCGCGCACCACCACGGCAAAGTCCGGGCCGGGGCTGGCGACGGCCAGCAGGTGAATCAGTGCAACGGTCAAGAACTCGGTCCAGTACATGGGGGCTCCTTTCGGCCAAGCGTAACGTTTTGTTTCATCTGGTAGGCTCGGCAGATTACGCCTTCCCTTCAAAGCACAACAGGTACAGTTGATGACGAACGCCCACCGCGCCGTATTCCTCGATCACCCTTCCCTGGATCTGGGCGACCTTGACCTCGAGCCGTTGCGCGCCTGCTTCAGCGACCTGCAACTGTTCGCCCAGACACTGCCTGCGCAGGTTGCCGAACGCCTGCAAGGCGCAACCGTGGCCATCAGCAACAAGATCCTGATCGATGCCGCCGCCATGGCTGCCAACCCTCAACTGAAACTGATCCTGATCACGGCCACCGGCACCAACAATGTCGATCTGGCCGCCGCCCGCGCCCAGGGAATTACCGTGTGCAACTGCCAGGGTTACGGCACGCCATCGGTGGCGCAACACACGATCATGCTGTTGCTCAACCTCGCCACGCGCCTGGCCGATTATCAAAAAGCCGTCGGTGAAGGACGCTGGCAACAGGCGAAACAGTTCTGCCTGCTGGATTATCCGATCGTCGAACTGGAGGGAAAAACCCTGGGCCTGCTCGGGCATGGCGAACTCGGCGGCGCGGTCGCGCGTCTGGCCGAAGCCTTCGGCATGCGCGTCCTGCTCGGACAGATTCCGGGGCGCCCGGCCCGACCGGATCGCCTGCCGCTGGAAGAACTGCTGCCACAGATCGACGCCCTCACCCTGCACTGCCCGCTCAATGAACACACCCGGCACTTCATCGGTGCCCGCGAACTGGCGTCCATGAAACCCGGTGCCTTCGTGGTCAACACCGCCCGTGGTGGTCTGATCGACGAACAGGCCCTGGCCGATGCCTTGCGCAACGGTCATCTGGGCGGCGCGGCCACCGATGTGCTGAGCGTCGAGCCACCGACTAATGGCAATCCACTGCTGGCTGCCGACATCCCGCGCCTGATCGTCACTCCGCACAACGCTTGGGGCAGCCGCGAGGCCCGGCAGCGGATCGTGGGTCAATTGGTCGAAAACACCCACGCGTTCTTCAGCGGTAAGGCGCTGCGGGTCGTCAGTTGATAAACTGCGGCACTTTTTTCACAGGAGCAGTTATGGATCCGCGCAGTGAAGTACTGCTTCGTCAGGTCGAGTTATTCCAGGGTTCGCTGTTGTTGGCCGGTCTGCCCGCCGACGATCTGCTCGGGCGCCTGCCCAACGCCTTTGGCTGGTGCTGGCATGCCGGCGATCAGGCGGCGCTCGATGCGCGCTTTGAAGGCCGCAGCCATTTCGGTGTCAACGTGCCGGAGCGCGAGTTCGACAGCGCGGTGGTGTTCCTGCCCAAGTCCAAGGATTTGACCGACTACATCCTCAATGCCGTGGCTTCACGCCTGGCCGGGCGCGAAGTGTTTCTGGTCGGGGAAAAGCGCAGCGGCATCGAAGGTGCCTCCAAGCAACTCAACCCGTTCGGCAAGCCGCGCAAGCTCGACAGCGCGCGTCATTGCCAACTCTGGCAAGTGACGGTGGCCAACGCTCCAGAAGCCAAATCCCTGGAAAGCCTGGCGCAGACTTATGAGCTGCCACTGGCCGAAGGCCCGCTGAAAGTCATCAGCCTGCCGGGCGTCTTCAGCCATGGCCGACTGGATCGCGGCAGCGCCCTGCTGCTGGAGCATCTGGACAAACTGCCGAGCGGTCATCTGCTGGACTTCGGTTGCGGTGCCGGTGTGCTTGGCGCGGCGGTCAAACGTCGCTACCCGCACAATCAGGTCACTCTGCTGGACGTTGACGCCTTCGCTGCCGCCAGCAGTCGCCTGACACTGGCAGCCAACGGTCTGGAAGCCGACGTGTTGACCGGCGACGGAATCGACGCCGCACCGATGGGATTGAACGCAATTCTGAGCAACCCGCCGTTCCATGTCGGCGTACATACCGACTATTTCGCCACAGAAAACTTGCTGCGAAAAGCAGCCAAACATCTGAAAAACGGCGGCGAACTGCGCCTGGTAGCGAACAGCTTCCTGAAGTACCAGCCGCTGATCGAAGAGCATCTTGGCGTGTGTGCGATCAAGGCCGAAGGCAATGGTTTCCGGATTTACCGGGCCAAGCGCGGCTGAAAATTAGCACTTGCCGAATGGATTCTGCCTAGGCAGAATCCGCTCCGTCCTAGGGGAGTAGTCTCCCACGAGCGCCATGCTCGTCCGGCATACGTCAACATACTTGATCCTCAGATCATGGCGTATGCGACCCAAGCGTCCGCAGCAGACGGATCGCAGGGTTTGACAAGACCTATGACACGCACACCTTACCCGGGGCGGGAAGGCTGTACGTGTCATAGCCGTGTCGACCCGCCCCTTAGGAAATCCTGATGCTGGACTCGTTACTCGTTCCCACCGCAATCGTTGCCTTGGCCGAAATCGGCGACAAGACGCAACTGCTCGCGCTGATTCTCGCCGCTCGCTTTCGCAAACCCTGGCCGATCATTGCCGGTATCGTCGCTGCGACCCTGGCCAACCACGCGGCAGCCGGTGCGGTAGGCGCCTGGTTCGGCAGCTTCTTCTCCGATGCGGTCCTGCACTGGATTCTCGCCGCGAGCTTCACCGCCACCGCCCTGTGGACGCTGGTGCCGGACAAGATGGACGACGATGAAGCCAGCACCGCCCGCAAGTTCGGACCGTTCCTGACCACCCTGATCGCATTCTTCCTCGCGGAAATCGGCGACAAGACCCAGATCGCCACCGTGATGCTGGCCGCGCAATACCCGGAACTGTGGCTGGTGATCATCGGCACTACGCTCGGCATGTTGATTGCCAACGTACCGGTGGTTCTGGCGGGTAACTTTGCCGCAGACAAATTGCCATTGACCCTGATCCGTCGCCTCGCGGCTTCGGCGTTCATGATTCTGGCAATCGTCGCGGTGTACAAGGCGATGCAGAGCAGCGGCTGGGTCTGATCCGGCAGATCGCTCCCACACTCAGTGCGGGAGCGATCATTGCTTCAGGACTTTGGCGCTTTTTCGTAAAGCGGCATGACCTTCGGAATGGCCGCCTGCAACGAGGCGATCCGGCTGGAGGATGCCGGGTGAGTACTCATGAACTCTGGCGGCGCACCTTCGGACGCCTTGCTCATCTTGTTCCACAAGGTGATCGCGGCGTTCGGGTTGTAGCCGGCGCGAGCGGCCAGTTCCAGGCCGATCAGGTCGGCTTCGTTTTCGTTGGCACGGCTGTTGGGCAGCGTCATCCCGTAGTTGGCCACGGTGTCGGCCAGCGCCAGGCTGTCCTGACCCAGACCGAGCAACGCACCGGCGCCCTGCTTGGCCATCTCGATGCCATAGGCCTTGGACATTGCTTCACGACCGTGCTCGCGCAGGGCGTGGGCGATTTCATGACCCATGACCGCGGCGATTTCATCGTCGGTCAGTTTCAGGCTGTCGATCAGCCCGGTGTAGAAAATGATCTTGCCGCCAGGGCCGCAGTTGGCGTTGAGCTCGTCACTCTTGATCAGGTTCACTTCCCACTGCCATTGCGCGGCATCCGGACGGAAGTTCGGCGCCTGGGCGATCAGACGGTTGGCAATCGCCTGAACCCGCTTGGCTTCGTTGCTGGTCTTGTCCAGCACACCTTTGCTGGACGCCTCGCCAACGGTCTTCTGATAGGACTGGGCATACATCTGGTCGACCTCTTGCGAGGACAGCATGCTGAACATGTACTGCTTGCGCTCCACGCCCACGGCACCGCCGCTGGTGGTGTTGACCGACTGACAACCGGCCAGCAACAGCGCCGCGCTCAGTGCACTTACAACCAAAGTCTTGTTCATTCAAAAGCTCCCTGAAAACATGCCGCGTATCCTAGGCGGGTAATTGTATCGACGCCAGATACAACAGACGTGATGCACCTGTTTTCAGAAGACACTGCTCGTCCCTGTAGGAAAAAATTCACATCCGCCGACAAGCCCTCTACAACTGCGTCGCGCACTGATCCATTTGCGACATCCACCGTCAATTGCTCGCACTTCGCCTCATGGCGCAATAGTGGCTGCCGATACAGCAGCGCAGATGTCCTCTTGCGTGCGGAGCTTCCATGAAATTCAAGTCGATCCAGTTTTCCGTGGCGGCCCTGGCCGGCGCCATCGTTCTCAGCGTGGTGGCTGCGTTGGTGCTGTATGCGCTGTTTTCCGGCGCCCGCACCCAGGAGATGGTTCAACAACGAACCCAGGCCCAGTTCGAGCAAGTCATCGAACAACGCCTGACCTCGCTGGCACAGACCCAGGTCAGCCAGATCCAGCGCGAGCTGGAAGCGCCGCTGCTGATTGCCGGCGGACTGGTGCGGGTCAACGCCCTGCTCGGCACGCCCGGCGCCGATGGTCAGCCACGACTGACCGTCAGCCGCGAGCAACTGATCAGCCTGATCAAGGAAAACGTCGAGAAGAACCCGAAGATTCTCGGCACCTACATCGGCTGGGAAAAGAACGCACTGGACCACAATGACGCGGCTTACGTCGGCACCAGCGTGGTCGGCATCGACGCCGCCAACGGGCGCTTCCTGCCGTGGTGGTTCCGCAACGAAGACGGCACCCTCGGCCTGGACAAACTGGTGGACGTCGACGACCAGAAAGTCCTGTCCACCGGCGTGCGCGCCAGCGAGTACTACCTGTGCTCGAAAGAAACCAGGAAATCCTGCGTGATCGATCCGGCGCCCTACAAGGTCGGCGACAAGATCGTCATGCTCGCGTCCTTCATTGAACCGATCATGCTCAACGGCGCGTTCCAGGGCATCGTCGGCGCCGACCTGTCGGTGAACTTCATTCAGGAAATGCTCCTGGGCGCGAACCAGAAACTGTACAGCGGCGCCGGGCAAATGGCCCTGATCGGCGGCAACGGCCGGATCGTTGCCTACACCAAGGACCCGAGCAAATTCGGCGAGAAGGTCAGCGACATCCTCGACGCCCAACAGATTGCCAACATGGCCAATCTCAAGCGCGGCGAAGTGACCTACACCGTCAATAAGGATTCGGGCCGGATCGAACTGTACCTGCCATTCGGCATCGGCCAGACCGACGCACGCTGGACGCTGATGCTGCAACTGCCGCTCAACGCAGTGATGGCCGACCTGCAGAAACTCCAGGGTGACCTCGACGCCCAGCGCAAATCCGACACCTTCGGCATGGCCATGGTCGGCCTGATCATCGCCGGCCTCGGTTTGCTGGTGATCTGGCTGGTGGGCCACGGCATCGCCCGACCGCTGAAGCAAATGGTGACCATGCTCGATGACATCGCCCAGGGCGAAGGCGACCTGACCCGTCGCTTGAGCAGTGATCGCAAAGACGAACTTGGCTCAATCGCCAAAGGCTTCAATACCTTCCTCGCGAAGCTGCAGGCGATGATCACGCAGGTGGTGTCGTCGGTACAAAGTGTCAGCGATTCCTCGGAGCACACGGCGGACATCGCGATCCGCACCAATATCGGCATACAGAAGCAGATGGCCGAGATTGATCAGGTCGCCACCGCGGTGCAGGAAATGACCGCCACCGCCCAGGACGTGGCGCGCAACGCGACCCAGGCGGCGCAAGCCGCCAGCCATGCCGATCAGGCCGCCAGCCAAGGCATGCAGATCGTGCGCGACACGTCGAATTCGATTGGCGTGCTGGCTGTGGAAATCAGCAAGGCGGTGGACGTGGTGCAGACGCTGGCCAAGGACAGCGAAAACATCAACGCGATCCTCATCGCCATTCGCGGGATCGCCGAGCAGACCAACCTGCTGGCCCTCAACGCGGCCATCGAGGCCGCCCGTGCCGGTGAGCAGGGTCGCGGATTTGCCGTGGTGGCCGACGAGGTGCGCAACCTGGCGCAGAAGACCCAGAAAGCCACCGAAGAAATCCAGAGCATGATCCAGCAACTGCAACAAGGCACCCGCGACGTGGTGCGGGTCATGGAAGACAGCCAGAACCGCACCGACGAAAGCGTGCAGCACGCGGCCAAGGCAGCCGAAGCGCTGGAGACCATCACCCAGGCGGTGTCGGTGATCAACGACATGAACACCCAGATCGCCAGCGCCGCCGAGGAACAGAGCGCGGTGGCCGACGACATCAACCGCAACGTGATCAACATCGGTCAGGTGGCGAATGAAGTGGCGGGTGGTGCGGACGAGTCGAGTTCGGCGAGTGCGGACCTGACCAAACTGGCGGAGCAGCAGCGGCGGTTGATCAATCAGTTCAAGGTCTGATCAATCAGGCCGGAGTCAAACACTCCGGCCCGTTGAGCTTCGGATCATTGACCATGTTCGCCAGCACCCGCTCGCGCAAGGCGGCGGGTTCACTGGCGAGCAGGCCTTGCAGGACATGCAGCGGCGTCTCGGGATCGAGCCATGCCGCCTGCCCCGCCTCATCGAGAATCAACGGCCGGCGCTGACTGGCCGCCGGTTGAGTGATCACCGCAGTGCTGAGCCAGACCTGCTCCTGCACCGGATACGCCTCCCAGATCGCCGCAAAAAACAGTGAAGAACCTTCCCCTGGCGTCAGCCAGTACGGACGCTTGCGCGTGGTGCCGCGCCATTCGTAGAAACCGTTGGCCGGCAGCAGGCAACGGCGCAGGCGCAGGGCTTCGCGAAACATCGGTTGTTCGGCGACGGTTTCGGCCCGGGCATGGGCCGGGGTACGCGACAGATCGGTCAGCCACGGCGGCGTCAGCCCCCAACGGGCGCGGGCCAGCGTGCGCTGGCCATCGGCTTCGGCGCGCAGCATCAATACCGAATCGTTGGGGGAAATGTTCCACTGCGCCAACTGATCGGCGGGAAAACCTGGCAGCGCCGCGAAGTCGCGGTTCCAGCGAAACAGGGCATAACGTCCACACATGGGGCAGCACGACTCAAGAATAAAACGAACGTCAGCCTAACAGACCAGCGTACCGGGGAAGCTCTCCGGTTCATCGCCGGGTAGCGGCAGCGCGGCATTGTACGCGCTGATCAGTTCGCGGGCGTATTCGGCCTGATCGTTCTCGACCGACAGCCCGAGCAGCCCGAAGATCGGCAACTCGCCCGTGCCACCGAGCAAATCGCGCCCGACCAGATGCGCCTCGATGCCTTCGCTGGCGAGCATGCCCTTGAGCATCTCGCCTTCCATCAGGTTTTCCGGCTCGTAGATTCGCTGCATGGGCGCACCTCACTCGTTTTCGCTGAAGACTTCCAGAAACCAGTCCTGACCATCGACCTGCAGGACAAAGGTGATCGGCCGGCAACACACCTGACAGTCTTCGATATAGGTCTGATCGCCCCCCGACAGATCCACGGACGTCTCGACCTCTTCACCACAATACGGACATTCATATACTGCGCTTTCCAGCATCGCGGTCTCCCGGGTGACTTGTGCGTATAATCGCCGGTCTATTTGCAGGGCTATTTTTGTCTGGCTACTTTTTCAGACCGTGCCCCGTTGGTTTTCGATCAAAACCTTTACTTACCCTAGCCGTTTCCAACAAGAGAGCATGATGGGCGAATTCGATGCCATCCGACCTTACGACGACAGCGAAGTACCTGCGGTACTGGCAAGACTGCTCGGCGACAAGGCGTTTCTAGATATCCTCACCCACTTCCGCTTCCCGCGTTTCGCCGGTGCCTTCGGCTGGATGCTCAAACCACTTATAGCCCATCGGCTGCGTCGTGAGTTCGCCGACGTGACGTCGGTGGCCACTTTGCAGGACAAGGTCGAGTTCTACGTCGACCACACCATCGAGCGCGCCACCGACGGCGTGACCTACACCGGTGTCGAGCAATTCAAGTCCGGCAGCGCTTATCTGTTCATCGCCAACCACCGCGACATCGTGATGGATCCGGCTTTCGTCAACTATGCGGTGTACCACGCCGGCCTGCCGACCCCGCGCATCGCAATTGGCGACAACCTGCTGCAAAAACCTTTCGTCAGCGACCTGATGCGCCTGAACAAGAGCTTCATCGTTCACCGTTCGATCACCGGGCGCCGCGAGAAAATGGCCGCTTATCAACTGCTGTCGGCCTACATCAACCACTCGATCCGCAACGATTGCGCCTCGATCTGGATCGCCCAGGCCGAAGGCCGTGCGAAGGACGGCGACGACCGTACCGAGTCGGCGATCCTCAAGATGTTCCACATGAGCCGCAAGGACGAGCCGTTCGGCGAGGTTATCCAGTCGCTGAACCTGACCCCGGTGTCGATCAGCTACGAATACGATCCGTGCGACCAGGCCAAGGCCCGTGAGCTGTACATCCGCGCCACCACCGGCACCTACAGCAAGGCGCCGGGCGAAGATGACGTGAGCATCGCCAAGGGCATCACCGGCTACAAGGGTCGGGTGCACGTGAACTTTGCCGCGCCGATCACCGAGCTGTTCGAAGACACCAAGCAATTGGCAGTCGAGATGGACAAGCAGATTCTCGGCGGCTACCGGTTGTTCCCGGTGCATTACCTGGCGTACGCGCAGTGGGCGGATGCTGATCCGCAACTGAATGTGCCGAAGGCTGCCGAGGTGTTCGGTGCCGAGGAGCTGGCCAAGGCTCAGGAAGAATGGCAGAACCGGTTGGACACCTGCCCTGAGGAGCACCGTCCATATCTGGTGCTGCAATACGCGACGCCGGTGCGCAATCAGTACCGGGTCAAGGCTGGTTTGCCGCTGTAAGCGGTTTCGGCCGGATACAAAAACGGCGCCTTCGGGCGCCGTTTTTCGTTCAGTAGCGGGTACTGATCCAGGACACCAGTAACGCCAGGCCCAGACAGGCAAAGCCGAAGCGGTAGAAGAAGCGATTCATGCGCAGGGTCGCCCAATCCAGCACTGGCTCCTGATCGGGCCGGCTTTGACGCTGGGCCGCGATACTGGCCATCGCTCGTTGTTCACGGCGACGGGTCGCGTGCAGCAGCCAACTGCCCGGGAAAGCCAACAGCAGGGCCAGCAGGTTGATCAGTTTGGCGGGATGGGCGGTAAACAGCGTCATCAAGTGCAGCGACATCACAGACCTCAATCTAAACCGGAATGGCGAACGCCAGACCGACGACCGCGGCGCGGATTCTACCGAAACCCTCCCCCGCAGCCCTACCCTTTACGACAAATAACGCAGCAATCGACCGATGGCTGTCCTGTGTCACGGCATCGTCATTTGTTTCGGCCACCCTGCGCGCCTCGAAACGTAAACGGAATGCGACATGCTTCACGCTGAAAACCAGGATCGCCTGTACCTCATCTCCCCGTCCGACGAACAACAGACCCTCGTCGGCAGCCTGGCCTTCAATGTTCAGGACCGTCACTGGCTGGTGTATTGCGCCCTCGGCGGGCACCAGCATGCGGACTTGCCCGAGACCGACCTGCTGACCGGCGTCAGCGTTCTCGACTTCTATTCGCAAGCCGCTTGAACGAAAAAGCTTTAAATCAAAAGCACCCTCACCCTAGCCCTCTCCCGGAGGGAGAGGGGACCGACCGAGGTGAATATTTGAGCTACACCGACCTGAACTATCGAGTCGAACTCAAAATTTGAGTAGCCCCAATCTGCTCCCTTTCCCCCTCGCCCCCCTTGGGGGAGAGGGCTGGGGTGAGGGGGAGGCGATAGTTCAAACGACACAAATTCCAATCCTGACACCCACAAAAAAGCCCGAATCCATCACTGGCCCCGGGCTTTTTCACATCTGGCGAACGCCTTATTCAGCGAGGATCTGACCCACGGTCGGATCCTTGAACAGACGGGTCAGCGCATCGCTCAGCACATCGCTGACCAGTTTGGTGTTGGTTTCCTGATTCGGCGCCATGCCGAAACGCTGGTCCAGCGACGCGCCGTAACGGCCGCTGTAGCGACGGTTGCCGCTCTGCACGTCGGAACGGAAGGTCGCGCCGATAGTGGCCTCGGTCACGTACATGCCTTCTTTCGGCGACTGGTATTTCAGTTCAGTCAGGGTCACAGTCAGTTGTGGAGCATTCATCGCACCGTTGGACGGGGTGAAGCCCAGCAGACGCACGGCCGCTTCAGCCTGAGCCTGCAACTTCGGCAGGATCTGCTCGCGCTGTACGGTGATGGCGCTGGTTTCCGGGTACAGGCCACCGCGGGTGCCCAGGGTTGGCGACGGACGACCGTCGACCACGCGGACCACGACAGGCTGGCCGTGGCCGACCGGTGCCAGCTGAGTGGTCAGCTTCGGTTCCGGGCTCAGTTGTTGCGGGCTGTGGGCGCAGCCAACCAGGGTCAAACTGGTCACAGTGATCAAACCGAACAACAGGCGTTGCAACATGCTCTTCTCTCCAGAATCAGGCACAGACAGGCCCGCAGTATAGCGGTGGGCCACAGCGGGTCACCAGCACTGAAATCTCTGACAAACCCCGGCGCACGCGGTTCCTGTCACAGATTGTTCACCGCCCTTACATGTTCGCTTCACGGTCTTTTGACAATCTTCGTCACAGATCTCCAGAAGGAACACACACCATGCGCTATCTGATCTCGTTGTTCGCTCCACGTCCGCTGCACCGCAGCTTCGCCCTGCTCGACCACAACGGCCATTGCCAGGCTTTCAAACAGTGCAGCCTGCAGCCAATGGGTGACGGTTGGGTCGAAATCGAGGAAATCCGCCTCAACTGGCTGCACCAGCCTCTGCCTGCCAGCGCCCGGGTCGAACAGCACCGCCCTCGCGCACGCGCCCAGGCGATGTTGAGCATCTGACCGGATGCCTAATAAAAGTCATTAAACTCGACCAACTCCCCGCATTTCTTCGATACAATCTCCCCCCGATTATAAGGACGTCTCCTGATCGGGCCCCGCAACAGCGTCAATGCGCTTGCATTGGCATCAAAATCGCCCACAGAGAGCCGCCCACACAGATCGAGTGAAGCTGGCGTGCTTGCTGTTTCCCTGGCAAATCCCCGCTTTTCGCGAATCTGCAGAGCTGTCATGACGCTCGGTCACTGAGTTGTTTGCCCGTTTTGCCTGCCCATGTATCGCGTGGCGGCAATCCTTCCGGGCACGGTGCCAGGCCCGGACAGCCCTTTTTTGAGGTTCACGTCTTCAAAAGAGCGTGAAAAAAACGGGTTTTCACAACTTCACAAGAGTGTGGCGAGCAAATGAATAGTTTTGCGTCTGAACATGCACCATTAGCGTCTGAAACAGCCCAACGACACAGGAACGGGTACGCCTCGAATACCGGAGCCTGAAGCCTGTCCGCTACGGATTTGGTTGCACAAACGGATGTCTCGACCATAAGTCGAATTGCCAGCCCCGTGCTGAAATGAGTTCATGTGACTCTTGAAGCCAGGCCGCACGCATCCGTCGAAGTTGCGAAAAATTGCGAAGATTCGGACATGGCAAACCTGGCCATGGGTTCCTGGGGCGCAACTGACCTGCCCCGGATACCTGGCAGCCATGCCGACAATTTGGTGCTGCAGATTTTGGAGACGCGTTAAATGGCGCATAACGAAGCAGTCGACGTAGTTCTGGTTGGGGCCGGCATCATGAGTGCCACCCTTGCAGTCCTGCTCAAAGAGCTCGACCCGGCGATCAAGCTGGAAGTCGTCGAGCTGATGGATTCCGGTGCCGCGGAAAGTTCCAACCCGTGGAACAACGCCGGCACCGGCCACGCCGGCCTGTGCGAGCTGAACTACACGCCGCAGGCTGCCGACGGCACCGTCGACATCAAGAAAGCCGTGCACATCAACACCCAGTTCGAGGTGTCGAAGCAGTTCTGGTCGTACCTGACCAGGAAAGGCACGTTCGGCTCGTGCAAATCCTTCATCAGCCCGGTGCCGCACCTGAGCTACGTCGAAGGCGAAAAAGGCGTTTCATTCCTCAAGGAACGCTTCAACGTACTGCACAAGCACCACGCCTTCGCCGACATGGAATACACCGAAGACAAGGCGAAGATGGCCGAATGGATGCCATTGATGATGCCGGGGCGTCCGCAAGACCAGGTGCTCGCCGCCACCCGCGTGATCAACGGCACCGACGTCAATTTCGGCGCGCTGACCAATCAGTTGCTCAAGCACCTGACCAGCGCTCCGGATGCCCAGGTCAAATACTGCAAGCGCGTGACCGGTCTGAAGCGTAACGCCAACGGCTGGACCGTCAGCATCAAGGACGTCAACAGCGGCAGCAGCCGCGAAGTCGACGCCAAATTCGTGTTCCTTGGCGCCGGTGGCGCGGCCCTGCCGCTGCTGCAAGCCTCGGGCATCGAAGAAAGCAAAGGCTTCGGTGGCTTCCCGATCAGCGGCCAGTGGCTGCGTTGCGACAACCCGGAAGTGGTCAAGCATCACCAGGCCAAGGTCTACAGCCAGGCTGCGGTAGGTTCGCCACCGATGTCGGTGCCGCACCTGGACACCCGCGTGGTCGATGGCAAGAAGTCCCTGCTGTTCGGGCCATACGCCGGTTTCACCACCAAGTTCCTCAAGCACGGCTCCTTCATGGACCTGCCGCTGTCGGTTCGCGCCGGCAACATCGGCCCGATGCTGGCCGTGGCGAAGAACAACATGGACCTGACCAAGTACCTGGTCAGCGAAGTGATGCAGTCGATGGAACAGCGTCTGGAATCCCTGCGTCGTTTCTACCCCGAGGCGAAAGCCGAAGACTGGCGCCTGGAAGTGGCCGGCCAACGGGTGCAGATCATCAAGAAAGACCCGAAAAAAGGCGGCATCCTGCAGTTCGGTACCGAACTGGTGGCCGCGAAGGACGGCTCCCTCGCCGCCCTGCTCGGTGCTTCGCCAGGTGCTTCGGTGACCGTTTCGATCATGCTGGAACTGATCGAGAAATGCTTCCCGGCCAAGGCCAAGGGTGAGTGGGCTGCCAAACTGGCGGAAATCTTCCCGGCCCGTGAAAAGGTCCTGGAAACCGACGCTGCGCTGTATCGCAAGATCAACGCGCACAACAACGTCGCGCTGGAACTGGTTGCAGCCAGTAACGAGACCGAAAGCTACGCCTGATTCGGCTCCATGAAAAACGCCCCGCACTCAGTGAGTGCGGGGCGTTTTTTTATGCCTCGGAAAAACCGCGAGCGATCAGCCGCGGGCCTTCTCGATCAGCTCGATGTATTCCGGTGCGTTGCGTTGATTGCGGATCTGGTCGACGAAGGTCTTGCCGTGCTCGTCTTTACCGTCCACGTCATAACCGGCTGCAACGAAGAACGTCAGGAAGCGCTCGAAATCGTCGATGCGCAGGCCACGGTAGGCCTTGACCAGTTTGTGCAGCGACGGCGAGGTGGCGTCGACCGGCTCAAAATCGAGGAACAGCTTGATCTGCTCATCGCCGATCTCGTCACCAATCACTTGCTTCTTATCTTTACGCATTGCCGACTCCAGCTCGCAGACATTTCACGGGGCGGGCAGTTTACCCCCGCCCGGGCACAGGGCTCAACGCGCACGCGTGCTGCCGGTGTGCAGATCGGCCCAGATGTGGCCGTTGGCGTAGGTCAGGAACTGGCAGTACACCGTTTCGTTGCGCAACAGATCGATCACCACCCGGTACTGAGCCAACGGATAGAAGAGCGTCAGGGTCTTGCTCTTGTCGTCATACACCGGCTTTTTCAGGCTTTTGCTTTCGCCGTCAAAACTGACCAGTACCTGGTTGATCGTCGCGCCCTTGTTCAGCGACTTGCCCTTGAGGCGAATCATCAACGGCGACGTGACCGGAATCGGCTGCTGATTGGACTGACGCTGGGCACCGACCACCACGGAATAGTCGGTGACCTGCAACAGTTGCTGCTGCTCGGGTTCGGCATCGCGCAGGGTCAGGTCGTCGGGCGGCAGGAATTGGCTGTGCATCGGGGCGGCGGCCAGGGGCAGGCTGAGGGTCAGCAACAGGGCGGCGCAGCTGCGGATCAAGAGGCTCATGACAGGCTCCGGAAGGCGGGGCCGAGCACTTTAGCAGTCTTTAAAAGCAAAAGATCGCAGCCTTGGGCTGCGATCTTTCAGGGGATTCTTACATGCCTTTGACGGCGAAGATCCCGTTGGCGTTGCGCCAGTAGCCTTTGTAGTCCATGCCGTAACCGAAGATGTAACGGTCGACGCACGGCAGGCCGACGAAATCGGCTTTCAGGTCAGGACGGGCCTTGCGGTCGTGGTCCTTGTCGATCAGCACGGCGGTGTGCACTTTGCGCGCGCCAGCGTGTTTGCAGAAGTCGATGATCGCGCCCAGGGTGTGACCTTCGTCGAGGATGTCGTCGATGATCAGCACGTCGCGGTCGATGAACGAGACTTCCGGCTTGGCTTTCCAGAACAGGTCGCCGCCGCTGGTTTCGTTGCGATAGCGGGTGGCGTGCAGGTAGGACGCTTCCAGCGGGAACTGCAGATGGGTCAGCAGCTTGCCGGAGAAAATCAGCCCGCCGTTCATCACACAGAACACCACCGGGTTGCTCTCGGCCAGTTGTTCGTTGATTTGTGCACCGACGCGGGCAATGGCAGCCTCGACTTCAGCTTCGGTGTACAGGCAGTCAGCCTCTCGCATGATTTGACGGATATGCTCGAGATCAGCGGACATGGCGCTCTCCAAGGGGGGTCTGTTTCGGAAAAGCGGGCAAAGGTACGCATCCCGCACGGCCGAATCAAGCATTTGTGGACTAACGTACTGTATGTCCTATAGGACATCACCCTCGGATAGATTAATCTAGGCCGGTTTTTTTGCCCGCCGCCGGAGCCTTTCCCCATGTCCATCCAAGAGATCCGCCATCCGCTGATCCGTCACAAACTTGGCCTTATGCGCCGTGCAGACATCAGCACCAAGAATTTCCGCGAGCTCGCTCAGGAAGTCGGTGCCCTGTTGACCTATGAAGCTACCAAAGACCTGCCGCTGGAAACCTACGATATCGAAGGTTGGTGCGGCACTGTGTCGGTCGAGAAAATCGCCGGCAAGAAGATTACCGTCGTGCCGATCCTGCGTGCCGGCATCGGCATGCTCGAAGGCGTGCTGAGCCTGATCCCGGGCGCCAAGGTCAGCGCCGTCGGCGTTGCCCGTAACGAGGAAACCCTGCAGGCCCACACTTATCTGGAAAAACTGGTTCCGGAAATCGACGAACGCCTGGCCATGATCATCGACCCGATGCTCGCCACCGGCAGCTCCATGGTTGCGACCATCGACCTGCTGAAAAAGGCCGGTTGCAAGGACATCCGCGCGATGGTGCTGGTTGCCGCGCCGGAAGGCATTGCCGCTGTCGAAAAAGCTCACCCGGACGTGATCATCTACACCGCGTCCATCGATCAGAAACTCAACGAGCACGGTTACATCATTCCTGGGCTTGGCGATGCCGGTGACAAGATCTTCGGCACCAAGCAGAAGGACGCGTAACCATGCAGCAAGAGTTCAACGATCCGCTCTGGCGCACGGTGCTGTCCGGCGCACAGATGCTGTTCGTGGCTTTCGGCGCCCTGGTGCTGATGCCGCTGATCACGGGCCTTGACCCGAACGTGGCACTGTTTACCGCGGGTTTAGGGACAATTCTGTTCCAGATCGTCACCGGGCGTCAGGTGCCGGTGTTCCTGGCGTCGAGCTTCGCCTTCATCACCCCGATCATTCTCGCCAAGGGCCAGTTCGGCCTCGCCGCGACCATGGGCGGCGTGATGGCGGCCGGTTTCGTCTACACCTTCCTTGGCCTGGCCGTGAAGATCAAAGGCACCGGGTTCATCGACCGTCTGCTGCCGCCGGTGGTGATCGGTCCGGTGATCATCTCCATTGGACTGGCCATGGCGCCGATTGCCGCGAACATGGCGATGGGCAAGGCCGGTGACGGTTCGGAGCTGATCCATTACCAGACCGCGATGATGATCTCGATGCCGGCATTGCTGACCACGTTGATCGTGGCGGTGTTCGGCAAAGGCATTTTCCGTCTGGTGCCGATCATCTCCGGCGTGCTGGTGGGTTTCGCCATGTCCTTCTATTTCGGTGTCGTCGACACCGCGAAGATTGCGGCAGCCCCTTGGTTTGCGATCCCTCACTTCACCGCGCCCGAGTTCAACTGGCAGGCGATCCTGTTCATCGTCCCGGTGGCGCTGGCCCCGGCCATCGAGCACATCGGCGGCGTGATTGCAGTCGGCAGCGTGACCGGTCGCGACTACCTGAAGAAGCCGGGCCTGCATCGCACCCTGCTGGGTGACGGTATCGCCACCACGGCAGCCGGCCTGTTCGGCGGTCCGCCCAACACCACCTACGCCGAAGTGACTGGCGCGGTGATGCTGACCAAGAACTACAACCCGAAAATCATGACCTGGGCAGCGATCTTCGCTATCAGCCTGGCGTTCATCGGCAAGTTCGGTGCCCTGCTGCAAAGCATTCCGGTGCCGGTGATGGGCGGGATTCTGTGCCTGTTGTTCGGTTCGATCGCGGCGGTGGGGATGAACACCCTGATCCGTCACAAGATCGATCTGGGCGAGGCGCGCAATCTGGTGATCGTTTCCGTCACGCTGGTGTTCGGGATTGGCGGTGTGCTGGTCGGCACCGGCACCGGTCCGGATGACTTCGGCCTCAAAGGCATCGCGCTGTGCGCGGTGGTGGCGATTGCGCTGAACCTGATCCTGCCGGGCAACGACAGCTGGAAACACAAGAAGGCGGATGAGCCGCTGCTCTAAGCCTTGAGCGTTGGTCGTTCCCACGCTCCGCGTGGGAATGCAGCCCGTGACGCTCTGCGTCACTGGACGCGGAGCGTCCCTAGAGGCATTCCCACGCAGAGCGTGGGAACGATCATCAAAGAGCCAGTGGCGCCCGCTCACACAACGTCGCCAATGCCTTTGCCCATTGCGGGTCATCGTTCAGGCACGGCACCAGCACCAACTCCTCCCCTCCCGCCTCGCGGAACTGTTCCTTGCCGCGATCGCCGATCTCTTCCAGGGTTTCGATGCAATCGGCAACAAACGCCGGGCACATCACCAGAATCTTCTTCACGCCGCTCTTGGCCAACTCATCCAGCCGCGCTTCGGTGTAGGGTTCGATCCATTTCGCCCGGCCCAGCCGCGACTGAAACGACACCGACCATTTACCGTCCGGGATGCCCATGCGTTTGGCAAACTCGGCCGCTGTGCGCAGGCACTGACCGCGATAACAGGTCGCAACCACCTCCGGCGGTGCACCGGCGCAGCAATCGCCGCCGCCCTCGAAACTGTGTCCCGGATTGAGCTTTTTCAGGTGCCGCTCCGGCAAGCCATGGAAGCTCAGCAGCAGGTGATCGTAATCCTGCTGCAAGTGCGGTCGGGCACTCTCCACCAGCGCATCAAGGTATTCCGGCTGATCGTAGAACGGCTGCAATACCGACAGTTGCACATCGAGTTTCTTCTCGCGCACAACCCGCTTGGCTTCTTCGATCACGGTGGTCGTGGTGCTGTCGGCGAACTGTGGATAAAGCGGCGCGAGGGTGATGCGCTTGTGCCCCGCCGCGACCAGCTTCAACAGGCTTGTCTCAATGGACGGTTCGCCGTAACGCATGGCCAGTTCCACCGGGCCGTGGGTCCACTGCGCCTTCATCTGCTGTTGCAGGCGACGGCTGAGCACCACCAACGGCGAGCCTTCATCCCACCAGATCGAGGCGTAGGCATGGGCCGACTGCTCGGGGCGTTTGATCAGGATCAGCGACACCAACAGACGCCGCACCGGCCACGGCAGGTCGATCACGTACGGGTCCATCAGAAATTGATTGAGATAGCTGCGCACGTCGGCCACCGAAGTGGAGGCCGGCGAACCCAGGTTGACCAGAAGCAAGGCGTGATCGGTCATGCAACGTCCTATTTCAGAGGCGGCTGGAGAGATCGTCCAGGGCCGCGCGTAAATCCGTGAAGCGGAAACTGAATCCGGCTTCCAGCAAGCGTGCCGGCGTGGCCCGTTGGCCACCCAGCAACAGCAATGACATCTCGCCGAGCCCGACCTTCAAGGCGAGGGCCGGCATCGGCATGAACGCCGGGCGATGCAGCACGCTGCCCAGCGTCTTGGCGAATTCGCGATTGCGCACAGGTTTCGGTGCGCACGCATTATAAGGACCGCTGGCCTGATTGCGGTGCAGAAGAAAATCAATCAGGGCGATTTGATCGTCGATATGAATCCACGACATCCACTGCCGACCATTGCCCAAAGGCCCGCCCAGTCCGAGTTTGAACGGCAGCAACAGGCGCGACAAAAAACCGCCCTCGGCCGACAGCACCAGCCCGGTCCGCACCAGCACCACACGAATGTCCATCGCTTCGGCACGCTGCGCGGTTTCTTCCCAGGCAATGCACAACTGACTGGCGAAATCGTCGATCACCGGTGGCGAATCTTCGGTCAACTCGCGCTCGCCGCCGTCACCGTACCAACCCACCGCCGAGCCCGAGATCAGCAGTGACGGTTTCTGTCCGCGATTTTCCAGCCACGTCAGCAACGTTTCGGTGAGCGTGATGCGACTGCTCCACAACACGGCTTTTCGCCGATGGGTCCACGGCCGGTCGGCAATCGGCGCGCCGGCGAGGTTGACGATCACGTCGACCGGCTCGTCGCCAAAGTCCTCCAGACGCGCAATGCCACGCACTGGCGCTCCACAGATTTTCGCGACTTTTTCCGCGCGACGACTCAGCACGGTCAAGCGATGTCCCTGCCCCAGCCAGTGCCGGCAGAGCTGACGTCCGATCAATCCAGTACCGCCGGTCAGCAATATGTGCATGACATCTTCCTCGCGTGGCGTTTTACCCCGATCCCTAGTCTATTTTTATAAGCAGGGATCTTTTCTATCGGGCAGGCTCTATTGTTTAACAATAGGCCAAGCTGTCAGAACGAAAACGCTGGAAGTTATACCAAAAAACAAAATTGTACAGGTTTCATCCACGGCGTAGTCTGTACAGAAAGGTAAACGAGGCCCCTATGACTGTACCTATCGCAATCATTGGCACCGGCATCGCCGGACTCTCCGCCGCCCAGGCCCTGACAGAGGCCGGGCACAGCGTTCAGTTGTTCGATAAAAGCCGTGGCAGCGGCGGGCGCATGTCGAGCAAGCGCAGTGACGCCGGCTCGCTGGACATGGGCGCGCAGTATTTCACCGCCCGAGATCGACGCTTCGTCACCGAGGTCCAGCGCTGGCAAAGCCAGGGCTGGGTCGCCGAGTGGACGCCGCAGCTCTACACCTATCATGGCGGGCAACTGAACCTGTCGCCGGACGAGCAGACCCGCTGGGTCGGCACGCCACGCATGAGCGCCATTACCCGTGGCTTGCTCGACGGCCTGGAAGTGCACTTCGCCTGCCGGATCACCGAAGTCTATCGCGGCGAAGAACACTGGCACCTGCAAGATGCCGAAGGTTTCACCCACGGGCCGTTCAGCCATGTGGTGATCGCCACCCCGGCCCCACAGGCCACCGCGTTGCTGGCCGCTGCGCCGAAACTCGCCGGGGCCGCTGCAGGCGTGAAGATGGACCCGACCTGGGCCGTTGCCCTCGCCTTCGACACACCGTTGGATACACCCATCGAAGGCTGCTTCGTACAGGACAGCGCCCTGGACTGGCTGGCCCGCAACCGCAGCAAACCGGGGCGCGACAACACGCTCGACACTTGGGTCCTGCACGCCACCAGTGCCTGGAGCCGGCAGCATATCGATCTGCCCAAGGAAGCCGTGATCGAGCAATTGCACGGTGCCTTCGCCGAGTTGCTGCACAGCGCCATGCCCGCGCCCACCTTCAGCCTCGCCCACCGCTGGCTCTACGCCCGTCCATCCACCAGCCATGAATGGGGCACGCTGGCCGATGCCGATCTGGGGCTGTATGCATGCGGCGACTGGTGCCTGTCGGGCCGGGTCGAAGGCGCGTGGCTCAGCGGTCAGGAAGCTGCACGTCGCCTGCACGAACACCTGCAGTGAACCGCTTCAATCCACGCAAACTGCTGCTGTCGAAATGGACAGCAGCCCTCCCGCAAAACCGTGAAAAGCATTTTCTGATAACCAGACTATTCTGCGACGAGGATGGCACGGTGCTGGAGATTGAATTACAGGCTGTGTTGACCCGACACAGCACGCAGCTGGACTGGCACGCATTGCAGGACGATGCGCACTGGAAAATGGGCTGGCTCTAGTTCTCGCCAAAATCCTGTACAAATAAATTGACTTGTACACCCTTGAATCTATGCTGAAGGAATGTTGTACAGAATAGTTATTTTGTACAAATTCAGATTCGAGGTGCCTCCATGTCCGAACCGTCCCCACCCAAGATCGCCATCAGCGCCTGCCTGATGGGAGCCGAAGTGCGCTACAACGGCGGCCACAAGGAATCGCGGCTGTGCACCCGCACCCTCACTGAGTATTTCCAGTTCGTCCCGGTCTGCCCGGAAGTCGCGATCGGCCTGGGCATTCCCCGCGAGCCGATTCGCCTGGTGGGTGACCCGGATCATCCCCAGGCCCTCGGCACTGTTCATCGCGAGACCGACGTCACCGACGCGCTGTCCGCTTATGGCCAGAAAATGGCCACCGAACTCGATGACATCTGCGGCTACATCTTCATGCAGCAATCGCCGTCCTGTGGGCTGGAGCGGGTCAAGGTCTATCACCACAACGGCGCGCCGATCGGCAGCGGGCGCGGGATCTACGCCCAGGCCTTCTGTGCCCGGCACCCAGATCTACCGGTGGAGGAAGCCGGGCGATTGAACGATCCGGTCCTGCGGGAAAATTTCATCACCCGAGTGTTCGCCTACAGCGACTGGCAACAGGTGCTCGAACAAGGCCTGAGCCGCCGCGCCCTGACCGACTTCCACTCACGTTACAAATACCTGCTGATGGCCCACAACCCGGTGCAATACAAGGCGCTGGGCAATCTGCTGGGCAACATGAGCGGAATCGATCCCGTGGCGCTCGGCCCGCGCTACTTCAGCCAATTGATGGCGGCGCTGAGCACCTGCGCCACGCGCCGCACCCACAGCAACGTGTTGCAGCACATCAGTGGCTACCTGAAACGGGCCATCAGCACCGAAGACAAACAGGAAATGCAGCACGTCATTGGCCAGTACCGCCACGGCATCGTGCCGCTGGTGGTGCCGCTGACGCTGCTCAAGCATCATTTTCGCCAACACCCCGATCCGTACATCGCGCAACAGGTTTACCTGCAACCGCACCCGGAAAACCTCAGCCTGCGAAACGCCATTTGATGAACGACTCACCCGACACCAGCGCCCGCGAAGACCTCGGCGCCGACTTCAAGAAAGCCCTCGACGACGGCTGGCTGCCGATCCGCGAGGTCGCGCGCCAGACCGGCGTCAACGCGATCACCCTGCGCGCCTGGGAACGCCGTTACGGATTGATCGTGCCCCAGCGCACGCCTAAAGGTCATCGTTTGTATTCGGCCGAACACGTGCAGCGCATCCAGACCATCCTCACCTGGCTCAACCGGGGCGTCGCGGTCAGTCAGGTCAAACCGCTGCTCGACACACCGCAAGCATTCAACGAGCCACTGGAAAACGAATGGCAGCCGTTGCATCAAGCCGCACTGCTGGCGGTCACTCAATTGAACGAACGCAACCTCGACGACAGCGTCAACCAGGCCATGGCGCTGTACCCACCGCGAACCCTGTGCGAGCAATTGCTGATGCCGTTGCTGGCGGAACTCGAACAGCGCTGGCAGGGCCAGTTCGGTGCGCAGATGGAGCGGGTGTTCTTTCACGCCTGGCTGCGTAGCAAATTCGGCGCACGCATCTACCATAACAACCGTCAGTTGCGCGGTGCGCCACTGCTGCTGGTCAATCAGTCGGACTTACTGCTGGAGCCGCACCTGTGGCTCTGCGCCTGGCTGATCAGCAGCGCCGATTGCCCGGTGCAGGTGTTTGACTGGCCGCTGCCGGCCGGGGAGCTGGCGTTGGCAGTCGATCATCTGCAGGCCCGTGGCGTACTGCTGTATTCCAGCAAAGCCATGAACCTTGCGCAGTTGCCGAAGCTGTTGAATGGCGTCAGCTGCCTGAAAATGATTGCCGGACCAACGGTGTGCATCCACCACGCCGAGTTGTCCGTAAGAACCTCCGAGATCGCTGATCTGTACCTGGCCGAAGATCCTCTGGCGGCGCATCAGGTGCTGATAGAGCGAGAGTTGATTTGATGAAGACTGTCGAGAACACCATGCAATTGATCTGGCTGCGCAGCGACCTGCGCCAACATGACAACACCGCCCTGACGGCCGCCGCCGAGCGTGGCCCGACCGTGGCCGTGTACCTGTTGAGCCCCGAGCAATGGCAGGAACATGACGACGCCCCGTGCAAGATCGATTTCTGGCTGCGCAACCTGCGGGAGCTGAGCAAAAGCCTCGCAGCACTGAACATCCCGTTGTTGATCCGCAGCGCCCCGCGCTGGGATCAGGCGCCAGCGGTGCTGCTTAAGCTGTGCCGGCAATGGAAGGTCGAGGCCGTTCACGTCAACGAGGAATATGGCATTCACGAAAGCCGCCGCGATGCAGCGGTTGAGCAGGCGTTGCAAGCCGAAGGCATCGCGTTTCACAGCTACCTCGATCAATTACTGTTCAAGCCGGGCAGCGTGCTGACCAAGACCGGCACCTACTTTCAAGTGTTCAGCCAGTTCCGCAAAGTCTGCTACGAACGTTTGCATCGCTCGATGCCGGCGCTGATAAAGGCGCCGTCGGCACAGGTCCCGCTGAATATCGACAGCGACCCGGTGCCCGAATCCATCGAGGGTTTCCCGACACCCGGCCAGGCCCTGCGCAACCTGTGGCCCGCCGGCGAAACCGAGGCCCAACGACGCCTCGCCACCTTCGCCGACGTGCAGATCGACTATTACAAGAGCGAACGCGACTTCCCGGCCAAGCCTGGCACCAGCCAGCTCTCGGCCTATCTCGCGGCGGGTGTGATCTCGCCGCGCCAGTGCCTGCATGCCGCGCTGCAAACCAATCAGGGCGAATTCGAAAGCGGCAAGGTCGGCGCCGTCACCTGGATCAACGAGCTGCTGTGGCGCGAGTTCTACAAACACATTCTGGTGGGTTACCCACGGGTCTCCCGCCATCGCGCGTTCCGCCCGGAAACCGAAGCCCTGGCCTGGCGCGATGCGCCGCAGGAACTGGCGGCCTGGCAGGAGGCACGCACTGGCCTGCCGATCATCGACGCGGCCATGCGCCAATTGCTCGAAACCGGCTGGATGCACAATCGCCTGCGGATGGTGGTGGCGATGTTCCTGACCAAAAACCTGCTGATCGACTGGCGCGAAGGCGAGCGTTTTTTCATGCGCCACCTGATCGACGGCGATCTGGCCGCGAACAACGGCGGCTGGCAGTGGAGTGCGTCGACCGGCACCGACGCGGCGCCGTACTTCCGGATTTTCAACCCGGTCAGCCAGTCGGAGAAATTCGACAGCGAAGGCCTGTTCATCAAACACTGGCTGCCTGAACTGGCCGGACTGAACAAGAAGGAAGTGCACAACCCGGCGAGCGCCGGCGGGCTGTTCGGCGTGGCGGACTACCCGTCACCAATCGTCAACCTGAGCACCTCGCGGGAGCGGGCGCTGAGCGCGTTCAAGAACCTGCCGTCACGTCAGGCGGCCGGAGGCGGGTATGAGTGAATTCCTGCGCCGCTTCGCCCGCCAGTTTGCGCAGTTGAACAAAGACAACCTGCACAGCCTGGGCGCGCTCTACAGCGAGGACATTCATTTCACCGACCCCTTGCACGAGGTGCAGGGGCTGACGCAATTGCGCAGCTACTTCAGCGAGCTCTACGCGAATGTCAGCGAGCTGCGGTTCGACTTCCACGGTTTCGACCAGATCGGCGACTGCGAAGGTTACCTGCGCTGGGTCATGAGTTACCGCCACCCGCGTCTGGCGGGCGGGCGATTGATTCGCGTCACGGGCTGCTCGCACCTACTCTGGCGCGACAAGGTTTATCGCCACCGGGATTACTTCGATGCCGGGGCGCTGCTTTATGAACATCTACCTGTATTGGGCCGGGTGATTGCCTGGCTGAAAAGGAGACTGGGATGAGTCGTTCAACGCCACGCCGTTATTGGCTGACCGGCGCCAGCAGTGGCATCGGCGCAGCACTGGCGGAAGAAATTCTGAAAACCGGTGCACACCTGGCGGTCAGTTCCCGTCAGGTCACACCACTCAAAGCGCTGTCGCAACGCTATCCGGGCCAAGTGCTGGTGCTGCCGGGGGATTTGACCAACAGCCAGACCGTGCGGGAAATCGGTGAACAGATCGCGATGGACTGGGGGGCGTTGGACAGCGTGATTCTCAACGCCGGCACCTGCGAGTACGTCGATGCCCAGCAGTTCGACGCCTCGATCATCGAACACGTGGTGCGCACCAACCTGCTGGCCAGCAGCTACTGCATCGAAGCCGCCCTGCCCTTGCTGCGCAAAGGGACCGCACCGCATCTGGTGGGCATGGCGAGTTCCGTCACTTACGTGCCATTGCCTCGGGCCGAAGCTTACGGCGCATCGAAGGCCGGGTTGCGGTATCTGTTCGAGTCGTTGCGCATCGATCTGGCGGACGAAGGCATTGAAGTCACGGTCATCAGCCCGGGCTTTGTCGAAACACCATTGACCGCCAAAAACGATTTCCCGATGCCATTGAGCTGGCCTGCGGAAAAAGCGGCGAGTCACATCTTCGGCAGACTCAAGGAGCGGCCTCTGGAGATAGCCTTTCCGGCGCTGTTCATGGCTGCGCTCTGGCCATTGTCGAAAATGCCGGCGCGGGTACAACTGGCGATTGGCAAACGCATGGTGCGGCGCAGCCCGCCGCTCAGGGATCTGACGTGAACATCGCCATTGTCGGCAGCGGGATCGCAGGCCTGACCTGCGCCTACCTGCTCAATCGCCGGCATGACGTGACGGTGTTCGAGGCCGGCGACTGGGTCGGCGGCCATACGCACACAGTAAAAGTGACGGTGGATGGGCGTGATTACGCAGTGGACACCGGGTTCATCGTGTTCAACGACTGGACGTACCCGAACTTCATTCGCTTGCTCGGCCAGTTGGGCGTAACCGCCAAGGCCACCGAGATGAGCTTTTCGGTGACCGACCCCGACACCGGCCTGGAATACAACGGCAACAACCTCGACAGCCTGTTCGCCCAACGCAGCAATCTGTTGTCGCCGGGGTTCTGGGGCATGCTGCGCGACATCCTGCGCTTCAATAAGGAAGCCCGGCGCGACCTCGCCGAACAGCGGATAACCACTGACACCACGCTGGATGATTACCTCAAGGCCGGCGGTTACGGCGAGCGCTTCATCCTGCATTACATCGTGCCGATGGGCGCGGCGATCTGGTCGATGCCCATGGCCCAGATGCTGAATTTTCCGTTGCAGTTCTTCGTGCGGTTCTTCGAGAACCACGGTTTGTTGTCGGTCAGCAATCGTCCGCAATGGCGAGTGATCGAGGGCGGCTCGAGTGCTTACATCGCGCCGCTGACCGAGTCATTCAAAGAGCGGATCCGCGTGAACTGTCCGGTAAACCGGATCGATCGCAACGAACACGGCGTGGTTATCCACAGCCCCGCCGACATCGAACACTTCGACAAAGTCGTGCTGGCCTGCCACAGCGATCAGGCATTGCGTCTGCTGGCCGATCCGAGCAGTGCCGAGCGGGAGATTCTCGGTGCCCTGCCCTACGCCGACAACGAAGTGGTGCTGCACACCGACACCCGCCTGTTGCCGACGCGCAAACGGGCCTGGGCCAGCTGGAACTATCGCCTCGGCGGGGCCGGTCATACCCAGGCGGCCGTCACTTACGACATGAATATCCTGCAAGGCATCCAGAGCGACACCACGTTCTGCGTCAGCCTCAACCAGAGCGCCGGCATCAGCCCTTCCACAGTGCTTGCCCGTTTCACCTATGCCCATCCGCAATTCAGCCTCGCTGCGGTGGCGGCACAGCAGCGCTGGAGCGAACTCGACGGAGCACAGCACACACATTATTGCGGCGCCTATTGGGCCAATGGTTTTCATGAGGACGGTGTGGTCAGCGCCTTGCGCGTGGCCGCCGCGTTTGGAGAAAGCCTGTGAACAGCGCGCTTTACAGTGGCTGGATCGCCCATCGGCGATTCGCCCCGCGCCGGCATGAGTTCCGCTACCGGATCGGGCTGATCTATCTCGACCTGGCCGAACAGGACGCCGTGCTGAACCTGTCGCCCTTGGCAGGCGCGAGCCGGTTTGCCCCGTTTTCGTTTCGCGAGAGCGACTACCTCAAGACCTTCACCGGTCGTGGTGTGCGGCTGATCGATGCCGTGCGCCTGCTGGTCGGTGAGGCCCTCGGTCACGAGCCGCAGGGCTCGATCTGCCTGTTGACCCAGCCTCGCAGTTGGGGCCTGGCATTCAACCCTGTGAGTTTCTTTTACTGCCACGAAGCCGACGGGCAACTGGCGGCGATTCTCTGCGAAGTCAGCAACACGCCGTGGCGTGAGCGCTATCACTATGTGCTCCCGGCTCAAGCGCCAACCAGCGTGCGCGATTTCCACCAGCACTTCGCCGTGGCCAAGGCCTTTCACGTATCGCCATTCCTGCCGCCGGATCTGGAATACCGCATGAGTTTCAGCCCCGCCGCACAAACCCTGGGCGTGCACATGGCCGACTGGCAGGGCGAGCAAAAACTGTTCGACGCCACGCTCAACCTGAAACGCGAACCTCTTGATCGACGCAACCTGCACCGGCATCTGTGGCGTTTTCCCTGGATGACCGCCAAGACCGCGCTGGCGATCTATTGGCAGGCCCTGCAATTGCTGCTCAAGCGCACCCCGCTGTTTCCCCATCGGACGGCCGACGACAGCTTTCGAACCGCTACTGCGTCTCCCGAGGAGCACCGCCATGAAATCCTCTAGTGTTTCGGCCAGAGCCGCCATCCCGTTCAGTACGCACGGCATCACCGGTTCGCTGCTGCGCCGCGGTGTTCTGCGTCAGCTCGCACAGCTCAAACATGGGCAACTGGTGGTGATCGAGGACGGCGAACGCCAGGTCTTCGGCACGCCGGGCAGTGCGTTGCTGGGCGAGATTCATGTCCTTGATGCGGCGGCGTGGGGCATGGTCGCGGGCAACGGTTCGATCGGTGCGGGTGAAGCCTTCATTCATGGTTACTGGAGTTCGCCGGACCTTACGGCGGTAGTGCGCGTCTTCGTCAGCAACCTTGAGGTGCTCGATGGCATGGAGGGCGGACTGGCGAAAATCGGCCGGCCGCTGGTGCGTGGTCTGCACTGGCTTAACCGCAACACGCGCAAGGGCTCGCAGAAAAACATCGCCGCGCACTACGACCTCGGCAACGATCTGTTCGAGCAGTTTCTCGACCCGACCATGATGTACTCGGCGGCGCAGTTCCTGCACCCCGACGACAGCCTGGAACAGGCGCAGTTGAACAAACTGGAGCGGATCTGCCAGAAACTCGCGCTCGAACCCGGCGACCACCTGCTGGAAATCGGCACCGGCTGGGGCAGCATGGCGCTGTATGCCGCGCAGCACTATGGCTGCAAAGTCACCACGACCACGCTGTCCAAAGAGCAATACGCGTTCACGGCCCGGCGCATCGAAAGCCTCGGCTTGCAGGATCGAGTGACGCTGCTGCTCAAGGACTACCGCGACCTCACCGGCCAGTACGACAAACTGGTATCGATCGAGATGATCGAGGCGGTCGGCCATCGCTTCCTGCCGACCTACTTCAAGCAATGCGCGCACCTGCTCAAGAGCAACGGCCTGATGCTGCTGCAAGCAATCACCATTCGGGACCAGCGTTACGAGCAGGCGAAACGCGGCGTGGATTTCATCCAGCGTTACATCTTCCCCGGCGGCGCCCTGCCGTGTGTGCAGAAGATGCTCGAAATCGTCAGCCGCGACACCGACATGAACCTGCTGCACATGGAAGATTTCGGCCTGCACTACGCCCGGACCCTACGCCTGTGGCACGAGAACTTTCGCCATGCCCACGGCCGTCTGAGCGAATTGGGCTACGACGATTATTTCCTGCGGCTGTGGGAGTTTTATCTGTGCTACTGCGAGGGCGGCTTCCTCGAACGCACCATCGGCACCGCGCAATTGCTGCTGGCCAAACCGGCGGCGATGCCGGCGCCACTGCTCGGACGCTTCGATGCTTGAGCGGATTGCCAACGCCGTTCTGTTCCAGGTCGGCTGGCTGGCCTGCGTGCTCGGCGGCAACAGCCTGTGGTTGCTGGTGGCGCTGGCGGTGCTGGTGATTCATCTGCGCTGGATCAGCAGTTGGGCGGCGGAGGGTCGACTGATTCTCAGCGTGGTGATTCTGGGTACGGCCGTGGACAGTGGCTTGCGCGGCCTAGGGGTGTTCGAGTTCAAGGATCTGTCGCCGCTGATTCCGCTGTGGCTGATGTTGTTGTGGGCACTGCTCGCCACGACGTTACGCCATTGCCTGCAATGGAGCGCCCGGCCATGGTGGCTGACGGCTCTGCTCGGAGCCGTCGGTGGCGCGTTGTCGTATTGCGCCGGTGGACGACTGGCCGGGGTGCAATTTCCTTACGGCGAGTTACCGACCTTGATCGGCATCGGTCTGCTGTGGGCGCTGCTGTTTCCGTTGTTGCACCAACTGTCCGGGCGTCTGGAAGACTGATCGTCTGTCAGGGCTTTCACACGTCCATCGGCCACTGCCGTACACTGGCGCCCATGAAAACCATTCCCCTCCAGCCAATCGACGAGCCCGCAGTCACCTGTTCGACCTGCGCGGCCTGCTGCTGCCAGCTCGAAGTCATGCTGATCACCGACACCGGCGTGCCCGAGCGCTATATCGATACCGATGATTGGGGTGGTGAAGTGATGTTGCGCCTGGACGACGGCTGGTGCGCGGCACTGGATCGCGACACGATGATGTGCACGATCTACGAAAAACGCCCGCTGATCTGCCGCGAATTCGAAATGGGCGCCCCGGAATGCATCGACGAACGCCAGGGGATTGCCACGGCGTATCGCTGAATACAAAAAAGGAGCGCCGGGCGCTCCTTTTTCATGGGTGTTACAACGGCATCGTGTAATGCAACGAGTAGCTTTCTACCCCGTCGTTGTTGCTCGACATGCCGGCGTTGGAATAGTGAGTCGCGCGAATCCCCACCTCGTGCCCGCCATGGAAACGCAGGCCGAAACCGAAGCGGTCTTCGAACTGGAAGGCCTGGCCGATCTTGTTGCCTTCGTACTCGGTGTTGGAAAACACCGCAGCGCCGATGCCGGCCTCGACGTACGGCTTGATCGACTCGCCGGAAAACTCGTAAACAAACACCGGCGAGAACGACAGGCTGTTGTTGCTGGAGCCCTTGTCACCTTCCCAGTAGGTGTAGGCGCCACTCCAGTAACCGGTCAGACGACCGACATCGCTTTGCAGCCAGCTCTTGTCCCAGTCGAAATTCATCCCCAGGCGATACGTCATCGTTGAATCGCTGGTGGCCCCAACCCCGAATTCCACACCCGCGGCTTGCGCGGTAAAACTTTGCCCCATCAGTGCGGCCGCAATCGCGGCCAAGCAGAATAGTCGCTTCACTTGAAACATCCTTTTCCGAACGGTCGTATGGTTTTTAGTTTGCTTGACGCTATAGAAATCGGCGTTTGAACAGAAGTTCAGCTGATTTTTCAGTTATGACGCAACTTTTTTACAAACCGAAGCTTTGCACATCGCCGGGCAATTGTCCCAGCAACGGCAGGATGTTTTTCAGGGATTGCGGATCGGCACTGGTCCAGAATTTCGCGGGGTGGTTCGGGCCCTCGGCGAGCAGTTCGCGCTCGGCCAACAGACGCTGAAGTTGCCGGGCCACGGCGGCGCCGGTGTCGATCAGGCTGATGTCGTCGGGGAGCATCGCCTTGAGCATCGGCTTGAGAAACGGATAGTGGGTGCAGCCGAGAATGATCGTGTCGCAGCCTGCGCCCAGCAGTGGTTCAACATAGCGGTGAAGTAACTGGCGCAGCGCGTCGCTGTGCAGGTCGCCGTTTTCGATCCGCTCGACCAGTCCCGGGCAGGGTTGGGTAATGACCCGAATATCGGTGGCAAAACGATCAAGCAGTGCCGCGAACTTCGCGCTCTGCAAGGTGCCGGTGGTGGCGAGTACGCCGACTACTCCGCTGCGAGTGGCGGCAGCAGCCGGTTTGACTGCCGGCTCCATGCCGACAATCGGCCAGTCGGGGAAATCACGCCGCAGGTCAGCGACGCCGGCCACGGTCGCGGTGTTGCAAGCGATCACCAGTGCCTTGGCGCCCTGCTCGCGGAAAAAGCCGGCCATCACGCTGCAACGCTCGCGAATGAACTCCGGGGTTTTCTCGCCATAAGGAATGTGGCCGCAATCGCCGAGGTACAGCAGCGATTCATTGGGCAGCAACTGCTGGATTTCCGCCAGCACCGACAGACCGCCGACGCCGGAGTCGAATACGGCGATCGGCGCCTCACGCATGGTGCGAACCACAGACGCTGCACCCCGGATCACGCTTGACCCGCAGTTCACGGAAGCGCGAGCCCAGTGCATCGATCAACAGCAGACGACCCACCAGTGGCTCGCCAAATCCTGCCAGCAACTTCAACGCCTCCAGCGCTTGCAGGCTGCCGACCAGGCCAACCAGAGGACCGACCACGCCGGCCTCGCTGCAGGTCAGTTCGGCTTCGCTGCCGTGACCGTACAGGCAGTGGTAGCACGGACTTTCGGCACGACGCGGGTCGAACACCGAGAGCTGCCCTTCGAGGCGGATCGCCGCGCCGCTGACCAGCGGTTTGCGCGCAGCCACACACGCAGCGTTGACTGCTTCGCGAGTGGAGAAATTGTCCGAACAGTCGAGCACCAGGTCCACCGCAAGCACGGCAGCAGCGAGGGAGTCCTCGTCCAGCGCCTGGCGATGGGGCACCAGTTGAATTTCAGGGTTGATCGCGCTCAGGCGCTTGAGCGCCGAGTCGACCTTGGTCATGCCGACGCTGTCGGTGTCGTGGATGATCTGGCGTTGCAGGTTGGTCAGGTCGACCGTGTCGAAATCCGCCAGATGCAACTCGCCGACACCCGCCGCCGCCAGGTACAAGGCCACCGGTGCGCCGAGACCGCCGAGGCCGACGATCAGGACACGGCTGTCCTTGAGCTTCAACTGGCCATCGATGTCGATGTGTTGCAGCAGGATCTGCCGACTGTAGCGCAACAATTCCTGATCATTCAGCACGGCAGGCGCCCCAGGCTGATCCGTTGATGGCCGCCCAGATCGGTGCGGCTGTGGACTTCTTCGAAACCTTGCGTCAGCAGCAGATCGCGCACGGCTTCGGCTTGATCATAGCCGTGTTCGAGCATCAGCCAGCCACCGGCCTCCAGATGTGCCGGCGCCTGGGCAATGATCAGGCGTATATCGTCGAGCCCGTCGACGCCGGCCACCAGCGCGCTTTCCGGTTCGAAACGCACATCGCCTTCGACCAGATGCGGATCGGCGGCGCGGATATACGGCGGGTTGCTGATGATCAGCTCGAAACGCTTGCCTTCGAGGGCACTGAACCAGTGGCTGCTCATCACCGTGGCGTTGTTCAGGTGCAGGCGCTGACGGTTGCGTTCGGCCAGGGCCACGGCTTCCAGCACACGATCCACGGCGGTGACGTTCCACGCCGGGCGCTCGCTGGCCAGAGCGAGCGCAATTGCGCCGCTGCCGGTGCCGAGGTCGAGCACTTTGGCCGGGGTCGCCGGGAGCAATTCCAGTGCGGCCTCCACCAGCAATTCGGTGTCCGGACGCGGGATCAACGTGTGCGGCGCGACTTCCAGATCGAGCTTCCAGAAACCCTGCTGGCCAAGAATGTAGGCCACCGGTTCACCGCTGCGACGACGCTGCAGATATTCGGCGAAGACCAACACGGCTTCGCTCGGCACGATGCGCTCGGGCCAGGTGTGAAGAAAACTGCGCGACTTGCCCAGCGCCGCGGCAAGGAGCAGTTCGGCGTCCAGGCGCGCGGTGGGCGAGTCCGGCAGTTCGGCGGCGCGCAACAGGCTGGCGATGATGGTCATTTATTCACCTATCGCTGCAAGTTGGTCGGCCTGGTATTCGGCCAACAACGGCTCGATCACCGCTTCGACGCCACCGGCGAGGATTTCGTCGAGGGAATACAGGGTCAGGTTGACGCGATGGTCAGTGACCCGGCCCTGGGCAAAGTTGTAGGTGCGGATGCGTTCGGAGCGGTCACCGGAACCCACCAGCAATTTACGCTCACTGGCGATGGCGTTGGCCGCCGCTGCGGTCTGCTGGTCGTTGAGCTTGGCCGACAGCCAGGCCATCGCCCGTGCACGGTTCTTGTGCTGAGAACGCTCTTCCTGGCACTCGACCACGATGCCGGTCGGCAAGTGGGTGATACGGATCGCCGAGTCGGTCTTGTTGACGTGCTGACCACCGGCCCCGGAGGAACGGTAGGTGTCGACGCGCAAGTCCGCCGGGTTGATCTCGATCGCTTCCTGCTCGTCCGGCTCCGGCAACACGGCCACGGTGCAGGCCGAGGTGTGGATCCGGCCCTGGGATTCGGTGGCCGGCACACGCTGCACGCGGTGGGCACCGGACTCGAACTTCAACTTGCCGTAGACGTTGTCGCCTTCAACCCGAGCGATGACTTCTTTGTAGCCGCCGTGCTCCCCCTCGTTCTCCGAGAGGATTTCCACCCGCCAGCCACGCCGCTCGGCGTAACGCGAATACATGCGGAACAGGTCGCCAGAGAAGATCGCCGCCTCGTCACCACCGGTGCCGGCGCGGATTTCGAGGAACACGTTGCGCCCGTCGTTCGGATCCTTAGGCAGCAGCATGCGCTGCAAAGTGGCTTCCAGTTCGATGAGTTGCTCTTTGGTTTCGCGGACTTCTTCCACTGCCATTTCACGCATGTCCGGGTCGCCGTCCTTGAGCAGCGCCTGGGCGCCTTCCAGGTCGGCCTGGGCCTTGAGCAGCTGTTTATAGGCTTCGACGACCGGCTCGACTTCGGCGTATTCCTTGGAATAGGCGCGGAATTTGGTCTGGTCGGAAATGACTTCGGCGTCGCCGAGCAGCGCCGTCAGTTCCTCGAAACGGTCCTGGAGGATATCCAGCTTATTGAGCAGTGACGCTTTCATTGCGGTTTTTTATCCGAAAAGCTATCCGGTGAGCCCTCGAGGGCAAAGAGTTCCTGGGCCATGGCCAGCGCATCGAGGCGGCCTTCGGCAGAAAGCTTTTTCAACTGTACGCTCGGGGCGTGCAGGAGTTTATTGGTCAGGCCACGGGCCAACTGGCCCAGCACGTCTTCGGCGTTGCCGCCGTTGGCCAGCAGGCGCAGGGCCTTTTGCAGCTCTTCGTCGCGCAGGCGTTCGCTCTGTTGACGATAGGCCTTGAGCACATCGACCGCCGCCAGTTCACGCAGGCGCACCATGAAATCGTCGGCACCGACCGAAACCATCTCTTCGGCCGCTTGCGCTGCGCCCTGGCGGCTCTTGAGGTTTTCGGCGACCACTTCGTGCAGATCGTCGACGCTATAGAGGTAAACGTCGTCGAGTTCGCCGACTTCTGGCTCGATGTCACGGGGAACGGCGATGTCGACCATGAAGATCGGCTTGTGCTTGCGCAGCTTCAGCGCACTTTCCACCGCGCCCTTGCCGAGGATCGGCAACTGACTGGCGGTGGAACTGATGACGATGTCGCTGCGCACCAGTTCGGCCGGGATGTCCGAGAGCAGCACCGCGTGGGCGCCGAACTGTTCGGCCAGCAGGCTGGCGCGCTCCAGCGTGCGGTTGGCCACCACAATACGCTTGACCCCCAGCTCATGCAGATGGCGAGCGACCAGGGTGATGGTCTCGCCGGCGCCGATCAGCAGGGCCTGACTGCGTTGCAGGTCGCTGAAAATCTGTTTGGCCAGGCTGACGGCGGCAAACGCCACGGACACCGGGTTCTCGCCGATGGCGGTGTCGGTGCGCACTTGCTTGGCAGCGTTGAACGTTGCCTGAAACAACCGGCCCAGCAACGGCCCGATCGTGCCGGCCTCGCGAGCCACGGCGTAGGCCGATTTCATCTGGCCGAGGATCTGCGGTTCGCCCAGCACCAGCGAATCGAGCCCGGAGGCGACCCGCATCATGTGACGAACTGCCGCATCATCTTCGTGCACATAAGCACTCGCGCGCAGCTCATCGAGGCTTAAATGGTGATAGTCGGCCAGCCAGCGCAGCACGATATCGGCCGAAAGCTGATCCTGTTCTATATACAGTTCACTGCGATTGCAGGTGGAAAGGATCGCAGCTTCGCGGCTGTCGGTGAGCCGGCAGAGCTGCTGCAAGGCCTCCACCAGCTGCTCAGGGGTAAAGGCCACGCGCTCGCGGACGTCTACTGAAGCAGTCTTGTGGTTGATACCGAGTGCAAGGAAGGCCATTCAAGGTCGCTGATGGTGACGTGAAGCCGGCAATTGTCCTACTTCGTCAGATTCAGAACAACTACCGCTGACTATTGTCCCAATTGTCCGCCCCTATAATGGCCACAATCGAGACTCGGTTATGTTTGGCCGAAGGCTTGTGTCATGATGATCCGACCGCAGGTTAGTCGTCCTCTTCCTATATGAATAGATCTTCCGCGTTGCTCCTTGCTTTTGTCTTCCTCAGCGGCTGCCAGGCCTTGGCCCCCGTTTCGCACGATGGCACCTCATCGGTCGAAGACACCACGCCAGCCCCTGAAAAGCCCAAGGTTTACAGCTCGTTCAGCGAGGAAACGGTGTTCAGCCTGCTGAGTGCCGAACTCGCCGGCCAGCGCAATCGTTTCGACATTGCCCTGGACAACTACGTGACCCAGGCCATCAACACCCAGGATCCGGGTGTTTCCGAGCGGGCGTTCCGCATTGCCGAGTACCTGGGCGCGGATCAACCGGCGCTGGATACCGCATTGATCTGGGCAAAAAACGCCCCAGATGACCTCGAAGCGCAACGCGCCGCCGCCGTGCAACTGGCTCGCGCCGGGCGCTATGACGACTCGATGGTCTATATGGAGAAAGTCCTGCAGGGCAAGGGCGACACCCATTTCGACTTCCTCGCGCTGTCGGCCGCCGACACCGATCAGGAAACCCGCAACGGTCTGATGAAAAGTTTCGACCGTCTGTTGCAGCGTCACCCGCACAACAATCAGCTGATTTTCGGCAAGGCCTTGCTGATGCAGCAGGATGGCGACACCAAAGGTGCGCTGACCCTGCTTGAAGACAATCCGCCGGACGACGGCGAAATCGCCCCGATCCTGCTGCGCGCCCGCCTGTTGCAAGGGCTGAACCGTGGCGACGAGGCCCTGCCGCTGCTGCAGAAAAACATCAAGAAGTACCCGGACGACAAGCGCCTGCGCCTGACTTACGCGCGGATGCTGGTGGAACAGGACCGGATGGACGACGCCAAGGTCGAGTTCTCGACCCTGGTCCAGCAATACCCGGAAGACGACGAACTGCGTTATTCGCTGGCACTGGTCTGCCTGGAAGCCAAGGCCTGGGACGAGGCCAAGGGTTACCTGGAAGACCTGATCGCCCGCGAAAGCCATGTCGATTCCGCGCACCTGAACCTGGGCCGCATCGCCGAAGAACGCAACGACCCGCAAGGCGCGCTGATCGAGTACGCCCAGGTCGGCCCCGGCAACGACTATCTGCCGGCGCAACTGCGTCAGGCCGATATTCTGATGAACAACGGCAAGACCGCCGAAGCCCAGAGCAAGCTGGCCGCCGAACGTGATGCGCAGCCGGATTACGCGATCCAGTTGTACCTGATCGAGGCCGAGACCCTGTCCGCGAACAATCAGGGCGACAAGGCCTGGAAAATCCTGCAACAGGCGTTGCTGCAATACCCGGATGATCTGAATCTGCTCTACACCCGGGCAATGCAGGCGGAAAAACGCAACGACCTGGCACAGATGGAAAAAGACCTGCGCCTGATCATCAAGCGTGACCCGGACAATGCCATGGCCCTCAATGCCCTCGGCTACACCCTGTCCGACCGCACCACCCGCTACGCCGAAGCCAAGGCGCTGATCGAGCAGGCCCACCAGATCAATCCGGAAGACCCGGCGGTACTCGACAGCCTCGGCTGGGTGAATTTCCGCATGGGCAACCTGGATGACGCCGAGAAGTACCTGCGCCAGGCCCTCGAGCGCTTCCCCGATCACGAAGTCGCCGCTCACCTGGGCGAAGTCCTGTGGACCAAGGGCAATCAGCGCGAAGCGAAACAAATCTGGGGCAAGTTCCTCAAGGATCAGCCCGACAGCACCATTCTGCGCAGCACCATCAAGCGCCTGACCGGATCCGAGACTCTTTAACTCATGTTTTTGCGCCACGTTATTGTTTTCAGCTTCATCGCCCTGCTCGCCGGTTGCGCGGGTTTTGGCGCTCGCGAATCGGTCGAGGGCCATGGCAGCCCGGCACAATGGGCCGCTAACAAACAGCAACTGACCGGCCTCGATGGCTGGCAGATCGACGGCAAGATCGGTATCCGCGCCCCGAAAGACTCGGGCAGCGGCACGCTGTTCTGGCTGCAGCGCCAGGATTATTACGACATCCGTCTGTCCGGCCCGCTGGGTCGCGGCGCTGCGCGGTTGACCGGTCGCCCGGGCAAAGTCTCGCTGGAAGTCGCCAACCAGGGCCGCTATGACGCGCAGTCCCCGGAAGTCCTGCTGGAAGAACAGCTCGGCTGGAAATTGCCGGTATCGAACCTGGCCTGGTGGGTTCGCGGCCTGCCGGCTCCGGCCAGCAAGAGCCGCCTGACCCTCGATGGCGACAGTCGCCTGGCCAATCTGGAGCAGGACGGCTGGCAGGTCGAATACCTGGGTTATGCCGAACAAAATGGTTACTGGTTGCCCGAGCGGATCAAACTGCACGGCACCGATCTGGACGTGACGCTGGTCATCAAGACCTGGCAACCGCGTAAATTGGGGCAATAAGCATGACCGCTCCACACCTGACGCTGCCTTCTCCGGCCAAACTCAACCTGATGCTGCACATTCTCGGTCGCCGTGAAGACGGCTATCACGAGTTGCAGACGATTTTTCAGTTCCTCGACTACGGCGACGAAATCACCTTCGCCGTGCGCGACGATGGCGTGATTCGCCTGCACACCGAATTCGACGGCGTGCCCCACGACAGCAACCTGATCGTGCGGGCGGCGAAAAGACTTCAGGAACAATCCGGTTGCGCCCTCGGTATCGATATCTGGATCGACAAGATCCTGCCGATGGGCGGTGGCATCGGTGGCGGCAGCTCGAATGCGGCGACCACGCTGCTCGGCCTCAATCATCTGTGGCAGTTGGGCTGGGATGAAGATCGGCTGGCAACACTGGGCCTGAGCCTGGGTGCCGACGTCCCGGTTTTCGTGCGCGGGCACGCGGCTTTCGCCGAAGGTGTCGGCGAGAAACTGACCCCTGTCGAGCCTGTCGAACCGTGGTATGTCGTGCTCGTTCCGCAAGTCTCTGTTAGTACGGCAGAAATTTTTTCAGATCCGTTGTTGACACGTAACACGCCGCCCATTAAAGTGCGCCCCGTTCCCGAGGGAAACAGTCGAAATGACTGCTTGCCGGTGGTAGCAAGGCGTTATCCAGAAGTACGTAACGCATTGAATTTGTTAGGTAATTTTACCGAAGCAAAACTCACCGGAACTGGAAGTTGTGTGTTTGGGGGCTTCCCAAGCAAAGCTGAAGCTGATAAAGTCTCGGCCCTTCTGACAGAGACCCTTACAGGGTTTGTAGCGAAAGGAAGCAACGTTTCGATGTTGCATCGCAAGCTGCAAAGTCTGCTCTAAAGGAACCAAGTGCCCGGCACTTGCAAGCAACAGATACAGGGGCGTCGCCAAGCGGTAAGGCAGCAGGTTTTGATCCTGCCATGCGTTGGTTCGAATCCAGCCGCCCCTGCCATTTTCCTATACTCATCCAGGTATACCCTCAGCCTTCAGGTACTGCGCGTGTCCAAGATGATGGTCTTTACGGGGAACGCTAACCCCGATCTGGCTCGGCGTGTTGTACGTCAGCTGCATATCCCTCTCGGTGACATCTCTGTCGGTAAATTCTCCGACGGCGAAATTACAGCCGAGATCAATGAAAACGTTCGCGGTAAAGACGTTTTCATTATTCAGCCGACTTGCGCTCCGACCAACGATAACCTGATGGAACTGGTAGTGATGGCTGACGCCTTCCGCCGCTCCTCGGCTACTCGTATCACTGCTGTTATTCCTTATTTTGGTTATGCCCGTCAGGATCGCCGTCCGCGTTCCGCACGTGTGGCTATCAGCGCGAAAGTCGTCGCTGACATGCTTACCGTAGTCGGCATCGACCGTGTTCTCACGGTTGATCTGCATGCTGACCAGATTCAGGGTTTCTTCGATATTCCGGTAGATAACATCTACGGCTCCCCGGTTCTGGTGGATGACATCGAAGATCAGCGCTTCGAGAACCTGATGATCGTGTCCCCGGACATTGGTGGCGTCGTGCGTGCACGTGCCGTTGCCAAGTCCCTGGGCGTGGATCTCGGGATCATCGACAAACGCCGTGAGAAAGCCAATCACTCTGAAGTGATGCATATCATCGGTGATGTCGAAGGGCGCACCTGCATTCTGGTCGATGACATGGTCGATACCGCCGGCACTCTGTGCCACGCGGCCAAGGCCCTGAAAGAGCATGGCGCAGCCAAGGTCTTTGCCTACTGCACACACCCTGTGCTGTCGGGTCGGGCCATCGAGAATATCGAAAATTCCGTGCTGGACGAGCTGGTGGTCACTAACACCATCCCGCTGTCCGCTGCAGCACAAGCCTGTGCACGTATCCGTCAACTGGATATCGCACCGGTTGTTGCCGAAGCGGTTCGCCGCATCAGCAATGAAGAATCGATCAGCGCGATGTTCCGTTAAGGGCCCTGCCCTTCTCGAAATGTCTCGTTGACGAAAAGCGCCCCGCCCCGGCATTCCTGCCGGGGCGGGGCTTTTTTGCCCATACCGTGTTCGGCGCTGGTCGCAAACGCCACTCGGTCATGGCTATTTTGGAGATACAAAATGAACGATTTTACTCTGAATGCTGAAGCGCGTTCCGACCTGGGGAAAGGTGCGAGCCGCCGCCTGCGTCGTCTCGCCGCCCTGGTTCCAGCTGTTGTTTACGGTGGCGACAAAGCCCCTGAATCCATCAGCATGCTGGCCAAAGAAGTTGCCAAACTGCTCGAAAACGAAGCGGCTTACAGCCACATCATCGAGCTGAACGTTGGTGGCACCAAGCAAAACGTGATCATCAAAGCTCTGCAACGTCACCCGGCCAAAGGCCACGTGATGCACGCTGACTTCGTACGCGTTGTAGCTGGCCAGAAACTGACCGCTATCGTTCCTGTGCACTTCATCAACGAAGCTGCTCCAGTGAAGAAAGGCGGCGAAATCTCGCACGTTGTTGCCGAGATCGAAGTTTCCTGCCTGCCAAAAGATCTGCCTGAGTTCATCGAAGTCGACCTGGCTGACGCTGAAATCGGTTCGATCATTCACCTGTCGAACATCAAAGCCCCTAAAGGCGTTGAGTTCGTTGCTCTGGCTCACGGTAACGACCTGGCTGTTGCCAACGTCCACGCTCCACGTGTTGCTCCAGAAGCTACCGAAGGCGCAGCAGAGTAATTCACTCTGTGAAGCCGGAGTGAGCAGGTAACATCGCGGACTGGAACGTAGCGAGAAAGCGGGCGAGAACGCGGAGTTTACATCCATGGTAAATGAGCATTTTTCGTCCACTTTCGCCGCCTTCCCTGATCGCGGCGATGTTATCCACCACTCCAAGGAAGGGCCCCTATCGTGACTGCCATCAAACTGATCGTTGGCCTGGGAAATCCAGGCGCTGAATACGAACAGACCCGGCATAACGCAGGGGCCCTTTTTGTTGAGCGCATCGCCCACGCACAGAATGTGAATCTCGTGGCCGATCGCAAGTATTTCGGCCTGACCGGGCGGTTTTCGCATCAGGGTCAGGATGTTCGTCTGCTGATTCCCACCACCTACATGAACCGCAGCGGCCAGGCCGTGGCGGCACTCGCCGGTTTCTTCCGCATCAAGCCTGAAGAAATCCTGGTGGCGCACGACGAACTCGATCTGCCTCCGGGCGTCGCCAAACTCAAAGTCGGCGGCGGCCATGGCGGTCACAACGGATTGCGCGACATCATTGCGCAATTGGGCAATCAGAATACGTTCCACCGCCTGCGGCTTGGCATCGGCCACCCGGGCGTCGCCAGTATGGTTTCAAATTTCGTCCTGGGTCGTGCGCCACGCGCCGAACAGGAAAAACTCGATGCCAGCATCGACTTTGCCCTCGGCGTGCTGCCGGATATCCTCGCCGGTGAATGGAACCGTGCGATGAAAAACCTGCACAGCCAGAAGGCCTGACTCTTATCCGAGGGGAAACACCATGGGATTCAATTGCGGCATCGTCGGCCTGCCTAACGTCGGCAAGTCCACCCTGTTCAACGCCCTGACCAAATCCGGGATCGCGGCCGAGAACTTCCCCTTCTGCACCATCGAGCCGAACAGCGGCATCGTGCCGATGCCGGATCCGCGTCTGGACGCCTTGGCGGCCATCGTCAACCCGAAGCGCATCCTGCCGACCACCATGGAATTCGTCGACATCGCAGGCCTGGTAGCCGGCGCCTCGAAAGGTGAAGGCCTGGGTAACAAGTTCCTGGCCAACATCCGTGAAACCGACGCGATCGCTCACGTCGTGCGCTGCTTCGAAGACGAAAACGTGATCCACGTTTCCAACAGCGTCGACCCGAAACGCGACATCGAAATCATCGACCTGGAACTGATCTTCGCCGACCTCGACAGCTGCGAGAAGCAACTGCAGAAAGTCGCGCGCAATGCCAAGGGCGGTGACAAGGACGCAGTCGTTCAGAAAGCCCTGCTGGAGCAACTGATCGCTCACTTCACAGAAGCCAAGCCTGCGCGCAGCCTGATGAAGAACATGAGCGCCGATGAGAAAGCGGTGATCAAAGGCTTCCACCTGCTGACCACCAAGCCGGTCATGTACATCGCCAACGTCGCTGAAGACGGTTTCGAGAACAACCCGCACCTGGACGTGGTCAAGGCCATCGCCGAAGAAGAAGGCGCCATGGTCGTTCCGGTCTGCAACAAGATCGAAGCGGAAATCGCCGAGCTGGACGACGGTGAAGAGAAAGACATGTTCCTCGAGGCCCTGGGCCTGGAAGAGCCTGGCCTGAACCGTGTGATCCGCGCCGGCTACGAAATGCTGCACCTGCAGACCTACTTCACCGCCGGTGTCGAAGAAGTCCGCGCCTGGACCGTCCGCGTCGGTGCCACCGCACCACAAGCTGCTGGCGTGATCCACACCGACTTCGAGAAAGGCTTCATCCGCGCCGAAGTGATCGCCTACAACGACTTCATCCAGTACAAGGGCGAAGCGGGCACCAAGGAAGCCGGTAAATGGCGCCTGGAAGGCAAGGATTACATCGTCAAGGACGGCGACGTGATGCACTTCCGCTTCAACGTGTAAAAGCTGCACTCAAGAAAAAGCCGCGTTTGATACGCGGCTTTTTTGTGCCTGAAATTCAGCCCGTCAGACTTTTTTGGTTCTTGGCAGAAAGATCGCCAGCACCCCGAACAACGGCAGGAACGAGCACAGGAAGTACACGTACTCGATGCCGTGAATGTCCGCGAGATGCCCGAGCAACGCCGCACCAATCCCGCCAAAGCCGAACATCAACCCGAAGAACACGCCGGCAATCATTCCGACGTTGCCCGGCACCAGTTCCTGCGCGTACACCACAATCGCCGAGAACGCCGAAGCGAGGATGAAGCCGATCACCACGCTCAGAACAGTGGTCCAAAACAGGTCGACATGCGGCATGAGCAGCGTGAATGGCGCAACGCCAAGGATCGAGAACCAGATCACCGCCTTGCGCCCGATCTTGTCGCCAATCGGCCCGCCGAAGAATGTCCCCGCCGCCACCGCGCCAAGAAACAGAAACAGGTGCAACTGCGAACTGGCCACCGACAGGTCGAACTTCTCGATCAGGTAAAAGGTGAAGTAACTGGTCAGGCTGGCCATGTAGAAATACTTGGAGAACACCAGCAATCCAAGCACCACCAGCGCGCTGGTCACCCTGCCCTTCGACAACCCGTGAGTCGCCGCCTGGCCAGCCTTGAGCTTGAACAGGTTCAGGTGATGAGCGTACCAACGGCTGATGCGGTACAGCACGAACAGCGCAAACACGGCGAACAGCCCGAACCACGCCACATTGCCCTGCCCAAATGGAATGATGATTGCCGCCGCCAGCAACGGCCCGAAAGCCGAACCGGCGTTACCACCGACCTGGAAAGTCGATTGCGCCAGACCGAAGCGCCCGCCCGACGCCAGCCGCGCGATACGAGAAGCTTCGGGGTGGAAGGTTGACGAACCGATGCCGATCAGCGCCGCAGCCAGCAGAATCAGCGGGAAACTGCCGACCATCGACATCATCACAATACCGATCAACGTACACACGGAACCGGCCGGCAACAGCCACGGTTTCGGGTGCCGGTCAGTGTGGTAACCGACCCACGGTTGCAACAGCGAAGCGGTCAATTGGAACGTCAGGGTGATCAGGCCGACCTGGGTGAAGGTCAAGCCGTAGTTGGCCTTGAGCATCGGATAGATCGATGGCAGCACTGACTGGATCAGGTCGTTGATCAAATGCGCCAGCGCCACCGCGCCGATGATGCGCATCACCAGAGGACTGCTTTGTGGAGGAGCGGACGCCGACGCAGCGGCGGTCTGAACGTTGCTGATAGCCATGGGAGTTTCCGTACAGCAGATGGGTGCACACGGGCAGGTGCGTCAATGTGCCATTTTTCGGTGCGCCAGCGCCATCCCCTTAGCCAGCTAACGAACTATTCATTCATCGCAACGCAAGTGATAGCGCAAAGCCATGGTCTGATTCTTGCCTTGCTTCTCCGCTTGAACGCGGCCCCCTTACAAAGGGGATCGAGAATGGGAAGTTTTGCTACAGAGTCTGCCTACAGAGCGGACGAGAGTGGACTTTCGAAGCCTTTTAGCAGGGCACTGATCGCGCTCGCAACGAACGCGATGCACGCCAATGGTGCGTGGTGTCCAGAGGAGTCATGGGGCATGCAGGCTTTCTTATCACCGGGGATCAAATTGCTGGGGCGGTTTGGCTTCGCGCATAAATTCCAGTTGTTGTTTCTGCTGTTCATTCTGCCGTTGGCCGGTAGCCTGTTGATGATCGGCCAGGACTATCGCGACAAACTCAACCTGATTTCCGGCGAACGTGCCGGTGTGCGTCAGTTGCTCGCCCTCGATGCACTCGACAATCTGCTCGCCGCCCAGCGCGACCGCGCCGCCCGCTGGCGTGCCACGGAAACCAACCGCCAGCCGACGCCCGCGACCCTCGCCGCCATGGCCGCATTCGACGGCGTGCAACCTGCCGTCGCCCAAGCCACACTGGATCTGGGTAATGCGTTGAAAGCCGAAGGCGCGGAAGGTGAAACATTGGCTCGCTATCAGGCCCTGCAAACCGCACTCGGTGGTCTGGACTCCAAGAGTCTGGCCGGCGTCGGCTGGTGGCCGGACGGTTACGATCGCTTCACCAACGCCCTCAGTGCCCTGCAAGCGTTGCGCGAACAAATCGCGATGGACAATCGCCTGATCCTCGCGCCATGGCTGGAAACCTATCTGCTGACACAGATTTCCACTCAACATGCACCGGACCTGATCGAACGGGTCGGCCGACTGGCAGCCGTGGGCCAGGCGTCTGTGGTGTCCGGGCAGTTCACCCTGCAAAGCCGCCTGCAACTGCGTGATCTGCGCAGTCGTATCGGCGATGCTCGCGAGCAGCTTGTAAAAACTGCAGGCCTGCTCGAAGCGCGTCTCCCGTCGGCCCTGCAAGGCTGGGCCGGGCAATACCACGACAGCCTCAAGCAGCTGGATGCCGGGTTGAAAGTGCTGGATGACGGCGTCTTCGGCGGCAGTATCAATCTCAAACCGGAAGACTTCGAGCGCAGCCTCGATGCCCTGCTCGGCAACCTCGCCACGCTGCGCCAGCAATCGCTGGTGTCGCTGGATCAGCGTCTGGACGACTACCACGGCTCCGCGATTCGTCAGTTCATCGTTGTGGCGACGGTCTTCGGTTGTCTGCTGCTGGCAGCGCTGTATCTGTTCGTCTGCCTGCAAGCCTCGATCCGCCGTAGTGCCAGCGGCATTACGGTGCTCGCCGAAGCCTTGCGCGACGGCAATCTGAGCCTGCAAGTGCCGGTCGTGGGCCGAGATGAACTGGCGTCGATCAGCACCGCGCTCAACGTGGCCGTGGTGCAACTACGCAACAGCCTGCTGGGTGTCGATCACGAGACTTCGCAACTGAGCAACGCAGTGCGCAGCCTCAACGATCACTCCAGTGGCGCTCTCAGCGAAGTCGAAGCGCAGCAATTGCAGATCAGCCAGATCGCCGCAGCAGCCACGCAATTGGCGGCGACCTCCCAGGGCGTCGCGCAGAGTTGTGAACAGGCCTCCGGCAGCGCCCAGCACACCCGCCGCATCGCCGCCGACAGCAGCCGCGACAGCCAGCGCACCACAGCGAGCATTCAACAGCTCAACCAGCGCCTGAATGAGACCGCTGCCGCGCTAGGCCGGGTCAGCGAACAGGGGCAGCAGATTCAACTGGTGGTCGATACCATTCGTGGCGTCGCCGAGCAAACCAACCTGCTGGCGCTCAACGCCGCCATCGAGGCCGCTCGTGCCGGTGAACAGGGTCGCGGTTTTGCTGTGGTGGCCGACGAGGTGCGCAGCCTCTCGCAACGCACGCAATCGTCCACCGCGCAGATCGCCGGCACCGTCGACAGCTTGCGTGCGACGGTGAATGAAGCGGTAAGCCTGATGGAAGCCGCGTGCGGCCAGGCGCAATCGGATGCCGAAGCCGTCACCGGATTGGGCGAACGCCTGGGAGAAATCGCCAGCGCCGTGCAGAGCGTCACCGACACCCTCGCGCAAATCGCCACGGCGGTCGAGGAACAGGCGAGCACCGCCGATGAAGTCAGCGGCAATATCCAGCAGGTCGATCAAGCGGCGGTTCGTCTGCTCGAAGGTGCCCGGGCCGTGAACCTCGCGGCGGACACCTTGAGTCAGGGCAGCCACGCCTTGAGTGCGAATACCGGGAGATTTCAGCTGCGATGAAAGCCCTCCCCGCCCCGTTTTTCGGTGCGGGAGGATAAGCGGTTGAAAATAAGAAGAAATATTTTAAATTTACGCTTGACGCTTTTCCATTTCAGGGGAATAATGCGCGCCACTTGGCTACATAGCTCAGTTGGTTAGAGCATAGCATTCATAATGCTGGGGTCCGGGGTTCAAGTCCCTGTGTAGCCACCAAGTACTAAAAACGGCTTACCGAAAGGTAGGCCGTTTTTTTATGCCCGGAGAAAAGTGGCCTACCTCAGTGGGCCGGCCCCGCGACGATCTGGTATTTGCCAAGTCCTGCACACCGGACAACTGGTGTCGAACGGATGCCGGCACAACACCTGAGCCCGCCTCCAGCTTCGGCAAGATCATGGTGGCGGGCGCCATACGCTTTCCCGCAGCCAGTAGGGTCGTAGCGAAAGCAATTGGCGCCGATCTGGCCTTGGGGCGCATGGCGGGCGGTGGAATTCTGCAGCAACGTCTCAACTGGGCCATACGGGGCGCAGGCGGGCCGGCCAGTGTGTTCATCCTCGGGATGCTGCCGGCCAGAATGGGCGACGGCACCCTTTATACCGACGAACAATTACGCACCCTACCCCGCGCCACCACTCGCGTGCGCTTCCAGTTTCGGCGTGACATCGACGGGGTGATGCAGATCTACGGCATCCACACCGGCGTCTCGGGCGACGATTCGGTGCTTACCGTAAAAGTCGAGTGGAACAACGACAAGACCGCCATGGAGGCCAAGCTCAACGGCATCACGATTTTGTGGACGCCGCAACGCGGGCCGCTGGGATCGATGCCGCCGCTGGTTTATCCGGAACATGGCGAGCCACTGAGCACGATCCTCGTCCACCCGATCGCCGCGAACACCGACAGCCAGATAGAAATCCTGCCCAGCGAAGACATCACCGCCGAGGATTGCATTCTGGTGTTTCCGGCGGAGACCGGGCTGAAGTCGTTGTATGTGGTGTTTTCGAAACCGGCGAGATTGATGCCGGGGACGGTGACGGGGGTTGGTGAGGATGTTTCCGGAATATGGCTCGTCGGAGCAAACTCAGGGGTGGGAGTTCCCATTCCAACAGACGTGGCAGACTCACTGCGGGGACTCGAATTCCAAAGCTTCGACTCGTTCAGAGCGGCCTTTTGGAAAGCCGTTTCGGAGTCAGCCGCGGCAGATCAATTCATCAACCAGAGCGCCGGCCGTATGCGTAAAGGTAAAGCGCCACGCGTGCGAAAAGCCGATAGCGTCGGAGGCAGAAGATCTTACGAGCTTCATCACCTCGAAAAAGTATCCGAGGGCGGCGTCTACGACGTCGATAATCTGCGAGTGAATACGCCGCGAAACCATATCGATATCCATCGGAACGAATAGGTCACCCATGACAGACAATCTACTGAAAGGCAGCATTTCGGAATATACCGAGGTCGAGTTCGTCGCGTTGCTGGAAGAGCTCGCTAGAGAAGATAAAGAAGCCGAAAACGATGATCGCGCTGACTTGCTACTGTTGCACTTCGAGAAAATCAGCGAACACCCAGCCGGGGCGGATCTGATCTATTACCCAGAACCGGGTGCGGATAGCTCCCCTTGGGGGGTAACGCAAATTGTGAAGGACTGGCGAGCGACGCAGGGTTTGCCAGGGTTCAAGCAGTAAACATCTGGCATCGATACTCCAGACGGCTGCGTATCACTAAGCAGTCAAAACGGCTTACCAAAAGGTAAGCCGTTTGTTTATCCCTCGCCCACTAACGCCGCCAGCCCCTTCGCCCAGATCTGCCGCGTGCGCAAACCGACCATCGCCCGCCAGTCTGGATCGGCCGGATAGAAATGCTCCAGCAGATTCTGTTTGATCTTGCGCCCCGTCGCATCCAGCGGATCGCCATGCAGATGCAGCCAGTGATCGTCGCGCAAGTAGCGATGCACGTCCGGTCCCGGATAAGTCCCGCACTCGATCACGAACGGCATCAGTTGCACGTCCGGCAGCGCGTTAAGCAACGCCTGCGAGGTGTAACCGGTAGCGGTTGCCGCTACACCGGTTTCGCTCACAGTTTCGACCCCCGTATGCAGCGTGTAGAGCCACGGGCCATAGATCGATTGCGCCCGGGCCAGTGCCGGATAAGGTGCCTGAGTGATCGTCAGCAGCATCGGATGACCGTACTCGCCGGCGCCGGTGTGCAGGTCGAAACACATCACGGTTTCAGCACCGGCCAGGTGGTTCTCGATGATCTGATGCAGCGTGCTATTCGACCAGCTCGGGGCAAAGCCTCCGAAAAACAGCCCATCGGGATGACTGTGCTGGCCGCCCTCGACAATCGACATCACCGCCGGCCAGCCGTGCTCGGCGATTTGCCCATCGAGCAAGGCATCGGCGCACTGCCGCTCGGGGCCATTCAAATCGGCACAGGCGTAGATCTCATGCAGCGCGGCGTAAGCCTGGTTGTCCGGAAGCGGTTGATTGAAATCCAGATGATTACGATTGAGGTCGATGTTGTCTTCGTTGACCCGCCGCAACCATGCGGTGCCCCACGGATTGATCAGGTGAATCATCACCACCGCCACATCCTTCGGCAGCGAACCAGGGGTGAAATGCTTCAACCAGTCGATCTGACATTCCGAACCGTAGTAGCCCTCCACCCCGTGGGTGCCGCTGAGCGCCACCAGACGCCGTTTGGCCTGCGGATCTCCCAGCACCGCCACATCGGTGCTCAACGGCTCGCCAAACGGCCCGCAGCGCGGATGTGCGTAGGAGGTGAGCGTCGCACCGGCCGCAGTGGCGGCGGCAAGAAACTGTTCGCGCTGATGGCGGTAGCTGGACTGGGTCGGAAACTCGCTGTGCATAGTGGCCTCTTGTTGATTGTTCTGGCTTCACGCTTGGCCCTGACCCTACAGAAAATTCGCCAATGCATGAAGGACAAACATACCGACGGTTTGCGTCCTGCACGGTCGGCCGATACAGTCCGTCAGACTTTTATCCCACGGACGGAGAGCCCCGCGTGTTTCCAGCCCTGCCCCTGAGCCGCTTTCGCCTGCCGGCCCTGACGCTGATCGTCAGCGCCATCACCCTCACCGCGTGCAATGCACCACCCTCTTCGACCTTGCCGCTGGCACCCGAAGCCGCCTCCGGTTATCGCACCGACCTGCAAGCCAGCCATGCCGAAAAACACATGGCCGCCGCTGCCAATCCGCTGGCTGCCGAAGCCGGTCGCGAGATGTTGCGTCAGGGTGGCTCGGCCATCGATGCCGCCATCGCGATGCAAGCCGTGTTGACCCTGGTCGAACCGCAGTCCTCCGGGATCGGCGGTGGCGCGATGATCGTGCTGTGGGATGGCAAGCAGGTGCGCACCTACGACGGTCGCGAAACCGCACCGGCCGGCGCGACCGAGAAGCTGTTCCTGCAGGCCGATGGAAAACCGATGCCGTTCCCGCAGGCGCAGATCGGCGGACGCTCTGTCGGCACACCGGGTGTGATGCGTGCGCTGGAACTGGCGCACAAACAACAGGGCCGCTTGCCGTGGGCGACATTGTTTGCACCGGCAATCAAACTGGCCGAACAGGGCTTTGCGATCTCCCCTCGCCTGCATTCGCTGCTGGAGTCCGACCCGGTGGTGCGTCGTTCGCCGGACATGGCCAGGTATTTCTTGAACAGCGACGGCAGCGTCAAAGCCGTCGGCACCCGACTGCAAAACCCGGCGTTGGCCGCCGTGCTCAAACGCATCGCCAACGAAGGAGCGGACGCGCTGTACAAAGGCCCGATCGCCGAAGAAATCGTGGCCAAGGTTCAGGGCCACGCCAACCCCGGCAGCCTGTCACTGAACGACCTTCAGCACTATCAGGCCAAGGAGCGCGCGCCACTGTGCACCGACTACAAGCGCTGGCAGGTTTGCGGGATGCCGCCACCGTCATCAGGCGGGATTGCGGTGGCGCAGATTCTCGGCACCTTGCAGGCGCTGGAAACCCGCGACCCGCGTCTGTCCCTGACACCGCTCAAACCGGCGCAAACCGATAAACCGGCCGGCCTCGAACCTGCGCCGCAAGCAGTCCACCTGATCGCCGAAGCCGAACGACTGGCCTACGCCGACCGCGCGCAATATGTAGCCGATACCGACTTCGTACCGGTGCCGGTCAAAGGTCTGGTCGATCCGGGTTATCTGGCCAGCCGCGCGAGCCTGATCGGCGAACGCAGCATGGGTACCGCCAAGCCCGGTACCCCACCGGGCGTGCAGGTTGCCTACGCACCGGATCGCTCGCCGCTACGCATCTCAACCTCGCAAGTGGTGGCGGTGGATGACTTCGGTGGCGCGGTGTCGATGACCACCACCATCGAAGCGGCATTCGGCTCGCACCTGATGGTTCAGGGCTTTTTGCTTAACAACCAGATGACCGACTTCTCGTTCATCCCCGAAGAGAACGGACAGAAAGTCGCCAACCGCGTGGAACCCGGCAAACGCCCTCGCTCGTCAATGGCACCGACCCTGATCTTCGACCGCAGCAGCGGCGAGTTCGTCGCCACCGTCGGCTCTCCGGGTGGCTCGCAGATCATCGAATACGTGGCCAAAACCACCGTCGGCCTGCTCGACTGGAACCTCGACCCGCAAAGCGCCATCAGCCTGCCCAACTTCGGCAGCCGCAACGGTCCGACAGAACTGGAACAGGGCCAGTTCACCCCGGCACTGATCCAGGCGCTCAAGGACAAGGGTCATACCGTCAGCGAAATCGACATGACCAGCGGCACCCAGGCCATCGTGCGGGTCAAGGATGCGCAGGGGAAGGCAACGCTGGCCGGTGGGGCGGATCCTCGGCGTGAAGGGGAAGCGTTGGGGGATTGAGTTACCGTTGCCAACTGAAAAAGGCTTACCGAGAGGTAAGCCTTTTTTGTATGTCCATGAATCCGATTCGGTTGAATCACATTGCCTTTTCCTACACCGGAAAAATGCTGTCCGGGATAGAGTTTTCACCCACTGAGCTCACTCACGCCCCCCCTTTCCCTCCACTGCCGACAGCATCGGTAAAAGTCACCAATTGATACCAACCATTTGTCCAGAATCCACCAACAGACTTGCAGCAGTCCCACTGCGGGACTAGGATCACGCCATGAGAATCATCGCCATCAGTCAGCTAAAAGTCTTTTGGGAACAATATCCGGAAGCAGAGCAGCCATTGCTGGCATGGATAGACGAAGCAAGAAAGGCAAGCTGGAAAACACCTGTGGATATCAAGTCACAGTTTGCTTGCGCCAGCATTCTGAAAAGCCGAAGAGTTGTATTCAATATCAAAGGCAATTCCTATCGCCTGATTGTCGCCGTGGCGTACCGCTTTGGTGCGGTGTACATAAAATTTGTCGGCACTCACAAACAGTACGACGCAATCGACGCTGATACCGTCGAAATGGAGTAACCCATGAACATACGTCCGATTCATACCGAAGAAGACTACCGTGCGGCGCTCGAAGACGTGTCCGCTCTTTTCGAGAATGAGCCAGAACCCGGCACGCCTGAAGGTGATTACTTCGACATCATGATCACCCTTATCGAGGCCTATGAGGCCAGGCACTTCCCACTCGACCTGCCCAACCCGATTGATGCCATAAGGTTTCGGATGGAGCAGTCCGGGCTGTCGGCAGCCGATCTCGCTCCCGCAATTGGCCGGACAAATCGCGTTTATGAGGTTCTGAATGGCAAGCGCGCCCTGACGCTTCCCATGATCTGGAAACTTCACGAGTTGTTCGGTATTCCGGCAGAAAGTCTGATCAAACCCATGAAATCGGTTTGATAGAAAAGCCCGAGTACAGCAAGCTCGATATGCTCCAGCCGCCCCCAACGCATATCACCGGTACAGAGCAATAAGATCGAACACTTTCCCGGGCTTGAGCTTGCCCTTAGGGCAATCCTTAATGTGGAGTCCGAGCAGCCAACAGGAGAGGTTCATGCTTACCATCGGACAAATGGCCCGCAGCCACGGGCTCACTACCAAGACCTTGCGTCATTACGACAGCATTGGTTTGTTCAGCCCGGCAGTCACCGGGCGTGACAACGGCTATCGCTATTACCGCCCGGAGCAGATTGTCACGCTTGGGCGGATCATCTGGCTCAAACAATTGGGCATGGCGCTGGAAGACATTCGTTCCCTTGCCTCAAGTGGGGGCCTGGACAGCGTCATCAACCTGCGCGAGTCCCTTGAAAACCACGCTCGGCAGTTGAAGGCCGATATCCAGCGTAGCGAAAACATCCTGGGACAACTGACCCGCTACCTCGCGCAACCGGATCGTGAATTACCCGCCATGCAGACACCTCAGCGCATTGCCTGCCCCGAGTTGCGCATCATGGGGATGTCCTGGCAGCAGGAAGATGAAGGCACCATCGCCCAGATGTGGCAACGCTTCGTACCACGAGAAAGTGAGATCGATCGGCTGCACGACCCGATCGGCACCTTCGGTGTATGCCAACCGCTGGAGGACGGCCAGTGGCGCTATATCGCCGGACTGCCGGTGGGTGCCGATGCGCCTCTGGTCGAAGGCATGGTCGAGCTGCGGATACCGGCGCGTGACTATGCCCGCGTTGAACACCACGGCACCGTCACCACGTTGCCGGAAACCTTCCGCGCCGCCTACAGCGAATGGCTGCCCGCTGCCGGCATGGCACCGGCCGAAGGCATCGAGTTCGAATACTGCGGAGAACGTTTCTTCGGCCCGATGGACCCGCGCAGCGTGGTTGAAATCTACATTCCGCTGAGGAGTTGATGACAACGAAAGAGGCTTCAGGCGCCGCCTGGTTTCCAGTCAACGATTAGCCACCAGATGCGCACCAAACAATAAATAACAGCCACCCGCCAACCGATCCAGCCATGTGCGTGAGCGCTCGTAAACGCCGGCAATCCGTCGACTGGCGAAAAACAGCGCCACACTGCAATACCAACTGAAGGACAGCGTTGCCATGGTCAGTACCGCCAGCGCCAGCAGCATCGGTGGTACATGGGCCGGCATGGCGGTGGCGAAGATCGTCGCCACGAACAGCGCCGATTTGGGGTTGGTCATGTTGCCCAGAAAGCCTCGCCAATAGGCACCCGGCAACGTTTGCTCCGGGGCGTCCGGGGTTCCTTGCATGACAGGGGCTCTGCGCTTGAACTGCTTGAGCCCCAGATAAATCAGGTAACAACCGCCGGCAATCTTGAAACTCAGATAGAGCGCCGGTGCGGCACTGAATAGCGACTGGATGCCCAGCCCCCCGGCCAGCCCCCACAACACTGTCCCGCTGGCCACCCCGAGCGCCGCAACCACACCATGGCGCCGGGAACGGCTGACGGCCAATTGCGCGATATTGAAAAAATTTGGCCCGGGCGTGACGACCGCAACCGTCCACAACAACGCCAGCGACAGCAACGGAGCAAGATAACCGGAAAAGGAAAGGTCCATGGGCACGCGCCTGACGGGTTAGACAAGACCCTTACCTTGCAACATCCAGCAATGACTTGTCATCAAGCGGCGCTCAAACCTCGAGCGTCTTGCCATCCACCGGATCGCCAATCGTCAGGAAATGCCCACCTGCCACATGGTGCAGCGTGCGCAGTTCATCATGCCCTTCAAAATGCCAACGCCCGTCGCTGAAGACTCGCGAATCAGCCTGCGCCGCGATGACCTCCGCCAGGAACAGATCGTACTGTTCATGATTGCGCGGCTCCGGCAGCAACCGACACTCGAGCCACGCCACGCAGCCTTCGAGCAGCGGCGCCTCGATCTGCTCGCCAGCGAAAGTCCGCAAGCCATGGGCCTGAAACTTGTCCCGGCCCTGATCACGATTGATTTCGAGGCCCGAAGTCGAACCGACTGTCTGCACAATGTCGGCCTGATTCACGCAAGGAACGTTGAGAACGAAGGTGCCGGACGCTTCGAGCAATTGCCGGGTCCAGGTGGACTTGTCCAGCACCACCGCGACTTTCGGCGGTTCGAAATCCAGCGGCATGGCCCAGGCGGCAGCCATGATGTTGCGCTGCCCGTCATGGGCGGCGCTGACCAGCACGGTCGGCCCGTGATTGAGCAAACGGTAGGCTTTGTTCAGGGGAACCGGGCGACGGAAGGATTCGCTCATGGGATCTGCTCCGGGAAAAAGAGCCGATTGTAGCGGGATAAAAACAGCGAAGGGATTGCCTTGGACAATCCCTTCGCCTGGCAGGCATCAGCTGGATAACTGGTTGGCGAACTGGCCGACCGCGTTCACCACTTTCTGCGCGCCATCCTGGATCTCGACGATCACCGTACCGGCCTCTGCCGCCAGCGCCAGCCCTTGCTCGGCCTGAAGCTTGCCATCGGTCATCAGCGCCACGGCGTTGCGCGCCATGTCCTGGTTCTGACGCACCACACCGACGATTTCCTCGGTTGCCTGGCTGGTGCGCGAGGCCAGTTGCCGCACTTCGTCGGCCACCACCGCAAAACCACGGCCCTGTTCGCCTGCACGGGCGGCTTCAATGGCGGCGTTGAGCGCCAGCAGGTTGGTCTGCTCGGCAATGCCGCTGATGGTCTTGACGATGGTGCCGATCACCTGCGATTGCTCGTTCAGCGCTTCGATGCCTTCACCGGCGGTCTGCATGTGCCGTGACAGGTCGCGCATCACGTTGACCGCTTCGGTGACCACACGGGTTCCGCGCTGGGCGGTGCTGTCGGTCTGCAAGGACGTGCTGTAGGCGATGTTGGCGGCCTCGGCGACGGCTTGCTCCTGATTGACCTGATCGGTGATCACGGTGGCGAACTTCACCACTTTGTAGAGTTTTTCGTTGGCGTCGAGTACCGGGTTGTAGGACGCCTCCAGCCAGACGATCCGGCCATGCTGATCGACGCGCTTGAATCGTCCGGCAACGTACTCACCGTTGTTCAAGCGGCGCCAGAAGTTCTGGTACTCGGCACTGTTGTACTCATCCGGTTCGCAGAACATACGGTGATGTTTGCCCTTGATCTGCGCCAGGCTGTAGCCCATCCCCTGGAGAAACCGGTCGTTGGCACTCAGCACGTTACCGTTGAGGTCGAACTCGATCACCGCCGTCGAACGCACCAGCGCGCCAATCAGGTTCTCGTGCTCGCGGGAGGCTTCGATGGTGCGGGTCAGGTCGCTGGAGAAAATCGAGAAATGCTTGATCCGTCCGTCCGATGAGCGGATCGGCTGAGCGATCGAACGCAGCCACGCCTCTTCGCCATTGCCGCGCGACAGACGCACGGCACCGGCGAAATGCTCGCCCCGGGTCAGTGCAGACTTGAAACGGTGATGAAATTCGTCGGACTTCACATGGGCCGGCACGATGTCTTCGATCGCGCGGCCGACCAGGTCCTGGCTCTTGTAGAGCATTTCATTGAGGAAGTTCTGGTTGACCGATTGAATCCGTCCGTCGGGCTCAAGGGTCAGCACCAGCATCTCGCTTTCCAGGCTCTCCTTCACTTGCAGAAGGCTGGAGAGTTCTTCACGAAGAGCCGCCAGCTCTTGCTTGAGGCGTTTGTTGAACATGGGAAAGCACCGATGGACTAGATGGAAAGCGGGGTTACTGCCTAACCATCGGCCTTGGAAATCTTTTCTGAAGTGCGTTTGAGCCTTGTCCTACAAAAATAGTTACGCCTCGGGAAATCAGGCTGTTCCAGCCACCGGACAATGTCCTGCACGCGGCATCCGCGAGCCGAAATACGCCGCACTGGCGATGCCCACCGCGCCCATCACCGCACAGAACATCACACAGATCCATGGGCTCCACGGCATCAGACCGATCAGCAGCAACGGTGTGACACTGGCCCACGCGGCGTAGGCAATGTTGTAGGTAAAGGAAATACCCGACACGCGGATACGGGCCGGAAACAGACTGACCATTACCGACGGCACGGCGCCGACCACGCCACAGCAAAGCCCTGCGATGGCGTAGGCCAGACCGACCCAGTCACCGCCGACAATCAGGCAGGTGTAGAGCACGCCGATGCCCAGAGGCAACAACAGGCTGTACAGCATGACGGTGCGCCAGGCGCCGATGCGATCGACCAGCCCGCCGGCAATCACGCAGCCGATGTTCAGGAAGACGATGCCCAGGGCACTCAATGCAAAGGTATGGCTGGCAGTCATGCCGAAGGTCTTTTGCATCATGGTCGGGGTGATGACGACGAACACCACCACTGCCGAAGTCAGTACACACGTCAGGAGCATGGCCGGCAGCATCGCCAGACGATGCTCACGCAATACCGTGCGCAACGGCAGTTCGACCCGTGTTTCACGCTGCGCTTCCATGGCCATGAACACCGGGGTTTCGCTCAGCCAGCGACGCAGCCAGACGCCGATCACACCGAACACGCCACCGAGCAGAAACGGATAGCGCCACGCGTAATCAAGCACTTCGGCGGGAGTGAAGACTTGTGCCAGGAAGGTCGCGGTCAGTGCGCCGATCAGGTAACCAAACGTCAGCCCGGCCTGCAGAAAGCCCAAGGCGTAACCGCGATGCCCGGCCGGCGCGTGCTCGGCCACGAACACCCAGGCGCTCGGCACTTCACCGCCCACCGCCGCGCCTTGCAGGATGCGCAGCGCCAGCAGCAGCAACGGTGCGAAATAACCGATCTGTGCATAAGTCGGCATGATCCCGATCAGCAGGCACGGCAGCGCCATCATCAGGATGCTCAGACTGAAGACCTTCTTGCGTCCCAGCCGGTCGGCGAAATGCGCCATCAGGATCCCGCCCAGCGGGCGCGCCAGATAACCGGTGACAAAAATCCCGAAGCTTTGCAGCAGACGCAGCCACTCAGGCATTTCCGGCGGGAAGAACAACTGGCTGAGGGTCAGGGCGAAGAACACGAAAATGATGAAATCGTAGATCTCCAGCGCCCCGCCCAAGGCTGCAAGGCCGAGGGTCTTGTAGTCGGAACGGCTGAATGGCGCCGGTCGGGCTTCGGAGTTGGCAGTCATGGCAAAGAACTCTGACACAGGCAAAAAACAAGGCGCCCATGGTCTACGCAAACGGGCCGATGGACAACCCGTTAGACCATAGTCTGATTCGGCAAAACACGGTCACAAAAATCCGCCGGTTGATTTACTGTTGGCACCTGTCCAGACGGGCCGGCCAAGCCCCGAAGACCACAATAAACATAAAAATCCGAGGTACTCCCGTGGCCGTTGATATCGAAGATAGCCGCTCTGCGCGCTTTGCCTTGCGCTGCTCAAGCTTTGCCGAACGCTGGTTTCCCGACTCCTGGGTGTTCGCCGCACTGGCGGTGATCATCGTGGCACTGGCCACCCTGGCCATGGGTGCCAAACCCACCGACGCCGCCATGGCCTTCGGTGACGGTTTCTGGAGCCTGATCCCCTTCACCATGCAGATGGCCTTCGTGGTCATCGGCGGTTACGTGGTGGCCAGCTCGCCGCCGGCCGTGAAGCTGATCGACCGTCTGGCAAAGATCCCGAAGAACGGCCGCTCCGCCGTGGCCTGGGTCGCGCTGATCTCAATGGTCGCGTCATTGCTCAACTGGGGCCTGTCGCTGGTATTCGGCGGTCTGCTGGTGCGCGCCCTCGCCCGTCGCACCGATCTGAAAATGGATTACCGCGCCGCCGGTGCCGCTGCCTATCTGGGCCTTGGCGCCGTGTGGGCGTTGGGCTTGTCGTCGTCTGCCGCACAGTTGCAAGCCAACCCCGCCAGCCTGCCGCCGTCGATTCTGTCGATCACCGGGGTGATTCCGTTCACCCAGACGATTTTTCTCTGGCAGTCGGGAGTGATGCTGCTGGCGCTGGTGGTGATCTCGATCATCATCGCCTACGCCACCGCACCGGGTCCGAACTCGGCGCGCGATGCCAAGGCTTGCGGCATCGACCCGGCCTTCAACCTGCCGCCCCTGCAACCGCGCACCCGGCCCGGCGAATGGCTGGAGCACAGTCCGCTGCTGATCATCGTGCTGGTGCTGCTGGCGGCCGGATGGCTGTTCCACGAGTTCTCGACCAAACCCGCAATCACCGCGATTTCCGGGCTCAACACCTACAACTTCCTGTTCATCATGCTTGGCGCGTTGCTGCACTGGCGCCCGCGCAGCTTCCTCGATGCGGTGGCGCGAGCGGTGCCGACCACCACCGGCGTGCTGATCCAGTTCCCGCTGTACGGCTCGATTGCCGCGCTGATGACCACGGTCAAGGGCACCGATGCCCAGACTCTGGCCCACCACATCTCGACCTTCTTCGTCAGCATCGCTTCCCACGACACCTATGCGCTGCTGATGGGCGTGTACTCGGCGATTCTCGGTTTCTTCATTCCGTCCGGAGGCGGCAAGTGGATCATCGAGGCGCCGTACGTGATGCAGGTGGCCAACGACCTCAACTATCACCTGGGCTGGGCGGTGCAGATCTACAACGCCGCCGAAGCCCTGCCGAACCTGATCAACCCGTTCTACATGCTGCCGCTGCTGGGCGTGCTGGGGTTGAAGGCGCGGGACCTGATCGGCTTCTCGTTCGTGCAACTGCTGGTGCACACGCCGCTGGTGCTGCTGTTGCTGTGGGCGCTGGGGACGACATTGGCGTATACGCCGCCGGTGATGCCGTAAGTCAAAAGACGCCGCTTCCGACTCTCGGAAGCGGTGCAAAAACAGATAACTATTTCAGTTTGCCGTAGAAACTCGAAAAGCTCTTTCAAGGCTTTTATTTAGCGATCCGGAATATTTTTCCATCGATGCGGCCATAGCCATGGCATCAACAGAACCGGAAAACTGAGCAATATCCACCGCAGCCAGCACTAAAGAGTGAGCAGCACCTGTTGCAGGGCTAAACAAACCGTAGGAACTCGAACCGGATAACACTCCATCGAAATTCGGGGGGCTTCCCAAGCGAGATAGGGTGCCTCTAGAAGACGCATGAACGCTTGAGCTAGCGGCCTTATAAAATGGCCGTATGTATTCTGCGCCGGCAAGCTTCTCCAAATCGCTGAATCGGTTTGCCTTATACCCTAAGAGTTCGGACGCCCACCCATATGGGCAAATGAAATCCTTTCCATACTTCCCTACCAACTCATCCTTTACATCAGACAACACGCCCAAGTCGTCCGGATGAACAGAATGCAATCTACTCCCCCCATAAAGCTGAGTAGCTTTAGCCTCTAAATAAAGATCAATATCATGGTGTTCCAAATATCTCTGAGATAGATGCTCATCCCCTTCGGAGAGTATCTTTAAGACAACTTGAATCTCATGCAAAGACCGCCATCGTGCTTGAGCACCATCAGCTAAACCATTTGCCAGAAGAACCGACACTTCTTCACCAATATGACAGGCACGACCATAAAGCTGAAACATTGCTTCTATTTTATGATCTTCCAGTTCGCTGGATCGATCTGAGTTAACAAAATTCAATGCACAGTCACCAACCTCACGGGCAATCTCTACAAGCACCTCAAACTGATCAATTGCCCTTCCCCAAATGCCGTTTAGGTGATTAATAAATACACCACGTACAGCTCGATGTTCTTCTAGTATTTCAGCACTATGCTCACGTAAATATTTCATATGGGTAGCCGCCTGACGCAGCACCACTTTTTGAATTGCATTACTGGCAGCCTCTTCAAAAAACTCTAGATATGAGTTAATTTCCTGGCTTGAAACTGGTTCTCTTAAGCGTTCTGCGAAAACTTCCTCTGACAACCCAGACTGCAATGCTCGTTTTTTTGAGATTGGGAGATTAACCGTTCCTAAGCCCTCACCGCTCTTAAATGCTTTCTTAAAACGCTTAAAATCTCCACTGGACTTCGAGACTCCCAGCTCCCTGATTCGACTTACAAAGATGTAAGCTAATGCAGTAGGCAATCTATCTTCTGCCAGCGCACTCTCCAATGAATCTTGCAAAGAAAAACTATCAACCGACCCAAACTCCCCCTGACTCATACTAATCGACCTCTTAAGCACCTCTACAAACTTAGATCTAGCTCATTCAGACTGCAGATCAACACTATCCAGACATGATAAAAGGTTCGGGAGTGCTACCTGAACAGTTTCCCATACCACATCTAAATTAATGTCGAAGTAACCGTGAGCAATTCGATTCCGCATTCCGCGCATGCTGCGCCAAGGCACGCTCATGTTCTGAGCAGTGAACTCGGGATAACGATCCATGATCTTGGTAGCCGCTTCGCCAATGATGACCAGACTCATGATCACCGCTTGCTGGGTGCGCTTATCTTCAACGAACTCGTCTTTATTCAGCCCCTCGACAAAGATCAGCGCATCATTCGCAGCCTGGCGCATGTGTTCGAGGTAGTCGCCAATTCGATTCTCAATCATACGGGACGGGCCTGATCCAGTACCTGTTGACGGAACTTCACGGGCAAGTCTCCCGGCGTCAACAGATCGACAGAAATGCCCAACAAGTCTTCAAGCTCAACCTGAAGCCCGCCAAGGTCAAACAGCGTTGCCCCGGGAAGTGGGTCGACCAACAGGTCAAGATCACTACCTTCCACGTCAGTCCCCAACAATGTCGAACCGAACACGCGAGGATTGGCCGTCGGAAAGCGGTCGACCAATTCACGAATGGCGGCTCGTTGCAGATCAAGTGCTATGGAAGGCTTCATGGTTTCACCTGCGGATTCAATACTGCGCCAGTCTAGCAGTGGTGGCGGGTGGCAAACACCGCACCTTTTGTCACCCAACCGTCACATTCCCTTGCTAGCGTCCGCCCGAAACATACTGAAACAATTAAGCAAAACGGACTTCGACATGAACGACGACACAGACGGCAAAGATCCCTCCTCGCCAGAATCCGACAATCCCACCGACACCAGCCGTCGCCGCTTTCTCGGCGGTGTCGCCGTCCTGGGTGTGGGCGCCACGCTGGCAGGGTGCGGAAATGCCGGTGATCAGCCGGGCAAACCCGAGGAGCGCCCGCTCTCGCCTGCCGAGCTGGACAAGGCCCTGCGCGATCAGGTGAAGACCGTTGTGGTGATCTACGCCGAGAACCGCAGTTTCAATAACCTGTTCGGTGATTTCCCCGGTGTCGAAAAGCCGTTGTCGGCGCTCAAGCCTGCCGACTATCAACAGCGTGACCGCGACGGCAGCCTGCTGCAGACCCTGCCGCCAGCCTGGGGTGGTGTGTTGCAGATCGGCCCGCAGACTCTCGATGGCGTGACCTATCCCAGCGCGGTCCAGTTCCAGGAAAACCTGCCCAACGCGCCTTTCGCCCTCAAAGGCCCGAACGCCGAGGACTTGCCGCTCGGCCTGGTGACTCGCGACTTGTGGCACGTGTTCTATCAGAACCAGATGCAGATCAACGGTGGCAAGAACGACGGCTTCGTTGCCTGGGCCGACTCCGGAGGCCTGACCATGGGTCACTACGCCCAGAGTCGCTACTCCCTGCGCCTGTGGGACGTGGCCCAGGAATTCGTGCTGTGCGACAACTTCTTCCAGGGCGCCTTCGGTGGCTCGTTCCTCAATCACCAATACCTGATCAGTGCCACCGCGCCGTTCTACCCGAACGTCGCCAGTTCGGTCGCCAAGAGTCAGATCGCTGCGCTGCAAAGCGACGACCCGGCCGACCCGCGCCTCAAGCCGCTGGAGCAATCACCGGCCAGCGCCATGACCGGCCCGCCGCAGTTCGGCCCAAGCGCGCTGACTCCGGACGGTTACGGGGTCAATACACTCGCCCCGCCCTACTGGCCGACGTGGATTCGCGACCCGGAGCGTCCGGCGTATTCCAAAGCCGATTTGCCGAACGTCCTGGTGCCCCAGACCCACGAACACATTGGCGACAAGCTGTCGAAGAAGAACGTCGACTGGGCGTGGTACGCCGGTGCCTGGCAGGCGACGCTGGATCAGTACAAGGATTCCGGCGGTATCCCGAAAATCCCCAACTTCCAGTATCACCACCAGCCGTTCAATTACTTCCAGCAGCAAGGCCCGGAGCATCCCGAAGAGCGCAGCAAACGCCTGCGCGACGCCGGTCTGGGCGATGAATCGAGCACCAACAAGTTCTTCGCCGATGCCGAAGCGGGCAAGTTGCCGGCCGTGAGCTTCTACAAACCCCAGGGCAACCTGAACATGCACGCCGGTTACGCCGACGTGGCCTCCGGCGACCGCCACATCGTCCGTGCCCTGAAAGTGCTGCGGGAAAGTCCGCAGTGGAAAAACATGGTGGTGATCGTGACCGTCGATGAAAACGGCGGCTGGTGGGACCACGTCGCGCCGCCCAAGGGCGATCGCTGGGGGCCGGGTTCGCGAGTACCGGCGCTGGTGGTTTCACCGTTTGCCCGCAAAGGCACGGTGGATCACACGGTCTACGACACCGCTTCGATCCTGCGCCTGATCACCCGGGTGTTTCAGCTGGAGACTCTGGCGGGTATCAAGCAGCGTGACGATGCAATGACCGGCCGGGGTCAGAAGCCGATGGGCGACTTGACCAACGCCCTGCATTTCAAGGTCTGAGGACAGGTCCTGCGGTACAGCTCAAAAAACTGTGACTGACGGCTTCTCGCCATCACCCGGCTGATCCAATATGTGGCGCACCCGACCAACGGGGAACCCACGCTGAAAAGGATCTGAGCATGTTCAAACTCGCAGGACTTACCCTCGCTGCGCTCACGCTGAGCGCAGCCGCCCATGCCGATGTCGACCTGAAACTGGGCAGCACCGAGCGCGTCACCCGCCTCTTCGCCTATCCCAACAATTGCAGCGTGATCTGCTTTCGCAACTGGACGCTTGAGCAGACTGTCGCCCATTACCTGACTCAAAGTGTGCAGCGCGATGGTTATGCCAACGCCAAGGTGCTGGTGAAAACCGACAACCATCAGCTTTACGCCGAGATCAGCGGCGTACCGAAAGGCTATGACAAGCCGCTGGCCGCGCTGCTGGATGCCGGCGACCTGGCCTACACCGGCGCCAGCAAGCTCAACGCCGATGGCAAATGGGCGTACAGCTGGTATCTGTTCCTGCCACTGGGCATGGCTCTGGAAAACCGTAAAAGCGTCGAATTGCTGCACTTCCCGCCGGATTACTCGCTGACCCAGGCCCAGGATTACCTGCGCTCCAACACCACCGACCGCTGGGCTGCGCTGCTGACCGACAACGGCATCCCCGCCGACCAGACGCCGGGCTATCAGACCATCATCGACATCGCGCCGATTGCCGCGCCCGCCAGCGCCGGCAAGGATCTGGAAGGGGTCTACGACTACTTCAAGGACTACCAGACCACCATGGTCAAGGAAGTCAGTCAGAACGCCAAAGGCGCCACTCTGCCGATGGTCGCTTTCGGCGCGCCAGTGCGTAACTGGATCAAACAGCAATACGGCGCGACCGTGAATGTACTGGGCCTGGCCACCATCAGCCCAAGCGCAGGCGTGAACGTGCCGGTGCTGGGTTCCAACCACCCGAGTTACATCTGGTACGCCGCCGACCCGGCCAACTACACCGGCGACGACGCACAGGCCAAGGCCGATGCGGCCGGTTTGAAAGTGATGGGGCAAGACTTGAGCGCAGCCTGCTGGCAGGCCGGGATGGGCAGCAAACCGGGCACCGATCCGAAAACCTTGCTGAACAGTTGCACCCAGACCTGGCAAGTGACGCAGAAAACCAAGACCTGCGAACTGTTCTACACCTCGATCCGTAACGAAACCGCAGCGCAGGCAGCGACCACCTGCTCGACCCCGACGATCAAGACTCAGCTGCAACAGCTGAACGGTCCGTTGCCGGCCATGGCAGCACCTGCTCCCCACCTCTGATCGAACGCATGAAGTTCCCGTGTCAGCCTTGGCTGACTCGGGAAAGCGTCTATTTCGCCTGTCAGATCTGACAGTAGACCGCTAGTGTCATTTACGGGATTCTTGGATTCAAAGCTTGGGCTCAAGGACTGACAGGATGTCAGTCTCGGGAATCGCGACACCTGGCCGACAAGGAACGTTATGAACACTTACGCACTGCAAAGTGGCTCCCCTCGCGACACCGAGGGCATTTATCCCTTCGCCGGACTCCCCGTTCGCCTCGGATTCCCCTCCAGAGCTGATTTCGAAATTGTTCAAGGCAGCCATGCCATGTCCATCGCCGTCGTGGCGCGCCGGGAATTCCTGCGTATCACCCGAATGTGCAGGGTCTCGGGTCAACTGCTGCCTTACCGCTGCCGGCAGACCCGGCAACTGCAGCCCGGTATTCATATCTACGATCCGCGCTTTTTCGGACTGTTCGAACACTCGTGCGACCCGAACGTGTTTCTCGACATGAGCGAATTATGGCTGTGGGCACTGCGGGACATTAAGCCCGGCGACCGGCTGACCATGGATTACACCGCCACCGAGGACAAACTGCTCAGGCAGTTCGTCTGCGGTTGCGGGTCTTCACACTGTCGCGGGTGGATCGTCGGCTACGACGAATCCCCCAATCTTGAAGGCCAGCGCTATTTGCAGAGCTGGCGTCGGCAAGGTTTGCGCTGACCGGAGAGTTACTGCGCTTCTACCGGACGCAAACGGTATTGCGGCGGCAGTTGCTCGAAACCGCTGATGGTCGTGTTCAGGCTCTTCCAGCGGCCATCCTTGATGCCGTAGATGCAACCGTGGATCGACAGGCTCTGCCCGCGATGCCAGGCGTTCTGGATGATGCTGGTGTGAGCGACGTTGGCCACTTGCTGGATCACGTTGAGCTCGCACAGGCGATCGACCTGCTCTTCCTCAGTCGGCAACTTGGCCAGTTCTTCACGTTTTTCGTAATACAGATCGCGGATCGACCGCAGCCAGCCATCGATCAGACCGAACTGGCGATCCTGCATCGACGCCCGCACACCGCCGCAACCGTAGTGGCCGGTGACCAGAATGTGTTTGACCTTGAGCACGTCCACCGCGTACTGGATCACCGACAGGCAATTGAGGTCGGTGTGCAGCACCACGTTGGCAACGTTACGGTGAACGAACAGATCGCCCGGCAGCATGCCGACGATCTCGTTGGCCGGCACCCGCGCATCGGAGCAACCGATCCACAGATATTCCGGCGTCTGCTGGCGGGCCAGTTTGGCGAAGAAATCCGGGTCTTCCTTGGTAATCGCGTCAGCCCAACGCTCGTTGTTATCAATCAGGTCTTGTAAGTCATGCATGCTGTAAGGCCTCAAGAAAGATGCGCTGCTTTGACAGACAACCGTCCGTCGGGGTCACGAAAGGATCGCAAGTGATTTCGTTGGAATTCTCGTGTGCCCGGTGAGTCCACCTCAGTAAGGCCCACAGTATGAGGATTTGCCATGACTGATTCACGACGTCCCTTCGATGCGGTGCAGCCGGAGCCCATCGATGATAACGAAGACCGCATGGGATCGGTGCATGAGCTGGACTTCGACGACGAACAGCCCAGCGCAAGGATCGGCGACGAACTGCCGGAAACCGAGCGTGAACAGCTGATGCCCCGCGAGCGGGTGCGTGAGGCGGGCCTGACCGGCGCTTCAGTGGCTGATCACGAGCCGACCGACGATGATCTGAGCCCGGAAACCCTGATCCATGAGGACGGCGCGCGGGATGCGGACGAGCCAGGATCAGGCAATCAGGCGGATTGGGACTTGAGCATTGTCGATGAGGACGACATTGGCGGCGGGGACGGGCTGGATGAAGCGGAAATGGCACGGCGCGATCCGATGGATGGCAAGCGCGGATGACCTGAAAGAACGCCATCGCGGGGTGACCCGCGATGGCGATCAACGCTTAATCCACCAGGGTGCAGGCCATGACCACAGCGTCTTCACGCCCGCCCACCGCCGGGTAGTAATCCCGGCGCCGGCCGATTTCGTTGAAGCCATAGCGCTCATACAAGCGAAAGGCCGAGGTGTTGCTGTCGCGCACTTCGAGGAAACATTCCCGGGCATCCGCGGCATAGGCGCGAGACATCAGGTGTTCGAGCAATGTCAGCCCAAGGCCCCGGCCCTGATTTTCCGGTTTGACCGTGATGTTGAGCAGGTGCGCCTCATCCAGAATGATCTGCACCACGCCATGTCCGACTTGTTGCTCACCTTCGAACATCAGCCAGATCTGGTATTTGCCCAGCCCGTCGAGAAAGATCCCGCGAGTCCATGGATGGCTGTAGGCCGCAAATTCAATCTTCAGTACGGCATCCAGATCGGCTTCGACCATCGGGCGGAACGTTACAGCGTCACTCATTCGATTCTTTCCAGCGCGCCATCAGCCGACGCATGGCTTGCCACACGGCGGCCTTGCGCTGTGGCTCTTCCATCAACAATTCAAGCCCCGGCACGGCCCACGCCAGGCCAAGACCCTCGATTTGCAATTCGCGGTTGAACGCTTCGGCATCCGCTTCGCCGGCAAAACGCACCGCTGGCAGGCCGATCAGCCATAGGCAGGCGCACGGCGCCGCCTCCATTTGAACCGACAGGAAACCCTGGACGAAATCCCGGGCCGCTTCGGGCCCCTGATCCATCGTGCCGCGCACCAGCAATGGCCAGCGCACCGGATCACCGACGATCTGCGGCGCATCCGGCAGACCGGCGGCGCGCAGCATGTCCTTGAGCAACAGATACGCCGGATCGCGGGACTGGAAAGAATCGCCTGTGGGTAACTCCACCAGCAACAGGCAACGACCGGCCCGCAGCAATTGCAGAGTAAAACGCGGTGGCGGGACCGGCGCCGGTTTGACCACCACAGGCGTTTCGTCGACTTCTTCCACCGGCTTGGCGCCCGTGCGGGTGCTGGCCAGCGAAGGTCGCGGGACCTCGATCTTCGGCCGTTCGACCGGACGCGCGGCAGGCTGCACCGGCGCATCGGCCTGCGGTGCAGGTGCCACGAACACCGGGACGTCAGGCTCGGGCTCGGCAACGTCCAGCAGCTCGGGCCGTGACGGCGCGGCAAAGGGCAATTCGGTGCGCGGCAGCCAGTTGACCACCTGCATGGCGTTCAAATAGGCGCGGCGGCGGGACTCGATTAGCAAGGGTCGGCCACTTGTGGATAACTGAAGTGCGCTGATTCTACCGCCCTTCGCTCAAGATCGCCCGCTGTTGATCGATAGTCTTGACCGATACCTTGACGCAAAGAAAAGCGACAGCCCGTCCCGAGAGTGAATCGCATCCCGCGTGATGCAGTACAATCGCGGCTTTTAATCGCCAACCAGCCGGCCATTCCGATGATCGAACCCAAGCGCGTCTTGCGCGCCCTCGCTGAACACTGGGCACTTCTGGAGCCACTGTGCGAGCACTTCGACCAAGGCACCCTGAGCCTCAACGAACTGCGCACGCAACTGGCCGCCCAACAACTGGACAGCACGCCGCAGGACATCACCAGTCTGCTCGACGTGTGGATTCGCCTCGACATTCTGGTGCCCGTGGCCAAAAGCCCGAACCGTTTCGAGCTGAACGCGCAGATTCACGACTTCCTCGCCTACCTGCGTCGGGAACACCGACTCGGCCTGTGCCTGGAAATCGAAGCTTACCTGCGTCACCTCGAGCGTCTGGCCGGTTACATCCAGGATGCGTTCGACATTCGCGACGGCAATGATCTGGCGCGTCAGCTGCGCCTGCTCGACATGCGCGTGCGCGACGTTCTGAAGAAACTCGACAATGACGAACAGGCACTGGTGGCCGTGGCCGAGCGGGCCAAGACCAGCGACCGGCAGATTCCGCTGCGTCAGCGTTACGCCGAAGTACTGGCGACCTGGGACGAATACGTCGAGCCGATGATTGATCTGGTGAACGCCGACGGCGCCTTCGAACAAGGCGTACGCAAGGTCGAAACCGTGCTGCTGAAGATGCTCAGCGAACAGCAGCGCCTCGGCCATCTGGTCGATGACGACATGCTGCTGCGCACCCACGCGCGCATCCTCGAGATGCAGACCAGCGCCCAGCTGACCCTGCGTCACGCCCGCGAACTGCTGCTGCCGTTGCGTGAAGAAGCTCGCCGGCACAACGCCGTGACCCGTGGTGCTGCGCTGGCGCTGGCCGCGATCCGCCGCAAAGGCATCGACGCCGTACCGCAAGCCGCGATGCCGCTGTTCACCCGGCCGCAAAGCACTTTCCTTGGCAGCGCCAGTCAGGTTGAAGCCTACGTCTACGCCCTCGCCCGTTTCGAGCCGAAACCGGCGCGCTTCCCCAAGGCACACAAGTCGCAGAAGACGGGTGATGCCCCGCGTGCGCCGCGCACTGTGCGCGAGATGGTCGACCGCTGCGAAGAATCCCTGCCAATGCCGGATCTGATGACCTGGCTGCTGGAGCAGGAACCGGACGGCGCGACCGACGAATTGCTTTACTGGTTCTCGCGCCTGTCGCGGGAAAAACGCTTCAAGCGCGAGCGTCTGGAACGCCGCGAATACCACACACACGAGCACCAGGTCAGCCTGCGCTCCTTCGCCCTGCTCTCGGCCGGCGACACCGCCGCCGAGGATTCTGCGAGCATCCCCAATGCATCTTGATCTTTCCGAACTGTCGCAACTCGCGCCGATCTTCCGCGAGCTGTTCAAGGGTTACCACGTCAGCCGCCGCGATCCGGAGCTGTACGCGCAACTGTCGAACTTCCAGGACCAGTACCGCACGCTGTTCAAGGCACTGGGTTTCGAACTGGTCTGCGACACCCGTGGCTTCTACTATTTCGTGCCGGACATGGCGGCAGCGGCGGTGAACAAGACCGCTCAGCGCCTGGCGCTGTTCACCTTCATCCTCGTCGAGCATCTGGCCGATCAGGGCCGCGATCCGATCGCTGTGCTCGACGGCGGCAGCCTCGGCCGCGAAGAATTGCCGTCGCTGCTGGAAAAGTACCGCGACCTGTTCATCCAGGCCGAAGTACAGACCGTTGAAGAGCTCGAAGAAAAAATCATGCGCCGCATGACTCAGCTTGGCTTCGCCGGTGAAGAAAACGGCGTGTACCGCTTCCTGCCGCCGATGCACCGTTTCCTCGACGTCTGCCTCTCGGTTCAGCAAGACCGCGATCTGGCAGCCGGCGTTCACAGCGTGCTGCCGCTGCCGGCACCGGTGCTGATCGACGAAGAGGCCGAAGCCAAATTCCTCGCCACCGACGATCCGCTCGATCTTTCCGAATTTGAGGAAGAGAGCGAAGAAGACGCACTGGCCCGCGCCATTGCCGAAGAACAGGAGTCCGACGCATGAGCCAGGAACGCTACGGCATCCGCCGCTTTGCCCTTTTGAACACCGCCGGTTACAGCCTCGGACTGTTCCCGCTGGAAGAACCGCTGTCGGTCTACGGCGCGAACAACCTCGGTAAATCCGCCTCGATCAACGCCTTGCAGTTCCCGATCCTGGCGCGCATGTCGGACATGAGTTTCGGCAAGTACAGCCTGGAACAATCCCGGCGTTTCTACTTTGCCTCCGACACCAGCTACATCCTCGTCGAAGTGAACCTGCCCCACGGCCCGCACGTGATTGGCGTGGTCGGTCGTGGCCCGGGTGGCGGTTTCGGTCACCAGTTCTTTGCCTACGCCGGCAAGCTTGATCTGGCGCACTACCAGAAAAACGACACCTGCCTGCGTCAGAAAGAACTGTTCAGCAACCTTGAGAAGGAAGGCCTGAAAGCCTACGAACTCAAGCCTGATGAACTGCGCCGTTTGCTGGTTGGCGGTCATACGTCGATCCCGCTGGATCTGACCCTGATCCCGCTGCGCTCCACCAGCGAGCAGAGCCTGAAGACTTTCCGCGCGCTGTTCATCAACCTGCTGCACATGCGCGAAATCACCGCAGCCAAGCTCAAGCAATTGTTCCTCGATGCCTTCGAACACAGCCTGCGTTCCGGCAGCGTCGATTACATCGCCGCGTGCGAAGAAGCTTTCCGCGACGTGCGTCGCATGGAACAGGACTACAACTCGCTGGTTGCGGCCGGCCCGCTGGTCGAAGCCTTGGCCAACGGCGTGAAACAGCGCGACGTGCTGCGCGGCAAGCTGCATCGCCTGTCGCCACTGCTCGATTCGTTGCTCGGCACCTGGTCGGATTACGCCGGTGCGCGCAAAGAAGAACTGGCGATCCAAGCCGAACATTACCGTCGCGAGCAGGACGACCTGCAAAACGATCAGCGCGGTGGCACCCAGGAGCTGATGCGTCTGGAGCGGGAAATCTCCGGCATCCAGCGCTGGCTCGGTGAGTTGTCGGTGCTGAAAAACCGCTTTGCGCTGGTCGATGACGTCAAGGTACTGGAGCAGCAACTGCTGGCCGCCAAGGATGCTCACGATGAACTCGCCGGTGCGCTGGCGCAGTCCCGTCAATTCAGCGCCGAGGATCTCGAAGAACGTCTGCGGGATCTGGAAAAACGCCTGAAGTCGGTGAAACAGCAACTCGATCACGCCGACAACAACAGCTACGCCCGCCTGCGTGAAGAGTTCTCGCAACAGGACGTCGAACGCCTGATGCGTCTGTTCAACAGCGCGCTGTTCAGCCTGCCGCTGGGCGAACACGGCATCACCCTCGACGAGGACGGCGAGTGGGTCAAATCGGTCGAGCTGATCCTCGACGGCTTCAAGGGCGAGCGTTTCGAAGTGCCGGGTCTGTCGATCGACATCTCGCACATCGAGCCGCCGGCCCTGCAAGCGCTGGCCGACCGTGCCGCGCTGCGTGATCAGAAAGAGCGTCTGGAAAAAGAACTCAAGCAACTGAAAACCCAGCAAGCCGTGGCCGCCGACCGCGCCGCGAGCAAGACCCAGACCGAAGCGCTGTACCAGCAGGTGCTGGATGCGCAGAAAGCTTTGGAAGACTTCCGCCGCACCCAGACCCTGAGCGCCGAAGAAGGTGACAAGCTGGAGCAACTGGCGCAGATGGAAGCCGCGCAGGACGAACTCAAGCGTTCCAGCGATGCGTTCACCGAGCGCGTCCAGCAACTGTCGGCCAAGCTGCAACTGGTCGGCCGCCAGATCGCCGACATGGAAGCCAAGCAACGCACCCTCGACGATGCCCTGCGTCGCCGTCAGTTGCTACCGGCGGATCTGCCATTCGGCACGCCGTTCATGGATCCGGTCGACGACTCCATGGACAACCTGCTGCCGCTGCTCAATGACTATCAGGACAGCTGGCAAGGCTTGCTGCGTGCCGATGGCCAGATCGAAGCGCTGTACGCGCAAGTGCGCCTCAAAGGCGTGGCCAAGTTCGACAGCGAAGACGACATGGAGCGCCGTCTGTCGTTGCTGATCAACGCTTATGCGCACCGTACCGACGAAGCCCTGACCCTCGGCAAGGCGCGTCGCGCAGCCGTGACCGATATCGCGCGGACCCTGCGCAATATCCGCAGCGACTACGACAGCCTCGAGCATCAACTGGCGCTGTTCAACCGCGAGATCAACAAGCGTCAGGTCTCCAACCTGCAGAGCTTCCGCATCGTGCTCGCGCCGAACAAGGAAGCGCTCAAGCACATCGACCAGATCATCCACAGCGCCGGTCAGTACGAAGAAGGCGAAACCCTGTCGGTGTTCGACCTGAGCCAAAGCGCGGAACAGGACAACAAGAACGAAGAGGCCAAGGAATACCTGGCGCGGCTGGTGGCGGCGAACCACAACCAGCTCGGCCTCAAGGACTTGTTCGAGCTGGCGTTCGAGATCACCAAGGTCAACGGCCAGCCGGTGATCCACACCGACATCGATGGTGCGGCGTCCAACGGCACCACGATGACCATCAAGGCGCTGACCAACATGTACTTGTTGCTGCACTTGATGGACCGCGACCTGGCCGGTCGCGTGCGCCTGCCGTACTACCTCGACGAGGCGGCGGACATCGACGAGAAGAACCAGGCAGCATTGCTGGAAACCAGCCTGCAACTGGGCTTCGTGCCGATTCTGGCGAGCGTGAAGCCGCAGGTCTGCGCCAGTGTCGCCATCGACCTGGAAGGCGGCAGCGGCCCGGCCGGCATCTACATCGACGAGGCGGACTGGAAATACATCCGCCGTCACGATGTGGTGAAAGCCACCATCAATGTCGAAGCGGACGAGCCGGAGCTGGATGCGGTTTGATGCTTAACTGACGGGCACAAAAAAGGGCCGCGATCCAATGGATCGCGGCCCTTTTTCATGGGCTCGGGATTATTTGCCGAGGGGGATTTTCGGCGCCCAGGTCAGCCATTCGTCTTCGAACTTGTCGAACAGCGCGAAGGTCTGTTCAGCCCGAGCCGGGTTGCCCATGCGCTCACCGTCCGGCGTGGCGAAGGCGATACCGCCCTGAATCGCTGTCTCCAAAGACTCAGTGCGTACCGTCACGCCCTTGAACAGACCGATATCGAATCCGACACCGCTGGTGTTCCAGAAGCGGCTACCGCTACGTACCAGTGGCGCGTACTTCGGCTCGATCAGGATGTGCACCAGTACGCGATCCGCAGTCTGGCCCAGTTCATAACCGGTGACTTTACCCACGGTGATTTCGCGGTAAGTCACTGGCACACCCGGTTTGAGCGAACCGCGACGAGCGGCGCTCAAGACCAGGCTCAAGCCTGCTTCCTGCTTGGCCAACTCTGGCGGATTGTCCAACGCCACGAAGTTCTTCTGCGGGCCGAGGTTCTTGGCCGCCGGTTGCACTTCGAGGTATTGGCCGGTCACCAGGGTTTCCAGGTTCGAGGTTTTGATCAGCCCCAACTCCGGTTTGACCACCCAGAACTGACTGCCGACCCGGGCAATCTTCTCCGGCACTTCTGTGATGCGCGCAGTGAGGATCACCGATTGCAGGTCATCGGTCAGGTCGACGCTTTCGATCTTGCCCACATCCAGGCCTTTGAAGCGAATCGGCGTGCCGCTGCGCAAACCATCGGCACGCTCGACCTTGATGGTGACCACCGCGCCCTTCTGATTCGCGTCATCATGATTGGCGAACAGACGGAAGCGCGGAATCCGCTTCTGCAGCGGGGCCTTGGCTTGCGGCGTTTCGAAGGCGATGCCGCCGGCCATCAGGGTCTGCAACGACTCGCTCTTGACCTGAATGCCGCCGGTCAAGCCACCGGTCAACGTGACACCGCTGACGTTCCAGAACCGGGTCGAGGCGTTGACCAGGTTTTCGTATTCCTTCTCGATGTGGACGCCGATCACCAGTTGCTTCCGGGTCTTGGAGAACTGATAGCTCTGCACCGAGCCGACCTTGACCTGCTTGTAGAGGATCGGGCTGCCGACATCGATCGAGCCGAGCGTATCGGTGAACAGCACCAGGTGCAGACCCGGTGAACGGAGGTCCAGCGGCGGCGCTTTCGGCCGGGCTTCGAACTCACGCTGCGGAGCGCCGCCCTTGTCGCCTGGGCGCACGGCGATGTAGTTACCTTTGACCAACGCTTCCAGACCGGTGATGCCGGCCAGGGAAATCGACGGCTTGACCACCCAGAACTGGGTGCCGGTGACCAGATACTCTTCAGCCAGAGGATCGAGGGTCAATTCAGCGGTGGCGCTGGACAGATCCGGATCGATCTTCAGCGCTTTCAGGTTACCGACCTGAATACCCTTGTACATCACCGGGGTACGCCCGGCCTGCAAGCCTTCGAAATCGCTGAGTTTGACCTTCACACGGATGCCGGCGGCGGCCGCATCGAAGTCTTCGTAGAGGCGGAACGGCAGGCTCGGATCGGTCGGCGGGCTGTCCTTGCGGTTCTCCGGCGTAGCGAAGGCAATACCGCCGGCGACGATGCTGGCCAGGGACTCGCTGCGCACTTTCACCCCGGACAGGTTGGCGTCGATGCTGATGCCGCTGGCGTTCCAGAAGCGCGTATGTTTACGCACCAGTTTGGCGTAGGTCGGCTCGATGAACACTTTGAGTTCGACAGTGCTCTGGTCTTCCGACAGCACGTAACTCTTGATCTGGCCAACCTTGATCTGCTTGTAGAACACCGGGCTGCCACGGTTCAGCGAACCCAGGCGATCCGCCTTGATCGTCAGGTGCAGTCCGGGTTTGGAGTCCGACAGCGGCGGCTCTTCGGCCAGGGCCTTGAACTTGCGGGTCGGCTCGCCTTCACCCGGGCTGATCGCGACATAGTTACCCGATACCAGGGTTTCCAGACCGGTGATACCAGCCAGTGTCACACTCGGTTTGACCAGCCAGAAGCGGGTACTGGTCTTCAGGTATTGATCGACATCCTTGTTCATTTCGATGGTGGCGATCACGCCTTTGGTGCCGCCTTCGTCGTCGAGCTTGAGGGCTTTGACCTTGCCGACGGGCATGCCTTTGTAGACCACTTCGGTCTTGTTGGCCTGGATACCTTCACCGCTTTCGAAGCGCACCTGAATCTCGATGCCGGTTTCGGTATAAGCACGCCATCCCAGCCAGCCGCCGATGATCAAAGCGATTAGGGGCAGTACCCAAATGGCAGACCAGTTCGAAGCCGGTCGGGTTTTCGCTACAGGCAAATCAGTCATGGTCGGCGTCCGACTCCGTGTTATCCCAAATCAGTCGGGGATCGAAAGTGACAGCGGCGAGCATCGTCAGAATCACCACACTGGCGAAGGCGATGGCGCCAAGATTGGCTTCGACGCTGGCAAGCCGGCCGAAGTTGACGACCGCCACCAGAATGGCGATCACGAAAATATCGAGCATGGACCAGCGGCCGATGAACTCGATGAAGCGGTACATCCAGATCCGCTGACGTGCAGACAAGGGCTGGCGGCGCTGCACCGAAAACAGCAACAGCGCGATACCCACCAGTTTGAATGTCGGCACCAAAATACTGGCGATGAACACCACGGCAGCGATCGGAATCATGCCGTGCTGCACCAACTGGATCACACCGGACATGATCGTGCTCGGATCACCCTGGCCCAGAGAGCTGACTGTCATGATCGGCAGTACGTTGGCCGGGATGTAGATAATCGCCGCAGTGATCAGCAACGCCCAAGTACGCGCGAGACTGCTCGGGCGCCGCGCATGAACCAGCGCACCACATCGGGTGCAGGTCTGCACATCGCTGTCGGCATCCTGCCTGTTCAGTTCGTGGCATTCGGTACAGATCAGAATGCCCGCATCAATCGCCCGCATGGGCATCTTCTCCTGATAACGCCTGCCAGATCTGGTGCGGTGACATCACCACTTCGAGCCAGACCTGAACCAGTAACAAGCCGATGAAACACGCCAGACCGAGGCCCACGGTGATGGCCGCCATGTCCGCCAGTTTGACGATCGCCACCAGGACGCCCATGAGGTAGACCTCAAGCATGCCCCAGTCTTTGAGGTGGTGATAAATACGGTAGAGCAACAGCCCATAACTGCGCCCGATGTTGAAACGGATCGTCAGCAACACCATCAACTGACACAGAAGTTTCAGCAGTGGAATCGCCATGCTGCACAGGAATACGACGACTGAAACGCCGCGCATATCGGTATTGAACAGGCCGATTACACCGCTCCAGACAGTGTCCTGCGACGATTGCCCCAGAACATTGAGCTGCATGATGGGCAAAAAGTTCGCCGGCACGTAGAGCAGCAGTGCGGCAATGACCAGGGCAAGACTGCGCTGCACCACGTTATGGCGGTGTGCGTACAGTTCGTAGCCACAACGTGGGCAGAGGGCTTTTTCGCCGTGGGCAAGCTTGGGCTTGCGCATCAGCAGATCGCACTCATGACAGGCCACCAAGTCATCCAGCGGTAATTCTGACAGCCCGGGGGCGTCAACCGAATCTGACATAAGGGCTCTGACTCCGAAAAAGTTGGGATCTATTCTAGTGTTCTGATTCGAAAATAACTGTGCAAATTTGTTCGCCGACGGCGAGCAAAAACTTTCCTGCGGGCAAAACAAAACCCCAACTGCTTTCGCAATTGGGGTTTCGGAATTTAATCTTGACGATGACCTA
>NZ_JBXARH010000014.1:0-94537 GCF_058808055.1 Pseudomonas sp. GW821-FHT11G12
CCGGCGAACAAGACGCGCACCACTTTCAAGACCCTGAGCTCGATGGGCGGCGGTGGCTTCAACGAACTGCGCATCGAGGACAAGAAAGGTCAGGAACAGATCTTCCTCCACGCCCAGCGCGACTGGGACGAGAACATCGAACACGACCAGAAGATCCGCGTCGGCAACGAACGCCACGACGTCGTGGAAAAGAACAGCTACACGGAATTCAAGGCCGAAGAACACCACACCGTTTACGAAGACCGCAAAGTCGAAGCACGGGCCAACGACCACCTGACCGTGGGCGTGAACCAGCACATCAAGATCGGCACCGGGCAATTCATCGACGCCGGGCAGGAAATTCACCTGAGCAGCGGCATGAAGGTGGTGCTGGAGGCCGGGGCCGAGCTGACGCTGGTCGGCGGTGGCAGCTTCATCAAGATCGACGGCGGCGGCGTGACCATGAGCGGGCCGGCGATCAACATCAACTCCGGCGGTGGACCGGGGAGCGGCACGGGTGCGGCGCCGTTGATGCCGGGGCCGTTGAAGCAGGCGGATGCGGATAAGCCAGGCATGCTTTTGCAGCAGCGTCTGCGTGAAAATGTGCCCATTGTTGAACTGTGCCAAAAACCCAAAGGTGGGACGCCAATGGAATGCCCATTGACAGATTGCCCCTGCAGGAAAGCCTTGATGGCGGGAGCATAGACATGAGTATTTCGGTATTGCTGGAACGCACGGACGACCTATTGGAAAAACTCTACCAACAGTTGCCCGATCCTAATCCAACCCTTTTGTTCGATTCGACTGAGCTGCAAGCGTACTCGGAACAAAGTCCGATCTGGCTCCCTCCCACCTCCAGCTCAATCATCCTTGAGTTAATGCGCCAGGAGCCTACTGAATGGCCGGGGCTAATCATTGAAAGTCACGCCACAGAAGAGGTGTTGCTGGAGCATCTGCGACACATTTTGTTCGTGCATTTCGACACGGAACGTAGAGGGGTGCTTCGCTATTCAAATCCGACGACAGCCAGCTATTTTTTTACGATCGATAACGAAAACACTTCCTGCCTCTGGATGGGACCGATTTCCGGGTTAAGTTGGTTTGGCGGTACCTGGTTTGATCTGGGACATAACCAGCTTCGCTGGTTCAACTCGCAGGCTCCAAACGCCCAACACTGGACCAAACCGGATGATCAGAAAACCTTACATCTGAGCTCAATGCATGAGCAGGCACTTCAGCGGCAACAGAAGGAACATTTCCTTTATCTGTGGTGGCAACGCCAGAGTGATCTCTCACTGACTGACGCCTCACGCTTTCTGGACGAGGGTATGCAATACGGTTTTGTGGAACCCGACGAGCTAAACAATTACCTGACATTGCGCGCAAGTTATTCAGACAAAAAACTGCCTACCATTTCCCCCGATGGTAGCGCCGAGGAGCGCCTGGAGCGTTTACGCCAGCATCTGACCAGTCATCTCAAGGACAAGGAGCTCAGGACATGAGCAAACCCGTTGGAAGCCTGAGTTCCGGCCCGGCCTGCGAAGCCGCAAAAGTAATCGTTCAGGTAATCGGCAAGGATCACCCTTCCGACCAGAAAGTCGTGCTTTGCAATGCTGCCAATCAGGTTCAAAAAGCTCAAATTGAATCTCTTGAAAAAGAAATCTGCAGCAGTGTTCTGCACGTCTGGGACTGCTCTGGGCAACCCAAGCGACGACTTTGGCTGGAAATCGCGTCGACACAAGGCAACCCCATCCGCTTGCCTTTGTTCTCTGACGTTCGTTCGACACCGCGTCAAGAGGACGAACAATGGAATCAACTTGTACCAATACTTCCTTTCGTCCCACTTCCCGGATCGAAGACTCCTTACGACCACGGCACACCGGTGCTCGCTCGACCAGGCTTCGTCTACATATTTTTCGAGAGCAAACTGTGGCGCGAACTGGAAGTTCGTATTGTGGACGGCACAACAACTTTTCACGACGTGGAAGTCGCCCGCTTTCGTCTGGGCAAAACGTTCAGGCCCGGGGCACGTAAAAGTACTGGGGTGGCACTGGAGGATATCTGGATCCCGGCGTCCTGGAACAATAAACCGGCTCAAGTCCAGTTGTGTTTTTCCGAAATACAACTGCCCGCAATTCGATTGCAACGCCTGGAGGAAGATAGCCAATTGCGTAGTCAGCGCTGCAAAAGCTTTCGGAATCTGACGTGCTCGAACAAAGAGTTCAAAAAACGATACACAAGCAAGCCTGATGGCAAGGCGATGCTCGAAGCCTATTCCAACTTCAACGTACGCGACTACACCAACCAAACCAACTGGAGCAAGGCCAACGTCACCAGACTTGAGCTTGAGGGGAGCTGTTTCCCGGTTAGCGTGGCCGCACCTCAACGGCCTCGAGAGCCAGGTTTCGAATGGCTTTTTGATCAACCGGCTTGTTACCTGTGTGACCTCACCGGGCAATTTCCAGTGACGGCAAAGCAGAATGCAGACACGTTTCTCCAGGCATGCACCAAAGGCACCTCCGAAAGAAATGAGCCGGTGCTGCGCACAGAGCTTCTGGAGTTGGATGCCGTTGCCCACTCACTGGCAACATCCATGCTTGCTGCAAAAAAAAACGGCACGGAAGATAAACTCGCTGACCCTTGGCAAGCCCGTGACAATACTGCGGATGCACTGACAAAGGCACGACAGCGGCAACTTTGCGGCGTGTTGCTTGAGGATCCACGCTACCGGCTCCGTCATTTGAAAAGTCGTGTGGAAACCCACCATGACCTATTGAAACTCTTTGCCCTTCGGGCAGCACAGCAAGCCAATCACGCCAGTGCCCTGGTTATACAGCAATTGGTCGTGCCCCATAGCTTGCAAGGCAGCACCAATCCCCTCCATGCAAGCCTGGAAAATATTGGCGAAAAAGGAAAACAGAGTATCAACCGCTGCACGGCTGTTCTGGAGCGGGCCATGGTCTGGCAGCACATGACTAGTGCACATAAGTTGCTCACCGAAAACCTTGAAAAGGACATTACGCAGCAAGCACTCGCCGATCACTTGAGTACAGATGGCTTCGAATATTTATCAGCGATGGTCGTCATCTGTCAGACCGTTGCTGCCGTTGCGGCCCCTCCTTCACGCCTTGACCCATTGGCGCCCAGCGGTGACCTCGTCGATGCCATAAGCGGTGTCAGCCTTTACAGTGCCAAAGCCACGTCCGGCCAGGAATGGCTGTCTAAATTGGCGGTCACTCCTGAAATGCCTCTACATCGGATGCTTTGGCCCAAGCACGAGATGGAGCAAGTCTGCAAACCCTATGAAGTACCCGCCGAGGCGGCAAAAAACAAAGGTGACGGTTATTTCCGTGCCGGCGAGCTTGCAGCACTTGAAAATACGGCTTCTCCTGCGGAGAACCAGCAAGGCACGCTGGATGCGAGCATTGTGGAGAGCCTTCTGGCCGGAGCAAGTTTCAATAGTTTTCTGATCACCAGCGGTAAAAACGTCAACGGCGCACTGCTGAGCATTTATGACACGCTGCAAGGAGCCGTGAACGCTGCGTTTGCCGCCACCGAGCCTTTGAGTGCCGATCTGGATCAGGCTAGATCGGCTGCAGACGCAAGTCGTGTCGAGCAAGCCAGATCAAATGATCGGCTGGAACGCACGCGTGCCCGACTGGGCGCGCGCTCGCGTCCAGTCAACGTGAAACTGCACGCACAAGGAGTGCAACAGCTTCGCAGTATGCTGCCGACCACTTTCGGCGCGGCCTATTTCATGCGCCGTGCTCAAGTTACACAGACCTATTATCTTTTCGGAATGGAAGACCTTCCGTCCCGACAGTCTGTGCCCAGAACGTTTTATGGAGAGTTTCTGGACAAACGTGGAAACCTGCTAGGGAGTACTGATCGCGCCCGCATGACAGGAGCTGCTGTAGAAACCGCAGAGCATCTGGTGCTGGTGATTCCACGCAATCACAGTACGGCGCAACTTGTCGGTAGCATGAACAGACAACTTACAGCCGCCCAGCAGGCGGCCACGGCGAGCAATGCTGCTAACAGTCAAGTGACTCAAGCCAACACAGCCCTCGCCAACGCGATAGAACAACACAATGCCAGAAACAATGCCCTGGCCTTTCGGATACTCAACTCCCGCCCGTTTGCAATTGGTGTGTTGATGATCGAAATGTGGAACGTTAGCGTGGAGATACAGAGTAAAGAACAGAATATCCGCGAAAAAGGAAGCATTAGAACCGTAGGTGGTGTGGCGGGCGCTTATATCGATCTGATCATCGCAATGGAGGCTCTGACGGTAAAACTGGCGGGAAACCAATCTGCCCTCGCTGCCGCACGAACTACAATTTTCACGCTGTCAGATGAGACCGCAAAAAAACTGTTTGGCAAGGTGGTTGCCGAACGAATCACAAAAGCCGTCACCGCACGCTTGATTGCTCAATCGGTTTCCGGAACATTGTTTGCCGGACTCAGCCTTTATGATGCCTGGTATGCCTGGCAGTGGAATGACAATGCCATGTATGGTTATTTGCTGATGACAGGCGGCGCAATGGCCGGTGTCGCCGCCGGTCTGGTCAGCGCAACCCCCGTTCTGGGATTGACCCCTCTGGGGTGGCTGGCACTACTGCTGATCGGTGCTGGTGCAGGTGTGGTCATCCTTTCGAGTAATACGCCGCTGGCGGATTGGCTGTCGAATGGACCGTTCGGCTCCAGCCGAAGCGGGGCCACGCAACATCTTCAGGAACCCGCAGAAGCATTTTATCGCCTGATTGGGCTACTTGCAGGTGTCAGCATTGACGTTAGAAGCAACCCGCTTTTTGACGTCAACGCAAAACTGGATAACCAAAATCCAACGCCATATGACGTGAGGACTTCAAATACAGTAGTTCGTATAGAAAGCCGGCTGCCTGGTCTTTTGGGTAGCGTGGGTAGCATTGGTATTCAAGCTGAGTGCCGGATGAGAAAAAAAGAAATCTCATACGCCAGGTTTATGCCAATGACCACGCAAACCAGCATTCTGAATGAAATTCCACCTATCAAAGCGCAGCGTCCGTTCCCGGACTTTCTGGAGCTATATCTGGACACTCCGGAATCGACAGGATCTGCAATAAAAAAAGCCGTCGGATACGATCTGGCCGTTCGAGCACAATTCGTTCTTAAAACCGCCTCGGAAACACGCTACTTCCCGGCCCCCGGCGTAAAAGACCCCACACGTTATGGTCCGGAGTACGCGAAAGCGGACTTCGTCAAGACCAACCGGCCTTTCTGGGCTGACGAACAGACTAATAAGGCTAACTGATGCCAGCGCTCATGGAACCCTCCACCTATTACTCAAACAAAGCATACGACCCGCGTCGAATACCAAACCAGGTGGACGCATCCGTCCGCGGAACTCTGCATAAGTTGATCGGTACTCGGCTTCCTTGGGGAAATGCGCAAGAAGTAGTTCCAAGCAGCTTATTCCAAGATCCGACTCCCGAAACCCTGCGGTTTTGGGAGAAATGGGAATTGGAAAAAAATGAAATGAAAGTAAGCGATACCTATACGCCACGTCCGCTTGAAGATGTGGAGCTTCACATCAAGCATGACCATGAAGTGTTTCGCCATGCTCAATTGCCTTTTCGCTCGCAATTCTGGCTATTTCTAAAAAGTGCCGGGAAGTGGGCAACTATCATATTGATCCCCGTTTTGATACTGGCTCACATCACAGTGATGTCCGCGTCAGAACAGTCTGCCTGGGATTTCACAACCCATCTGTTTATCAGTTTTTATTCTTGGGCATTAGGTTTACCGCTCATCTGCTGGATGATAGGCCACATCGTCATCACCCGCTTTCCGACAATCTGGTTCCGCCCTCCCCAAGGCCCGAAGTGGGAATTTAACCGGCGTACGGGCGTGGTCAGAATCTTCAATTACAGGAACGCTGCCGATAAAAACGAAGCTGTCGAATTTGAAGCTCCTTTTACTGAGTTCGACGCTTACATCATCACCAGCCCTGACCGGCAGGGCTTGGCCATGAACAGTTTATCGCTGGTCCATCGCTATAACGGTGCCGGGATCAACTTCAACGACCTGATAACTCCAGACAACACGACCCAGCAACCCTGTGCGCTATGGGACTTCCTGCAGAACTACATGGATGTCAGCCGCCCGATACCCGACATACCGATGTTCGAAGCTTCACGTCACCTTGATCCTGTCTCGGTTGCACACGACAAAAAAAATGGACGTAAGCCCCGTTACTGGATTGACATGGCCGACAATGTTTTTAAAGAAAAACTCGCAGAATTACTGGCACGAATCGATGCCATCGATACATTCAGTCGATCCAACTTGATGTTGAATCATGTGAAATATATGGATTGACGTCAGTGAAACCTCAAAGCTGCCACTGCCCAAAGTCCGGATCTTTCAACCAGCCAAGGCCGAATTTGCATTGAAAATCTCCGGCGAGCGAATTCCTGACCTCGCCGGGGATGGAGCAAGCGCTACATAAAGAAAAAATGACAGATTTAATATCTAAAAAATAGATCTGTCACCTTTTTTCTAGTCACCTTTTTTCTATTGAGATAACCAATGAACGCCACCATGTTAAATTTTGAAAAGCCACCAGCACTGCCTCCGCAGCTACATTGGGAGCATGAAAAAGAACCAGCATTATTGGAATGGACAATCCGAGCAAGAAACTACAACACTTTTGTTGCCAATTTAATGTTTTTTGCCTGCCTAATCGCCATAACAGCAGCTTCATTTTTTATATATCAAAGCATGGACGATGATCCTGTTTTCAGTGCAACATTGACCTCTCTATTTTTCATTACAGTGGGCATTTCATTAATATCAATCACCCATCAAAAAATGAATTTCGCTTACCGTCTTACCCGGTCAGGGATAGAATATTGCAAGTGGAAGGACCTCCCCAAATATACTTTCACATTTCCCAAATGGTTCTCCGGAATAACAGCAATCGCTTTCATTCTGCTGGCCGTTATTGATCCTGCTTTTTTGATAGGTGCCCTGATAGGACCGGGCGGCATGGGCTTGACCTACCTCCTGCTGATCAACTCGAAAAACTACCAAGAAATGCACACCCAACATCACCACTACGCATACAGATGGGAAGACATCACCCAACTGGCTATCGCTACAAACAGAGAAGTCGTAGATTTAAAGTACAGCGTCATTCAAGACGGCGACAACCATAAAACGAACTGGAACCTGAACATTTTCTGCGGCAACAAACAAAAAAAAACTGTAGCCAACCTGATTAAACCCTATTTATCCAAAGACGTGCCCTTCATCACCGCCAAAGTCGATGTACCGCTAAGCACTGATTGACAAAAATGCAAGCAAAACGACAAGAAAACCACAAACAATGGAATTAAAAAAACACGACCCCTTCAGAAAAACCATTAAAAAATCATAAAAAGGTGACAGATTTATTTTATAGAATAATAAATTTGTCACCTTTTTAGTACAGAAAAGCCTTAAACCTTTCTACTCAAGAAAAATCTCATAACACAGAGCCAACTTTAGCAAGTCAGAATATCAACTTCTAAAAGTTACAGAACAAGTGAAATATTTGTTTCTAAAAATAGATCAGCTACCTTTTCCTCTGCACGCACCTCTGCTCCCCTTGGAGCCTCTGATGCTGGAATCTGCTACGCATGTCTGAAGCCCTTGTATCGGAGCCGTTCGATCCGAAAAAAACGAAACGCTACCGTGCCGGAGATATCGAGCACTTTCCCTTGGGCAGCACGACCTATCTGGCACCTTTGCCGTTGCCCACTGACTCAACGCCACACAGCCCTCACGTGAGTGATCTCAACGATACGTATCTGGATTTCGGTGGCGGCAAGCCTCAAGTGTTCTCCTGGCAAATGACACTGGGTGGGCCATTTACTGCTGCGCTCTTTATTGTTTTGGGTATTCCGCTGCTGGTCGGACTCATCGTTGCGACGAGCGGTTACGCATCGAAGGACGCTTTGGAGTTCAGCTCGGATCTTTTTATTGCTACTCGAGAGCCCGCCATCTGGATGTTTCTCTCCGGCCTGGGCATCGGTCTCACCGTGTGGTTTTACAACCACAGAAAATATACCAAAGTCATACCGACCCGTTTCAACCGCCAGCGCCGGGAAGTCTGCTTCATGCCAACGGGCGCCGAGGCGCCGGTCTTCGTCCCTTGGGAATCCCTTTGCGCCTGGGTCGTCCAGGCACAAGGCGCCAGCCAATACGGGGTACGTCGCCAGTACGGCATGGGTATGGGTTTTGACCATCAAGGACAATGGGTCAGTGTTGAATTCAGGTGCGGTGGGATGCCATTGGCGATTGCCCACTGGGAAGCCGTTCGCGCGTATATGGAATACGAAGTCCACGACCTCAAAAGCATTCAAGACCCCATGGATTTGCAAGGCCCCGATGATCCGCCCCACGAAGGCATGCACACCTTGCGCAATGCCCGAGCGCGTCTGCATCGCCGTATACGTGAAAAGGAAGTCGGTTGGATTTACGCCTTTTTCTGGTATCTCTACCACGCTATGACGTTCTGGACCTTGCCCAACCTTCTTGTCGAATGGGAAGTACGTCGAATCGCAAAAGTCGGGCGTAGAGCATTGCCTGATGCCATGCGCTCCTGGTCCGAGCCGCTGCCTGAAGAACAATGGGCAAAGCCTAGCGAAGACCTTATCCGTTTGAGCGAGGAAGTTCGAGCGCTCAAGCGGCGCACACCCCAACGAGCCATTACGGAGATCTTTGCCCTGGTTTATCTGAATAAGGGAAGTGGCAAGAAACGTGCGTAGTCATGCCACTCAAGACAACAGGGCTGCACTGATGCAGCCTTGACTCAATAACTTAGAGGGTCGCCACCCTCACCTGCCTCTCCAACTCCACCTTCAACCCCGGCTCCAGCTTCAACTGCTTCGCCAGCTCATCCAGATACGCCTTCTCCATAAAGTTCTCCTCATCCACCATCATCACGCTCGCCACGTACATCTCGGCAGCCATCTCCGGTGTGCTCGCAGCACGGGCGACGTCGGTGGGGTCGAGGGGTTTGTTGAGTTCGGCGTGAAGCCAGTGTTTGAGCTCCTGATCGTTGTCGAGCCGGGTGAATTCGCCTTCGATCAGTTGGCGTTCGCGGTCGTCGATGTGGCCATCGGCTTTGGCGGCGGCGACCAAGGCCTTGAGGATGGCCTGGCTGTGTTGTTCGACTTGCGCCGGTGGCAGGCGATCCAGGGTTTGCGGTTCGCTTTGCGGGGCGGTGCCTTTTTGGGCGTTCCAGTTGCCGTAAGCTTTGTAGGCGATCACGCCCAGTGCGGCGAGGCCGCCGTAGAGGGCGACTTTACCGCCAACCTTGCGGGCCTTTTTGCTGCCCAGCAGCAGGCCCATGGCGCCGGCCGCCAGGGCACCGCCGCCTGCGCCTGACAGCAAACCGCCAAGTGCGCCATTACTGGAAGATCCGCCCAGCAAGCCGCCCAAACCACCGGCAGCCGGTTTGTTCTGCGCCCCGCCCGCCTTGTTCTGCAGCAGATCCTGGCCGGACTTGAGGAGTTGATCGAGCAATCCACGGGTGTTCATGTTCTGCCTCCAAACAGGGGTTATCCGGATCAATAAGGCCCACAGCCTAGTTCGAAAGTGCCCGTCGTTTGGGTGCGAGTGTGCTTCCAGATGTTGCCTGGCTCACCGCGGCCCTTCGCGAAAATAGATATACACTCGAGGCAATCTATAAAAACCGCCCACCGGGTAAACCTTCCATGATGACCTTGCGTCAGATCCGCCACTTCATCGCCGTGGCCGAGACCGGCTCGATCTCCGCCGCCGCGCAGACCGCGTTCATTTCCCAATCGACCCTGACCCTGGCCATCCAGCAACTGGAGGAAGAAATCGGCGTCAGCCTGTTCAACCGCCACGCCAAGGGCATGACCCTTACCCATCAGGGCCACCAGTTCCTGCGCCAGGCGCACCTGATTCTGGCGACCGTGGACAACGCCAAACGCAGCCTGCAACAAAGTACCGATCAGGTCGCCGGGCAGTTGATCGTCGGCGTGACCAGTCTGGTGGCCGGTTATTACCTGGCGGATTTGCTGACCCGTTTCCAGCGTGCGTATCCCAACGTCGAGATCCGGGTGATGGAAGACGAGCGGCCATACATCGAGCATCTGCTGGTCAGCGGCGAGATCGATGTCGGGGTGTTGATCCTCTCCAACCTCGAAGACCGCCACGCCTTGCAGACCGAGGTGCTGACCCACTCGCCGCACCGTTTGTGGCTGCCGGCCCAGCATCCGCTGCTGGAGCACGACAGCATCAACCTCGCCGACGTCGCCCGGGAGCCGTTGATTCAACTGAACGTCGACGAGATGGATCGCAATGCCCAACGCCTTTGGCGCGGTGCCGGACTGCAACCGAAGATCACCCTCAGAACCGCGTCCACAGAGGCGGTGCGAAGTCTGGTCGCGGCCGGCTTGGGCGTGTCGATCCAGCCCGACATGACCTACCGCCCATGGTCGCTGGAAGGGGACATCATCGAAGCCCGACCAATTGCCGACCTCAACCAGACCCTCGACGTCGGTCTGGCCTGGCGCCGTGGCACCGCACGCCCTGCGCTGGTCGACCCGTTCCTGACTGTGGCCCGCGAACAGCCCCACGGCGGACGCAAGCCATCTATTTAATCGAATGCCACCTTCAGTATTTAGAATTTGTCGACCCCGGAGCCGCGCACTAGTCTTGCTGCATCTATAAGACGGTCGGCTCCCGGAACAGGGAGCAACATGGCCATACAAGAAAAGAGATCACGGAAAATGGCTGGCGCGCAGACCCACATGCACACCGCGTTGCTGATCGACGGCGAACTGGTCGCCGGGCAAGGATTTGTCGAACCTATCCTCAACCCGGCCACCGGTGAAGTCCTGACACAGATAGCCGAAGCCAGCACCGAGCAAGTCGAAGCCGCCATCCTCGCCGCCCACCGCGCCTTTGCCGAGTGGTCACGCACGACTCCGCAACAACGCTCCAACTTGCTGCTGGAAATCGCCAGCGCCGTCGAAAAACACGCCGATCACCTCGCCCGCCTCGAAGCCCTGAACTGCGGCAAGCCGCTGCATCTGGCGCGGCAGGACGATTTGACCGCAACGGTCGATGTGTTTCGCTTTTTCGCTGGCGCCGTGCGCTGCCAGACCGGCCAGCTCAGCGGCGAATACGTGCCGGGCTACACCAGCATGGTGCGCCGTGATCCGATTGGCGTCGTCGCTTCGATTGCGCCGTGGAACTACCCGATCATGATGGCCGCGTGGAAGATCGCCCCGGCCCTCGCCGCCGGCAATACGCTGGTGTTCAAGCCGTCCGAACACACGCCGTTGTCGATTCTGGCGCTGGCCCCGGCGCTGGCCGAAATCCTGCCGCGCGGGGTGATCAATATCGTCTGCGGTGGCGGCGAAGGCGTCGGCAGCCACTTGGTCGGCCACCCGAAAGTACGCATGGTGTCGCTGACTGGCGATATCGTCACCGGCCAGAAAATTCTCCAGGCCGCCGCCAAAACCCTCAAGCGCACGCACCTTGAACTCGGCGGCAAGGCCCCGGTGATCGTCTGCAATGACGCCGATCTCAAAGCCGTGGTCGAAGGCGTGCGCACTTATGGCTATTACAACGCCGGGCAGGATTGCACGGCGGCTTGCCGGATCTACGCCCAGGCAGGAATTCACGACAAATTGGTCGCCGAACTCGGCGCGGCGGTCAGCAGCCTGCGCTTCGCCGGCAAACGCGACGCCGACAACGAGATCGGCCCGCTGATCAGCACTCGCCAGCGCGACCGTGTGGCCAGTTTCGTCGAGCGCGCCCTCGGTCAGCCGCACATCGAACGAGTGACCGGTGCGGCAGTGCATTCCGGCGCCGGGTTCTTCTATCAGCCAACCCTGCTGGCGGGTTGCAAACAGAGCGATGAAATCGTCCAGCGCGAAGTGTTCGGCCCGGTGGTGACCGTGACCCGCTTCGACGAACTGGCGCAAGCGGTGGACTGGGCCAACGACTCGGAATACGGCCTCGCCTCGTCGGTGTGGACGCAGAACCTGGACAAAGCGATGCAGGTCGCCGCACGCCTGCAATACGGCTGCACCTGGATCAACAGTCATTTCATGCTGGTCAGCGAAATGCCCCACGGCGGCCTGAAACGCTCCGGCTACGGCAAAGACTTATCCAGCGATTCGCTACAGGACTACAGCGTGGTGCGGCACATCATGGCACGCCACGGCCAGCATCTCTGACTACGCTAATAACAAGCCGACCACGGCATGCTTCACCGCGTTCACAACTGCCCCGACCATAATTTAAAGAAGAGGGTTCACCATGTTCGTGCACAAGACCGCACTGCTCAGTGCAATCACCACGGCCCTGCTGGCCAGCGCTAGCCTGCAGGCCGCCGAGCCGCTGAAAGCCGTCGGCGCCGGCGAAGGCCAGCTGGATATCGTCGCCTGGCCCGGCTACATCGAACGCGGTGAAAGCGACAAGGCCTACGACTGGGTGACCGGTTTCGAGAAAGAAACCGGCTGCAAGGTGAACGTGAAAACCGCTGCCACGTCTGACGAAATGGTCAGCCTGATGGCCAAGGGCGGTTACGACCTGGTGACGGCGTCGGGCGATGCGTCGCTGCGGTTGATCGTCGGCAAGCGTGTGCAACCGATCAACACTGCGTTGATCCCGAACTGGAAAACCCTCGACCCACGCCTGAAAGACGCGCCGTGGTACGTGGTCAACAAGGAAACCTACGGCACCCCCTACCAGTGGGGCCCGAACGTGCTGATGTACAACACCAACGTGTTCAAGACCGCGCCGACCAGCTGGAACGTGGTGTTCGCCGAACAGAATCTGCCTGACGGCAAGTCGAACAAGGGCCGTGTGCAAGCCTACGACGGCCCGATCTACATCGCCGACGCGGCGCTCTACCTGAAATCCACCAAGCCTGAGCTGGGGATCAAGGATCCGTACCAGCTCACCGAAGATCAGTACAAAGCCGTGCTGGAACTGTTGCGCGCCCAGCAGAAGCTGATCCACCGCTACTGGCACGACACCACCGTGCAGATGAGCGATTTCAAGAACGAAGGCGTGGTCGCGTCCAGCGCCTGGCCGTATCAGGTCAACGGCCTGATCAACGACAAGCAACCGATCGCTTCGACCGTGCCGAAAGAAGGCGCCACCGGTTGGGCCGACACCACCATGCTGCACGCCGAGGCCAAGCACCCGAACTGCGCCTACAAGTGGATGGACTGGTCGCTGCAGCCGAAAGTCCAGGGTGATGTGGCGGCATGGTTCGGTTCGTTGCCGGCGGTTCCGGCTGCGTGTCAAGGCAGTGAGTTGCTCGGGGCCGAGGGTTGCAAGACCAACGGGTTTGATCAGTTCGACAAGATCGCTTTCTGGAAAACGCCGCAGGCTGAGGGTGGGAAGTTTGTGCCGTATAGCCGGTGGACGCAGGACTACATTGCGATTATGGGCGGTAGGTAGCACTCCGGAACGACGCGGTCTGCCCCCTTTCCCCCTCGCCCCCTTGGGGGAGAGGGCTGGGGTGAGGGGGTGGCTTTTGATCTTGCTCTTAATTTCAGGGCAAAGGCCGAAACCGCTGCCCTCACCCCCCGCCCTCTCCCGGAGGGAGAGGGAGCTAAAAGCAGATCGCGGCGTATCGGCCATATGAGTTAGCCAAAAACAATCGCATACACCGCCAAACGATCCAGCTTTTTCAGAAGTCCAGGCAGGGCCGCTGCGACGGCCCTCGCCTTTTTGGAGCACCGCACCATGACGCTTGCAGTCCAGTTCACCAACGTTTCCCGGCAGTTCGGCGAAGTGAAAGCCGTTGACCGGGTTTCCATCGATATCCAGGACGGCGAGTTCTTTTCCATGCTCGGCCCCTCCGGTTCGGGCAAGACCACGTGCCTGCGCCTGATCGCCGGGTTCGAACAACCGAGCGCTGGCTCGATCCGCATTCACGGCGCCGAAGCCGCCGGTTTGCCGCCCTATCAACGCGACGTCAACACGGTGTTTCAGGATTACGCGCTGTTCCCACACATGAACGTGCTGGACAACGTGGCCTACGGTTTGAAAGTCAAAGGCGTGAACAAGAACGAGCGCCACAAGCGCGCCGAAGAAGCGTTGGACATGGTCGCCCTCGGCGGCTACGGCGCCCGCAAACCGGTGCAGTTGTCCGGCGGTCAGCGTCAGCGTGTCGCCCTCGCCCGCGCGCTGGTCAATCGCCCGCGCGTGCTGTTGCTCGACGAACCGTTGGGCGCCCTCGATCTGAAGCTGCGCGAACAGATGCAGAGCGAACTGAAGAAGCTGCAACGCCAGCTCGGCATCACGTTCATCTTCGTCACTCACGACCAGACCGAGGCGCTGTCGATGTCCGACCGCGTGGCCGTGTTCAACAAGGGCCGCATCGAACAGGTCGACACCCCGCGCAATCTGTACATGAAACCCACCACCACGTTTGTCGCCGAGTTCGTCGGCACTTCGAACGTGATTCGCGGCGATCTGGCGCGACAGCTCAGCGGCCATCCACAGCCGTTTTCGATCCGCCCTGAACACGTGCGTTTCGCCGAAGGCCCGCTGGCCAGTCATGAAATCGAAGTCAGCGGCCTGCTCCATGACATCCAGTATCAGGGCAGCGCCACGCGCTATGAACTGACCCTGGAAAACGGCCAGACCCTGAGCATCAGCCACGCCAACAATCAGTGGATCGACAGCAGCGCGCAACACCAGACCGGTCAGCGCATCAACGCACGCTGGGCGCGGGAAGCGATGATTCCGCTGCACGACACCGTTGCGAGCGGGGTGTGACATGACCGCCCTCGCCCTCCCTCAATCGGCGCCGTTGCGCAGGTTTTCCAACCTGCTCTATCGCAAGCCGAACCTCTATCTGTCGATGCTGCTGGTGCCGCCGCTGCTGTGGTTCGGCGCGATCTATCTGGGGTCGCTGCTGGTGCTGCTGTGGCAAGGTTTCTACACCTTCGACGACTTCACCATGGCGGTCACACCCGACCTGACTCTGGCCAACTTTGCCGCACTGTTTCAACCGTCGAACTTCGACATCATCCTGCGCACCCTGAGCATGGCGGTCGTGGTGTCGATCGCCAGCGCCATCGTCGCGTTTCCGATTGCCTACTACATGGCGCGCTACACCACCGGCAAGACCAAGGCGTTTTTCTACATCGCGGTGATGATGCCGATGTGGGCCAGTTACATCGTCAAGGCCTACGCCTGGACGCTGCTGCTGGCCAAGGGCGGCGTCACGCAGTGGTTCGTTCAGCACCTGGGGCTGGAACCGGTTCTGCAATTCATTCTGGGGATTCCCGGGGTCGGCGGCAGCACCTTGTCGACCTCGCACCTGGGGCGGTTCATGGTGTTCGTCTACATCTGGCTGCCGTTCATGATCCTGCCGATCCAGGCTTCGCTGGAACGCTTGCCGCCATCGCTGCTGCAAGCCTCCGCCGACCTCGGGGCCAAACCGCGCCAGACCTTCATGCAGGTGATTCTGCCGCTGTCGGTGCCGGGCATTGCCGCCGGTTCGATCTTCACGTTTTCGCTGACCTTGGGCGACTTCATCGTGCCGCAACTGGTGGGCCCGCCGGGCTACTTCGTCGGCAGCATGGTCTACGCGCAACAAGGTGCAATCGGCAACATGCCAATGGCTGCGGCGTTCACGCTGGTGCCGATCGTGCTGATCGCCATTTACCTGTCCATCGTCAAACGACTGGGGGCCTTCGATGCACTCTGAAAAGGCCTCAATTGGCTTAAAAATCGCAGCCTGGGGCGGGCTGGTGTTTCTGCACTTCCCGATCCTGATCATCTTCCTCTACGCCTTCAACACCGAAGACGCAGCGTTCAGTTTTCCACCCAAAGGCTTCACGCTGCATTGGTTCAGCGTGGCGTTTTCGCGGCCGGACGTGCTGGAAGCGATCAAGCTGTCGCTGCAGATTGCGAGCATCGCCACGCTGATTGCCATGGTCCTCGGCACCCTCGCTTCGGCGGCGTTGTACCGCCGGGACTTCTTCGGCAAACAGGGCATTTCGCTGATGCTGATCCTGCCGATTGCGTTGCCGGGGATCATCACCGGGATCGCGCTGCTGGCGACCTTCAAGACACTGGGGATCGAGCCGGGGATGTTCACCATCATCGTCGGCCACGCGACCTTCTGCGTGGTGATCGTCTACAACAACGTCATCGCCCGTTTGCGCCGCACCTCCCACAGCCTGATCGAGGCGTCGATGGATCTCGGTGCCGACGGCTGGCAGACCTTCCGCTACATCATCCTGCCGAACCTCGGTTCGGCGTTGCTCGCCGGCGGCATGCTCGCGTTTGCGCTGTCGTTCGACGAAATCATCGTCACCACCTTCACCGCAGGCCATGAACGCACCTTGCCGCTGTGGCTGCTCAACCAACTGAGCCGCCCACGGGACGTGCCGGTGACCAACGTCGTGGCGATGCTGGTGATGTTGGTGACCATGCTGCCGATCCTCGGCGCCTACTACCTGACCCGGGGTGGCGAGAGCGTGGCCGGCAGCGGCGGTAAATGATTTCCCTGAACTTCCCCACCCTGAATTTGCAGTAGAAAGAGGACAACAACATGCAAACCAAACTCTTGATCAACGGCCAACTGGTCAACGGCGAAGGCCCGGCGCAACCGGTGCTCAACCCGGCGCGTGGCGAAGTGCTGGTGGAAATCAACGAGGCCAGCGAAGCCCAGGTCGATGCCGCCGTGCGCGCCGCCGACAGTGCCTTCGCCGAATGGTCGCAGACCACGCCGAAAGACCGTTCGCTGTTGCTGCTCAAACTCGCCGACACCATCGAAGCCCACGGCGAAGAACTGGCAAAACTGGAATCGGACAACTGCGGCAAACCCTACAGCGCTGCGCTGAACGACGAGATCCCGGCGATAGCCGACGTGTTCCGTTTCTTCGCCGGCGCCAGCCGTTGCATGAGCGGTTCGGCCGGCGGCGAATACCTGCCCGGCCACACCTCGATGATCCGCCGCGACCCGGTGGGCGTGATCGCCTCCATCGCGCCATGGAACTACCCGCTGATGATGGTCGCCTGGAAAATCGCCCCGGCCCTCGCCGCCGGTAATACCGTGGTGCTCAAGCCGTCGGAACAAACCCCTCTGACCGCGTTGCGTCTGGCCGAACTGGCGTCGGATATTTTCCCGGCCGGTGTGCTCAATCTGGTGTTCGGTCGTGGGCCGAGCGTGGGCAGTCCGCTGGTGACCCATCCGAAAGTACGCATGGTGTCGCTGACCGGCTCGATAGCCACCGGTTCGAACATCATTTCCAGCACCGCCGACAGCGTCAAACGCATGCACATGGAACTGGGCGGCAAGGCCCCGGTGATCATCTTCGACGACGCCGACATCGATGCAGCGGTTGAAGGCATCCGTACCTTCGGCTTCTACAACGCCGGCCAGGACTGCACCGCTGCGTGCCGGATCTACGCCCAGCAAGGCATCTACGACAAGTTCGTCGAGAAGCTCGGCGCGGCGGTCAGCAGCATCAAGTACGGCTTGCAGGATGATCCGTCGACCGAACTCGGGCCACTGATCACCGCCCAACATCGCGACCGCGTGGCCGGGTTTGTCGAACGCGCCGTGGCGCAACCGCACATCCGCCTGATCACCGGCGGCAAGGCTGTGGACGGCAACGGTTTCTTCTTCGAACCGACGGTGCTGGCCGACGCGCAGCAGGACGACGAAATCGTCCGCCGCGAAGTGTTCGGCCCGGTGGTGTCGGTGACCAAGTTCACCGATGAAGCCCAGGCGCTGGAGTGGGCCAACGATTCGGACTACGGCCTCGCGTCCTCGGTGTGGACGGCTGATGTAGGGCGCGCCCATCGCCTGTCCGCCCGTTTGCAGTACGGCTGCACCTGGGTGAATACGCACTTCATGCTTGTCAGCGAAATGCCTCATGGCGGTCAGAAACTGTCCGGCTACGGCAAGGACATGTCCATGTACGGGCTGGAGGACTACACCACGGTTCGGCATGTGATGTTCAAACACTAAAAGCATTCCCCCGGTTTCAAGGCAGAAACCGGTCATCCGCATCACCAGGCATTCAAAACAATAACTACCGATCCGGGCGGCGCTCACCAGGCCCCGCCACGGTTTCGGCCATCCGAAATCTGCCGATTTCACGGAGCAAACACACATGAGTGCATCACCCGATCTCTCAGCCGCCGTTGCCGACAGCGATGCCGAACAACTGCGCCAACTGGGCTACACCTCCAACTTCAACCGCAGCATGAGCCTGTGGGAAAACTTCGCGCTGGGCTTCACTTATCTGTCACCGGTCGTAGGGGTTTATACCCTGTTCGGCCTGTGCCTGGCCGCTGGCGGGCCGCCGATGTTCTGGGCCTATTTGCTGGTCGGTTGCGGTCAATTGCTGGTGTGCCTGATCTTCGGCGAAGTGGTGTCGCAGTTCCCGATTTCCGGTGGCGTTTATCCTTGGGCGCGGCGTCTGGTGGGCAAGAAATGGGCGTGGATGGTCGGCTGGATCTACTCCATCGCCCTGTGCGTGACCATCGCCGCCGTTGCGGTCGGCGCCGGCCCGTACCTCGCGGCCATGCTGGGTTTTGAGCCGAGCAACAACACCAACATCGTCATCGCCCTGGTGCTGACGCTGTTCGCCACGCTGGTGAATCTCAGCGGCACCAAGGTGCTGGCGCGGATCGCCATGTTCGGCTTCCTCTGCGAACTGGTGGGCGCGGTGATCGTCGGCGTGTACCTGCTGATTTTCGAGCGCCACCAACCGATCAGCGTGCTGTTCAACACTTTCGACATCAGTGTCGACGGCTCCTATCTTCCGGCGTTTCTCACCGCGTCGCTGGCGGGGATGTTCCTCTACTACGGCTTCGAGGCCTGCGGCGACGTGGCCGAAGAAACCCCGAACCCGAGCAAGAAAATCCCGGTGGCCATGCGCATGACCATCTACATCGGCGGCATCGCGGCGATGTTCGCTTGCCTGGCGCTGATCCTCGCCGTGCCGGACATGCAAGCGGTGATCAACGGCACCGACAAGGACCCGGTCACCACCATCCTCAACAACGCCTTCGGCCCGATCGGTTCGAAAGTGGTGATGGGCGTGGTGATGATTTCCTTCATCTCCTGCGTCATCAGCCTGCAAGCGGCGGCGAGTCGTCTGCTGTACTCCTACGCTCGCGATGAAATGGTCATCGGTAGCCGACTGCTGAAAAAGATTTCTCCTACGACCCAGGTGCCGGTTGCTGCGCTGTTCGTGTCCGGCGTCCTGCCCGGCCTGATCATCGCCCTCGGCTTCTTCCTGCAAGACGCCGTGGCCACCATCGTCAGCTTCGCCGCCATCGGCATCTACCTCGCGTTCCAGATGATCGTCCTCGCCGCCCTGTACGCCCGCAGCAAAGGCTGGAAACCGAGCGGCAAATTCACCCTCGGCGCCTGGGGCTGGCCGGTGAACATCGGCGCGCTGGTGTACGGCGTCGGCGCAATCATCAACATGGCCTGGCCACGCACGCCGGATGCGGCGTGGTACATCAATTACGCGATGGTGCTGAGCACGGCGATCGTGATTGGTCTGGGGTTGATTTACATGTGGATTGGCAAGCCGTATGACCACGGCAAAGCGCCGGCGGGAGACGCCTGGTCAATTTGATTTCGCAGTGCTTTTCGGCGAGATTACCCGTCGCGTCGAAAGGCACCGAATTCAAAATTTCAAGGAAGTCACACATGCAGATCAGCCAAGGGCAACGGTTGCCGTTATCAAAGATTCTTCAGGGACGCGCACTGACGCTCTCGATCAGGATCGACGCCGCGCAAGTGATCGACTTCGTCTGCTTCGGCGTCGATGCGCAAGGCAAGCTTTCGGATGACCGCTACATGGTCTTTTTCAATCAGCCGAGTACGCCCTGCGCCAGCATCAGGATCACCGATGGCGGCCGCTTCGCCATCAACCTCGATTCGCTCCCGGCATCGATCGAGCGTCTGGTGTTCACAGCCTCAATCGACGGCGCTGGCGCGATGAAGGACATTCGCGCCAGCAGCTTCGAAGTGCTCAGCCCGGTCGGCGAGACGCTTGCAACTTGCCCGTTCTCGGGGGCCGATTTCACTGGCGAGAAGGCGATCATGGTCGCCGATCTGTATCGCAAGGACGGTGAGTGGCGCATCGCGGCCAACCTGCAAGGTTATGCCGAAGGTCTGGATGCGCTGGTTCGACATTTTGGTGGTGAAATTGCTGAAGAATCACCACCGGCGCCGATATCAGCGAAGGTCTCTCTGGAGAAACGCGTCGGCGATGCTGCCCCGCAATTGGTCAGCCTGGCCAAGAAAGCGCAAGTCAGCCTGGAGAAAGCCAACCTCACTGAAACCAAAGCCCGCGTGGTGTTGGTGCTCGACGCAACCGGCTCGATGAACGGCCAGTATTCCCGTGGCCGGGTGCAGGAAGTGCTCAACCGGGTCATCCCGCTGGCCGTATCGTTCGATGAAGACGGCGAACTGGAATGCTGGGCATTCGCCGAGAAACCACTGCAACTCTCCCCCGTCACGCTCAGCAACTATGAGCGTTTCATCGACACCGACAGCCAAGGCTGGAAGAAATGGAATGTCGGCGGTCGCTTCAACGATGAACCGCGAGTCATCGAAAAAGTATTGGCATCGTTTCAGCAGTCCGATGAGCAGACGCCAATGTTCGTGATTTTCATCAGTGACGGCGGCGTGTCGAAAAACCGCGAAATTACCAAACTGATGGTAGACGCTGCCAAGCAGGGGATTTTCTGGCAGTTCGTCGGCATCGGCGGCTCCAACTACGGCATCCTGGAAAAGCTCGACACCCTGAGTGGACGTGTGGTCGACAACTGCGGCTTCTTCGCACTGGATGACTTGCACGACATCAGCGAAGAACAGCTGTACGACAAGTTGATGGCTGAATTCCCCTCCTGGCTCAAGGAAGCCAAAGCCAAAAACATCATTCGCTGATCGACGAAACGCTCAACACCTCAGGCACATCGCAAACGCGGTGTACTGCACGTTATCCACGGAATAGGGATCTCAATTGAATCAGTCACTCAAGCCCGGTGAAAACACCAATCTCAGCCTCGCCCAAGGGCGGGTCGTGGTTACGCACGCGGCAGGCGCCAATCTGGACGTCAATCTGACCGCGTTTCTGCTTAGCGACACCGGCAAGGTGCTGGATGACAGCGGCATGGTGTTCTTCAACGTTCCTGAACATCCGTCCGGCGCAGCTACGTTTGCAGCGCCGGTGGTTCAGGGAAGTGTGATCAGTCACAGCATCAGTTTCGATCTGGCGCGCCTGCCGGCCAACATCACGAAAGTTGCCATCACCCTGACGCAAGACGGCAGTGCCGGCGGGTTTGAAGCAGTCAAGGACCTGCGAGCCACGGTGATTGCCGGTGCTCAAGTACTGGAATTGGCTCCCGAGCCTTTCGCCAAAGAAACCGGGATCATCGTCCTCGATTTGTACGTGCGCAATGGCCAGTTCAAGGCGCGTTCGGTATGGCAGGGTTTCGCTTCGGGGTTGGCGGGGCTGTGTGGTTTGTACGGTGTTGAAGTCGAAGAACAAGCGCCACCTCCGCCACCGGCCAAAGCCGTCAGCATGCAAAAGTCGCTGATTACCCTCGACAAGGTCGGCAGCAGCCACAAGGTCTCGCTGGAAAAAGGCCCGTCCGCACCAAAAGTCATTCGCGTCAGTGCCACTTGGGTGGATAACGGTGACGACTGCGACAACGACGACCTCGATCTGCGCATCGGCATCCTGCGCCCTGATGGGCGGATGTCGATCATCCAGGCACCGGACAAACGTGGCGAGTTCGATCTCGATCCTTACGTGTTCCACACCGGCGATGTGATGAGCGCGAGCGCCGGCGAACCGGCGGTGGAGACCGTCGACATCAACCCGGCGATCTCGCAGCTCATGGGCGGTAAAGTGGCGCTGGTGTGCAGCGTGTACTCAGCGGTCGACAATGGTGCGGTGTCGGTGGCCTCGCTGAAACCGAAAATGCGCATGGAATACGGCAACCAGGTCGTCGAGTGCGCTTTCGAATTCCCCGAAGATCATGATGATGAGGATGAGGACTACAGCGACATGATCTACACCTATGTGATCGGTCTGATCGAAATCGACCAAGAGCACATCGTGCTCAGCCCGTCCGGCGCCACCTCCGAGTCTTGCAGCGAAGCCACGCCGTGGCTGACCCGCACCGGCGAAAAGCTCAAGCTCACAATGGATGGCCCCGAAGTGTTCAAGGGCGAGCCACTGCAAAACAGCGGTTCGAAACGCTACGTTTGAGCCAGCCACTCTGACTGCCCGCGCTGCAACTTTGCTCCGCGGGCATCACACTCAGTCCAGCACCGAGAGCTCCATTGGCAGCACCGGCGTAAAACGAGCTGAACGATCAAGCTTGACCCGTGCGCCGTACGCGTTGAGCGTGGCCGCCGGGTCAATTGCTTCCAACTGATCGAAGTCCAGTGAGTCCCACTGCGATCGTGTTACCAATGCGGAGATCACATAATGTTCTTCGCTCACACCGTTCGCGGCGTTATTACGCTGGATGTAGCCAGACGCCAATACCTTGTCGATCCCCGGTAGCAAAGCAAACACTTCGCCAATTACCCGAAACAGCGAGCCATGGCACAGCGCAACAAAGTCACGCCGCACCTGTGCATCTGTGCGGTTCTTGAATGTCAGCTTGCCATTGCCCCGCGCCTCCGCAACGCGCCGTGGCACGTCCCCCTCATCCGGTAGATCCACATCAAGTGCGACGCCGGTGACGTCCTGCGAGAACGCGTAAGTGACCTGAGTTTCCTTCGGCCAGGCAATTCCGCTCAACACGTAATTCAATGCCTTCTCCATCTGGGCACTAAAGCCGCGCGCGGCGAGCCGAAAGGTTTTTTCAATCTCGCCGCGCTCAAATTCGTGGGCATCCCGAGTCGCCTGCCAACGATTCAGATCCTCAACATATTGCCGCTGCGCTGCGTCCGCATCACGCGCCATCTTGCCACTGCGCAGCAACATTCGGTCCATCAGGCCTGGGGCTTTCTGCGCTGGTTGCTGCGGCTCCTCGATGGCAAACGGCGCGGGGATCAGCGGCATCGACCCAGGGCGCGGCGTGCTCAGGTGCACACCGAGGCAGTCTTCAAGATCGCGATTGATTTTTTCCGCGGCTTTCTCCAGTAACACCTGAATTGAGTCCGCACGCTCCGACTTCACACGCTTGATGATTGCGGGGGACAACTCGTTGTCATCCATGTCGGTAATCAGCAGCAAACCCTGGTCGCTGACCTTGACCTTCAACTGGCCAGCGTAATCGCCGGCGTTGCCAGTAGCCTGGGGATCAGCGGCACGCGACGGCCGATCAATGCGCTCGCGACAGGACAAGCCGGTACCGGGTAAACCGGCATTCAAGAAAGTGCCGTTGCGCGCCATGGTGATGCTCAGGCCGCGCGGGCCAATCGAGGTGCTGACGCCCGAACCGCTGATGTTGAGGCGAACGCCGGGAATGATCGTGATGCGTTTGGAGAAACGAAACCCCATGAACAGCTCCTTGATCCTGAAAGGCCGGGACATCTATCCCGGCCAGCGCTCTGCAGTTCAGGTTCGGCCGGCGATGTAGTCGTCGATCGAAGAGAACTGCCGGTTACGACACATCCAGCCAGAAAGGAAAACGAACGCCGTCGTTGCAAATACCGCCCATCCCCGGCGACGACGTGCGTCTTGCCGGGTACGTGCGCCGCCACACAGCAGCAACACCATCATCAGGAAATAAAAGGTCAGCAAGGCGATTTTGGCAAACAGCGAGAGCAGGAAAAACAGTGACACGCCATTGCTGCGGTAGGTTTGAATGATCACTTGCAGCGACATCAGGCCTGCCAGCACGCAAGCGGCAATCAGCGCGTAATTCTTCGGAATCTCCAGCCAGACGCTAAATACAAAATAAGACCCGATACCCAGAATCGGCGTGATGCTGGTGAAAAGCGCATCGGTGTAGTCCTGATAGATCGTCATCGAGCCTCGTCGGTGTAGCCAGATGCAGATCAGCAACAACACCGCCATGCAGAACAGGGCGATCTTCAGATACAGAACAGCCTGATGATTATCCTGCGCGTTACTGTTTGCCGGGACAGGACTTGCCACCGCTGGTACTTGAGCAGTCGGAGCAGGTACACGCGGTTCAGCACGTTTGATATCGCTGGTGGGTGCCGGTCTGGCGGACTGCGGTATCGCGCCGGAGAGTTGATTGAGTCGCTGCGACATTGATGTGCTCAGGCAACTTTCGGTTACGCAGTTATCGCGCAAGCGCAGCCATTCACGTTGCTCGATACGAACCTGATTACGGTTAGCCGCAGAATCCAGCGCACGCACGTATTGCGAGTTCAGCTGTTCATCGAGAAGACTCAGTGCAGTATCGGCACAAATGGATTTTTCCGCGAAGCTCACCGCTTTGGCGCAGTCGAAACTGGTGGCATGGGCGTGCAATGAAATAAATGCGAGCACCAGAGCAATACCGGTGCTTATGCTTGAGCGAGACATGATCGAGTCCTTTCTTGTTGTTTGTACTGCCCGACCAAGGGTCTGTGAACGACGCCTGAGTCGGGGGGAGAATGCGCTCGCCTCAAGTACCAGGTGATTGCAGGAAGGTAGTGCCGTTCCATGTGAATTTTTGCGTGCTTTCGACACTTGGGCAGCAGTTGGCATCGTCCGGACCGACGCTGAGCATTTTCACTGCGAGGGTTTGCGGCGCGATGACTTCAACGCTTTGCACACCTGATCCCACGACCAGTTTTGCGCGGTGAATCCAGCCCTGAGGTGTCGCGTAAAACGTCGCCAGCGACTGGAAGTAGCCATTGCCACCCCCCTGCCCTTCAAGGGTGTAAAGCACCACCGCGTCGTTGGTTCCGTCACCGTTCAGATCGGTCAAAATGATTTGTCGGGCGTCCTTGTACTCTTCACCGCCGTCCTGTGCGATTTCGCTGGCGATTTCACGGTCAATCGCAGCTTCGAGCAACGCGGTGACAGCAGCAACATCAGGTGCTGCCGGCGGAGTCTCTACAGGAGCTGCAGCGACAGGTTGTTCGGTGATTGCCTGGCGTTGCGCGACCGGATTGGAATCGCTGATCTTCTTCAGTACGGCAGCCTTGAGTGCCAGCATGTCCGATTCGAGAAATAGCTGGTTTCGCGTATCGCCGAACGGCTGAGCGTCGCCCAGTACCCAGCGAGCGAAGATTCCCGGACGTTTCTTTTCCTGGCGATCGACCAGGTCGTCGATCACTTCGTTGGCCGCTTTGGCAAAGCGTTCATAGCCATCCTGGCCAACGGCTTTGATCAACGTATCCTTCTCGCGCGCCACGTTTCTGCGAGCCAGTTCGAGCATGATGATGTTGGTGTCGACCAATTTGCTTTCGCATTCGTTGGTGTAGTTGCCGAAGCAATTCTGCCGGTATTCCTGAACAGCATTATTGGCTTTGAAGTCGTCGTAAGCGCCACAGCCTGACAAGGCTGCCAATACGCCAACCGCCATGACCCCGCGAAGCATTCCCATTGAAAAAATCCTTATCCGTGCTGCATCCTGCTGAACTGCCCGTTTGATCCGACGCAGTCGCGCTTGGCGAAATGGTTGTACATAAGTTCAATAACCAGCGAATTGCCGGTCCGTGGAAATTCTGCAGACAAGAAAAAGCCCCCGGCAAACGCCGGGGGCTCTCGCAACCCTTTCGGGTTAGCCGATGTTCACGCCGTGCTCTTTAGCCAACGGCGCCAGGCCGCCAGCGAAGCCCTGGCCGATGGCCTTGAACTTGAACTCTTCGCCGTTGCGATACAGCTCGCCGAAGATCATCGCGGTTTCGGTCGAGGCGTCTTCGCTCAGGTCGAAGCGTGCCAGCTCTTTACCGTCAGCCTTGTTGACGACGCGGATGTAGGCGTTTTGCACTTGGCCGAAGCTCTGCTTGCGCGCGTCCGAATCGTGGATGGTTACAGCGAATACCAGCTTCTTCACTGTTTGCGCCAGGCCGGTCAGTTTGACGGTGACTTGTTCGTCATCGCCATCGCCTGCACCCGACTTGTTGTCGCCCATGTGCTCGACCGAGCCATCAGCAGACTTTTTGTTGTTGTAGAAAATGAAGCTGTTGTCGTCGAGCACTTTGCCGGATTCGCCAACGATGAATATCGAAGCGTCGAGGTCGAATTCGGTGCCGTCGGTGACGCGTGGGTCCCAGCCCAGGCCAACGATAACTTCAGACAGGCCTGGAGCCTCTTTGGACAGGCTGACATTGCCACCCTTGCTCAGTGATACCGCCATGTTCAAATTCCTCTTGGTTGTGGTGAGTCAGGCCCTGAATTCAGGGCCTTGCAAATCGATTGGCAAGATGCCGAACCTTAGAAGTTCAGACCGAAAGAGTTGGCAACAGCCTTCAGGCCGCCAGCGTAACCCTGGCCAACAGCGCGGAATTTCCACTCGCCACCGTTGCGATACAGCTCAGCGAAAATCATCGCGGTTTCGGTGGAAGCGTCTTCAGCCAGGTCATAGCGAACGACTTCGGCGCTGGATACTTCGTTGACCACACGAATGAACGATCCACCGACCTGGCCAAAGCTTTGTTTGCGGGCTTCGGCGTCATGGATGGTTACGACAAACACGACTTTTTCGACGTCGGCCGGAACACGGCTCAGGTCAACTTTCAGCACTTCGTCGTCGCCGTCGCCAGCGCCTGTACGGTTGTCACCCGTGTGCTCAACCGAACCGTCCGCACTCTTCAACTGGTTGTAGAAAATGAAATCTGCGTCGCTGCGAACCTTGCCGCTGGCGCCTACCAGAAACGCGCTGGCGTCCAGGTCAAATTCCGCGCCGTCGGTAGCGCGCGGGTCCCAGCCCAGGCCAACCAGAATCCTGGTCAGGCTCGGGTCGGTTTTGGTAAGGGACAGGTTGCCACCTTTTTGAAGTGTCAAAGCCATCGGTACATCTCCTTGTGGTTGATGCTGCTACTCAATTGTTTTCGGTTTGGGTTTCTTCCTGACCCGGCAAGATCAGGCTCGCCACTACGCCGATTGCCAGGACCACCATGACAATCAACAAGCTGGTATTCGCGTCAATGGTGTAGCCGTGGTGGAACATGTGGTCGGTGGCGTTCAGGCCAAGTTTCACTGCGATGAAGAACAACAGTGCAATCACCGATTTTTCCAGATGGACCAGGTAGCGTTTCAGCGCTTCGAGCACGAAGTACATGGTTCGCAGGCCAAGAATCGCGAACAGCATCGCCGAGTAGACGATCAGCGGTTCACGGCTGACAGCGATCACTGCCGGCACCGAGTCGAACGCGAAGAGGATATCGGACACTTCCGCGACCACCAGGCACAGGAACAGCGGCGTGGCGAACAGCGTGCCTTTGGCGGCCAGGGTCATGCCCTGGTTTTCCGGCTTCTGCAGCTCACCTTCGAGCACCTTGCGGGTCACGAAGAAATTGTGGCCGTGCAGTTTTGGCCACACCGGGAACAGCTTCTGCGCGAAGCGATACGCCATGTGCTTGGAGTAGTCTTCTTCCTCGTCATCGTCCCCGCCGGCGCGCAACATCATCACGGCCGTCCACGCAACGATCACCGCGAAGACAATTTCCACCCACGGCCCGAAAGCCAGCAGGCCGGTGCCGATCGCGACGAACACGCCACGGAACACGATGGCGCCGATGATGCCCCAGTACAGAACGCGGTGACGCAGGCCATCCGGCACCTTGAACCAGGCGAAGATCGCCATGAAGACAAACAGGTTGTCGACACTCAGGACTTTTTCCAGCGCATAACCGGTGACGAACAGGCTGGCCACTTCAGGGCCGTGCTGCACGTACAGGAAACCTGCGAACGCCAGCGAAATCGCGATCCAGAATATCGACCAGATCGAGGCCTTCATCAGCGAAATAGGCTTACCTCCACGGTGCGTGACCATGTCCAGCAGCAGGGCGCCAAGCGCCAGCCCTACAAACACCGCCATGGTCAGCGGGGGAAATCCGATTTGCGTTTCCACAGGTACCGCTCCTTAAAGATCAAAATCAGCCGGGTTCAGACCCAGCTCGGCGCAGATCAAACGGCACGCCGCTTTTTCCTTGTCATCGAACGTGCCGTCCGATGCGCCGATGGAACAGGCAACACGCACCAACAGGCGAGCAGCACCCGGGTCGCTCTTGATCTTGCCGATGACTTTCAGTGCTTCCGCCTGACCGATCTGGAAGTCGAACTCGAACTTCTCGCAATGCGCCGAGAAGGACTTGATCACGTCTGCCGTGTTGAACACTTTCAATTCAGGCGAGATATTGATGAAGCCGATCATCTTCTGCTTTTCCGCCGAAGAGATATCGCCATCCGCTGCGGAGACGATGGCGCAGCTGGCCGTCATCGCTTCCATGAACTTCTGGTTCTTGAATTTACCGACTTCAGTTGTCAGTTTGTCGCGAGCCGCCGTCGCGTTTTCTTTAAGCCATGCGAGCATGTCAAATCTCCTTAAGGGGCGGGACCGGGAGGCCCCGCCATCCGTATTATTTCGAGCCGGCGCGCCAGCTCATGCCCCAGCCATAAGCCTTGTCGACTGCCGAATGACCACGATGGAAGTCGACGCGGCGCGAAACCTTCACCGCCCCGTCAACGTTCTCGAGCATGGCAATCGCACACATGCCTTCGCGGCCACCTTCTTCATTGAGGCGAACCTCGATGTCCGGCTGGCCGGGGATGTAGATGGTCACGATGCCGTCAGTCTCTTTCCAGTTCGGCGCGCCTTCGTAGATGAAGGCGAAGATCAGAATGCGTTTGACCTCGCCCCACTTCGCGCCGTTGATGTGCATCCACTCGCCACCGGCAACCGAGCCGGTGCGGTCATCGCCCTTGAGCTGGATGTATGGCGCGCCACTCAGGCTGCCGAAGCAGTTGCCCAAGGCCTGCACCACGCCCTTTTCGCCGTCCTGCAGTTCGTACAGGCAGCCAACGTCAAGGTCGACGGATTTGTTGCGGCTGAAGAAGCCACCGCCGCTGCCCTTGTTCCAGTTCAGGTTGACCTTGATTTCGCCGAAACCGCTGGCGGTTTTCTCCAGGCTGATCGACGAGCGAGTCTTGTCGAGCGTGATCTTGCTCAGACTGATCGTCGATTTCGCGGGCGCAGGCACCGGTGCCGGGGCTGGTGCAGGCGGAACGGGCGCAGGCGTCGGTGCAGCGGACGGAGCCGCGATTTCAACACCAAAATGCTTGGCCAGGGGTTCCAGACCGCCGTTGAAACCTTGCGCGACACAGCGGAATTTCCACTCACCCTGGCGACGATAAAACTCGCCAAGGATCAACGCAGTTTCCTTCATCCCGGCAGTTGGCAACTGAGCCTCGATGCCGCCCGAGACTGCCACGGACAAGTGCGAGACGCGCTCGAAACTGGCCTTGTTCTCATGGATCGTCGCCGACAGCGCGACTTTCTCGACCGCCGTTTCAAGACGACTCAGATCGACAGTGAATACCGCGCGCCCGGCTGTCGCCTCGGTCATCTGCAACACGCCGCCGAGCACACTGCTCTGGCCATAGAAGCACATGTCGCCATCGCCACGGACTTTACCCGAAGCGTTCAGGACGAAAGCCGACACATCAATGTCGACGCCCGGAATTGGCGTGTAGTTGATATCCACGCGAAGCTGGCCGCAGGCAACCGGCGCATTACCACCAGGTACGAGAGCGGCCATCAGCTCAGCGCCTGCACGGCCAGATTGACCAGGTCGTCAGCGGTTCGCCCACGAGTGGTTTCGCCGATGGCCTTGAATTCCCAATCGGAACCTTTGCGCGACAGGCTCGCCATCACGATGCCGGTATGACCGCCCTTCTCGGACAGGTTGAAACGCGCCAGTTCCGATTTGTTGCTGGCATTGACGATGCGGCAGTAGGCTTTTTCGACTTTGTCGAAGTTCTGCCCGGTGAAGCTGTTCACGGTGAAGATCAGATGCTTGACGGCGGCCGGCAGACGCGACAGATCAACGTGGATAGTTTCGTCATCACCATCGCCTTCACCGGTACGGTTGTCGCCAGAGTGCTGAATCGAACCGTCCTGCGACTTCAACTGACGGAACCAGACCAGGTCGATCACTTGCAGACTTTCGTCGAGCAGGATGCACGAAGCGTCCAGATCGATCTCTCCGCCGCTGCCCATCAGCTTGCCGAGAAAACCTGCTTTCACCGGGTCCCAACCCAGGCCAAGGCTGATGCGGGTCAACGCGCTGCCGGCCGTTTTTTCCAGAGAAATGCTTTGCTGTTTGCTCAGGGTAAGTGCCATCGTTACGCTCCTTGTTGATCGTCAGTGTTCACGTCGCGATCAGGTCTGATCGCGCTTTTTGCTGTCCGCAGACGTCCACGACGCCATGCCGGATGAAAGTGTCGCCAGTGCGCGTCTTGCGCCGCAGCGAGCAATTCGTGATCGCCACGGGTATCGCCCCAGGCTTTGAGGCGGTATTCAGTCAGCGGTCCATAGACCGCCTCCAGCCGCAGCACTTTGTTCTCGCAGCGGCAGTTGTTGCCGGATATACGTCCGGTCAATTTGCCGTCGATCACTTCAAGTTCGGTGCCGATCAGCTTGATACCCAAGCGATCCGCGAAAGGTTGCAGCACCAGCGCAGGCGACGCCGAGCACAGGGTCACCTGCGAACCGGCGGCGATCTCGCTGGCAATCGCCATCAAGCCTGTCGGGCGCATCAGCCTGGTCCAGAAAGCTGCGCAGTACTTCGCTGCCTGCTGGCTCACCCACTCCGCGTCCACGCCGCTGAGAAAGCGGCTGATCAACTGCGCCTTGAGTTCGTCGCGGCTCATGCGTCGGGCGAGGAATCGAATGCTCGGCAGCGCGAGTGTCAGCACACGCCGGGCGAACTCACGTTTGCCGAAGGCAAACTTCAAGAACGGTACAAAACTGTCATGGCGGGTCAGTGTGCCGTCGAAGTCAAAGACGCAGAGCACCTTTTTCCCCGGCTGGTCAGGGCCGGTATTTGCCTGAGTCATCGAATGGCCTCGGCTAGTCGAATGGGTGCTTCACCGTGGGCGGCATCGGTTTGGCGCACGCCATGCCATTCGGCGCGCTCAAGAATCTTCATCGCCCATTGGTAATGGGTCGCCGGTTCACACATCACATCGTTGTGCTTGAACACGGCCGGGGCCACGTCGCTGACGATCAACTTCGCACTGTTCAGGTCTTCGAGGCTGACTCGCAGCGCATCCTGAATGATGCTGATCTGGCTCGGGTGAATCGCGGTCTTGCCCACCAGACCGTGGGCGATGTCCAGTTCCAGCTCTTCACACAGCAGATTCGGCGTGGCGAGTTGTTCGAACACCGGCGCGGTCAGTGCAAAACCTTGCGACCCCATCACCCCGGCCAACATCGGAATCACGTAACCCATCGGCGTGTTGTACAGCGTGGTCGCCGGGTTACGCCGCAAGCCGAGGCTGCCCATCAGATCATTACCGCCAATACGCAGGGCGATGATCCGGTGATTCAGATTGGCCTTGAGCGCCTGACCCAACTCGAGCATCGCCACCGGACTGAACACCTCGACAGTTTCCAGAGTCGGCATCAGGAACAGCTCAGGACTGGTCACCGCCCGCTCCCAGGCGTCGAGGTTGCGCAGCGTCAGTTTCGGCATAACGAAGCCGTCGACGTGCTTCATCAACGGCCAGTCATTGAGTACCGCCGCCATCGCCGAATCACGCGGACGCACGAACAGCACCGGCCCCTCGGCAGGCCGCCCGCCGCGCTCATCTATTGCCGACAACAGGCAATGCAAGTTGCTCAACGCGGTGCTGACATCGATCTCGGCAACCGCGTCTTCGAGGCATACCACCAGCGAACGCAGTTCCGGCAGCTTGGTGGCGAACACCACATCCAGCAGATCGGCGCGCGTGGCCGGCATGTACAGCGTGGCACCCAAGGCGTAAGGAGAAAGCTTCTTCATCAGCTCACGCTCCGAATGATGGTCACGGCTCGGTACGGGCCGAGTGCGGCGCCGACTTCTTCGACGCAAACGCCAGCGCCTTCGGTGAGGTGCATCAGTAATTGCACATCACTGTCGTTGCGATCTCGCACCAGCACATGATCCGGCACCCGGCGTAGCACCGCGCGAGTGGCCTCGGCGATGCCCGGTTTGACCCGGTTCAGATTGCTGATATCGAAACGTGCAGCCAGCGACTCCACGACTTGCGTGGCGGCGGCTTGCAGCTTGGCACGCGTGTTGGCCGTCCACGGCACCGCAGCAGGCACCGGGCCCAGGGTTTTGCGCTGCTGCTCGATGTGCTCGATGAACTCGCGCGTCACATCGTGTTCAGTCAGGTGGTCGTAGACCACGCAGCCATGCAGCCCGCCATCAGCCGGCCAGATCGAACGCGACACCAGACCCGAGACGGTCGCGCCAAGGATGCCCGACGGAATCACCCAGTCTTCCGCCGAGGCCGCCAGCCAGGCTCGCCCGCAAGGGTCGGCCAGCACCACCAGACGCGGCTCCTCAGGGAATCGAGCATCGCCTTTGAGGCTGCGCTGAATTTCACCGGAGATCGCACCTTTGCCAGTCCAGCCGTCGACGAACACGATGTTTTGCGCGCCGTGGGCCTGAATGATCGCCTCAAGACCGATGAGGTCTATGCCGCGATCCCGCACGATGCTGATGCCGTAATGATGTGTCTCGCGGCCCATGTCGATCAGCGCCCGACGCAGCAGCACACCCAGCGGCAACCCGGCGCGGACAAACGACACCAGAACAATCGATGGGCCTGTGCAAGCGCCATTCAACGCCAGCGCCAGTGCCTGAACGTCGCTGGCCATGCGCACGCCATTCTGCGCGAGCGCTCTCTCGTACAGCGCTTTGTGCACAGGTGTCGGCGCGCTCTCGAAGCTGATCATCTCCGAGTAGTGCTTCTGCTGCGTCTGAATCAGCCGCTCTTTCTCTACGACGTCGGTCACCTCCATCTGCACCGGCTGGAGCAGGAAGTGCACGTCGTCCTGCAAATAGCTGCCGCTACCAACAGTCTTGAGGTCAGCGATGGACTCAGTCATTGAGCGCATGCCCCACAAACCTCGCCAGTTGGCTGCCGGACGGGGTTGCCCACAGGTGGCAGGCATCCATGAAACCGAGGTCGGTAATGCTGTCGCCGAAGCCCAGCACGGGTCGTTCACCGTTGACTTCACGGTCACGGCGCAACAGTTCCTCAACGGCCACGCGCTTCGACAGACCGGCGGGCAAAAAGGCCAGATTGTTGCTGTTGCCGTGGACGTGCATTCCCTCCAGCAAGCCGCGCGCCTGGACTTCAGCCAGCACGGTTTGCAGGACTTCGTCGTTGGATTCGTTGTGCTTGGTCACCACGTAGTGGCGCAGGTTTTCTTCTTCAACTACCCAGCCGCGCAGCGAAATGCCCAGCGCCTTGCCAATGGCCAGGGTCGCAGCGCTCAGATCGGGGAGCCGGTGTTGAAAGTCTGCCAGGACGACAGTCATGTGCGCCTGCCATTGCTCATCGATCTTGCCGTCGGCGCCGAGAATCACCCCGCCGTGCGAGCACACGGCGCCCTTGTCGAAAGGCAGTTTGACTCGGCTGAAAGCTTCGACACTGCGCGCAGTCACAGGCACGACGTCGGTCGAGGACAACAGCCACTCCACCAGAGTTTTCTGCACCGGGTTCATGTACCCGTTCGGTTGGCCTTCAATGTCAAAGGTCGCAGGATGGCGTGGCGTGCCTTCAGGCATTTTGCGCGCGGTCTGGAACAGCGTGTCATCAAGGTCGACCAAGGCCAGCGGACGATTACTGAGCATCGACAATCACCTCGGCGTTCAGGGCGGCAACCAGTTCGGCAGATACCGCCTGCGTCGGCGTTTCCGAGCAGATCAGCACGCGATCAAACTCCCCCGGGCGCACGTTGTAGAGAAAGTTCGGAATGCCCAGACCGTAATTGTCCGAGAACGACAATGCGTGACCGATGGCATGGCCCAGCGCGATCGGCGAACGGCTGGTCGAGCTGAAGTGCACGTCGGCACCGGCACGCTCCAGACGTTCGGCGAGCAGGAACGGACGCCAGACAAACTCGCTGGTGCCGACCACCAGCACTCGCTCGCCAGCCTTGATTTGCAGATCGGGGGCCAAGGTGTCTTCGACCTTGCGCACACCGAGCCGGCCCCAGTCGTTGTGTGCCGACAACGGCCACTCACCGGCGGCGACGGTGCCGACGGCCGGCATCTCCGGCAGCGGCGCTTCGAGGTCTTGATGGAAATCGTAGGAGCCTTGCAGTAACGAGACTTGATGAGCGGACTCGCCAATGGTGTTGCGCACCGCGTTGCTCGACCAGTCGGTCAGCACGCAGGTCACGACACGTTCGACCTGGGTCAGGCCCGAGTCGACCAAGGCGCGGTGCAAATTGATGAAGGTCTTGCCGGTGGAGGCTTCATCGTCTACCAGCACCAGCGAGCGCGCATTCAACATCATTTCGCGCACATCGGGATCGACCGGCAAGTGGATCAAATGGGCACTGGCGTGGCTGTGTTCTTCTTCGAAACGAGTGAACAGTTCGGTGCCGGTCGGGTGCCGTGTGCTGACCATGTACACCGTGTCAGGCCGGGTCGCGCTGAACGCGCGGTGCACGCCAGCACCGAGGCCAACGGCGGTCTCGGCCATGCCGATCACCAGCACCGGGCCGGGCAGATCCGCAGGGATCTGCGCCGCGAGGCTTGCGAAACTGCTATTCATTGCCGAGGGGCGTACCGGGATATGGCGGCCAAGCACTTTGGACACGAACAGGAACGCACGCTTGGGGTTACGGCGCTCGGCAAAGCCGAACAAAGCGTTCGGAGCGATGAGTGAATCATCTACTTTGACATCGAGTCGCCCGCGCATCAGTTGCGCACTGAGCGTTTGTGTAGCTGCGTTACTTTCCATGAGCAAAAATTCCTAAATGGCGCTGGGGTATTAACCGCGCGCCGGTACCAAATGTTTCAAATCAAGAGAAGTCAGAAATTTCGCGCTTCGACACGCCACATTGAAGCCTGGGCTTCACGCGCCAGTTCCGCTGTTGTGAAAGATTTGCCGACAGGGATCTTGCTGGCCTCGACGCGACAAGCGTCAAGGAATGAGAGGAGCAATGGCGCCTTGACCGCAAAATTCATGTTTTGCGCATCCGGCAGAGTTGAGGTCACCAGACCGACCACCGCACCCGAGGAGTCAAAAAGAGGGCTGCCACTGGAACCGGGCTGAATCGGGGCAGTAAACTGCAGCAGGCTCGAATCATTGTGCAGGCCAAACAGACCCGACACACCACCCTGCGTCACTTGCACGCCGCCGCCAGCGAACCCCGCAAGCGGGAATCCCAACGCCACAACGTTGTCGCCGAGGTCGCAGCCAAAACCTTCCTTGAACGCCACCGGTTTCAGCGGTGGGCAATCCAGCACTCGCAACAAAACGATGTCGTTGCGCCGATCGACCACAACGGGTTCGACACGGTAACGTCCTTCGAAGGAGGAGATATGAATTTCCTGCATGTCCTCGATGACGTGAGCACAGGTCAGGATGTGATTTCTCGAAACGGCAAAACCGGTGCCGGTCGCACTGCCGCGTCCGGATTCGGAAGGACTTGAGCGTCCCTTGGGATGGGCATCGTTGATATCGAGGCCGATTCGCCGGCCAAAAGCCGCCAGGCCATAAGCTGAACCTTCAGCCAGAGCCCGGAACTTCCATTGCTGATTGCGCGTGTAAAACTCGCCGATGATGATCGCCGATTCGCCGTTATCACGCAGATCGAGACTGTAATCGAGCTGGCCATCAACCTGAAAACGCAGGGTCTTCAGATCACTGACCGGACCAGCAGCAGAGAAGGTATAGACGATGATCAGCACACGATCGCTGCCTGACGGCAGTTCTGCCAGGTTCATCGCACAGCCGACCTTTTCCTGATCACCTTTCCACTCCATCCAGCCATGGGAGGTCTGGAACAGGGCGGGATCACCTGTCGGGCGGCGTTTCTCGTCAACCGGCAATATAGCGACTGCTGCATAGTCCCCGAAAGCCGAGGACTTACCGCATTCAAGAGTCCATTCACTCTGTGCGCTCGATATTACGGCATTTGCGCCAGGCGCCAGCACCATCATTCCCTGATCTCTCCTTGACTGCTAACGACCAGCTGCTTCACATGCAGCGCGGCAAATTGTAGCAAAAATAGATGTCGCTTTAATATCAGGATGCCACAGCCGCCACGGTCACGCCCTTGACCCGGACGTTCGCCCTCCAGACGGTCGCAGGCTCCGGCAAGCCCAACCGTCGAGCCGCGAAAATGCCCGGCAGGTTGGTCCCGGTCGCCCGGGTGTAACCGATGCCACCCGAGTATCGCGGGTTGATTTCCAGCAAATGCGGCTGGCCATCAGCGTCGTCGCGGGTCTGCACATTGACGATTCCGTCACAACCGAAATGCTCGGCAGCCTTGAGTGCCAACTCGACAGCCGGGCCCTCACGCTCGAAGGTCTGATGTACACCCGCCTTTCGACGACTGACGAACGCAACCGGACGGCCAGCTTCGCAGACCATGTCCACCGAACATTCGCTGCCGGCCATGTACGGCATCATCAGCATCGGTGCCGGAGCTTCGGCTTCGCAGTAAGCGCGCATATAAGTTTCAAAATTGGCTTCACGCGCATCCGGGTTGGCAAAACAGCGGAACGGATCGGTATCCGCCTTGAATCGCCAGAAACCCTGGCCATAAATACCGACCGCAGGCTTGACGCACACTTCGCCACTGGCGGAGAGGGTTTTGTAAGCAGCGAACATTTCTTCGGCATTCAATGCTGTGATCGCCGGGACACAAGCCAGGCCGACACGCTCTGCTTCGGCGGTGAATCGGCTCTTGTCGTCGACCATGTCGAAGGTCGCCATCGACGTACCGCCAGTCACCAATTCAAGACCCGCCTGTTCAAAGCGCGCCCGTTCGATCTCGAAAACATTACCGACGCGTCCAGCCAGAATCAGTTTGATGTTGTGCGCTACTGCAGTGGCGATGACCCAGTCGATACGCTCTTCATTGCCACTTGGCTCCGTAAAACTGACGTCGGCAAGCGACGTGATTTCAGGGCGATCCTGACGATGAGAGGCGAAGATTTTTACATCCGCCGGAAGTGCCTCGCGCGCGCCGATGATGACGTCACGCTGACTCGATTGCCCTTCTAGAAACCAGATCATTTGATACTCGCTGATTGATGCGCCCGCGCAATAGTAACTGGATGAATATCAACTGATGGCAGATTTGGGTCATCGGGCCGCAAAGTCGGCGCGCGAAGGCCTTGGGAAGTAGATTTGTTTTCGAGTTTTTACATGGGGGGTTGAATCAATTCGGGAGTTCACTCTTGATATTCTGCTGGCGAGCCAAACGGAGCGTCCACCAGCAATACATTTCCGCATGTGAAAATTACCGGGCTTCCCTGCCGGGGCAATGCTCACCTGGCCGAAAAACACACAAAAAAGGGGCAGACTCAACGCCTGCCCCTTATGCATTACACCCTCAAAACCGTGAAACGCTGTGCATCGCATCCACCAGATAGCGCATCGCAATCCGGTCACTTTCCGACAGTTCTCGGTAGCGCTCGACCAATTTGCGCTCTTCAGAGTTGAGCCGCTTCCTGCGTCTGCCTCCCAGGCACGGAAAGATTCCCAACATTTCGGTAATGCATTGCACCTTTGCCATGGACGATGTCCTTTTCCATTACTTCAGAATTTTTTTGAAACCGCCTCGCCCTGCTCCTGCAAGCAGCGATTTGAGCCCTGCCGGTCGGGTGGGTCGAGACCGGCCATACCCATAGAATAGAAATTAAATCGGCGCTGAAAAGCTGTTTTTAGAGTAATTAGTCGAAATAAGCAGTTATGCCCTGTAAATCAGAAAAGGCTGTGGGATAAGTAACCGTAACGTCTTGTTTCATTGAGAGGCTGTCGCCGTGCTATCAATGAATTTTGCAAAATCAGCGAACGGATTAAGCTAGCGGGCATCTGTTACTAGTCCGTAGCGTTTGGCCGAAGGCTTGTCCGAACCGTAATTTCTGATCCAGTACGTGCCAGGAACGGCGCGGGATTGTCCACGACAGGTTGTATCTATGCACCGCAGGAATTTGCTCAAAGCGTCCATGGCCATTGCGGCTTACACCGGCCTTTCCGCCTCCGGCCTGTTTGCCGCACGCGCCTGGGCCGCCTCTGGCGGTGCCGCCGACGGTGAAGCCCAGGCCTTCGACTTTGAAACGCTGAAGCGCCAGGCCAAGCAATTGGCCGGCAATGCCTATCAGGACACCAAACAGGTGCTGCCGCCGACACTGGCGACCATGACCCCGCAGAACTTCAACGCGATCCGCTACGACGGCGAGCATTCGCTGTGGAAGGAGAACAAGGGTCAGCTCGATGTGCAGTTTTTCCACGTCGGCATGGGTTTCCGCCAGCCGGTGCGCATGTACAGCGTCGATCCCAAGACCCGCACGGCCCGCGAGGTGCATTTCCGCCCTCAGCTGTTCAACTATGAAAACACCTCGGTCGACACCCAGCAGCTCAAGGGCGATCTGGGTTTTGCCGGCTTCAAGCTGTTCAAGGCGCCGGAGCTGGATCGGCATGACGTGGTGTCGTTCCTCGGCGCCAGCTACTTCCGCGCGGTGGATGCCACTGGCCAATATGGCCTCTCCGCCCGTGGCCTGGCCATCGACACCTACGCCAAGAAACGCGAAGAATTCCCCGACTTCACCAAGTTCTGGTTCGAGACCCCGGATCAGAACGCGACCCGCTTCGTGGTCTACGCCCTGCTCGACTCGCCGAGCGCGACCGGTGCCTATCGCTTCGACATCGATTGCCAAGCCGAGCGCGTGGTGATGGAAGTCGATGCCCACGTCAACGCCCGCACCGCCATCGAACAACTGGGCATCGCACCGATGACCAGCATGTTCAGTTGTGGCACCCACGAGCGCCGGATGTGCGACACCATCCATCCGCAAATCCATGACTCGGATCGTCTGGCCATGTGGCGTGGCAACGGCGAGTGGATCTGCCGTCCGTTGAACAACCCGGCGACCCTGCAATTCAACGCCTTCGCCGACACCGATCCGAAAGGTTTCGGCCTGGTACAGACCGACCACGAATTCGCCAACTACCAGGACACCGTCGACTGGTACAGCAAGCGCCCGAGCCTGTGGGTAGAGCCTACAACTGCATGGGGCGAAGGCTCTATCGATCTGCTGGAAATCCCTACAACCGGTGAAACCCTCGACAACATCGTCGCGTTCTGGACACCGAAGAAACCGGTAGCCGCCGGCGATTCGCTGAACTACGGCTACAAGCTCTACTGGAGCGCTCTGCCGCCGGTCGGCACGCCGCTGGCACGGGTGCATGCGACCCGTTCCGGCATGGGTGGATTCGTCGAAGGCTGGGCACCAGGCGAGCATTACCCGCCAGTCTGGGCCCGTCGTTTCGCCGTGGACTTCACCGGTGGCGGTCTGGATCGCCTGCCGCAGGGCACCGGAATCGAGCCGGTAGTCACCTGCTCCAACGGCAAGGTGCAGGACTTCAGCGTGCTGGTGCTGGATGACATCAAGGGTTACCGGATCCTGTTCGACTGGTACCCGACCAATGACAGCGTTGAACCGGTGGAACTGCGTCTGTTCATCCGCACCAACGACCGCACGCTGAGCGAGACCTGGTTGTACCAGTACTTCCCGCCGGCGCCGGACAAGCGCAAGTACCCTTGATGGCTTGAGCCGTCAGGCCAACGGGCAGTACAAGTGGATATCGTGGGGTTCCAGATCAAACAGTTCGGGATCCGGTTGTTCCAGCAACCGGCAACCCTGGCGCTGGTAGAACTCCACGGTATTGCGCGACTCGGTCGCCGAGACGTACAACGCCTCGGCGCCGATCTCCCGGCCATGGGCGCAGGCCAGGGCAAACAATCGCCCGCCCAGCCCCTGCCCACGCCAGGCGCGGCTGATGTGCAGGAACTTCAACTGCCGCATCTTCAGGCCCTGATTGTGAATAACCCGGTTATCCACAACCACTGCCGCCACCAGTGTCTCGCCATCGAAAATCCCGTGTAGCCAACCGCCGTTGCGCCAGCACTTTTCCAGTACCCGCGCATTCTCCTCCGCCTCCCCTTCGGGCCAGCCGCGCATGTCGAAACGCGCCGGATACAGAATCAGCTCACCGTTCTCTACGCGATAGCACTCCTCGACCAACTCACTGCGGTCGATCAGCGCCAGCAGCGGCAAGTCGAGTTCGGTCAGCTCTCGTTCGATCAACATTGCGATCCATTCCTTTGCAATTCAGGACGGCAGACAAGAAAAAACCCGCCGGTTCAATGGCGGGTTTTATAGGCTTTGTGACAGGTCGGAATCAATCCCGCAGATCAGACTCGTGAATCGGCTGATCCCGATGGGTCGCACGTTGATATTGCGCCGGCCACACCGCTTTGCGTCCGCCCAGATCATCGTCGGCGTGCAGCGGCCAGTACGGATCGCGCAGCAGCTCACGGGCGAGAAAGATGATGTCGGCCTGACAGGTCCGCAGGATGTGCTCGGCTTGCGCAGGCTCGGTAATCATTCCCACGGTGCCGGTGGCGATGCCTGACTCCTTGCGCACCCTTTCCGCGAAGCGGGTCTGATAACCCGGCCCCACCGGAATCTCCGCGTTCGCTGCGGTGCCACCCGACGATACGTCGATAAGATCCGCACCGAGGGTTTTCAGGCGTCGCGCCAGCTCCACGGTTTCATCGGGGTTCCAGCCATCTTCCACCCAATCGGTGGCCGACAGACGAACGAACACCGGCAGTTCTTCCGGCCAGACGGCACGTACCGCCTCGGTTACTTGCAACACCAGACGGATGCGGTTTTCGAATGAACCGCCGTACTGGTCGCGGCGCTGGTTGCTCAGCGGCGAAAGAAACTGGTGCAACAGATAACCATGCGCCGCATGCACCTCGACCACGCTGAAACCGGCTGTGAGCGCACGCTTGGCTGCGGCCACGAAATCCTGGATGACCTGGGCGATCTGCCCTTCATCAAGCTGTTTGGGTTGGGTATGTTGCGGGTCAAAGGCAATCGGTGAAGGCCCGACCGGCGTCCAGCCGCCGTCATCCGGTTTGACGCTGCCGTGCTTGCCGATCCACGGCCGATGAGTGCTGGCCTTGCGTCCGGCGTGGGCCAGTTGAATGCCGGCCACTGCGCCCTGCGCGTTGATGAAACGGGTGATGCGTTGCAGCGGTGCGATCTGTTCGTCGTTCCACAGGCCCAGGTCTTCGGCGGTGATCCGCCCGTCGGCCGTGATCGCCGTGGCTTCGGTAAATACCAGGCCCGCGCCCCCCACTGCACGGCTGCCGAGATGCACCAGATGCCAGTCGTTGGCCAGGCCATCGACACTTGAGTACTGGCACATTGGCGATACGGCGATGCGGTTGGGCAGGGTCAGTTGGCGAAGGGTAAAGGGTTCAAGCAGCAGACTCATGGGGCACCTCTCAAATCAGTGGGCAGGCTCCAGGGTTCTGTTTGAAAAGTCGACGAGTGACAGGAAAAAGGTGCAGCACCCGCCCCCGCGGGCAAAAAATTCGACAAGACGTCACAAGGCCAATCAAGCAGTGCTTAGAGCCTAGTCGACATCCGGGGATGAGGGAGGGTTCAGAAATGAAACAGCACAATTGAAGACACCTGCGCCCCTTCAGAAAGGGGCGCAAAGCCCTTAGCGCGGTTCGATGTGAGCAATCATCAGTTGCACGGTTTCATTGCCGCGAAACTCGTTGAGATCGAGCTTATAGGCCAGCTCGACCCATTTGATTGTCGGGTTCGGCCAGATATCGCGGTCAATGCCAAACGCGATGCCATCCAGTTTCACCGAACCGCATTCGCTCTTCAGCACCACTTTCAGGTGCCGCTCGCCGACCACCCGCTGCTCGACCAACTGGAACACGCCATGAAACAGCGGCTCCGGGAAATGCTGGCCCCAAGGCCCGGCATGACGCAGGGCACGAGCCAGTTCCAGATGAAACTCTTCAACAGCCAGGGTGCCGTCCGACAGCAGGCGGCCGGTCAGATCTTCTTCGCGAAGCTGCCTGCGCACTTCGGCGTCGAATGCCTCGGCGAACAACGGAAAATTCTCCTGCGGTAAGGTCAGGCCAGCTGCCATCGCGTGGCCACCGTACTTGCTGATCAGGTCCGGATGCTGCGCTGCCACCACGCTCAACGCATCGCGAATATGAAAGCCCTGGACCGAGCGCCCCGAGCCCTTGAGCAAACCGTCGCCAGCATCGGCGAAGGCGATGGTCGGGCGGAAATAACGCTCTTTCATCCGCGAGGCCAGAATGCCGATGACACCCTGGTGCCATTCCGGATCGAACAGGCAAAGGCCGAACGGCATAGACTCGACCGGCAAGTCCTTGAGCTGTGCCAGCGCTTCACGCTGCATGCCTTGCTCGATGGATTTGCGATCCTGGTTCATGCTGTCCAGTTGCGCCGCCATTTCCCGGGCCAGTTCTGCATTCTGGGTCAGCAGGCACTCAATCCCGAGGCTCATGTCATCCAGACGCCCCGCCGCGTTCAGGCGCGGGCCGACGATGAAACCGAGATCGGTAGAGGTAATGCGCGAAGCCTCGCGCTTGGCCACTTCAAGGATCGCCTTGATCCCCGGCCGCGCACGTCCGGCGCGAATTCGTTCCAGGCCCTGGTGCACCAGAATCCGGTTGTTGGCATCCAGCGGCACCACGTCGGCGACGCTGCCCAGCGCCACCAGATCCAGCAGTTCGCCGATGTTCGGTTGTGGCTTGCTCTCGTACCAGCCGAGGCTGCGCAGGCGTGCACGCAAGGCCATCAACACGTAGAAAATCACCCCGACCCCGGCCAGCGCCTTGCTCGGGAACTCGCAACCGGGCTGGTTCGGATTGACCAGCGCATCGGCTTGCGGCAGTTCATCGCCGGGCAAGTGGTGGTCGGTGATCAAGACCTTCAAACCGTGACGCTTCGCTGCCGCCACACCTTCGACGCTGGAAATACCGTTGTCGACGGTGATCAACAGTTGCGGCTCGCGGGTCATCGCGACTTCGACGATTTCCGGGGTCAGGCCGTAGCCGTATTCGAAGCGGTTCGGCACCAGATAATCGACATGTGCCGCGCCCAGCAGGCGCAGGCCAAGCACGCCCACGGTGCTGGCCGTCGCGCCGTCGGCGTCGAAGTCGCCGACGATCAGGATCCGCTGACGCTGCTCCAGCGCCGTCACCAGCAGATCCACCGCCGCATCGATCCCTTTGAGTTGCTGGAACGGAATCAGCCGCGCCAGGCTTTTGTCCAGCTCCGCCTCGGACTGCACGCCCCGCGCCGCGTACAGGCGGGTCAGCAACGGTGGCAGATCACCGAGAAACGGCAGAGTGGCGGGCAACGGGCGAGGATCGATACGCATGGGGTGACAGGAGCTTCTCTTGGGTACGTGGGATTTTTCGGGAGCGCTGCGGACTTAGCCGCGCTCGCCTTGCAGCCAGCTGAGCTGAACTTCGTGCTGACCACGGTCGTCGGTGACGAAGATCGTGCCTTCGCTGATCATCACGTCCCACTTGATGACGCGGGGCATGTCCTTGGCCAGGGTTTCCAGCACTTCCTGCGGGACAGCAGCGATGTTGACGTTCTTCAGGTTCTTGATCGCCGGGATCACCTTGCCTTCCCAGACGCGCAGGCTGCCGTAGGCCAGCAGGCTGGTGCGCTCGGTGCGACGGGAGCACCAGGTCAGGCGATCCGCATCCGGCTGGCCGACTTCGATCCAGTGCAGGACGCGATCATCCAGGCTCTTTTCCCACAGCGCAGGTTCATCCACGTCCGACAGACCACGACCGAACGACAGGTGCTCGTTGTACCAGAGCGCGTAGGCCAGCAGGCGCACGGTCATGCGTTCTTCGGTTTCCGAAGGGTGGCGGGCGATGGTCTGCTTCACGTTCTCGTAGACGCTGCGGTCGAGATCGGTGAGGTTCAGTTCGAATTTGTAGGTGGTGGACGGCTGGGCCATGAACGGGCTTCTTGATACGAGGAAAGTCGGCAAGTCTAACCGATGCTGTAGGCAATCCACGAATTGATGGCGATCAACCTTGCGCGACTGACAGCCGGCTATGTTAAAACGCTGTATCCGTTCAGCCTTGTCCTACAGGATCTCGCATGCCGTTCGCCAACAAACCGCTCAGCGGTCTGAAAGTCATCGAATTGGGTACATTGATTGCCGGGCCGTTTGCCTCGCGCATTTGCGGCGAGTTCGGTGCCGAAGTGATCAAGATCGAATCGCCGGACGGCGGTGATCCGCTGCGCAAGTGGCGCAAGCTGTATGAAGGTACTTCGTTGTGGTGGTTCGTCCAGGCACGCAACAAAAAGTCTCTGACGCTGAACCTGAAACACCCCGACGGTCTGGCGATCCTGAAAAAACTGCTGGGTGAAGCCGACATCCTGATCGAGAACTTCCGCCCAGGCGTCCTGGAAAAACTCGGCCTGAGCTGGGAAACCCTGCACGCACTGAATCCGAAACTGGTCATGGTGCGCCTGTCCGGTTTCGGCCAGACCGGGCCGATGAAGGATCAGCCAGGTTTCGGTGCGGTCGGCGAATCCATGGGCGGCCTGCGCTACATCACCGGTTTCGAAGACCGCCCGCCGGTGCGTACCGGAATTTCCATCGGCGATTCGATTGCCGCTCTGTGGGGTGTGATCGGCGCGTTGATGGCCCTGCGTCATCGCGAGGTCAACGGCGGGCTTGGCCAGGTCGTTGATGTGGCGCTCTACGAAGCGATCTTCGCCATGATGGAAAGCATGGTGCCGGAGTTCGATGTGTTCGGGTTCATTCGTGAACGCACCGGTAACATCATGCCGGGCATCACACCGTCGTCGATCCACACCAGCGCCGACGGCAAACATGTGCAGATCGGCGCCAACGGCGATGCGATCTTCAAGCGTTTCATGCTGATCATCGGCCGTGAAGATCTGGCCAATGACCCGGCGCTGGCCAGCAATGACGGGCGCGACACCCGCCGTGACGAGTTGTACGGGGTGATCGATCGTTGGGTCAATTCGCTGCCGCTGCAAACCGTGCTGGACCTGCTGAACCAGGCCGAAGTCCCGGCCAGCCGGATCTTCAGCGCCGAAGACATGTTCAACGATCCGCAGTACCTGGCCCGGGAAATGTTCCTGCAAGCCAAACTGCCGGACGGCAAACCCTTCAAGATGCCGGGCATCGTGCCGAAACTCTCTGATACACCCGGCACGTCCGAATGGGTCGGACCGCAGCTCGGTGAACACAATGCGCAGGTACTCCACGATCTTGGCTACGACGAGAAGCAGATCGCCCGGCTGCGCGAAGACGGAGCCATCTGAGCTGAAGCGCCGACCGGCCTCAGCCTCCAACCGCGCCCACCACTGGTGGACGTGGCGGCTGTTCGGCCTGCTTTTTCTGCTGATGCTTCCGGCCTGGGCGCAGGCGAAGCCGACGCTGATCTGGCTGCTGCGCGACCTGCCGCCGCTGACCATTTTCGAAGGCCCGAAAAAGGGCCAGGGCGTCATCGATCAACTGATGCCGATGCTGATTGCCGGCATGCCGCAATACGAACACACCTTGATGCGGGTCAACCGCGCCCGCGGCATCCAGATGCTCCATGAACACCCGTTCGCCTGTGATCCTTCGCTGATCTGGAACAAGGAGCGCGCGCAATGGATCGCGTTCTCCATCCCGGCATTTCGAGCGGTCAGCAATGGCCTGGTGGTGCGTCAGAAAGATCGCGAAGTGCTGGCGCCGTTCATTTCCGACGGTGAAGTCGATCTGTCCGCATTCCTGGCCAACAGCGACAGAAAAGTCGGCGTGGTGGCCGAGCGTAGTTATGGCGAATACATCGACGGCCTGCTCCGACAGGCACCGGGCGGCGCGCTGACACCGCATTACGGGAATGACGCGTTAAGCAGTCTGCTGTCGATGCAGCGGCTCGGGCGATTGCAGGTGGTGCTGGGTTACTGGCCGGAAATCCGTTATCAGGCGCGTCAGGCACAGATCGCTGAAGACGAGCTGGAGTTCTTCCCAATCCGCGGGTCAGGCAAGTACATTTCGGGCCACGTCGGCTGCACCGACACCACTCAGGGCCGGCAGGCGATCAGCGAAATCGATCAACTGTTGCGTACCCTGCCCCACGAACATCTCGACCAGCTCTACGCCGACTGGCTGGACCCTGAAAGGCGTCAGGACTATCTGGAGCAGGCGCGGATTTTCTTCCAGCAGCAGGCCACGCAGTAAATCCCGGACAAAAGAAACCCCGAGAAGTGGGGAGACGACTCGGGGTTAAACGTGGTCTTTATCAAAGACCCGTAGCAGCAAGCGACAAGCACCGGAGCACAATGCTTGATCCTGCTGCTATGGGGTCTGACTGACCCGGGTGCAGGAAGGTTCCCACAAAAGACAAATCAGTTTCAGAGACCCGGGTGCTTGTCGCGGGCAGCGTTGCGCAACGCTGCAATCACACAGGGCTCCAGCCGACCTTCGGCGATCAGGATGTCGCGATGCAAGCCATCGACCACATCCGTCAGTTGGCGCTTGTCGCTCAATTGCGCCCGATTGAATTCGCGCTCCACCATGATGGCACCACTGCCGTTCTTCAGTGTCACCAGGCATTCACCCTGCAGACCGCGAGGGGTCAGCGTCACCTGATACGGGCTCAGAGCCTCACCGAGCAATAGACTGATACTTTCCATCTCGATCTCCACTCAATAGTCCGAAAACACAGTGCCTGGGGCGTGTCCACAGTAAATGACCACCGGCCCGAGAAGAAAGTTCTGCATGTCGGCGGCCTCTCCCGGAGCGTCACCTGCCTGACGGAGCATGCAGGGTGAAGATGACAGAAAAATAACCAATGGCTTCAGACTGTGACCGGACGTCGGGGCGACGACAGATAGCTGTCGAGCAGATTGCGCATCAGCACGGCCGAAACCGGTGTGTGCAGGCGTCCCAGGAGCTTCATCCCTTCATCGCCAAGCAAAGGTTCCAGGTCGGCCTGTACGCTGGGCGCCACCACCCCCAACAGAATCAGCGCCCGCGCCTCTTGCCGGGCCACCAGATGCCTGATCAGCGCCACCCCCTCGCCACCCTTGAGTTGCGGATTGCAGATGGCGATATCGACAGTCCCGCGGCGCACCAGCGAACGTTTTGCCGCGCTCAGCGAAGGCGCGGTCAACACGTCATAGATACCGATGGCGTTGAGCATCTGGTGCAACGCCATCAACTGGAACGGGTTGGGTTCGAGAAGCAGGATTTTGAGCGAGCGCATTGGACGACCTCTGGAACGACAATCGCGGTTTCTCGCCGCAGTGGTTTGTCACTCTAGGGCAGTCGTCCTAAGCCTCCCATCAGAAAAGTAGCCACGCTTTATAGGACATTTCCCAACTTCACTGCGGACAACGACACCCGCTCTCGGTCCGCCGCTGGGTGATATCCGTCCAGCCACCCAATAAACCGCGCAGTTTTCCATCGACACCGTAAAAAGGCACCGTCCATTGATAGATGTGCCGGGAGCCACTCCTGAACAACAACTGTCGTTTGCTGAAGCGCGTCTTGCGTGTGCGCAGTTGCACCATGAACTCGTCATGCAGCATCAGTGAGGTGGCGGGCGGAAGCGCATCGAATTCATACAGCGTCCGTCCTTGCACTTGCTCGAAACGGACGCCCAGTGCTTCTTCATAGCTGCGGTTGCACATGATCAACCGTCCCTGCAGATCACGCACGAACACGGGGTCGGGCATCGCATCGATCAGTGCATGCTGAAAGGCCAGTTGATCGCCCAAGCCCTTTTCGGCTTCCCGGCGCTGTTTTATCTCGGTAGCAAGCCGACGATTCCAAAACAGCGAAAGCAGGCCCAATACCCCGAGCGCCCCCATCGCCCAGCATCCCCACTTGATCAGCTGCGCCCCGAACGACGGTGCCGGTGCAGGTGAAATACCGTCCAGCCACTTCACGCGCATGGCCCGCAACTCGGCGGCCGAAAAAGCACCGAGGGCCTTGTTGAGAATGCTCAGCAACTCAGGCAGGCCTTTGCGTACCGCCAGATGATCCGCCTCCCACTTGCCCTCGACCAGACCACCGACCTTGAGCAAGCCTGATGGAAACAGCTGCGCACCGATCTCGTTTTCAATCGTGGCGTAAGCCTCGCCACTCTCCACCAGCGCCCGGGCCTCGGCGTAGGTCTTGACCGAACGTATCTCGATCAAAGGGTGATCGCGTCGGATACAGTCCTCCAGCGCATGCCTGGCCGGCAACACCAGGACCCGTTTCTCCAGCTCGTCAAGCGACTGCACCGCCGGCAAACCTGCCCGCCCGACGAACACCCACCCCGCTCCTCCGAAGGCATGGCTGAAATCGAGGAACTGCCTGCGCTCCTCGTTCATGGCCAGTGTCGTACTCATGTCGGCGACGCCGCTTTCCAGGCGTTCCAGCATGTGGTTGGTGGAGAACGATTCCTGATGCACGAACTGCAAACCGGTCATGGCGCTGATGTGCTTGAGCACATCGTTGTTCAAGCCACTCCACTGACCGTGTTCGTCCTGAAACAGATACAACGGATATTGCACCGAGGCGACTGTCACCCTGGGGTTTTCACGAATCCACTGTCGCTCTTGCGCGTCCAGCTCGATGGGCTGGATATTCAACTCCATCCCTTCTGAATGCATCGTCAGATGAGCTGCCTCGGTCAATTGCAGAAACCCCGACAGCCCCAACAAAAACAACCAGCTCAGCGCTGGCCTCAATCCTGAATAAAACCGCATTGCCACATCCTTCGTCATCGACTCGCCCGTCCTTCGTGGGCGAAACCCGAGCAGTGTGGCATGCAAAAACAAGAAAGCCCGTCAGGAGACGGGCTTCAAAATGTGACAGCTTTCAGGGCTTAAAGCGGCTTGCCGCGATTGCCATGCTGGCTGACAAAGGCCTGCACGGCTTTCAGCTCGTTTGCCAGAACTGTGCAGCGCTCTTCTCTCTCAAACAAATCAGAAAGATGTGCAGGTAGTTCGAGAGCTTTTCCTACACCGGCTTTTTCCACGGCATCCGGGAACTTGACCGGATGCGCCGTGCCCAGGATCACCATCGGGATATCCAGGCTGCGACGGCATTCGCGTGCGGCTTTCACACCGATGGCCGTGTGCGGATCGAGCACCTCACCGGTCTGTTCGAAGACTTCGGCGATGGTTTCGCAGGTTTGCGCATCGTCCACGGCCAGCGAGTCGAACAGTTTGCGCGCCTCGGTCCAGCGTTCCTGTTCAACGCTGAAACCACCGCCCTGCTTGAACGAATCCATCAGACCGGCAATCGCCGCGCCGTTGCGACCGTGCAGGTCGAACAGCAGGCGTTCGAAGTTCGACGAGACCATGATGTCCATCGACGGCGACAGGGTGGCGTGCAGGGTTTCCTTGACGTACTGGTTGCCGCTCATGAAGCGGTGCAGGATGTCGTTGCGGTTGGTGGCGACGATCAACTGGTTGATCGGCAGACCCATGTTGCGCGCCAGGTAACCGGCGAAGATGTCGCCGAAGTTGCCGGTCGGCACCGAGAACGACACCGAACGTGCCGGGCCGCCCAATTGCAGCGCTGCGTGGAAGTAGTAAACGATCTGGGCCATGATCCGCGCCCAGTTGATCGAGTTCACCGCCACCAGACGCGTGCCCTTGAGGAAGCTCTGGTCGGCGAAGCTTGCCTTGACCATTTCCTGGCAGTCGTCGAAGTTGCCTTCGATGGCGATGTTGTGGATGTTCTCACCGAGGATGGTGGTCATCTGCCGACGCTGCACTTCGGACACACGGTTGTGCGGGTGCAGGATGAAGATGTCGACGTTTTCGCAATGCTTGCAGCCTTCGATGGCAGCCGAACCGGTATCACCGGAAGTTGCGCCGACGATCACCACGCGCTCGCCGCGCTTTTCCAGCACGTAGTCGAGCAAACGACCGAGCAGTTGCAGGGCGAAGTCCTTGAACGCCAGGGTCGGGCCGTGGAACAGCTCCAGCACCCATTCGTTGCCGTTCAGCTGACGCAGCGGCGCCACGGCGTTGTGCGAGAACACACCGTAGGTTTCTTCGAGGATCTTTTTGAAATCGGCGTCCGGAATGCTGCCGGTCACGAACGGGCGCATCACCCGGAAGGCCAGCTCGTGATACGGCAGGCCGGCCCAGGAAGCGATTTCTTCCTGGGTGAAACGTGGCAGGTTTTCCGGGACGTACAGACCGCCGTCGGTGGCGAGACCGGCCAGCAGGACGTCTTCGAAATTCAGGGCCGGTGCCTGGCCGCGGGTACTGATGTAACGCATGACTGACTCCAATGGACAGTGTTCGCAACACAGGGCCCGCAGGCGGGCCCTGTGAAGGAGATCAACTTAGTTCAAGTGCTCGACGCGGATCCGCACAACCGGACCGACCACGCCCGCCAGGGCTTCGAGGGCGGCGATCGCATCGTTGATGTGCTGTTCCAGCACGCGGTGGGTCAGCAAGATCATCGGCACCAGGCCGTCGTGCTCCTCGACTTCCTTCTGCATGATCGACTCGATGTTGATGCCGCGCTCCGACAGGATGCTCGCCACCTGAGCGAGTACGCCCGGATGGTCCTTGGCCTGAATGCGCAGGTAGTAGGCGCTTTCGCAGGCTTCGATCGGCAGGATCGGGTGGGCCGACAGCGAGTCCGGCTGGAAGGCCAGGTGCGGCACGCGGTTTTCCGGGTCGGAGGTCATGGCGCGAACCACGTCTACCAGATCCGCGATCACCGACGAAGCGGTCGGCTCCATGCCGGCGCCAGCGCCGTAGAACAGGGTCGAACCGGCAGCGTCACCGTTGACCATCACCGCGTTCATCACGCCGTTGACGTTGGCGATCAGGCGATCGGCCGGGATCAGCGTCGGGTGTACGCGCAACTCGATACCCGCGGCGGTGCTGCGTGCCACGCCCAGGTGCTTGATGCGGTAGCCCAGCGCTTCGGCGTAGTTCACGTCGGCGGTGGTCAGCTTGGTGATGCCTTCGGTGTAAGCCTTGTCGAACTGCAACGGAATACCGAACGCGATCGAAGCCAGGATCGTCAGCTTGTGCGCCGCGTCGATGCCTTCGACGTCGAACGTCGGATCGGCTTCGGCGTAGCCCAGCGCTTGCGCCTCGGCCAGCACGTCTTCGAAGGTGCGACCCTTCTCGCGCATTTCGGTGAGGATGAAGTTGCCGGTGCCGTTGATGATCCCGGCGACCCAGTTGATGCGGTTGGCGGACAGGCCTTCACGGATCGCCTTGATCACCGGAATGCCACCGGCTACCGCCGCTTCAAATGCCACGATCACGCCTTTCTCGCGTGCCTTGGCGAAAATTTCATTACCGTGAACGGCAATCAGAGCCTTGTTCGCGGTGACCACATGCTTGCCATTCTCGATGGCCTTGAGTACCAGCTCGCGGGCAACGGTGTAGCCGCCCATCAGCTCTATGACGATGTCGATCTCAGGGTTCGTGGCCACTTCGAAGACATCGTTGGTAATCGCAATACCGGTCGTCTGGAACTGAGGCTTTGGCGTGCGCATGGCAATTTGTGCCACTTCGATTCCACGCCCGGCACGACGAGCAATTTCCTCGGCGTTGCGCTGAAGTACGTTGAAGGTACCGCCACCGACGGTCCCTAACCCACAGATGCCTACTTTGACCGGTTTCACTGTGAACTCCCCATAAAACGGCCGACGCGAGGCCGGCCGTGAAAACAACCGCGCAATCGCGGCTCTCTATTGATGGCCCGGCCATGTTGCCGCCGGACCACGCTCGTCAGCGCCTGAACGTGACGATGCGAATTACTTCGCGCCCAGCGCCAGTTTGGCGACTTGTGGCGCAGGCTGGTAGCCCGGAATGACTTGTCCGTCAGCCAATACGATGGCCGGTGTGCCGTTCACGCCGATCGACTGACCGAGGGCGAACTGCTTGGAAACCGGGTTCTCGCACTTGGCAGCCTTGATTTCCTTGCCATCGACCATCTTGTCCATGGCCGCTTTCTTGTCTTTCGAGCACCACACAGCTTGCAGTTGCTCGTCACCCGGCGAACCCAGGCCCTGGCGCGGGAACGCCACGTAACGCACTTCGATGCCGCGCTTGTTCAGCTCCGGCACTTCGGCGTGCAGCTTGTGGCAGTACGGGCAAGTGGTGTCGGTGAAAACGGTGATGTGCGACTTGGTTTCGCCCACGGCCGGGTAAACCACGGTCTCGGCCACCGGGATCGCATTGATCAGTTTGGAAATGCCCAGGCGCTCGGTCTTCTCGGTCAGGTTGACCGGTTTGCCGTCCTTGAGCTGGAACATGTAGCCCTGAACGATGTACTGGCCGTCGGCGCTGGCGTAGAGCACGCGGCTGCCCTTGAGCTTGACTTCGTACAGGCCCGGCAGCGGGCTGGCGGTGATGGTGTCCACCGGCACGTCGAGCTGGAGGTTTTCCAGGCTCTGGCGGATGGCTTTGTCGGCCGCATCATCGGCGACGGCAAAGGTGCTGACCAACGCAATGGCTGCGGCGGCGAAAATCTGGGTCAGACGCATGAGAACTCCTGAAGGCGGACAAATGGAACGTTCAGAACGCCCGTGCCGGAACACCGGGTCATAACCGTCCATCGTGCAAACCGGCAAAGCCTACCACATAAGGTTCGCGTGACCGAATGCGCCTGTCGCAAGACAGCCAGCGCTCAGCCTCGAGGGTGATGCTTGGCATGCAGATCCTGCAACCGTGCCCGGGCGACGTGAGTGTAGATCTGCGTGGTCGACAGGTCGCTGTGGCCCAACAACATCTGCACCACCCGCAAGTCGGCGCCATGGTTGAGCAGGTGCGTGGCGAAAGCGTGACGCAGCGTATGGGGCGACAGCGATTTGCCGATGCCGGCGACCTTGGCCTGATGCTTGATGCGGTGCCAGAAGGTCTGGCGAGTCATCTGCTCGCCGCGCTGGCTGGGAAACAGCACATCGCTGGGGCGTCCGCCCAGCAACTCGCCGCGACCATCGCGCAGGTAATGCTCGACCCAGACAATCGCTTCCTCGCCCATCGGTACAAGGCGCTCTTTACTGCCCTTGCCCATTACCCTCAATACGCCCTGACGCAGGTTGACCTGCTCCAGGGTCAGACTGATCAGCTCGGTTACCCGCAAGCCGCAGGCGTAAAGGACTTCAAGCATGGCGCGGTCACGCTGGCCGATGGCTTCGCTCAAGTCTGGCGCCCTCAGCAACGCTTCAACGTCGGCTTCTGACAGGGATTTGGGCAACGGCCGACCGAGTTGCGGCATGTCGACGCGCAAGGTCGGATCGACCGAGATCAGTTTTTCCCGCAACAGGTAGCGATAAAAGCCACGTACACCCGAGAGGAATCGCGCGGTAGAACGGGGTTTGTAGTTCTGTTCCAGGCGCCAGGCCAGGTGATCGAGGATCAATTCACGACCGGCGTTGATCAGCTCGAGATTTTTCTCCTGCAACCAGCCGTTGAACAGTGCGAGATCACTGCGATAGGCGTCGCGGGTGTTGTCGGAAAGACCTTTTTCCAACCATAGGGCGTCGAGAAACTGGTCAATCAGCGGGTGGTCGATGGCGGGCATAAAAGCTCAGGCAAGGCAGAGATGGCGGACAGTCTTTCATAGCCCGCCCGTACACGGAACCTTCAGGCGGCAAAACCAGGCAGAACCGGTACCGGACGCTTGTCGTCGTCAATCGCGACGAAGCTGAACTGCCCGTGAATCGCCTTTTCGCGCCCGTCGCAGCTCATGCTTTCAACGAACACTTCCACCTCGACCTTGAGGCTGGTGTTGCCGACCTTGATCACCCGCCCGACCAGTTCGACGATGGAACCTGCGGGGATCGCGTGGTTGAAATCGATTCGGTCGGTCGACACGGTCACCAGTGGCAAGCGGCAGAAACGCGTAGCGGTGATAAACGACACTTCGTCCATCCAGGCGAGCGCAGTGCCGCCGAACAGGGTGTTGTGATGGTTGGTGGTCGGCGGGAAAACCGCCTTGGTCACGCGGGTCACCGAGAGTTCGGTGCGGCGTTCGATTTCGTGCTCACGAGATGTCATGGATACGGCCTGAAGCAATAGTGCTGTGGATAAATTGCGGACAACAAAAAAGCAGCCCGTAGGCTGCTTTTTTCTGCATCGGAAGCTGGACTTAAGCCAGTTTTTCCTTGATGCGAGCTGCTTTACCCGACAGGTCGCGCAGGTAGTACAGCTTGGCTTTACGTACGTCACCGCGACGTTTAACAGCCATGCTGTCGATCTGCGGGGAGTAGGTCTGGAAAGTACGTTCTACGCCAACACCGTTGGAGATTTTACGAACGGTGAACGCACTGTTCACGCCGCGGTTACGCTTGGCGATTACAACGCCTTCGAACGCTTGCAGACGGGAACGATCGCCTTCCTTCACTTTCACCTGAACGACAATGGTGTCGCCCGGGGCAAAGGTAGGGATTTCTTTGGTCATCTGCTCTGCTTCGAGTGCAAGGATGATTTTGTTGGTCATGCTGTGCTCCTAAGGTAAATCGTCGGATTTACCATCGATACGTTGTTAACTATCGTCCCGCTCGCGGATGTATTCCTCGAGCAGCTTCTTCTCTTCTCCAGAAAGCGAGCGGCTTTCCAGAAGATCGGCGCGTCGTTCATAGGTCCGACCAAGGGACTGCTGTAAACGCCAACGCCGGATGTGCGCGTGGTTGCCACTCAGCAACACGTCGGGTACACGCTGATCCGCATACACCTCAGGTCGGGTGTAGTGCGGGCAATCCAGCAGACCATCCGTAAAGGAATCTTCCTCGGCGGAGTCCGCATGCCCTAAAGCTCCAGGCAGCAGTCGTGTAACCGCATCGATCAGGACCATGGCCGGCAGCTCGCCGCCAGACAGTACATAGTCGCCAATCGACCACTCTTCATCGACATGAGCTTCAATAAAACGCTCGTCAATGCCTTCATAGCGACCGGCAATCAGGATCAGTGCATCCGATTTCGCCAGTTCGCGTACCGCCGACTGAGTCAGTTGACGGCCTTGGGGGGACAGGTAAATCACCTTCGCCGCCTCCCCGGCTGCTGCCTTGGCCTGAACCAGAGCATCTTCCAGGGGCTTGATCTTCATCACCATGCCCGGACCACCGCCAAACGGGCGATCGTCCACAGTGTGATGCCGATCCGTCGTGTAATCCCGCGGATTCCAACAGGTCAGCTGCAAGAGCCCCTGTTTGACCGCACGACTGGTGATGCCGTAGTCGCCAATGGCGGAAAACATCTCGGGAAACAAACTGATCACTTCTACGCGCAAGTTAGCCACGCTTAGAAGTCCGCGTCCCAATCCACCTTCATCTCGCCCGCTGCGAGGTCGACGGCCAACACGCATTGCTCCGTATAGGGCAACAGGCGTTCGCGATCATCCAGGCTGCCAGCGCAAGGCTTGACTACCATTACATCATTGGCGCCGGTTTCCAGAAGATGATCGATTTTCCCGAGCAATTGCCCAAGTGTGTCGATGACCTTCAGACCTTCCAGCTGGTACCAGTAGTACTCGCCTTCGGTCAATTCAGCGAACAGGTTGCGCGGCACGCAGATCTCATAACCGGCCAGAAGACGAGCTTCTTCACGATCATCAAGACCCTTGAGCTTTGCGACCAGGAACTTGTCGCTCCCGCGTCCACTGACCAGCTCGACCTGTTTGACATTGCCTTCGCGCTTGAGCGTCCAGGTTTTGTACTGCAACAGGTTTTCAGTCGGATCAGTAAAGGAATAAACCTTCACTTCGCCGCGAACGCCGTGAACAGAATAAATTTTGCCAATAACGATCAAATCATCGGCAACAGCAGGCGTCGCGTTCATATTGCTCAGGCCGCAGCCTTAGCCGATTCCTTCAACAACTGAGCAACGCGCTCAGAAGGTTGTGCACCAACGCTCAGCCAGTAGGCAACGCGCTCTTGGTTCACGGACAGACGGATTTCCTGACCACGGGCAACAGGGTTGAAGAAACCAACCTGTTCTTTGTGGGAACCGTCACGCGGGTTGCGGGAGTCGGTTACGGTCAGGTGGTAAAACGGGCGCTTTTTGGAGCCGCCAAGGGCAAGACGGATTGTTAGCATGTGAACATCGTTCCTGTAGTCGGTGCTGCAAATCTAAATGCACAGCGGGCATGGGTGCCCGAAAGGCCGCATATTCTAAGGAATATCCGGACTTTTGCAAATGACTTTTTCCGGCGCCTATGGCAGGCCGTGCAGATTTGCATATAGGGCCGTCGTTTAAAACGGCCGGTCAGCTCCCGCCGAGTGCGGGTTTGCTGTTGATCCCGCATCCTTGCGGGGTCTGCGCCGGTGCGACGACCGGCGCGGATTCTTTACATTTTCGGCATGCCGCCGCCGGGCAACATACCGCCCATGCCGCGCATCATTTTCGCCATTCCGCCCTTGGCGGAGAATTTCTTCATCATCTTCTGCATCTGCTTGTGCTGCTTGATCAAGCGACCGATGTCCTGCACCTGAGTGCCGGAACCCATGGCGATCCGGCGCTTGCGCGAACCGCTGATCAGCTCAGGGTCGCGGCGCTCGGCCGGGGTCATGGAGTTGATGATGGCTTCCATCTGTTTGAATTGCTTCTCTGCGGCGTTCTGGGCATTGCCCATCTGCGACAGGTTCACACCACCGATACTCGGCAGTTTGTCCATGAGGCCGCCGAGACCGCCCATGTTCTTCATCTGTTGCAACTGATCGCGGAAGTCTTCGAGGTCGAAGCCCTTGCCCTTCTTCAGTTTCTTGGCCAGTTTGTCGGCCTTGTCCTTGTCGAGGGTCGCTTCAGCCTGTTCGATCAGGCTGAGCACGTCGCCCATGCCGAGGATCCGCGAAGCGATACGCTCCGGGTGGAACGGCTCGAGGGCTTCGGTCTTCTCGCCCATACCGATGAACTTGATCGGCTTGCCGGTGATGGCACGAACGGACAGCGCGGCACCGCCACGGGCATCACCGTCGACCTTGGTCAGGATCACACCGGTCAGCGGCAGAGCGTCGCCGAAGGCCTTGGCCGTGTTGGCGGCGTCCTGACCGGTCATGGCGTCGACCACGAACAGGGTTTCGACCGGGTTGATCGCGGCGTGCAGCGCCTTGATCTCGCCCATCATCTCTTCGTCGATGTGCAGACGACCGGCGGTATCGACGATGACCACGTCGATGAATTTCAGTTTTGCTTCTTTAATAGCCGCGTTGGCGATGTCGACCGGCTTCTGGCTCAGGTCGGACGGGAAGAACGTCACGCCGATGTCGTTGGCCAGGGTTTCCAGCTGTTTGATCGCCGCAGGACGATAGACGTCCGCCGACACGACCATGACCGACTTCTTCTTGCGCTCTTTAAGGAAGCGCGCCAGCTTGCCGGCGGTAGTGGTTTTACCGGCACCCTGCAGACCGGCCATCAATACGACGGCTGGCGGCACGGCACTCAGGTTCAAATCTTCGTTGGCCGCGCCCATCAGGCTTTCGAGCTCGGCCTGGACGATCTTCACGAACGCCTGCCCCGGCGTCAGGCTGCGCGACACTTCGGTGCCGACAGCGCGCTCCTTGACCGAATTGACGAAGTCCTTGACCACCGGCAGGGCGACGTCGGCTTCGAGCAACGCCATGCGCACTTCGCGCAGGGTGTCTTTGATGTTGTCTTCGGTCAGCTTCGCCTTGCCAGTGACATGGCGCAGCGTCTGCGAGAGACGGTCGGTTAAGTTTTCAAACATTGCGCGATCCTTTCAGGCCCTGTGTAGACCGGGATAATGGCGGCCCAGACCGGAATCAACATGTGCTCGGCGAGCCTGCGGCGTGGGCAGGTCGCGGATTATAGCGAAGACTGCGTCTGGCGGACACCTCGCTGTCAGCTTGCCGGTCTTTCGTGCCATGGCGGTTCTATGCCAAACTCAGCGCCTTTCGGGCTTGCCTAACAGGATTTATGCTCCCCTTGTCACCGAGTTTGCTGACCACCCTCGCCGCCGCCCTTCTATATGCCGCTGCGACCCTCTATCAGGGCACCCGCCTGGCCACTGGCGCCAAGGCCAACAAGCGCCTGCTGGTCACGCTCGGCGTGCTCGCCGTGCTGGCCCACAGTGCCAGCCTGCTGACTCACCTGCTGACGCCGATCGGTCTGGGCCTGGACTTCTTCAGCGCTTCGAGCCTGATTGCCGCGGCAGTCATTGCCCTGACCCTGCTGGCCTGTTCGCGGATTCCGGTGGAAAACCTGCTGGTCCTGCTGTTCCCGCTGGGTGCGATCACCGTGTTGCTGGCGCAGTTCGCGCCAACCGGCACCGTGCAGATCATCGACGAAGAGCCGGGCATCCTCGCGCATATCCTGCTGTCGATCCTCGCCTACGGCATGTTCACCATCGCCGTGTTCCAGGCGTTGTTGCTGCTGGTGCAGGATCACCAGCTCAAGAACAAGCACCCATCCGGGCTGATCAAGAACTTCCCGCCGCTGCAAACCATGGAAAGCCTGCTGTTCGGCTTCCTCTGGGCCGGCTGGACGCTGCTGTCGCTGTCGCTGATTTCCGGCTGGCTGTTCGTCGAAAACCTGTTTGCCCAGCACCTGGTGCACAAGACCCTGCTGGCCTGCCTGGCCTGGGTCGTGTTCAGCGTGCTGTTGTGGGGCCGCAACCGCCTGGGCTGGCGCGGCCACAAAGCGATCCGCTGGACCCTCGCCGGTTTCTGCCTGCTGATGTTGGCGTATTTCGGCAGCAAACTGGTCCGTGAATACATCCTGCACATCTGACGGGCGGCATAAATGGACGGTTTGCCCATAGGGCCGATGCTCGCGGTATTTGTCCTGCTGATTCTCTGGTCGGGATTGTTTACCGCCATCGAAGTCGCGCAACAGCATCTGCTGGCGCAACGCACCGCGTCACGCGCCAATGACAAACCTTTGGCCAAACTCAGCTTCCCGCTCGACAGCCTGATCCTGTGCAACACCCTGTGCCGCGCTCTCGCAGTGGTGCTTGCCACGCTGCTGGCGATTTTCCTCTGTGAAGAAAACGGGCCCTGGGCAGCCTGCCTGGGTGCCGGCGCCGTATTGCTGGTGTTTTCCGACTATTTTCCGCGCACCCTCGCCCAACGTTATCCGGACGCCGTGCTGTCATTCGGCAATTCGTTGCTGTCTGTGCCGCTGAAAGTGATCTATCCGCTCGCATGGCTGCTGAGCAGCATCAGTGGTTTGCTGTTGCGTCCGCTGGTGCGCAAACCTCAGGTCGTGCAGCAGAGCGAAGACGACGTCCCAGCCGATCGCCATGACGACCCGGAGCATTCGTCTCGCCCGCACCCGGTTTCCGGCATCCATGCGCTGGACAACATCACGGTCAACGACATCCTGGTGCCTCGCAGTGACGTCGACGGCATCAATCTTGATGACCCGATCGAAGAAATCATCGAGCAATTGCGCCACAACAAGCGCACGCGCCTGCCGGTTTTCCACAGCGACATCAACCAGGTCGAGGCCGTCCTCAACACCCGGCAGATCCGCCACTTGCTGGACAATCACGCCCTGACCCGCGAAGCGCTCCTCGCCGCCAGCTACGAGCCGTATTTCGTACCGGAAAGCACGCCACTGCAACTGCAGCTGCTGAACTTCCACAAGCAGCAGCGGCGCCTGGGCATGGTGGTGGACGAGTACGGCGAAGTGTTGGGGATCGTCACCCTGGAAGACATTCTCGAAGAAATCGTTGGCGAATTCGAAAGCGAGCACAGCCTCGACAACCCGCATATTCATCCGCAGGCCGATGGTCGCATGGTGATCGACGGCGCCGCCTCGATCCGCGAGCTGAACAAATGTCTGGGCTGGCACCTGCCCAGCGACGGCCCCCGGACTCTCAACGGTCTGGTGACCGAAGCACTGGAAACCATTCCGGAAAGCGCGGTCTGCCTGAAGATCGGGCGCTATCGCCTGGAGATCCTCGAAACCGAGGAGAACCGCGTAAGCAAAGTGCTCATCTGGCACACCAGCTCGGCACCGGCACTCACACCCGTCCGCTAGCTCGCCCCTTGTTCAATCGTTAGCCACCTTCCTATAATCGGGGCGCTTACCCAAGCCCCGCCGAACCGCGTGCTTACCCCGCACCCGACTGGTTCCGGCAGGTTCATCGCCGCTTTCCGCATCACACCGACGACTGTTCCTACTCGAAACAGCGCTCGTGCCCAATCCCATATCCCTGGGTGTTCGACCATAATAATTCGCTCCAACGGAGCTCATGACTGTCAGGGATCACCGCATGACGACCAGTACCGCTTACAGCGACACCGCGCCTGCCCAACCGACCAACTCCGCCACCCGCGTGGCTACCGCGAGTTTCATCGGCACGGCCATCGAGTTCTACGATTTTTACGTCTACGCCACTGCTGCTGCACTGGTGATCGGGCCGGTATTCTTTCCGCAGACATCCGGCACAGCGCAGATGCTCTCGGCATTCCTCACTTTCGGTATCGCGTTCCTCGCCCGCCCGCTGGGTTCGGCATTGTTTGGTCACTTCGGCGACCGTATCGGACGCAAATCAACACTGGTGGCTTCCCTGCTGCTGATGGGTGTCTGCACCACGCTGATCGGCGTGCTGCCGGGTTACGACAGCATCGGGGCGTGGGCGCCGATCCTGTTGTGTGTGCTGCGCTTCGGCCAGGGCCTGGGATTGGGTGGCGAATGGGGCGGCGCGGCGCTGCTGGCGACCGAAAACGCACCGAAAGGCAAACGCGCGTGGTTCGGCATGTTCCCGCAGTTGGGCCCTTCGATCGGTTTTCTGGCGGCCAACGGCCTGTTCCTGACCTTGGCCATGACGCTCAATGACGAACAGTTCCGCAGTTGGGGCTGGCGGATTCCGTTCCTGCTCAGCGCAGTGCTGGTGATGGTCGGGCTGTATGTGCGCCTCAAACTTCACGAAACGCCAGTGTTCGCCAACGCCATCGCCCGTCAGGAGCGGGTTAAAGTGCCGCTGGTCGAGCTGTTCAGCCAATACTGGGCACCGACGCTGCTGGGTGCCGCCGCCATGGTGGTGTGCTACGCGCTGTTCTACATCTCGACGGTGTTTTCCCTGAGCTACGGCGTGTCGACGCTGGGCTACAGCCGCGAGACATTCCTCGGGCTGCTGTGCTTCGCTGTGCTGTTCATGGCGGCCGCCACGCCGTTGTCAGCCTGGGCAAGCGATCGTTACGGGCGCAAACCGGTGCTGATCGTCGGTGGTGTGCTGGCGATTCTTTCCGGATTTCTGATGGAGCCGTTACTGACTCAGGGCTCGACCTGGGGCGTGGCGCTGTTCCTGTGCATCGAGCTGTTCCTGATGGGTGTGACGTTCGCCCCGATGGGCGCCCTGCTGCCGGAACTGTTCCCGACGCACGTCCGCTATACCGGCGCATCGGCGGCCTACAACCTCGGCGGGATTGTCGGGGCCTCGGCGGCACCGTTCTTCGCGCAGAAACTGGTGGCGATGGGTGGTTTGAGTTATGTCGGCGGGTATGTGTCTGCGGCCGCGGTGCTCAGCTTGATCGCTGTGCTGTGCCTGAAGGAAACGCGCCATAACGACCTGAATCAGGTGTCATAAGCGCAATGATCGCTCCCGCACGGGCGGGAGCGATCAGATAGCGAGATTACAGCTCTACAACGACCGCCTGAGAAGCACGGGTCGCCTTGGCACGAGCGGCCTCGATCGACTCGTCACGCGCCAGGGCCACGCCCATGCGACGCTGGCCATTGACCTCAGGCTTGCCGAACAGACGCAGCGCGGTATCCGGCTCGCTCAGTGCAGCGCCGAGGTTGGCGAATGCGGTCTGGGTCGACTGACCTTCCACCAGAATCACCGCCGAAGCCGATGGGCCGAACTGACGGATCAGCGGCACCGGCAGGCCGAGAATCGCGCGGGCGTGCAGGGCGAACTGCGACAGGTCCTGGGAAATCAGGGTCACCAGACCGGTGTCGTGCGGGCGCGGCGACACTTCGCTGAACCACACCTGATCGCCCTTGATGAACAATTCGACGCCAAACAGGCCACGACCACCCAAGGCTTCAGTTACCGCTTTGGCAACGCGCTCGGATTCAGCCAGTGCAATCGGGCTCATGGCCTGTGGCTGCCAGGATTCCTGGTAGTCGCCTTTCTCCTGACGGTGGCCGACCGGCGCACAGAACGTGGTGCCGCCGATATGACGAACGGTCAGCAGGGTGATTTCGTAGTCGAAATCGATGAAACCTTCGATGATCACCCGACCTTTGCCAGCGCGACCGCCCTCTTGCGCGTAATCCCAGGCTTTCTGCACGTCATCGACGCTGCGCAGCAGGCTCTGGCCCTTGCCCGACGAACTCATCACCGGTTTGACGACGCACGGGAAACCCAGGTCTTCAACGGCTTTGCTGTAGTCCTCGAAGGTATCGGCGAAGTGGTACGGCGAAGTCGGCAGATCCAGTTCTTCGGCGGCCAGACGACGGATCCCTTCGCGGTTCATGGTCAGTTGAGCGGCGCGAGCAGTCGGGATCACGGTGAAGCCTTCGGCTTCCAGCTCGACCAGGGTAGCGGTGGCGATGGCTTCGATTTCCGGCACGATGAAGTGCGGCTTCTCGGCTTCGATCACCGCACGCAGGGCTGCGCCATCAAGCATGTTGATCACGTGGCTGCGATGAGCAACCTGCATGGCCGGCGCATTGGCGTAACGGTCAACGGCGATCACTTCAACGCCCAGGCGTTGCAGCTCGATCACCACTTCCTTGCCCAACTCACCACAGCCACACAGCAATACGCGGGTCGCGGTCGGCGACAATGGAGTTCCGATACGGGTCATCTCAGGTCCTCAAAGAAGCGGATCATCGAGGAAAGCAACGCCAGACGCGCTTTCCATGGGGAGAAAGCGCGGCATTTTACATGAACCTGAGGGTTTGGCTTCAGCCGGCGACAGCCTGTTTACGCTCGCGCCAGGCCATGATCAGCCAGACGGCGGTGACACCGGCGAACTTCGAGGCCAGAGCAGTGATGATCACCGGTGGCGTCAGCAGGTCGATCATGCCGAAAAAGATGAAGGTATCGAGGGGAATGCTCAGCGCCGAACTGATCCACAGGCGGTCACGCAACGGCCGCTTGGTGACGGTGAACACCAGCCAGTCGATGCACTCGGACACCGCGAACGCCGTGGCGCTGGCCAGCGCAATCGATGGATCGGAGGTGACATAGGACAGCACCAGCGCCGCCAGCATCGCCGCAATCGCACCGTGGCCGAACCGAATCTGCACCATGTCGCGCAACACGAACACCAGCCCGCCCCAGGCTGACCAGATGATGTCCAGGTGCGGCGCGGTGGAGAAGGCGAAGTTGATCAGCACGACGCTGCTGATGTAGGCGATGAGGAAAATCATGGGCGTGACCTGTCAATTTGGCGCACAGGTTACTTCAGCCCTTCGAGGACGCCAATCAAATCGGCTATTGCCCAGGCGTTTTGCCGATCATCCAGACCAGCCCACTAGACTTCGCCCGCTCATGACACAACCCCAGCACCGCCCGCCGCTCGTCGTTGGTCATCCGGCTCCAGCGGGTGATTTCCTCGACCGTGCGCTGGCAACCGGTGCAAATGTCATCGTCATCCAACGCGCAAATATTCACGCAGGGCGAGGCCACCGGCCGCTCAACCGTATTCATTCTTCCTGCTCGACCAGATCGCGCGCATAGCGCTGCGAGTTATGTACATAGTGGGCGGCGCTGGCTTCGAGCATCTTCTTTTGTTGTTCGGTCAGCTCACGCACCACTTTGCCCGGCGAGCCCATCACCAGCGAACCGTCGGGAATTTCCTTGCCTTCGCCAATCAGCGAATTGGCGCCAATGATGCAGTTTTTGCCGATCTTCGCGCCGTTGAGGATGACCGCGTTGATGCCGATCAGGCTGTAGTCGCCGACCGTGCAGCCGTGGAGCATGGCGTTGTGGCCGATGGTCACGCCGGTGCCGATGGTCAGCGGATAGCCCATGTCGGTGTGCATCACGGTGCCGTCCTGCACGTTGCTGTTCTTGCCGATCAGGATCAGTTCGTTGTCGCCGCGCAACACGGCGTTGAACCAGACGTTGGCACCCTCTTCCAATCTGACCTTGCCCACCAGCACGGCATTGGGGGCGACCCAGCTCTGCGGATGGGTCTCGACACGGGCGTCGCCCAGGCGGTATTTCATCTTGTTTTCCTCAGGGCTCACGTTGGCTGGCCATTCGAACGATGGCTTCAGGTGTTGATAAAGCTTTTAGGCGGTCGATGCAGGCTGATTTTGGCGTCATAGAGCAGGTTGATCAACTCGACGATCATGATCGCCGTCAGCCCCCAGATCTTGTATTCGCCATAACGATAGCTCGGCACGTACCAACTGCGACCCTGATAGTCGATGCGGTGGGTGTGTTCGCGCGGATCCTTGCGGAAGAACTCCAGCGGCACACTGAACACCGCAGCGATCTCGGCATCATTGGCCTGGTATTCGACGAAATCGGGAATCACCCCGACATACGGTGTGACCTTGATGCCATGCAGGGAGATCAACGGGCTGAGCGGACCGATCACTTCGACCAGGCCGGGCGGCAGGCCGATTTCTTCTTCGGCTTCACGCAGCGCGGTGAAGATCAGGTCCGGATCCTCCGGATCCCGTCGACCGCCGGGAAAGGCGACTTCGCCACCGTGGGTCGAGAGCCCGCTGGCGCGCAAGGTCAGGACAAGCTCGGGTTCGTCACTGCGAGTAATCGGCACCAGGACGGCGGCCTCGGGGAAACGCGTGTCGGTCTCCAGCGTGCGCGGCGTGTGATTGCTTACCCGGTGCAGTAGCTCGTCCAGCATAAGTGTTCTCGATCTGTGCCTTGCCCTGCATCATGCACCAATCAATGCGACCGCCCAAGCCCCGGACAAGGGTCATGTCGCGAAACGACAACTTGCCGACTGACACCGCTGCACGCCAAGATAGGCGCAGCATTCAGGAACCCCAGCATGAAATTTTGCAGCCAGTGCGGCAACCCGGTGACCCAGCGCATTCCCGAAGGCGACTCGCGGCTGCGATTTGTCTGCGACAGCTGTCAGACCATTCACTACCAGAACCCCAATATCGTGGCCGGATGCGTGGCGACCTGGGGCAGCAAAGTCCTGCTCTGCCGCCGTGCCATCGAGCCGCGTCTCGGTTACTGGACGCTGCCCGCCGGTTTCATGGAGAACGGCGAGACCATCGAGCAGGCCGCCATCCGCGAAACCGCCGAGGAAGCCTGCGCCCGGGTGCGTAACCTGAGCATCTACACCCTGATCGACGTGCCGCATATCAGCCAGGTGCATGTGTTCTTTCGCGCAGAGCTGGCGGACCTGGATTTTTCCGCCGGCCCCGAGAGCCTCGAAGTGCAACTGTTCGACGAAGCGCAGATTCCGTGGGACGAGCTGGCTTTCCGCACGGTGGGCCGTACCTTAGAATGCTTCTTCGCTGACCGCCGCGCCGAGACTTACCCGGTGCGCTCGGAATCGATCCCGCCGCTCGCTCAACCGGCCATCACTTGATTTCAGCGCCAGCCGGCCGATAACCCGCGTGCGCAGCCCGCGACAGCGCCTGCATAAGATCTATAAATAAATTATCTGCATCACCTTCTGGGGAATCGTTTCAATGCGCTGGTTGCTTGCCCTGTTTTGCCTGTCGTTCGTCACCGTCTCCCAAGCGTCGTTCGTGACCACCGTGACGCCTTCGAACACCCCGCTCATCGAAAAAATACTGGTGCTCAAGTCGGCTCATCAACTGCAGTTGATCGCCGATGGCAAGCCGCTCAAGAGCTATCGCATTTCCCTGGGCAAGGGCGCGAAAAAAGGCCCGAAACTGATTGAAGGCGACAAACGCACACCTGAAGGTTTCTATTGGATCGACTGGCGCAAGACCAGCGACAAATTCAACCTGTCGATGCACATCTCCTACCCGAACATCAGCGACTCCGCCCGCGCCCGGCGCGAAGGCGTCGAGCCTGGCGGCATGATCATGATCCACGGCACGCCGGATTCCGAAGACAACCCGGAAAACCTGTTCCACACCCTGGACTGGACCGACGGCTGCATCGCCATGCGCAACGTCGACATGCGCGAAGTCTGGAACCTGGTGCCAGACGGCACGATGATCGAAATCCGCCCCTGATTCTGTCACCAGGGCGCCTGCTCTCTCCGGGCCGCGAAGCGGCCCTTCCCTCTGACCATTGGTCGCCCGCAAAAAATAAATTCAAAAGATCGCAGCCTGCGGCAACGTCTGAACGGTGATACCACTTTCACCCGCCAGAACTGCCGCAGACTGCGATCTTTTGCATTCCAGAGCCCACCTCTAATACCACTTGAAACCACCCACCCTGAAACACCCGATTCCAAAGGACTACAGGCCTTTCCGCTGCGTTGACATGGTATGCAAGTGGTATTAGTTTTCGTCGAAACAGCGAGCGACAACAATCCAATATCAGCTCCGGAAATGCCTGCATGAATGATCTACACGCCCTGCGCCCTGACGACTCCCAGCCGACGCCGCTGTACCTGCAACTGGCGCGCAACCTGGAAGCAGCGATCCATGCCGGCCAGTGGAAAGCCGAACAGGCGATGCCGTCGGAGCGCAATCTCAGCGAAATGCTGGGGATTTCCCGGGTCACCGCCCGCAAGGCGCTGGAAGTCCTGCTCGATCAAGGTTTGATCCGCCGCCTGCAAGGTTCCGGCACCTTCATCACCCCACGCCTTGAACAACCGCTGTCGCGCCTGTCGGGTTTCAGCGAAATGCTCCGTCTCAAGGGCTTCGTGCCCAGCTCGCAATGGCTGGAGCGGGAAATCACCCTGCCAACCCACGAAGAACTGATCCGCCTCGGCCTGTCGCCGAACGACAAGGTCGCGCGCATGAAACGCCTGCGCAAAGCCGACGACACGGTGATGGCCATCGAGATGAGCACCCTGCCCGCCTCGATCATGCCCAAGCCACAAGTGGTGGGCGATTCACTCTACGAACACCTCGACAGCATCGGCAAACCGATCGTGCGCGCCTTGCAGCACATCCAGGCGATCAACGCCTCGGACGAGTTCGCCGCGCTGGTCGGCATCGCCCCCGGCACCGCGATGCTGCTGATGACCCGGGTCGGCTATCTGGAAGACAACACGCCGATCGAAGTCACCGACACCTATTGCCGCAACGACTACTACGACTTTGTTGCAGAGCTTCGCCGCTGATCAGCAGCCAGGCCAAACGAGAGAAGCGAAATGTCCGAAGACAACATCCTTACCGCTGACGGCTGGATTCGCGGCCGGCTGATCCACGAACACGGCAGAGTCGTGTCCATCGAAGGCGTGCCTTGCGATCCGACGGACAACGACCTGCCTTATCTGCTGCCGGGCTTCATCGATCTGCACGTCCACGGCGGTGGCGGCAAGGACATCATGGAAGGCACCAGCGCCTTCGAGACCATCACCAAGACCCACGTGCGTTTCGGCACCACCTCGCTGCTGGCCACCACGATGACCGCGCCGAGTGCCGAGATCTCCAGCGTGCTCAAGGATGTCGGCGAATTCTGCGAGCAGCGTCCCAAAGGCGCCGCCCGGGTCCTCGGTGTTCACCTCGAAGGTCCGTACATCAATCCCGGCAAACTCGGCGCGCAACCGAACTTTGCCCACACCGCGCTGATGGCCGAAGTCGAAGAGTATCTGGCACTCGCGCCGATCCGGGTGATCACCATCGCCCCGGAAATCGCCGGCCACGACGGCTTGATTCGTGAACTGAGCCGCCGTGGCATCCGCATGCAGATCGGCCACACCCTCGGCAGTTACGAGGAAGGTGTCGCCGCCCTCGAAGCCGGCGCCACCAGTTTCACGCACTTGTACAACGCCATGAGCCCGCTGCATCACCGCGAACCGGGCATCGTCGGCGCCGCCCTCGCCCACGCCAAATTCGCCGAGTTGATCCCGGACTTGCTGCACGTGCACCCCGGTGCGATCCGCGTGGCCCTGCGCTCGATTCCTTGCCTGTATTGCGTCACCGATTCGACCGCCGCCGCCGGCATGCCCGACGGCGAGTACAAGCTCGGCAGCCACACCGTCACCAAATGCCTGGGCGGCGTGCGCCTGCCGGACGGCACGCTGGCCGGCAGCACCCTGACCATGGATCAGGCTTTGCGCAATCTGGTGAAGATCGGTCTGCCGATCGCCGAAGCCTCGCAACGTCTTTCGCAATTCCCCGCCGACTACCTCGGCATCACCGAACGCGGGCGCCTGCAACCGGGCGCCTGGGCCGACTGCGTGCGGCTGGATCGCTCACTCACACTGACCGCCGTCATGGTCGAAGGAGAAGACATTGACTTCAAAAATGCTTGAGGAGGCGCTGTCCTCGTTCGAGGCCGTGCAAGCCCAACTGCAACAGCTCGATGGCTCGATGATCGAGATCGCCGGGCGCCTGCGCCGTCAGCCGCCGCAAGTGGCGATGACCGTCGCCCGTGGCAGTTCCGATCATGCGGCGAGCTACTTCGCCTACCTGACCATGCAGCAACTGGGCATTCCAGTGGCGTCGCTGCCGATGTCGGTGGTGACCATGCAACAGGCGCCGTTGAAAGTCAGCGGTCAGGTCGCGTTCGCGTTTTCCCAGTCGGGCCAGAGCCCGGATCTGGTCAACAGCCTGCGTCTGCTGCGCAAGCGCGGTGCCCTGAGCGTGTCGATGGTCAACGCCGCCGACTCGCCGCTGGAGGCCGCGTGTGAATTCAGCCTGCCGCTGCTGGCCGGCACCGAAAGCAGCGTCGCCGCGACCAAGAGCTTCATTGCCACCCTCAGCGCCAGCGCCCGTCTGATCGCGCACTGGAAAGAAGACAGCGAATTGCTGGAAGCGCACAACGCCTTGCCCGAAGGCTTGCGCGACGCCGCGCAACAGGACTGGAGCCTGGCCATCGACGCCCTGCGCGATTGCGAGCGACTGATGGTGATCGGCCGTGGCGCCGGTTTCGCCATCGCCCAGGAAGCCGCGCTGAAATTCAAGGAAACCTCGGCGATCCAGGCCGAAGCCTTCAGCAGCGCCGAAGTCCGTCACGGCCCGATGGCCCTGATCGACGAACACTATCCGCTGCTGGTGTTCGCCCCGCGCGGTGCCGAACAGGCCGGTCTGCTGAGCCTGGCGGCCGAAATGCGCCAACGCGGCGCCCGCGTGCTGCTGGCCGCACCGGATGACGTGAGCGAACGCGACCTGACCTTGAGCCGCGCGGAGCATCCGGCGCTCGACCCGATCCTGGCAATCCAGAGTTTCTACGTGATGGCGGCCGGTCTGGCCGTGGCCCGTGGCATGGACCCGGATCAGCCGCGACACCTGAGCAAAGTCACTCGTACGCACTGAGTCCGAACCGAACGTTTTCCTGATGAGACCGAGCCATGCACAACAACAATAAAGAGCTGACTTTAAGCGCCCCGCTCAGCGGCCCGGTGCTCACGCTCGCCAAAGTTCCGGACGCGGTGTTCGCCAGCGGCGCGATGGGCGACGGCATTGCCATCGATCCGCTGAACGACACCTTGTATTCGCCCTGCGCCGGGGTGGTGATCCACGTTGCCCGCACCGGCCACGCGCTGACCGTGCGTGCCGACAACGGCGCGGAAATCCTCCTGCACCTGGGACTCGACACGGTCGAGTTGCAGGGCGAAGGTTTCTCGATGCTGGTCAAGGAAGGCACTCGGGTCAGCAGTGGCCAGCCGTTGCTGCGCTATGACCTGGACAAGGTCGGCCGCCAGTGCAAAAGCCTGGTCAGCCTGTTGATCCTGACCAACAGCCAGGACTTTCAGGCGCGTCCCATCACCCTGAAAACGGTGAAGGTTGGCGAACCGCTGCTGCACATAGTTGCTCGTCACAGCACGGCGACGAATGCAGAAGAAACCGGCGGCCCTGAAGTTCACGGTCACGTGCAGGTCGCCCATCGCGGTGGCCTGCATGCACGCCCGGCCGCGTTGATCCGCCAGACCGCGCAAGGTTTCAAGAGCCAGTCACAGCTGCATTTCGCCGGCAAATCGGCGCCGTGCAACAGCCTCATCGGCTTGATGGGCCTGGCGATTGGCGAGCAGGACGAAGTGCAAGTCAGCTGCCAGGGTTCCGATGCGCAAGCAGCACTGCAAGCCTTGCTCAACGCACTGGCCACCGCCCTGCCCGACGACCACCACGCTGCCGCGCCGGTTGTTTCTGCACCACGCAATCGCCCGGCCGAGGCCGGCGTGTTGCACGGCGTGTGCGCCGCACCGGGTCTGGTCGGCGGGCCGCTGTTTCGCTTGAACGCGATCAGCCTGCCGGCGGACGCTGGCAATCATCAGCCCGAGCAACAATTGCAGATCCTCGACGCAGCATTGAATCAGGTTCGCAGCGAAATCAACGGCACCCTCGCCCAGGCGAAAAAACAGCGTAATGCCGACGAAGAAGCGATCTTCGCCGCGCATCTGGCATTGCTGGAAGACCCAGCACTACTAGATGCCGCGCAGCAATCGATCGAAACCGGCATCGCGGCGACTCACGCCTGGAGCCAATCCATCGATGTGCAATGCGAGGTGCTGCAAAACACCGGCAGCGCACTGCTGGCCGAGCGTGCCAACGATCTGCGCGACTTGAAACAACGGGTGCTGCGTGCCCTGCTCGGCGAAGCCTGGCATTACGACGTGCCGGCCGGCGCCATCGTCGCCGCTCACGAACTGACGCCTTCGGACTTGCTGCAACTGAGCGCGCAAGGTGTCGCCGGGTTGTGCATGGCCGAAGGTGGCGCGACATCCCACGTGGCCATTCTGGCCCGGGGCAAAGGCCTGCCGTGCATGGTCGCACTGGGCTCGGCGCTACTGGATCAAGCGCAAGGTCAATCTGTGGTCCTCGACGCCGACGGCGGGCGCCTCGAACTGACGCCAAATGGCGAAAGACTGGCCGAAGTCCGGCAAGCCCAGATCGACCGCCAACAACGTCGCGAAGCCCAGCAAGCCCAGGCCCATCTGCCGGCGGAAACCCGCAACGGCGTGGCCATCGAAGTGGTCGCCAACGTCGCCTCCAGCCATGAAGCAGCAGACGCGTTTGCCAATGGCGCCGATGGCGTCGGCCTGTTGCGCACCGAGTTCCTGTTCGTCGATCGCCACACCGCGCCGGACGTCGAAGAACAGCGCACCGCCTACCAAGCGGTGATCGATGCCATGGGCGACAAGTCGGTGATCATCCGCACCATCGATGTCGGTGGCGACAAACAACTCGATTACCTGCCGCTGCCAGTGGAAGCCAACCCGGTTTTGGGTCTGCGCGGTATTCGTCTGGCTCAGGCCCGCCCGGAAATCCTCGATCAGCAACTGCGCGCCCTGCTGCAAGTCAGCCCGTTGCAGCGCTGCCGGATCCTGCTGCCGATGGTCACCGAAGTCGACGAACTGCTGCACATCCGCCAACGGGTCGATGCGCTGTGCCTGGAACTGGGCATCAGCCTACGTCCGGAAATCGGTGTGATGATCGAAGTCCCGGCCGCCGCATTGCAGGCCGAACAACTGGCCGAACACGCCGACTTCCTGTCCATTGGCACCAACGACCTGTCGCAATACACCCTGGCCATGGACCGCGACCACGCCGGCCTCGCCGCACGGGTCGATGCCTTGCACCCGGCACTGCTGCGCCTGATCGCCATGACCTGCGAAGGCGCGGCGGTGCATAAACGTTGGGTCGGCGTGTGCGGCGCCCTGGCTTCCGATCCGCTGGCGACGCCGGTGTTGATCGGCCTGGGCGTGACCGAACTGTCGGTGAGCCCGGTGCAAATTGGTGAAATCAAGGATCGCGTGCGCCAGGTGCACGAAGCCGAATGCCAACGCCTCGCCCGGGACTTGCTCAAGCTGAGCAGCGCCGCCGCGGTGCGTCATGCCTGTCATCAACATTGGCCTCTGCGCTAACAAAAACAACAAGGACAAACGCCATGTACCAACTCTTCATCGAAGGCCTGCAACGCCTCGGCCGAGCGCTGATGCTGCCGATCGCGATCCTGCCGATCGCCGGCCTGCTGCTGCGCCTGGGCGACACCGACCTCCTGAACATCGCGATCATCCACGACGCCGGCCAGGTGATCTTCGCCAACCTGGCGATGATCTTCGCCATCGGCATCGCGGTCGGTTTCGCCAAGGACAACAACGGCACCGCCGGCCTCGCCGGGGTGATCGGTTACCTGGTGATGATCTCCACGCTGAAGGTACTCGACGCCAGCATCAACATGGGCATGCTCGCCGGGATCGTCAGTGGCCTGATGGCCGGTGCGCTGTACAACCGCTTCAAGGACATCAAGTTGCCGGAGTATCTGGCATTCTTCGGCGGCCGGCGTTTCGTACCGATCGTCACCGGTTTTGCGGCGGTGGGTCTGGGCGTGATATTCGGCTACATCTGGCCGCCGATCCAGCACGGCATCAACAGCTTCGGCAGCCTGATGATGGAAAGCGGCAGCTTCGGCGCCTTCGTCTTCGGTGTATTCAACCGCCTGCTGATCGTCACCGGCCTGCACCACATCCTCAACAACATGGCGTGGTTCGTGTTCGGCAACTTCACCGACCCGACCACCGGCGCCCTGGTCACCGGCGACCTGTCGCGTTACTTCGCTGGCGATCCGAAGGGCGGCCAGTTCATGACCGGCATGTTCCCGATGATGATCTTCGGCCTGCCCGCGGCGTGCCTGGCGATGTACCGCAACGCCCTGCCGGAACGACGCAAAGTGATGGGCGGGATCTTCCTGTCGATGGCGCTGACCTCGTTCTTGACCGGGGTAACCGAACCGATCGAATTCGCCTTCATGTTCCTCGCACCGCTGCTGTATCTGGTGCATGCGCTGCTGACCGGGCTGTCGATGGCGATCACCAATGCGCTGAACATTCATCTGGGTTTCACCTTCTCCGGTGGCTTCATCGACATGGTGCTCGGTTGGGGCAAGTCCACCAATGGCTGGCTGGTGATCCCGGTGGGCCTCGCTTATGCGGTCATCTATTACGCGGTGTTCGATTTCTGTATCCGTCGCTTCAACCTGAAGACGCCGGGGCGTGAAGACGTCGCCACCGCCGACAAAGCGGTTCTGACCGAAAACGAACGCGCCGGGGCTTACATCAAGGCACTCGGTGGTGCGGAGAATCTGGTCACTGTCGGCGCATGCACCACGCGGCTGCGACTGGAAATGGTCGATCGCAACAAAGCTTCGGATGCGGATTTGAAAGCGTTGGGCGCGATGGCCGTTGTGCGTCCGGGCAAGGGCGGGAGTTTGCAGGTGGTTGTCGGGCCGATGGCCGACAGCATTGCTGATGAGATTCGCTTGGCGATGCCCGCGTTGGGGCGTGCTTTGGTGACGGCGCCTGTCGCAATCATCGAAACCAGTGAGCCCGTAACGGTCGCCACACCGCTGGCACAGCAATGGCTGGCAGCCCTGGGCGGCAGCGACAACGTGCTGCAACTTGATTGCATCGCCATGAGCCGTATTCGCCTGCAACTGGCCGATGGCAAGGTGCTGTCGGAAAGCCGATTGAAAGAGCTCGGATGTTTGGGTGTGAGCGCGCTGGAAGATGGTGTTTGGCACTTGCTGGTGGGCGAGCGGGCGCAAAGCTTGAGTGCGGCGTTGGAGGGGTTGGTTAATCGGAGTGAGGTGAGTGCGAAGGTTTAGGGCGACCAGTGAATCGCTGGGTGGGGGGTGATTTGACGCATCTTTATTGGACTCCGAATCCAGCCCTCACCCTAACCCTCTCCCGGAGGGAGAGGGGACTGATCGCAGTGTTTATACGAACTACACCGACCTGGAATATCGAGGCGAACTCAGATCTTAAAACACCAAAAAACAGCTTCTCACCACTCAAAACGATGAGCGTTAGCTCGAGTACCGCTTTTGACGTGCCGGCCCCATCGGAAGGCTGAGTGGAGGGATTTATCCGGGGGTGGGAGCGCAGCGACCGTTCGACGAAGTCGAACACATCGAGAGGAGGTGCAGCGAAGCAAACCGTAGGCGATGCCCCCGGATGAATCCCGTAACGAAGGAACCCCGAGCCCCAGCGAGGGGCCGTACGCCGGGGCCCAGCGTTTTGCTTACTTTTGGGCGTCTGCAAAAGTGAGTCGCTGTAAGAGCGAAACCGTCAGCGGCAGCACCCGAAGCAACGGATATTCACTCAATCTCAAACCCCAAAAACCAAAAAACCCGCTGAAATCACTCTCAGCGGGTTTTCTGTTCAAACGGCAAGGAAGATCAAAAATCCTCCAACCGCCAAACCTCATAAGCCGGCGTCTCGTAAGGATGGCTAGCCTTCAAAGCCCCCACCACCCCACGAATCAACTCATCGCCAACAACAAGCTCAACCTTCCACTCCTCGAGCCGCTCAACCCGCCCCGCCTCACCAATGAACGGCTGACTCCCGTCCAAAGGCCGAAACTGACCAGATCCAAGCACCTGCCAAGCACAGTGGTCATAGTCACCGATCCGCCCACCACCGGCAGCGAATACAGCGTCCTTGACCACCTCGACATGACTGTCGGGAACAAAAAAAGCGAGCTTGTACACAGCGCTTAGTTCACCCACACACGAGCGTTACGGAACATACGCATCCAAGGAGCGTCTTCGTTCCACTCTTCCGAACGCCACGAGTTCTGCACAGCGCGGAACACACGCTCCGGGTGCGGCATCATGATCGTTACGCGACCGTCGCGGCTGGTGAGGCCGGTGATCCCGCGCGGCGAGCCGTTCGGGTTGGCCGGGTAGGCTTCGGTGACCTTGCCGTGGTTGTCGACGAAACGCATCGCCACGCAACCGGACAGATCGGCTTCCAGCAGTGCCTCTTCGCTTTCGAATTCGGCATGACCTTCACCGTGAGCGATGGCGATCGGCATGCGCGAACCGGCCATGCCCTGCAGGAAGATCGAGTTCGATTCCTGAACCTGAACCATCGCCACGCGCGCTTCGAACTGCTCGGAGCGGTTGCGCACGAAGTGCGGCCAGAACTCGCTGCCCGGGATCAGTTCGTGGAGGTTGGACATCATCTGGCAACCGTTGCACACGCCGAGGGTGAAGCTGTCGTTACGCTCGAAGAAGCCCTGGAACGCATCGCGGGCACGGCTGTTGAACAGTGCGGACTTGGCCCAGCCTTCACCGGCGCCGAGTACGTCGCCGTAGGAGAAACCACCGCAGGCCACCAGACCTTTGAACTCGTTCAGGTCGACACGGCCGGCCAGAATGTCGCTCATGTGCACGTCGATCGCGTTGAAACCGGCGCGGTCGAACGCGGCCGCCATTTCCACCTGACCGTTGACGCCCTGCTCACGCAGCACGGCAACCTGTGGGCGGATGCCTTTCTTGATGTAAGGCGCGGCGATGTCCTGGTTGACGTCGTAGCTGAGCTTGACGCTCAGGCCCGGATTGTCCTCTACCAGCAGGACGTCGAATTCCTGCTGGGCGCAGTCGGCGTTGTCGCGCAGACGCTGGATCTGATAGCTGGTCTCGGCCCACTGACGTTGCAGCAGACGACGCTGACCTTCGAACACGGTGTCACCGTTGAAGGTGATGTTGATCTGGCCGTTGTTGATCGGCTGACCGATCACCGAAACGCAATCGCCCAGACCGGCCGCGCTGAATTGCGCGAGGATGTCCGGCGTGGCGTCCTGGCGAACCTGGATCACGGCACCCAGTTCTTCGTTGAACAGGATGGCGGCGATTTCAGCGGAGCTTTCGGCAACGCTGTCCAGGTTCAGGCTCAGACCGCAGTGGCCGGCGAAGGCCATTTCCACCACGGAGGTCAGCAGACCACCGTCGGAACGGTCGTGGTACGCCAGCAGGTGACCGTCGGCGTTGAGGCCCTGGATCACCGCGAAGAAGGCTTTCAGGTCTTCGGCGTCGTCGACGTCCGGAGCCTGCTTGCCGAGCTTGCCGTGAACCTGAGCGAGGATCGAGGCGCCCATGCGGTTCTGGCCACGACCGAGGTCGATCAGGATCAGATCGGTGGTGCCTTTGTCCATGCGCAGTTCCGGGGTCAGGGTCTGACGGATGTCAGCCACTGGCGCGAAACCGGTCACGATCAGGGACATCGGCGAGGTGACGGTCTTGTCTTCGCCGTTGTCGTTCCAGCGGGTGGCCATGGACATCGAGTCCTTGCCCACCGGAATGGTGATGCCCAGCTCAGGGCACAGTTCCATACCGACCGCTTTCACGGTGTCGTACAGACGCGCGTCTTCGCCTGGGTGGCCGGCAGCGGACATCCAGTTCGCCGACAGTTTGATGTCGGAGAGCTTGTTGATGCGCGAAGCGGCAATGTTGGTCAGGGTTTCGCCGATGGCCATGCGGCCCGACGCCGGAGCGTCCAGCAGCGCCAGCGGAGTGCGCTCGCCCATCGCCATCGCTTCACCGGTGTAGACGTCGAAACTGGTGGCGGTGACGGCCACATCGGCCACCGGAACCTGCCATGGGCCGACCATTTGGTCACGGGCCACGAGACCGGTGATGGTGCGGTCGCCGATGGTGATCAGGAAGCTTTTGCTCGCCACGGCCGGGTGGTGCAGGACGCGTTCGATGCTTTCGCTGATGTCGAGGTTCGACGGATCGAAGTCATCGCCCAGCTCGGCTTCGCGCACCACCGAACGGTGCATGCGCGGTGCCTTGCCCAGCAACACTTCCAGTGGCATGTCCACCGGGTTGTTGCCGAAGTGGCTGTCGGTCACGGTCAGTTGCGGCTCGGCGGTGGCTTCACCGACAACGGCAAACGGGCAACGCTCACGTTCACAGATGGCCTTGAAGCGCTCGAAGTCGGCCGGGCCGACTGCCAGAACGTAACGTTCCTGGGATTCGTTGGACCAGATTTCGTGCGGGGCCATGCCCGGCTCGTCGTTTGGAATGTTGCGCAGTTCGAAACGGCCACCGCGGTCGCCGTCGTTGACCAGTTCCGGGAAGGCGTTGGACAGACCGCCCGCACCCACGTCGTGGATGAAGCTGATCGGGTTCTTGTCGCCCAGTTGCCAGCAACGGTCGATGACTTCCTGGCAGCGACGCTCCATTTCAGGGTTTTCACGCTGAACCGAAGCGAAGTCCAGATCTGCCGAGCTGGTGCCGGTAGCCATCGAAGAAGCGGCACCGCCGCCCAGACCGATCAGCATCGCCGGGCCGCCGAGAACGATCAGCTTCGAGCCGACCAGAATCTCGCCTTTCTTGACGTGCTCTTCACGGATGTTGCCCATGCCGCCAGCCAGCATGATCGGCTTGTGGTAACCGCGAACTTCGTCACCGTGCGGGGTGGTGATCGATTGTTCGAAGGTACGGAAGTAACCGGTCAGGGCCGGACGACCGAATTCGTTGTTGAACGCAGCGCCGCCCAGCGGGCCTTCGATCATGATGTCCAGCGCGGTAACGATGCGCTCAGGCTTGCCGTACGGTACTTCCCACGGCTGTTCGAAGCCCGGGATCTGCAGGTTCGACACGGTGAAACCGGTCAGGCCGGCCTTCGGCTTGGCGCCACGGCCGGTCGCGCCTTCGTCGCGGATCTCGCCACCGGAACCGGTAGATGCGCCCGGGAACGGTGCGATCGCGGTCGGGTGGTTGTGGGTTTCAACCTTCATCAGGATGTGCACCGGCTCCTGCACCGCGCCGTACTGGCGGGTTTCCGGATCCGGGAAGAAGCGGCCGGCGACGTTGCCGACGATCACCGAAGCGTTGTCCTTATAAGCGGACAGCACGCCTTCGCTGTGCATCTGATAGGTGTTCTTGATCATGCCGAACAGGCTTTTTTCCTGGCTCTCGCCGTCAATATCCCAACTGGCGTTGAAGATCTTGTGGCGGCAGTGCTCGGAGTTGGCCTGGGCGAACATCATCAGTTCGATGTCGTGCGGGTTGCGCTTGAGACCGTTGAAGGCGTTGACCAGGTAATCGATCTCGTCTTCGGCCAGGGCCAGGCCCAGCTCGACGTTGGCCTTTTCCAGCGCGGCGCGACCACCGCCGAGGATATCGATGGCGGTCAGCGGCTTCGGTTCGGCGTGGCTGAACAGACCGGCGGCCTGCTCGAGGTTGGCCAGAACGATCTGCGTCATGCGGTCATGCAGTACATCGGCAATCTGCTGTGCTTCGGCTTCGCTGAACTGACCGGCCACGTAGAACGCGATGCCGCGCTCCAGGCGCTGGATCTTGCTCAGGCCGCAGTTGCGGGCGATGTCGCTGGCCTTGCTCGACCATGGCGAGATGGTGCCGAAACGCGGCAACACCAGGAACAGACGACCGGTCGGCTCTTGAACCGGAACGCTTGGACCGTACTTCAGAAGGCGCGCAAGCACCTGCTGTTCGTCGCCGGTCAGGACGCCGGTGACTTCGGCGAAGTGAGCGAATTCAGCATACAAGCCACTGACAGCCGAAACCTTCTGGCTCAGTTGCTCAAGGAGTTTGCTGTGGCGAAAGGCAGAAAGGGCAGGAGCGCCGCGCAGGATCAACATCTTCGGGACAGCCTCGGGAAGGGGTGTGCTTTGAGGCCGTGCATTCTAGCCTAAACCGCCCTCAACATCACCCGAAACGCTACGCACGGTTGCACCCGGATGTCGAGTGGTGTTCTTGCCTCGAAGGTCAAATTTATCGGGTGTTGGAACGCGGGTTATTTTTTCTGTCACAAAATGCCTTTCGGGCCCATTCCTGCGGGGTTTCGAGCGGTTTTGTGATCCCTAGCAGACAAGCCCTCGACTGTCGAGATATGGCGCCCGTTGTCCTTTGCGTATACTGCGCACATGTTTTCCCCAACGGCTTTGCGTCCGCGGTACGCCAAATGGCTGATCGCAACCGGACTCTTCCTGATGCTCAGTGGCTGTGTTGATAAACCCAACACCCTCGAGCGCGTAAAGGAGGATGGTGTGCTGCGGGTGATCACCCGTAACAGCCCCGCCACCTACTTTCAGGATCGCAGCGGCGAAACCGGCTTCGAATACGAGCTGGTGAAGCGCTTCGCCGACGATTTGGGGGTGGAGCTGAAGATCGAGACCGCCGACAACCTCGACGACCTGTTCGACCAGGTCGGCAAACCCAACGGTCCGGTACTGGCCGCCGCCGGCCTGGTCAGCAGCGATCAGCGCAAGAAGCAGGTTCGGTTCTCCCACGCCTATCTCGAAGTCACCCCGCAGATCATCTATCGCAACGGTCAGTCCCGCCCGACCGACGCCAGTGAACTGGTCGGCAAGAAGATCATGGTGCTCAAGGGCAGCACCCACGCCGAGCAACTCGCCGAGCTGAAACAGAAATATCCCGGGATCGAATACGAAGAATCCGACGCCGTTGAAGTAGTCGACCTGCTGCGCATGGTCGATGAAGGCCAGATCGACCTGACCCTGGTCGACTCCAACGAAGTGGCGATGAACCAGGTGTACTTCACCAATATCCGCGTGGCCTTCGACCTCGGCGATGCGCGCAGCCAGAGCTGGGCAGTGGCCGCCGGTGAAGACAACAGCCTGCTCAACGAGATCAACAGTTATCTGGACAAGGTGCAGAAGAACGGCACCCTGCAACGCCTGAAAGACCGCTACTACGGCCACGTCGACGTCCTCGGTTACATGGGCGCCACGACCTTCGCCCAGCATTTGCAGCAGCGGTTGCCCAAATACGAACAGCACTTCAAGACTTACGCCAAGAAAGAGAAAGTCGACTGGCGCCTGCTCGCGGCCATCGGTTATCAGGAATCGCTGTGGCAACCGGCCGTCACTTCGAAGACCGGCGTGCGCGGCCTGATGATGCTGACCCAGAACACCGCCCAGGCCATGGGCGTGTCCAACCGCCTCGATCCGAAGCAGAGCATCATGGGCGGCGCGAAGTACCTGGCTTACATGAAGGATCAACTCGACGACTCGATCCAGGAGCCGGATCGTACGTGGTTTGCACTGGCCGCCTACAACGTTGGCAGCGGCCACCTGGATGACGCGCGCAAACTGGCGTCCCGGGAAGGCCTGAACCCGGACAAGTGGCTGGATGTGAAGAAGATGCTGCCGCGCCTGTCGCAGAAGCAGTGGTACAGCAAGACCCGCTATGGCTACGCCCGTGGCGGCGAACCGGTGCATTTCGTGGCCAACATCCGTCGCTACTACGACATCCTGACCTGGGTGACCCAGCCGCAACTCGAGGGCGATCAGGTCGCCGAAGGCAATCTGCATGTGCCGGGGATCGACAAATCCAAGCCGGCGCAGGAAAACCCGCCGCTCTGATAAATACTGTGGGAGCGAGCCCCCACAGGATCTGCGCTGACGCTTAGGCCTTTGCAGCCGCCAGGATCAGCGCCTTCATCTCCGACACTGCCGACTTGAAGCCGACGAACAACGCATGCGCCACCAGCGCATGACCAATGTTCAGTTCGTTGATGCCCTTGATCGCCGCCACAGCTTCAACGTTGTGGTAGTGCAGACCGTGACCGGCATTGACGATCAGGCCCTGGGCCAGACCGAATGCCACGCCGTCCGCCACACGCTTGAGCTCTTCAGCCACTTCGGTCGGTGTTTCGGCATCGGCGTAGCGCCCGGTGTGCAGCTCGATGGCCGGTGCGCCGACTCGTTTCGAAGCAGCGATCTGCCGCTCGTCAGCGTCGATGAACAGCGACACTTCGCTGCCGATCTTCGACAGACGCTCCACCGCTGCCCTGATGCGCTCTTCCTGCCCCGCCACGTCCAGACCGCCTTCGGTGGTCAGTTCCTGACGCGTCTCCGGCACCAGACAGATGTGGGCCGGACGGATGCGCTCGGCGAACGCCATCATTTCTTCGGTGACGCCCATTTCGAAGTTCATGCGGGTTTGCAGCACATCCTTGAGCAACAGTACGTCGCGCTCCTGAATGTGGCGACGGTCCTCGCGCAGGTGCACGGTGATGCCGTCGGCGCCCGCCTCTTCCGCGTCCAGCGCGGCCTTGACCGGATCCGGATAGCGCGTGCCCCGAGCCTGACGCAGGGTGGCGACGTGGTCGATGTTCACGCCAAGAAGAATGCGATTGCTGGTGGTCACGGATGCGCTCCTGAAGGGAAAGATTCGGCGCACAGCATACACGGTGAAGGGTCTGTTGACGTCTGGGCGCGGCGGCGACGGGATGCTCACTGAGCACAGGGCAAGGCGCGAGGAACGAAGTTTGGTTTCCCCAAATGAGTTCCGAGCAACGCAGCCCTGGGCGCAGTGAGCGCCCGTCGTGCCGTGCCCAGACGTCAACAGACCCTTAGGGCTTTCGAAACAGCTCGCGACTGACCAAGGGACGACCGCCAAGATGAACTGCAAGTGCCTGACGCATCAAGCGTTTGGCAGCGGACAATGCGCCGGGCGCAGACCAGTCCGCTTCGGCCATGGCCAGCAGCTCGGTGCCGTTGAACAGACCGGGTTGCAGCAGGTAGACCCGCTCTAGCCCGGCATCCACCTGCAAGCGATAGAGGCCGTCCGGAGCAATGGGCTCGTCATTGATGTCGGTATTCAGGGAGAAGCCGTAACCGAGGTCGTCAAGCAGGCGCCATTCGAAGGAACGCAGCAACGGTTCCAGTGGCCGGCCTTCAGCCAAGGCCAGCAAGGTGGCCGCGTAATGATCGAACACCGCGGGGTGCGGGTCTTCGGCTGGCAGCAGGCGGATCAGCAACTCGTTGAGATAGAGGCCGCTGAACAGCGCCTCGCCGACCATCCACGTCGCATTGCCGGCACTTTCCATTCGCCCGACATTCTTCAACTCACCCTTGCCACGGAATTCCACTTCCAGCGGCACGAACGGACGCGCCAGCGTCCCGGCCTTGCCCCGCGCGCTGCGCAACACCGCCCGCAGCCGACCTTGCGGCGTGAGGAAGTCCACCAACGCGCTGGTTTCGCGATAGGCGCGGGAGTGCAGGACGTAGGCGGGTTGGGCGGGAGGCGTTTGAGACATGGATTTCTCGTTGAGGGAAACGCGGTTTTACTCATCACCCAAAACCAATGTGGGAGCGAGCTTGCTCGCGAAAGCGGTGCAACAATCAACATCAATGCTGAATGTTACATCGTCTTCGCGAGCACGCTCGCTCCCACAATGGATCGATGTAATGCCAGACGCTTTACAGGTCGCCGTAACCCAGCGAACGCAGCGCACGCTCGTCGTCGGACCAGCCGCCCTTCACCTTCACCCACAGGTTGAGCATGATCTTGGAGTCGAACAGCAGCTCCATGTCCTTGCGCGCTTCGGTGCCGATGCGCTTGATGCGCTCGCCCTTGTCGCCAATGATGATTTTCTTCTGGCCGTCACGCTCGACGAGGATCAGCGCGTGGATGTGCAGAGTCTTGCCCTGTTGCTTGAACTCTTCGATTTCCACGGTGATCTGGTACGGCAGCTCGGCGCCCATCTGGCGCATGATTTTCTCGCGCACCAGTTCGGCGGCGAGGAAACGGCTGCTGCGGTCGGTGATCTGGTCTTCCGGGAAGAAGTGATCGTTCTCCGGCAGATGGTCAGCGATGACCTTTTCCAGTGCATCGAGGTTATGCCCGTGCTGCGCCGAGATCGGAATGATCTGCGCATTCGGCAGCTGTTCCTGCAACCAGGACAGGTGCGGCATCAGCTCGGCCTTGTCCTCGATGCGGTCGGTCTTGTTCAGCGCGACGATCAGCGGGCCGGTCACGTATTGCACACGCTCCAGCACCATCTGGTCTTCTTCGGTCCACTTGGTGCGGTCGACCACGAAGATCACCACGTCGACGTCTTTCAACGCCGCCGAAGCGGTCTTGTTCATGTAACGGTTCAGGGCCTTTTCGCCACCCTTGTGCATGCCCGGGGTGTCGACGTAGATCGCCTGCACGTCGCCCTCGGTCTTGATCCCGAGCATGTTGTGGCGAGTGGTCTGTGGCTTGCGCGAAGTGATCGCGAGCTTCTGGCCGAGGATGTGGTTCAGCAGCGTGGACTTGCCCACGTTGGGACGGCCGACGATGGCAACATAGCCACAGCGAGTTGCGTTTGTATCAGTCATTGCCATTCTCCACACCCAGGGCAATCAGTGCTGCGGCGGCCGCTACCTGTTCGGCAATGCGACGGCTCACGCCCTGACCCCGGCTTTTTTCATTCAATAGGACAACTTCGCACTCGACGAAGAACGTACGGCAGTGCGGCTCACCCTGGATATCCACCACTTCATAGCGTGGCAGGTCGCAACCGCGCGATTGCAGGAATTCCTGCAGGCGGGTCTTCGGATCCTTGTTGGTGTCGACCAGTGTCAGACCTTCGAACTCGCCAGCCAGCCAGGCCAGAACGCGCTCGCGGGCGACTTCCATGCCGGCGTCGAGGTAGATCGCGCCGATCAGCGCTTCGAGGGCATCGGCCAGAATCGATTCGCGACGGAAACCGCCGCTTTTCAGCTCACCGGAACCCAGGCGCAGGTATTCGCCCAGATCGAAACCACGGGCCAATACCGCCAGGGTCTCACCTTTCACCAGACGTGCACGCAAACGCGACAACTGGCCTTCGCGGGCCAGCGGGAAGCGGTCGAAGAGTGCCTCGCCGGCGACGAAGTTGAGGATCGCATCGCCGAGGAATTCCAGACGCTCGTTGTTGCGTCCGGCAAAGCTGCGGTGCGTGAGGGCCAGGACCATCAGTTCCTGGTCCTTGAAGGTGTAACCGAGCTGACGCTCGAGACGGCTTAGAGAAACGCTCACGGTTTACCCACGCTGAGTTCGTGGCTGGATTCCACTGCCATCGCCGGGATACGGCGCAGGCCTGGGACAATTAACGCTGTGTTCAAAAATGACGTCCTGAATATCGTGGCTTCATGCCCCGGAGCCGGTTGTGCCGACGCCAGAAATGCATTCGGCGCTGTGGTCAACAGCGCCGTGATTGTTTACTTGATCAGGCCGACCCGCGAGAAATTCGGCAGGTGGCTGAGTTTCGGTTCCGGCCAGCTCATCCAGACCGCGAAGGCCTTGCCGACGATGTTCTGGTCGGGAACCATGCCCAGCAGATCCTTGGGAATGTTCGGATCATCCCAGTAGCGACTGTCGTTCGAGTTGTCGCGGTTGTCGCCCATCATGAAGTAGTGCCCGGCCGGCACGGTCCAGGTATGGTCCGGCGTGGCGCGGTAGCGGCTCATTTCCTTGCGGATCAGGTGCTCGGCGGCGCCGAGTTTTTCCTTGTAGAGCTCAGCGCTGCCAAGGGTGCCCGGTTCGGAACCGACCAGTTGCTCGGCAATCGACTCGCCATTGACGAACAGACGCTTGTCGGCGGTGTAACGCACCGTGTCACCCGGCAGACCCACCACACGCTTGATGTAGTTGACGTTCGGGTCGCTCGGGTAGCGGAACACCATCACATCGCCGCGTTGCGGATCACCGACTTCGATGACTTTCTTGTCGATCACCGGCAGGCGGATCCCGTAAGAAAACTTGTTCACCAGAATGAAGTCGCCAACGTCCAGGGTCGGCTTCATCGAACCGGACGGAATCTGGAACGGCTCCACCAGGAACGAACGCAGCACCAGCACGATGAACAGCACCGGAAAGAACGACTTGCCGTATTCGACCAGCAGCGGTTCCTTGTTCAGCTTCTCGACCACCACCACGTCAGGCTGGCTGACGCTGCCCTGATAGGAAGTGATGGCGGCGCGCCGACGCGGTGCCAGGATCAACAGATCGAGCAACGCCAACAGGCCGCAGACGAACACGGCGATAACCAGCAACAGCGGGAAATTTAGTGACATAGGACCTGACTATTCCAACCTGAGCACGGCGAGGAAGGCTTCTTGTGGAATTTCCACGTTGCCGACCTGCTTCATGCGTTTCTTACCGGCCTTTTGCTTCTCGAGCAGTTTCTTCTTACGGCTGACGTCACCGCCGTAGCATTTGGCCAATACGTTCTTTCTGAGCGCCTTGACGGTTGTCCGGGCGACGATCTGACCGCCAATGGCAGCCTGGATGGCCACGTCGAACATCTGACGAGGAATCAGTTCTTTCATCTTCTCGGTCAACTGGCGACCTTTGAAGTGCGAATTGTCACGGTGCACGATCAGCGCCAGGGCGTCGACCTTGTCGCCGTTGATCAGCACGTCCAGCTTCACCAGATTAGCCGATTGGTAACGATCGAAATGGTAATCCAGCGAAGCATAGCCGCGGCTGGTGGATTTCAGACGGTCGAAGAAGTCCAGGACCACTTCGTTCATCGGCAGGTCGTAGGTCACCTGGACCTGGTTGCCGAGGAACAGCATGTCGACCTGCACACCGCGTTTTTCGATGCACAGGGTGATGACGTTGCCCAGGTGCTCCTGCGGTACCAGGATGTTGGCACGCACGATTGGCTCGCGCATGTCTTCGATCGCGGACACGTCCGGCAGCTTCGACGGGTTGTCGACGTAAATCGTTTCACCGGTTTTCAGCACCAGTTCGAAGATTACGGTCGGTGCCGTGGTGATCAGGTCCAGGTCGTATTCGCGCTCCAGGCGCTCCTGGATGATCTCCATGTGCAGCATGCCGAGGAAGCCGCAACGGAAGCCGAAGCCCAGGGCGTCGGAGCTTTCCGGGGTGTACTGCAGCGACGAGTCGTTCAGGGTCAGCTTCTGCAGCGCTTCGCGGAAGTCCTCGAAGTCGTCGGAGCTGACCGGGAACAGACCGGCGTAAACCTGTGGCTGAATGCGTTTGAAACCCGGCAGTACCGGAACATCCGGCGTCGAGCTCAAGGTCAGGGTGTCACCGACCGGTGCACCGTGAATGTCCTTGATGCTGGCGATGATGAAGCCCACTTCGCCGGCCTTCAGGTCTGCGGTGGCGGTGTGTTTCGGGTTGAAAACACCGACGCTGTCGACCAGGTGGACCTTGCCGGTGGATTTCACCAGGATCTTGTCGCCCTTCTTCACGCGGCCATGACGCACGCGCACCAGGGAGACAACGCCCAGGTAGTTGTCGAACCAGGAGTCGATGATCAACGCTTGCAGCGGATCTTCGATGTTGCCGGTCGGCGCAGGAATGGTCGCGACCAGACGCTCGAGCACTTCGTCGACACCCAGGCCGGTCTTGGCGCTGCAGGTGACGGCGTCGGTGGCGTCGATGCCGATGATCTTCTCGATCTCGTCCTTGACGCGGTCGGGCTCGGCCTGCGGCAGGTCGATCTTGTTCAGTACCGGCATGACCTCGAGGCCCTGCTCGATGGCGGTGTAGCAGTTGGCCACGGACTGGGCTTCAACGCCCTGACCCGCGTCGACCACCAGCAAGGCACCTTCACACGCGGCCAGGGAACGGCTGACTTCGTAGGTGAAGTCGACGTGGCCCGGGGTGTCAATGAAGTTCAGCTGGTAGGTGACGCCGTCTTTGGCTTTGTAATAGAGGGTAACGCTGTGGGCCTTGATGGTGATCCCGCGTTCGCGCTCCAGATCCATGGAATCCAGTACCTGGGCTTCCATTTCACGCTCGGCCAGGCCACCGCACATCTGGATGAAACGGTCAGCCAGCGTCGACTTGCCATGGTCAATGTGGGCGATGATGGAGAAATTGCGGATATGACTCAAATCACTCACGGATCAACACTCAAAAAGGCTGCAGGCTTGGCCCGCCGAAAAATAGCCGGGAATTGTACCTGATACACGGCGCAAGCGTCACGTTCGCCTGTCACCCGGATTGCATGCAAAAACGCCCCGGTCTTGCGACCGGGGCGTTTTCAAGGCTGGAGCAAGGGTGAAACCTTGTTCATCAACCGGCTCGACGCAGCAACCAGACACCCGCCAGGGCACAGACGCCTGCCGGCACCAGCACTGCGAACAGCGGCGAGAAGCCAAATACCAGACTGGACGGACCGAGCAGATCCTGGACGATGCGGAAGGTGAACCCCACCAGCACACCGGTAAACACCCGCTGACCGAGGGTTACCGAGCGCAGCGGGCCGAAAATGAAGGAGATCGCCATCAGCACCAGCGCGGCAGTCACCAGCGGCTGCAACACCTTGACCCAAAAGGCCAGCCAGTAACGGCCGTTGCTCAGACCTTGATCGGCCAGGTAGTGGATGTAACCCCACAGCCCGGTAATCGACAGCGCTTCCGGTGCCATGACCACGGTGTTCAGCAGTTGCGGGCTGATGGACACATCCCAGTCTTCGGTCGGCTTGTTGACGACTTCGGTGCTGCGCTCATGGAACAACGTGGTGGTCACGTCGGTAAGCTGCCAGCGAGTGCCATCGAACTCGGCGCGCTTGGCGAAGCTCGAGCTCAGCAGGTGGCGTTCCTTGTCGAAGTGATAGCGGGTCACACCATACAACAGGCCATCGGGTTGCACGGCGTTGATATGGATGAATTCCTCGCCCTGACGGTGCCACATACCGTGCTTGGCGCTTTGCGCGTCGCCACTGCCTTGAGCCAGCGAACGATTGGCCTGAGCCATGCTCTCGGTAGCCGGCGCAACGTACTCGCCGATCAGCACGCCGGCCAGCATCAGCACCAGCATCGGCTTCATGACCGCCCAGACGATGCGCCCGATGGACACACCCGCCGCACGCATCACCGTCAGCTCACTGCTGCTCGCCAGGCTGCCGAGGCCGATCAGACAGCCGATCAGTGCTGCCATCGGCAACATGTCATAGAGCCGGCGCGGTGCGGTCAGCAGTACAAAACTCAACACATCAGCCAAGGTGTAGGTATCGCTGACGTCGCTCATCTCGTCGATGAAGGCAAACAATGTCGCCAGGCCAAGGATGATCGCCAGCACGGCGATGATCGCCATGAACACGCTGCTGCCGATGTAGCGGTCGAGTTTAACCACGAGCCACCTCCAGCGCAGCGCTGCGACGGCTGGCCATTTTCAGGCGCAGCGGTTCCCAGTACAGCAGGCCGATACCGATGACCAGGAAGATCCCGTGTACCCACCACAGACCCAGGCTCGCCGGGATCTTGCCTTTTTCGAGGGCGCCGCGAGCGGCAATCAGGATGGTCAGGTAAGCCATATAAAGAAGAATCGCCGGCAGCAACTTGAGGAAGCGCCCCTGGCGCGGATTGACCCGCGACAGCGGCACCGCCATCAGAGTCACGATAAATACCAGCAGCGGCAGCGACAGGCGCCATTGCAGTTCGGTCTTGGCGCGGATGTCATCACTGGCCATCAGGGTCGACGTCGGCATGGCGTCACGGTCGGTGACTTCCTCGCTGACATCGGGCTTGGGCAGCAGAACACCATAGGTTTCGTAGTGGATGGCGCGGTAGTTGGCCAGTCCCGGGCTGCCGTCGTAGCGGTAGCCGTTGTGCAGGATCAGGTAACGGTTGCCGTCAGGACGGACTTCCTGCCGGCCTTTCTCGGCCACCAGCACGGAAATCCCGCGATCCGCCTGGTTGGCACCGAGGTTTTTCTGCGAGATGAACACGCTGCCCAGGTTGACCCGGTCGTCGCTCAGGTTTTCGGTGTAGGTCACCCGCGTGCCATCGCGCAACGCCTGGAAGCGGCCCGGCTCAAGGGTGTCGAATTCGGTCAGGGCGTCCTGCTTGTTCAGCAGCAGCTGGAACTGGTTGGCACCTTGCGGGGCCAGACTCAGGCTCAGCCATGCCACCACCAGTGCCACCAGCGTGGCCGGGAACAGGGTCATGCGGAACAGGCGCTGCTGGCTCATGCCAGTGGCCGACAGCACGGTCATTTCGCTTTCCAGATACAACCGGCCGTACGCCAGCAGGATCCCGAGGAACAGACCCAGCGGCAGAATCAACTGCATGAAGCCCGGCAGACGGTAGCCCATGATCAGGAACAGCGATCCCGGATCGAGCTGGCCCGCAGCGGCCTGGGCAAGGTATTTGATGAAGCGACCGCTCATGATGATGACCAGCAGCACGGCACTCACCGCACTCAGGGTCAACAGGACTTCGCGGGACAGATAACGGAAGACGATCAAACCAGACACTCCAGGGTTGTCAGGCTAAGGCGGCCAAACAAGCAAACGTATCGACAGGCCCGCCAGGCAGAGCCGTCGAAAAAAGATGCGGCATTATCCTGTGATTGAGCGCGCCTGTCACTGCGCACACTCACGCAAGCGTGCAATCGGTTGAAGATCGTTCCGAGGAGGGTTGTCAGGCGCAGGGAGCGAGGTTCAAACTGCGGCCCTTGTCGCAGGCGCTGGCCTGCGCCTTTTCTCTCTATAAGCAGGCGACTGCGGACACCGCCGAACGCCTGCGTGTTGACCATTCATTCAGGGATCCGGACATGGAACTGGTTGTAAAAAGCGTTAGCCCAGAAACGTTGAAAACCGCCACCCTGGTGGTTGCCGTCGGTGAAGGCCGCAAACTCGGCGTCGCCGCCAAGCAGGTCGACGAACTGAGCGGCGGCGCCATCAGCGCTGTCCTCAAGCGTGGCGACCTGGCCGGCAAAGTCGGGCAGAGCCTGTTGCTGCACAGCCTGCCGAACCTGAAAGCCGAGCGCGTGCTGCTGGTCGGCGTGGGCAAGGATGAAGAACTGGGCGACCGCCCGTTCCGCAAGATCGTTGCCGGCATCCTCAACACCCTCAAGGGCCTGGGCGGCAGCGATGCCGTGCTGGCGCTGGATGAAATCATCGTCAAGGGCCGTGACAGCTACGGCAAGACTCGCCTGTTGGCCGAAACCCTGGTCGACGGCGAATACACCTTCGACCAGTTCAAGAGCCAGAAAGCCGAGCCGCGCGCTCTGAAGAAAATCACCCTGCTGACCATCAAGGCCGCTCAAGCCGAAGTGCAACGCGCCGTGAATCACGCCACCGCGATCGCCAACGGCATGGCGTTCACCCGCAACCTGGGCAACCTGCCGCCGAACATCTGCCACCCGACCTTCCTCGGCGAGCAAGCCAAGGACCTGGGCAAAGAGTTCAAGGATCTGAAAGTCGAAGTGCTCGACGAGAAGAAAATCAAATCCCTGGGCATGGGTTCGTTCTACGCCGTCGGTCAGGGCAGCGCCCAGCCACCGCGTCTGATCGTCATGCAATACAACGGCGGCAAGAAATCCGAGAAGCCGTACGCACTGGTCGGTAAAGGCATCACCTTCGACACCGGCGGCATCAGCCTGAAACCGGGCGCCGGCATGGACGAAATGAAGTACGACATGGGCGGCGCCGCCAGCGTGTTCGGTACCCTGCGCGCCGTGCTGGAACTGAAGTTGCCGATCAACCTGGTGTGCATCCTGGCCTGCGCCGAGAACATGCCGAGCGGCACCGCTTCGCGTCCGGGCGACATCGTGACCACCATGAGCGGCCAGACCGTGGAAATCCTCAACACCGACGCCGAAGGCCGTCTGGTGCTGTGCGACGCACTGACCTACTCCGAGCGCTTCAAGCCGCAAGCGGTGATCGACATCGCCACCCTGACCGGTGCCTGCGTGGTTGCCCTGGGTGCGCACACCTCCGGCCTGCTGGGCAATAACGACGAACTGATCGGCCAACTGCTGAGCGCCGGCAAGGCTGCCGACGACCGCGCCTGGCAACTGCCGCTGTTCGATGAGTACCAGGAGCAACTGGACAGCCCGTTCGCCGACATCGCCAACATTGGCGGGCCGAAGGCCGGCACCATCACCGCCGCGTGCTTCCTGTCGCGCTTCACCAAGAACCTGAACTGGGCGCACCTGGACATCGCAGGCACCGCGTGGACCAGCGGCGGCAAGGACAAGGGCGCCACCGGCCGTCCGGTTCCACTGCTGACCCAGTACCTGCTGGATCGCGCCAAAGCCTGAAACCGATGACTGCGAGCGGCGTCTCTTAAGAGGGACGCCGCTTTCAGCTCAGGAACCGCAATGACCAAAGTCGACTTCTACATCCTGCCCAGTGCCGATCCTTCGGCGCGTCTGGATTTTGCCTGCAAGCTCACCGAGAAAGCCTGGCGCATGGGCCACCGCATCTACCTGCATTGCAGCGATGCCGCCCAACGCGAAGACCTCGATGCGCGACTGTGGGCGTTCAAGGGCGAAACCTTCGTGCCCCATGGCCCGGCCGAGAGCGAACCGGAAGGTTTGATCGTGCTTGGATTGGGCGATGACTGCGGCCAGCATCAGGACTTGCTCGTCAACCTCGACCTGAAGGTCCCGGCCTTCGCCAACAAGTTCGCCCGAGTGGCGGAAGTGGTGGTGGAAGATCCGGCGATCCGTGCGGCTGCGCGGGAGAGTTTCCGTTTCTACCGGGAACAGGGCTATCCTCTGCAAGACCACCGTTTACAGCGACTCTGAGTACGCCGATGGACACTCCAAAACCGCTGCAAAAACCCGCGCACTTGCTGGATGACCTCGAGTCGATCCGCCAGTTGCTGGGCGATGACAACCTGCAACCGCCGCTTTTGACCGATACGGTCGATGATGGTGAACAGGAACAGATTCCGATGCTGTTCGACTCGGTCGCCACTGAGCCACCCGCCGTCGAACCGCCACCCGCTACCGTCGAGAAACCCGCCACCGCGCCCGTCGCACCTGTGGACAAAGGCCCCGACGCGCTGCTGCACCTGGACAGCGAACTGCGCGCCGCTGCGCAACTGATCATGCAAGACGTGATCGATGACTTCGCCCCGCACATCGAAACCGAAATCAAACGTCGCCTCGAGGCACGGATGGAACGGCTTCTGAGCCAGTACGAATAATCGACGGTGGGAGCCGTCGCACGGTTGCTCCCACTTTTAGATCCCCACCCGGCCCGCCCCGCTCGCCCTGCGCCCCATGCCCCGCTATACTTCCCGGCTTTTCCTGAATAAATGCCAATAGGGTCCCGCCGCGCATGGATAAGACCTACCAGCCGCACGCCATTGAAACTTCCTGGTACAACACCTGGGAGTCCGAGAACTACTTCGCCCCGCAAGGCGCGGGCGACTCCTACACCATCATGATCCCGCCGCCGAACGTCACCGGCAGCCTGCACATGGGTCACGGTTTCAACAACGCGATCATGGACGCCCTGATCCGTTTCCGCCGCATGCAGGGTCGCAACACCCTGTGGCAACCGGGCACCGACCACGCCGGTATCGCCACGCAGATGCTGGTGGAGCGTCAACTCGAAGCCCAGGGCCAGAATCGCCACGATCTGGGCCGCGAAAAATTCCTCGAGAAAGTCTGGGAGTGGAAGGAACAGTCCGGCGGCAACATCAGCCGTCAGATTCGCCGCCTCGGCTCGTCCGTGGACTGGAGCCGCGAGCGCTTCACCATGGACGACGGCCTCTCGGAAGCCGTTAAAGAAGCGTTCGTGCGCCTGCACGAAGACGGTCTGATCTATCGCGGCAAGCGCCTGGTCAACTGGGACACCAAGCTGCACACAGCGATTTCCGACCTCGAAGTGGAAAACCACGACGAGAAAGGTTTCCTGTGGAACCTGAAATACCCGCTGGCCGACGGTGCGAAAACCGCTGAAGGCAACGATTTCCTGATCGTCGCGACCACCCGTCCGGAAACCATGCTCGGCGACTCCGCCGTCGCGGTAAACCCGAACGACGAGCGCTACAAAGCCCTGATCGGCAAATTTGTCGAGCTGCCGCTGGTCGGCCGCCGCATTCCGATCATCGCCGACGATTACTGCGACCCTGAATTCGGCACCGGCTGCGTGAAAATCACCCCGGCCCACGATTTCAACGACTACGAAGTCGGCAAGCGCCACAACCTGCCGCTGCTGAACATCTTCGACAAGAACGCCAACGTGCTGCCGGCAGCACAGGTGTTCAACCTCGACGGCACGCTGAACGACAGCATCGACGGCAAGATTCCGGCCGAGTACGCCGGTCTCGAGCGTTTCGAAGCGCGCAAGCAGATCGTGGCTGCGTTCGACGCCGCCGGCCTGCTGGTCAGCGTCGACGACCACAACCTGAAAGTGCCGAAAGGAGACCGCTCCGGCACCGTCATCGAGCCGTGGCTGACCGACCAGTGGTACGTGTCCACCAAGCCGCTGGCCGAGCCTGCGATTGCTGCCGTTGAAGACGGCCGTATCCAGTTCGTGCCGAAGCAGTACGAAAACATGTACTTCTCGTGGATGCGCGACATCCAGGACTGGTGCATCAGCCGTCAGCTGTGGTGGGGCCACCGGATTCCGGCCTGGTACGACGAGTCGGGCAAGGTCTACGTCGGCCGTGACGAAGCCGAAGTACGTGCCAAGCACAACCTCGGCCCGGACGTTGCGCTGCAACAGGACAACGACGTTCTCGACACCTGGTTCAGTTCGGGCCTGTGGACCTTCTCCACCCTGGGCTGGCCGGAAAAGACCGAGTTCCTGAAGAAATTCCACTCCACCGACGTTCTGGTCACCGGTTTCGACATCATTTTCTTCTGGGTCGCCCGGATGATCATGCTGACCATGCACCTGATCAAGAACGAGGACGGCACGCCGCAGGTTCCGTTCAAGACCGTTTACGTGCACGGTCTGGTGCGTGATGGCCAGGGCCAGAAGATGTCCAAGTCCAAGGGCAACGTTCTGGACCCGCTGGACATCATCGACGGTATCGAGCTCGAAACCCTGGTGCAGAAACGCACCTCCGGTCTGATGCAGCCAAAACTGGCGAAGAAGATCGAGAAGCAGACCCGCGACGAGTTCGCCGACGGCATCGCCAGCTACGGCACCGACGCCCTGCGCTTCACGTTCTGCTCGCTGGCGTCCACCGGTCGCGACATCAAGTTCGACATGGGCCGCGTCGAAGGCTATCGCAACTTCTGCAACAAGATCTGGAACGCTGCGCGCTATGTTTTGGACAAGGGCGAAGACTGCGGCCAGAACGGCGAAGCCTACGAGCTGTCGCTGGCGGATCGCTGGATCATCTCGCAACTGCAACGCACCGAAGCCGAAGTGACCCGCCAACTGGATCAGTTCCGTTTCGACCTGGCGGCACAAGCGCTGTACGAGTTCATCTGGAACCAGTACTGCGACTGGTACCTGGAATTGTCCAAGCCTGTGCTGTGGGACGAAAACGCGCCGGTCGAGCGTCAGCGCGGCACTCGCCGCACGCTGGTTCGCGTACTGGAAGTGGCGCTGCGCCTGGCGCATCCGTTCATGCCGTTCATCACTGAAGAAATCTGGCAGCGCATCGCGCCGCTGGCCGGCATTCAGGGCAAGACGATCATGCTGCAAGCCTGGCCGGTGGCCAACGAAGAGCGCATCGATCCGGCAGCCGAAGACGACATCGAATGGCTCAAGGGCCTGATGCTCGGCACGCGGAACATCCGTGGCGAAATGAACATCGGCCCGGGCAAACCGCTGCCGATCTACCTGAAAAACGTCACCGCTGAAGACCAGCGCCGCCTGACCGAGAACGAAGCGCTGCTGAAGAAGCTGGCGCGTCTGGAATCGATCACCGTACTGGCGGCCGGCGAAGAAGCGCCACTGTCCGCCACCGCACTGGTTGGCGAGATGGAAGTGCTGGTGCCGATGGCCGGTCTGATCGACAAGAACGCCGAACTGGCGCGTCTGGACAAGGAAATCCTGCGTCTGCAGGGCGAAGTCCAGCGTGTCGGCGGCAAGCTGTCCAACGCCGGTTTCGTTGACAAGGCTCCGGCCGAAGTCATCGAGAAGGAACGCGCCAAGCTGGCCGAGGCCGAACAAGCCCTGGGCAAACTGGCCGAGCAGCACGCGCGGATTGCCAGCCTGTAACGGCAAATCGCACTGAAAAAGGGAGGCCATGCGGCCTCCCTTTTTTGTGCCCGGTGTCCCGTCCTGAATAAGGTTTACACCTTCTGATCTATTTTCAGGAGGACGTAATGGAGGCGGCTAAAAGGCGTAG
>NZ_JBXARH010000015.1:0-5342 GCF_058808055.1 Pseudomonas sp. GW821-FHT11G12
GAAAGATCTTAACCAACCGCTCTTTAACAACTGAATCAAGCAATTCGTGTGGGTGCTTGTGGAGTCAGACTGATAGTCAGAAAGATTATCAGCATCACAAGTTACTCCGCGAGAAATCAAAGATGTAACCAACGATTGCTGAGCCAAGTTTAGGGTTTTCTCAAAACCCAAAGATGTTTGAACTGAAGAGTTTGATCATGGCTCAGATTGAACGCTGGCGGCAGGCCTAACACATGCAAGTCGAGCGGATGAAAGGAGCTTGCTCCTGGATTCAGCGGCGGACGGGTGAGTAATGCCTAGGAATCTGCCTGGTAGTGGGGGACAACGTTTCGAAAGGAACGCTAATACCGCATACGTCCTACGGGAGAAAGCAGGGGACCTTCGGGCCTTGCGCTATCAGATGAGCCTAGGTCGGATTAGCTAGTTGGTGAGGTAATGGCTCACCAAGGCGACGATCCGTAACTGGTCTGAGAGGATGATCAGTCACACTGGAACTGAGACACGGTCCAGACTCCTACGGGAGGCAGCAGTGGGGAATATTGGACAATGGGCGAAAGCCTGATCCAGCCATGCCGCGTGTGTGAAGAAGGTCTTCGGATTGTAAAGCACTTTAAGTTGGGAGGAAGGGTTGTAGATTAATACTCTGCAATTTTGACGTTACCGACAGAATAAGCACCGGCTAACTCTGTGCCAGCAGCCGCGGTAATACAGAGGGTGCAAGCGTTAATCGGAATTACTGGGCGTAAAGCGCGCGTAGGTGGTTCGTTAAGTTGGATGTGAAATCCCCGGGCTCAACCTGGGAACTGCATCCAAAACTGGCGAGCTAGAGTATGGTAGAGGGTGGTGGAATTTCCTGTGTAGCGGTGAAATGCGTAGATATAGGAAGGAACACCAGTGGCGAAGGCGACCACCTGGACTGATACTGACACTGAGGTGCGAAAGCGTGGGGAGCAAACAGGATTAGATACCCTGGTAGTCCACGCCGTAAACGATGTCAACTAGCCGTTGGGAGCCTTGAGCTCTTAGTGGCGCAGCTAACGCATTAAGTTGACCGCCTGGGGAGTACGGCCGCAAGGTTAAAACTCAAATGAATTGACGGGGGCCCGCACAAGCGGTGGAGCATGTGGTTTAATTCGAAGCAACGCGAAGAACCTTACCAGGCCTTGACATCCAATGAACTTTCCAGAGATGGATTGGTGCCTTCGGGAACATTGAGACAGGTGCTGCATGGCTGTCGTCAGCTCGTGTCGTGAGATGTTGGGTTAAGTCCCGTAACGAGCGCAACCCTTGTCCTTAGTTACCAGCACGTAATGGTGGGCACTCTAAGGAGACTGCCGGTGACAAACCGGAGGAAGGTGGGGATGACGTCAAGTCATCATGGCCCTTACGGCCTGGGCTACACACGTGCTACAATGGTCGGTACAAAGGGTTGCCAAGCCGCGAGGTGGAGCTAATCCCATAAAACCGATCGTAGTCCGGATCGCAGTCTGCAACTCGACTGCGTGAAGTCGGAATCGCTAGTAATCGCGAATCAGAATGTCGCGGTGAATACGTTCCCGGGCCTTGTACACACCGCCCGTCACACCATGGGAGTGGGTTGCACCAGAAGTAGCTAGTCTAACCTTCGGGAGGACGGTTACCACGGTGTGATTCATGACTGGGGTGAAGTCGTAACAAGGTAGCCGTAGGGGAACCTGCGGCTGGATCACCTCCTTAATCGACGACATCAGCTGCTCCATAAGTTCCCACACGAATTGCTTGATTCATTGAAGAAGACGAAAGAAGCAGCCCGAAATTGGGTCTGTAGCTCAGTTGGTTAGAGCGCACCCCTGATAAGGGTGAGGTCGGCAGTTCGAATCTGCCCAGACCCACCAATTTTGTGTGGGAAACGCCTGTAGAAATACGGGGCCATAGCTCAGCTGGGAGAGCGCCTGCCTTGCACGCAGGAGGTCAGCGGTTCGATCCCGCTTGGCTCCACCACTACTGCTTCTGAAGTAAGAGCTTAGAAATGAGCATTCCATCGAGTGGATGGTGAATGTTGATTTCTAGTCTTTGACTAGTTCGTTCTTTAAAAATTTGGGTATGTGATAGAAAGATAGACTGAGATCCACTTTCACTGGTGGTGATCAGGCTAAGGTAAAATTTGTGAGTTCTCTTAGTTGAGAAATTCGAATTTTCGGCGAATGTCGTCTTCACAGTATAACCAGATTGCTTGGGGTTATATGGTCAAGTGAAGAAGCGCATACGGTGGATGCCTTGGCAGTCAGAGGCGATGAAAGACGTGGTAGCCTGCGAAAAGCTTCGGGGAGTCGGCAAACAGACTTTGATCCGGAGATGTCTGAATGGGGGAACCCAGCCATCATAAGATGGTTATCTTGTACTGAATACATAGGTGCAAGAGGCGAACCAGGGGAACTGAAACATCTAAGTACCCTGAGGAAAAGAAATCAACCGAGATTCCCTTAGTAGTGGCGAGCGAACGGGGACTAGCCCTTAAGTGGCTTTGAGATTAGCGGAACGCTCTGGAAAGTGCGGCCATAGTGGGTGATAGCCCTGTACGCGAAAATCTCTTAGTCATGAAATCGAGTAGGACGGAGCACGAGAAACTTTGTCTGAATATGGGGGGACCATCCTCCAAGGCTAAATACTACTGACTGACCGATAGTGAACTAGTACCGTGAGGGAAAGGCGAAAAGAACCCCGGAGAGGGGAGTGAAATAGATCCTGAAACCGTATGCGTACAAGCAGTGGGAGCAGACTTTGTTCTGTGACTGCGTACCTTTTGTATAATGGGTCAGCGACTTATTTTCAGTGGCGAGCTTAACCGAATAGGGGAGGCGTAGCGAAAGCGAGTCTTAATAGGGCGTCTAGTCGCTGGGAATAGACCCGAAACCGGGCGATCTATCCATGGGCAGGTTGAAGGTTAGGTAACACTGACTGGAGGACCGAACCGACTACCGTTGAAAAGTTAGCGGATGACCTGTGGATCGGAGTGAAAGGCTAATCAAGCTCGGAGATAGCTGGTTCTCCTCGAAAGCTATTTAGGTAGCGCCTCATGTATCACTGTAGGGGGTAGAGCACTGTTTCGGCTAGGGGGTCATCCCGACTTACCAAACCGATGCAAACTCCGAATACCTACAAGTGCCGAGCATGGGAGACACACGGCGGGTGCTAACGTCCGTCGTGAAAAGGGAAACAACCCAGACCGTCAGCTAAGGTCCCAAAGTTATGGTTAAGTGGGAAACGATGTGGGAAGGCTTAGACAGCTAGGAGGTTGGCTTAGAAGCAGCCACCCTTTAAAGAAAGCGTAATAGCTCACTAGTCGAGTCGGCCTGCGCGGAAGATGTAACGGGGCTCAAACCATACACCGAAGCTACGGGTATCACGTAAGTGATGCGGTAGAGGAGCGTTCTGTAAGCCTGTGAAGGTGAGTTGAGAAGCTTGCTGGAGGTATCAGAAGTGCGAATGCTGACATGAGTAACGACAATGGGTGTGAAAAACACCCACGCCGAAAGACCAAGGTTTCCTGCGCAACGTTAATCGACGCAGGGTTAGTCGGTCCCTAAGGCGAGGCTGAAAAGCGTAGTCGATGGAAAACAGGTTAATATTCCTGTACTTCTGGTTATTGCGATGGAGGGACGGAGAAGGCTAGGCCAGCTTGGCGTTGGTTGTCCAAGTTTAAGGTGGTAGGCTGGAATCTTAGGTAAATCCGGGATTCTAAGGCCGAGAGCTGATGACGAGTTGCCATTAGGCGACGAAGTGGTTGATGCCATGCTTCCAAGAAAAGCTTCTAAGCTTCAGGTAACCAGGAACCGTACCCCAAACCGACACAGGTGGTTGGGTAGAGAATACCAAGGCGCTTGAGAGAACTCGGGTGAAGGAACTAGGCAAAATGGCACCGTAACTTCGGGAGAAGGTGCGCCGGTGAGGGTGAAGGACTTGCTCCGTAAGCCCATGCCGGTCGAAGATACCAGGCCGCTGCGACTGTTTATTAAAAACACAGCACTCTGCAAACACGAAAGTGGACGTATAGGGTGTGACGCCTGCCCGGTGCCGGAAGGTTAATTGATGGGGTTAGCTAACGCGAAGCTCTTGATCGAAGCCCCGGTAAACGGCGGCCGTAACTATAACGGTCCTAAGGTAGCGAAATTCCTTGTCGGGTAAGTTCCGACCTGCACGAATGGCGTAACGATGGCGGCGCTGTCTCCACCCGAGACTCAGTGAAATTGAAATCGCTGTGAAGATGCAGTGTATCCGCGGCTAGACGGAAAGACCCCGTGAACCTTTACTATAGCTTTGCACTGGACTTTGAATTTGCTTGTGTAGGATAGGTGGGAGGCTTTGAAGCGTGAACGCCAGTTTGCGTGGAGCCATCCTTGAAATACCACCCTGGCAACTTTGAGGTTCTAACTCAGGTCCGTTATCCGGATCGAGGACAGTGTATGGTGGGTAGTTTGACTGGGGCGGTCTCCTCCTAAAGAGTAACGGAGGAGTACGAAGGTGCGCTCAGACCGGTCGGAAATCGGTCGTAGAGTATAAAGGCAAAAGCGCGCTTGACTGCGAGACAGACACGTCGAGCAGGTACGAAAGTAGGTCTTAGTGATCCGGTGGTTCTGTATGGAAGGGCCATCGCTCAACGGATAAAAGGTACTCCGGGGATAACAGGCTGATACCGCCCAAGAGTTCATATCGACGGCGGTGTTTGGCACCTCGATGTCGGCTCATCACATCCTGGGGCTGAAGCCGGTCCCAAGGGTATGGCTGTTCGCCATTTAAAGTGGTACGCGAGCTGGGTTTAGAACGTCGTGAGACAGTTCGGTCCCTATCTGCCGTGGACGTTTGAGATTTGAGAGGGGCTGCTCCTAGTACGAGAGGACCGGAGTGGACGAACCTCTGGTGTTCCGGTTGTCACGCCAGTGGCATTGCCGGGTAGCTATGTTCGGAAAAGATAACCGCTGAAAGCATCTAAGCGGGAAACTTGCCTCAAGATGAGATCTCACTGGAACCTTGAGTTCCCTGAAGGGCCGTCGAAGACTACGACGTTGATAGGTTGGGTGTGTAAGCGCTGTGAGGCGTTGAGCTAACCAATACTAATTGCCCGTGAGGCTTGACCATATAACACCCAAGCAATTTGCGAACTCGAAAGAGACCAGATTGCGGTGTGTGAAGACGAAACGAACCGAAAGTTCGAGTTCACAAAAACACCGAAAACTATCCCATACCCAATTTGCTGAAGCGAGGCCCTCTGGTCACGACTCAGTACCCGAATTTCTTGACGACCATAGAGCGTTGGAACCACCTGATCCCATCCCGAACTCAGAAGTGAAACGATGCATCGCCGA
>NZ_JBXARH010000016.1:0-1310 GCF_058808055.1 Pseudomonas sp. GW821-FHT11G12
TGTCTAGTCCTGAAATAGGTTTACACCTGTTTCACTCCAGCGCCCGATGCATCGCATCGGGCGTTTTGTATTTCAAAGACAGGTGCGGACGCTCACGGTTGTAGATCGAGACCGACTCACTCACCATCTTTTTCGCCTGCATCAAGTCCTGTGGTCGCTGGAGCAAAAGCTCCGTCTTCAATATCCCGTTGACCCGCTCTGCCAAGGCGTTTTGGTAGCAGTCATAGCCGTCCGTCATCGAACACCTGATGCCGTGTTTCGCATGCAGCTCCTGGTACATGCCTGAGCAATACTGGCTGCCTCTGTCCGAGTGATGAACCAGAGGTTGTTCCGTCCGACGCTGTTTCACCGCCCGGCGTAGCGCTTGCGCTACCGATTCAGTGTGCAGGCTTTCATGGACGTGATAACCCACGATCTTTCGTGAAAAGGCATCCGTCACAAGGCTCAGATAAGCCACACCTTCCTGAGTGGGCAGATAGGTGATGTCAGCCACCCAGACTTGCTCAGGGCCGCTTGGAACAATTTGGTCAGGGCCTGCCTTGAGTAGGTTTGGATGACGCCGAAAGCGATGATGGCTGTCAGTTGTCTTGTGGTAAGCGCGTTTGCGTGCCACCAACAAACGCCTTTCGCGCAGAATTGAAAACAACCGATCTCGACCCACTTGCAGCTCACGTCGAGGCTGACAATGCAGCAAGTAATGCAGCTTTCGGGTGCCCAGGCGTGGCTGTCGCTGACGCTTTTGCTGAACGAAATCGGCAACTTGCTGATCCAGAACGAACCGAGCCGCATCGGCGCGATTGCGCTTGTAGTAAGCCTGTCGGCTTATCCCCATGAACTGGCAAGCCCTGCTGATGCTCAGGTTTTGGATTCGTTTTTGGGCGAGGACTTGCCGGGACGCTTTTTTACGACAGAGAGACCGTAGTCATTTTTCAGCACGTCCACGACTGCCTCGAAAAACTGGGCTTTCTGATTGGACAGAGCCAACTGCTCTTCAAGCTCTTTGATACGTTGCTCTGGCGTCAATGAGCGGTTTTTGTCGGGCATAGACCCCATCCTCGGCGAGCCAATGTATGTGCCCGGGCTCCAATCCTGCCGACCGTGCTTGCGTAACCACATCAGAACAGTCGTTTTGCCTTGAATCCCGTAGCGCTCCTGAGCCTCTTTATAACTCAGCTCGCCTCTTTCGACCTGATCCACGACCGACAATTTAAAAGTCAGCGTGTAGTCTCGCTGACTACGCCTTTTAGCCGCCTCCATTACGTCCTCCTGAAAATAGATCAGAAGGTGTAAACCTTATTCAGGACGGGACA
>NZ_JBXARH010000017.1:0-588 GCF_058808055.1 Pseudomonas sp. GW821-FHT11G12
CCTGACCAACGACGTGCAAGGCGCTGACCGCGTCCCAACCGGTCCCAATGCCGGGCCGATCACTGCCGGTACTTTCACAGGGACCTACGGCACGCTGGTGTTGAACGCCAACGGCACTTACACCTATACGCTGAACACCAACGATGCGGACTTCAAAAACCTGCATGGTGGCGGCAACGGGACTGAAACTTTCACCTACACCATCACCGACTCGGACGGCGATACCAGCACTGCGAATCTTGTTCTGCAGATTCACAACAACGACGATCCGGTGACCATCAGTGGTCTCGATGTGAACGGTGGTGAACTCACCGTCTTCGAGAAAAATCTCAGCACCGGCAGTGCACCGGATGCCACCGCCCTGACTCAGAGCGGCACGTTCACCATCACTGCACTGGACGGTGTCACCACGTTGACTGTCGGCGGAATCGCCGTCGTCACCAATGGCGTGGCCGCAGGCTTCCCGCAATCGGTCACGACTCCGTTGGGCAGCACGCTGACGATTACAGGCTTCAACGCTACGACGGGTGTCGTGAGCTACAGCTACACCCTGGATCACAACGATGCTCATCCGACTGCCAACGGCGC